>NZ_KB907121.1:0-15000 GCF_000381825.1 Thioalkalivibrio sp. ALJT
AGCAGGTCTTTACGGGACGCTTTGAGGCCATCCGTACGCAGCGACAGCAGGTGCTCGATGCCCAGTACCGCAATCACCCCGAGCGCTTCGTCAAAGGGGCACCCGTCGCCGCCCGACCGCCGGAGGTGGTGACCATCAACCCGGTGTCACCCGAAGAGGCGGATGCCGGCGAGTCCATGGTCGTGAATTTCCCGACCATGGGCGCAGCCAGGGCGAGGACGGAAAATACATTATCCTCCGTGTGAGGCGTCCGAAACAGGTTGACAGGTTCCGTCCGCGCGTCAGTTGACGGCGTCGAGGTCGGCCGCCAGCGATTCGCGCGTGCCCTCGGCGACGGCGTCCAGCCGGTGGTTGTAGTTCTCGTGCTCCACCCCCATGGCAATGGCCGCACCGGATTTCGCCGCGGCAACCATTTCCGGGGTCAGCTCGAAGCGCAGGAAGTGCACCGACGAGGTCTTGTCGTCGGTCTCGCGATCCAGATCCTCGTTGGCAATCGGGTACACCTTGTCGTGCCCGTCCACCTGCACGTAGGTCTTGCGCTCGATCCCGATCAGCTTGGACAGCTGCACCTTGCGCTCGTCCACGTCCGGGTACTCGACCATCATGGTCGCCTTCCAGTTGGAACCGTCCGGGATCAGCGGATTGTAGGCGTCCAGCTCGTCCTGGATGCCCTCGGCATCGAAGATCTTCTCGACCCGCAGCATCTCCTGGATCTGGTACTGCATGGTCTTGCGATCCTCGAAGTGCAGGGTCACGGCCGGGCCCACCTGCACCACGCGATTGCGCTTGTGCTGCATCACCTCGTTGCGGAACTGTGGCCGCATCTCGTGGTACTTCTCCAGGGAATACAGGTCTTCACGACTCAGCTTGTCCACACTTGCCTCCATCTGCATCTCGATACCTCCGTCTCGTCGGATTGGCCCGTTTGGACCGGCACCCCTCAGTGATCGTGGTGGTGCCCCTTCTTCGTGTAGTCCTTGTCGGACCAGAGGTTGTCTTTCAGTTCGTGGTCGAATACCGGGTTATGGCGCCGGATCCATTCCAGCACCATCGCGGCATGTTCGATCTCTTCGTCGCGGTTGTGCGCGAGGATCGCCTTCAGTTCTTCGTCCTTGCAGGCGTCGATGCGCTGCTGGTACCAGTCCACCGCCTCGAGCTCCTCCATCAGCGAGACGATCGCACGGTGCATCTCGCGCGACTCGTCGCTCAGTTCCTCGACGGGTTCGTGGTAGCTGTCACTGGCCATGTCTTCTCTCCATTCCCGGGCACGTCTACCCGCCCGTGTCGCGTCCTGTGGGTCGAGCGCCGGCTACAGGCCGTAGGCCTGGCGCAGCAGGGTCAGCGGGTGCTCGGGCGCCTTGTCCTCACCCTTGCCCTGCAGTCCGTTCTCGATCATGTGCCCGGCCATCGGGCAGTCGCTCGAATAATGATCGGACTCGGCCTTCTGCACGCGGTTCACCACCGGACGGCAGATCTTGGCCGCGGTCTCGTAGAACTCGCTCTTCACGCCGTAGGTGCCGTCGTGCCCGGAGCAGCGTTCGATCACGTCGATCTCGGTATCCGGCACCAGCTTCAGCAGATCACGGGTCTTGAGACCCATGTTCTGCACCCGCAGGTGGCAGGCGGCGTGGTAGGCAATCTTGCCGAGCTTCTCGGGGAAGTCGGTGTTCAGCTTGCCTTCCTTGTGGCGCTCCATCAGGTACTCGAACGGGTCGAAGATGCGGTCACGCACCGCGATCACGTCGGTGTCGTCCGGGAACATCAGCGGCAGTTCCTGCTTGTACATCAGCACGCAGGACGGGACCGGTGCGACGATGTCGTAGCCCTGGTCGATCATGCGCTTCATCGCCGGGATGTTCGCCTCCTTGGAGGCCTCCACTGATTCCAGGTCGCCCAGCTCGAGTTTGGGCATGCCGCAGCATTTTTCCTTGTCGACCAGCGTGACTTCGATGCCATTGTGTTCGAAGACCTTGACCAGATCTTCGACCAGGTGCGGCTCGTTGTAGTTACCGTAGCAGGTCGCGTACAGCGCTACCTTGCCCTGGGTGGCACCGGCCGGCTCGGGGTTAATCACACCCTTGGCTACCTTTGCCACACGCGAGCGGCCCTTGTTCGAGTGGTATTCGGGAACCGGGGCCTCGGGGTGCACGCCCATGGTCCGGTCCAGCAACTTGCGCATCGTGCCATTCTTGTTCGCGGCGTTGACCGCACCGGCCACGACCGGGATGCCCGCCAGCTTGCCGACGGTGTCCGTACTGGACATGAGCTTGTGCGCGGGCTGCGCGCCCTCTTTCTGGAAACGCACGGCCTTGGCCCGCAGCATCAGGTGCGGGAAATCGACGTTCCATTCATGCGGGGGCACGTAGGGGCACTTGGTCAGATAACACAGATCACACAGGTAGCAGTGATCGACCACCTTCCAGTAGTCCTTCTTGTCGACTCCGTCGACCTCGAAGGTCTCGGATTCATCGACCAGGTCGAACAGCGTGGGGAAGGAGTTGCACAGGCTGACGCAACGCCGACAGCCGTGGCAGATGTCGTACACCCGCTCCAGCTCGGCGAACAGCGATTCTTCGTTGTAGAACTCGGGGTTCTTCCAGTCCAGCGGATGCCGGGTAGGGGCTTCGAGACTTCCTTCACGTTGGTGCGTCGGCGCAGACATGCATCCCTCCGGTGTCCGAATCAATACGCGGTGCTTTGAGGGAAACACGGAACAGCTTGCGGGCCGCGGCGCAACGGCTCGCGCCACACGCTGTTCCGTATTTCCCGGAAAACGAGGCCGGCGCACCGGCCTCGCATGCTTCCGTTACGGCAGGACGATCAGTCGTCCAGCTGGTCCAGGGCCTTCTGGAAGCGGTTGGCGTGGGAGCGCTCCGCCTTGGCCAGGGTCTCGAACCAGTCGGCGACCTCGTCGAAGCCTTCATCACGGGCGGTCTTGGCCATGCCCGGGTACATGTCGGTGTACTCGTGGGTCTCACCAGCAACCGCAGTCTTCAGGTTCGCCGCAGTGGAGCCGAACTCCAGGCCGGTAGCCGGATCGCCGCAGCTCTCGAGGTACTCGAGGTGGCCGTGGGCGTGGCCGGTTTCACCTTCGGCGGTGGAACGGAACACGGTGGCCACGTCGTTGTAGCCCTCGACGTCCGCCTTGGAAGCGAAGTACAGGTAACGGCGGTTGGCCATCGATTCGCCAGCGAAGGCTTCCTTCAGGGCTTCTTCGGTCTTGCTGCCTTTCAGATCCATGGTGCTCTCCTTCTCTCTCGTGGGTTCTACACAACCACAGGAATGCCTGTGCAGAGGACTGTTTAGACTCTGTCTAAACCGTGCAAAGACTCTAGTCGGCACCCGATTGAGTGTCAACCGGAATGCCACGGTCGAAATGGGGATGTATCCGCGTTTCTCAAGCCCCGCCACCCCGGCGCCTTTCCTCGCGCACACGAATCCGCTACTTTCTCACCTTTTCGCATTGGTGACCCCCCCATGTCCGACGCGCCCGCCGACAGTCCGGCCGAATTCGAAGCCAGCCTCGAGGCCCTCGAGGCCCTGGTCGCACGCATGGAATCCGGCGAGCTTGGTCTGGAGCAGTCGCTGGAGGAATTCCAGCGTGGCATGCAACTGGTCAGCCGCTGCCAGAAGGCCCTGGACGAGGCCCAGAAACGCATCGAGGCCCTCGCGGCCGACGAGGCAGCGGCCTCCGTGAATGCAGACCCCGCACCGACGCCAAACGTTCCCGGGCGCGGCTCCACCGACGAAATCCCGTTCTAGAGGGACCCTCTTGTCCGAATTCGACCCCACCCGGACACTGGCTGAGTACCAGCGCCGGATCGAGACGGTTCTCGACCGGCAACTGGCCCCGGACACCAGCCCGGATGCCCGCCTGGTCGAGGCGATGCGCTATGCCACCCTGTCGGGCGGCAAGCGGCTGCGCCCGGTGCTGGTATACGCCGCCGGCGGTGCCACTGGTGCGGATGGCGACGTGCTGGATGCAATGGCCGCCGCGGTGGAGATGGTGCATGTCTATTCCCTGATCCATGATGATCTGCCAGCCATGGATGACGACGACCTGCGCCGTGGTCGACCGACCTGCCACAAGGCCTTTGACGAGGCCACCGCCATCCTGGCCGGCGACGCCCTGCAAGCCGCTGCATTCGACACCCTGACCACCGGCGTGCGGAGCCTGCCCGCAAGCACCGCGCTGGACGCCGTGGCGGAACTGGCCAGCGCCGCCGGCCTGCATGGCATGGCCGGGGGCCAGGCAATCGATCTGGGGGCCTGCGGCCAGCCGATCAGTCTGGCCGAGCTGGAACGCATGCACCGACTGAAAACAGGCGCCCTGATCCGGGCCTCGGTGCGGCTGGGAGCGCTCGCCGGCAACCCGCCCCCGGATACCCTCGACCGCCTGACGCGCTACGCCGAATGCATCGGGCTGGCCTTCCAGATCCGCGATGACGTGCTCGACGTGGAGGGCGACCCGGAGGTTCTCGGCAAGGCCTGCGGTGCGGATGCCCGGCTGGACAAGGCGACCTTCCCGTCGCTGCAGGGCCTGGAGGCCTCGCGCGAACGCGCGGTGGCGCTGGTCGACGAGGCGCTGGCCGAGCTGCAACCCTTCGACCAGGAGGCGGACTTGCTTCGCTTCCTCGCGCGGTACATCGTCGACCGCATGAACTGAACCGGCCCGATCATGACCCCCACCCCCCTGCTGGATGCAATCGAATGGCCCGCCGACCTGCGGGCACACCCGGCCTCGGAACTTCCCGGGCTGGCTGCGGAGTTGCGCCAGTTCCTGATCGAGAGCGTCTCGCGCACGGGCGGGCACCTGGCCGCCAACCTGGGCACGGTGGAGCTGGCGATCGCGCTGCACTACGCCTTTAACACGCCCGATGACCGTATCGTGTGGGATGTCGGGCATCAGGCCTATGCGCACAAGATCCTGACTGGACGCCGCGCCGGCATGGCCACCCTGCGCCAGTATGGTGGCCTGGCCGGCTTCCCCAAACGTGCGGAGAGCGAATACGACGCCTTCGGAGCCGGGCACTCCAGCACCTCGATCAGCGCAGCTGCCGGTATGGCCCTGGCCGCCCGGCACGCAGGGCTGGATCGCCACCACGTCGCGGTGATCGGCGACGGCGCGATGACCGCCGGCATGGCCTTCGAGGCGCTCAACCACATCGGCGATCTGGACTGCAATCTCCTGGTCATTCTGAACGACAACGACATGTCGATCTCGCCCAATGTCGGCGCGATGAACCAGTATTTCACCCGCCTGCTGTCCGGCCGGCTGTACTGCTCGGTGCGCGAAAGCTCCAAGCGCATGCTGGAGTTCGTCCCGCCGGTGAAGGCCTTTGCCGAACGCGCCGAGGAACACATGAAGGGCATGCTCGTCCCCGGCACGCTGTTCGAGGAACTGGGGTTTCGCTACTTCGGGCCGGTGGATGGACACGATGTACACGGGCTGGTGTCGATTCTGAAGAACCTGCGCGGCGGTCATGGCCCGCAGCTGCTGCATGTGGTCACGCGCAAGGGCCAGGGCTACGCCCCGGCCGAGGAAGACCCCTGCCGCTACCACGGCGTCTCCAAGTTCGAGCCGGAAAACGGCCTGAAGCCCTCCGGCCCGAAGGCACCGACCTATACCGACATCTTCAGCCAGTGGCTTTGCGATCAGGCGGCAGCCGACGAGCGCCTGCTGGGCATCACGCCGGCGATGCGCGAGGGCTCCGGCCTGGTCGCCTTCTCCGAACGATTCCCCGAGCGCTACTTCGATGTCGGCATCGCCGAACAGCACGCGGTCACCCTGGCCGCCGGCATGGCCTGCGAGGGCCAGAAGCCCGTGGTCGCGATCTATTCGACGTTCCTGCAGCGAGCCATGGACCAGGTAATCCATGATGTCGCCCTGCAGGACCTGCCAGTACTGTTCGCGGTGGACCGCGCCGGGATCGTGGGCGCCGATGGCCCGACCCATGCCGGCACCTTCGACACCGCACTGCTGCGCACGGTCCCCAACATGCTGCTGATGGCCCCGGCCAACGAGCGCGAATGCCGCCAGATGCTGTCCACCGGCTACGCCCACCATGGCCCGGCGGTCGTGCGCTATCCGCGCGGCGGCGGCCCCGGGGTCCTGCCGGAAGGGGCCAGCGAGCCCCTGGAGACCCTGCCGATCGGCCGCGCCGAGGTCGTGCGCGAGGGCCGGGGCCTGGCAATCCTCAGCTTCGGCGCGTTGCTGGACACCGCCCTGGCCGCTGGCGAGGCACTGGATGCCACCGTGGTGAACATGCGTTTCATCAAGCCGCTGGATAACGGGCTACTGGCGCGACTGGCCGCCAGCCACGAGGGCTTCGTGACCCTCGAAGACCATGCCCGCGCCGGCGGCGCCGGCAGCGCAGTGCTGGAATGGCTCACCGCCGAGGGCCTGACCCTGCCCTGCCAGGTACTGGGCATCCCGGACACCTTCACCGAGCACGGCTCGCGCGAACAGATCCTGGCCGACTGCGGCCTGGACACCGCGGGCGTGCTGGCCGCGATTCGCCACGCATCCGGGCAGGAGAATTGCGCGCAGGACAGCAGCCGGCTAGGCTGCGCGGGCTGATACAACCCCGGCCGGCGACGGCCGCTCGCCCGGAAGAAATCATGAGTGCCCGCTACACCCTCCGTGTCCTGACCGACTTTGCCTCCGCGCATACCCTGCGCGACTACCCGGGGCAGTGCGCGAACATGCACGGACACAACTGGAAGGTGGAGGCCGAGGTCCGGGCCGAGACCCTGGACGATACCGGCATGGCGGTGGACTTCAAGGTGGTCAAGACCGCCGCGCGCGAGATCGCCGGGCAGCTGGATCACCGCTACCTGAACGACGTCCCGCCATTCGACACGGTCAACCCGACCGCCGAAAACATCGCCCAGTGGTTCTTCCGGCAGATGGCGGAACGCCTGGACCGCCCGGGCCTGCGCATGCACGCCCTGACCCTGTGGGAGACCGACCGCGCCTGCGTGCGCTACAGCGAAGACGGTTAAGGCCCTCCCTCGCAACGAGCACCGTCATTACGGGGCACCGCGGGGGCCGCGGCATCCGCCACCGAAAACTGACTCGGCGTCAGCTTCGAGGGTGACTCGCGACGTACGCACAACCTCCGCCGTCTACAGATGATTCGAGGCGTAGTCCGCCAGCCGCGAGCGCTCGCCGCGGGTCAGCGTGATATGCCCGCTGTGGGTCCAGTTGCGGAAGCGGTCCACCACATAGGTCAGCCCCGACGAGGTCTCGGTCAGGTAAGGGGTGTCGATCTGCGCGATGTTGCCCAGCGCCACCACCTTGGTACCCGGCCCGGCCCGGGTGATCAGGGTCTTCATCTGCTTCGAGGTCAGGTTCTGCGCCTCGTCCAGGATGATATAGCGATTCAGGAAGGTGCGCCCGCGCATGAAGTTCAGCGAGCGGATCTTGATGCGACTGGTCAGCACGTCGTTAGTCGCCGCACGGCCCCAGTCGCCCGCCCCCTCGGACTTTGCGAGCACCTCAAGGTTGTCCATCAGCGCGCCCATCCAGGGCGTCATCTTCTCTTCCTCGGTCCCGGGCAGGAACCCGATGTCCTCACCTACCGGGACCGTGACCCGGGTCATGATAATTTCCTTGTAGGTATTGTCTTCCAGGGTCTGCGCGAGCCCCGCGGCCAGCGCCAGCAGGGTCTTGCCGGTTCCGGCGGCACCCAGCAACGAGACAAAGTCCACTTCCGGATCCATCAGCAGGTTCAGGGCATAGTTCTGCTCGCGGTTGCGGGCATTGATACCCCAGACGCTGTGACGCGGCACCATGTAGTCGTCCACCAGCTCGATCACCGCGGACTCGTTTGGCTGGTCGATCTCCAGCACGATTGCGGACAGCGGGTTTTCCCCCTCGCGGTAGACGAACTGGTTGGGCTGCCACTCCGCGACCAGCGGCCCGGCCACCCGGTAATAGGTCCGGCCGGATTCCTGCCACGAGTCCATCCTGGACCCGTGCGTCTCCCAGAAATCCTCCGGCAGCTCGGTCATGCCGGAGAACAACAGACTGACATCGTCCAGGACCTGGTCGTTGTAGTAGTCCTCCGCATGCAGGCCGATCACCGCCGCCTTGATACGCAGGTTGATGTCCTTGGATACCAGCGTGACCGGAAGATCCGACTCCTCCGTCTTGAGGGCCTGGGCGGTGGCGAGGATGTCGTTGTCCGGGGTCGAACCAGGCAAGGAGTCGGGCAGACGTGAGCTGAGATTGCGGGTCTGGAAGAACAGCCGACCGGACGGAGCAAAGGTGGACTCGCTCAGCGACTCGGCCTGAAGCGGCAAACCCGCGGCGATCTGATCGTGGGTCGCACCACTCATCAGCTCGTCGATGAAGCGCGAGACCTGGCGCACGTTGCGCGCCACCTCGGAGACCCCCTTCTTGCCACGATCCAGTTCCTCGAGCACAACCATGGGCAGGAAGACGTCGTGTTCCTTGAACCGGAACAACGCGGTGGGGTCATGCATCAGGACATTGGTGTCCAGAACAAACAGGCGTTTCGGGTCCTCCGGGGTTGCGCTCATGGCGTCTCCTGGGCCGGGGTAAGTCGCAGACTGCCGGGTGCGGACTGCAACCGCCCCGGCTCAGTTTCCTGCCAGTTCACGCACCGCCGCCAGCACCTCGTCGACATGACCGGGCACCTTCACCTTGCGCCACTCTCGGCGCAGGACCCCATCGGGGTCGACCAGGAAGGTGGACCGCTCGATGCCGCGCACCTGTTTGCCATACATGTTTTTCATTTTGATGACATCGAAGGCCGCGCACAGCTTTTCGTCAGCGTCACTGAGCAGGTCAAAGGGAAGCTCCTGCTTCTGACGAAAATTCTCGTGACTTTTGACGCTGTCCCGCGACACCCCAAGGATGACCGCCCCGGCGGCGTCGAACGCGCCCAGGTTGGCCGCAAAATCGCGGCTTTCGTTGGTGCAGCCCGGCGTGTTGTCCTTGGGGTAGAAATACAGCACCACGATCCGGCCGCGAAAATCACCCGGCCCCAGTTCCTGTTCGCCCGTGGCGGGAACCCGCAGCTCTTCGGGGACGATCTGGTCGATGGCAATGCTCATAACGCGCTACTCCGTTACTGGGTGAGAAAGGGACGACCGCACCGCTCAGGCCTTGATCGGGTCCAGCACACCGTCCACATTCAGTTCGTCACAAAAGTCCATGAACTCGCCGCGCAAGCTGGCGAGATGCTGGCCTGCCGGGATCTCCACCACCATGTTGGCCGCGAACATGCGCGCACCGGTCTGCTGCGCGACATAGACCCGAGTCTGCACGTCGCGCAAGTTCACCGCACGGCTGGTAAAAAAGTCCGCCAGGGCGTTCAGCAGGCCCGGGGCATCCAGCGCCACCGCATCCACGGCGTAGGGCATCGCGGCTTCGGCGCGATCTTCCAGGGGCCCGCGCCGGGCCACCACAACCAGGCCCATCTCGGCTTCCAGACGTTCCAGTCGCGATTCCAGTGTCCCCAGGGTCTTCCAGTTTCCGCTGGCACTGAGGGCCATGCAGCAGTACCCATCCATCACGGTGATGCGGCTGGCCTCGAGGTTGCAGCCGGTGTCCACCACCACGCGGGTCACACTGGATACCAGCCCCGACTGGTCCGGTCCGATCAGATTCAGGATCAGGTGCGTATGGGCACCGGCACCCACCACCTCAGCCACGGAACACCCGACGGGCCGTTGCGCAGCGGATAGCGCCCCGCCATCCCGAACTGTCTGGCTTGAAATCGGTGTCAGGCATGATGGCTGGCAACATACCACCTCGATCCCGCCCCGCCAACGGCAGCCACGAACGCCGGACGCACCGTTCCCAGAACCCCGTCCGCATCCCACCGCCCGCCGGGAATCTTGAACGCCCCGACACCGGCCCGTTAGACTGCACCATTCCCGATGTTGGAGGAGTCGATGTTTCAAGGCAGCATGGTCGCACTGGCGACCCCGATGCACGCGGACGGCAGCCTGGACTGGCCGGCGCTGGATCGGCTCCTGGAGTTCCACATCGCGGCCGGCAGCGATGCCATTGTGGCGGTCGGCACCACCGGCGAGTCTGCAACCCTCGATTTCGACGAGCACTGCGACGCCATCGCCCACACGGTGAAGACCGTGGCCGGGCGCCTCCCCGTGATCGCCGGCACCGGTGCGAATTCGACCCGCGAGGCCATTGCGCTGACGCGCTGCGCCAAGGAGCGTGGTGCGGACGCCTGCCTGCTGGTTACGCCCTACTACAACAAGCCGACCCAGGAAGGCCTTTATCTGCACTACAAGGCGGTCGCCGAAGCCGTCGATATCCCGCAGATCCTTTACAATGTGCCCGGTCGCACCGCAGTGGACCTGCTGCCGGAAACGGTGGAGCGCCTGGCCGCGATCCCGAACATCATCGGGATCAAGGAAGCCACGGCCAACAACGAGCGCACCGCGGACCTGGTTGCGCGGGTCGGCAACCGGCTCGATCTCTACAGCGGCGACGACGGCAACGGCCTGGCCTTCCTTCTGGCCGGCGGCCACGGCATCATCTCGGTAACGGCCAATGTCGCCCCGCAGCAGATGGCGGCCATGTGCCGCGCGGCGCGCGACGGCCAGCCGGAGCAGGCCCGCGAGATCAATCGCCAGCTGGATGGCCTGCACTCGGCACTGTTCCTCGAGGCCAACCCCATACCTGTCAAATGGGCGCTGCACCGCATGGGCCTGATGGAGGAAGGCATCCGCCTGCCGCTGACACCGTTGTCCGAACCCTTCCATGCGCCGGTCCTGGACGCGATGCGCCAGGCCGGCATAGAGGTCTGAACCCCGTCATGAAACAACCTTCCAAGCTCCATCGCCATGCAACCCGCACCGCCCTGGCACTGGCCACCGGCCTGGCCATCGCGGGTTGTTCAACCTCCGGTGACCGTCAGAGCGGCCCCCAGTACGAAATGAGCCGGCAGATGGAGAGCCTCGAGGTACCGCCAAACCTGATCGCCCCCGACAGCGAACGCGCCTACCACATCCCGGAAGCCCCCGGCGAACGCGTGAGTGCCCGCGAGATGGAACGCGCACCCACGACGGCGGCGCGACCGGGGCAACCGACCGCCCCGACTCCCCACGATGGCCGCGTATTACCGGACTCCGCCGAAATCACATTGATGCGAGAAGGGAATGTGCGCTGGCTCAGTGTCGAGGCGCCAGCCGAAGAACTCTGGGACCAGCTCACGGCATTCTGGGACAGTCAGAACCTGCGACTGGAACGCAACGAGCCCCAAGTCGGCATCATGCAAACAGAGTGGGCCGAAGACCGTGCCGGCATCCCCCTGAGCGGCACTCAGAACATCTTCGCTCGCGCCCTGGGCAACGTCTACGACGCCACCACCCGAGACCAGTACCGTCTCCGACTGGAACGCGAGAACGGGCGATCTGCGATCTACATTTCCCATCGCGGCGCGGCCGAGGAAGCCGAGGGCGAAACCTGGCGCTGGGCCATGCGCCCGTCCGACCCGGATCTCGAAGCCGAGATGCTGAATCGGTTGCGCGTCTTCCTTGCCACCGGCGAAATACCGGAAGGCGGAGAACGTGCAGACGAGACCCTCGCCGACCGCCCCAGCGAGCTGCAGAAGACCGAGTTTGACGGCCAGCCCGCGCTGATCATCGCTGGCGAGATTGACCGCATCTGGTCCCAGATGGGCACCTTCCTCGACCGCGCGGGCCTCCTGGTGGACGAACAAGATCGCAATCGCCGCACCTTCGAAGTCACCTATCGCCCCGACATCAGTGGTGAAGGCGACCGTGGTGGCTTCATCAGCCGCATCTTCGGTCGCGGCGGCGCCCGACGACAGGACGAGCGCTATCAGATCCAACTGAACCCCACTGACGCCGGCAACGTACGCATTCAGGCCCGCGACATTGATGGCGAGCCCCTGCGTCGCCGCGACGCCGACTTCGTGCTCGAACGCATCGAGCACCAGCTCCTGCGTTAACCACAAGCGCCGCGGGCGCTGCCCTTCGCACATGATTCGGTTCTGTTCCCTGGGCAGCGGAAGTTCCGGCAATGCCCTAGTCGTCGAGATCGGCCAGACCCGCCTGCTGGTCGACTGCGGGTTCTCGATGCAGGAGCTGGAACGCAGGCTTGCGCGCATCCAGCTAAGCCCCGAACAATTCGACGCGGTGCTCGTCACCCATGAGCACGCAGACCACATCGGGTCAACCGGACCACTTTCAAGGCGTTACGGACTCACGGTCTACACCAGTCCGGGCACCCGCATCGCCGCTCGCGACAACCGCTTTGCGCATATCCAGGAGCTGCAGGCAGACCAACCCTTCGCCATCGACGATGCCTGGGTGCACCCCTTCACCGTGCCACACGACTCGCGCGAACCCACTCAGTTTACCATCACTGACGGCGCCCACCGCCTGGTCCTGATGACCGATGCCGGCCATATCTCCCGCCACATGGTCGACATCGCCGATCGGGCTGACGCACTCCTCCTGGAGTGCAACCACGACCCCGCGATGCTGCAGGCAGGCCCCTACCCGCCCTCCTTGAAACGGCGAATCAACGGCGGATACGGGCATCTGCCCAATCACGCGGCAACCGATTTACTCCAGCGCATGGACCAGTCGCGGTTGCGACACGTCGTCGGCATGCACCTCTCGAGTGACAACAACCGTGAAGAACTCGCCCGCGAGGCCCTGGCTCAAGGGCTCGGCTGCGCCCTTCACGAAACCGAGATCGCCACCCAGGATGAAGGTTTCGCCTGGCGCAGTACCGCCGCCTGACCCTGGCGTCCGGAAACACTCGTTCGTTCGCCACACTTGCTGCCCGTCCAGATAAAAAACCGTTCGAGCCACCACTTCAAACGTACCCCGAGCGCAACGAGCCGGCCACCCAGCCGGACACTGCGCGACAAACCGGCTACTCATGCGCCCCGCCCCCAACATGCGGGCCGGGCCGCCCGACTAAGCCCAACCTCGCACCGCCTTCACCCGTTTCCAGCGATTGCTCACGACACCGCACATGGATTGCCCCACATGCGCCATCGACCGCTGCCCACGGAAGAACCCGCGCGCACCGTCCAAATCGCGTTCGCACATGCCAACCACCGAACGCTCCCACCCCCGGCTAACGGCCACACTTGATTCGCAACGGGCCCCCGCCCGTCCACACTCGCAGGATGGAGTGAGCCGAACGGGTCCCAACAAGCAAGGTTCGCCACTGGCGCACGTTGCGTTTCGCCATGATCTACCACCCCGTCCCCGGCTAATTGCCCGGGGAACGCCCCGGCCGCACACCACCCCCACGACGGGCCGCCCCTGAACGTCGTTCTAGTCCAATCAACTTCCGAAATGCAGCCCGGGTCCGATCAGCCACCACCCTATCGACGCGACTCACGCAAGAAGTAAAGCCCCGCAAACACGAAAATCACGCCGATCACAGTCGCCCAGAACCCCCCAAACCCGGAACCCTCCCGGGGCGCGACCGGGGTAAACGCCACCTCGCCCCCAAAGATCGCATAGCCCCCAAGCCCGAGCAAAATCACGCCAACAATCACCAATCCGCCATCCGTCCGTTTACGCCCCATTCGCAGTCCTCCTTCATCGTAGTGGCGCACTCTCACCCCATCTGAAATATGACGCCCAACAGCGCCGGCGCCAGCGCACAAAAAAAGCCCGGCCCCCAAACGGGGACCGGGCTTTCGGAATAATGCCTGGCGGTGACCTACTCTCACATGGGGAGGCCCCACACTACCATCGGCGCAGAGCAGTTTCACTTCCGAGTTCGGGATGGGATCGGGTGGTTCCTACTCGCTATTGCCGCCAGACAAACTGGTTAGAACTCGTGCTTGCGCACGGGTTCTGAATTCGGAATGCATTCTAGGCATGTGTACTTTCGTGATGTGTCAAACGAGACCACCAACACTTTGGGTGTTATATGGTCAAGCCGCACGGGCAATTAGTACTGGTTAGCTTCACACGTTACCGCGCTTCCACACCCAGCCTATCAACGTTGTAGTCTTCAACGGCCCTACAGGGACCTCAAGGGTCCAGGGAGATCTCATCTTCAGGTGGGTTTCCCGCTTAGATGCTTTCAGCGGTTATCCCTTCCGCACTTAGCTACCCGGCAATGCCACTGGCGTGACAACCGGAACACCAGAGGTGCGTCCATCCCGGTCCTCTCGTACTAAGGACAGATCCTGTCAAATCTCCGACGCCCACGGCAGATAGGGACCGAACTGTCTCACGACGTTCTAAACCCAGCTCGCGTACCACTTTAAATGGCGAACAGCCATACCCTTGGGACCTGCTTCAGCCCCAGGATGTGATGAGCCGACATCGAGGTGCCAAACACTGCCGTCGATATGGACTCTTGGGCAGTATCAGCCTGTTATCCCCGGAGTACCTTTTATCCGTTGAGCGATGGCCCTTCCATACAGAACCACCGGATCACTAAGACCTGCTTTCGCACCTGCTCGACGTGTCTGTCTCGCAGTTAAGCACCCTTATGCCTTTGCACTCGTCGCGCGATTTCCGACCGCGCTGAGGGTACCTTCGCACTCCTCCGTTACTCTTTGGGAGGAGACCGCCCCAGTCAAACTACCCACCACACACGGTCCCCGACCTGGATAACAGGCCTGGGTTAGAACTTCAAACTTGCCAGGGTGGTATTTCAAGGTTGGCTCCACCGAGACTGGCGTCCCGGTTTCAAAGCCTCCCACCTATCCTACACAAACAAGCTCAAAGTTCAGTGTGAAGCTGTAGTAAAGGTTCACGGGGTCTTTCCGTCTAGCCGCGGGTACACAGCATCTTCACTGCGATTTCAATTTCACTGAGTCTCGGGTGGAGACAGCGCCGCCATCGTTACGCCATTCGTGCAGGTCGGAACTTACCCGACAAGGAATTTCGCTACCTTAGGACCGTTATAGTTACGGCCGCCGTTTACCGGGGCTTCGATCAAGAGCTTCGCCTAAGCTAACCCCATCAATTAACCTTCCGGCACCGGGCAGGCGT
>NZ_KB907121.1:20000-464636 GCF_000381825.1 Thioalkalivibrio sp. ALJT
AATAGCGATCGGCTGCTGTGCGGTATAACGCTTGTGGAAATCGTCGCGCTCGAGCATGCGTGCGACGGTGTGGCGGGCGGCGAGCTGCACCATGCCAGCCGCCCCCATCGGCTCCATCCACGTTGAGTTAAAGACCACTTCAGTGCGTTCGGGATCGAGGATGCGAAACACCTGCTCCCGGTAGGTCGCGGCATTGCGCTCGATATCCGCCGCGGACAGGGGCGGGCGGGTCGCATTCTTGCCCGAAGGATCACCGATACGCCCGGTGAAGTCGCCGATGAGGAACAGGATGTGGTGACCGAGGTCCTGCAACTGGCGCAGCTTGTTGATCAGCACGGTGTGTCCGAGATGCAGGTCCGGCGCTGTGGGATCAAAGCCGGCCTTGACCCGCAGAGGTCGGCCGGTCTTGAGACGCTCAACGAGGTCATCCTCGAGCAAGATTTCATCGGTGCCGCGACGAATGACGGCCAGCTGGTCTTCGAGTTCCATGACGCCCCCTGGTTGAGGGAAACACTGGTTGATACCCACGGTCGCGCGCCCGTTTTGCGCAACAACGGGCAAGCAGAATCACCCCCGCTGCCCGACAGGAATGGTCTCGGAAAACCTGAGGCAGCAACGCGCGCGAATACTTTAAGCAGCGTTTCCCTGGATCGGAATCCGGCCGGGATGGCCGACAACGCGCAAGGATACCGCGAGGCCCGACCGGACGCGAAATGGCCCGGTAGTCCAGAATGGGCGCTGCCCGACGCGACAGGATCTGCGCCATGACCGACCGTTATATAGGATTGATGTCCGGCACCAGCCGGGATGGGATTGATGCCGTTCTGACCGAGTCCCTTGGCGGCGGCCGCATGCAGGTCCTGGATCACTTGCAGCTCGAGTTCCCGGACGACCTGGCCGCAGAACTGGCGACTGCCGCGACCACGACGACACTGCGCTACGCGCAGCTGGGCACGCTGGATGCGAAGCTCGGGGACCTGTTCGGGCAGGCCGTGCTGGCGCTACTGGAGCAGACTGGCCTGCCCCCCGCGACGATCCGCGCGATCGGCAGCCATGGCCAGACCGTGCACCACGCCCCTGACCGCAACCCGGCCTTCACCTGGCAGATCGGCGACCCGTTCCGGATTGCCGAGATCACCGGAATCGACACGGTTGCCCAGTTCCGCCCCCGCGACATCGCGGCCGGAGGCCAGGGCGCGCCCCTCGCCTGCGGCTTTCACGCCGCACAGTTCGCCAGCCCGGACGAGGCCCGGGCAGTCCTGAACCTGGGTGGCATCGGGAACATCACCTGGCTGGCACCCGGCCGGGCCGTCACCGGCTTCGACTGCGGGCCGGCGAACACGCTGCTGGACGCCTGGAATCGGTGCCATCAGGGCACAGCGTTCGACCGAAATGGAAACTGGGCGCGCAGCGGCCAGCCGGATCCGCACCTGCTGGCCAGACTGCTGGACGACCCCTTCTTCGAACGGCCACCCCCCAAGAGCACCGGCCCCGAATACTTCTCACCCGCGTGGCTGCGCGCCCGTACCGGCGAGGCCCTGGAACAGGCGCGCCCCGAGGACATCCAGGCCACCCTGGTCGAACTGACCATCACCAGCGTGCGCCGCGCGCTGCAGGCAGTCGACATCCGCCCCCCGGCGCGGCTGCTGGTCTGCGGCGGCGGGGCGCTCAACACCTACCTGATGGAGCGCCTGCAGCAGACCCAGACCGGAACCCGGGTCGAAACCACCACAGGCCATGGCATCCCACCGCAACAGGTTGAGGGAGCGGCGTTTGCCTGGCTGGCAGCACGCACGCTGGCCGGCCACACCGGCAATCTGCCCGAGGTCACCGGCGCGCGCGGCCCTCGGGTGCTCGGCTGCATCATCCCCGGCGGAACCGGCCGGTAGCACCACGACCGGCTGTACCACGCGCCTGATCTTGGAAAACCCGGGGATGCCAACATGAGTGTGTGCATTCATCCGTGCTTCCCTGAGAGCCCTCTTGCAGCCTGCTTCGAAAGTGAGCACTTGCCGGGGCCGATTCCGGCGGCACATACCTGTGCCGCCGCGAAACGCCAACCAAGCGGTGCCCCTGAAACGCAGAAGGCCCGCCGCGGAGAACCGGGGCGGGCCTTGCAAAGGTAACGGTCCGGATCAGACCGAGAAGCTGGAACCGCAACCGCAGGTCGTGGTCGCGTTCGGGTTGCGAATCACAAACTGCGCACCCTCCAGACCCTCGGAGTAATCGATCTCGGCGCCGGCCAGATACTGGAAGCTCATCGGATCAATCAGCAGGGTCACGCCCCCGTTCTCCACCACAGTGTCGCCTTCGCCGACGGTCTCGTCGAAGGTGAACCCGTACTGGAAGCCGGAGCAACCACCACCGCTGACAAAAACCCGAAGCTTCAGGTTTTCGTTGTTCTCTTCTTCGATCAGCCCCTTCACCTTGGTCGCCGCAGCGTCGGTAAAGATCAGCGGGCTGGGGATCTCAATGTCCATTTCCGCTTCGGACGTCATGGGCTCGGACATGCAGGGCCTCCTGTGTTCAATATTTTCTGACACGCTACGGAAAGCCGACCCTCAGAGTCAAGAATGCGCATCTTCCGTAGGATTAGCCAGGCTGCGGGTCTCACCCGGCCCTTCCAGCTCACCCTGCAGCGGGTGGTCGACCCGTTTCAGCAAGCCGTCGACCTGGGCCCCCTCCGACATCTGCAACGCCGTGTAATAGAGGTTGCCCGCAAGCCGCGCGGTCTCGCCCAGTTCCACGTGTTCACCGACATGGACGTCCCCCTGCACCTCGCCGTTCATCAGCAGGCGGGGCACGGCGATATGGCCTTCGACCACGCCGCCCTCGGCCACCACCAGCACCGCGCCCGGATCGGATGCGGCCCGGATATCCCCAACCACCCGGCCCTCGATATGCAACCCGCCCCCGAACTCGACATCGCCGTGAATCACCGTAAGACTCCCCACCAGCGTATCCACCTTTTTCGCGCGGCGGCCTCGCTTGCGTCCAATCATGGTATTTCCTCCAACAGACGATCCCATGCGACCTGCTCGGCGACGGGCTCGATATTTTCCTCATCCTTGGCGACCGCACGCAGGGTCAGACGCTGCGGCTCGAAACCCTCCGGCAGTCGTATCCGCACCCGCTGGCCACGCAGCAGGCGGAGCCCTGCAACGCTGCGGTCGGCATCTACACCCAGGGCATCGGCGTCGAGGACGATCCGGTCCTCGCCTTCCGCCGCGTAGCCCTCAACCTCCAGGGACCATTCCAGATCCAGCGACCGATTCAGCCCCGGACGGTAAAGTTGAAAAGTCACATCAAAGCCCCTGGCCTGCCCGGTGCGCTGCAACCGCAACGCGCGAATGCCAAGGCCGTCCCCCTCCGCCCCCTCAGCCAGGCGGCGATAAAACGCGAGCTCGTCGCGCAGCATCAATAGCTCGGACTCCTGCCGTTCGATATCGGCGGCGAACGCCTGGACCTCGGCGCGCTGCATCTCCAGCTCCTGCTGGGTCCGGCGCAGGGCTGCCACGGCCGCCTGATGCGCGGCAGTCTCCCGTTCCAGCTCCGCCTGCAGCGTCTCGATACCCTCATGGGCATCCGCAACAACCTCCAGGGAATCGGGCAGCGATCCCGTCCACCACAGGGCAATGACAACAACCGGCACCACCAGCGCGATCGTCAGCGGCGGCACAACCCACCACGCCCATCCGCGGCGGCGCCCGCGACGCGAGCGCCGCGCCGGGGGGATTCGCGGCAAACGGGGCGGACGCGGGAATTGGGGCGTCATACGGATCTTCCCGGCATCAAGGGAACACGGGCAGCCCGCTCAGACCTGCGGTCTCCTCCAGGCCGAACATCAGATTCATGTTCTGCACCGCCTGCCCGGCCGCGCCCTTGACCAGATTGTCGATAACCGACAGGACCATCAGTCGGTCCGAATGCGGCGGCTGCGCCAGTGCAATACGACACAGATTGGTACCCCGCACGCTGGACGTTTGCGGATGTGACCCTGCGGGCATCACATCCACGAATGGCTCGTTGTGGTAGCGCTTCTCGAAGCAGGCCTGCCAGTCCGCCTGCCCGTGCGGGCGCAGATAAAGCGTCGCATGAATGCCCCGGGTCATCGGCACCAGGTGCGGCTGGAAGATCAGGCCCACCGATTGCCCCGCCACACCGCTCAGGGTCTGCTGGATCTCCGGCCAGTGCCGGTGACCACCACTGGCATAGGCCCGGAAGTCCTCCTGCACCTCGGCGAACAAACCGCCGATCTGCGCCTTGCGACCCGCGCCGCTGACCCCGCTCTTGGCATCCGCGATCACGTCGTCAGGGTCCACCAGACCGGCCTCCAGCAGCGGCAGCACCGCCAGACTGACCGCCGTAGGATAACAGCCGGGCACGGCGATCAAGCGGGCAGCGCGAATCTGCTCACGGTTGAGCTCGGGCAGACCGTAAACGGCCTCGTCCAGATACTGCGGCGCCCCGTGCGCCTGACCGTACCAGCGCGCCCACAACTCGGGATCGCGAATGCGGAAATCCGCCGACAGGTCAATAATGCGCACGCCCCGCTCCAGCAGGGGAGCGGCAAGCCCGTGCGCGACGCCGTGGGGCGTGGCAAAAAAGACCACATCGCAGTCGCCAAGAACCGCCTCGTCCGGGGCCTGAAACACCGCATCCACTGCCCCCCGCAAGCTGGGAAACATCGTGGCCACCGGCGTCCCGGCCTCGCCACGCGAAGTCACCACATGCAGGTTGGCGGCCGGGTGACGCGCCAGCAGGCGCAACAACTCGACACCGGTGTATCCGGTCGCACCGACAACCCCGATGCGGATAGGCTTGCTACTGGTTGCAGTCGTCATGCTGCGGCATGATACCGGCTTGATCGCGGCCACGGAACGCAAGCCGCTGCAGCCAGTCCACATTTGCAGACCATCCACCAACGAGACCACATCTCATGAGCAAGGGCAGGATCGACCGCAAGGCCATCTTCGGAGGCATCTTCATCATCGCGCTGATTGCCATCGCCGCGACCATCTGGCTGACCGATGACGGGATGCGACCCGCACCTGCCTTCGCCGCCACCACACTGGATGGCGAAGCGGTCGCGCTCGAGGACTACGAGGGTCGCCCCGTGATGATCTCGTTCTGGGCGACGAACTGCCCGTCCTGCGTGCGCGAGATACCGAAACTGACTCATCTGCACGAGACCTACTCCGACCACGGTTTCGAATTGCTGGCGGTCGCCCTCTCCTACGACCCGATCAACCGCGTGGAAGCGATGCGCGAGGACCGTGAAATCCCCTACAAGGTGATCCACGACAGCGACGACACCTTCTCCCAGGCCTACGGCGGAGTGCGCCTGACCCCCACGACCTTCCTGATCTCGCCCGGCGGTCGCATCGTCTATCAGAAGCTGGGCGACCCGGACTTCGAACAGATCGAACGCCACCTGGAACGCTGGTTGTCGTAAGCACGGCGCCGCCCGACGAGAAAAACGACCATGCAAGCCTATAACTGGTACCTCAGCCTCCATGTGATCTTCATGGTCACCTGGTTCGCCGGGCTGTTCTATCTGCCGCGCCTGTTCGTCTATCACGCGATGACCGCGGACGTCCCGGGCCGGGAACGCTTCAAGATCATGGAGCGCAAGCTGTTCTACGGGATCATGACCCCCGGCGCCCTGCTCACCATCGCCTTCGGGGTGGTCATGCTGATGGATCGCTCGTTCTACCTGGCCGAGCCCTGGATGCACTTCAAGCTGACCCTGATCGCCGTGCTGATCGCCTATCACGTCTGGTGCGGCAAGATCGTGCGTGACTTCCGTGACGAGCGGAACCGCCGCGATCACACCTGGTATCGCTGGTTCAACGAGGCCCCGGTACCGATCCTGGTCGGCGTGGTGGTGCTGGTGATCAACCGCTCCATCCCGGATGCCCTGATCGCCATAGGCGTCGTGCTGAGCATCTTTGTCGTAACAGCCCTGGTTGCGCGGATGCGCGCCCGGCGTACCTGACCCGAAGCCAGCGGCGGCCACGGACCGCAGACACAGTCGTTGCCTCAGGTCTTGCCGGCGCGCACCAGCCCGCCCAGCCCGGCCTGGACCAGGGCGTTGTTGAGCAGCGAGCGGATCTGGTCCGCATTCTCCAGCAGCCGGCACTGCGCCAGCAGGGCCTCGGCGCGATCGGTGGAGAAGCTGCGGATTACCCATTTCACCCGCGGGATGGCGGACACGCTGACACTGAGGCTGTCGATCCCCATGCCCAGCAGCAGGATTACCGCGGCCGGATCGGCCGCCATCTCCCCGCAGACACTGACCGGCTTGCCGGCCCGATGCGAACCCTCGGTGATGGTCTCCAGCGCATGGATACAGGCCGGATGCAGGGTGTCATAGAGGCTGGCGACGCGCGCGTTGTTGCGGTCCACCGCGAGCAGGTACTGCACCAGGTCATTGGTGCCCACGGACAGAAAATCCACCCGCCGCGCCAGCATCTCCGACATATACACCGCCGCCGGCACCTCGACCATCACGCCAATGCGCGGCACCGGGATACGGAAGCCCTCGTCCAGCAACTCCTCGCGCGCCCGATTGAGCAGGCTCATGGAGCCCTTCAGCTCGTCCAGGGCCGAGATCATCGGGAACAGGATCTGCAGATTGTCGTGGGCGCGGCTGGCCTTGAGCATGGCCCGCAGCTGGGTCAGGAAGATCTCCGGGTGGTCCAGCGAGATACGGATGCCGCGCCAGCCCAGAAACGGGTTGTCCTCCTTGACCGGGAAATACGGCAGCGCCTTGTCGCCGCCGATATCCAGCGTGCGCAGCGTCACCGGCATCGGGTCGAACGACGCCAGCACCTGCTCGTAGAGCTGGACCTGTTCCTCCTCGCCCGGGAAGCGGTCCCGGATCATGAACGGGACCTCGGTGCGATAAAGCCCCACGCCCTCGGCCCCGGACTCCAGCGACGGCTTGATGTCCGCCAGCAGACCGGAGTTGGCGAGCACCGGGACCGCCACCCCGTCACGAGTCTCGGCCGGATCCTTCGCCAGGGCACGCAGATCCTCGGCCAGCTCGCGCTCCTCACGCACCAGGCGTTCGAACTCGGCGCGCAGCTCCGCGTTCGGATTCACGAACAGCCGCCCCCGGTAGCCATCCACCAGGATCTCGCGCCCTTCCAGGCGCCCGACCGGCAGCTCGGAAACCCCCATCACCGCCGGAATGTTCAAGGCCCGCGCCAGGATGGCGATATGGGACGACCCGGTACCCTTGGCCGAGACCATCGCGCCCAGGCGCTCGATCGGCACCTCCGCCAGATGCGAGGCAGTCAGGTCATCGCCCACCAGGATGCCGCCATCGGGAAACTCCTCCTGACTACGCTCGGCGGGCAGCAGGTGCGACAACACCCGTCGCCCGAGATCGCGCACGTCGGCCGCGCGCTCGCGCAGATAGGGGTCTTCCATGTCCTCGAACACCCGCACGCTCTCGCGCACCGTGTCGCGTAGCGCGGCCGGCGCCCACTGGCCGTTGCGGATGCGCGCCTCGGTCTTGTGCACCAGCGAATCCGAACCCAGCAACAACAGGTAGGCGTCGAACAGCACCTGCTCGTCCGGACCGAGGGCCTCGCCCATGCGCTGCTTCAGGTCCTCGATCTCGGTCCGGGTATCGGCCACCGCCGTCGCCAGGCGCTCGAGCTCCTCGTCCACCCCGGCCCCCTCGCGGTCCGGGATGGACTCGAGATCCGCCAGCCGATAGGCCACCACGGCACGCCCGATCGCGACCCCCGGGGAACCGGCGATGCCGGTCGCCTCGACATTCACATGCCCGATCAGCGGGGTCTCCGAGGAGATCTCGTCATTAAACTCGGCGTAGGCGATCGCACCGGCCAGCTGCGCGGCCAGCGTAATCAGGAAGGAAACATGTTCGTCATCGAACTTGCGCGCCTGGTGCTGCTGCACGACCAGCACCCCGAGCAGGTTGCGCTGGTGAATGATCGGCACCCCGAGAAAGGCCAGGAAGTGCTCCTCGCCGGTCTCCGGGAAGTAGCGAAAGCGCGGGTGATCCTGGGCACTGTCCAGGTTGACCGGCTCGGCACGCGAAGCGACCAGACCCACCAGACCCTCGGACGGGTCCATCTCCACATGCCCGACGGACTCCTCGCGCAACCCCTCCGAAGCCATCAGGACCAGGCGTCCCGACTGCGGCGATTTCAGATAGATCGAGCAGACATCGATCGCGAGCGCGGCCTTCACGCGGGTCACGATGATATGCAGCGCTTCGAAAAAATCGGCCGCGCCATTCACCTCCTGCACCACACGGCGCAGGACCTCCAGCATCGACGGCGGGCTCGGGTTCGTCAACGCGAAGACACCGGCAGGGCGCGCGACGGGGGCGGATCACCGGAGTCTCCGCTGCACGCGCGGCGCGGGCCCGCGCGCCCGTCTTCCAGCTCCGGGAACATCAGCGGCACCAGCTCGCACAGCGCGCGGCGGTAGACCTGACGCTTGAAATGCACGACCTCGCGCGCCGGCCGCCAGTAGTCAATCCAGCGCCAGTCGTCGAACTCCGGGGTTTCCATTGCATCCAGCACCACGTCGTTCTCGTCTCCCACCATGCGCAGCAGGAACCAGCGCTGCTTCTGCCCGATGCAGACCGGGCGCTTGTGGCGCCGGACCATGCGCTCCGGCAGACGATAGCGCAGCCAATGACGCGTATAGCCCAGCACCTCAACGTGCCGGGGCAGCAGGCCCGTCTCCTCGCGCAACTCGCGAAACATCGCCTCTTGCGGCGTTTCTTCCGCGTGCACGCCACCCTGAGGAAACTGCCAGGCCTCCTGACCAACCCGCTTGCCCCAGAACAGCTGCCTTTCCGCGTTGCACAGGATGATGCCTACGTTTGCGCGATACCCGTCACAATCAATCACTTGCATCAGCCAGATACGTTTCTCTTACTGGCATTGTTCCACAGCCGGCGTCCCGGCGGCAAAACCCCTACCCGGTTTCCGGTGCCGGTCCGACGAGAGCATCAGGCTGCAGGCCGCCACGCCCGCCGGTACACTTTCGTCCGACTCATGCCAACCCGAGAACCACCGATGAATCTGGCTCTGTTCGACCTCGATAACACCCTGCTCGCCGGCGACAGTGATCACGCCTGGAACCAGTTCCTCGCCGAGGTAGGCGCCGTGCATCCGACCTGCCACGCCGAGACCAATGACCGCTTCTATAAGGAATATGTGGCAGGGACCCTCGACATCCACGAGTTCTGTCGCTTTGCGTTCAGCCCGCTGGCCGAACACCCACGCGCGCAGCTGGAGGCGTGGCGGGAGCAGTTCATCGACACCCTGATCCAGCCGATGATCGCCCCCGGGGCCCGGCCGCTTCTGGCAAGGCACCGGGCCGCGGGCGACGAGCTGGTGATCATCACCGCGACCAACCAGTTCGTGACCCAGCCGATCGCCGACATCCTCGGCGTGGACCACCTGATCGCCACCCTGGCCGAAGAGCGTGAAGACGGGGCGTTCACCGGCGAACTGACGGGCGTGCCCTGCTTCCAGGAAGGCAAGATCGAACGCCTGCGCCAGCACCTCGCGGATCATCCGAACCCCGAGGGCGCGATCACACAGGCCAGCTTCTACAGCGACTCGCGCAACGACATCCCGCTACTGGAACAGGTCGGCCGCCCCGTGGCCGTGGACCCCGACCCGGCCCTCGCGGAACATGCCCGCCAAAAGGGCTGGCCGGTCATCTCGCTGCGCGAGCCGGCAGGCGCAGTCAGCTGAACAGACCGGCCATCTGATCCAGGCGCTGGCCGGCCGGGGTATCCCCCTTGCCGGCGGCCACGACCGCATCGCGGTAGCCCGCCACCAGCTCCGGCACCACGGCCGTCACCTGCTTGCGGCGCAGACGCCCGGCGCCGGTAACCGGCCAGGTCGCGCGGAAGTCACAATTATCCAGCGCATCGCAGACCCACAGGCTCCACTCGTGCCGCGTCACGTCGATCTCGTGCTGACGGATCACCAGGCGATAGACATGCTCGGCATTCATATCCGCCATGCCCACCCCGGGGCCCACGTGCTCCACCTGCAGCTCGGCGGCGATCCGGTTGATCGCCTGCTCCAGCGCGGCCAGGGCCTGGTCGACCTCCGCATTCAGCGTACCGCCGGCCTTCGCGGCGGCGACCAGGGGACGGATGGACTCGACTTCGAACTCGTGGCTCATGCTGCGTACACTCCCGGGATTCGGAACAGGAACGCCCCGGGGGTGCCGGGGCGCGCGCAACCTTAGCACGGGAGTCCTCATTCATGAATCATCCCCCGATCGCGCTGACCATTGCCGGCTCCGACCCCGGTGGCGGCGCGGGTCTGCAGGCCGACCTGACTACCTTTACCCGGCTCGGCGTACACGGGGCCACGGCGGTGACCGCGATCACCGTGCAGGACACTCGCAACGTGGTGGATTTCACCGTGCTCCCGCCGGAGCAGCTGCGCGCCCAGATCGAGGTCACCCTCGCCGATCTCGAGGTCGCCGCGATCAAGATCGGCATGCTCGGCTCGGTGGAGAACGTGACCGTCGTCTCCGCGCTGCTCGGCGCGCACCCGCACATCCCGGTGGTACTGGACCCGGTGATGGTCGCCGGCGGCGGCGGGGCGCTGGCCACCGAGGCGGTGGTCGACGCCACGCGCGAGGCCCTGCTGCCGCGGGCCACGCTGATCACCCCGAACGGCCCCGAGGCCGCCCGTCTGGCCCGCACCGAGACGCCCGAAGAATGGGGGCCCCGGCTGCGCCAGCTGGGCGCGCGCAACGTGCTGATCACTGGCGGGCACGAGGGCGCCGAGCAGGACCCGATCATCAATCGCCTCTACCGCGAGGACGACCACATGCGCCCGTTCGAGCTGCCGCGCCACCCGGCCGGCTACCACGGCTCCGGCTGCACCCTGGCCGCGGCGATCGCCGCCTTCCTCGCCCGGGGCCGTGACATCGAACCGGCCGTGATCGAGACCCAGGCGTTCATGAACGATGCCATCGCCCGCGGCTATGCCCCCGGCCACGGCCAGCACATCCCCAACCGCCTGTGCCCGCATGACGACTGATAGCCGAGCGCCCCTGCGCGGGCTTTACTTCATCACCCCCGCGGTGCCGGAGGGCGCGGACCCGCGCGCCACCCACCTCGCCCATGCCGAGGCCGCACTGCGCGGCGGCGCCAGCCTGATCCAGTTCCGCGACAAGCAGCTCGCGGACGACGCTCGCGAGGGGATCGCCCGCGAGCTGGTCGCCCTCGCCCACACGCACGGCGCGCGCTGCATCATCAACGACGACACCGAGCTGGCCGCGCGCATCCAGGCCGATGGCGTGCATCTGGGCCGCGACGATCCGGACCCGACCGCGGCCCGCGCGCTCCTGGGGCCGGACGCGGTCATCGGGGTCTCCTGCTACAACGAGCTGGCGCACGCCGAGGCCGCCGCCCGGGCCGGCGCCAGCTATGTCGCCTTCGGCACCCTGTTCGCCTCCCCGACCAAGCCGGAGGCCGCCTATGCCGGGCCGGAGCTGCTCCGCCAGGCGCGCGCGGCACTGGACCTGCCGATCTGTGGCATCGGCGGCATCACCCCGGACAACGCGGCCGAGGTGGTCGCGGCCGGGGCAGACCTGGTCGCCGTGATCCAGGGCATCAGCGCCGCGCCCGACCCGGAAGCCGCCGCCCGACGCATCAGCACACTGTTCGACTAACCCCTTTGCACCGCCCGGCGGCCGCCGCTATGGTTGCCAGGCCTACCGACACCCGAACTCAACGAAACACAGGACACCGTCATGCAGGAAACCGAGCGTCTGTTCGAGGCCGCCAAAGAACACATCCCCGGGGGCGTGAACTCCCCGGTCCGCGCGTTCAAGGGCGTGGGCGGCACCCCGATCTTCATGGACCGCGCCAGTGGCGCCTACATGTGGGACGCCGACGGCCAGCGCTACATCGACTACATCGGCTCCTGGGGCCCGATGGTCGCCGGCCACGCCCACCCCGAGGTGATCGAGGCGGTGCGCGAGGCCTGCAACAACGGCCTGTCCTTCGGCTGCCCGACGCGGCTGGAAAACGACATGGCCGCGAAGGTCTGCGAACTGGTGCCGTCGATGGACCTGGTGCGCATGACCAACTCGGGCTCCGAGGCCACGATGAGCGCGATCCGGCTGGCGCGCGGCTACACCGGGCGCGACCGCATCGTGAAGTTCGAGGGCAACTACCACGGCCATGGCGACTCGCTGCTGGTGAAGGCCGGCTCCGGCGCCCTGACCCTCGGCCAGCCGAGCTCCCCCGGCGTGCCGAAGGAGCTGGCCGCCCTGACCAGCACCCTCACCTACAACGACCCGGACGGCGTGCGCGCCTTCTTCGCCGAGAAGGGCGACGAGGTCGCCTGCATCATCGTCGAGCCGATCGCCGGCAACATGAACTGCATCCCGCCGGAACCGGGCTTTCTCGAGACCCTGCGCGAGGTCTGCGACCAGCACGGCGCGGTACTGATCTTCGACGAGGTGATGACCGGCTTCCGCGTGTCGAAGAACTGCGCCCAGGGCTATCTCGGCGTCACCCCGGACCTGACCACGCTGGGCAAGATCATCGGTGGCGGCATGCCGGTGGGGGCCTTCGGCGGCAAGCGCGCGATCATGGAACACCTCTCGCCGCTGGGCCCGGTCTACCAGGCCGGCACCCTGTCCGGAAACCCGATCGCGATGACCGCCGGGCTCAAGACCCTGGAGATCCTGTCGCGTCCGGGCTTCCACGACGAACTGGAGCAGCGCACGAAGAAGGTCGTCGCGGGCTTCGAGGAAGCCGCGCGCGAGGCCGGGGTCGCCCTGACCACCAACCAGGTGCCGGGCATGTTCGGCCTGTTCTTCTCGGACCAGAAGGTCACCGACTTCGCCGGCGCCACCGCCTGCGACACCGCCGCCTTCGGCCGCTTCTTCCACGCGATGCTGGGCGAGGGCATCTACCTCGCCCCCAGCGCCTTCGAGGCCGGCTTCATGTCCAACGCCCACTCGGACGCGGACCTCGACGCCACCATCGAGGCCGCTCGCAAGTGCTTCAAGGCGCTCTGAGCGCCTGCCCCCTCTCGCCGGGCCGGCCGGCTCCATCCCAGCCGGCCCGGTCCCTGCCTGACGCCCCCACCCTCTCGTGCTTGAGGCCCTGACCCAGTCGCCGCCAGGGGAACACTGATCAATGTACACACTCGCGCTCGAGTCGCTTTTGCGTGCGAACAAGGCACGGCGACTGCCGTGCAGTCATTCTGCACAAGGGAGCCGGAACGCCGTTCCCGCGCAAAAGCGGCCGAGCCCCTTGGGGTTGGTACCCCAGGTTCCCCGATCCTGCGTTGCGCCGCTTGCGGGTAGAACCACTACCCACTGCGCGACGCGCCTTGTCTCGGAAAACCTGGGGTACCAACGCGAGTGTGTACATTGATCAGTGCTCCCCTAGGCCTGGGCCTGCTATTTGTGCTTCTGGGCCTGGTCGCCGGCATCCCGGCCGGGATGTTCGGCATTGGCGGCGGGCTGATCCTGGTGCCGGTATTCGTCGCGATCTTCAGCCTGCTGGCCTTCGACTCGGCCAGCCTGGTGCAGCTCGCGGTCGGCTCCTCGCTGGGCGCGATCATCCCCACCGCGGTCCTCTCCGCCCGCGCCCATCACCGCCGCGGCGGGGTGGACGGCACGGCCGTGCGCCGCCTGCTGCCGGGGATCATCGTCGGGGCCCTGCTCGGCGCCTGGCTGGCCACGCGCATCGACTCCGACCACCTGGGTCGCATCTTCGGCGCCTTCGAAGTCGCGATCGGGATCTGGATGCTCCTCAACATTCAGCCGCCGAAGGCGCCGGTGCCGAGGCGCAGCGTCTGGCTGGGCGGCGGCACCGTGATCGGGGCCGTCTCCGCGCTGATCGGCATCGGCGGCGGCACCCTGACCACGCCGTTCCTGGTCAGCCAGGGGCTGGAACTGCGCCGGGCGATCGGCTCGGCCGCGGCCCTCGGCGTGCCGATCTCCATCGGCGCGAGCCTGGTGTTCGCATTGCCGCAGTGGACCGACCCGGCCTACCAGGCGCCGGAGTGGGCGCTGGGCTATCTCTATCTGCCGGCCATCCTCGGCGTGGTGATCGGCACGGCCATCAGCGTACGCGCAGGTGTCTGGCTCACCCATCACCTGCCCGTAGCCACCCTCCGCCGCGGCTTCGCCGGCGTGCTGATCCTCGCCGGCATCCTGATGCTCCTGCGCTAGCCCTCATGGGTCAGCGCTCCCCTGTGCGTGAACGGGCGGTTGCGCCATGGCGGTGGCAGCGACTGTTTCGCCATTCGGTGTTTACGACGCCTTCGGTCCACCGCCTGCCTGATGGTGGCTGGTCCTGGAGTGGCATCCGGTGTTTATGGTGGCTTCGGTCCGCATACTGCCAAGCGCTGACTCGCCAGCGCGCCGCGAGGTACTTCTTTGCTCGTGCAAAGAAGTACCCAAGAAACACGCCCGACTGCCGCGACCCCGGCCCGCTGCGCGGGCCGGGGTTTCCCTCGCTCCGAGGCTTTTCGCGGGCGGCGCTGAACTCGCTGCGCCTTCGGCTCCGCTCAGACATCCAGCGCCTTGAATCCCGCGAAAACCCTCTCCGCTCGGCGCGACGACAACGGGGGGTCAAGGTCAAGACAACGGCCATCCCCACATTCGAGCTATTGGTGGGAGGCTGGGCTTTCCGACATCTCGGGCACGCTCGGCCTTTGGCCGTTGCGTGCCGCGCCCGCGAGCGGGCGCCGGGGGCTTTCAGGCGGCAGGGCCGTTGTGGTTTCGTGGGGCTGGGATACCTTCTGTCTTGACCTTCCTCTCCCGTATGGAAAGGGTTCCCGGGCGGAATCCGGTTGCCCTTCTTTGGGTCCTTTCTTGGGCAAGCAAGAAAGCCAGTTGTTGATCAAAAACGGGCGGGGCGCGCTGGCGAGTCAGCGCATGGCAGGTCGCTGACCGAAGGCACCGTAAACACCAGAGGATGAACCAGGCCCAGCCACAGCCAGACGGCGGGGGAAGCCCCAAAGTCAGGCGATGAGGTGGGTGGCGAGGGCAAACCACAGCGGCAGGGTGATCAGCGACAGCGCCGTCGTCAGCGTCACCGCCGCCGCATAAAGCCCGGTATCCAGCCGGAACCGATCACAGAACACGAGACCAAGCACCATCGCCGGCATCGCCGCCTCCAGCACCGACCCGACCCCCGGCACACCCTCCAGCCCGATCCACAGCACCATCCCCAGCGCAAACAGCGGCGCCAGCACCAACTGCACCCCGGCGACCACCGCCAGTGGCCGCGCATCACGGCCGCGAAAACGATTGAACACCAGCGCGAGACCCAGCGAAAACAGCATCAAGGGCGCGACACTGTCGGCCAGGAAGCCAAGGAAGACATCCAGCCAGTCGATCAGCGGGATGCCGGCAAGATTAAGGCCCACACCCAGCACGGCCGCCCAGATGGAAGGCACGGCAGCCAGACCGCGCAGCGGGCTGCCACCCCCGTACAGACGCACGGCCTCGGGGTCGCCGTAACGCCGCGCCAGCAGCACGCCGAGCGTCAGCACCAGGGGCAGACAGGCAAACAGATCGTACTGGATGGCGACCGCGCGCCCGGCATCCCCGAACAGGCTGTCGAGGATCGGAAGCCCCAGATAGGTCGCATTGGGCCAGGCCGCCGCCAGCAGCATTGCGCCAACGGCCGCACGTTCCGCCATGCAGACCCGACAGGCCAGCAGGGTGGCCGCTACCATCGCCAGGACCGTAAGCCCGGCAACCAGGGCGATGCGCAGCGAATCCAGTCCCAGCGGCGCCGTCCACAGGACCTGGAGCACCAGGGCCGGCAACAACAGGTAATAAACCAGGGTGGTCAGGACGCGGCGGGCGGTGTCGGCATCCAGCCCGCCCGGTTGCAGCGCGCGCCAGATCACGCCCGCCACGATCAACGCCCCCATCTGGGTCATCACGGCGAGCATCAGTTGGCCGCCTGTCGGTCCTGAGTGCCCATAGCGGACCGCATGGAAAAACGAGAGCTATTTTTGATGATCACAAGGCTGCCAGCGGAATCCCTGCGCCGTCGGGGCATGGCGACGACATCCCTCCCGAAACGGGGCGCGACCCACCCCACCGGGCCCATTCTACGGGTGTTGGCCGTGCCCCACATGCAAAAACCCGGCAGGGGCAGGCCCGGCCGGGTTTTTGCGGCAGGCGCCGAAACGGCCCCGCGGTCATGTGGTGCGCTGGATACGCTCAGGCACCGCCAGCCTGCTGCTGTTCCTGCTGCTGGCGTTCGATATCGGCACGCACCTGTTCCATATCCAGCTCGCGCACCTTGCCCAGCACTTCGTCCAGCTGTCCGGCGGAGAGCACGCCCGGCTGCGAGAACACGATGATCTGCTCGCGGAAGATCATCAGGGTGGGGATGGAGCGGATCTGGAAGGCACCGGCGATACCCTGTTCTTCGTCGGTATTCACCTTGGCAAAGACGACATCGTCGTGCTTGCCCGAGGCCTCCTCGAAGGTCGGAGCAAATTGCTGGCACGGGCCGCACCACGGGGCCCAGAAGTCCAGAATGACGATGTCGTTTCCGGTGATGGCGGCTTCGAAATTGTCCTGCGTAAGTTCCTGAACGGCCATGATGGCGGACTCCGGTTAAGTGTGTGCGAGAACCTTAACAGCCTCGCCGCCCGGTTTCAGGATTTCGACGCCGCGAGCATGGCCGCTCGCAGGCGCTCCAGGCGCTCGATCGGATCGTCCGCCTCCAGCAGCTGCTGCTTGATCGGCAGGTCAATGGGCAACAACTCGGTCAGGCGGGCGGCCACCCAGGTGGAGTCATCAAAGCGTCGTTCCAGATGTGACCACGGCGTACCCAGTTGGTCCAGCAGGCGCTCCAGCAGGTCCGCCAGCGAGGCGTAGTCCACCGGCAAGCTGACCTCCGGGTATTCCTGCAGCGGCTCCACATCGCCCAGCCACAGGCCATCATCGGCACGCCGGGCATTACGAATCATGCGCCGCCCCTCGCCTTTCACCAGAATGCCCAGCAATCCGTCCGGGCGCTGATCCCAGTCCACGATGGCCGCTTCGGTACCGACCTCATGAAAGCCGACCGCCGGGTCCGTCTCCGCAGGCTGGTCAGCGGCGTCCTGCTGGGCGTCGATCGCCACGACCACGAAGCGACCGTCATCGCGCAGGCAGCGCCTCACCATGTCCAGATAGCGTGTCTCGAAGATCCTCAGGGGCAGCAAGCCCTCGGGGAACAGCACCGTATTCAGCGGAAACAGCGGCAACGTGCTCATGCGTCCTCTCCCGACGCGGGCGGCATCCCCCAGCGCGGCCCCAGGGTATGCTCCACCCCGAGGTGGTCCAGCACCCGCGCAACCATGAAATCGACCAGATCGTCGATAGACTGCGGTCGATGATAAAAGGCCGGATTGGCCGGCATCACTACCGCGCCCATGCGCGCCAGGCGCAGCATGTTCTCCAGGTGGATCTCGGAGAACGGCGTCTCGCGCACCACCAGCACCAGACGACGGCGCTCCTTCAGGACCACGTCGGCGGCCCGTTCGATCAATCCGCGCGAGGCACCGGTCGCAATCGCCGAGAGCGTCGCGGTGGTGCAGGGGCACACCACCATCGCCCCCGGCACCGCGGACCCGCTGGCCACCGGCGCGGTCCACTGTTCCGGGCCATAGCAACGGATCTGACCCTCACCAGCTCCGTGACGCTCGCTGAAGAAACGGGCGATCTCGGCCGGGCGCCCGGGCACATCGAGATCGGTCTCCAGCCCCAGTACGACCTGGGCCGGCTTCGACAGCATCAGGTGCACCTGCACCCCGGCCGTCACCAGGCACTCCAGCAGACGCAGGCCGTAGGGCGCGCCGGAGGCGCCGGTCAGGGCCAGGGCGATACTGCGCGGGCGATCGTTCATGCGGTCGTCCCCTGCAGGGCCGCGATCAGACGCCGATGCAGGCCATCGAAGCCGCCATTACTCATGATCACCAGCGTATCCCCCGGACGCACCTGCGCAAGAATCCCCTCCAGCAGCGGCTCGATCCCGGGGGCCACCGCAAGCCGCTCGCCCAGCGCGCGCTGCAGGTGGGCGGTGGACCAGTCGATCTCCGGTGCGTGGTACAGGTGCACCGCATCGGCCTGCGCCAGCGCCGCGCCCAGGGCCTCGGCATGCACGCCCATCCGCATGGTGTTGGAGCGCGGCTCGAGGATGGCCACCAGCCGCCCGCCCGGGGTCACCTGCCCGCGCAGTCCCTCCAGGGTCAGGCGGATCGCCGTGGGGTGATGGGCGAAGTCGTCGATCACGCGGACACCGTCAATCTCGGCGCGCAGTTCCTGGCGCCGTCGCACACCGCGGAATTCGGGCAGCGCGGCCAGACCCGCCGCCAGCGGCACCCCGGCATGACGGGCCGCCCCCAGGGCCGCCAGGGCATTCGCCAGGTTATGGCGGCCGCTCATCGACCACGCGACCCGGCCAACCACGACACCGTCCGCCAGCACCTCGAACTCGGAGGCGTCGGCATTCAACGCGCGGGCGGCGAGTGCCGTCGTCGTCCCCGCATCGGGATCGGTACTCAGGCGTTCCACCGGGGTCCAGCAGCCCATCTCCAGCACCCGCTCCAGCGCGGCATCAGCGGCCGGCAGCAGGATACGGCCCTGCCCCGGAACCGTACGTACCAGGTGGTGAAACTGGCGCTCGATTGCGGCCAGGTCCGGGTAGATATCCGCATGGTCGAACTCGAGGTTGTTCAGCACCAGGGTACGCGGGCGGTAGTGAACGAACTTGGCGCGCTTGTCGAAGAAGGCCGAATCATATTCATCCGCCTCGATCACGAAGAACGGGGCCGCGCCCGGACGCGCACTGACCCCGAAATTGCCGGGCACACCGCCGATCAGGAAACCGGGATTCAGCCCGGCATATTCCAGGATCCAGGCCAGCAGGCTGGCCGTCGTGGTCTTGCCATGGGTACCGGCCACCGCCAGCACCCAGCGGTCATGCAGGACATGCTCGGCCAGCCACTGCGGACCGGAGACGTAGGACAGGCCGCGATCCAGCAAGGCCTCGATGATCGGCATGCCCCGGGTCATCACGTTTCCAACCACGACCGGCCCCTGCTCCGGCAGGGTCGCCGGATCGTATCCCTCGTGCCAGGCAATACCGGCCTGTTCCAGCTGCTCGCTCATCGGCGGATAAAGCTTCTGATCGGAACCGGTCACCTGATAGCCGCGCGCACGGGCAAGCTGGGCCAGACCGCCCATGAAAGTGCCACCGATCCCCAGCACGTGGAGAGGCCCCGCAGTCACTGCAGCAGACCGACCGCGGTCTGGGTCGCCACGCTGGAGACCACGATATAGCCCAGCGCCACCAGCATGCCGACCAGACGCGATCCCATGTCCAGCGCCTGCTGCAGGATGTGGCCGAACACGAGCAGCAACCAGGCGAGCAGCACAAGCATCCCGAACACCACGCCCGTGGCGATGTCTTCCGGCTCGCGGCCCGGGTCCGGACCACCTGCCAGCAACATCAGCAAGGCCATGAGCAGGCCCAGAATGGCGCCGGTGCCGGCCATCGCGGTGAAGGTCTGACGCCATCGGTCCGGGACGCCGCGCGTATTGAGCACAATCATCACAAAGGCGTACAGCACCACCAGATCCATCACGTTCAGGGCCAGGGCGCCACCGAAACCGTACAGCGGTATCCCGATCACCATGCCAGCGATCAGCGCAATCCCCACCCAGAACATCAGGGTGGCATTGTCCGCCGGCAGATCCTGGGGTCCGGCCCCCAGGCGCAGGATGTTCAGCATCGGCGCCAGGCCGCTCACTGCACATCCTCCCCGGCTTCCATCGCCTCCAGCGCCTCCAGCTCGTCGAGTTCGTCCAGCATCTCGCTGGCACGCTCGTCGCTGGAGCCCCGCACGAGGAAGTCGCGGCGCTGTAACCAGGCCTCGCGCATCGCGATGTAGGGGTCGTCCGACAGCTGTTCCAGCATGCGTTCGGTGGAGATCAGACCGGCACGCATGTCGATGATGTCCAGCGCAATCAGTCCGACCCACCAGCTGCTGTGATCCTGGCGCAGGTTGCTCTGATAGAGCGGATCGGTGTAACCGTCGACGATCCGCGCAGGGGCATCGCGCGCGGTACTCGGCCCGAGCAGCGGCAACTGCAGGTAGGGCCCACGAGGTACACCCCAGACACCGAGGGTCTGACCGAAGTCCTCGTTGTTCTTCTCCAGCCCCATCGGCGAGGCGACATCAATCAGACCGAACAGCCCGAAGGTGCTGTTGAACAGTATACGGCCGGTATCCGATGCGGCATTCTCGAGGTTGCCCTGCAACAGATTGTTGAACAACACGGTGAAGTCGTTCAGGTTCGAGAAGAAATTACCGACCCCCGTCTGCACCGTATCCGGAACACGCTGATACTGCACTGCTGCCGGACGCAGCAACGACTCGTCGAAATCCTGGTTGATCTCGAATACGGCACGGTTGTAGGACTCCCAGGGATCATCCGGGTGACGGTCCTCGCTGGGCACCGTTGCGCAACCGGTCAGGAAAAGAAGGGCCGTGGCCAGCAGGCCCGTTCGCAAGCGGGAGACAATAGACATGTAATTCCTTTCTTTCGAACCGGCACCGCACCGGTTTCACATGGACCACACCGGCACGCAGCGCGTTCCGCGCCGGCCGGGGACCGGATCGCTCTCAGGCTCCGGCAATCGGGTGGATATCCGCCTTGCGGGCGAGCCCGACCTGGCCGCGGCCCTGGTCCTTGGCCTCGTAGCAGGCCCGATCGGCGGCGACGAACGCCTCGTCCACGCCGGGGATATCCGGCCCCAGCTCGAGCACGCCCACCGATGCACCAATGGTGACGTCACCTGCTTCGACCTGCAACGGCCGGCCGCCGAGGGCCGAACAGATGCGCTGGCCCAGAATACGCCCATACTCGGCGTTGGTGTCACGGGCAATGATCGCAAATTCGTCGCCCCCGATCCGGGCCACGGCGTCATGGCCGCGGGTCAACTGGCGCAGGACATGGGCCACCTGACGCAGGAGGTCGTCGCCCACGCGGTGTCCATGACGATCGTTGACCTCCTTGAAGTAGTCGAGGTCCACCATCAACAGGCTGGCCACCGCACGATTCTCGCGGGCCGCATGCATCGCGATCTCCAGCTCGCGCTCGAAGGCGCGCCGGTTCAGCAGGCCGGTCAGGCCGTCGTGGCTGGCCTCGTGCACCAGGCGGTCGACCAACCGGCGCTCCTCGGACACGTCTGTCAGCACCAGCAGGGTGCGGACCGAACTGCCGGCCACCGGATCCAGGGTCGTGCGAGCGATGCGCACGATTACCTCGTGACCGTCGCGCCGTACCAGGCGCGCATCCGAACGCTCGCCCAGGACCTGGGCAAGCCGCTCTCCCCGGGCATTGTCCGGCAACAGCGGGCGGCCGGTCCCGAGCTCGCGCAGATCGAGGAGCTGGTCCAGCGAGCAGCCCAGGACCTGGTCGCGGGTCAGTCCGGCCAGGTCCCGCGCCGCCGGGTTCACGTAGGAGATTCCGCCATGCGAATCCAGGGTGATCACCGCATCGGGGATCGCCTCCATGCTGCGTTCCAGGTTGTGCCCGGAGCGCCGCACCCGGGCATGGACCCGGGACACATACAGCAGCGCCAGCAACGCAATCGCCGCCAGCGCCGACACCAGCCACAGGAGATGACCGCGCAGCCAGACCAGGACATCGAAGGGCTGCGGGGCGTACAGGCCCACCCCCAGTTCGTGCATCAGGCCGTGCACGTCCTCGTAGGAACGCGGCGCGGCCCATCCCGAGATGCCGGCCGCCTGGCTGGCCGGGTGCCCCGCGTCCAGCGAGAGGGTCGCCAGCAGGATCGCGTGGGCCAACCCGGCGTCCAGGTCACCACTCATGGCCAGCGGCCACTCCGGATACAGCCGCGTACTGGCGCGGTAGGTAAACGCGGGAAAGGCGCGTTCGCCGACCACCCGGATCCGATCCACCCGCGGGTCCCCGCGCGCTTCGAGATCCTCCAGGATGCCGGTGCGGAAGGTCGCGGCATCGACCTCGCCCTGCAGCACCCAGTCGAGCCCGCGACTGACCGGGAAGCCGGTGAACACCAGCGCCGCCAGGTCGCTTTCGACATCCACTCCGGCCGCCTGCAATTCGCGCCATGTCATCCACCAGCCACCGAAGGCATCGGAGTGCACGGCCGACAGTCGCTGCCCTCGCAGGTCGTCCAGCTCTACCAGGTCCTCGCGGTCGGCCCGCGTGATCACCACCGCGCCAAAACGATCCTCGGCTCGGCCGACCTTGCGCGGCTGCATGGTGGCGATGCGGGAGATGCCGTGCTGCTGCTCCAGCATCACGTAGGAGCCGCTGTTGGTCAGAATCAGGTCAAAGCGGCCTTCCGCTACCGCCGCCTGCAGCCCATCGTTGTCCACGGGTTCAAGTGCGAAGGACGCGCCGTCCACCTGCTCCGACAGGTATTCGGTGAACGGGGTCCAACGGCTGCGCGCGACCTCGTCCCCGCGGTGCGCGAGGACCCCCAGCACCAGGCGCTGTTCGGCGGGTGCCTCGGCGTCGCCAGCTCCCGCGGGCGGCGGAACACCGAGCATCCACCAGCCGAGCAGTACCAGCAGCAACAGGCCCGCTCCTCCCAGCCCCCACGCCACGCCGGTGTGCCCTGCCAGGGTACATCGGGACGGCGGAGGCTTGTGGTCGCGGGCCGTCATCTCATGTGGACGTCCGGTTGCGGCTGGCGGCGATGCGCAGGCGCAGCGCGTTCAGACGAATGAAGCCCTCGGCGTCCTTCTGGTCGTAGGCTCCGGCATCGTCTTCGAAGGTCGCGATGGCGTCGTCGAACAGGGTGTCCTCGGAGCGGCGGCCGGCAACGATCACGTTGCCCTTGTACAGACGCAGACGCACCTCGCCGTTGACCACGCCCTGGGTATCGTCGATCGCGGCCTGCAACATGCGCCGTTCCGGGCTCCACCAGTAGCCGTTATAGATAATGCTGGCGTAGCGCGGCATCAGCTCGTCCTTCAGATGCGCGGCCTCGCGATCCAGGGTGATCGATTCCAGTGCGCGGCGCGCCTTGAGCAGGATGGTGCCGCCCGGGGTCTCGTAGCAGCCGCGCGACTTCATGCCCACATAGCGGTTCTCGACAATATCCAGACGCCCCACGCCGTGGGCCCCGCCACGCTCGTTCAGCTTCGCGAGCAGGTCGGCTGCGCTCATGCGCTCGCCATTGATCGACACCGGGTCGCCCTTCTCGAAGCCGATGACCAGGGTCTCGGATTCATCCGGCGCGGCCTCCGGGGAGACCGACCAGCGCCACATGTCCTCCTCGGCCTCGGTCCACGGGTCTTCCAGCGGGCCGCCCTCGTAGGAGATGTGCAGCAGGTTGGCATCCATCGAGTACGGCGACTTGGTGCCCTGCTTCTTGTAGTCCACCGGGATATCGTGCTGCTCGGCATAGGCCATCAGCCGCTCGCGCGAATTCAGGTCCCATTCGCGCCAGGGAGCGATCACCTGGATGCCCGGCTTCAGCGCATACGCACCCAGTTCGAAACGCACCTGGTCATTGCCCTTGCCGGTCGCGCCGTGGGCGATGGCGTCGGCCCCGGTCTCCTCGGCGATCTCCACCAGACGCCGCGCGATCAGCGGCCGTGCAATCGAGGTACCGAGCAGGTACTCGCCCTCGTAGATCGTGTTCGCACGGAACATCGGGAATACATAGTCGCGTACAAAAATCTCGCGCAGGTCCTCGATGTAGATCTGCTTGACCCCCAGGGCCTCGGCCTTGGCGCGGGCCGGTTCGACCTCCTCGCCCTGGCCAAGATCGGCCGTGAAGGTAATCACCTCGCAGCCGTATTGTTCCTCCAGCCATTTCAGGATGACCGAGGTATCCAGCCCGCCCGAGTAGGCGAGTACGACGCGGTTGATCGTGGAGCTCATAAGAAGGCCTGTCCTTGTCTTGGTGTAAAGATATAGTCGTATTTGGTGATGGCCGCTACCACCCCGGGCTCGTCGCTGGTGGCGCGCTCCCGGGCGCAACCTCCGGCCCCTCCGCCCCGGCGGCACCCGGGGTCTGCAGGGGCCGCGGCGCGCCCGGATCCACGGCTGCGGCATCCGTGTCCAGCCACCAGATGTCGGCCCGTCGCGACGCCGCCCGTTCGCCCACGGCAGCGGGGTCCACGCCAGGGGCGACGATCTCGATCTGCCCCCGTGCAATCCCGGACTCGACCAGGGCGTCGCGAACTACGTTTGCACGTTCACGGCTGAGGGTCCGGTTTACCGCCAGCGAGCCTTCGGCATCCGTCCAGCCGACCACCCGAATCTGCGGCGCCGCGGTCGCCTTCAGGGCCTGTACTGCCTGCTGCAGGGTCGCTCGCGCCGCGGTGTCGAGACCTGCACTGGCAGTCTCGAAGTAGACGCTCCAGCGCTCCAGGGCCCCGGTCTCCGGCGCCGCCGGGGGCGGAGAATGATCATCCCCGCAGGCCCGGAACGCCTGCGCACGCAGGGCGAAACGCATGCCGCGAAACTGCACCGACGCATCGCTATCGGGAAAGTCGACACGCACATCATGGCCCGCCAGTAAACGCGTCTGCAGGGGCTGCACCTGCCCCGGGGGGACCCGGAACAGATGCTCGCCCCCGGCCTGCAGCCGCAGATCCAGGGGCGCCTTCGCGGCCGGCCGCAGCCATTCCGGGGCAGCGGTGCGCAAACGAGGAGCAGCATCCACGGACAACGCATGCGGCGCGCGCCAGAAGGCCGCTGGCCGCAGTCCCGGACGCTGCTCGACATACAGGCTGCCCCCGTGTCGTACGGCCTGCTCGATACGGCAGACCGCCTCCTCCTCGACCAGCGACCAGTCGCTATGCTCCAGGGGCTCCACAAAGGGCGCGGGCGCGGCTGGCGCCGCAGTCGCGACCAGAACGGCCAGCAGCGCCACCCCCGGAACGAAGCCACAGGGCCACTGGTGGCGGATTCGGGTCAGGGGAACACGGATCAATATGCACGCTCGCTGCGTCGTCGCATTTTTATGCGTGCAACGCGCGGCGACTCCCGTGCAGTAGTCGTTCTGCACAAAGGCGTCGCAACGCCCTGCGCGCACCCGTTTCTGTTCACAGCTCCGCTCACAACGGGCGGCCGGGCCCCTGCGTTGATCAAGTTGCAGGGTTGGCAGACCAGGTTACCCGATCCTGCATTGCCGCCCGAATCCATCAGAAACGGGCCGGCAGCACCACTGGCGGATGGTGCACGCTCAGCACATCCGTACCGAATCCCACAGGTGCCTAGCTCTTCCTTGGCGGCAGGATGTCGGTGATCGATCCGTGCGCGACCTCGGCGGCGAAGGCTACCGTCTCGCTGAGGGTCGGGTGCGGATGCACGGTCAGGCCGATGTCCTCCATCTCCGCGCCCATCTCCAGTGCCAGCATGGCCTCGCCGATCAGATCCCCGGCGGAGGGCCCGACCAGGCCCGCACCAATAACCCGGCCCTCGGCGTCGAACAGCAGCTTGGTCATGCCGTCCTCGGCGCCCAGCGCGATCGCGCGCCCGGAGGCGGCCCAGGGGAACACGCCCTTGGTGTACTCGATGCCATCGGCCTTGGCCTGTTCCTCGGTCACGCCCATCCAGGCGACCTCGGGGTGGGTGTAGGCCACCGACGGGATCGCGCGGGCGTCGAAGTGCACCTTGTGCCCGGCAATCACCTCGGCCGCGACCTTGCCCTCGTGGGTGGCCTTGTGCGCCAGCATCGGCTGCCCGACTACGTCGCCGATAGCGAAGATGTGCTCGACATTGGTACGCTGCTGGCTGTCGACCTCGATGAAGCCACGCTCGGTCACCTGCACGCCCGCCGCCTCGGCGTTGATCTTCGCGCCATTCGGGCTGCGCCCCACCGCGACCAGCACACGGTCGAAGGTATCCTCTTCCGGCAGGCCCTTGGCCTCGCCCTCGAAGCGGCAGACAATGCCCTGGTCGGTGGCCTCGGCCCCGGTCACCTTGCTGTTGAGGAAGATATTCTCGAAGCGCTTCTTCGCGCGCTTCTCGAACGGGCGCACGATGTCGCGATCCGCGCCCGGCATCAGGGTCCCGGACAGTTCCACCACCGTGACCTTCGCGCCCAGCGACTCGTATACGCAGGCCATCTCCAGGCCGATGATACCGCCGCCAACGACCAGCATGCGCTCGGGGATATCCGCCAGATCGAGGGCGCCGGTGGAGTCCATCACCCGGTCGTCGTCCCAGGGGAAACCGGGCAGCCGGATCGCCTGCGAACCGACCGCGATGATCGCGTGCTCGAAGCCGATCACCTCGCGGCCGGCGTCCCCCTCGACCGCGATGCTGTTGGCGCCGGTGAATTCGCCAACGCCCTGCACCACACGCACCTTGCGCTGCTTGCACAGTTGCTTGAGCCCGCCGGTCAGCTTCTTGACCGTCTTGTCCTTGTAGCCGCGCAGCCCATCGAGATCGATCTCCGGCTCGCCGAACTTGATACCCAGCGCGGCAAAGCGCTCGGCCTCGTGCAGCACCTCGCCGGCGTGCAGCAGCGCCTTGGACGGGATGCAGCCCACGTTCAGGCAGACCCCGCCGATCTGCGGGTAGCGCTCGACCATCACCACGTCCAGGCCCAGGTCTGCGGCGCGGAAGGCGGCGGTGTAGCCACCGGGGCCGGAGCCCAGCACCAGCACCTGGCACTGGCTGTCGGTGTTCGGATCGGCGGCGGCCTTGGGCGCGGCCTGCTGCGACTCGCTCGCGGCGGCCGATTCCGCCTTGGTGGATTCGGTCGTCTCGCCGTCGGATGCGGGGGCGTCCTCGCTTCCGCCCGCGGCATCGCCACTGGCTTCGAGGTCCAGGAGCTTGCTGCCCTGGGAGACCTTGTCGCCGACCTTCACGTGCATCTTCTTGACCGTGCCGGCCTCGGGGGCAGGCACGTCGATGGTCGCCTTGTCGGACTCCAGCGTGATCAGCGGATCCTCCGGCGCGATCTCGCTGCCCGGCTGTACCAGGACCTCGATGATCTCGACGTCCTTGAAATCCCCGATATCCGGGACTTCGATGGTCTTGGTCTGGCTCATCCAGTCACTCCGGTTACGATTACAGAAGCATGCGGCGCATGTCGGACAGCAACGCGCTCAGCGTGGTAGCAAAACGGGCGCCCAGCGCACCGTCGATCACCCGATGATCGTACGACAGCGCCAGCGGCAGGATCAGGCGCGGCTCGAACTCCTTGCCGTTCCAGACCGGCTTCATGCTGGAGCGCGAAACACCGAGGATCGCGACCTCGGGGGCGTTCACGATCGGGGTGAACTGGGTCCCGCCGATCCCGCCGAGGCTGGAGATCGTCAGGCAGCCGCCCTGCATGTCCGCAGGCTTGAGCTTCTTGTCGCGGGCGCGCTGGGACAGGTCCATCAGCTCGGCGGCGATGTCGACCAGGCTCTTGCGATCCACATCGCGCACCACCGGGACGACCAGGCCGTCCGGCGTATCCACCGCGATACCGAGGTTGTAGTACTGCTTCAGGATCAGGTTCTCGCCGGTCGCGTCCAGCGAGGCATTGAAGCGCGGGTACTGCTTGAGCGCGGAGACCACCGCCTTCATCAGGAACGGCAGGAAGGTGACCTTCACGCCCTTCTTCTCGTACTCGGCCTTCAGCGACTTGCGGAAGTCCTCGAGTTCAGTGATATCAGCCTCGTCGAACTGGGTGACGTGCGGGACGGTGACCCAGTTGCGGTGCAGATTCTTGCCGGTGAGCTTGTTGATCTTCGACAGCGCCTGGGTCTCGATCGGACCGAACTCGGAGAAGTCGATCTCCGGCATCGGCTCGACGCCCAGGCCACCGCCGGAGCCCTGACTCAGCGCACGCTTGACGAAGCCCTGCACATCCTCGCGCAGGATGCGACCCTTGCGCCCGGAGCCTTCGACCTTGCTCAGGTCCACGCCCAGCTCGCGCGCGAACTTGCGCACCACCGGCGAGGCATGGGCCTTGCGGAAGGCCGATTCGTCACGGATGTGTTCAGTCGGCGACGGACGCGGATCGGCCCGGCCGGCGGCCTTCGGTGCCGGGGACGGCTGCGGTTGCTCGGTCCCGGGGGCCGGCTCGGCCGGGGCAGCCGCGGAAGACCGCGCTTCCTGCTTCGGCGCCTCGTCCCTGGCGGGGGCATCCTCGGCCGCACCCTCGTCGGAGGGCTCCAGCTCCAGGATCGGGTCACCCTCGTTGACGCGGTCGCCGGCCTTCACCTTCAGCGCCTTCACGGTACCGCCCTGCGGCGCCGGGATCTCGATGGAGGCCTTGTCGGACTCCAGCGTAATCAGCGGATCCTCGGGGGCCACGGTATCCCCGGGGCTGACGATGACCTCAATGATCTCGACGTCCTTGAAGTCGCCGATATCCGGGACGTGCACAGTAGTCGTGTTGCTCATGTCTGCTCCTGCCTCGGGTCCGACGGCCTCAGGCCTGCAACGGGTTGGGCCGTTCGACGTCGATCGCATACTTCTCGATCGCGTCAGCCACAGTCTTGACCTCCACGGTCCCGGCATCGGCCAGGGCCTTCAGCGCCGCGACCGCGATGTGGAAGCGATCGACCTCGAAGTGCCGACGCAGCGCAGCGCGGGTATCGGAACGGCTGAAGCCGTCCGTCCCCAGCACACGGTAGTCCGCCGGCACGAAGGCACGGATCTGATCGGCATAACCCTTCACATAGTCGGTCGCGGCAATCACCGGATCGTCCGAACCACCCAGGCATTCCTCCACCCAGGACGTGCGCGGTTTGGCCTCCGGATGCAGGCGCGCATGGCGCTCGGCATCGCGGCCATCACGGGCCAGCTCGTTGAAGCTGGTCGCACTCCAGACCTCGGCAGCGACGCCGAAGTCCTGATCCAGCAGTTCGGCGGCGGCAATGGCCTCGCGCAGGATGGTGCCGGAGCCCAGCAGGCGTACCTTCTTTTTCTTGCGTCCGCCGGCCTGCAGCCGGTACAGGCCGCGACGGATACCTTCCTCCGCGCCCTTCGGCATGGCTGGCTGCGGGTAGTTCTCGTTCATCACGGTGATGTAGTAGAAGACGCTTTGCTGCTCCGCATACATGCGGCGCATGCCGTCCTGCACAATCACCGCCAGTTCATAGGCGAAGGTCGGATCGTAGGCGATGCAGTTGGGCACGTTGGCGGCCATCATCAGGCTGTGGCCATCATCGTGCTGCAGGCCCTCACCCGCCAGCGTGGTACGCCCGGCGGTGGCCCCCATCAGGAAGCCGCGGGCGCGCATGTCGCCGGCGGCCCAGATCAAGTCGCCGATGCGCTGGAAGCCGAACATCGAATAGAAGATGTAGAACGGCACCATCGCCACACCGTGCGTGGAGTACGACGTGGCCGCCGCAATCCAGGAGGACATGGAACCGGCCTCGTTGATCCCCTCTTCCAGGATCTGGCCCTTCTTGTCCTCCTTGTAATACATCACCTGGTCCCTGTCCTGCGGCTCGTAGAGCTGGCCGACCGAGGAGTAAATCCCCAGCTGACGGAACAGCCCTTCCATGCCGAAGGTCCGCGCCTCGTCGGGCACAATCGGGACGATGTTCTTGCCGATCTTCTTGTCCCGCGCGAGCAGGGTCAGCAGGCGCACGAAGGCCATGGTGGTGGACATCTCGCGCTCACCGGAGGACTCCAGCAGGCTGTTGAAGGCCTCCAGCCCCGGGATCTCCAGCGGTGTGGCCAGCGGGCGACGCACCGGCAGGTAGCCGCCGAGGTCCTTGCGCCGCTCGTGCATGTACTTCATCTCTTCGGATTCGGGGTCCGGCTTAATGTACTCGGCACGCTCCACCTGCTCGTCGGAAAGCGGGATATTGAAGCGGTCCCGGAACTGCTTCATGTCGTCCGCGTCCATCTTCTTCTGGCTGTGGGTACGGTTCTGGGCCTCGCCTGCGGACCCCATGCCATACCCCTTCACCGTGTGCGCGAGGATCACGGTCGGCTGCCCCTTGTGCTCGGCCGCTGCCTTGTAGGCCGCATAGACCTTGACCGGGTCATGGCCGCCGCGGTTGAGGCGCCAGATGTCCTCGTCGGACATGTTGGCCACCATCGCCTTCAGCTCGGGGTACTTGCCGAAGAAGTGCTCGCGCACATAGGCACCGTCATTCGCCTTGTAATTCTGGAAATCGCCGTCGACCGCCTCCATCATGCGCTTCTGCAGCAGGCCGTCGGTGTCCTTCGCCAGCAGCGGATCCCAGTAGCGACCCCACAGCACCTTGACCACGTTCCAGCCCGCGCCGCGGAAGATCGCCTCCAGCTCCTGCACAATCTTGCCATTGCCGCGCACCGGGCCATCCAGGCGCTGCAGGTTGCAGTTGACCACCCAGGTCAGGTTGTCCAGCTTCTCCCGCGAGGCCAGGGTGATCGCCCCCAGGGTCTCCGGCTCGTCCACCTCACCGTCGCCGACAAAGCTCCAGACGCGACGGTTCTCGGTCTGTGCCAGGCCACGATCCTGCAGATAACGCATAAAACGCGCCTGGTAGATGCTCATGATCGGGCCCAGCCCCATGGACACGGTCGGGAACTGCCAGAAGTCCGGCATCAGCCAGGGATGCGGATAGGACGACAGGCCCTTGCCGTCGACCTCGCGGCGGAAGTGGTCCAGTTGTTCCTCGCTCAGGCGGCCTTCCATGAACGCACGGGCGTAGATACCCGGCGAGGAGTGACCCTGGGCGAACAGCAGATCGCCACCATGATCATGCGACGGGGCATGCCAGAAATGGTTGAACCCGACGTCATAAAGAGTGGCAGCGGAGGCAAAAGTCGCAATATGCCCCCCCAGCTCGGCCGAGGCGCGGTTGGCCTTGACCACCATCGCCATCGCATTCCAGCGGATATAGGACCGGATGCGATGCTCCACCGCACCATCGCCCGGATACTCCGGCTCCAGGTGCGTGGGGATGGTGTTCACATAAGCGGTATTGGCGGAGTACGGCAGATAGGCCCCGCTGCGCCGCGCCTTGTCCACCAGCCGTTCCAGCAGGGCATGTGCCCGCTCGGGGCCGTCGGTCTCCAGCACCGAGGCCAGGGCGTCAATCCACTCCTGGGTCTCCTGCGGGTCGATGTCGTGTTCGGTCGCGTTCGGGTCCATGCGTCTACCCCTGAAAACGGGTTGGGAATCAGGATGCCATCTTGGGTTCCAGGCCACCGGGCAGGCAGGCTTTTGCTACCATGCGCCGATGTCAGGCGGGCATAAAGGACGCAAGTATCCCGACTGTGCCGGCAACAGGTCAAGCGAACGCCATGTATGGCGCCGATCGTCGGCAAAAAACGCGACAAAATCTCCAAACATCCGTAAATTGTACACGCGGGCGCACGCCCGGGAGACACCCTTCCCGGCCACCGCGCCCGCGAACCGTAACGGCTTACCCGCAACCGAGTACCCCGATGCCCGAATCCCTGCAGCTGGACCCCAAGCACCGCCCAATGGCCAACCGTTTCCGCGGCTTCCTGCCGGTGGTCGTCGATGTCGAGACCGGGGGATTTGACTGCCGCCGCCACGCCCTGTTGCAGATTGCCGCGGTGTTTCTGCGCCGCGACGAAAACGACCACCTGGTGCGCGAGCGCACCGTCAGCCTGCATGTGCGCCCGTTCGAAGGCTCGGAGCTGGACCCGAAATCACTGGAAGTCAACGGGATCGACCCCTACCACCCGTTGCGAGCGGCCTGGCCGGAGGATCAGGCCATGGGCAAGCTCTTCAGCGAAGTGCGGCGGGAGGTAAAGGTCAACCACTGCAAGCGCGCCGTGCTGGTGGGACACAATGCACACTTCGACCTCGGGTTCGTACATGCGACCGCCGAGCGCTGCGGCATCAAGCGCAATCCGTTCCATCCGTTTTCCAGCCTGGATACGGTGTCGCTTTCAGCGCTGGCGTTCGGCCAGACCGTGCTGGCACGAGCGGCCGACGCCGCCGGGCTGGGCTGGGATACGGCGGCGGCCCACAGCGCGGCCTTCGATGCAGAAAAGACGGCGGATATCTTTTGCCAGATCACGAACCGCTGGCAAGACGGGGTCGGGGTCCCACAAAATGCCTTGCGGCTGCCCGACCCGGAAGAACTCCCGCCGGGGAGCTGAATCCATCCCGACGGGGCCAACTCATCCCGGCCTTACGCGCCCCGGGCGGGGCGCATGATGAGGTCTCCGGGCTGCGAGACCCCACAGGGCACAGGAGCCTGTCGGATTCAGGACGGATCGGGTGCGCGGCCCCTTTCGCCGCTCACCCGCCCTGTGCGTGCCTGAACCCGGCAGGCGCCTGGCACACCGCGTTTCAGCTCGCGGCGCGCTTGGCGTGAGCCTCGTCGACCATCTTCTTCAGCTCGCCGCTCTCGAACATCTCGAGCGTAATGTCGCAGCCGCCGATCAGTTCACCGTCGATATAGACCTGCGGGAAGGTCGGCCAGTCAGCGAAACGCGGCAGGTTCTGCATGACCTCCTGGTCGGCGATCACGTTCACGTACCCGAACTCCTGCTCGCAGCGCTTCAGCGCCTCCACCGCACGGCTGGAAAAACCGCACATGGGGAACTGCGGGGTGCCCTTCATGAAGATCACCACCGGATTGTCTTCCACCTGCTGGCGGATGCGATCCATTACGTCCATCGAAGTACTCCCAAGATTGGATGCCAGAACCGGACGGCGACTACCGCCGCGACCCGGGTTTATTTCCTACTATAGCACTCAGACATTGAAGCGAAAATGTACCACGTCGCCTTCGTGCATTACGTATTCCTTACCCTCCAGACGCCATTTCCCCGCGTCCTTCGCACCCTGCTCGCCGTTGTTCGCGACAAAGTCGTCATAGCCCACCACCTCGGCACGGATAAAGCCGCGCTCGAAATCGGTATGGATGACCCCGGCGGCCTGCGGCGCGGTAGAACCCCGCCGCACTGTCCAGGCCCGGACTTCCTTTTCACCCGCGGTAAAGAAGGTCTGCAGGTCCAGCAGCCGGTAGGCAGTGCGGATCACACGGTCCAGCCCCGGTTCCTCGAGCCCGAGATCGGCCAGGAACTCGCTCCGCTCCTCCGGGTCCAGCACGGCGATCTCGGCCTCGATGGCTGCACAAACGCTGACCACCTCGGCCCCTTCCTCGGCGGCCTTCGCCTGCACCGCCTCGACCATCGCGTTGCCACTGGCCAGAGACGCCTCGTCAACATTGGCTATATACATCAACGGCTTGATGGTCAGCAGGTGCAGATCATAAAGCAGGCGCCGCTCATCCTCGTCCAGGTCCTGAGCGCGCGCCGGAACGCCCTGATCCAGACCTGCCGCGACCTTCTCCGCCGCCTTCAACTGCGCAATGGCCGTCTTGTCCTGCGACTTCGCGGCACGTGCCAGACGGGTCAGCGCCTTGTTGGCAGTCTCGAGATCCGCCAGCATCAACTCCGTGCTGATGGTCTCGATATCGGCCAGCGGATCGACCTTGCCGGCCACGTGGACGATGTCGTCATCCTCGAAGCAGCGCACGACCTGGGCAATCGCATCCGTCTCGCGGATATGAGCCAGAAACTGGTTGCCCAGTCCCTCGCCCTGCGCGGCACCGGCCACCAGACCGGCGATGTCGACGAACTCCACCGTGGTGGCCAGTGTGCGCTCGGGCTTCACGATCTCGGTCAATCGCGCCAGGCGTGGATCCGGCACCTCCACCACGCCCACGTTCGGGTCGATGGTGCAAAACGGATAGTTCTCCGCCGCGATCTCCGCGCGGGTCAGGGCATTGAACAGGGTCGACTTGCCGACATTCGGCAGGCCAACGATCCCGCACTTCAGACTCATCGGGTTTCCTCGGATTTGGCGCGGGCCGCCTTCGACCCGCCGCCATGCAGATTACGTACCGCCTCGTCCCAGCGCCCGGCGATCAGGGCCGGCACCTGATCCAGCGCGGCATCGATGGCATCCTCGATGGCACGCGCCGCATCCCGGCCGGGCCGATCCAGCACGAACGGCACGACCTCGTCACGGTGCCCGGGATGACCAATTCCCAGACGCAGCCGGGCGTAGTTCGGCCCGCCCATGTGGCGATGCAGATCTCGCAGGCCATTGTGACCGCCGTGCCCGCCCCCCAGCTTCAGGCGCGCAACACCAGGGTCCAGATCCAGCTCGTCATGCACCACCAGGATCGCCTCCGGGGGGATGCGGTAAAAGGCCGCACATTTGCGCACCGGCAGGCCGCTCTTGTTCATGAAGCTCATTGGCTTGAGCAGCCAGCAGTCTCCCTCGGGCAGGGTCAGACGCGCCGCTTCGCCATCGAAGCGGCTCTCGTTGCGGAACTCGGTGGCGTGACGGCGGGCCAGGGCATCCACAAACCAGAAGCCCGCGTTATGCCGGGTCTCGGCATAACGCGGGCCCGGATTACCCAGCCCGACGATCAGACGTATCGCCATGGGTCAGCAGGAACCAGGAACGGCCGTGAGGCTTATTCCTTGCCCTCGGACTCGCCTTCCGCACCGTCGGCAGCTTCTTCGCCACCCGCGGCCTCTTCGCCCTCTTCCTCGGCCTTCGCGGAACGCGGAAGCAGGATGCTGACCACAGCGTAGTCGTATTCCTCGCCGTGCATCAGGGCCACGCTCTCCACGCCTTCCGGCAGTTTCAGCTCGGAGATGTGCAGGGTTTCGCCAACATCGAGGTCGATCACATCGATCTCGATGGATTCGGGCAGATTCCCCGGCAGGCACTCGACCTCGATTTCGTTGAGCATGCGGCTGATCATGCCACCGCCCAGCTTCACGCCCTTGCAATCTTCCTCATTCAGGAAGTGCAGCGGCACGCTGACGCGGATGGCCTGGTCGGCGCTCACGCGCATCAGGTCCACGTGATAGATGGTCGGCTTGAACGGGTGGCGCTGCACGTCGCGCAGAATCGCCTTCTCGGTATTGCCATCCAGCTTCACATCCAGGATATGCGAATAGAACGCATCTTCCTTGAGGTTATGGACCATCGCATTATGGTCCAGCGTGATAGCGACGGCGTCCTTGTCCGCACCATACAGGATGGCGGGCAGTTTGCCGGCGCGACGCAGGCGGCGGCTCGCACTCGAACCCTGTTCGTCACGCTTCTCGGCTTCAACGGTAAAACTCATGCTCATTGCTACAGCCTCCAAAATGAAAGGCGCTTCACCCGAAGCGCCCTGAACGCACCCCGCCCGCGACCAGACGGGGCGCACACTGGAAGGGGATTCCCCTCCGAATTTCTGGCAGCGGCCGCGGCCGCTGCCTGTCAGTCCATGAACAGCGAGCTGACGGATTCCTCGCGATTGATACGGCGGATCGTCTCCGCCAGCATCTCTGCGACCGACAGTTGCCGAATCTTCTCGCAACCCAGCGCATTGGGCTGCAGCGCCAGCGTGTCCGTGACCACCAGCTCGTCAAGCGCAGAACCGTTTATGTTATCAATTGCCGCCCCGGAAAGCACGGGATGCGTGGCATAGGCCATTACCGAGTGCGCCCCGTGGTTCTTCAGGGCCTTCGCCGCCTGGCACAGGGTACCGGCGGTATCCACCAGGTCATCGATGATGATGCAGGACTTGCCCCGCACATCACCGATGATGTGCATCACCTCGGACTCGTTCGCCCGCGGGCGGCGCTTGTCGATAATGGCCAGATCGGCATCGTCCAGACGCTTGGCGATCGCCCGCGCACGCACCACCCCGCCGACATCCGGCGACACCACAGTCAGATCCCCGGAGACATGCCGCCAGACATCGCCCAGCAGCACCGGCGAGGCGTAGATGTTATCCACCGGGACATTGAAAAAGCCCTGCACCTGGTCGGCGTGCACATCGATGGTCAACACGCGATCTGCGCCCACCGCCTCGATCATGTTCGCGACCACCTTGGCCGAGATCGGCACGCGCGCAGAGCGTACCCGGCGATCCTGGCGGGCGTAGCCGAAGTACGGGATCACCGTGGTGATCCGCCCGGCGGAGGCGCGCCGCAGCGCATCCACCATAATCACCAGCTCCATGATGTTCTCGTTGGTCGGCTGCCCGGTCGGCTGAATCAGGAAGACGTCTCGACCGCGGACGTTCTCCAGGATCTCGACCTGCACCTCGCCGTCACTGAAACGGCCCACGGTTGCCTTGCCCATCGGCAGGCCCAGGTGTTCGGCAACGCTCTGCGCCAGACGCGGGTTGGCATTACCCGCGAAGATCATCATACGACTCTTGTCGACCACGGTTCGTCCCGGTCTGGATGGATATGGAGCGGACGGCTTTGTCGCGCAGGCCCCAAAGTATAGACCCCGGCGCGGGGCCGGGGTCCTGGTAGCCGGTGACCCGCGCACACGGCGCGGGTTTCGTTGTATGGCTGGGCCGGCAGGATTCGAACCTGCGCATGGCGGGATCAAAACCCGCTGCCTTACCGCTTGGCTACGGCCCAATGTCTCGCTTAACTTTCAAATTGTACTGTCAGCGCCGGACTCGTACCCGAGCTTACCGCGGACCGGCGGGGCCGATCCGGGCCGGCAGGATGATGGCGCTGCGCGCCACCCTTACGGGCCGTCACCTTCGGCGACGATCGGTCGCGGCTGCGCCGCTCGCGTCGAACCTCGCGCTTGGCGGGATCAAAACCCGCTGCCTTACCGCCTGGCGACGGCCCAATGTCTCGCTTAACTTTCAAATTGTACTGTCAGCGCCGGACTCGTACCCGAGCTTACCGCAGACCGGCGGGGCCGATCCGGGCCGGCAGGATGATGGCGCTGCGCGCCACCCTTACGGGCCGTCACCTTCGGCGACAATCGGTCGCGGCTGCGCCGCTCGCGTCGAACCTCGCGCTTGGCGGGATCAAAACCCGCTGCCTTACCGCCTGGCGACGGCCCGGGAACACGCTGAGGTCTATTGTACTGCCTGACCGACACGACGCCCGAAACCCCACCACCGTCATTGCGATCGGCACACTGGCCAGCGCAAATCTTACGCCCCCGGAGAGACGGCAGGCGGAAGCCAGGCCTGCAGCGGCGAGACGTTGAGCAACGGCGTCACCCAGCTCGCCCAGGCCTCGGGCTGACTGGATTGCGCCTGCTGCGCCGCCGCCTGATCGGGAAATATCCCGAACACGCATCCGCCACTGCCGCTCAGGCGGGCGCTCGGCGTCTCGGATGCCAGCCAGGCCAGGGCCCGGTCGACCTCGGGGTACCGCGCTCGCACAACCGGCTCGAACACGTTGCCGAAGCGTCCGGCATCGAATTCGGACGAAATTGTCTCGGTGGGACAGTCCCGTGTCAATTCCGCCGCGCCGAACATCGCACCTGTGGTCACGCTGACACCGGGATCGATCAGGAGGACCCAGCCCTGACCCGGGGCCACCGGCGTCAGACGCTCCCCGACTCCTTCGGCCCAGGCGGCGCATCCGGCAACAAATACGGGTACGTCCGCGCCGAGCTCCAGCCCCAGCGCCGCGAGGCGGTCCACCGGCTGGCCCAGTCCGAACAGGTGATTCAGCGCGACCAGGGTGGTTGCGGCATCGGAGCTGCCTCCGCCCAGGCCACCACCGACCGGAATGTGCTTGTCCAGGTGGATGCGCACGCCAAAGTCCCTGGCCGCCTCGGCCGCCAGGCGACGCGCAGCGCGCAGACAGAGGTTGTCGGCCCCATCGATGGCCGCGCCGGCCATCTCGTAACGGCCTGCAGGCAGGGGCTCAAAACGCAACTGGTCCGCCAGCCCGAGAAACTGGAAGACCGTCTGCAGCTCATGATAGCCATCGGCCCGGCGCCCGGTAACGTGCAGGAAGCGGTTAATCTTGGCGGGGGCCGGGAAGACGCTGTCGAACCCGCCGTCTGCGCGTATGCTCACGGTTGACCCAACTGCCAGCGACCGATACGCGCACGCAGCTCGATATCGTCACGCTCGAGATCGTCACGCTCGAGGACCATGGCCACCGGCATGGGCACGCCATCCACCTCCTCGAACTCGCTGTACTCGATACGCCAACCGGACTGCTGAATCCGCAACGGGCGACCCTCGGCATCCACATCCAGCTGGTGCGAGGCCTCCGGGTCCAGCAGGCCGCGCACCCAGTAGGTCATACCCCCCACCGGGATCGACTCGCCCAGAACACGGGCCACGAGGGTATCCGGGTCCTGCGCCTGGAAGCGCTCGCCGGTGCGAGTCACCAGCAGGGCCTGACCACCGGACAGCGTCAGGCGCCCGCCACCTCGCCCCATGGGCCCAGACAAATCGAGCACCTGTTCATCCTCCAGCATCCGCCAGTTGAGCTGAGCCGACCAGTATTCCTCGCCGGACGACAGCCCCAGGCGCGCGACCAGACGCCAGGCGTCCAGCGCCTGCAGCTGCTCGGTGCGCGCCTCGAATGCGGCTTCCGCGACTGCGGAGCGGTCGGCCTCCGGCAATGGCGCCGCGCACCCGGCAAGCGCCAGCACCACAACCCCCAGGATCACCCCCGACCACGGCAGGGCCGACCTCGTATTGACGGCCCGGCTCATTCGTCAAGTTCTTTGCGGACGCGTTGCAGACGCTCATGGTCGGGTTCACGTGCAAGCGCCGCTTCGAGAATCTCGCGCGCCTCGTCACGCGCGCCACGCTCCCACAGCACGACCGCCAGATTGCTGGCGATCTCACCGTCCTCCATCAGGGCATAGGCACGTCGCAGCTGAGTCTCGGCCTCTTCCAGCCTTCCAAGCCGATACAGCACCCAGCCATAGCTGTCGATAATGGCGGCATCGTCCGGCGCCTGCTCGTAGGCCCGCAGGATCAGCTCGTAGGCCTCCTCGTAGCGGTCGGTTCGGTCGGCCAGGGTATACCCCAGGGCATTCAGTGCCGCGACGTTCTCGGGGTCGGATTCAAGAATGGTGCGAAAATCCGCCTCCGCGGCTGCGATGTCGTCCGCGCGTTCGTGAACCAGCCCGCGCAGATAGAGCAGCCGCGTATCCCCGGGGAACTGGACCAGCCCCCGGTTCAGGCGGCTGCGCGCCTCCGCGTATTCGCCAAGCTCGCGCAGGGCATTGCCCTCGGCGAGGTAGGCCCGGCGCGCAAGATCGTCATCCACCCCCTGCTGCAGGGAGCGAAACCGCTCGCGCGCGGCCTCCATGCCATCATGCTCGAACGTGAGGCGGGCCGTGCGCAGACGCGCATCGTCGGCATGGTCACCGGACTCCACTCGCGCATACGCTGCCAGCGCGGCTTCCGGCTCGTCGGCCATCTCGTGCAGGCGCCCAAGATAGTAGGCCACCTCGTTCTCGCGCCCGCCCAGGGCATCCAGTCGCTCCAGATACTCACGCGCGGGTTCCAGCTGCTCCGCCTCGAGATTCATCAGGGCCAGTGCAAGCAGCAGCTGCGCATCCTCCGGTGCCGCCTGCACCAGACGGTCCATCTCGCGGCGCGCATAGGCTGCATCGTCATGCTCGGCGAGGACACGGGCATAGCCCAGACGGGCCTCACGACTGTCCGGATGCGCATCCACGGTAGCGCGCAGGGCCGCAGCGGCGGCCTCGACCTCACCGGCCTCGCGCAGGGCCCGCGCGTGCAGTAACTGCAGCGGGACCGACTCGGGGAAACGCTCCACCGCCTGCCCGGTCACGGCCAGCGTTGCATCACCTTGCTCGGCGAAGCGCAGCGCCGCCTCCGCATACACGCGATGCACGCCGACATCGTCGGGGCGCCGATCGCTCAGCAGGCGCAGCGCCTCAAGGGCCGCCTCGGAATCCCGGGTCTGACCGATCACGCTCCCCAGGGTGGGGTACGGATCCAGGCCCTGCACCAGCAGCCTGTCCAGCAGCGAGTCAAGCTGCTCTGCGGCCTGCTCGGCGTCACCGGTATTGATCCGCAGCACCGTGGAGACCTGGCTGGCCTCCAGGCTGTCAGGCGCAAGGCGCAGCCAGCGGTCCGCCGAGCGCTGGGCCTGCTCGAAATCCCGCGCGAACAGGGCAATGCGGGTAGCCCGTTCGGCAATCGCCGGATCGTCACTCATCAGGGCCGCGGCACCATAGTAGCGGGCGGCCTCGCCATGCTCCCCGGAGCGTACGGCGATCTTCGCCACCAGCACGTTGAACATCAGCGCCGCCTCCGGGTCCTCACCGGCTGCCACCGGCACCAGGACGGGGCGATCCGTCTGTGGCGTCGTGGAGGCATCCAGCTGGGTTTGCGCGCAACCCGCCAGTGAGAGCATGGCCGCCAGCGCGAGCAGGCTTCGAATCATCAGGGTTCCAGTCGGAATCAGTTCGGTCTTATCGTGTGGGACGGTCAGGCCTTCGTCGGGGTTCCGTGGCCGGCCATCATTACCGTCACCCAGCGTACAGCACAGTACACTACCGGGAAATTCGGCCACGCGCCTGCGTTTTCCGGCACAATACGCGCCAGCATGTTGTGCACTCTCGGAATCAATCACAAAACGGCCCCGGTCGCGATTCGCGAGCGGTTATCCGTCAACGAGCACGAGCTCGGCGAGGCCCTGCACTCGCTGCGCTCCGGTGTGCTGTTGCCGGAAACGGCCATCCTGTCGACCTGCAACCGAACCGAGGTGTATTTCCGCGAAGGCAAGCAGCACAGCGAACAGCGCGTGCTCGACTGGCTCGGGGGCTACCACGGAATCGGCCGCGACGAACTGAAGCCCTACCTCTACCTGCACCATGACGGCTCGGCGGTGCGCCACACCCTGCGGGTAGCCAGCGGCCTGGATTCCATGGTTCTGGGCGAACCGCAGATCCTCGGGCAGATGAAAACGGCCTACCAGTACGCGCACGAGGCCGGCACCCTGGGGCGCTCGCTGGAGCGCCTGTTCCAGCACGCCTTTGCGACGGCCAAGGATGTCCGCACCCAGACCGCCATCGGCCAGAGCGCGGTCTCCGTCGCCTTTGCCGCCGTGTCGCTGGCCCGCCAGATCTTTGGCGACATGAAGCCACTGACGGCGCTGGTCGTCGGTGCCGGCGAGACCATCGAACTGGCCCTGCAGCACCTCTCCAGCGCTGGTATCGGCAATGTCATTGTTGCCAACCGCACCGTGGAGCGCGCCCGCGCCGTAGCCGGACGCTTCGAGGCCGAGGCCATCAGCCTCGACCAGCTCCCCGAGCGCCTGGCAGAGGCCGACATCGTGATCTCCTCAACCGCCGCCCCCCTGCCGATCCTGGGCAAGGGCGCGGTGGAGCGCGCGCTGCGCAAACGGCGCCACAAGCCCATGTTCATGGTGGACATCGCGGTCCCGCGCGACATCGAACCGGAAGTGGGCCAGCTCGAAGATGTTTACCTCTACACCGTCGACGATCTACAGGAGGTCATCGACGAAAACATGGCCTCGCGCCAGGCCGCGGCCGAGCAGGCCGAGGAGATCATCACCCAGCGCGCCGGCGAATTCATGCGCTGGTTGCGGGCCCGCGATTCGGTGGACAGCATCCGCCAGCTGCGCCAGCGCGCCGACCGCGTCAAGGCCGAGGCACTCGCCAAGGCCGAGGCCATGTTGCGCGCCGGCAAGCCACCGGAAGAGGCGCTGCAACTGCTCGCGCACAACCTCACCAACAAGCTGATGCACGCCCCCTGCAAATCCCTGAACACGGCTGCTCACGAGGGCGATACACGCCTGCTGAACGCCGCTCACCGGCTGTTCCAGCTGCCCGCTCCGGAAGACGACCCCGGAAACGATTCCAGCTCCGGATCGCAATGATGAAGGACTCGTTCCGCGCCAAGCTCGAGGGCCTGTCCGAGCGCCACGCCGAGATCGCGCAGCTGCTGGCCACGCCGGACGCGGCCGCTGACCCGGACCAGCTGCGCCGCCTGTCGCAGGAATACAGCCAGCTGGAACCGGTCGCTGCCGCCTGGAAGGCCTGGCACGACAACCAGGGCGCGCTGGAGGAGGCACGCGCGATGCTCGCGGAGGACGACCCCGAACTGCGCGCAATGGCCGAGGCCGAAATCGAGACCCTGACCGAGCAGACCGAGGCGCTGGAGGCGGAGCTGTACCGCCACCTGATCCCGAAGGACCCGCACGACAACGCCAACGTGTTCCTCGAGATCCGCGCCGGCACCGGCGGCGACGAGGCCGCGATCTTCGCCGGCGACCTGCTACGCATGTACACCCGCTATGCCGAACAGCAGGGCTGGAAGCTGGAGATCCTCAGCGCCAGCGAGGGCGAGCACGGCGGCTACCGCGAGGTGATCGGGCGTCTGGCCGGCCAGGGGGCCTTCTCGCGGCTCAAGTTCGAATCCGGCGCCCACCGCGTACAGCGCGTGCCGGAGACCGAATCCCAGGGCCGCATCCATACCTCCGCGGCCACCGTGGCCATCCTGCCGGAACTGGACGAGGTCGAGATGCCGGAGATCAACCCGGCCGACCTGCGTGTGGACACCTTCCGCGCTTCCGGGGCCGGCGGTCAGCATGTCAACAAGACCGACTCCGCGATCCGCCTGACCCACCTGCCCACCGGCATCGTGGTCGAGTGCCAGGAAGAGCGCTCTCAGCACAAGAACCGCGCCAAGGCGATGACCTACCTCGCCGCACGCCTGTTCGAGGCCGAGCGCGAGGCCCAGGCCGCTGCGCAAAGCGCGGAACGCAAGAGCCTGGTCGGCAGCGGCGACCGCTCCGAGCGCATCCGCACCTACAACTTCCCGCAGGGCCGCGTAACCGACCACCGCATCAACCTGACCCTGTACAAGCTCGAACAGGTCATGGCCGGCGACCTCGACCCGGTCGTCGACCCGCTGATCCATGAATACCAGGCCGAGCAGCTCGCCACTCTGGCAGAGTCCTAGGGGCTTGTCGGGTTTGGGCGATCATCGCGAGCGTTGTGGGGAAGCGAGGCCCTTTTTTCGGCCTCTCAAGGCGCATCGTGAGGACGATGCATCAAGAGAGAACGGGAACAGGGGGCGTGCCCCCGTGCGCGCAGCCGATTCCGTCCCAAATCCGACAGGCTCCTAGTGGGGGCCCCGACCACGCTGGATGCCCTGCTGCGCGAACTGCGCGGCCGCCTGCAAGCGGCCGGATCGGAGGAGCCGGGCCTTGAGGCGCGGCTGCTGCTGGGCGCGGCAACCGGACTCGACACCAGCGCCCTGATCGCCCGCGGGCTGGATGCCCCCACGACGCTGCAGCGCAAGCGCGCCGACACCCTGTGCCGGCGCCGCGAAGCGGGCGAACCGATCGCCCATATCCTCGGCCGGCGCGCCTTCTGGAGCCTCGACCTCGAGGTCTCCCGCGCCTGCCTGATCCCGCGCCCGGAGACCGAACTGCTGGTCGAACAGGCCCTCGCGGCCATCGACGCCTGCGGCCGCGCGCATCCCCGGGTACTGGATCTGGGCACCGGCAGCGGTGCGATCATCCTCGCACTGAAGACCGAACGCCCGTCCATCGTGGCCGTCGCCACCGATCGCAGTCCGGACGCCCTGCGCCAGGCCCGGGCCAATGCCGATACGCCGGGGCTGACCGTCACCTTCCTGCAGGGGGCATGGCTCGCCCCGTTCAAGCCCGGCGACGCCTTCGACGTGATCGTCAGCAACCCACCCTACATCGCGCCGGACGACCCCCATCTGACCCGTGGTGACCTGCGCTTCGAGCCACGAGAGGCACTGGCCGCGCCGCAAGCCGGGCTGGGCGATCTGTACACCATCATCGACACCGCCCCCGCCCACCTGACGCCGGGTGCACCGCTGCTGCTGGAACACGGCTTCAATCAGGCCCGCGCCGTGCGGGCGCGCATGGAACAAGCGGGTTATCGCAAGGTACAAAGCCTGCGAGACCCCGCCGGGCATGAACGCATCACGCTCGGAACCCGGGCGTAAGCCCCCCCCCGATGGACGTGCCCCCGACGGGCCCGCAGAAACCACCCGGGCATGCGCACCCCCGGCGCGGCCACCCCGAGCGTAACGGCGGTTACAATTCCGCACCGACTCCGGAGGCCCCCGATGAAAGACGAACAACTCCTGCGCTACAGCCGCCAGATCATGCTCCCCGGCGCAGGAGTGGAAGGACAGCAACGACTGCTGCAGGCGCACGCCGTGATCATGGGACTCGGCGGCCTGGGCTCGCCGGTCGCCGCCTACCTGGCAGCAGCCGGGGTGGGCCACCTGACCCTGGTGGATCCGGACCACGTCGAGGTAACCAACCTGCAGCGCCAGATCCTGCATACCGACGCCGACATCGGCCGCGACAAGGTCGTCTCCGCCGCTGCACGCGTCGCGGCCATGAACCCCGCCTGCCGGGTCGAGACGCACGCGGAACACCTGGACGCGGAGGCCATGCGGCACCTGTTCGCCACGGCGGACGTCGTTCTGGATGGCACCGACAACTTCGCTGCGCGCGGCGCAATCAGTCGCGCCGCGCTGGCAACGGGGACGCCTCTGGTCTCCGGGGCAGTCATCCGCTTCGAGGGCCAGATCACGACCTTTGATTACCGCGAGGCAGATGCCGCCTGCTATCACTGCCTGTACGGGGAAGGCGGCGGTGACGAGGACACCTGCGCCACCAACGGCGTACTGGCGAGCCTGCCGGGTGTGGTCGGGAGCCTGCAGGCAACCGAGGCGCTGAAACTGCTGATGGGACTACCGACGCTGAGCGGCCGGCTGCTGATCCTCGACGGCCTGGCCATGCAGTTCCGCGAGATCCGACTGCGACGCGATCCGGCCTGTCCGGTGTGCAGCCCGCACCACGCCCCCGCCTGAAAGCCGGCGCACGGGCCTCAACGGCGCAAAAAGACTCCCGCCAGGGAAACGCCGATCCATCCGTTTGTCCCTCAGGCGCAGGAACGCGGCTGGAACGGCAGCACCTTACCCGGCGGTGAGGTCGGGCACGCCGTTGCAAGGGCCGCACCCAACTCGCATTCCATCTCCCTCAGGGCATGCTTCATCACGCTGCCGCCCATGGCGTGGAACAACCACAACTCGCAGGCGATCGGGCGATGGAGGCAGCTCCGCCTGCGGACATGGAACGCAGTCCACGCCACTACGGGCATGTCGTTCAACACCGGGTCGACCAGGATCCAGGCGCCCCGCTGCAGGATCAGATCCAGATGCCTGAGGCCTGGCGGCGACAGCCGGACTTCCGGCCCCAACCGAACCAGCGCCCGTTGCACCAGGTTGAAATAGCGGGCCTCAACCCGCCATCCGGGCCGAGTCTCCAGGGTCGGGATTGCGGTGTGCCGGGAATACATCGCGCCCTCACTCTGTCACACGCCGAAACGCGGGACTGCATCTATAGCAAGTCGGGCAAAGACGCGGGGCACAGCGACGCCCGTGACGGGCATCCGGAAGTCACGCTCGCCTAACGAGGCCCGCGCCCGGAGGGCGCGGGCTACTGGCGGGTATCCGGTGTGGGCGGCTGCGTGCCTTCGGGCGCACAAACCGCCTCGGCATCCACAGGATCGAAGTGATAGTGCGCGTTGCAGAACTCGCAGGTCACGTCCACGCTGCCCTGCTCGGCCAGGATGCTGCGAATCTCGTCGCGGCCCAGGCTGCGCAGGGTCTCGCCCACGCGTTCGCGCGAGCAGGAACAATGGAAACGGACCGGCGCACCATCAAACAGGCGCACACGTTCCTCCGCAAACAGCCGCCCCAGCAGGGTGCCGGCGTCCAGCTCGAGCAGCTCGCTGGCGCCGGTGGTTTCGGCGAGAATCGTCACCCGGTTCCACGTCTCCGAGCCCCGGGTGACGGCATGGCCATCCTCGCCCGGCATCGCCTGCAGGAGCATGCCGGCCGCGGCGTCGCCGTTGGCCGCCAGCCACAACCGGGTGGGGAGCTGCTCGGAGCGTTCGAAGTAGACATTCATCGCATCGGCCAGGGTCGCGCCTTCCAGCTCGACCACGCCCTGGTAGCGCTCGCCGCCATTGCCCGGGTCCAGCGTCAGCATCAGGCGTGCATCTGCGCCGGCGCATTCGGCCAGCGTTGCCGCCTCCGGCGGCGTCTCGCGGAAACGGGCAAGCCCGCGCAGCCGACCCTGGCCATCCGCCTGGGCCACGATCATGTGCACGGGGCCACTGCCGGTCACCTGCAGGATCAGCGAGCCATCGAACTTGAGCGTGGCGGCGGTCAGTGCGACGGCCGCATAAGCCTGGCCCAGCAGGTCGCGCACCACCGGCGGGTATTCGTGGCGTTCCAGCAGGGCCTGCCAGGCGGCATCCAGGTGCACCCACTCGCCACGCACCCCGGCCTCCTCCAGCATGAAGCGGTGCAGGGTATCGGTCTCACGCATCGAGGCGGCTTCCCGGTCGCATCGCGGGGCTCATCCGTCCAGCTTGGCCTTCAGGCGCTCGTTCACCTGCGCCGGGTTCGCCTTACCCTGGGTGGCCTTCATCACCTGGCCGACGAAGAAGCCGAACAGCTTGTCCTTGCCGCCGCGATACTGCTCGAGCTGCTTCGGATTGCTGGCCATGACCTCGTCGATGATGGCGTCGATCGCGCCGGTGTCGGTGATCTGCTTGAGGCCCTTGGCCTCGATCACCGCGTCGGCATCGCCCTCGCCATTCCACATCGCCTCGAAGACCTCCTTGGCGATCTTGCCGGAGATGGTCTCGTCCTGGATGCGCGCGAGCAGGCCGGCCAGACCCTCGGCGTTGACCGGGGCCTCGCCCAGTTCCACCTCGGAGCGGTTGAGCGCGGCGGAGAATTCGCCCATCACCCAGTTGGCGGCCAGCTTGGGTGCATCGCACCCGGCGGCCACGGCCTCGTAGAAGTCGCCCATCTCGCGGGTCGCAGTCAGCACGCCGGCGTCGTAGTCGGACAGGCCGTACTGCTCGACGAAGCGCGCGCGCTTGGCATCCGGCAGCTCCGGGAGCTTTTCGCGCACGGTCTCGATGAAGGCACTATCCACGACCAGCGGCAGCAGATCCGGATCGGGGAAGTAGCGGTAGTCGTTGGCCTCTTCCTTGCTGCGCATGGAGCGCGTCTCGTCGCGATCCGGGTCGTACAGGCGGGTCTCCTGGACCACCGTGCCGCCACCCTCGATCACGTCGATCTGGCGTTCGACCTCGAAGTTGATCGCGCGCTCGACGAAGCGGAAGGAGTTCAGGTTCTTCAGTTCCGCGCGGGTGCCGAACTCGGTCTGACCCTTCGGCCGGATCGAGACGTTCGCATCACAGCGGAAGCTGCCTTCCTGCATGTTGCCGTCGCAGATATCGAGATAGCGCACCAGCGAGTGCAGCTTCTTCATGTAGGCGACGGCTTCCTTCGCGGAGCGCAGCTCCGGCTCGGAGACGATCTCGATCAGCGGGGTACCGGCGCGGTTGAGGTCGATACCGGTCATCGCCTCGAAGCCCTCGTGCAGGCTCTTGCCGGCGTCTTCCTCCAGGTGCGCGCGGGTCACCCCGATGCGCTTGGTCGTGCCGTCTTCCAGCTCGATATCCAGGTGCCCCAGGCCCACGATCGGCAGCTCGAACTGCGAGATCTGGTAGCCCTTGGGGAGGTCCGGGTAGAAGTAGTTCTTCCGGGCGAACACCGAACGCGGGGTGATCTCGGCATTGATCGCCAGACCCAGCATCACGGCCCGCTCCACCGCGCCCTGGTTCAGGACGGGCAGCACACCCGGCATGCCCAGATCTACCGGGCAGGCCTGGCGGTTGGGCTCGGCGCCGTAGGCGGTGGGCGCCCCGGAAAAGATCTTGGAGACGGTATTGAGCTGGGCGTGAATCTCCAGCCCGATGACGGTTTCCCATTCCATGCGGCGATCCTCAGGCGAAGGCCGCCGGCACACGCGTGTGCCAGTCGGTCTCTTGCTGATACTGGTGAGCGACGCCGAGCAGGCGCGCCTCGTCGAAATAATTGCCGATCAGCTGCAGCCCCACCGGCAGGCCGTCGATCTCGCCGGCCGGCAGCGACATCGCCGGCAGCCCGGCGAGGTTTGCGGCGATGGTGTAGATGTCGGACAGGTACATGCTGACCGGGTCGGCCTTGGCGCCGAGGGCGAACGGCAGCTCCGGGGTGGTCGGGGCCAGCAGCACGTCCACGTCCGCAAACGCACGGCGGAAGTCGTCGGCGATGATACGGCGGACCTTCTGTGCCTTCAGGTAGTAGGCGTCGTAGTAGCCGGCGGACAGCACGTAGGTGCCGACCATGATGCGGCGCTTCACCTCGTCGCCGAAGCCCTCCCCGCGCGAGCGGGTGTAGAGGTCCATCAAGTCCTCGGGGTTCTCGCAGCGGTAGCCGTAGCGCACGCCGTCGAAACGCGCGAGGTTGGAGGAGCATTCGGCCGGTGCAACCACGTAGTAGGCCGGCACCGACAGATGGCTGTTGGGCAGGCCGACCTCGCGCACCTCGGCGCCACGGCCCTTGAGCACCTCGATGGCCGCGTCGATCACGCCGCGCACGCGTTCGTCGAGGCCCGCCTCGCCGAAGAACTCGGTCGGCAGCCCGATGCGCAGGCCCTTGAGGTCCTGGTTCAGACCGGCGGTGAAGTCCTCGGCCGGGCGTTCGACGCTGGTGGAGTCGCGCTCGTCGAAGCCCGCCATCGCGTTCAGCATCCGGCCGCAGTCCTCGGCGGTCGCGGCCATCGGACCGCCCTGATCGAGGCTGGAGGCAAAAGCGATCATCCCGTAGCGCGACACGCGGCCGTAGGTCGGCTTGAGCCCGGTAATGCCGCAGAACGCGGCCGGCTGGCGGATCGAGCCGCCGGTGTCGGTGCCAGTGGCCCCCGGCACGAGGCGCGCGCCCACCGCCGCGGCGGAGCCACCGGAGGAGCCGCCCGGGACACGCTCGGTATCCCAGGGGTTGCGCACCGGCCCGTAGAAGCTGGTCTCGTTGGAGGAGCCCATCGCGAACTCGTCCATGTTGGTCTTGCCCAGCATCACCGCGCCCGCGGCGTTCATGCGCTCGACCACGGTGGCGTTGTAGGGCGAGACGAACGGATCCAGCATGCGCGATCCACAGGAGGTGCGCACGCCCTCGGTGCAGAAGATGTCCTTCTGCGCGATCGGCACGCCCAGCAACGGCGTCTGCTCACCCTGAGCCAGACGCGCATCGGCGGCATCGGCCTGGGCCAGCGCCTGCTCGGCGGTCACGGTGATGAAGCTGTTCAGTTGCGGATCGAGGCGCTCGATCCGGTCCAGATACAGCTGGGTCAGTTCGCGCGAACTGATCTCGCGGGCCTGGAGCTTGCGCACCCAGCCGGACAGGGTTTCCTGGGCCATGGTTTCGGGGACTCTTGCTGGCTAGAAGCGTGACGGGTTCAACCGAACGGGAACAGCGTGGCTCGCGCGCCTGGTCACTCGATGACGCGCGGAACCAGGTACAGGCCACCCTCGACCGCGGGGGCAATCGCCTGATAGGCGTCGCGCCGATCCGGCTCGGTAACCGCGTCCGGCCGCAGGCGCTGCTCGGCGTCCAGAGGGTGGGCCATCGGCTCGACACCTTCGATGGCCGCACCATCCAGTTGTTCGACAAAGGCGAAGATATCGCTCAGCCCGCCCGCGAAATCCCGGGCCTGGTCGTCGTTCATGGCCAGGCGGGAGAGGTGGGCGATGCGCCGGACTTCAGAGGTATCGACGGACATGGCGTAATGGGTCCTGTAGCGTTCGGAATCCTTAAGAAAACGCTGATTGATCAGCGTTTCCGTGCAGCACCAAGGGCGTACTGTCGGAACCAGCCACTTGTCGTGGTTGATTCCGAAACGAGCTGCAAACCGCGCTTGCAGCGCCGCGTGCGCTGAAAAAGCCGGGATGGCTTTTGGCAGCGTTCCCATCCAAGAGGGCACGGCGGGCAAAACGGAGCGCAAACTTACCACAAAGCAGTTGTTGCCCAAACCCCGGCTGCTTGCTAGAGTCCCGACCTCCCCGCCCGTCCACTCAGCCAGGCTCGTTCTTCATGCTCAAACGCCTCCAGGGGTTGTTCTCCAACGACATCTCTATCGATCTTGGTACCGCCAACACCCTGATCTACATGCGCGGCCAGGGAATCGTCCTGAATGAACCCTCCGTGGTCGCGATTCGCCAGGATCGCGGACCGGGCGGCCCCCGCTCCATCGAGGCCGTGGGGATCGATGCCAAGAAGATGCTCGGCCGCACCCCCGAGAACGTGGTCACGATTCGCCCATTGAAGGACGGCGTGATCGCCGACTTCACCACCACCGAGAAGATGCTGCAGTACTTCATCAAGAAGGTGCACGAGCAGCGGATCTTCCGACCCAGCCCACGGGTACTGGTATGCGTGCCCTGCGGTGCGACCCAGGTGGAGCGCCGCGCGATCCGAGAATCCGCCTTTGGTGCCGGGGCCCGCAAGGTTTATCTCCTGCAGGAACCAGTGGCCGCAGCGATCGGCGCCGGCATCCCGCTGGACGAGGCAATCGGGTCGATGGTGCTGGACATCGGCGGCGGGACCTCCGAAGTCGCCGTGCTGTCGATGAACGGCATCGTCTACTCCGAGTCCGTGCGCATTGGCGGCGACACCTTCGACGAGGCCATCATGGCCTATGTTCGCCGCAACTACGGCGTGCTGATCGGCGAGGCCACGGCGGAGCGTATCAAACACACGATCGGCTCGGCCTATCCGGGCAAGGAGCTGCTGGAAATCGAGGTCAAGGGGCGCAACCTGGCCGAGGGCGTACCGCGCTCCTTCACGTTGAATTCCAACGAGATCCTCGAGGCCCTGCAGGACCCGCTGCACGGCATCGTCTCCGCCGTGCGCACCGCACTGGAGCAGACGCCACCGGAACTGGGTGCGGACGTCGCCGAACGCGGCATCGTGCTGACCGGCGGCTCGGCCTTGTTGCAGCACCTCGATCGCCTGATCATGGAAGAAACCGGCATCCCGGTCGTCATCGCCGACGACCCACTGACCTGTGTTGCACGCGGCGGCGGCCGTGTGCTGGAAATGCTCGACGAGAAACGGGTCGACTTCCTGGCCATGGAGTAATCCGCACTACGGGTCTCCAGCCATCGGGGACCCGGGGTAAACTCCACGCCCAACAGGTCGCAAGCGACGCAGGAGCGTCTCCGTTTTCCGCATCCTGGCGCGTTGCCGCATTCCGTAACCGGAGGTCTCGCCATCAGCAAGCCGCTGTTCAGACTGGGTGTGTCGCCCACTCTGCGCCTGCTCGCGGTCATCCTGCTGGGGCTGGTGCTGATGGCGCTGGACCACCGCGTAAACGAACTCCAGGCGGTACGCAGCATCCTGGGTACGCTCACTCACCCCCTGCAGATCGCGGTGGACGCCCCCGTCCGCGCCGCCAGCCGTGTCCTCGACTCGTTCACCAGCCGCGAGGACCTGATTACCGAGAACCGGATCCTGCGCAGCGAGAACGCACAGCTGCGGGCACGGCAGCTGCGCTTCGAGGCCCTGCAACAGGAAAACGACCGCCTGCGCGCCTTGCTGAGCACCGCCGAACAGGCTGAGGAACGAGTGCAGATCGCCAAGCTCCTGGCCGTGGACCTCGATCCCTTCCGCCAGCAGATCGTTCTGAACAAGGGGAAGCGTGACGACGTATACGTCGGCCAGCCCGTGATCAACGCAGACGGCGTGATCGGCCAGGTATTGTCGACCCGCCTCAACAGCTCCATCGCCTTGCTGGTCTCCGACCCCGCCCATGCCCTGCCGGTGCTGAGCGCGCGCACCGGGCTGCGCGGTCTGGTGGTCGGCACCGGCAACCCGCAACGCCTGGAGATGCGCCACGTTCCGCTCCAGGAGGATGTCGAGCCCGGGGAGCTGCTGCTGACCTCGGGCCTTGGCGGACGCTTCCCGGCCGACCTCCCGGTCGCCCGTGTCGTGTCGGTGGAACGCCTCCAGGGCCAGCCCTTCCTGAGTATCAAGGCCGAGCCGCTGGCAGCCCTGGACCGTTCGCGCGAGGTCCTGCTGCTGTGGACCGACGGGATCACTCCGCTCGTGGACCCCATCAACGCGGACGCGGCATCGGACGGCAACACCGGGTCTCAGGATCCGGAACCCGCCACCAGCCCGGACCAGCCGTGACGCGGAGCATCGGCATTCCCTGGCCGGTACTGGGGACCCTGCTGGTGGCCCTGGCCCTGGCGATCATCCCGATCCCGGAAGCGCTGCGCCCGGCCCGCCCCGAATGGCTGGCGCTGGCCATGATCTACTGGGCCATGGCGTTTCCGTCACGCATCGGCATCCTGACGGCCTTTGCCGCCGGCCTGCTGCTCGACGCCCTGCTCGGCCAGTTGCTGGGGCAAAATGCGATCGCACTGGCGGTGATGACCTACATCGTGCTGCAGATTCACCCGCGCCTGCGGGTCTACCCAATCTGGCAGCAGATGATCGTGGTCTCCATCCTGATCGGCCTGTACAAGCTGCTGGCCCTGTGGCCGCAGGGCATCACCGGGTATCCGCCGGGCAGCGTCCTGTACTGGTTACCGATCATCACCAGCGCCCTGGTCTGGCCGCTGGTCTTCCTGCTGCTGCGCGACCTCCGCCGCCACTGGCTGCTGCACCTGACCTGAGAAAAGGCGGCATGCGATGCAATCAGCGCCCTCCTCCGGGTCTCTCGAAGTAGACCGCATCCCTCCGCATACTGTTCGCCATCCGGATCAAGGAGCCCGCAGTGAATCCAAACAAGCAAACCGAGATCGAAGCCGCCGTTTTCCGCCGCCTGCTGCAGCACCTGGACGAACGCAAGGACGTGCAGAACATCGACCTGATGAATCTGGCCGGGTTCTGCCGCAACTGTCTGTCCAAGTGGTATGTCGCCGCCGCCGAGGAACGCGGCGAGGCCATCGGCTACGAGGATGCCCGCGAGATCGTCTACGGCATGCCCTACAGCGAATGGAAGGATCGCTACCAGCAGGAAGCAACACCCGCACAGAAGGCCGCCTTCGAAGCCAGCCAGAAGACGCCTGATGCGTGACCACGGCCTGATTGAACACAAGGACGACCTTCAGGCCTTCCTCGACGCGATTGCGGGGGCCGACTGGGTCGCGCTGGACACCGAGTTCATGCGCGAGAAGACCTACTACCCCCGGCTGTGCCTGATCCAGCTGGCCACCCTCGACCAGATCGCCTGTGTGGACCCACTGAAGGTGGATATCCGGCAACTGGAACCACTGCTGTTCGATGCCGACGTCACCAAGGTCTTTCACTCGGCCTCGCAGGACCTCGAGGTCCTCTATCGCGAATTCGCACGCGTGCCGGCACCGGTGTTCGATACCCAGATCGCCGCAGGGCTGCTCGGGCATGGCGAACAAATCGGCTACGCCAACCTGGTCAAGGCCCTGCTCGACCGCGAACTGGACAAGAGCCAGACCCGTACCGACTGGGCGCGGCGCCCCCTGAGCGAGCAACAGGTCCGTTACGCCGCGGACGACGTACGCTTCCTGGCGACGGTCTACATGCGCCTGGTGCACGAGCTCGAAAGCCTCGACCGCATGCACTGGCTGAGCCCGGAGATGGAGGCCCTGAGCAACCCGACCCTGTACGAACCGGCCCCGGAGAATGCGTGGCAACGGGTGTCCGGTGCCAAGCGCCTGAAGCCGCGCGAGCGCGGGGTGCTCAAGGTCGTCGCGGCCTGGCGCGAGCGCGCCGCACAGGAAAGCGACCGGCCAAGGCGCTGGATCCTGGCCGACGACATCCTGATCGACATTGCCCGGCGCACGCCGCAGGACCTCGACGGCCTGCGCCAGCTACGCGGCTTCCCCGATGGCATGAAGGCCCCGCGCCAGGAGGCACTTCTGCAAGCGATCCGGGAGGGTCAGGCGCTGCCCCGCGAGGCATGGCCGCAACTACCGGAAAAGGCCCGACTCACCGAGGCCGAAGAGGTCCTCGTAGATATCGGCATGGCCCTGCTGCGCGAGTGCGCACGGAGCAACCAGATCACCGCCAGCGCCATCGCGCAGCGCAAGGATGTCATTGAACTGCTTCGGGGAGACGGAACAACCAGCCGCCTGAGCAGTGGCTGGCGCCTCGAGATCGCCGGGCGCCGCATACGCCGCTGGTTTGCCGGCGAGGACGCGCTGAGCTGCTCGGGCGACGGCCTTGTGATCCAGTCATGAACCGTCGCCCGAGTACAAAGGGCCTTACGCGCTCTGGTAGACCCCCCGACGCGGCGACGTCAGGCGGCCCTGACGCTTCAGGTAGGCCAGCGTCTGACTGATGTTCTTGGTATCCAGGCCGGCCTTTTCAGCCTGCGCCTTGATCTCCTGGGTGCCCATCTCGGGTTTGGAGGCGACGATCTCGCACAGCTTCTGGCTGATGGATTCCCCGCCCGCACGCCGCCCGCGCTGCCCGCCGCCCGTGCCGACCCGGCCCACACGGCCACCCAGCTCGCGAATCTGGCGCTCCAGCTCGCTGAGTTCCTTGCGATGGCGCGCCAGCATTTCCTTGCGCTGCTCCATCAGCTTTTCACGCTGCTGGCGGCGCTCGGCCTCCTTGCGCTCGGCCTCTTCCTTTTCTCGCTGACGGGCAAGGGCGTAAAGTTCTTCCGCCGACAGGTCGGCCGCCTTTTTACTTTCAATACTCATACAAAACTCCCGGGCTCTGAAAAATATTCGATAATGAAACCATGCACCGCGCACTCCGGTACGCGAACTTTTCCGGGGACACACCGATCGACGCATCCCGGTTCAAAATTAAACTTGCCCATGCCAGGCCGGTCTCATGGAACAACGCCACAAAGATTATTACAAAAACAGCAACACAAAAACCCCGAAAGCTGCGCTTTGCGAAAAAGGCGAGACCCTCATACGCGCAGAAGTCGTACGCCTTTTTCGAAAGTTCATGCCCTTGCAGGAAACAGCTGTTCCTGCAATCCACTTCAATCTTAAAGGTCGTGCCGCCGGACAATGGCGCCTGCAGGGTGGCCAGGAGATGCTTCGCTTCAATCCCGAAGCCTTCGTACTGGACTGGGAAAGGCACTTCCCCGAGACCGTCGCGCACGAAGTCGCACACGCACTGATTTATCGCCGTTACGGCGCGCGCCGGGTACGACCACACGGGAAGGAATGGCAACAACTGATGCAGGCGATGGGGGTTGCCCGCCCCCGGGTCACACACACAACACCCCTGACAGCGCGCAAGATGCGCGAATACCTGTACGAATGCAGTTGCAGCCGCCACACCCTGAGCGCGCGACGGCATTATCTGATTCGCGAGCGGGGATATCGGTACCAGTGCCGGCAATGCGGGGAATGGCTCACCCACGTGCGAACACCATGATGGCTTCGCTCAGGGAGACGCTGATTGAAGCCATCCCGGTATGCCGAGTCGCACGCGGCGCTGGTGCTTGTTGCATGGCCTTGCGCTGAAAAAAGCGCCTCACGCTCCCACTACGCTCGCGACGATCGCCCAAACCCGACAGGCTCAGGCGCCTGGCGACGACCACGGCACGGCAGTCGCCGCGCCTTGTTTACATGCAAAAGCCACGCAGTCTTCAGCCGTGTCTTTCCAGGTACTGAAGCAGGCGTCCGGTCGCACCCTGATGCGACTGCAGGAACGCCTCCGAGCGAGCCCGCAAGGCGTCACGTTCATCGGCACCCAGCGCCAGCAGGGCGCGGATCTTTGCGATAACCTCGGCCGCATCACCAGCACGCTGCAGCACATCTGCCGCCTGCATGGACGCGACCAGTTGTTCAAAGTTATCCACATGCGGCCCGATCACGACAGGGCAGTGCCATAAGACGGCCTCCAGCGGGTTGTGTCCTCCCACCGGCACCAGTGACCCGCCGACGAAGGCCACGTCGGCCAGGCCAAAAAAGCGTTTGAGCTCGCCCAGGGTATCCAACAGCCACACCTGCGTGGCAGGGCCGGGACCGCCCTCACTGCGGCGCACGAAGGACTCACCGGCACGTTCGAGCAAGTCCGCGACCTCGCCAAAACGCTGCGGGTGGCGCGGCGCGATAATGGTCAGGAGGTCCGGATATTTACTCCGCAGTGCGCGCAGCCCCGGCAACAGCCTCGCCTCTTCGTCCACATGGGTGCTGGCGAGAATGACCACCGGTCGCGCCGCCACCCATGCGCGCAAGGTATCGACCTCAGCGCGATCCTCCCGGCCAATGAGGACATCAAACTTGATGTCGCCATTCACCGTGACCCGATCGGCCATAGCCCCCAGCTCGACGAATCGGTTGCGGTCAAGCGCGTTGCGGCAGGCGATCCAGTCGAACCGGCGCAACGCCGGCCCGATAAGACGGGGAATACGCGCATAGCGCCGCGCAGAACGTCCGGAGAGCCGCGCGTTGGCCAGCACCACCGGGACCCGGGCCCGCCAGGCCGCGGCCAGCAGGTTGGGCCAGATCTCGGTCTCCATCACCACCACACAGCGAGGGCGCACCGCCCGCAGAAAGCGACGCTGCAGCCAGGGCAGATCCAGCGGCAGAAATCGGTGGGTGACCTGCCCGCCCAGACGCTCCGCCAGCATGGCCGCTCCGGTGGGGGTGGTGGTCGTTACCAGTGGCCGCACCCCGCTCGCCAGCAGGCCACGAATCAGCGGCTCCGCCGCCAGGACCTCGCCAACCGAGACCGCGTGGATCCACACCGGCGCGGGCGCGGGCATCGCCGCCCAGCCCATGATCTCGCCCAGACGCACGCGCACCGGCGCGCGGCGACTGCGCAAAAGGTGCCGAATCAGCAGCAGGGGGCTCAGCAACGCCAGCAGCGCCGTGTAGACTACGCGGGTCATTCGCAGGGAGACTCCGATCCGTGACGGTACGGCCCGAACCACCGACCACGACCGAACACCCGCCCCGCGGCCCATCCACCTGGCCCATGTGGATGGTGATCGGCCTGGCGCGACTCCTCATCCGGCTGCCCATTCGCTGGCAACAGACCCTGGGTCGCGGCATGGGACGGCTGTTCTACCGCCTGGGTCATCAGCGTCGGGCCATTGCCCGCACGAACCTGACGCTGTGCTTTCCCGACCAGCCGGCCGAGCGCCGCGAACAATGGCTGCACGAACACTTCGAGGCGGCCGGGATCGGCATACTGGAGATGGCCCTGGCCTGGTGGGGGCGCGACGCGCAGTTCAATGGGCATTACACCATCCATGGGCTGGAACATCTGGACCGGGCACTGGAGCAGGGCCAGGGCGCCCTGCTGGTGAGCGCCCATTTCACCACACTCGAGCTTTGCGGGCGCCTGCTCGCCCTGCATCGACCGTTCGCCGCGATGTACCGCCCCAGCGAACGTCCGCTGATCAATCATCTGTTCAAGGTTAATCGCAATCGGCATACCGCCGGCGTCATCGCACGCGACGACGTCAAGGAGCTGCTGCGCACCCTGCGCAGAAACACGCCGGTATGGTACGCACCCGACCAGGCGACCACCGGCCGTCAGACCGAGCTGGTCCCGTTTTTTGGTGAGCCGGCCAACACCCAGACGGCCACGCACCGCATCGCCCGCATCAGCGGCGCCCCGGTCCTGCCCTTCTTCGGATACCGCCGGGACGACGGCCACTACGTCGTGACCATCCACCCTCCGGTGGAAGACTTCCCCACCGAGGACGCCTACGCCGACACCCTCTGCATCAATCAGCTCATCGAACAGGCGGTGATGGATGCCCCGGGCCAGTATTTCTGGACCCACAAGCGCTTCAAGAAACGCCCGGGCCTTCCCGACCCCTACACGCGCTGAGTCCCCCGCTGGATCAGTCCGACAGCCCCAGCACACCCCGGATGTGCGCCGCGACCTTCGGCGTATCATCCACCGGCGTATAGGACCACTGATCGAGCTCACCGGTGAATGGCCGAGTCACGCCTTCCGCCTCCAGCGCCGCATGGAAGGCCCGCAGGCGCTGGCCAAGCGGCCCCAGCGCCACGGTATAGACAGGCACACCCGTAGCGGCTGCCTCGGATACCATGGACACGGAATCGGCACTGACCACAATGTGGTCGGCATTCGCCAGCATGGCCATGTAGGGGTTTTCCCCCGCCCCGTCCCAGACAAACCCCGGGACCTCCGCCAGCCCCTCCACCAGACGCCGGGTACTGGCCTCCCCCGTGCGCCGCGAAGGCGTCACCAGCACACTGCCACCGGCCCTGGCCGAGGCCTCGCGCAGATCCCGGACCAGACGGTCCAGCCGCTCCTGCCCCAGGTCGCCACGCTGGGTCTCGCCACCGACCAGTACCGCAATCCAGGGCCTGGGAAAGGCGGCCCAGGCCTCGCCCGGAGCGGCCCGTGCGGCATCGAGCCCCTCGGCGGTGACCCGATGCAGGGCACCGCGCGTCGCAATCACATTGGGGCCCGCCAGCCCGTCATGACGCGGCGGCACCACCCAGTCGAAATGGCGGGGAGCGATCTGCGGGTCCTGCACATGGACGGTGGTGATGGCACCACCACTGGCACGCTTCAGCGCCACCGCCACCATCGCACTGCGACGGCCGCAAGAGATCAGCAGCCGCGGCCACGGCGGCTCCAGAGCATCGCTGTCAGCGGTCAGGCCCCGCAGCACACCCGGGGCAAAGGAGCCGGGCATCCAGCGCCAGGGGCGGCGCAGGGTCACGGTCTTGTGCTCGTAGGGCAGTCCAACAGCCTCGGCCAGGCCGCGGACCTGGCTGGTCATCCCGGCTTCACCGGTGGTCAGGGTCCAGCAGGGGACCGAACTCACAGCGAGGAAATCACCGCCCGGCGTGCCGTCATGCCGGCACGCCGCGTTGCACCGGGGTGTCGGGAGAGGCCAGCTCGTGCCGATTGCGCCACTCTTCGGTGACGTAGTTGATAATCAGGGACCGGCGCACGCCTTCGAGCGGACGCCGATGATAGCCGTGCCAGGTGTTATCGGCCGGCACAAATACCAGGGCGCTGTTGTAAGTCCCGGGGGCGGTCTCGTAGTGCGTGTCGGCGTCCACGTACACATCCGTGCCCCAGTTCTCGTAGCCCGGATCGGTGGACAGGTACAGCAGCATGGTGAATTTCTTCACACCCAGGTCCGTGTGTGGTGCCAACCAGAAACCCTCGGTATCCAGACAGTGCTCGATGCGCAGGTAATTGCCGCTCACGTCCACGCCACACACCTCAAAGATCGCATCCAGCACCTGCGGACTCTCGAAGGCCGCCGCAACGCTCTCGCAGACCTCGAAGGCCTTCCGATTCTCGGCGTCGAAGAAGCGGCGGGAGCTGTTGTGCGTCTCGCGCTTGCCCTCGGTATCGCCGATCGCCGGCGGCGCGAACGGCAGCGCCTCGACCGCGCGCGCGGCCGCCTCCGGCAACACCGCCTGCGGATACCAGCGCCGATACGGGTATGCCTCCGACGCTGCCCGCCGCAGCGATGCCTCGACCTGCTCTGCCACCTCTGCAAACGGGTTCATGCCTTTCCTCGAAAAATCAAAAATTTTTGATCGTTCGATTGTAAAGCAACGGGCACAATGACCAAAATGCCCCGAGACCCGAATTGCCGGGAGCCCGCGCGTTTGAGAACGGATCCACAGCGCGCACGGGAGAACCACCGCTTTCTCCCTTCCAGCGCACGGCAATGCACACAACCTTCACCACGCATGTCCGTTCGCACGTGCGCCGATATCCGTGCGTCAGCACGAGCGTGTACATTACCCGGGTGTTTCCCTGGAACCCGCCGGCACCCCCGATCATGCATGCGATCCTGCAAGTAGTTCCCGCCCTGGAATCCGGGGGGGTTGAGCGAGGCACACTGGAGATCGCCCGGGCGATCCACGCAGCCGGCCATCGCTCCATTGTGATGTCCGCGGGTGGGGGCCTGGTCGCGCCTCTGGAATCACAGGGAAGCGAACACATTACATGGCCCGTTGGCAGAAAATCGCTACGATCCCTCCGCCTCGTGCGGCCGCTGCGCGACTTCATACGCGAGCAAGGCATTGAGCTGATTCACGCGCGTTCCCGCGTACCCGCCTGGATTGTCTGGCGAGCATTACAGGGGATGCGGACTGACGAACGCCCTGCTTTTGTTACAACCTTCCATGGTTTCTACAGCCCGGGACGGTACAGCTCGGTCATGACGCGAGGAGACCGTGTGATCGCCGTCTCCAACAGCATCGCAGAATACATTCAGCAACATTATCCGGCCTGCCCGCCGGAACGCATTCACATCATCCACCGCGGGGTCGATCCAGCGGAATTCCCCCATGGTTACGCACCTGCGGAGGCGTGGAAGGAGACATTCCTGCGGTCACTGCCAGAGCACGCCAGGGGCCGTGCACTGCTGACCCTCCCCGGGCGCATTACCCGCTGGAAGGGGCAGCTGGATTTCATAGAGGTCATCGACGCCCTCATACGGGAGGACCACCCCGTACACGGGCTCCTCGTGGGCGGAACCGAGCGGCGCCGACGGCGCTACGAACTCGAGATCCGAAAGGCAATTTCGGAAAGGGGGCTGGACAGCCACATCACCTGGCTGGGGCAGCGGTCGGATTTGCGTGAAATCATGACCGTCTCATTCGCCGTTCTCTCCCTCTCCCGCGATCCCGAGGCCTTCGGACGGGTATCCCTCGAGGCCCTGTCGCTTGGTCGCCCTGTCGTTGCCTACGCACACGGGGGCGTTGGTGAACAAATGGCGGCCCTGTTCCCGCAAGGCGGCGTCCCGCCCCGCAATCCTCGGGAAGCGACGCGCATCCTGTCCGATTGGCTGAAGCATTACTCACCGCCCACTCCGGCTCCGCTGACCCGCTTCACCCTGCAGCAAATGCAACGGGAAACGCTCGGCGTGTACGACCGGCTGTTCCAGCCCGAATCGTTCATGAATTCGCGCGATGATCGCGCAGGATAGTGACACAGCGGGGCGTGCCCGAGGCAGCGCCGTATCGAGCTGTATGGCCTCCTGAAGATACCCCCTCTGCGGACAAGGTACCCGCGAGGGCACGTGCAATTCATGGATCCTTCGGGCTAAGGCCCCGGCGGATCTGGAGCGGATCGGCCCGGCGTGTGGAAGAGCGGTGCCAGAGCCACCGCGAGCACAAGCCAGAGGACCGCGGCGGTATACGAACTGTAGACAGTCCAGTGCGCATTCAGGGGATTGAGCGCGGAAAAAATGGCGATCCCCGCCATGACGAACAGGGGGATGTGCGCTCCGGAGCCCACGGCGTGGCGCCACAACGCGAGGAGGACCCCGAGTAGTGCCATGAGATAGGCCGCAAGCCCGACCAGTCCGGTGGAAACCCAGACGTCAAGAAGATACAGATGGGTGTGCGAAAACGCCCCATCGGCATACCCCCGCTCCTTGGCAACAGGCTCCACGCCTCGTACCCCGACCCCGCGTAGCGGTTCATCCTCGATCACCCGCCAGGATGCAAGCCAGATGGTTCCCCGGTTTGCGGTCGCCTGATCCAGACCCTCGACACTGAACGCCGCCATCCCGGAGATCACGGCCAGGCGATCACGCGTCTCGGGAGATGCCCAGAGAGCACCCGCCACGCCCAAGATCAGGGCCACGACCAACGCGAACACCATGCGCGCTCGCAGGCGATAAAACCCGACCAGAAAGACTCCATAGACCAGCAGCGTGACGGCTGCAGCCAGCATGCCTGCGCGCGACCCGGAAAGGAGGATCGCGATCACGACCACCAGAGGCAGAAGCGCCGCAAGCCGGTTGGACGCAGCCAGCCGCCGCGACGCCTCCAGAACAAACGGCAGAAGATGAGCCAGTACAACCCCCATGCGCAAAGTCGGGTGAAACAGACCATCGATGCGACGTCCATCGTAGGGGTAGCCCACGATGTTACTGCCCGCAAGGAACTGCAGAATCCCGTCCAGAGACCAGAACACCGCAAGCGCCAGCACCACGTACAAAAGCGCGTTCGTCAGCTCGCGGCGGCGCGCTACCCAGAGAATCGGGATGATGGCCATCGCAAACAGGGGGTAAGTCAGCGCGGTTCGCAAAGCACGATCAAAATCAACCGCAACCGTCAGCGCGAACACCTGAGGCAACCAGAGGGCCAGGAGCAGCACCAGGGCCCAGCGCATCCATCGCTCCCGCCAGAGCGTTGCAGGGTACGTCGCAACAAGGCCCATGCCCACAAGGGCCAGGATGGCCAGCGGAACAAACACCCCGTGACCAAACGGCAACAGGAACAGGGCCAGCACCGTCAACCCCACCACAAACAGCAAGTGCCAGTCGCGTTGTGCAGCCCTTCCATCCATACCCGATTTTCCTGATTCTCTCCGCAGGCCGCCGCTCACCATACCTGACCTCCCCTCATCCAGTCGTCTCCAGCGCCTGACACCCGGCACGCTTTCGGCGACAATCCGTGACCAGACTTCGCATGCGCTGCCTCGCTCATTGCCGGCATCGTCGCCCGGGACAGCCCCGGAAGGATCCACGACCTATGGAACAGAACCACCGGGGCCTCGAAGCCTCCGTATCGCATCCGAGACAAGTGCTCTGCATGAAATGGGGGACTCTGTACGGTCCGGAGTACGTGAACCGGCTGTATGCGAGTGTGCGCCGGCAGGTGAGCGGCCCCCTGCGCTTCGTTTGTCTTACAGACGATGCAAACGGCATACGCGAAGAGGTCGAGACACACCCGTGTCCGGAGATCGCGATCCCCGAACCATGGCGCAATACGACGTGGCGAAAAATGGCCCTTTACCTGGAGCCGTCCGCGCTCGCCAACCTCGAAGGTGACTGGCTGTTCCTCGATCTGGATGTCGTGATCACCGGGCGGCTTGACCCGCTTTTCGAGTACGCGCCGGATCACCCGTTCGTGGTCATGCAGAACTGGACCCAGCGCGGCAAGGGCATCGGGAACACCTCGGTTTTTCGGTTCCGGATGAACACGCACGGCTACCTGCTCGAGAGGCTCCTTGAGGACTTTCCAGGCTATCTCGAGCGTGACCGCAACGAGCAGACGTACATCAGCCGCGAGATCAACTCCCTGCAGTTCTGGCCGGATGCCTGGTGCGTGCTATTCAAGGTGCATTGCGTACCGGCCTGGCCCTTGCGCCTGTGGCGCACACCCGCGATTCCCGAAGGCGCAAGGGTGGTGGCATTCCCCGGTTCACCGAATCCTCCCGACGCGCTTCAGGGGAAGTGGCCAGAAAAACGCTGGCGGAAGAGGCTCTACAAAAAGATCCAGCCCGCCAGCTGGATCGAGACCTACTGGACCCGATCCGAAGAACTCCTGGCCAAGGAGACCGGGGAAAAAGCAGAAGCCTGACCCGCCAGCAGGGCGCGGCCCGGTTTCATTCCAGCCGGCTCTCATTCCAGCAGCCAGGCGAGGGGTTCCGCCTGCCGGGGCGGCGCTTCGCCCGAGCGTTCGATGAACAGCTTTGACCAGATCGCGAACTGCACCAGTGCAGCCAGGGGCTCAACCAGTCGCCTGTCGAGCGGCCCTGAGGCTTTCAGACTGGACGCCAGGGCCTGCATATCCAGTAGCGGCTGCAAGGCCGCTGAACGGGTCAGGGCCAACAGCAACTGCTGACGATCCAGGGACTGCACCCAATCCACGACGGGCACCGAGAACCCCCGCTTGCGACCCTTCGAATTCACGCCCGCTTGCGCCTGCAGCCAGGCACGGGGCACCTGCTTGCCGATACGCCCCTGAATCTTGATCGGGGCCGGCAGGGACAAACCGAACAGGACCAGCTCGTGATCCAGGAACGGTACGCGGCCTTCGACACCCTGCGCCATCAACATCCGGTCGGCCTTGGTCAGCAGATCGTCGGCCAGCCAGGTCTGCATATCGGTGAGCTGTAGCTTTTGCAGGTCATCCAGGCCCTGTGTCTCCCGCCACTCTTGCTGAAAAGGCGCGCGCCAGCCCTGGTGCATCTGGCGCCGCCAGTCCGGTCTCAGCAAGGCTGCCGGCAATGCCTTGTCGAATCGCCCGCGCGTGCGAAACCCACCACTTCCGGGGGCACGCAGCGAATGCAGCCAGCGCTGCAAGCGCGGCATCCGATAACGCCCGTATCCCGCGAAGACTTCATCCCCGCCCTCGCCTGTCAGCACAACCTTGTGTGACGCCGACGCCGCTGCGGACGCCAGGAGCAACGTGGGCAAGGAGGCGAAATCCCCCATCAACTCGTCCGCCGCCCAGGTGGCATACACCAGATGGTCAAACAGCTCGATCGGGTTCGCCCTGACCAGGTCCAGCTCGATGCCGCAGGTCTGTGCGATCTCCATCGCAGCCACCGACTCGTCCTGCACCGACTGACTCTCGAAGCCCATACTCCAGGCTCGCGGCCGGCCGTTCGGGGCAGGCTGGCGCGCCAGCTGCATTGCGAGGATGCTGGAATCCACACCCCCCGACAGAAACAGGCCGACCGGCACATCGGCACGCAAGTGCTCGGTCACGGCACGCTGCATCAACTGATCGAAGCGCTCGACCGCGTCGGTCAGGTGCCCGGCAAAAACGGGCTCACGAGCAACCGCATCCGCCAGGCACCACCAGGACGAGAGCGCAATCTTTCCGCGGGCATCGACGGTCAAACGCCCACCTGGCGGTACGCGCTTGATCCTTCTGAATGCAGTCTGACCACCACTGGCAAAGTTGATCTGAAGAAAGCGCCCGACCGCCGCATCTTCGACCTCCGGGGCGCCCCCCGACAGCGGCAGGAGGGCCTTCGTCTCCGAGGCAAATGCGATGCCGCCGGGCACCTCCATGTAATACAGCGGCTTGATACCAAACCGATCCCGCACCAGCGTCAGACAGCGGGTCGTTTGATCAAACAACGCCAGCGCAAACATCCCCTTCAGGTGAGCGGCAAAGCCCCCCGGGTCTCGCTCGGCCAGCGGGAGGATCACCTCACAATCGGATCGGGTGGAAAACCGCACCCCCTCGGCGCACAGGGACGCTCGCAGCTCCGGGTGGTTATAGATCTCGCCATTGGCGACCAGGATGCGCTCGCGGTCCTGGCTGAGAAGTGGCTGCTGCCCCTGTTCCAGATCGATGATGGACAACCGCGCATGCAGCAGCGCCACATCCTGGTCGACGAAGTGGCCCTGTCCGTCGGGGCCTCGGTGAGCCAGTGCCTGCAACATCGGCATGACACCGGGCAACGAGACCGGGCGGCCTGGCGTGTACACCCCGGCTATCCCACACATTCAGCGAAACTTCTCCAACAGCTGCCGATACAGGCCCCGGTAGGCCTGCACAATGGCCCGTTCGCTAAAGCGCGCATCCAGCGTGCGCAGGCCCTGCTCGATCAGCCCCTCCCGCTGGGAAGGCGCCGCCGACAGGAGGGTCTGTATTTGCGCGGTCATCTGCTCGGGATCGTCGATATCGCACAGCAGGCCCGACACCCCGTCCTCGATGAGCTCCAGCGCACCATGGGTCCGGGTTGAGACGACCGGGCAACGATGCGCCCAGGCCTCCAGCAGGACATTGCCCAGCGGTTCATGCCGCGACGGACACACCATCAGGTCGGCCAGATAAAAGTAAGGGCTCGGATTCGGTTGCCAGCCCAGCCAATGGATCCGGCTGGCCGCCCCGGAGTCTCTGGCCTGGGTCTGCAATTCGGTCTTCAATGGCCCATCGCCCGCCAGCAACAGGTGCACCGGCCGCCCCCCCGCGACGGACGGGAGACGTTCGACGGCACGGATCAACGTGTCGAAGCCCTTGTTTTCGTGCAGCCGACCGAGAGAAAACACGATCAGCGCATCGGCCGGAATACCCCGCTCGCGCCGCAACGCCTGCAACTGAAACTCGCTGGCCGGAGCCGGCATGGTCACAAAGTTCCCGATACACGAGATACGCGACGCCGGGATACCCGACCGGACCAGAAAATCACAGATCGCCCGGGTGTTCCCGACCAGCGCGTGGGCATGGCGGTATCGGCCCGGCTCGTAAAACCCGCCAAGCCGCGCCACATGCACGGGGAGCCGGGCAGGACTCAGGCGCACGGACCGGGTCGCACGCCCCATCCAGGTCTGCACGATATCCGGCCGCGAACGCCGAACAAGCCGCGCTAGGGCCAGGCGGGAAAAGGGGTCGTACACACTGCGCATGGCACGGGTCTCGACCGGAGGGGACAAGCTCGCATTCAGCGCACTGGAAGGAGGAGTGACTGCGACGGAAGAAAGGCCCTCGGCACGATTGAAGGCCTCATGCAGGCGGATGAAAAATCCTTCCGCCCCGCCCAGCTTCTTACTGCCAATGATCTGCAGTGTGCGGATGTCCTGCATCGCCGCGCCGCCTCATGCCGGTATGACCATCCTCGAAAACAGGGCGAAACGCACACCAGGACAATGCCCCTGGAACATGCGCACGCCGGACCGAAACCACCGCGGCGGTACCCCATGCACTGGAAGAGGCACCCCGCCGGGGGGAGCCCGCTGGCCGTACACACCCGCGGCTCTTCGCCTCTGCCCCCGGCCCGGGCGCCATGACCGCCGTGCACGCGTTCCTTGTTCACGAAGTACTGACGATGCATGGTCGGGTATTGCCTTGCGTGGGCAAAGGATCCACAGCCTGCTTCGGGAGCAACGGCCCTTGCTGTCGTCGGTTCCGGCAGCATGTCCCTGTGCCGCAGGGGGGGGGGGACGCCGCTCAATCAGCTTTCTAGTCGTCCTTCAGGACATACATCGTGCCGCAGTACGGGCACTGGTAGCGGCCATCCGGGGTCTCTTCGATCGGCAGGAAGACGCGCGGGTGCGAGGCCCACAGCGCCATCTTCGGCGTCGGGCAGTGCAGCGGCAGGTCTTTTTGGGTGACCGTGATCTCCGACTGCGCGTTCGGGGTCTCGTACTGGTCCTGATGATGAGCGGTATCGGGATTGACCATGGTATGTGTCTCGTGTGTCAGAGGTAGGTCAGCCAACCGTCATGCTGACGGTCGCGGCCCTGTACAACGTCGAAGTAGCGCGCTTGCAGGCGTTCGGTGATCGGGCCGCGGGTACCCGAGCCGATGGGACGATCGTCGACCTCGCGGATCGGGGTCACCTCGGCAGCGGTGCCGGTAAAGAAGGCCTCGTCGGCGATATAGACCTCGTCGCGGGTGATCCGCTTCTCCACTACGCGCAGGCCTTCCTCCTCGGCCAGGGTAATCACCGTGCGCCGGGTGATGCCGTCCAGTGCGGAGGTCAGGTCCGGGGTGAACAGCACGCCATCACACACCAGGAAGATGTTCTCGCCACTGCCCTCGGCCACGTAACCTTCGGTGTCCAGCAGCATGGCCTCGTCATAGCCGCAGCGGGTCGCCTCCTGCAGGGCCATCATTGAGTTCATGTAGTTGCCGTTGGCCTTCGCCTTGCACATGGTCACGTTCACGTGGTGCCGGCTGTAGGACGAGGTACGGATGCGGATGCCCTTTTCCATGCCTTCGTCGCCGAGGTAGCTGCCCCAGTGCCAGGCCGCGACCATCGCATGCACATTCAGGTTATCCGCACGCAGGCCCATGCCCTCGGAGCCGAGGAAACACATCGGGCGCAGATAGGCGCTCTCCAGACCGTTATCGCGCACCGAGGCCACCTGCGCCGCATTCAGCTCGTCAGCGGAGTACGGAATCGTCATGCCAAGGATCTTGGCCGAGTTGAACAGGCGCCGGGTGTGGTCCTCGAGGCGAAAGATCGCCGGGCCGCGCTCGGTCCTGTAGGCACGCACGCCCTCGAACACACCCATGCCGTAATGCAGGGTGTGGGTCAGCACGTGGGTCTGCGCCTCGCGCCAGGGCACCATCTGCCCGTCCAGCCAGATCACCCCGTCGCGGTCGGCCATCGACATGTCTTGTATCCCTCTAGGCGTTCTTGTTGACGACCGCGTCCGGCGCACCGAACAGGTCATTCCAGATTTCGATTATGCGGTCGCGCACCGCCAGCAGCGCGGCGTCCGGCTCCTCGACCCGGGCATCCCGGCCCGCCAGCATCAGACGATGAATGCGGTTGCGCAGGTCCCGATAGGCATCCGCGAGGGCCACGCTCAGGTCCTCGCTGATCACGCCCTCGCGTCCCAGGGTTTCCAGCGTGCGGATCTTGTCTGGCCAGTCACAGACAGCAGGATGGCCGTGCGCGGATACCAAAACCCAGTATTGAACCATGAATTCAATATCAGTGATACCGCCACGGTCACGCTTGAGATGGAAGCCCCGCCCCTTTTTGGAGGCATGTTCCGCCAGCATCCGGCCGCGCATCTCGACCACCTCGGCACGCAGGGCCTGCGCGTCACGCTCCCGGGTCAGCACCTCGCGGCGCAGGGCATCGAACCGTTCTCCCAGCACTGCGTCGCCGGCCACGAAGCGGGCCCGCACCAGCGCCTGGTGCTCCCAGGTCCAGGCCGATTCGTCCTGATAGCGCCGGAAGGCCTGCAGCCCGCTGACCAGGAGCCCGGCGGTACCACTCGGACGCAATCGGGTATCCACCTCGTACAGGCGCCCGGCCGGAGTAAAGGCGCCGAGGAGATGCACCACGCGCTGCGCGACCCGGGCGAAAAACTCGGTGTTATCGATCACGCGGGGGCCGGCGGTCTGGGCCTCGTCACCCTCGCTGTCGTGCAGGAAGACCACGTCCAGGTCCGACCCGTACCCCAGCTCGAAGCCCCCGAGCTTGCCGTAGCCGATCACCGCGAAGCGGGCGCCACGCCCTCCCTCGACACTCCCGCAACGCGGTTCGCCATGGCGTTCGACCATCTTGGCCCAGGCCAGCCGCAGCACGCGCTCCAGCAGAACCTCGGCCAGCCAGGTCAAGTGGTCGGAGACCTTCATCAGCGGCAGGAACCCCATGATATCGGCTGCCGCCACCCGCAGCGTCTGCACCTGCTTGAACTGGCGCAGGCGGTCCAGCATCTGTTCGTGATCCTGTTCCGGGAACTGGGCCAGCTCGGCCTCCAGCTCTTCGCCCAGGCCTGCCCGGTCCGGAGGGGCATACAGCGCCCGCGGGTCCAGCAGTTCGTCCAGCAGCACCGGGTGCCGGGTCAACTGCTCGGTGATCCACGGACTCGCTGCCACCAGCTTGACCAGCTGGGAGAGCGCCAGCGGATTCTCCACCAGCAGCGACAGGTACACCGAGCGGCGCGCGATGGTGCGAACCATCTGCAGGGCGCGCGGCAACACGGAATCCGGCGCCTCCATCTCGGCGATCGCAGCAAGCAGCAGCGGCATCAGACGGTCCAGGCGCTGACGCCCGGTAACGCTCATGGCCCGCACCCCCGGGCTCTCGCGCAGATCGGCGATGCCACGCAGCGCCTCGGCAGCATCTTGAAAGCCCATCGAAAGCAGGACCTTGCGCGCATCCGGGTCCTGCAGCGAACCCTGCCACAGGCGGTTCAGTTGCTGTTCGCGCTCGGTCTCCGGCGAGGCCTCCATGGCCTTGCCGTCCGCCCGCTGCGGCGCGCTGAAGACTTGTTCGAAATGCGCATGCACACGCCGCTGCTCGCGCAACAGGGCCATCTCGAAGGCGGCATCGTCTGCAAAACCCAGCGCCAGTGCCAGGCGGTAGCGATCATCCCCGTTGGAGGGCAGACGATGGGTCTGCTGGTCGTTCAACATCTGCAGGCGATTTTCCACCCGGCGCAAAAAGCGATAGGAACGCTCAAGCTGTTCGACCACGTAATCCGGCATCAGCTCGCGTTCCTTCAATACGGCCAGCACGCCGAGCAGGTCTCGCCGCTGCAGGGCCTGGTCCCGCCCGCCCCGAATCAGCTGGAAGGACTGCGCAATGAACTCGATTTCACGAATCCCGCCCTCGCCATGTTTCACGTCTTCGAATCGCCCGCGCCGCGCCGACTCGTCGTTGATCATCTGCTTCAGATCACGCAGATTCGCGAGCGTGCCGTAATCCAGATAGCGACGGTAGATGAACGGCCGCAGCCGACGCATCAGCCGAGCCCCGGCTTCCGGGGCCCCGGCCAGCGGCCGCGCCTTGATCAGGGCATAACGCTCCCATTCGCGCCCGTGCGCCTGGTAATAGTCCTCCATCGCATCAAAGTGCATCACCAGCGGACCGGAATCCCCGAACGGACGCAGACGCATGTCCACGCGGTAGCAGAATCCGTCCGCAGTCACGTCCGAAAGCACCGCGATCAGCTGCCGCCCCAGACGCTGGAAGAATTCCTGATTTTCGATCACGCGCGTGCCGTCCGTCTCGCCGGCTTCCTCGAAGGCAAAAATCAGGTCGATATCCGAGGAGAAGTTGAGCTCGCCCCCACCCAGTTTGCCGAGCCCCAGCACCACCAGGGATTGCGCCTCGCCGGCCGGCCCACGCGGCTGGCCATAGCGCGCCTGCAAATGCCTGTCCAGCCAGCGCACGGCACCGGCGATCAGCGACTCGGCCAGGCGGCTGAGGTCATGCATGACCTCGTCCAGGGCCGCCAGCCCGGCAAGGTCGCGCCAGGCAATGCGGATCAGCTCGCGGTGACGCACTTCTCGCAGGACCCGCCGCAGACCGGCATCGTCCTCCACCGGCTGCAAGCGGGCCTCCAGTGCACGGGCAAACGCGGCATCGTCACAGGCCGCCACCTGGCTGTCCGGGCCCAGCGCCTCCAGCAGATACTCCGGGTGCTGGCGCACGGTCTGCACCAAGTAATGACTGAAGGCCAGCGGGGCGGGAGTTGCCGCCAGGAGGGTGTCCGGCCAGGCGAGCTTCTGTTCCAGCTCGGCGAGCAACGTGCGCACCTCCTGCTGCAGAGGCGAAGACAGGGTGGCGGGTGAATCGGGAAGCGGCTTGTCCATAGGCCCAGCGTATCAGCGTTGCGTGCGAAGACCACCCCGGCCCGCACTCTTGACTCGGATGCGAACACAAATGACAATCGTTATCGTCCGCACAGCATCCATCCGCAGCAGCCGCGACGAGGATTCACCCATGCGCTTTCGCCCCTTTGCCTGGCTGGTCGGCACCGCCGCCGCCATTGCCGTCAGCATGCCCCTGGTGGGCTGCAGCCCCGCCGATCAGGACGAAGTCAACCTCTACTCCGCACGCCAGGAGAATCTGATCCGCCCGCTGCTGGAAGACTTCACCGACCAGACCGGGATTCGCGTCAACCTCGTCACCGGCGCGGCGGACAACCTGCTTCAGCGCCTGCGCCACGAGGGTCGCAATTCGCCCGCGGACCTGTTCATCACCGCCGACGCCGCCCGCCTGCATCAGGCCCGCGAGGCCGATGTCCTGCAATCCGTGGACTCGGATGTCCTGCGCGCCAACATCCCGGAGCGTTACCGCGACCCCGAAGGCCTGTGGTTCGGACTGACCACCCGTGCCCGTCCCATCCTCTACCACACGGACCGGGTCGACCCGGATGCGCTGTCGACCTACGAAGCGCTGACCGAAACCCCCTGGCAAGGGCGCGTCTGCATCCGTTCTTCAAGCAACGTCTACAACCAGTCACTGATAGCCGCGATGATCGCTACTGAAGGCGCCGAGGCCGCCGAGGAGTGGGCCAACGGCATCGTCGCGAACATGGCCCGCCCCCCGCAGGGCGGCGACCGCGACCAGATCCGCGCAGTGGCGGACGGTGTCTGCGATGTCGCAATCGCCAACACCTACTACCTGGGCCTGATGCTGAACAGCGAAGGCCGTGATCGCGAGGTGGCCGAACAGATTGGCGTCTTCTGGCCCAACCAGGACGATCGCGGCACACATGTGAACATCAGCGGCGCCGGAGTCGCCGCACACGCCCGCAATCGCGACAATGCGATTCGCCTGCTGGAATTCCTGACCTCCCCCGATGCGCAGGAGTGGTACGCCGAGGTAAACCAGGAATACCCGATCCGCGACGACGTCCCCGCCAGCACCACCCTGCGGGGGTTCGGGGAATTTCAGACGGATGACATCGAGCTCTACCGTCTGGGCGATCACAACGCCGAGGCTTTGCGCATCATGGACCGCGCGCGCTGGCGCTGACCCGATCCGAACGCACCCCCTCGGCAGCACGCCCCCGGCACCTCCGGGGGCGTGCTGTTTCCCCGACGCATCCGACACTCGACCCGCAGCCTGGATAGCACTGGAAACAAGAACCTTTATTATTCGCAATTAATGACCGAGCCGACCTCCACCCTGACTGCACCAACCGCCCGCGCGGATCGCTGGCGCCCGCCTTTCCGTGTCTGGTCGGCCGTGGTCTTTCTGGTCGCGCTCACCCTGGCGCTCCCGATCCTGGTCATCTTCGGGCATGTCTTCGTGCCCGCCGGCGAAGTATGGGAGCACCTGCGCGAGACCGTCCTGGCCGAGTACGTAACCAACTCTCTGCTGCTGCTGATCGGGGTCGGAATCGGCGTCCTGCTGATCGGCGTTCCGGTGGCCTGGCTGGTCAGCGTCTGCGAATTCCCCGGACGCAGGATCTTCCAGTGGGCGCTCATGCTGCCGCTGGCGATGCCGGCCTACATCATTGCCTACACCTACACTGGCATGCTCGACTTCAGCGGCCCGGTGCAGGGGCTGATCCGGGAACTCACCGGACTGGGTTACGGCGAATACTGGTTCCCCGAGATTCGTTCCATCGGCGGCGCGATGGTCATGCTGATCCTCGTGCTGTACCCCTACGTCTACCTGCTCAGCCGTACTGCCTTTCTGGAGCAATCGGTCTGCGTGCTGGAGGTCTCCCGCACCCTGGGGGCCGGCCCCTTCGGCGGCTTTCGCCGGGTGGCCCTGCCACTGGCACGACCGGCCATCATCGCCGGTCTCACCCTGGCGTTGATGGAGACCCTCGCCGATTACGGCACCGTCGCCTATTTCGGCGTCAGCACGTTCACCACCGGCATCTTCCGTACCTGGTACGGCCTGGGTGACCCGGCCGCCGCCGCCCAGCTCGCCACCGTGCTGCTGACCTTCGTGTTCGTGCTGATCGTGCTCGAACGCTGGTCGCGGGCAAAGGCCCGCTTTCACCACACCAGCCGCCGCTACTCCACGCTGCCGCGCTACCAGCTGCGCGGCTGGAAGGCGACCGCCGCCTTTGTCGGCTGCCTGCTGCCGGTGCTGCTGGGCTTTCTGCTCCCCGCCCTGCAGCTCGCTCTGTGGACCCTGCAAACCCCCGAACAGTGGATGAACGCACGTTTCGCACGTCTGGTGTTCAATACCTTCTGGCTGGCCGCCGCCGCGGCGGTCATCGCCGTCGGCCTTGCCCTGATCCTGGCCTACGCCAAGCGCCTGGAAGGCGGCCGCTTCACCCATGTCGCGGTCCGCGTGGCTGGCATGGGCTACGCAGTCCCCGGTATCGTCATCGCGATTGGCGTGATGATCCCGTTTGCCGCCTTCGACAACGCCCTCGACAGCTTCATGCGCAGCACCTTCGGGCTGTCGACCGGCCTGCTGCTGTCCGGCACCGTCTTCGCCCTGTTGTTTGCCTACGCCGTGCGCTTTCTCGCGGTCTCGCTGCAAACGGTGGAGGCCGGCCTCGGCAAGATCCAGCCGAGCATGGATGACGCCGCACGTTCGCTGGGGATGCGCCCGCTGCAGACGCTGACCCGGGTGCATCTTCCGATCATGCGCGGCACCCTGCTGACGGCTCTGTTGCTGGTGTTTGTCGATGTTCTCAAGGAACTGCCCGCCACCCTGATCCTGCGCCCGTTCGACTTCAACACCCTCGCGGTGCGTGCCTTCGAACTGGCCGGCGACGAACGCCTGGCCGAGTCGTCCAGCGCGGCCCTCGCCATCGTGCTGGTTGGACTCGTACCCGTTATCCTGCTGTCGCTGACCATCGGTCGCTCGCGTCCCGGCCATCAGGACCAGCACCGCAGCACGGATCCGGAACCGCCAGCCAAACCCCTCGCCATGCCCGCAGGCACAACCAATACGCCATGACCCAGCCCAGCGAAGCCACCCTGCAGGTGCCCCACACGCCGCTCATCGTCCTCGACCAGGTCGATATCGGCTATGACGGCCAGGCCGTGATCCATCAGGTGTCTCTGGGCCTCGCAAAGGGCCAGATCGGCTGCCTGCTGGGGCCATCCGGCTGCGGCAAGACCACGCTGCTGCGCGCCATCGCCGGCTTCGAGCCGCTGATGCAGGGCCGCATTCAGCTCGATGGCCGAACCGTCTCCGATGCCCGCCACACCACACCCCCGGAGCGGCGCGGCGTGGGCATGGTGTTCCAGGACTTCGCGCTGTTCCCGCATCTGAGCGTGGCCGACAATATCGCCTTCGGCATTCGCGACTGGAGCCGCAAGGACCGCGATGCGCGCATCCACGACCTGCTCAAGCTGGTGGACCTCTCCGGCTACGGTGCCGCCTATCCACACGCCCTGTCGGGCGGTCAGCAGCAACGCATTGCCCTCGCCCGGGCACTGGCCCCGCGGCCCAAACTGCTGTTGCTGGACGAACCGTTCTCCAGCATGGACGTGGAACTGCGCGGCGAACTGGCACGCGAGGTACGCCGCATCCTGCGCGCCGAGAAAACCACCGCCATCCTGGTAACTCACGACCAGCACGAGGCCTTCGCCTTCGCCGATCGCATCGCCGTAATCCACCAGGGCCGCGTGGCTCAGTGGGATACCGCCTACAACCTCTATCACCGCCCGGCCGACCGCTTTGTCGCCGACTTTGTCGGCGAGGGCACGCTGATTCCGGGCATGGTCTGTGCCGAGCACGTGGTCGATACCACCTTCGGGCAGATCGAGGGCACCCTGTCGGAGTCACTGCCCCCCGGCACCGCGGTGGATGTACTGGTCCGCCCCGATGACATCGCGATCGACAACGAGGCCGGCACGCTCCAGACCGAGGTCATCGACAAGGCCTTTCGCGGGGCGGACTTCCTGTACACCCTGCGCATGCCGGACGGGATCAGCGTCCTGTGCATGGCCCCCAGTCACGACAACTTCGTGATCGGCGAACACGTGCGCCTGCGCCTCGACTTCACGCACCTGGTGGTGTTCTCGCGCGGCAGCGGGGTCGACTGCCCCGCCGGATGAACCGGCCCGGAACTCCCGGGGCGCTGCGCGTTCCCAGTCTCACAGTCGCCTGCACGGCGAGACCGGCAAGCCTGCGCCGATGCGCAACGGGCCTGCCGGAACCGCTCCGGGAACCACGACACCGAGCTTGCCTGCCACCGACGCGAGGCGCGAGAGCGTTCACTCTCCATGCGCTACCGTCACAACCGCTATCATCGCTGCATGAATCCTGTCCGCAAGCATCCGAGCTCCCCGCACCCTGTCTTCGCCCTGTTGCTGCTTGCATTGCTGGGGCTGACGGCTACGGCCAGCGCGAGCAACGGTCCGACACCCGGCCTGGCGATCGAAGGCGGCAGCAACACCCAGCGCGACAACATCCGCAACAGCATCAACCTGGCCCGTCACCCCTGCGACCTCCCAGGCTTTCGCGAACACCGGGTACTGCGCGACACCGAGGAACGCGCCACCAATGCCCTGCGCGCCATTGGCTTTTATCACCCCGAACTGGCACTGGATTTCGAACGCAGCGACGACTGCTGGACGATCCGCATCCACCTGGAACCGGGCCCGCCGACCACGGTGGAACATATCGACATCCGCATCACCGGCGAAGGGGCTGAAAGTCTGGACTTCGAGGCTGTGCGCAGCCAGACCGACATCCGCCGGGGTGACACCCTGCGCCATGATCGCTACGACGCCCTGCGCAACCGAATGACGCGAATCGCCGCCGATCGCGGCTATTTCGACGCCGATTTGCACACACGCCGCCTGGAGATCGACCGCGAAGAGCGCACCGCGACGATCCGGCTACACATGGAAACCGGCAACCGCTACCGCATGGGTCGCGTGCACATCGAACAGGACATCCTCGCGGATGAATTCCTGCAACGCATGGTGCCGTTCGAAGAAGGCGACCCCTACAGCTCCGCCCAGATCATCGCCCTGCAACGCAACCTCAACGACAGTGGCTATTTTGGTGCCGTGCGGGTCCGACCCCAACGCGACGCCGCCGTGGACCGAAAGGTGCCGATCATCGCCGAACTGGAACCGCGCAAGCGCCACAGCTACGAGGCCGGCGTCGGTTACTCCACCGATATCGGGCCACGTTTACGCCTGCGCCACGAACACCGCTATGCCACCAGCCGCGGTCACCGCTACCAGGCCGAGATCGAGGCCTCGCCCGTGCGCTCCGGTATCGGCTACAACTACGAGATCCCGCTGCGTGACCCGCTGCGCGAACGCCTGAACCTGTTCACCACCTTCCGCACCGAGGACACCAGCAGCCAGCAATCCGATCGTTTCCAGATCGGCGCCAGCCGCATCCTCCAGCGTCGCAGCGGCTGGCAGACCACCGAGGGGATTCGATACGAGTCCGAGGACTTCATTGCCGGCCAGGACGACCGCGGGCGCAGCCAGCTGCTGGTCCCGTCCTACCGTATCAGCCGCCTGGATGCCGACGACCCGATGTCGCCACAGCGTGGCTTTCGCCTCGAGGCCACCGCACAGGGTGCGCGCGAAGAAATCCTGTCCAGCATCTCGTTCGTGCAGCTCCTCGCCAGCGGCAAGGTCGTGCGTGGTCTCGGCAATGGCCGCGTGCTGGCACGCGCCGACGCCGGCTTCACCGAGGTCAACAGGGTGCAGGACCTGCCCAGCTCGCTGCGTTTCTTCGCCGGGGGTGACGCCAGCATCCGCGGCTATGGCTTCCAGCGCGTGGGGCCGCGCAACGAGGACGGCGACATCATCGGCGGACGCCACAAGATGGTCGGCAGCGTCGAATACGACCACCCCGTCGTCGGCAACTGGAGCGCCGCCGTGTTTGCCGATGCCGGCAACGTAGTGGACGAATGGGACGAATTCGACCCCGTCTACGGCGTCGGCCTCGGCGTGCGCTGGCGCTCCCCGGTCGGCCCCATCCGGGTGGACCTCGCCCACGGGCCGGACTCCGACGACAACTTCCGTGTCCACTTCTCCATGGGGCCGGACCTGTGAGGCGTCTGCTGCGTGCCACGCTCCGGGGTCTGGCTGCGGCCATTGCACTCACGCTGGCCCTGATCGGCAGCCTGGCGGCACTGCTCGCCAGCGAATCCGGAACCCGCTGGCTGGTCGCACAGGGCGAGCGCGTTGCACCCTTCGAGTTCCGGGTCGAACGCGTCGCAGGAACCCTGTTCACGGAACTGCAGCTGGACGCCCTGCATCTCGAGCTGCCAGAGGGCCCGAGCGTCGCACTGGACCAGGGCCGCCTCGCGGTACGCGCGGGCAGTCTGCTGCGCGGCGAGCTGCAGATACCGATCGTGGCAGCCGCAGGGCTCCGCATCGACCTGCCGCCCGCCGACCCGGAACCGGCAAGCGAGCCCTTCACCCTGCCTGACACGGTACACCTGCCCCTGGGTATACACCTGGATGCCCTGCAGGTGGACGCTCTCGAACTCCGCCAGGCAGGCGATCCCCTTGCCAGCATTACCCGCATCACGGCCCGCGCCCGGGCACACGGATCGGCGTTCGAACTGGACACCCTGGAACTGGACATGCCGGAGGTGCGCACCCACCTGACCGGCCGGCTGGATGCGACCGGCCGCTACCCGCTGCAACTCGAGGGCTACTGGCAGGCCCCACTGCCGGAAGGCATCGCCACCGGGCTGGGCGTCGCCGAGGCACGCGGAGAATGGTCCGTCTCCGGCGCGCTGCACGAGCATGTACAGCTGGAGCACGTGTTACGCGCCGGTATCGAGCTGCGCCTGCGCGCCGCGGCGCGCGAGCTGCTGGCCACGCCGGATATCGACGTGGCCGCACACTGGGAGCCCTTCACCTACCACAGCGCCGAAGGCGGGCAAGATGTCGCCGTCGAGCCGGGACAGCTGAGCCTCAACGGCACGCCAGAGGACTGGACGCTGACCCTGGACGCTGCCGCAAAGGGTGAAGGCTGGCCCCGGACCACACTCGCAACGCGCGCCCGGGGTAGCCTGGATGCGCTGGAGATCGAAAGCCTGACCGTGGATTCCGCGGCTGGACGGGCCACGCTCAGCGGCCCCGTGCAAGTCTCAGATCCACTGGAATGGGACCTGCGGCTGGAGATTCGGGAACTGGACCCCGCACCCCTGGGCCTGGAGCTGGATGCCCGGCTCGAGCGCCTGGACGCGCGGCTGGACGGGCGCCTGCAGCCCGCTGCAGACACACCGCTTCTGGCGGGGTTACAGGCCGCACTCGTAATCGACCATCTGACCGGCCAATATGCGGGTGAACCCTGGCAGGGCCAGCTGCATGCCCGTCTCGCCGAGGGCCAACTGCTGCTGGAAGACACCGGCCTGAGCATCGACAACAGCGCCCAGCTCGAGGTCTCCGGCCTGGCCACAGGCCTGGGTGGCGACCTCGCAAACCCGGAGCAGGCACTCGACTTCGATTTCGGACTGGGGCTGCGTGCCCCGCGGCTGTCCACGCTGCACCCGGAGCTGGATGGCCATATCGAGCAACTGCAGATTGCCCTCGGCGGGCACTACACACCGGCAAGCGGCGCCCTCGAAGCCGATCTCCGGCTCGACCCGCTGCGCGCGCAGCTGCGCGATATCGACATCGGGGGCGGCGCGCGGATCGCCCTGAACGAGGGCGGCGGCCAGATCAAACATCTGGAACTGACCACGGGCGATGGCACCCGGGTTGGTCTGCGCGGTGACCTCGACTGGTCCGCAGGACTCGCCTGGGACCTCGCCCTGGAAGGCACAGACGTGGACCCCGCGCTGATCGTGGCCGAGGCGCCCGGCCGCCTCACGCTCGCGCTGGAAAGCCGGGGCCGGCTCGACGCGGACACCCCCCCCGAGCTGGAAGCCCGCCTGCAGCGCCTGGAGGGCCACCTGCGCGCACAACCGGTCGCGGGACAGGGCCGGCTGCAACTGGCAGGCGAACACCTGACGCTGGATGCGCTGGAACTGACGCTGGGCGCCAACCGCCTGACCGCCGACGGGGCCTGGGACGAGGTACTGGACCTTGCCCTGGAGCTGGACGCCCCGGAGCTGGAACGCGTCTGGCCGGACCTGGCGGGGCGGCTGCAACTCGACGCCCGCGTAACCGGAGAGGTTGAGCGACCGCACCTGGAAGCCCGCGGCACGGGTACCAATCTGCGTCTGGGCGACCATCACCTCCAGCGTCTGGAGCTCGCAGCCAACGCCGGGTTCGAGACCGGGGCACCGGCCGAGATGGATCTGAACCTGTCGGGTATCGAACTGGCCGACGGCCTGCAGGTGGAGGCCCTGCGTCTGGGCGCCGACGGACGCATCGACGCCCACCACCTGAACCTCACGATGACCAGCGCCGAACTGGGGAGCCTGGACCTCTCGCTGCAGGGCTGGCTCGACCCGGAACCGCTGCACTGGAGCGGCGAGCTCACCCGCCTGGACCTGGCCCAACCCGCCGCGGGCACCTGGGGGCTGGTCGCCCCGGCCGCACTGGAAGCCGGGGCAGAGGCGGCACGGCTGGAACCACTGTGCCTGGCCCGTGCCGATGGGCGACTGTGTGCCGAGGGTCGGTGGCATGCGCAGGAAGGCGCGGAGTTTGCCGCCGCCCTCGATGCCGTGGACCTCGCCTGGCTGGAACCCTTCCTGCCCCCCGAGATTGGCATCCAGGGCCGACTGAGCGCCGAGGCAAGCGGCCAGCTGGATGCGCAGGGCCTCCTGACTGCCGACCTGGCCGTTACGCCGGAAGATGGACACCTGATCGTACGTGACGACGACGGCGATCTGGAACCCGTCCCCTATCGCGATGCCCGCCTGACTGCCCGGGTCCGGGATCGCAACGTGGATGCCGCCCTGCACATCGACTTTCTCGAAGGCGGGACCGCCCGCAGCGATCTCCGCCTGCGCGCGGTGGATGACAATCTGCACCTGGACGGGGACTTCGTCGCGCGTCTGGACAACCTCGGCTGGCTGGCGGGGCTGAGCCCCGAGATCCAGCGCCTGCGCGGTGCGCTCGATGCCCGCCTGGAATTTGGCGGACGTCTGGACGCCCCCCTGGTGGAAGGTGCCGTGCGCTTCCGCGACGGCGGCGTGCTGATCCCCGAGGCCGGTATCGACGTGGGCATCCCGGAGCTCACCGCCAACGTGATCTCGGCCGAACGCATGGAGCTCTCCGGTCGCCTCGAATCCGGCCCGGGCCGCCTGGATCTGAATGGCGGAGTGGACCTGGGTACGGATGGACCGCGAGTACAGCTCGCCCTGACCGGCACGGACTTCCTGGTCGTGGACCGGACGGATGCCGAGGCTCGGATCACGCCCGACCTGCAACTCGGTTTCTCGCCAGAGGCAGGCATCCGGGTACGCGGCGAAGTCCTGCTGCCCTGGGCGCGCATCCGACCGCCGGACCTGCCCCCCGGCTCCATCCGGGTCTCCGGCGACGAGATCGTCATCGGCGAGCAGATCACAGCGACGCAGGGCCTGGCGACGGACATCCGCATTCGCATCCGGCTCGGGGACGACGTCCGCTTCGATGGCTTCGGGCTCACCGCACGTTTTGCCGGGGAGGTGGATGTCGAGGAGGTCACCGGGCGGCCGACTCAGCTGTTCGGCGAGATCGGCATCCCCGAAGGGCAGTACAGCGATTACGGCCAGGACCTGAGCGTGGAACGGGGTAGCCTGGCATTCCAGGGCCCGGCGGAAACCCCCGAGCTGGACCTGCGTGCCGTACGCACCGTGCGTGAACACAACGTGACCGTGGGTCTCGAGATCCGGGGCACACCGGACAACCTGCGCTCGCGCGTGATCTCCGACCCTCCCATGGACGAGACCGAGGCGATGGCCTTCCTGCTGACGGGACGCCCGCTCTCAGGCGCATCACAGTCCGACGGCAACATGATCGCCAACGCCGCTGCCGCCTACGGGCTGGAACAGGGTGCGGTGATCACGGAACGGATCGGGCGCGAGCTGGGGCTGGATGAGGTCACGCTGGATACCGAGGGCGGTCTCGACGAGAGCGCGCTGACACTGGGACTGTACCTGTCACCTCGCCTGCTGTTGCGCTACTCCATCGGCTTGTTCGACAACACCTCGAAGGTCCTGCTGCGCTACGAACTGACCCGCAACCTGAGCGTCGAAACCACCTCCGGCACCGCGGAACAATCCGTGGACCTGATCTATCGCATCGAACGTTAGGGAGGCGCTGATTGAATCGCGCCTCCCTGCAGAGCTGCCAGGTTCGGACGATCGTAGCGAGCGTGTTGGGAGAAGTGAGGCCCCTGTTTCGGTCTCCCGGGGCGCTTACCTGGAGCCGTCACCGGCCCCGTTGCGCGCCGCTTCGATGCGCACGCGTATCTGACTGCGATACAGCGTCTCATTGGGTATCCCCACCAGAGGCCTGCCAGCGGGCCGACCCTCGGCATCGAAGGCCATGATGGTCGGCACCACCCGCACGCCGTAGTGCTGCCCCAGGGCGTTCCCGGGCAGGCTATTGCCATCGAAGTCACGCACGATCTCGCGGTCCAGCATCACCTTGCGGATATGCACGTCCGCGAACGCCGCATCCTCCGCCATGGGGGCGAGATGATGCTGCTCTGCTCGGTCACAATAGGGGCAGCGGCTGGAGGCAAACATGATCAGGGTCGGCTGGCCATCACCATTGCCGGCCAGGGCGTGCAGGTCGATCGCACGTTCCACCCCGCCGGCAACCGCAGGCGTGGTCAGCAGCAGACCGATCAGCAGGGTGACGGCACCCGGCAAGGGCACGGACAGGAGCAATCCCGACAGGCGTTGTAGCATCATGGCAAGCGGTTTTCCGAATGGTTATACAAAGGTCCGCGAGTCTGCGGGACAGGGAACGCGTTTGCCGGGCGCGACACCAGGTCCCGCGAAACCCCGGCCTTGCCAACGCCCGCGTGAACCGGACCCATCTTATTGGTTCGGCAAAAGCGAAAGCGCTGCACCTGACTGCTTTCAGTGACCCCGTGAGCCGGGAAAGGTTCGCCCCCTGCTCCCCCGGCCGAGCGCCCACAAAAAAGCCCCGCCGAGGCGGGGCTCTGCACCGGGCACCGGGAAACCGGCAACCGGGGTATTGCAGGCGACCTTAGTCGACGCGCTTGCGCACGTCAGAGGTCACTTCCACACGACGGTTGGCCTCGCGACCTTCCTGGGTGGAGTTGTCGGCGGTCGGGCGGTCTTCCCCGTAGCCCACAGTGCGAATGTCGCTCTCACGAACCCCTTCGCTGACCAGGAACTCGGCCACAGCCGCCGCACGACGCTCGGACAGCCCCTGGTTGTAGTCGGCCGGACCGATGGTGCAGGTGTGACCCTCGACCAGTACCGAGCTGTACTCGGCGTTATCGGCAGTCAGACTGCGGGCCAGATCGCGCAGCGCTGCCCGGCCTTCGGAGCGCAGCTCGGCGCTGTCGAAGTCAAACAGGGCGTGGGCGCTCAACGTGGTGGTGGTGAACTCGGGCTCGGGTTCCGGCGTCGGTTCCGGTGCCGCCGCGGGCTCGGGTTCCGGGGCCGGGGCCGGCTCTTCGATGTAACCCGCGCAGTGCGGGAACTTCACGTTTTCCGCCCCCCAGGAACGGGTGCGCACGCACTCACCGGACCGGTCGATCACGACCTTGCCACTACGATCGGTGACGTTCGCGGCCGGCGGCTCCTGCGCAACGGCCTGACTGGCAGCACCCAGCGCCAGCGAGGCGACGGATGCGGCCAGAAGATTCTTCACCAGCTTGTGTTTCATTGAATAGCCTCCTTGTAAAAACAATTGACGTCGGACCATGAGGTTCGCCGTGCGCACACGGGATCCGCAATCCCAAGCAGCGAACTGCTCGCTTACGCCCTATACGGTGACCTGATATTGGCACACAAGTGCGGATTTTGCACGCACTTCCGAGAAAAGTTGTGTCGGCATCACAACGCCGTCACATTCTTCAAATTGCAGCAGAACCAGAGACTTCACCTCGACTGTCACGGCTTTACAACAGTCAGTGACTGCACCGGCACCCGCCGAACCGCCCATTAACCGTCGAAGCGTGAACGGGCATCGGCACGGCGCACAAGTTCGAGCACTGCGCCGCAAAAACATCCGCCCCCGAGCACCCGCGGGAGCAGGAAGGCTTGTTTCGATGGCTGCGGGGTTGGCCGCCCGGATTCACCCAGTGCGGCGTGGCACCACCTGTGAGCAAGACCGCGCCCTACAGCAAAAAGACCCCGCCACAAGGCGGGGTCTTCGGGTACATCGGCGATGTACGGATGCAGGAAGTCTGCCGGGCCGGGGACGCAGCGGCAGGAGAACGGCCGCTTGTCCTGCTCGCCCCCGGAGCGCTCGCAACGAGCGCCCGGACCCGACAGGTACCTGGAACGGCTTTACATCATGCCGCCCATGCCTCCCATACCACCCATGCCGCCCATACCGCCCATGTCGTCGCCACCGGCGCCGGCACCACCGTCATCCTTCTTCGGGATGTCAGCGATCATGGCCTCGGTGGTGATCAGCAGGGCCGCGACCGATGCCGCATTCTGCAGCGCGGAACGGGTCACCTTGGTCGGGTCCAGGATGCCCATGTCGATCATGTCGCCGAACTCGCCGCTGGCGGCGTTGTAGCCATAATTGCCCTCGCCTTCCAGGACCTGGTTCAGGACCACGGACGGCTCGTCACCGGAGTTGTAGACGATCTGACGCAGCGGCTCTTCCATCGCACGGCGGCAGATGTTGATACCGGCGGTCTGCTCGTCGTTGTCACCCTTGAGCTGTGTGATCGCGGCGCAGGCACGCAGCAGCGCGACGCCACCGCCCGGCACGACGCCTTCTTCCACCGCCGCACGCGTAGCGTGCAGGGCGTCTTCGACGCGGGCCTTCTTCTCTTTCATCTCGACTTCGGTAGCAGCACCAACCTTGATCACGGCCACACCGCCGGCCAGTTTGGCCACGCGTTCCTGCAGCTTTTCCTTGTCGTAGTCGGAGGTCGCTTCCTCGATCTGCGCACGGATCTGGTCGACCCGGCCCTTGATGTCGTCATTCGACCCCATGCCGTCGATGATGGTGGTGTTTTCCTTGGTCACCTGCACCTTCTTCGCACGACCCAGGTCTTCGACCGTGGTCTTCTCCAGCGACAGGCCGACCTCTTCGGAGATCACCTGGCCGCCGGTCAGCACGGCGATGTCCTGCAGCATGGCCTTGCGACGGTCACCAAAGCCCGGGGCCTTCACGGCCGCGACCTTGACGATGCCGCGCATGGAGTTCACCACCAGCGTGGCCAGGGCCTCGCCTTCGATGTCCTCGGCGATGATCAACAGCGGCTTGTTGGCCTTGGCCACCCCTTCCAGGATCGGCAGCAGATCACGGATGTTCGAGATCTTCTTGTCGAACAGCAGGATATAGGCGTCATCCAGCTCGGCGCTCATGCTCTGCTGGTTGTTGATGAAGTACGGCGACAGGTAGCCGCGGTCGAACTGCATGCCTTCCACGACATCCAGCTCGTTCTCCAGCGAGGAACCTTCCTCGACGGTGATCACGCCTTCCTTGCCGACCTTGTCCATCGCATCGGCAATGATCTCGCCGATCGCGGTATCGGAGTTGGCGGAGATGGAGCCGACCTGGGCAATGGCCTTGTGCTCGGTGCACGGCTTGGACAGCGTCTTCAGCTCTTCGGTCGCGGACTTCACGGCCTTGTCGATACCGCGCTTCAGGTCCATCGGGTTCATGCCGGCGGTGACCGCCTTCATGCCTTCACGAACGATGGACTGGGCCAGCACGGTCGCGGTGGTGGTGCCGTCACCGGCGGCGTCGGAGGTCTGCGAGGAGACCTCCTTGACCAGCTGGGCGCCCATGTTCTCGAACTTGTCTTCCAGCTCGACTTCCTTGGCCACGGACACACCGTCCTTGGTCACGGTCGGGGCCCCGAAGGCCTTGTCCAGGACCACGTTGCGGCCCTTGGGACCGAGGGTGACCTTCACGGCATTGGCCAGGGTGTTCACGCCCTTGGCCATGCGGGTACGGGCGTCGGTACCAAAGCGTACTTCTTTAGCGCTCATGATTCGTTCTACTCCTGAAAATTCGTGTTAGACGGACGCGGGACGGGGCCTCAGCCCTCGATGACGGCCATGATGTCGTCTTCGCGCATCACCAGGACGTCTTCACCCTCGACCTTGACCTCGGTGCCGGAATACTTGCCGAACAGGACCTTGTCACCGGCCTTCACGTCCAGCGCGCGGACTTCACCGTTCTCCAGGATCTTGCCGTTGCCTACCGCAATCACCTCGCCACGGACCGGCTTTTCCGCCGCGGAATCCGGGATCACGATGCCGCCGGGGGTGGTGCGTTCTTCTTCCATACGCTTCACGATGACTCGATCGTGCAAAGGCCGCAGGTTCATGGTGCGAACTCCTTATAAAGTGTCTGCAACAGGAAAGTTGGTGTGTCGGACGGGCGCCCTGTTAGCACCCGCCCCTGACGAGTGCTAATAATAGGGGCACACAAAGGCGAGTCAAGAGCATCTAGCGAGAATACGGCCCGTGTTGCGTACGGGCCATGGGGTCAAACGGCGCGGGGAGGCGGCGGGATCAGCGCCGGTCGTCGTGATCCAGACGGTCGCCACCAGCACCGTCGCCCTCGTCGTGGCGTCGGAACTCGCCCTCGATTGGCCCGGCACCACCGGGACCCGCCGCCCCCTGCCCGTGCGTGCGGATCATCCCGCGGCGCAGCACGCCGGCCGCCGCCCATCGGCGCAGGGGGGGTATCAGCAGCACGAACCCGGCGGCATCGGTAAAGAACCCCGGCAACACCAACAGCAGCGCGGCGGCCATCAGCAGCCAGCCCTCGACCAGCCCGAGCGCCGGCACCTCGCCGCGCGCCAGGCTTTGCTGCAGGCGCCGCCAGTGATAGAAGCCCTGCAGGCGGAACAGCAACAGACCCACCGCGGCGGACACGATCACCAGCGCCACCGTCATCAGCGCACCCACGGCGTCGCCTACCCAGGCGAACCCGAAGATCTCGAGCAGGATCAGGCCAAGGAATACAAAGAGTGGAAAGAATGGGCTGCGCATGAGGTGTTCCGGGTCTGTTGCCCTGGTATTGGAACACGCGCCCCGGTGGCTGTCGATCACCCCGGGGAAACACTGACTCAACGTTTCCCCGGCAACGGTGCGGCGGCACCCGCGTTCAGTCCGCAGCCCCCGCAAGACGGATCTTCTGCTGCGCGCGTTCAGGACATGGCGTGATGCCGTATGCGGCCGCAAGGACACGCCCGGCGCCCCCACACGAACAAGGGAATGAACCCCGCCTGCTGCACGTCAGGAAGGGGTACAGACATCAGCCGATCGCGGAGAACCCTGGCATGCTGCGAAATCCGACCCCGTTTCTGGCTCTCATGGTACTTGCCCTGCTGCTGCCGGCACTGGCCAGCGCCGGCGTCGAGGACCCGCGCGATCCGGATCATCACTTCTTTGATCCGACCTTCGGCGAGTTCCCGGAAGAGCTGGAAGAGGCCCGGACCGCAGGCAAAAAGGGCATCCTGATCTTCTTCGAGATGGCCGATTGCCCGTTCTGTCACCGCATGAAAAACCAGGTGCTCAATCAGCCCGAGGTCCAGGAATACTTCAGCGAACGTTTCCTGGTGTTCGCCGTGGATGTAGAGGGCGCAATCGAGATCGTCACCTTCGACGGCGAGACCAGAACCCAGAGGGAATGGGCCACCCGCGACTTCCGGGTGCGCGCAACCCCCGTGTTCCAGTTCTTCGATCTGGACGGCGAACCCATAGCCCGATTTACCGGGGCCACCCGCGATACCCGCGAGTTCCTGCAACTCGGCGAGTTCGTGGCCGAAGGGCATTACCAGGACCAGAACTTCACCCGTTTCAAGCGAGAACAGGATAACCGCTGATCGCCCTAAGGAGACGCTGATTGAATCGCACGTCCGCGTTGGCGCCCCCCAGTTTCTGGAGACAAGGCGCGTCGTGCAGCGGATAGTGGTTCTACCCGCCCGTTTCTGATGGATTCGGGGCGCAACGCAGGATCGGGCCATATGTATTCAGAATCGGGGGGCACCAACCCCACAAGTCATTGAAAGGAGGAGCCAGGCCGCCCGTTGTTGATCAAAAACGGGCGCGCGCACAGCGTTGCGGTTCACCTGTAGCAGAGTGACTGCACGGCAATCACCGCGCATTAAACGCACGCAAAAGCGACTCGAGCGCGGACGCGCGATTCAATCAGCGTCTCCCTGAGCCCCGTTCAAACACCATGGTGTGGATGACTTGCGTGCAAAACGCAATCGCGGCGAACCTGGCCTTCAAGGCCGACACCCAGGGCATGCAGGGGCCAGGAGTCTGTCGAATTCGGGAGAGCTCTGCTGCGCGTGCGGGAGAACGGTCACTTTTCCGCGCGCGCTCTACACAATCCCTACCATACGCATCAACAGACCGAAAAAAGGACCTCGCGATCCTGCCCGACACTCGCGACGATCGCCCAAACCCGACAGGCTCCTGGCAGCCTGCTGACAGCAAAACCGAGCATGGGAACGGCGTTGCGGTGCCCAGGCAGTAGCAACGCGGCGGCAAGCGTGTACAGTACCCCGTGTTCCAGAACGACAAGGATCGACGCACGATGTTGCCGAGACCCCCACACCGGGCCCGGCTGCGCCGGAACCCGGCCCGCTGCCTGCTGCTCGCGAGCCTGCTTTTCGGTATCCCGGCCGCACCCATGGCCGCACAGGCTGGCGCCGGCGAGCTTGGCCCCCTGCCCAACCCGATGCGGGTTGGCGATGCCCTGGAACGCGTCGACGTCCTGCACCCGCGCGTACGCCAGGCCCGCGCGCAACGCGAGCACGCCCGCGCCGAACTGAAGGCCACGCGTGCCGAACGCGATGTTGATCTCAGCGCCCGCCTCGAGGCCCGCTGGATCGAGCCCAACGACCGGATCGAGAACCGCAGCCGGAACGACTCCCGCGCCTCCATCGTCGCGCGCAAGCTGCTGAGCGATTTCGGCCAGTCACATGCGCGCGAGTCCGCCAGCGCGCAGCGTCTGGAAGCTGCGCGCATGGAGGAGGAACTGGCATACGCCCGCCACCGCATCCATGTGCTGGAACGCTTCTTCGACGTATTGCTGGCGGATCTGGCCTTCGCCCGCGACACCGAGGCGATGGCGGCCGCCTTCGTCTCGAAAGAACGCGCGGAAGAACGCAACCAGCGCGGCCAGGTGTCCGATATCGAGGTCTTTCGACTGGAATCCGAGTACCAGGCCCTGCGTGTACAGCGCACCCGCGCGCTGCAGGATCAGCAACGCGCACGCGCCGCCCTGGCCGAGGCCCTGAACCGCCCGGATCGCCGGGTGCGTACGGTCCTGGCTCCCGTGCTTCCGCTGGACCTGCCCGCACTCCCGGATCTGGACCCGCTGCTGGCCGAGCTCGACGACACCAGTCCACGACTGCTCGCCAAGCGTCACCATGTAGAGGCGGCGACCCGCGAGCTGGCCGCCTCGCGCGCCCAGCGCCATCCCCGCCTGTATGCCGAAGCCGAGTCCGGCTGGTGGCAACGCGACCTGGGCGGCGGTGACCGCAACCCCTTTGCTGCAGGCCTGGTCCTGGAAATCCCGTTATACGAAGGCCGCCGCCACGACAGCCGCGTGGGAGAGGCCGTCGCTGCCCGGCACCACGCCGAGGCCCGGCGTGGCGAGGCACGTATCGAGGCCCGCAACCGCCTGCGTGAACTCCATGACGAGATCCGCGCCCTCAAGGTACAGCGCGATGAAGCCGCCTGGCTCATGGACTACCGCGAGCTGTATATCGACCGAGCGCGCTACCTGTACGACATCGAGGACCAGGCGGACCTGGGCGATGCGATGGTGCAGCAAAGCGCGGCGGCACATTTCAACGCCAGCACCGAATTTCAACTGGCCCTGGCCTACGAGCGCCTGGCCCTGCTGACCGGCCGCGACGAGCTGAGCCCGTTTCGCGCCACTGACGAGAACGCTTGAGCCGCCGGCCTGCCGGCGACCGGACGGGAGACCTGACCATGCCCCGCGTCTTCAAAACCACTTCCCTGCTGACCACCGCCGGCCTCACGGCCCTGCTCGCGCTGGCGGCGCCGCCCGTGCTCGCTGCAGATGGCTTCGACGCGCACCTCGACTGGGGCGAGCGCTACCGCATTACCGCCCCGGTCGCGGGCCGGATCGAGGCGGTCAAGGTGCAACCCGGCGAGCGAGTCGCAGCGGAGGCCGTGCTGTTTCGGCTGGACACCCGCCGCACCGAGGCCGATCTGCGCGCGGCAGGGGCTGCCATCGAACGCCTGCAGATGGAACTTGCCGAGGCCGAACGCGAGCGCGACAAGGCCGAAGACCTCTATGACCAGACCCTGATCGCCGCGCGCGAACTCGAACTCGCACGCATCGAGTACGCCACGGTCGCCGCGCGTCTGGCCGAGGCCCGCGCCCGGCGCGACCGCGTGCGCGCGGATCTCGAAGACGCCGTCATCCGCGCTCCCGCCGCCGGCCGCGTGGTACGCATCGACGCCAACGCCGGGCAGTTCGTCAACCCGGCGCTGATGCCGCCGGTCCTGGCCATCCTCGGCACCCGCGACCCGATGCAGGCTCGCGCTCGGGTCGCGGCCGCGACCGCCGCCAGCCTGGAACCGGGCGATGCCGTCACGGTCGTAGTCGCGGAACAACGCCTGCCCGGACGCATTGCCCGTGTGGGCTGGGAACCAACCGGCGACGAGCCCGAACGCGGCTACCCGGTGACGGTGGAATTCTCCCCCGGCGATACCACACCCTTGCGACCTGGCCAGCATGCACGTATCGAACGGAACCCCTGACACATGAGTGCCAACATCCCGGAAAGCAACGCCCGCGCCTGGCTGGTCATCACCACCCTGGATGACTCCGAGGCAGCAGACACCCTGGCCGGAGCCCTGGTCGAACGGGGGCTGGCCGCCTGCGTGCACCTCCTGCCAGCCGGACGCTCGGTTTACATGTGGAAAGGGAATATCGAGTTCGACACCGAAGTCACACTCTTGATCAAGACCTCCCCGGCACGGCTGGACGAACTCCAGACCTGGCTGGCGGACCAACACCCCTACGAGACGCCCGAGCTTATCGCTTTACCGATCGAGCGCGGGTTGCCCGATTACCTGGACTGGATTACTCAATGCACCTCCTGAACCCGCGCACCTGGCTGGCGAGTCTGCTCCTCGCCCTGACGCTGCTGCCCGCCCTGGCCCAGGCCCTGTTCGAAGACGACCTGCTGGACCCGGACGACGCCTTCGCCCTCAGCGCGGAGGCGATCGACGCCGACACCATCCGCCTGACCTGGGACATCGCGGACGAGTACTACATGTACCGCGAGCAGTTCGAGTTCACGCCGGAGGGCGACGGACTCGAACTGGGCGAGGCCCGGATCCCGGACGGCGAGATCAAGGAAGACGAGTTCTTCGGCCGGGTTGAGACCTATCGTGGCCAGGTGCAGGTCGAACTGCCGATCGTGGCGGCCGAGAGCACCTCGATCGAGCTGACTGCACGCTCGCAGGGCTGCGCGGACCTCGGCGTGTGCTACCCGCCGCATTTCCAGACCGTCACCATCGAGCTGCCCGGCCTGCCGGGCGGGAACGGCGAGGCCGCCGCAGACGAAGAACCCCGCGACGAGCCCGCGGAGGAACGCAGCGCGCTGGGCGACCTCGGCGAACTGTCCGGTGATCTGGGCGCCGCCGATGACCTGCTGGAACCGGAACAGGCCTTTGCCGCCTCGCTGGAGGCCATCAGCCAGAACGCGGTCATTCTGCGGTTCGACATTGCCGAGGATTACTACCTCTACCGCGACCAGCTCGACGTCCGCGTGGCCGAGGGCGACGGCATCGAACTGGGGCCGGTCAACCCGCCGACCGGCGAGCTACAGGAAGACGAGTTCTTCGGCGAGACCCAGGTCTACCGGGGTCAGGTCGAAATCCTGATTCCAGTCCTGCGCGACGCCGACGACGTCGCGGACATCATCCTGGCGATCGACTACCAGGGCTGCTGGGATGGCGGCGTGTGCTACCCACCGTTGACCCAGGAGGTGTCGGTCACCTTCGCCTCCGACCTGGCCGCCGAGGCCGACCGCGATGCCCTGCCGGAGACCGGCGACGCGCCGCGCGAGGACGACGAGGCCGCCGCGCCCGTCACCCAGCAGGACCGCATCGCGGCCCAGCTGGCCGACGGCCAGATCTGGCTGGTGGCGCTGGCGTTCTTCGGCTTCGGGCTGCTGCTGACGTTCACCCCCTGCGTGTTCCCGATGATCCCGATCCTGTCGAACATCATCATCGGGCAGAAGAACCTGACCACGCGCAAGGCGTTCCTGATCTCGCTGGTATTCGTGCTGGCGATGGCGGTGACCTACACCATCGCCGGGGTATTCGCGGGGCTGGCCGGGGCCAACCTGCAGGCGGCATTCCAGAACCCCTGGATCATCGGCACCTTCGTCGCCATCTTCATCGCCCTGGCCATGTCGATGTTCGGCTTCTACGAACTGCAGATGCCGGCCGGCATCCAGAGCAAGCTGTCGCAGATCAGCAACAAGCAGGAAGGTGGGACCTACGTAGGCGCCGGGGTCATGGGCTTCCTCTCCGCCCTGATCGTCGGCCCCTGCGTGACCGCGCCGCTGATCGGCGCATTGCTCTACATCAGCCACACCGGCGACGCGGTGCTGGGCGGTATCGCCCTGTTCTCCCTGAGCATGGGCATGGGCGCCCCGCTGCTGGCGATCGGCACCTCGGCCGGCCGCCTGCTGCCGAAGGCCGGCCCGTGGATGGACACCATCAAGGCGGCCTTCGGGGTCGGCCTGCTGGCCATCGGCATCTGGCTGCTGGAGCGCGTCATCCCGGGCGAGGTGGCGATGTTCCTGTGGGCCATTCTGCTGATCGTGACGGCAGTGTACATGGGGGCACTGCGCACCCTGCCGGAGGGCATCTCCGGCTGGTACACCCTGTGGAAGGGTCTGGGCGTAGTGCTGCTGATCTACGGCGTGCTGCTGATGCTGGGCGCGGCCACCGGCGGCAAGGACATCTTCCGCCCGCTGGCTACGCTCAATCAGCCCGCGGTGACCGCCACCGGCGAACAGGCCGGGCCGACGGAGATGCAGTTCACCTACATCGACAGTCTCGAAGACCTCGAACGCGAGCTGGAGCAGGCGCAGGGCAACAACCAGCCCGTGTTCCTGGACTTCTACGCCGACTGGTGCGTGGACTGCGTGCGCCTGGACCGCACCACCTTCCAGGACCCGCGCGTCATCAACGCGACGGCGGACGTGCACCTGCTCAAGGCCGATGTCACCGACAACACCTCGGAGCACCGCAACCTGATGCGCGAGTTCAATCTGTTCGGCCCCCCGGCCATGATCTTCTGGGACACGGATGGCAATGAACTGCGCAACTACCGCAACGTCGGCTACCTGAATGCCGACCGATTCCTGGCGCATGCAGAAGGCGCCATCGGGGTGACACCATGAAGCACCGCACGCGCACCCTCACGACAGTGGCAATGGCCAGCGGCGCGGCCTTCCTGCTGGCCGCCTGCGGCGACTCGGGACCGGACGCGGGCGCGGATAGCGCCCCCGGTAATGCAATCCCGGGTGTCGCAGCCGAAGAGTCCTCGGCGGGCAACCAGCGCATCGACTTCACCCTGCCGGACCTCGCAGGGGACGAACGCCAGCTCAGCGAATGGGACGGCGACCTGATCGTGCTGAACTTCTGGGCCACATGGTGCCCACCCTGCAAGAAGGAAATGCCTCTGTTCCAGGACACCTTCGAGGCCCACCGCGACGACGGCTTCAATATCGTTGCCGTGGCCGTGGACGAACACACCGCCACCCAGCACTTCGTGGACGACTTCGGCCTCGAATTCCCGATCCTGATCGGGCAGGATGAGGCCGTCGCCGTCGGTCGCAAATACGGCAACCGTATCGGCGCTCTGCCCTACACCGTCCTGATCGACCGCGACGGCACCATCCTCGACACCCATCGCGGCGAGGTGGAACCAGAAGACCTCGAAGGCTGGCTGGAGACGTACCTGTAGCGTCTCCCTTGCTCCGCAAGGCTGGTAAGCTTGGCGGCCATGACCGAGCGCGAACGTCTGTGGGAACTCGCCCGCCTGATCCGGCTGGACCGCCCGGTGGGCATCTACCTGCTGCTGTGGCCCACCCTCTGGGCCCTGTGGGTCGCGGCCGATGGCTGGCCGCCCGCCTATCTGGTCTTCATCTTCGCCGCCGGGGTCGTGCTGATGCGCTCGGCCGGCTGTGCGATCAACGACTACGCCGATCGCGACTTTGACGGCCACGTCGCCCGCACCCGCGACCGACCGCTCGCCATCGGCACCATCACCCCGCGCGAGGCCCTGGGCACCTTCGTGGCGCTCAGCGTGGTGGCCTTCGTGCTGGTGCTGTTTACCAACCTGCTGACCATCCTGTATTCCCTGGTGGCCGTGGCGCTGGCGGGGACCTATCCGTTCTCCAAGCGCTTCCACCACTTCCCGCAGGTCCACCTGGGCGCCGCCTTTGCCTGGGCCGTGCCGATGGCCTTCACCGCAGTCACCGGCGAGCACCCGCCGCCCGTCGCCTGGCTGCTGTTCGTGACCGTTCTGGCCTGGACCGTGGTCTACGACACCTTCTACGGCATGGTGGACCGCGAGGACGACCTGAAGATCGGCGTAAAGTCCGCCGCAATCGCCTTCGGCGAGCTGGACCGCCTGATCACCGCCGGGCTGCAGATACTGGTCTGGTACGGGCTCTATCTGGTCGGCCAGCACGCCGGGTTCGGAGGCTACTACACGGCCGGCCTGGTCATCGTCGCAATACTGATGTTTTACCAACAGTTCCTGATCTTCGAGCGCGAGCCCGATGACTGCCTGCGCGCCTTCAAGAACAACCACTACCTGGGCGCTGTCGTGCTGCTGGCGATGGTCGCAGACCACCACCTGGGCGGCTGACCCCCCGGCGACAAGTCAGGCGCGCGCCAGCACCAGTCCCTCTACCCGCTCGGCGCCGGCCTGGCGCAGCACGCCGACCAGTGCGGACAGCGTCGCCCCGGTCGTCGCGACATCATCCACGACCAGCACGCGGCGCCCGGTCAGGCTCGGCCCCGTCCAGGCAAAGGCCCCCTTCACGTTGCGGCGGCGCGCCTGGCGCCCCAGTGCCTGCTGCGAACCCGTCACACGAATACGGCGCAGGCCGTCACAATCCAGCACCACACCCAATACCCGCGCCACCCGCCGGGCCAGGTACTCCGACTGGTTGAATCCACGTTCGCGCAGCCGTTCCGGATGCAGGGGAACCGGGAGGACCACATCGGGCCGGAGTGGTTGCTCCGTCCCATCGGTCTCCCGGGCGGTGGTGGCGACCCGCTCAACCAGAGCCGCCAGGATGCGCTCGGCGCGCACATCGGCACCGTGCTTGTAGGCCAGGATCAACTGGTCCAGCGGCCAGGCATAAGCCCAGCCCGCGTGCAGCGCATCCAGGGCCGGAGGGTGGCGCAGACACTCCGGACACACGCCGGACACCGGCAGGGGCAACGCGCAGGTCGGACAGGGGGCCGGCAGTTGCGGCAGCTCCTCGCGACAGCCGGCGCATACGGGTGGGCCGGGCTGCAGGCACAGACCACAATGCGACGGATACAGGCATTCGCCAAGGCCCTCGCCCCAGGCGACCAGCCTGCGAGTCCAGAGCCTTGACCGGCCGTGGTGAAAGCCCTGCTGCAATGAAGGTTCCACAGGCATGATGATATGCTTGTTGTTTTACATTCAGGGTAGACCATGGGCACCAAGACCGTCTCCGGGCGCAGTTCGCGGCGCGCCGCATCGATATTCGACATCGGCAACCTGATCAGCGTGTCGATCGCCGGCATCCCGCTGTTCGTGGTCAGCAGCGAAGGCGTCGGGGTCGGTTTCATCATCGCCGCCATCATGGGCATCGTGCCCCTGGTGCTGTGGTTTGGCGGCTCCATGCTCGTCTATGCCCTGAACAAGCACCACCCCGATCCACGGGTCGGGCACCACACCCAGTGGGCTGCCTACCGCTATTACGCGCTGATGGGCGCGCTGATCGTGGTCGCCACCTTCTTCCCGCCGGATCTGAACTATTACCGCGCCTACTGGGCCATTGCGGCGGCGATTCTGCTGCCCTGGACGATCTACGCGCTGTTCACCATCTACCGCGAGCCGTGGATGGACGTCGAGATTCCGGACGACTTCGAGAGGGAACATCACTCATGAGCACACCCCGCCACGACTGGAACATCGACGAGGTCGAGGCCCTGCTCGACCTGCCGCTGAATGACCTGATTTTTCGCGCGCAGACCGCGCACCGCGAGCACTTCGATCCGAACGCGGTGCAGGTGAGTACGCTGCTGTCGATCAAGACCGGGGCCTGCCCGGAAGACTGCGCCTACTGCCCGCAAAGTGCCCACCACGACGTGGAGCTGGAACGCGAGCGCCTGCTGCCGCTGGAGGAAGTGCTCGAGGCCGCGCGCAATGCCCGCGCCCAGGGCGCGACCCGCTTCTGCATGGGCGCCGCCTGGCGCAACCCGACCGACAAGAACCTGGAGCGCGTGATCGAGATGGTGCGCGCGGTCAAGGACGAGGGCCTGGAGACCTGCATGACCCTCGGCATGCTGAAGGCCGAGCAGGCGAAACGCCTGTCCGAGGCGGGGCTGGACTACTACAACCACAACCTCGACACCTCGCCGGAGTTCTACGGCCACATCATCTCCACGCGCACCTATGAGGACCGCCTGGAGACCCTGGAGCACGTGCGCGAGGCCGGCATGAACGTCTGCTGTGGCGGCATCCTCGGTATGGGCGAATCACGCCGCGACCGTGCGCGCCTGCTACAGCAGATGGCCAACCTGCCGAAGCACCCGGAGTCGGTCCCGATCAACCAGCTGATCCAGGTCGAGGGCACGCCACTGCACGGGATTGAGGACCTCGACCCGCTGGAGTTCGTACGCACCATTGCCGCAACCCGCATCCTGATGCCGGCCTCCTACGTGCGCCTGTCCGCCGGGCGCACCGAGATGTCCGACGAGATGCAGGCCCTTTGCTTCCTGGCCGGTGCCAACTCGCTGTTCTACGGCGACACCCTGCTGACCACGCCGAACCCCGGCGAGAACCATGACCTCGCGCTGTTCGAACGCCTCGGCCTGCGCCCGGAGACGGGCCCGGAGGCCTCCACGGAATCGGACCGGCCCGCCTCCGCATCGGCCTGAGCCAACCGACCGGTGGCGGGCGACTTTCCCGATCATTTCTCGGCAGTGGCGACGGCGTATGCCCGCCACCGCCCGGACTACCCCGCCGAGCTGTTTGACTGGCTGGCCGCGCACACCCCGCGTCACGAACGGGCCTGGGACTGCGCCAGCGGCAATGGCCAGGCCGCGCAGGGCCTGCAGCCGCACTTTCCCCAAGTCGTGGCGACGGATGCCGCCCTGGCCCTGCTGGCCGCCCTGCCGGCGACCACCGGGATCGACCGCATCGCCTGCGCCGCCGAGGCCTGCGCGCTGTCCGACGCCTCGGTGGATCTGGCCTGTGTCGCCCAGGCCGCGCACTGGTTTCGCCACGCCGAGTTCCATCACGAGGTCGCCCGCGTCCTGCGCCCGGGCGGTCTGCTGGCGATCTGGGGCTACGGCATCCTGCGCGCCGAGGACCCGGCGCTGGACCGCCTGCTGACCGACTTCCACGACACTACCCTGGCGCCCTGGTGGCCGGAAGAGCGCAATCACATCCGCAACCACTACCGCGACCTGCCCTTCCCCTGGCCGGAGATCCAGGCGCCCGAGTTTCGGATCGACCGCGAGTGGGACCGCGACACCCTGCTCGGCTATCTCGGCACCTGGTCGGCCATCCGCCGCGCGCAGGACGCCGGGCAGAATCCGCTGACCACGCTGGAGCCGGCCCTGTGCACGCTGTGGCCAAACGCGGACACCACCGCCCGCGTGCACTGGCCGATCTTTCTGCGGGCCGGGCTGCGGCCCCGGACCATGGGCCATTCGCCGTGAGCCATTCATCATGAGCGAGTCGCTGCAGGCCTTTCTGCAGACCCGCCTCGAGTACGTGCGCACGGACGGACGCTGGCGCCATCTGCGCACGCTGGACGGGCCACAGCAACCGGAGCAGGTCCTCGACGGCCGGCCAGTGATCGCCTTCTGCTCCAACGACTACCTGGGTCTGGCGGCCGATCCGGCCGTCGCCACCGCCGCCCGCGAGGCCGTCGAGCACTACGGGGTCGGGGCCGGGGCCGCCCATCTGATCAACGGCCACACCCGCGCCCATGTGGAACTGGAACAGGCGCTGGCGCGCTTCACCGGGCACGAGCGTGCACTGCTGTTCTCCACCGGCTACATGGCCAACCTGGCGCTGGTACAGACGCTGGCCGGCCGCCACGATACGGTGTTCGAGGACCGCTGGAACCATGCCTCGCTGATCGACGCCGTGCGTCTGGCTGGCGCGCGCAGCCAGCGCTATCGCCATGCGGATCCCGGGCACCTGCGCGAACGTCTGCAGCGGGCACCTGACAGCGGTCACCGTCTGATTGTCACCGACGGGGTGTTCTCCATGGACGGCGACATCGCCCCACTGCCGGAGCTGGCCGCGCTGGCGCGCGAGTTCGATGCCTGGCTGATGGTCGATGACGCCCACGGCCTGTCGGTGCTGGGCGCGACCGGCGGCGGCAGTTGCCAGCATTACGGCCTGGGCGCGGACGCGGTGCCGATCCTGATGGGCACGCTGGGCAAGGGCTTCGGCACCGCCGGGGCCTTCGTCGCCGGCTCCGAGGCCCTGATCGAGACCCTGATCCAGACCGCACGCCCCTACATCTACACCACCGCGATGCCGGCCACCCTGGCCGCCGCCACGCTGGCCTCCGTGCGCATCGCCGCGGCCGCCGAGGATCGGCGTGCGCACCTGCACAGCCTGCTGCAGCGCCTGGGAGCGGGCCTGGACCGACTCGGCCTGCAGCACCCGCCGCCCCTGACCCCCATCCAGCCAGTCCACATCGGCGCCACCCGCCGTGCCAGCGCCGTGGCCGAGAGGCTGCTGGCCGCCGGCTTCCTGGTCCCGGCAATCCGCCCGCCCACGGTCCCCGAGGGCCAGGCGCGACTGCGCATTACCCTGTCCGCCGCCCACACCGAGACCCAGGTCGACGCCCTGCTCCACGCGCTCGGAGCGGCCCTGGCTCACCCCTGAGCAAAAGCAATCTGCGCCGCTCTGACCGGCTACAGTTCGCCGCGCTCGGCCAGAGACACAATTTCGTCCGCGACAACCAGATGATCCAGCACGCGGACATCAATCAGCCCCAGGGCCTCGACCAGCCGACGGGTAATGGAGACATCCGAACGCGACGGCTCGGCCACGCCCGAGGGGTGGTTGTGCGCCAGGATCACCGCCGCCGCGTTGTGCTGCAGCGCGCGCCGTACCACCTCACGCGGGTGCACGGAGGCACCGTCGATGGTGCCGCGAAAGAGCTCCTCGAAGGCGATGACCCGGTGGCGGTTATCCAGGAACAGGACCGCGAAGACCTCGAACGGGTAGTCGCGCAGGCGCGCGGCGAGGAACTGGCGGGTGGTGGTCGGCGAGGTCAGCACATCGCCGCGTTTCAGGTCGGCGGCCAGGTGCCGCCGTCCCATCTCGAGCACTGCCTGGAGCTGGGCGTATTTGGCATCCCCCAGCCCGGGCGCGGCGCAGAACCCTGCCCGGTCCGCCTGCAACAAGGGGCGCAACCCGCCAAAACGGTTGAGCAGGTCACGTGCGACATCAACCGCGCTCTTGCCGGTGACACCGGTGCGCAGAAAGATCGCCAGCAGCTCCGCATCCGACAGCGCCGCCGCGCCCCGTTCGATCAGCTTCTCCCGCGGGCGCTCGGCCGCGGGCCAGTCGGTAATCGCCATCCCCACCTCCCTGTGGTTCAGTCGTTAGGTTCTATTTTCCCCAGGCGGCCGCCTGTCCTGCAGTCCCGTCTTCTGCCTTCGGTCAGTCCTCGAAGCGCGAGATGTCACGCACCGCGCCGAAGGCAGCGGAGGTTGTCATCAGCGCGTAGGCACGCAGGGCCTGGGTGACCTCGCGGTGGCGCGACTCGGGCTTCCACGCCTTCGCGCCGCGCGCCTCCATCGCTTCGCGCCGGGCTGCCAGGGTGGTGTCGTCCACGTCGATGCGGATCTCGCGCCCGGGGATGTCGATCACGATGGTGTCGCCCTCCTCGATCAGGCCGATCGCGCCGCCCTGGGCCGCCTCCGGCGAGACGTGCCCGATGGACAGTCCGGAGGTGCCGCCGGAGAAACGCCCGTCGGTGATCAGCGCGCATTCCTTGCCCAACCCCTTGGATTTCAGATACGAGGTCGGGTAGAGCATCTCCTGCATGCCGGGGCCGCCCTTCGGGCCCTCGTAGCGGATGATCACCACGTCGCCAGGCCGGATCTGGTCACCCAGGATCGCCTCCACCGTCGCATCCTGGCTCTCGAACACCCGCGCCGGGCCGGAGAACTTCAGGATGCTCTCGTCGACGCCCGCGGTCTTCACGATGCAGCCGTCCGGGGCCATATTGCCGTAGAGCACGGCCAGGCCACCATCCTGCGAGTAGGCGTGCTCGATGTCGCGGATGCAGCCGTTCTCGCGGTCGATGTCGAGGCTGTCCCAGGTCTTGTCCTGGCTGAACGCGACCTGGGTGGGCACGCCGCCCGGTGCGGCCTTGTACAGCGTCTCGGAGGCGGCGGCGTGGCGCATCACGTCCCATTGTTCCAGCGCCTGGCCCATGGTATCGGCGTGTACCGTCGGGATGTCGCGGTGGATCAGCCCGCCACGGTCCAGCTCGGCGAGGATGCCGACCACGCCACCGGCGCGATGCACGTCCTCCATGTGATAAAGCTGGGTGGCCGGGGCCACCTTGCACAGGTTCGGGACCTTGCGCGACAGGCGGTCGATGTCCGCCATGGTGAAGTCGACCTCGCCCTCGCGCGCGGCCGCCAGCAGGTGCAGCACGGTATTGGTGGAGCCGCCCATGGCGATATCCAGGCTCATCGCGTTCTCGAAGGCCTCGAAGGTGGCGATCGAGCGCGGCAGCACGGATGCATCGTCCTGCTCGTAGTAGCGCTTCGCGAGCTCGACCACGCGCCGACCGGCCTGCTCGAACAGCGACTTGCGCCCGGCGTGGGTGGCCAGCAGCGAGCCGTTGCCCGGCAGCGACAGGCCCAGGGCCTCGGTCAGGCAGTTCATCGAGTTGGCGGTGAACATGCCGGAGCAGGAACCGCAGGTCGGGCAGGCGGAGCGTTCGATGGACTCGACCTCATCGTCGCTGGCGCTGGAGTCGGCGGCCTTGACCATCGCGTCCACCAGGTCCAGATGGATGACCTTGTCGCTGCCCGGGGCCTGCACCTTGCCGGCCTCCATCGGGCCACCGGAGACAAACACCACCGGGATGTTCAGGCGCATCGCGGCCATCAGCATCCCGGGGGTGATCTTGTCGCAGTTGGAGATGCACACCAGCGCGTCGGCGCAGTGGGCATTGACCATGTACTCGACCGAATCGGCGATGATCTCGCGCGAGGGCAGCGAATAGAGCATGCCGCCGTGGCCCATCGCGATGCCGTCATCCACCGCGATGGTGTTGAACTCCTTGGCCACGCCACCGGCCTTTTCCACCTCGCCGGCCACCAGCTGGCCCAGATCCTTCAGGTGCACGTGTCCGGGTACGAACTGGGTGAAGGAGTTGGCAATGGCGATGATCGGCTTGCCGAAGTCGCCATCCTTCATGCCAGTGGCGCGCCACAGGGCGCGGGCGCCGGCCATGTTGCGACCGTGGGTGGTAGTTCGGGAGCGATAGGCAGGCATGGCGGAATCTCGTGAACGTTTACGCTGAGTTCGAATCGTACATAATGAAGGGAGCAAACCCCAGTTTCCGGAGGAAACGACCATGAAAATCGAGGTCGAGAACATCAAGTGCGGCGGCTGCGCCAGCTCCATCCGCAAGGGCCTGCTGCAGGTCGAAGGCGTCACCGGCGCCGAAGTGGATGTGGAGGGCGGTGCGGTCGAGGTCGAGGCCCCGGACAGCGCTCGCGAGGCCATCACGGCGAAGCTTGCCAGCATGGGTTATCCCGAAACGGGCTCAGTGTCCGGTCTGCGCTCCGCCAGCGCCAGGGCCAAATCCTTCGCCAGCTGCGCCGTGGGGCGCATGAGCGGCGACTAGGGGCCTGTCGGGTTTGGGCGAGCGTCGCGAGCATCGTGTGAGAGGGAGGCCCTTGAGTTCGGTCTCCCGAGGCGCAGGGGGACGATGTAAACGATGTAATGAGAGCGCACGGAAAAAGAGCCCGCTCTCCCGTACGCGCAGCCGATCCGTCCCGAATGGGACAGGTTTCTGGCAGCCCGTGAGCATCGGCTATCGCCCCTTTGGTCGGACCAGCAACAGCCGGATTGGGCTGTTGCTGGTCCTGCTGCTTCTGGGCATCGGCAACCTGCAGGCCGATGCTCGGCCCCTGCCCGTCGAGAACCTTGTCGTCGGCGAAGAGACCCTCGCGCTCGAGATTGCTGCGACCGACCGCAGCCGTCGCATCGGACTGATGCACCGCGACCACCTGCCGGACGATCACGGCATGCTGTTCATCTGGCCGCGCGCCGCGGAATACGGGATGTGGATGCAGAACACCCGGATCCCGCTGGACGTGGCGTTCATCGACGCGGACTACACCATCGTCAATATCGCCAGCATGAAGCCGCATTCCACGCGCATCCACAGCGCCCGGCGTCCGGTGCCATACGCCCTGGAGGTCAACGCCGGCTGGTTCGAGCGCCATGACATCCGGCCCGGCGACCGCATCCCCGATCTGGAATCCCTGGTACGCAACCTCGACTGACCCGGGGCTGCTGGTCCGGGGCCCGTCGGATTGGGCGCTGATCTCCTGCCTCACGCCCGCCACGATCGCCCCGACCCGAACGGCTCCCGGACCTGCAGACCACGGAGACAGCGGCACGCGAATTGATAGACTGTCCGCACCGCCGTTCAGGGATTTCGAGCTACCGTGACCCGCACCAGTCCGCCAGTCGATCACATACCCGCAACCTCACGCCGCTCCCCCGGGCCCGGGGAGCTCGCATGGTTCCGCGATGCCGTGCCCTATATCGCGGCCCACCGTGGACGCACGATGATCATCGCCCTGGCTGGCGAGGCCGCCCAGGCCGCGGAATTCCCGACCCTGATGCGCGACATCGCCAAACTCAATGCCCTCGGTATCCGGGTCGTGCTGGTCTACGGCGCGCGCCCACAGATCGAGGCCCGCATGCGCGAGCGCGGCCTGACCCCGGCCTATGCCCGGGGCCTGCGCGTGACCGACGCCCCGGCCCTGGAGGCCGTGCTGGACGCAGTCGGACGCCTGCGGCTGCAGATCGAAGGCCTTCTTTCGCGCAGCCTGGGGCAGCCAGGTACCGGGAACGCCCGCCTGCGCGTGGCCAGTGGCAACTTCGTCACCGCACGGCCGTTGGGCGTGCGCGACGGCGTGGACTTCCACTACACCGGGGAGGTCCGGGGTGTTGATACCACGGCACTCACCGCGCTGCTGGAGCGGGAGCAGGTCGTGCTGGTGTCACCGCTGGGCTATTCGCCGACCGGCGAGGTGTTCAACCTGTCCGGCGAGGACGTCGCCACCCAGGTCGCAATCGCCCTGAATGCCGACAAGCTGATCTTTCTCACCGAGGCCGGGGTGCTGCGCGACCCCCGACACGGCGTGCTCGACCAGCTCACCGTGCCGGCCGCACGCGACCTGCTGGAAACCACGCCCGACCTGCCAGAAGAGCTCGCCAATCACCTGCGCAGCGCCATCGACGCCTGCGGGGCGCGCGAGATGCGCGTGCATCTGGTGGATCGCCACGGCGATGGCGGGCTGCTGACCGAGCTGTTCACGCGTCAGGGCATCGGGACACTGGTCTCGCGCGAGCCCCTGGAACAGCTGCGTGTGGCCACGCTCGACGATGTCGGCGGCATACACGCCCTGCTGGAACCCATGGAAGCCGAAGGCATCCTCGTTCACCGCGCACGCGAGCACCTGGAGCTGGAGATCGACCGCTTTCGGGTGCTCGAGGCCGATGGCCTGGTCATTGGCACCGCCGCGTTGTATCCGTTCGAGGCGGACGCCGGCGAGATCGCCTGCCTTGCCCTGCATCCCGACTATCGCGGGAGCGGCCGCGGAGATCGTCTGCTGCAGGCGATGGAACAACTGGCACAGGAGCAGGGTATCCGGCGGGTCTTCGTACTGACCACGCGCACCGCCCAGTGGTTTCAGGAGCGCGGCTACACCCCGGGGCAGGTGGAGGACCTGCCGGCCAGTCGCCAGGCCCGCTACAACCAGGCCCGCAACTCGCGGGTGTTCACCCGAACGCTGGGGAACCACCAGGAGCCTGTCGGGTCTGGATGATCGTCGCGAGCAGGGGCAGGAGATCGAGGCCCTTTCTTCGGTCACGCAAGGCGCAGCGCAGGGACCGTGTAACGAGAGGAAGCGGAAAAGAGACCACTCGCCCCGGTGGCGCAGCAGATTCGCCCCGGATCCGACAGGCTCCCGGATCAGTGCGCCCGCCCGCGCTGGAGTCGCTTTTGCCTGCGCAACAGGCGTGATGACCGCTCCGCCATCACGCTGAAGAAAGGGCCGCAGATCCGCGCGGGCACCATTCGATCAGCGCCGCGCCCCCCACAGGCCCGGCCCCGGGGCTACTGCCCGTAGCGGGCCTCGTCGCGTTCGTGAGCCTCCTGGGCCGCCACGCTCAGCGTGGCGATCGGGCGCGCCTCCAGCCGGGCCAGGCCGATCGGATCGCCGCTTTCCTCGCAGTAGCCGTATTCCCCGCGCTCGATACGCAGCAGCGCCGCGTCGATCTTGTTCAGCAGCTTGCGGTAACGGTCGCGGGTACGCAGCTCCAGCCCGGCATCGCTTTCATGGCTGGCGCGATCGTTGGGATCCGGCTCCTGCCAGCTTTCCGTACGCAGGTGCTCCAGGGTCTGCTCCGATTCCTCGATCAGCTCGGCACGCCAGGCCTCGAGCTTGGCGCGAAAGTAGTCCAGCTGGCGCGGATTCATGTAGGGTTCGTCCTCGGACGGACGGTACCCGGAATCCGGGTGGGTCTTGGCTTCTTGGCTCATCTCGGGCCCCTCGCCAGGCCCCCTCCCGCCCCATGCGGTCAGGCCCCGGCGCGATACGCGGTACACCCGTTCGAGTATAGGGCAATCCCCCCGCCGGACGGCAACCGCACGGGCCCGTCCGAATGCACAATACAGGCCGCCAGCCACCAACCAGTCGGGTCGCATGCAACGGATTATTCAGATCAGCGATACCCACCTCGGAACGGAGCCGGGCCCGATCCGGCCCGGCTACCCGGACAGCGACGACCAGCTCGCGCGGGTGCTTGCGGCCCTGCGCCGGGAACAGGCCCGACCGGATCTGCTGTGGCTGACCGGGGACCTCGCCGAAACCCCGGACCCGAAGGCCTACGACCGGCTCCTGCACCTGCTGCAGACATACGTCGGGGACTGGCCGGTCGGCGGCCTGGCCGGCAACCATGACGACCGGGCGCTGCTGCGCGCCGCCCTCGCCGGCGCGGGCCACCCGGTGGATGGCCACCGCGTCCTCGGCGAGTGGCTGCTGATCGGGGTCAACTCGGCGCAGCCGGGCCAGGCCGCCGGCCACATCGACCCGGCCGAGCTGGAACGTCTCGACCAGCTCCTGAGCACGCATCCTGCACACTGGGCCGTGATCGCCATCCACCATCCGGTGGTGCCGATCGGCAGCGCCTGGATGGACCGCATCGGCCTGCAAAACGGTGCCGACCTGCTGGGGCTACTGGATCGCCACCCCCGCGTGCGGGCCTGCCTGTTCGGCCACATTCACCAGGATTTTCAGGCCCGGCGGGGGGCAATCGAACTGCTCGGCTGCCCCTCTACCTGCGTCCAGTTCACGCCCGGGTCGCAGGATTTCGCCGTGGAGCGTATCCACGCTGGTTACCGCGTGATCGAACTGCACCCCGACGGGACCATCACCACCCGGGTGCAACGCGTGCCCGGCGAGCTGCCCGCGGAGAACGAAGCATGATCCCGGACGACGCCCGCAGCCGCCAGCTCCGGGACTGGCTGGAGACACAACCGGGCAACTGGAGCGAACTTGCCCTGCTGCGCGCGGACGCCAGCTTCCGGCGCTACTTTCGGGCGCGCCATGAAGGGAATCCGGTGGTGCTGATGGACGCCCCGCCGGAGCGCGAGGCGACCGAACCATTCGTGCGGATTGCGCAACTCCTGCAGGCGCTCGGGCTGCGCCCGCCACGGGTGCTGAAACACGACGCGGCCGCGGGCTTCGTGGTACTGGAAGACTTGGGCGACAGGACCTTCACTCGGGCACTGGCCGAGGGAGAACCCGAGGGCGCCCTGTACGATCGCGCCATCGACACCCTGATCCAGTTGCACCGGGCCTGGCCCGCGACCGCCGCAGCGGTCCCGGCCCTGCCCGCCTACGACCGCGAACGCCTTCTGGATGAGGCCGTGCTGCTGGTGGACTGGTATGGCGCGGAGGCCGCCCCCCCCCTTACGGCCGCCAGCCGCGATGCATTCCTTGCCGCCTGGACACAGACGCTGGATCGCCTGCCCCCCCTGGCGTCGACGCTGGTGCTGCGTGACTTCCACGTCGACAACCTCATGCTCCCCCCCGACACCGAAGCCGGGTGTGCGGTACTGGATTTTCAGGATGCCGTGATCGGCAGCCCGGCCTACGACGTCGTCTCCCTGCTGGAGGATGCGCGGCGCGAGGTCTCGCCGGCGACGGTCGAACGCGGACTGGAACGCTACCTCGCCGCCAGCGGCTGCGAACGCGCGGCCTTTCTCCAGCACTATCGCGTACTGGGGGTGCAGCGCACCACCAAGATCCTCGGGATCTTCGTGCGCCTGGCCCGACGCGATGCCAAGCCCCGCTATCTGGAACACCTGCCGCGTCTGGAGCGACTGCTGGCGCGGGGGCTGGCCCACCGCGACCTCGCCCCGGTCCGGGCCTGGTTTCAACGCCACATGCCGGAACGGCTCGGGGAACGCTAACCGATGCGCGCGATGATCCTGGCGGCCGGGCGCGGGGAACGCATGCGCCCGCTGACCGACCACTGCCCCAAACCTCTGCTGGAGGCCGGCGGTCAGTCGCTGATCGGACACGCCCTGGCGCGCCTCGCTGCCGCCGGCTATCGCGAGGCCGTGATCAACCTGGCCTATCGCGGCGAACAAATCCGTACTGCCCTCGGCGCACAGCAGCACGGGGTAATGATCCGGTATTCACCGGAACCCGAGGGCGCACTGGAAACCGCCGGCGGTATCCGCCAGGCCCTGCCATTGCTGGGTAACGCGCCGTTTCTGGTCATCAATGGCGATGTCTGGTGCGATCACCCGCTGCTGCCGCCCCCCCGCATGCTGGCGACTGGCGCCGCCGCCCCGCTGGCGCATCTGGTACTGGTGGACAACCCCGGACACCACGCTGCGGGCGATTTCGGCCTACAGGGGGAACAGGTGCTGCAGGACGGCGGCACGCGCCTGACCTTCAGCGGCATCGGGTGGTACCACCCACGGCTGTTCCGGGACCTGCCCCCCGGACGCCAGCCATTGGCCCCGCTGTTGCGCCAGGCCATTGCGGACGGGCGGGTCACCGGCGAACACTACACCGGCGACTGGCGCGACATCGGCACCCCGGAACGCCTGGCGGCGCTGAACGCGGATCTGCAACCACGCTAACGCCCGCCGGCGCGGGCCCCTCTCAGGGCTTGATGTAGGTGTATCCGGCGCGCTGCAGGCGAGTCAGTTCAGCGATACCACTTCGCACCACATCCCGATCTTCCACCTCGTGGAGGTCCCCGCGCGCAAGCCCCCGCGACGCCAGCGTGTTGCCGCAGACCAGGAAGCGCACATCCTGCCGTTTGAGGGCATTCACGGTGCTGCGCAGATCCGGGTCCGAACGGGCACGCTGCAACAGGTGGATACCGCTGCCATGCATCAGCACCTTGATCTGCAGCGCCTGCTCGATCTCAGCCCCGTCGATATGGTTTTGCAGACTGCGCAGCGCATTGAGGTGCAGGTCCGGGGCATCGGTATTGATGTGATAGACCACCCGTAACGGTTCACCCACCACGGGGGGCTTGCCCAATGCGGTGAACAGCAGGGCGCTCACACCACCGGCCACCAGCATCAACAACAACGCCCCGGCCAGAAGCCAGCCGGGGCGTTGCATGCGATCCTGAATACCCATGGAAGCCGGAACGGCCCCATCAAACCTTGATGTAGATCCAGCCCTCGGCCTGACGGCGCGCCGCCTCGGCAACCCCCGAATCCACCAGTTCGGCCTCGGGCAGGATATCGACCGGCCGCCCCTTCTCGCGCGCCAGACGGCTGAGGGTCTGGGCACAAGCGGTGAAACGCAGCGCCGGGTAGTCCTGCGCCATGTTCGCGACGCGTTCCGGGTACGGCGCCCTGTCGGCACGCAGCAGGTCGACCGCGTTGTTATGCACCACCACCTGGACGTTCAATTCGTGCCCCTGGTCGGCCGCCTCGCGGTACATGCTTTCGATATCGTCCAGAAGCTCCGCCATCGCCAGGGTATCCGCATCATTGAGATGCAGAAGAACCTGGTCGGTCCGCGTCGCGGCGAAGGCCTTCTGCGGCACAACGGCGCCTTCTGCGCCATCGTCGACCGCCGCCACCAGCGCCAGTGCGTCGGATTCCTCGCCGGAGATCTGCGCGATCGCGTCGCCGACCAGGCCGCCATCGCGGGTGAGTTCATAGCCGCCCAGCGACCCGATCACCAGTGCCAGAACTCCCGCCGCCACTGCAGGAAATCGAAGCAGCCGCCCACCTGCCGCCGGCTGGCGGCCTCGGCCCGTCTGTCGTGCCGGTACATCCTCGTAGGCCATGCTGACCAGCTCCTTGAGCTGGTGCATGTCACACACCTCGCGACTCAGATCCTCGTTGGAGGCAATCGTCTTCAGGGTGCTCAGCCGATCTTCGGGCGCGAATTCGCCGTCCACGAAGGCATTCAGGATTTCCTCGCTGGGACGGTCCTTCGCACTGAGTCGATCATTCGACATGCCGATTCCTCACAACCTTCAGATAGGGTGCATCGGCCGCTTTCCCTTTATCGGCGGCCTGCTGCGCCAGCAGCACTTTCTTCAACTGCGCCCGAGCCCGGCTCAGACGACTCATCACGGTGCCGATTGGTACATCCAGCACCTCCGAGACCTCGGCATAGGCAAAGCCCTCGAGGTCAACCAGCGCGACCACCTGACGGTGATCGGTACTGAGCTGGGCCATGGCCCGGTGGACTTCCGCAATCATGCGGTCGCGCTCGGTCTGCTGTTGTGGGCAGTCCTCACAGGACAGCTCCATGCTGTCCACGTCCACGGTGTCCTTCTGCCGCCGTCCCCAGTCGCGGTAGCAGTTGGTCATAATCCGGAACACCCAGGCCTTCAGGGCGTTCTCGTCCTGCAACGACTTCAGACGCGTCAGCGCCTTCATCATTGCCTCCTGCACCAGATCATCCGCCAGCGCTGCGTCGTGACACCACGCAAAAGCCATGCGGTACATCTGTGGCCGCAGGTCACAAACCTTCTGGCGCAGCCTGCGCTGCGCAAACCAGGTCGCCATATCGTCTCCTCCACCCGCAGGCCGTACATGCGGCCTTGCTTGTTCTTGTACCCTGTAGGACGCTACTGGGTGACGGGCTATTCCGGCCCGGCACCCCACGCCCATCCGGCACCTGTGCCATCAGGATACGTCATGCCATTCGATCCTCAAAAACTGGAGCGCGCATTCGCGTTTGATCCGGACACGGTGCACGACCTGCGCGAGCGCTGGTCGCAGCTGATCACCCGGGCGGTCTGGGGCGAACTCAAGACCGAGACCATCGGGGCCGTCCCGCGTCTGCGCAAGCGCCTGCTGGAGCTGGGCGAGAATCTGCGCTCGCTGCTGTCCGACCGCGCCTGGATCCCGCATGAACGCGAACGGGTAAAGGGCGCGATGGCCGCCAGCCTCAACCTGCGCGACAGCCTGCAGCAAACCGACCGGGCAGCCAAACTGCTCAACGGCGGAACCGATTTCGAGGCCTTCGAGGCCGAGTACCTCGCCTTCCGCAAGACCCTGCTGGCGTTCGTGGAGCACCACGAGAAGATCTGGGGCGACCTGCTGGAAAGCCTCTACGACGACGCCCCCCACCCGCATCCGGACGAGGACTAGATCCTTGGGCCGCGAGATCCGCGAGGAGCACTTCGGCGAGGCGGATCACGAACGCTTCCGCACGGCCCTCGCCGACGAGACCACGCGGCTGCTGGACTGGCTCGCACAAGCCCCACCCACCCCCGACCCTGCCCCGCTGCCGCGCCTGGGCTTCGAGATCGAGGCGTGGCTATGTGACCGCCACGGGCGGGCTTTGCCGTTCAACGACGCCTTTCTGGAGGCCATGGCCAGCCCGCTGGCCACCCCCGAGCTTGCGCAGTTCAATGTCGAACTGAACAGCAGCGTATTCCGCGCCGGTCCGGGCTGTTTTCGTGCCATCCGGGATGAACTGGAGACCACCCTGCAGCAGGCGCGACGCGCCGCGCGCCAGGCCCGCGCAGACCTGCTGATGACCGGCAGCCTCCCGACCCTGAAGCCGGGAGACCTCGGACTCCATCACATGTCGCATCAGGCCCGCTACCGGGCCCTGAACGCGGCAATCCTGGAACAGCGCGAGCAACGCCCGCTCAAGGTGGATATCGTCGGCCACGAACACCTGCAACACCGGCATGCGGACGTGATGCTGGAGGCCGCCGCAACCTCCTTTCAGGTCCATATCGAGACCCGGCCGGAAATCGCCCACCATGCGTACAACGCCACTCTGATGGCGGCGGGGCCGGTACTGGCCGCCGCCGGCAACACGCCCTACATCTTCGGCCATGACCTGTGGGCCGAGAGCCGGATCCCGCTGTTCGAGCAGGCGGTGGAGGTCGGCGGCTTTGCCGCATCCGCCCGGGGTCCGATTCGGCGTGTCACCTTCGGCACCGGCTACCTGCACGACTCCATCGGAGAACTGTTTACCGAGAACCTTGAACACTTCCCCGTGCTGTTACCAGTTGCGCTGGAGGACCCGCCCGACCAGCTGCCCCACCTCGCCTTCCACAACGGCACCATCTGGCGCTGGAACCGCCCGATTATCGGCTGCGATGCCGCCCGCCACCGCAGTCTGCGCCTGGAATTTCGCTGCCTGCCCGCCGGCCCGTCCCTGACCGACATGCTGGCCAATACGGCATTTGCCCTGGGCCTGATCGAACACCTGGTCGCAGACCCGACAAGAGCGACCACCGCGTTGCCGTTTTCGGCGGCGCGGGACAACTTCTACAATGCTGCGCGCTACGGCCTGGAGGCGCGCCTGCACTGGGGCGATGGCGACCCGGCCCCGGCACCGCGCCGTATCCTGCGCGAACTGCTGCCACAGGCGGCCGCCGGGCTGGACCGCCTCGGCATCGACGCGGGCGAACGTGACGCCCTGCTGGAGATAATCGCCGCACGCGTGGAGAAGCGCCAGACCGGCGCGCAGTGGCAGCGCGCCTGGGTCGCCCGGCACGGCCGCGACTGGCCCGGCCTGGTACGCGCCTACCGCAGCTGGCAGAGCACTGGCGCACCCGTACACACCTGGGGACTTTAGGACTACCGTGAGCGAAATCCGCGAATACTTCGAACTACCCGACGGCTTTCTCGAGGCTACACCCGAGACCCTGCACCAGTGCGTGCCCGGGCCCGCACTGATCCACCTGGCGGGGCAACGCGAGCCCGCCGTAGCCGTCGTCCTCCTGCTGCACGGCAACGAACCAGTGGGTCTGCAGGCGGTGCAGACCCTGCTGCGCCATTACACCGGCCGCCCCCTGCCACGGGCACTCACCCTGGTGATCGGCAACCCGCAGGCGGCCGCGCTGAACCAGCGCCACCTGGACGACCAGCCGGATTTCAACCGCATCTGGCCGGGGACGGAACAGGGTGGCTCGCAGGAGGCGGAAACCTTCGCCGAGCTGTGCCGGCGCCTGGAGGCACGCGGGCTGTTTGCCGCGATCGACCTGCACAACAACACCGGGCGCAACCCGCACTACGCCTGCATCAACCGTCTGGATACCCCGTTTCTGAACCTCGCCGCGCTGTTCGGGCGCACGGTGGTCTATTTCACCCGTCCCTGCGGGGTCGCCTCCATGGCGCTGGCGCGGATCGCCCCCGCCGTAACCCTGGAATGCGGGCATCCCGGGGACACGGCAGGCGTGGATCACGCCCGCGAGATGATCGACGCAGTCCTGCACCTGGATCACTTTTCGGACAAGCCCCCGCGCAGCGGGGCCATCGAGATCTTCCATACCGTCGCCCAGGTGCGGGTCCGTCCGGGTCTGCAGGCCGGGCTGGACGCCCATAATGACGTCCGCCTGGAGCCCGACCTCGATCGCCTGAACTTCCAGCTGCTGGCGGCCGGGTCACAACTGGTCCGCGTGCGCGCGGACGCCGAGGACCCGCTGATCGCGATCGCGGAAGACGGCTCGGAGGTCACCCGGGAATATCTGGAGCGGTTCGGCCAGGAAATCCGGCTCCGGCGCCCGGCCATGCCGTCCATGCTCACGCTGGACAGCCGCGTGATCGCACAGGACTGTCTGTGCTACCTGATGGAGCCGCTGAACCTCTGAATCGACGTCGTGCAGCGGTGGCCCAGCGGCCGTTACCGGCGCAGGCGCGCTCAGGCCTCGCGTTCGACGCGTTCGAGCACCTGGGCGACGTGATCGCCCTTGCGGTAATTCGGGAGGTCGCGCTGCATGTCGGCCAGGGCCTTCTCGCGATCAGCCGCACTGTCATACCAGCGATAGGACTCCCAGTCCGGGCCCAGCAGATGCGGCATGGCCATGGTGCTGCCCTCGGGCAGGCGGATGCGGATACCGTAGCGTTTCATGGAGTTCATCCGAGGTTGATGCGGTAAGCGCCGCGCAGGGCGCGGTCCGGGGCGCAGTCTAGCCGACCCCCGGAAGCCCCGGCAACACGGCCTCTACCGGCCCGGCGGGCACGCCGCGCGCTGCATTCCCCCGTATCGGCCCGGATGCCCGGGGTACAATCCACTCTGCGGTCACGTCCCCCGCTCGTCGCGTTCCGGTCGCTGCAGCAATGCGTGCATCAAATCGATCCGGCCGGTCTGGAAGCCCGCCCTGCAGTAGGCCAGATAGGCATGCCACATGCGAATAAAACGGCTATCGAAGCCCTGGGCGCGTACCGCGGCTTCCGCGTCGAAGAAACGCCGCTCCCAGTCCGCCAGGGTACGGGCATAGTGCTGCCCGAAGAACTGCTGCCCGCCCGGGTGCAGTCCGGCACTTCGGGCCTCCGCCATGAACCGCTCCGGGGAAGGCAGCATGCCACCCGGAAAGATGTAGCGCTGAATAAAATCGGGGGTACGTCGATAATGCTCGAAATGCGCCTCGTCGATGGTAATGACCTGCAGGGCGGCCGCGCCCCCGGGACGGAGGCGGTCATGAACGGAACGGAAGAACCCCTGCCAGTACTGTTCGCCGACGGCCTCGAACATCTCAATGGACGCAATGCGATCGTAGCGGCCCGAAACGTCGCGATAATCCTGAAAACGAAACTCCACGCGGTCCGCGACCCCGGCCGCTTCGGCTCGCCACTGCGCTTCCTCAAGCTGCGCCCGGGAAACGGTCACGCTGGTCACCCGGCAACCGGTCCGGAGCGCGGCCTGAATGGCAAAGCCGCCCCACCCTGAGCCGATCTCCAGCAGGTGATGGTCTTCTTTCAGGCCCAACAGGTCGATAATGCGCCGATACTTGTTGTACTGCGCCCGGGCCAGCGTGTCATCCGCGGTTTCGTAAACGGCGCCCGAATAGCCGAGCGATTCATCCAGCCACAGCCGATAAAAATCGTTGCCCAGGTCGTAGTGGTAGGCGATATTGCGCCGACTGCCGCGCCGGCTGTTGGGCCGCAGCCGATGTCGGAGGCGCCCGATCAGCCGGAACAGGCTGCGGCCGTGCACCGTGCCCCCGAAATACGGTTCATTCACGGCCCCCCACTCCAGCAGCACCGCCAGATTGCGCGTATCCCAGTCAGCGTCCGCGTAGGACTCCAGCAACGCAGCCGTCCCCCCTGCGAGAAAGCGACGGACCAGACGCGTACGGTGGATCTCGATCTGTGCCGCCGGGCCCGCATGCGGACCATCGACCCGCTGCAGACTGCCATCCGGCAGGGTTACCGTGAGCGAGCCGTACTGCGCCTGTTGCGCCAGGCGCAGCAGGATCCGTATCGCCAGCGGCATGTGCGTGACGGATTCAGTGCCGGTGCGCACGGCCGTTTCGGTTGTTTTTTTCATGGTCATCAATCGGTCTCCTGCCTGGGCGGCGCCGGCTTTTTATGGAATGGCACACCCCGCCACCAGAGCTTCAGTGCCTGCCAGTGAATGGAAAACACCACCCGGAAAGTCATCAGGGGCATGCGTAGGAAGCGAACGATCAGCGCACGGTCATCCAGTGCATGCCGCTTCCCGCTCATGCTTGCGAAAAGCACTCGCTCTTCTCGGGTGTATTCGGCTATGCGAACACTCAGCCGCTCCCGGGGCCGGGCGATGCGGAAGCGATATTCCGCATCCATTCCCAGGAACGGAGAGACATGAAACTTCTTCGTCTTGCGGTATTCCGACGCCCAGTGGAATACCTGGTCCGCAGGGGGTGCCAGCACGTAGTGATGGTATTCACCGAAGGTATTGCGCACTTCACACAACACGGCTGCCGGCCGGCCATCCGGGTAATGGCAGAACCAGAGGCTCAGCGGATTGAAGGCGTAGCCCAGCAGGCGTGGAAAACACAGCAACCCGACGTGGCCACCGCCGATATCGATACCCGCCCGCGCCAGCCTGGCCTCGATCCACGGACGCAGCGGGCTGCCATCACGCGGCCCGTGGTCGCGGTCCCTGAAGCTGAAAAGATTGAAGCGGTTATGGGAGAACAGCCGCAGCTCACTCGCCAGGGCGTCCAGCCGGTCGATATCCAGCAGGAAATGGAAAACCCGATAACGGAATCGGTACCCACCCCGGGTATAACGGGCGTGCATGATCACCGAATCGTATAAATGACTGCGGATACTCATGCGACTACCCCCTGACGGACGCCGCCACCGCATCGGTCGCAGCCGGACGGCCCAGATCGACGCGATTACGCAGAGGTTGCTGTCCGGGATGCTGCGTCGTTTCCCACGGCGGATCGATGCCGAAGCGGCGGGCGACCTCGATGCCCGAACGCAGCCCGTCCTCGTGAAACCCGTAACCAAAATACGCGCCGCAAAACCATGTTCGATCCGGGCCCTGCACGCGCTCCAGTAGCCGTTGCGCCCGGCCGGCCGCCTGATCGAACACCGGGTGTTCGTACTCGAACTCGGCGATCACACGATCCGGGCGGGGCTCCCGGGACGGATTAAGGGTCACCAGGTAGGGCGTACGCCCCGGCAGCCTTTGCAGGCGGTTCATCCAGTAGGTGACCGATACGGAATTCCCGGCATTGCCGGTGCCCGGCTCGCCGATGTAATTCCAGGATGACCACACCCGCGGATTGCGTGGCATCAGCGAAGGGTCGGTGTGCAGCACGGCGCGATTGCGCTGATACCGGAATGCGCCCAGAACGGTTTGCTCCCAGAATCCCGGCGGGTCCAGCAGGCGCAGTGCCTGATCGGCGTGGGTGGCAATCACGACATGGTCATAACGACACGCGCCGCCGCGGCTGTCATGCACGGTTACGCCATCGCGGTCACGCCGGACTCCGGTGACAGCACAGTCCGTCCGCACAACGCCGCGCAGGCTGTCGATCAGCTTGCGTACGTATTCACGGCTGCCGCCGATCACGGTGCGCCATTGCGGCCGGTCCTTGAGCGTGAGCAGTCCGTGGTTATCGAAAAAGCGCAGAAACGCGGAGGCCGGAAACGACTGCATTTCCTCAACCGGGCATGACCAGATCGCCGCCCCCATGGGCATCAGATAGCGATCGCGCAACTCGGCGCTGTAACCACCCTCGGCAAGAAACTCGCCCAGGGACTGATCCTCCAGCAAGGGGTCATCCAGCACACGCCGGGCATGGCGGTTGAAGCGCAGAATCTGCGCCACCATGCGCCAGTGCCGCCAGTTGACCAGGTTGCGCCGCTGGCCGAAGAGCGCGTTGAGGTTGTCACCGGCGTACTCGACTCGCCCCTGGTCAATGGTGGCCGCAAAGGACATGTCCGTCGCGCGAGTTGCCACGCCCAGGTGGCGGAAAAGCGCCGCAAGATGCGGATAGTTGCGTTCATTGAAGACAATGAACCCGGTATCCACACCCAGCTCGCCCGCAGAATCCGCCACCGATACGGTATTGACGTGGCCACCCAGGCGGCCGTCCTGTTCGTAAACCGTCACGTCGTGCTGAAGATCCAGCAACCAGGCCGCACCCAGCCCGGAAACACCGGTGCCGACAACCGCGATCCGCAAAGGGCCGGCGCCGGCCGCGCGCACCTCACCCCGGGGGCCGGCAAGGGGACTTGCGTCCACCCCGCCACCGCCAGGGTTGCACGGGTTGGTCATCATCTGCGCACTCATATCGCACCATCGCCTCTTCCGTAGCCTCTTGCTCGGTAATACGCAGGCACCCCGGGATTGGATGCAGCACGGCGGAGAGTGCGACCGATTTTTTTCTTCCGGCAGGACACCGGAGCGGTTGCAGGGGCTGCGCCGGAAACGCTGATCGCGCTACGCACTCACACCCGAGACGGGTTTGCGTGCGGGCAGATGCCCTGCCTCCCGCGGCCCCGGTCGATCCTCAGCGAGAACCCTCACGCGCCGTGGCCATAGGTGCAGCTTCCAGCTGCCGATGGAGGAAGCCCATCCCCTTCGTCACGGCGCCACGCCCGACCAGGAAGGTAGTGGCATGCCCGCGCAGGGGCAGCAGGTAGAGCTCGCTGTCCACATTGGCCGCCTGCAATGCCTCGTAAAAGTCTGTCGCGTGGTCGACCGGTACCAGCCAGTCGAGTTGACCGTGGTAGAGAAAAAAGGCCGGCGCGCCCGCGTGCACATGGGTCACCGGGGAGGCCGCCGCGAAGCGTTCCGGGTGTTCCTGCAGCGTACCGCCCAGAAACTCGGGGACCAGACGTCCGCCCGGGAACTTGCGCAAGTCGCTGGGCGTACCGCCGGCCACAACCGCCACGGGGCGGGTCCGTTCGCCCCCGTGCGGGCTGTCCAGCTCACCGCCCTGCCCCGCCACCAGCCCCAGCAGACTGACCAGATGCCCGCCCGCCGAGTAACCCATGGCACCAATCCGTCCCGTGTCTACGGAAAACAGTTCGGCGTTTTCGTGCAGCCAGTGCATCGCGACCTGCAAGTCGTGGAGTTGAGCAGGAAACCGGTATTGCGGCGCAAAGCGATAATCGATATTGACGGCAACGACACCACTGGCGGCGAGACGCTCGGCAATGGCTTCCATGTCGTCCCGGGATCGTCCCTGCCAGCCGCCACCATGGACCAGCAGGACCGCCGGCCTCGCGCCCTCACGATCGGGCAGGTAAACGTCCGCGTTCAGCGTTTCCGGCCAGCCGGACGGGGAGTAGGTCTGGTTGGCAAGCTTGTGCCACCCGGTGGTTTCAAAGGTCACGGTTTCGGCAGGTGCATTGCGATGCGTGGCACATGCGGAGAGGAATGCGAACGCTACAGGCAGTAAAAACAGAAGCTTCATGGTCGTTTGATCCCCTGGTCAAGCCGCCCGGGAGCCCGTCGGATGGGGACGATCGTCGGTGGCGCTGTGGGCGGGTAAGGTCATTTTTGCGCTCTCTCGAGGCACTTGCAGGGGCCACGCGACGCGGGAGTGCGGGAAGAGCGGGCCGCCCCTCTCACACGCAGCCGAACGTAACCGCCAGGGCCCGGCACAGCGCGGGGAAAAGCCCCGCACGGGTACCGGGACACGGTCCTTTCACGTAAGCCCTGATACTGAATACGCAGGAGCGGGGAAACTGGATGCGCCAGGGCGCTGGTCGCATCGGAAAACTGGATAAGCGGTGAGCGTCCGCCGCTCGCCGGGGCGCAGGATGGGATGAGCCCGGCGAATCCCATCAACGAAGGTGTGCCAATGGGGCGCGGTGCGTTTCGCTACGCTCAACCCCACCTGCGGTGGCTGGCCGGGTGCCGGCCCGGGCGCAAACAATCCCCGAGACAGGCTGAACGGGGTTTCTCACCCAGTCGGGGACTCACGGCTCCGGGCACGTCCCGCCACCGGGGCGTGCCTCACGACAACCCGGCCCCATCAGCACGGGCATCGACATGCGGAAGGGAGCGCCAGCCCCGCTGGCGCAGGTTCAGCCGGTAATCAGCCTGGCCTCGAGGATGACCGGCCCCGTGGGGAGTCCGGTCGGCGAGCCGCCTGCGGGCTCGACACTCACCGCCAGTGCCTGCGCCCTCGCCATCAGTGCCTGCAGCTCCGCGGTCAGCGGCCGCTCCAGTCTTCCCTCTTCGGGCAGCACACCAAGGGATACTGGGTCGTGATCATCGGCTATGACCCACAATTCATGCGCATGATCGTCATCCGGTGTCACCGTGCGGGCCGCACGAATCGCCACCAGCTGGCGCTCAAGGTTTGCCTGGACCACCCACATGGGCTCGCCATCTTCATCATGAATCAGCGCGATACGGTCAGCCGCCACCTCCACGCGCTCGGGCACCGGGTCGGTTACGTCAATCGGCCACTGCACGACCACCATCACCGCGACCGCCACGGAAGCCGCAACGGCCCAGGAACGCCAGATTCGCAAGGCGGTCCGGCCGGGTTGCGGAAGCCCTCCCCAGAGCCGGTCCTGGATATTGCGCCACACCCGCGGTGGCGGCTGGACGGGTTCCAGCCCGGCTGGCAACGCTGCCAGGTGCGCCTGCCAGGTATCCACGCGTTCCTGGCATTCCGGGACCTCGGTCAGCAGACGCTCAAAGCGCTGACGTGCACGCCCGCGAAGCGTACCCACCACATATTCGGCGGCCAACCGGTCGAGCAATTCGGGGTTACGATAATTCATGGCTGCATACACCTCCGCAATGCAGCCAGGCCGCGCCGCACCCAGCTCTTGACCGTACCGATCGGTGTTTGCAGATGCCTGGCGACCTCGCCATGCGTCAGCCCTTCGATAAACGCCAGCACGATAGTGCGCCGCTGATCCTTACTGAGCTCATCCAGACACTCTGCCAGATGGGCGGCACCGTCCCCCCGCACCGCTTCCTGCAGCGGCCCACGCAGCAGATCTACCGGTTCTTCGATATCGTCGAGCGCGACCGACTCGCGCTGGCGGCGCAGGCAATCGATAGCCCGAAAGCGCGCAATGCCGGACATCCATGCCCAGGCGCTGCCACGCCCCGCGTGGTAATCGCCCGCCCGATGCCAGATTTGAATGAATGATTCCTGCAAGACTTCCTCTGCCCAGTCGCGTCTCTTAACAATACGCAGCACCAGGGCAAAAAGTTGCGGTCCGGCCATTTCGTAGAGGTCCTCGAACGCCTGACGATCCCCCAGGCGACAACGGGCCAAACGCTCATGCAGGCGATCGAAGTCCATTATCTGGCGTTCTTCTCTTCCACGATTTTCGCACCCACCCTTGCAGGTTTCATCTAAACAGGACCGCACCGCAGGGGCAGCGTTCACTCATCGGGGCCGACACCCCCTTCGGGCATCAGCGCATCATTCTCCGCCAGACGCTCCGACGAGCACGGCCGCACAGGGATGACCCATGCGCCTGCAGGATCATGGTGGACCCGACAAAGACTTGCAACACGCCGGGGCCAGCAGCCATGACCCCGTCTGCTCCGACACAGATCGGCTGCGCGCGCCGGGGGCAGGCGGCGATACCAGTAGGGACGGACAAGCTCCAGGCAACGATTGGCAAGTGCCTCCCGTCGGGCTCGCCCCGGGCATGATCCCGGGGATCAGCGCGACGGGAGCCAGTCGCGGGCATCTCCCGTGCATGCCTGACCTGTTGTTGCGAGGAGCCATCGATCAATGAGCCATGAGCCCGTGCAGGGCCGAGGCATAGCGGGCGAGCGGGTACGCGACCGGTCTACCGCGGGGGCGACGTTCCGCCTCCGGCACTCACGGAAGCATCGACACTCCCCATCGCCCCTGCACCGAACAGATCGCGCATGCCGCCCAGGCTCGACAGCAGGGCGGTGCCCTCCATCGGCACGAACACGCGATCGCCATCCTTTGCCAGCTCCGGCAGCATGCCGATGTAGCGCTGGGCGATCAGGTAGTTCACGCCGGCCTTGGCGCCTTCGGGGTGGTCGCGCAGGCTGCCCACGATGAGTTCGATGGCCTCGCGCTCACCCTGGGCACGCAGCACGGCCTCCTGCTTGTCGCCCTCGGCGCGTGCGATGGCCGCGTCGCGATCCCCTTCGGCGCGGCGAATTTCCGCCTCCTTGTAGCCCTCGGCCTCGCGCACGGTGGCACGGCGGGTACGTTCCGCAACCATCTGCTGGTTCATCGCCTGCACGATATCCTCCGGCATGGAGATGTCGCGGATTTCGACCCGGTTCACCTTGAGGCCCCATTTCTGCCCGGCCTCGTCCATCACCGCCTCCATCTGCTTGTTGATGGTCTCGCGGTTCTCGAAGATGTCGTCCAGCTCCATCTTGCCGATCTCCGAGCGCAGCGTGGTCTGGGCGAGGGTCTGGATCGCGAGCACCAGGTTCTCGGCACCGTACACCGCCGCCTGCGGGTCCATGATCTGGTAATAGATCACCCCGTCGATGGTCACGCCGACGTTGTCCCGGGTGACGACGGCCTGGCTGGGGAAGTCCAGCAGGATCTCGCGCAGGTCGATCTTGGTCTCGGTGCGCACCACCTTCTCCTGACCCTCGAACTGCAGGATCGTGATCGGCCGCGGCTGATCCACGAACGGGATGATCAGATTTAGTCCAGGATTCAGCACCCGGTGGAACTTGCCCAGGCGCTCGATCACCATGCCCCGGCGCTGCGGGATCATGGTGATCCCCATGGAGATGAACACGCCGACCAGAACGGCCAGTACGATGAAGAGAATCAGACCTTCCATTGTTGCCTTCCTTTGCGGTTATGCGTGGTCTTGTACTTCAGGGCTCACGATCGCGGTGACCCCTTCGAAACGAACGAGGTGCACGCGCTCACCTTCGCTCAAGGCGTAGTCCTCCGACTCGGGGCGCGCAGGATAGAAATCCCCGAGCAGGGTCACGCCCAGTCGCCCGTCGCGATCCTCGACCTGCAGGATCTCGCGGCCGGCACGAATATCCTGCCCGGCCAGGTTGCGGTCATCCCCGCGCACCCAGCGCCGGCCGATCCAGAAGACGAAAATCCCCATTACGATCATGCCGGCGATCCCGCCGAGGATCTGGCCCGCCATATCGGCCCCGAAGGCGGCAGGGACGATCGCCCCGAAGGCACCACCGGCCAGGATCAGCGTAACCCCGCCCCCGCCGGACATCAGGCCGCCGAACAAGAGCAGATCCAGCACGAGAATGGTGACGGCCAGGATCAGCCAGTATTGCCAGGGGTCCAGTGACAGAACCCAGGGGGTTGCTTCCATAGCATCAGTCTCCTTGAGGCGCGCCGTTCAAGGCCCGTCCAGTGATCCGGGCGTGATCGACCCTGCAATTCTTGCGCTCACCCTCTCACATTCCGCCCCACCGCAATACCCGACAGGACAACGCGCCCAACTCCATTGGATGGGCGCGCACGGGAACCGAACAACGCGGCATGCCCGGAAACCGTGGGCAAGCGAATCGCGGACCGAGAGGAACCTGCTCGGCCAGCGTCACTACACGCTGCCGATGTACGGGATCAAAATCCAGCCCCGCTACCATCCGGGCGACGGGACCCCGTCCCCGGCAGAAGCACGGCCACCCGCCGGGGCGCCAGCAGGCCCAGACATCACTGGCCATCGAAACGCGTCCATGCACGACCAGCGCCTCCAGGTGCAATGACGGAAAGCGGAAAATGAAGATCATGGATGTCGCCCACGCGACCGACCGGGCTACATCACAATACGGTTTCCCTCCTCTACAAGGAGGCGGCCGTTCGTATCGAGCTCGACGCCATGGATAAACTTTGCGAGCTGTTCGAATACATCCCGGAAGGGGATGGCGAAACACAATGACCGCGTTCCCGGTACGAAGCACGGACCAGACCCTGGGCACCGAATGAGCACGAGCCGGGCTCGGCGCCCAAACGAAAAAGGGGCTGCCGAGGCAGCCCCTTTCGGGAAGACGGTGGTGGCTACGCCCTGATTCGAACAGGGGACCCCATCATTATGAGTGATGTGCTCTAACCAGCTGAGCTACGTAGCCACGCGGGTTGCGAAATCTACGGAGGCAGCCGCACAAAGTCAAGTGCGGCGCCCGCCTGTCAGATCTGCAGCCGCTCGACGACGCGGCCGTTTTTCAGGTGTTCCTCCAGAATCTCGTCGATGTCGCGTTCGTCGTGATAGGTGTACCAGACGCCTTCCGGGTACACGACAGCCACCGGCCCTTCGTTACAACGGTCCAGGCAGCCCGCGGTATTCACGCGCACCTGGCCCTTGCCGTGGATGCCCATGGCCTTCGCCTGGTGCTTGGCGTAGGCGCGCATCTCCGTGGCCCCGTGGTCCTCGCAGCAGTTACCGTCCTCGCGACAGTTGGTGCAGAAAAAGATGTGGCGCTGGTAATAGCCCATGGATGTCTCCGGTGATTCCTGCGGGTCATGATAACGCTGACGCACACAAAACGGCGGGTGGCGGCATGTGGCGTCCGTGCATTCAGCGGAAGCGGTAGACCAGAGAGACGTCGGTGATGGTGTCGGTCTTGTCCACGCCCGGCTCCACGTCGGTATTGTGCTTCACCGTGAAGCTGGTACGCAGGGCCAGTCGGCTGGAGAGGTCAGCGGTCAGGGCGAGGATGTTCTCGACCTCGGTGTTGTCACTCCCGGTCAGGATCAGCAGCTCGTCGGTCAGATGGGCTGTGTCGCTGATATCCCAGCGGATATTGCCGGCCAGGCGACCGACCGGCTCGCTGTCGGTCTCCCCGGTGGCACGGATACGCACCTGCCGCATACCGGCACCGATCTCACCGTCCAGCTGCACGCGTTCGCTATCGATCAGACGGCGACCGTAACCGACCGTAGCCGAACCCTGGTAGTCGAAGTTGCTGAAGCGATCCCGCTCGTAGCGCAGCGCCCCGAACACGTAGTCATGTTCGCCCAGCTTGCGGTCGGCCTGGTAGCCGGCAACATACCGTTCGCCGGTGGTCTCGTCGTCCTCTTCCTGGAAGAAGGCGTCCAGACGAATTTGGTTCCGCCAGTCGACCGTGGTGTGGTCGGCGCGAAACCGGGCGCTGGCATTGGTGGACTCGGTATTCCCGGTGGTCTTGGAGGCCCCCAGTTCGATGGTGGATTGCCAGCCCTCGGCCTCCCAGGCCATCCCCTGCGAGACTGGTATGCTCGCGAGGATGAGCGAGACCAGCGACAACCGAACAGGACGGCACGAACGCACACGCATGGAAAACCTCCAGGAAGAAAATGGAGGCCAGACCCTAGCAAAGCCGCTGGGGGCATCGGACCGCCCCCTGAGATTTCAGGGCCTTTCCAGCGCCGATCAGTGCGTGCACTGTGGTCTCTGCCTGCCACACTGCCCTACCTATGGCTGGCACGGTATCGAGGGCGATTCTCCACGCGGTCGGCTGACCTTGATGCAGGGTCTGGCCCAGGGGCATCTGGACCCGGGGGCGCCCCGACTGCGCAGCCACCTGCAGGGCTGCCTGGGCTGCCGCTCCTGCGAGTCCGTATGCCCGGCGCGCGTCCCCTTCGGCGCCCTGATGGATCGTGCCCGCGAAATTCTCGACGAGCACACCGTACCGAGCTCACACCTTGACCGCTGGCAGCACCGCCTGCAGCAGCGAGCGCTGCGGCAGCCTTCCCTGCGTGCCCTTGGGGGGCTGACCGCCCGGGCCGGGGCACGCCTCAACGCGGAGCGGCTATTGCCGGACGGCCTCTGGAAGCGCAGCCTGGCGCACACTCGGGACTCCCTCGCAGCGCCGCCCGGGCTCCAACTCGCCGCGCGCGACGACGAGGCGGACGTACTGCTGTTTACCGGCTGCATGGACCGTTTTTTCACCGGGCCGGACCTGGACGCTGCACTGGAGGTCCTGACCGCCCTCGGCACACGCGTCGCCATCCCCCGGGGGCAGACCTGCTGCGGGGCACTGGATCAGCACACCGGACGGCGCCAGGCCGCGCAGACACTTCGCCACCGCAACATCGAGGCCTTCGGCACCGCCGACAAACGGCCCGTGATCGTCCTCGACAGCGGCTGTGAGGCCACCCTGAGTGAATACCCGGATGCCACCCTGGCGGCCCGCAGCCTCAGCCTGACGCGTTTCCTCGGCGAACGCCTGCAGGCCGGCGGCGACGCGGGCATCTGGACCGATACACCGGTGCGCATCGCACTGCACCTGCCCTGCACCCAGCGTAACGTGACCCGTGAGGCCCGCGATCTGCCCGGCCTGCTGGAACAACTGCCCGGGGTCACCCTGGTCAGGGTCGGCTCCGCGCCTAACTGCTGCGGCGCCGGCGGAACGGCCATGCTGACCCAGCCCGAGATGGCCGACGTCCTGGGCCACGCGACCCTGAACGCCCTGACCGCGGATACCCCGGACCTGATTGTCAGTCCGAACGTCGGCTGCAGCGTGCATCTGCGCGCCCTCGCAGCAGCACAAACGGAGGCGCCACCGATCCTGTCACCGGCCCGCTTCCTCGCCGCGCGCCTGGCCCGACACCCATCCGGCCGCTGATCCCGGCGCACGCTTGCGGTACCCTTGGCATTCAAACCACCGCCCGACGGCAGGACCCCATGCGCCGACTCTCCCCACTGGACCACCTCATCAGCCAGGCCGATGCGTTCGTGAAGGTCGTCTCCGGCCATGCCCGCGCCACCGGCCGCCCATCCCCCGGCGGGGACGACATCGGCCCGCACCTGGACGATCACGAACGCGACCTCTCCACCCGCCTGATGCGTGTCAATCACGCCGGCGAAGTGGCCGCTCAGGGGCTGTACCAGGGACAGATGCTGACCGCCCGCAAGCCGGAGATCCGCGACCACCTGGACCAGGCCTCACGCGAGGAGGGCGACCACCTGCACTGGTGCGCGCGGCGGGTGCACGACCTCGGCGGCCGCACCAGCCTTCTGAGTCCGTTCTGGTACGTGGGATCGTTCGGACTGGGTGCCCTGGCCGGCCTGACCGGCGACGCCTACAGCCTGGGCTTTATCGACGAGACCGAACGCCAGGTCGAGCGCCACCTGGATCGGCACCTGGAGCGCCTGCCGGCGCAGGACGAGGTCTCCGCGCGCATCCTCGAGCAAATGAAGCAGGACGAGGTCGAACATGGTGCACATGCCATGGCGCTTGGCGGCAAGGCACCGCCCTGGCCGGTACGCAACCTGCTAATGCCGCTGACCTCCAGCGTGATGACCCGTACCGCCTACTGGATCTGACCCGGCGCCCGTTACGACTCGGGGCGCCCCGCCCCGCCCATGGCGGCGTGTCAGCCGGGGCGGCTCATGTTCTTGCCGTAGAAGATCTCCATCATCTCGTGCTTGAGCAGCTTGGAGATGCGCTTGGCCTCCCTGGCCGAGTAGTCGTCCTTGCCCAGCCCGAACAGGTAACTGTCCAGGTCAAAGTCCTTCAGCACCATCTTGGTGTGGAACAGGTACTCCTGGTACACGTTCACGTCCACCATCTGGTACTTCTCCTTGGTATCGCGGGAGAGGAAGTCCTGGATGGAATTGATCTTGTGATCGATGAAGTGCTTCTTGCCACGCACGTCGCGGGTGAAGCCACGCACGCGGTAATCCATGATCACGATGTCCGATTCGAAGCTGTGGATCAGGTAGTTCAGCGCGCGCAGCGGCGAGATGCGGCCACAGGTGGACACATCGATATCGGCACGGAAGGTCGCGATCCCGCCCTCCGGATGGGCCTCCGGGTAGGTATGGACGGTGATGTGGCTCTTGTCGAGGTGGCCGACCACCGTCTCCGGCAGCGGACCCGGGCCCTCGGTGTAGCCGATCTGCTCGGTCGCCACCGGCTCCTCCGAGATCAGCATCGTCACCGACGCCCCCTGCGGGTCGTAGTCCTGGCGCGAGATATCCAGGATGTTGGCCCCGATCAGGTGCGCCACATCGGAAAGGATCTGCGTCAGACGCTGGGCATTGTACGCCTCGTCGATATACGCAATGTACTCATCGCGATGCCGCTCACCCGAGGCATAGCAGATGTCGTAGATATTGAAGCTCAGGCTCTTGGTCAGGTTGTTGAAACCGTGGAGCTTGATCTGCTTCTTGTGACGAGGCATGGCGTGTCCTCTTGCCCGGGCCGCAGCGAGCGGCGAATTGTAGACGCCCCGGCCCCACCAGGGAAACACGGAGCAATGTACACGCTCGCGTTGGCGCCGTCAGCGCGGGGCCGGGCCCTCGATAATCTCGAAGTCGTGGGTCACCTTTGCGGATGCGCCCAGCATCAGCGAGGCCGAGCAGTACTTTTCCGCCGAAAGCGCCACCGCCCGTCCTACGCGCTTCTCCGAAAGCTCGTGGCCGTAGACCCGAAAGTGCACATGGATATCGGTAAACACCTTGGGGACCGTTTCTGCCCGCGTACCATCCACCGTCACCACGCAGTCCAGCACCTCCTGGCGCGCCTTCCTGAGCATCGCGATCACGTCAAAGCTGGTGCAGCCGCCCATGCCCAGCAGCAGCATCTCCATGGGCCGAGCCCCCAGATTGCGGCCACCGGCATCCGGTGCGCCATCCATCACGACCGCATGGCCGCTGTCGGTCTCACCAACGAACGCCACCTGGTCCAGCCATTTCACTTTCACCTGCATCGGGCTCATCCTCTCCTGCCGCTGGATCGAAGCATCCACGCCTATACTCGGGGACTGTACTCAGGCCGGACCTGCGGCACAAAATCGGCATCCTGGTACCGGATTTTGTGCCTTGCACCTGACCGGTCCGGCTGGTGGGCAGCGAATGCTGCATTACACTGACGCCCATCCTCACAGACCTGCCACCGGACGTGAACATGGAAGCCATGCACAACCCGTTCGTCTACCGCCCGTCCCAGCCCTCGCCGGCGCTGGAGCGTTTTCTTGGCCACTGCCACCACCGCCAGTATCGCAAGCGCACCACCATCATCCATTCCGGCACGGTGCCGGACACGCTGTACTACGTGGTGAACGGGTCGGTATCGGTGCTGGGGGAGAACAACGGTCAGGAACTCGTCCTCGCCTACCTGAACAAGGGCGAGTTCTTTGGTGAACTCGGCATGTTCGAGGACGATCCGCGTTCGGCCACGGTCGTCACCCGCGAGGATACCGAGACCGCCGAGATCCCCTACACCCAGTTCTGCGAAATCGCGCAGCGGGACCCGGAAATCCTGATACTGCTGACCAGCCAGATCGCCGCCCGCCTGCGCCAGACCTCGCGCAAGGTGATGGACTTGGCCTTTGTCGATGTCACCGGCCGCATTGCCCACACCCTCCTGGATCTGGCCCGCCAGCCCGACGCCATGACCCACCCGGACGGCATGCAGCTGCGCATCACCCGTCAGGAGATCGCCCGCATCGTCGGCTGCTCGCGTGAGATGGCCGGACGGGTGTTGAAGGATCTGGAGGAGCGCGGACTGATCACCGCCCGCGGCAAGACCATCGTGGTGTTCGGCACCCGCTGACCGGCACCCTGGCGAAAACCTGTCCGCAGACAATGCGGGCGGGCGCTGCGCCCGCAAGTATGCAATCCCCGGGCGACTTATTGCCGTGGTACTAGTCTTCGCCGCGGAACAGCCGGCCCAGCGCCAGCCCCGGATCTTCGGTGCGCATGAAGGCCTCGCCCACCAGAAAGGCGTTCACCCCCGCTGCCTGCATGCGTGCGACATCCTCACGGGTATGGATACCACTCTCGGTGACCAGTAGCGCCGAGTCCGGCACCTGGCCCTGCAGCTCCAGCGTGGTCTCCAGGCGCGTCTCGAAGCTGCGCAGATCGCGGTTGTTGATGCCGATCAGGTCGGCACCAATCTTGTTCGCACGTTCGAGCTCCGCGGCATCATGCACCTCGACCAGGGCATCCATGCCCAGCTCGCGGGTCAGGAAGTACAGCTCGTGCAACGCGGTGTCATCCAGCGCAGCGGCAATCAGCAGCACACAGTCCGCGCCCAGCACCCGCGCCTCGTAGACCTGATAGAGATCGATCACAAAGTCCTTGCGCAGGATGGGAAGCTGACAGGCGACGCGCGCATCACGCAGATCCCCGTCGCGCCCCTTGAAGAAGTCCACGTCCGTCAGCACCGACAGGCAGGTGGCCCCGTGCTGCTCGTAGCTGCGGGCGAAGGCGTCCGGGTTGAAGTTGGGACTGATCTGCCCCTTGCTGGGACTGGCCTTCTTGATCTCCGCGATCACCGCCGCGCGGCCGGCATCGACATCGCGTTGCAGCGCAGCCCGGAATCCCCGCGGCTCCGGGGCCGAGCCCATCCAGCCACGCAGCTCGCGCAGGGGCCAGTAGGCCTCGCGTTCCTTCAACTCCTCGCGCTTGCGCTCGAGGATACGCTTGAGGATGTCCGGGACGTCGTTCATCAAAGTTCCTGCTCCTTAATCCTGTTGGGTAGTCAGTCGCGCGCTGGTCGCCTGCAGCCGCTCCAGGCGCTCGCGGGCAGCGCCGGAGTCGATCGCCTCGGCCGCACGGCCCACCCCCGCAGCCAGCGACTCGGCGCCACCCCCGGCGTAGATCGCTGCCCCGGCGTTCAGCAGGACGATCTCGCGGGCGGCGCCGACCTGCCCCTCCAGCACACCGCGCAGCATCGCGGCGGAGGCCTCCACACTATCGACGCGGATCGCATCCAGGCCGCTCCGTGCCAGCCCGAAATCCTCCGGCGTTACGGTGTACTCCTCGATTGCGCTGTCCTTCAGCTCGGCCACACGGGTCGGGGCAGCGATGCTGATCTCGTCCAGTCCGTCCTCGGCGTGGACGACCAGCACATGTTCGCTGCCCAGCCCCTTCAGGGCCTCGGCCAGCGGCCGCACCCAGGCTGCGGAGAACACGCCCAGCACTTGATTCGGCGCCCCGGCGGGGTTGGTCAGCGGCCCCAGCACGTTGAACAGGGTGCGCACACCCAGCTCCTTGCGCGGGCCGATGGCATGTTTCATCGCACCATGATGCGCGGGGGCAAACAGGAAGCCGACGCCGACCTCCTCGATGCAGGACCCCACCGCCTCCGGCGACAGCCCGAGATGCACACCCAGGTGTTCCAGCACGTCCGCGGAACCGGACTTCGACGACACCGAACGGTTTCCGTGCTTGGCCACCCGCACCCCCCCCGCCGCTGCGACCAGCGCCGAGGCCGTGGAGATATTGAAGGTGCCGGAGGCATCGCCGCCGGTACCGCAGGTATCGACCAGGCCGGTCCGCGGCACATCCACCCGCGTCGCCAGTTCGCGCATCACGCCCGCGGCGGCGCGGATTTCCTCGATGGTTTCGCCCTTCATGCGCAGGGCCACCAGCAGCCCGCCAATCTGGGCATCGGTGGTCGCGCCGGTCATCACGGCCTGCATGACGGCGGTCATGGTGGCCGCATCCAGATCCTGACGCTCAATGAGGGCCGCTATCGCTTGTTGCACGGTCACAGGGCTGCTCCTGCCGGGAAGTCGATCAGGCGGCTAGTGTAACGCCCACGTAGTCCCGGCACGACCGGAGACGCCGCGCGGGCAGACACTCAGTGCCGCACGGGGACAAACTGCCAGGCCAGCAGGGCAAGCCCCCATATCAGCAGCGCCGCCAGCACCAGATGGCCCATGGCATCATCCAGCCAGTCCACCAGGAAGAGCGCGAGCAAAGCACTGAAGCCGAGCTGCACGAAGGCCTGCATCGCCGCTGCCATGCCACGGGCACCGGGGTAGCAATCGAGCGCCAACAGGGTCAGCGACGGCATCGCCGTGGCCAGGGCAAAACTGTACAGGGCGAACGGCATGGTGATGGCGACCACCGGCCCCCGGGCCAGCACCGCAAGCCCAACCAGCGCCAGAGCCAGACCGGTCAGTGCAAGACCGATCGCCACCGCCCGCGGCGGGCTCACCACACCCGCCACACGCCCGGCAACAAAGCCACCCGCAACCAGCCCCGCCACCAGGGGTCCGAACAGCCACCAGAAATCCCGCTCGCCGCCCCCGAGGTGCTCGTAGATGATGCTCGGAGAGGCGGCGATAAACAGGAACATGGCCCCGAACATCCCTGCGTGCACCACCACCGGAAACAGGAAGGCCGGGTTACGCAGCGTGCCCAGGTAGCCGCGGATCACCGCACGTGGCCGGCTGGAGACCCGCCCCACCGGTGGCAGGGTCTCCGGCAAGCCGATCCGGATCGCCACCAGCAGCGCCACCCCGTACAGCGTCAGAAAGGCGAACACCGAACGCCAGCCGAATGCGGACTGCAACCAGCCACCGATGATCGGGGCGGCGGCCGGACCGACCGCGAACATCATGGTCACCAGGGCGAATACGCGGCGCGCCTCGGTCGGGTCGAAACGGTCCCGGATCAACGCCCGCCCGACCACCACACCGGCAGCCGCCGCAAGCCCCTGCCCCATGCGCAGCACCAGCACCTGCCAGTACTCCACCGCAACGACCAGCAGGGCCGAGGTCAGTACATAGGCCAGCAAGGCCCACAACACGACCGGACGCCGCCCGTGCGCATCCGACAGCGGACCGGCAACCAGCGTGGCAACGGCGAATGCGACCAGGTAAGCCGACAGTGTGGCCTGCATGGCCACACTGTCGACGGCCAGGGCCTGGGCCATCGCCGGAAACGAAGGCAGATAGGTATCCAGCGAGAACGGCGCCAGCATGGACAACGGCGCCACCAGAAGCGCAAAACGCAACCGCGTTCGCCGCTCGTCGACGGTGCCCGTCACACCACGCGCCCTGGCGCCGGGCGGGTACCCGGCGCCGCCATCAACTCTGTGCAGTCCGGACGGTGTAAGGGTATTGCGCCGAACCCGGGGGTCACGCCGGCTGGGGCAGGCGGCGCAGGAAGTTGTCGAGGAGCTCGTGCCCCTGGCGGGTCAGGATGGACTCGGGATGAAACTGCACCCCCTCGACGTCCAGCTCCCGGTGGCGCAAACCCATGATCTCGTCACGGGTGCCATCCTCACGCCGGGTCCAGGCGGTGACCTCCAGACAATCCGGCAGGCTGGCGGCCTCCACAACCAGCGAGTGGTAGCGCGTGGCCTCCAGCGGGTTCTCCAGACCGGCGAACACCCCCACCCCGGTGTGGTGAACGGGCGAAGTCTTGCCATGCATGATCTCGCGCGCCCGCACGACCCGGCCGCCGAAGACCTGGCCAATCGCCTGGTGTCCGAGGCAGACCCCGAGGATCGGGACTGCCCCTGCGAAGCGGCGAATCACCTCCAGCGACACGCCCGCTTCGTTCGGCGTGCAGGGGCCGGGCGAGATCACAATCCCCTCCGGCTCCAGCTCCGCGATCTGGTCCGGGGTAATGCAGTCGTTGCGGTGCACCACCACCTCTGCCCCCAGCTCCCCCAGATACTGGACCAGATTGAAGGTGAAGGAGTCATAGTTGTCGAGCATCAAGATCATGACCATACGTCCTGCTGATCGGAGGCATCGGAAGACACGGCGGCGCAGGCCGCTATCACCCCGGTAAACCTGTGCAAATTGAGAGAGCGATGCAACCAGCATACCCCGGGCCCGGCCCCGCCACCGGGCAACCCCAAGGGAAACACTGATCCAGGCGCACGCGCTGGTGCCATGCTTCTTCCGAGGCCAGGGGCCCGGCAGGGCGTGGCACGCTCAGTACGGCAACAACCGCGCCGCCAGCAGGGCACCTCCAGACGGCACCCGCCGGGGCCGGGCAGGGTCTGTGCACGCCCGCGCAATGCCGGCAGCGGCCACAGGCCGCGGACTAAGGTCTACTAAAGCCCGCCGACGCCCGCCCCGGGGGCGTGAAAGATCCGTGTGCCCACGGTTCCGGGCGCTCTCAGTCGTTGTGGCGTCGGGGGCTCAGGCCGCCCAGGGCGGTCTCGGCCGCGCGCACCACGGCGCGCCCCTTGTTCAGGGTCTCCTGCCATTCGTTCTCGGGCACCGAGTCATGCACCACTCCGGCCCCGGCCTGGATATGCAATTCGCCGTCATGCAGCACCGCCGTACGGATCGCGATTGCGGTATCCATGTTGCCGGACCAGGAGAGATAGCCAACCGCGCCGGAATACGGGCCGCGCTTGACCGGTTCCAGTTCGTCGATGATCTCCAGCGCGCGGATCTTGGGTGCGCCGGAGACGGTCCCGGCCGGGAAAGTCGCGCGCAGCACGTCCATCGGCGAGTGCCCGGGAGCGAGGCGGCCCTCCACATTGGACACGATGTGCATCACATGCGAGTAGCGCTCGATGGTCATGGTGTCCGTCACCTCCACCGAGCCGATCTCGCAGACCCGACCGACATCGTTGCGTCCGAGGTCGATCAGCATCAGGTGCTCGGCGCGCTCCTTCGGGTCCGCCAGCAGCTCGGCCTCCAGCGCGCGGTCCTCCTCCTCGGTGCGCCCGCGCGGACGGGTACCGGCGATCGGCCGCACGGTCACGCGGTCGTCCTCCAGGCGCACCAGGATTTCCGGCGAGGCCCCGACCACGTGGTGGTCGCCCAGGTCCAGGTAGTACATGTAGGGCGACGGGTTCAGCGCGCGCAGCGCGCGGTAGAGATTCAGCGGCGGCGCCGAGAACGGCACGCTCATGCGCTGCGCCAGCACCACCTGCATCACGTCGCCGTCCATGATGTATTCCTGCGCCCGCGCCACGGCCGCCTTGAATCCCCCGGCCGACCAGCCGGGCACATACTCCGGAACGGCATGCGGATGCGGCGGATCATCCGGGGGCACCAGGGGCTCGCCGAGACGCGTCTCCAGCACGTCCAGACGCGCCGCGGCCTTTGCCTGGCCATCCGCCCGCGTGGCATCAGCGTGCACCACCAGGTACAGCCGCCCGGAGAGGTTGTCGTAGACCACGACCTCCTCCGAGAGCATCAGCAGGATATCGGGCAGCCCCAGGGCATCGGGCTTTTCCGGGCCCTCCAGACGCGGCTCGATCAGACGCACGGTCTCGAAGCCGAAGTAGCCGACCAGCCCCCCGGTAAAACGGGGCAGCCCCGGCAGCTCGGCCACCTTGAAGCGCGCCTGGTAGGCCTCGATCCAGGCCAGCGGGTCGGCCTCGGTGGTCTGTTCGACCACCGCGCCGTCGGTCTCCACCGTGATGTCGTGACCGTGCACCCGCACGCGGGTACGTGCCGGCAGACCGATAAAGGAATAGCGCCCCCAGCGTTCCCCGCCCTGCACCGACTCGAACAGGTAGGAATATGGCCGGTTGGCCAGCTTCAGGAAAATGGACAGGGGGGTCTCGAGATCCGCAAGAACCTCGCGCACCAGCGGGATGCGGTTATAGCCCTCACGGGCGAGCTGATCGAACTGTTCGGGGGTCATCACAACGGTTCCTGACAAGAGAAGGGAAGACAGCGCGGCGGATCAGTCGCCGTTTCGCCATCGCCCCGCTGTCCGGTCCATTCGCTGGCCGATTGGGCGACCCGTTGCGATCATCCGCTTATGCCGCCCGGGCGGGCAGCAGTCCGGGCAGCTCGTCCAGCCGGTCGAGCACCGCGTCGGGATCTTCAGCGCGGATATCGCAACCGTGATTGTAGCCGTAGGTCATGCAGACGATCTGGAAGCCGGCCGCACGCGCCGCCTTCACGTCGCTCTTCGAATCTCCGACCATCAGCGCCTCGGATGCGTCCACACCCAGTTCCTTCGCCGCGTGCAGAAGCGGCGCCGGGTCCGGTTTCTTCTGCGGCAGGGCATCCCCGGCGACCACGATCTCGAAGTCGTCGAGGATGCCCTTTTCGCGCAATAGCGGCACGGTGAAGCGCTCGGCCTTGTTGGTCACGCAGCCGAGACGGAAACCGGCGGCCTTCAACTGATCCAGCCCCTCGCGCACCCCCGGATACAGCGGCGAGCGCCCGGCGGTGTTTTCCTGGTAGATGCGCATGAAGACGGGCAGTGCCCGCTCGAAGACCTCCGGGTCCGGCTCGCCGTCGAGCGCATTGAGCAGCGCCCGCTTGACCAGTCGTTCCACGCCGTTGCCCACCCAGTTGCGCACGGCCGCCTCGCCACGCTCGGGCAGCCCCAGCTCGCGCATCATCGCGTCCACGCTGTAGGCCAGGTCCGGCACGCTGTCAATCAGCGTGCCGTCCAGGTCGATCAGGATCATGCGGGGGCGTTTCAGGGACATCCCGGTCTCCAGTGGCCGTCAATTCAGGCCTTGGCCAGCTCGTCGCGCATTTGCTGGACGATGCTGTTGTAGCGATTGGCGTCGGCGTCACTGGACGCGCCGAAGATCGCGGAGCCGGCCACAAAGGTATCGGCTCCGGCGGCCTTGATCTCGCGGATGTTGTCGGCCTTCACGCCGCCGTCGATCTCGAGACGGATATCGCGCCCGGATGCGTCGATCATCTTGCGCGCGGCGCGCAGCTTGTCGAGGGTGTTCGGGATGAACTTCTGGCCGCCAAAGCCCGGGTTCACCGACATCAGCAGGATCATGTCGACCTTGTCCATCACGTATTCCAGGTAGGACAACGGGGTCGCCGGGTTGAACACCAGCCCGGCCTTGCAGCCCTCTGCGTGGATCAACTGCAGGGTGCGGTCGATATGGTCGGAGGCTTCCGGGTGGAAGGTGATGTAGCTGGCACCGGCCTGGGCGAAGTCCGGGATGATGCGATCCACCGGCTTGACCATCAGGTGCACGTCGATCGGCGCCGTCACGCCGTGCTTGCGCAGGGCATCGCAGACCAGCGGGCCGATGGTCAGATTCGGCACGTAGTGGTTGTCCATCACGTCAAAGTGGACGATGTCTGCTCCGGAGGCCAGAACATTGTCGACCTCTTCACCCAGACGGGCGAAGTCGGCGGAGAGGATGGACGGGGCGATGAAATCGGGTTGTGCCATGGGAAGCCTCGCAGGAATCGCTGGGATAGCGGGACCGACCACCGGCCACGCTCTCGGAATCGCGAAACTTTACCGGATGCCGCCATATCAGGCAAAAGACGAGGAAATGATGCCCTCCGGGAACCGGTCGGGTTGGGGGCGATCGTTGCGGGAGTGGTGACACCGCCTTCATCGCAGGGAGCCGGCCCGTTTTGCGCGGCGCCGCCGTTACGGCGGGTAGCAGAACATGGCACGGCCGTCGCCGTGCATTAACCGCTTGCCAAGGCGACGAAACCGCGAGCGCAGAAATGGATCAGGGTTCCCCTGACGCAAACGGGCCGGGGAAACCCCGGCCCGCTCACTCTCTTGCCCGCCGGCCGCCGGCAGAGCGACGGGTTCAGTTGAACTCCTCCGCGATATAGGCGGAGACATTGGCGATATCCTCGTCACTCAGGCCCTGGGCCTGCGGACGCATCAGCGCCGTGTTGTCACCGACCTCTTCACCGGCACGGTAGCGCTCCATGATGTCGACCAGGTAGTCCATGTCCTTGCCTGTCAGCGCCGGGAAGATCGCCTGGCCCTGACCCTCTGCGCCATGGCAGCTCGCGCAGACATTCTGATACATCGACTGCCCCGCCTGGACATCGGCGGCCTGGACAGTGGTGGACAACATCAGGGCACTCCCCGCGAGCCCGGCCAGAACGAACAACTTGGTTTTCATTTTTATCGTCTCCTCATTCTCTTTGCAGATCGGGTTTACCCCGTCTTGAAGCGAACGTTAGCAGGGCCTTCCTGAATGGTGCATTAACATAGAAACTAATGGGCCAATGCCCGCATGACGCCAACCACGACCCCTGCGCGCCTCATGAAAACACGCCTCGATGGACACGCTTGCCGTGGCACCTCGCGCCCTCGGGGAAAGGCGCGACGCGCGGTCGGGAGGGGGGGGTTATCGGCCGTGGATGTAGCGTTCGTCCGACCAGGTCGCCAGCCATTCCGGACGCACCATGACCAGGCCCGTGATCACGATCCCGTTGACCACCGCCTCCGGCAGCACCAGCAAGGCCAGATAGCGCAGGTAGTCGCGGTAGATATCCTGCCAGGCCAGATCGGTGAACAGGCCGTAGATCAGCGCCGAACCCAGTACGGTTGCCACCACCGACAACGCCCCGCCCAGAAAACCGACCGCATACAGGTAAATGAACATGTGCGCGGGCAGGTAGGCCTGGGACAGCCGCAGCAAAGCCCACGTAACCATGACCGGCAGGAAGCCGGCCAGCAACACCGTCAGCGGAACGGCCGCCAGAGGCAGCAGGCCGAACAGCCCCAGGGTCGCCACCACCAGAAAGGCCATCAGGATGGCCAGCTGCCAGCCGAACATCAGCGTGACCACGGTCATGCCGAGGAAATGCAGGGCAAGGCCGTCGAGGGTCTGTGCCCGCAGGCTCCAGATGAGCAGCAGACACAGCGTGGCAATCACGAGAAGCTGGGCGCGGCCGGGCACGAACAAGGCCTCCCAGGGCATGCGCCGGAGCACCACCAGCATGGTGACACCCAGCAGCACACCGGACAGTACGCGCAGCGCGACCGGCAGTTCGCCCGCCCCCTCGATCATGCTCAGTCGGGCTCGCGTATGGCGGCCGCAACGGTGTATTCGCGACCCTGTTTGATCTTGTCGTAGTTGCCAAACACGTCCTTGAATCCCTTCTCGATAAAACGTCGCAGCCCGGTAATGGTAACGACATAGATACGCCCGCCGGGGTTCATCTGTTCGTGGGCATCCAGCAGGTAGGTCTGCAGCATCTCCCGCCCCACCTTGGCCGGCAGGTTGGAGGTCACCAGATCAAAGCGCCGGTCGCGAATGCGCGAGAAGCCATTGCTGGTCAGGCATTCCACATTGGTGATGCCGTTGAGCTCGGCATTACGCTGACTGTACTCCACGGCCAGATAGTTGGTATCCACCAGTGTGGTCAGGCCCTGCGGGGCCTTGCGCGCCAGGGTCAGGCCAATCGGGCCATAGCCACAGCCCAGATCGAGACAGTCGTCGTCCGCGCGAATCTCGATCCGCTCGAGCAGCATCCGAGTACCGTCGTCGATCCGCCGCGGCGAGAACAGCCCCCAGGTACTGCGAAAGCGCAAATGCTCGCCCGCCAGGGTGTCCTCGAACTCGAGATCGCGCTTGAGCTCCGCCTGCCTCGCGCGCCGCGCCTGGAGACTGGGGAACGCCTCGCTCATGCCACGCCCTCCTCAACGGCACGGGCCAGGCCATGCCACAAGTCCTCGGCGCTGGCGACCACGGCGCTGGCGTCGGCCTGGCCCGGCCGGCCCAGCACACTGATGTGCCCCATCTTGCGCCCCGGCCGCGCAACGGCCTTGCCATAAAGATGCAACCGCGCCCGGCCGTCCGCCAGCACGTCCTGCCAGCCGGGCGTACCGCCTGCGGGCCAGAGATCGCCCAACAGATTCACCATCGCGACCGGCGTGGTCAGCCGGGCCGGCGCCAGCCCGAGCCCGCAGACCGCACGCACCTGCTGCTCGAACTGACTGACGGTGCAGGCATCCAGGCTGTAGTGGCCGGAGTTGTGCGGGCGCGGCGCGATCTCGTTGACCAGCAACTCGCCATCGCTGGTGAGAAAGAACTCGACCGCCAGCACCCCCTGGTAGTCGAGCTGGTCGACAACCTCCCGGGCAATCGCCGTCGCCTGCGTGCACACCGCATCCCCCACTCGCGCCGGGACCTGCGTCAGATGCAGGATGCCGTCGCGGTGCGCGTTCTCCGCAACCGGAAACGACTCGGTGGCACCCTCCGCTGTACGCGCAATCAGTACCGACAATTCGCGCTCCAGCTCTACCCGGGATTCCAGCACGCAATCGACCTGGCCCAGTTCTGCATGCGCAGCCGGCAGCGCGTCGGGCGTATCCAGACGAACCTGCCCCTTGCCGTCATAGCCAAGGCGCGCGGTCTTCAGAATGGCCGGGAAGGCGAGCCCGCCGGCACCGGTTCGCAACTCGGGCACCGCACCCGCCAGGACCGCCTGCCAGGGCGCCACGGCCACACCCATCTCCCCCAGGAAGGCCTTTTCCTCGAGACGGTCCTGGGCAACGGCCAGGGCGCGCGGCCCCGGATACAGTCGGACGCGCGCATCCAGCCAGTCCAGCGCCGCGCGCGGGATATTCTCGAATTCGGTGGTAATGACAGCGCATTCACCGGCCAGGGCCTCCAGCGCGGCCGTGTCATCAAAGGCCTGACACAGATGTCGCGTTGCCAGACGGCCGGCCGGGCTGTCCGGGTCCGGGTCGAGCACCCACACCGAGTAACCCATGGCCTGCGCGGCCTGCACAAAATAGCGGCCGAGCTGCCCGCCACCGAGCAGCCCGAGGGTCGCAGGCGGCTGGATCATGACGCTTCCGGCGGGAGCGTCTGGCCCAGCACCGCCTGACTCTGGGCGTGGCGGAACGCATCCAGGCGCGCGCGCAGCGCGGCGTCGTCATTGGCCAGCATCGCGGCCGCAAACAGCGCCGCGTTGGCGGCCCCCGCCTCCCCGATCGCGAACGTGGCCACCGGGACACCGCGTGGCATCTGCACAATGGACAGCAGCGAATCCTGCCCCTTCAGGTGGCGCGAGGCAACCGGTACACCGAGCACCGGCACCGAGGTCTTGGAAGCCAGCATACCGGGCAGATGGGCCGCTCCGCCGGCACCCGCGATAATGGCCTGCAACCCGCAGCCGCGGGCCTGTTCGGCGTATTCGAACAGCAAGTCCGGCGTGCGATGGGCGGAGACCACACGCGCCTCGCACGGGATACCGAGTTGATCCAGCACTTCCACCGCGCGCTCCATGGTCGCCCAGTCGGAAGTACTACCCATTACCACGCCCACACGGGGCGCCATACTGCCAGCTGTCTCTGTCATGGCCCGAACCATAGCGACCCCGGCCGCACCCGACAAGCCACACCGCCAACCGCACCCGGCGAGCCTCCGGAAAATCCATTCACAGGCAGACGGGAAGCGTTCCGGAGAATCGGGACTGGCTCACCGGGCTGGCGCCGCCGGGTCGTCGCGACCCCACCCAGTCAGATCATCGAACCCTTCCCGCCTTCAAACCTTCCTGTGAACGCCTTTCGGCGCGCGGCGAGCACCGCGTGGTGCGCAGGAGCCGCGCCCGGTAGAATCGCGGCATGACCGATACCCTGCTTGAAAGCCATATCCCCGACCTGGAACTCGTGCATCGCGGCAAGGTGCGCGATCTCTACGCGGTGGATGCCGACCACTGGCTGATGGTCACCACTGACCGCCTGTCCGCGTTCGACGTGATCCTGCCCACCGCAATCCCCGACAAGGGGCGGGTACTGACCGAGATCACCCAGTTCTGGATGCACAAGGTGGAACGCGAACTGGGGATCCCCCACCAGCTCACCGACATCCCGCTGGAGCAGGTGGTGCCGGACCCATTGTTGCGGGCACCACTGCAGGGACGCAGCCTGGTAATCCGGCGCCTGCAGGCCCTGCCCGTGGAGGCCGTAGTGCGGGGTTACCTGATTGGCTCGGGCTGGCAGGATTACCAGGCCACCGGCGCGGTATGCGGGCTCCCGCTACCGGACGGCCTCGAGCTGGCATCGCCATTGCCCGAGGCCATCTTCACCCCGAGCACCAAGGCAGCCGTGGGCGAACACGACGCCAATATCGACTTCGACGCGGTGAGCGCGTGCATCGGCCGGGAACGGGCCGAACAGGTGCGCACGGCGGCCCTGAAGATCTATGCCATGGCGCGCGCATATGCCGCCGAGCGCGGCATCATCATCGCCGACACCAAGTTCGAGTTCGGGATCGACGCCAACGGCACCCTGCACCTGATCGACGAGGTCCTGACGCCGGATTCTTCCCGCTTCTGGCCCGCTGATCAGTACGCACCGGGGCGCAGCCCCGAGTCGTTCGACAAGCAATATGTGCGCGACTACCTGGAGACCCTGGACTGGGACAAGCAGGCGCCCGGCCCCGAACTGCCCACGGCCGTGGTAGAACAAACCGCCGCACGCTACCGCGAGGCCCTGGAGCGCCTCACCCGCGGCGCATGAGCGAGGCAACCCGGGGCCTGTTCGTCACCGGAACCGACACCGGCGTCGGCAAGACCTTTGTCGGCTGCGCCCTGCTGCAGCACTGGCGCGAGCGCGGGCTGGCGCCGCAGCCCCGCAAACCGGTGGAATCCGGCTGCCCGGAACATGCGGGGGCACTGTTCCCCGAAGATGGCGCCGCCCTGACCCGCGCAGCGGGCCTGCCGGACATGGCCATGGCACAGGTCACCCCCTGGCGCTTCCCCGACGCCATTGCCCCGGACCAGGCCGCCGCAAACCAGGGCGTACAGCTGAACCTGGCGCAACTGGTCGCGGCCTGCACCGGGGCCGGCGCCGGCACGGACACCCGGCCGCTCCTGGTGGAAGGGGCCGGGGGCTTCTACTCCCCCTTGTGCGCAGACGGACTGAACGCGGACCTGGCCACGCGCCTGGGGCTGCCGGTGCTGCTGGTGGCCGAGGACCGCCTGGGCACACTGAACACCTGTCTGCTGACGCTCGAGGCGTTGCAGCGCCGTGGTCTGCAGCTGGCCGGGATCGTACTGAACCGGCGCCGGTCAGACATCGACCCGCGTCTGGACAATCACGGCGCCCTGCGCAAACACACCGCGGCACCGATCATCACTGCGGCGGAAGGGATCTCCCGCGCGGCCCTGGTTCAGAAACTCTCCACCTCGAAGCTCTCCGGACCAACCGGCGCCACCGGGACCGCACCAAACGCCTGATCGCTGGACGCGGCATCCTCACGAAAACCGGCCAGGGTTTCGCGCAACGCGCGGGTGCCCTCGTGGTCCACGCGGCGGGTCTCGATGATGTGCACCGGGCGCACCGATTCTTCGTAGTAGGACTCATTGAAATCGTCGCGCACGCGCATGCGCGAGCCCGACAGGCTCATGCCCAGATAAGCCCCGCGCGAACGGGAATACGACAGGAAGTCCGCCGTGGGCGTGGTACTGCGCCCCGCACCTACGGGGCCAGCCGCAACCGAGGCCTCCCCGCCCAGCCGGATCGCGGACCCGAACATCGAATCCACCGCGTCCTGGGTGCGAGCGACCATCACGACCTCGGCGGCATCGCCCCCGAACTGCATGCCAAAGCTGACCGAGCCGAGCGAATAGAAGCCCACAGGGGAATAATCACCGCGCTCGTCGTCCCAGGCGAGAAATACGCCGATACCACCGGAGCCCCCGACCAGAAAAGCGCCACGTGTCACCCGCGGGAAGATCACCACGCCACGGGCATCGCGAAGATCCTCCTTCAGGGCCTCGTATTCGGGGTGGGTGGCCATACTCTCGACCGTCGCCTGCGCCCGATCGATGATGTCCTGCGGCTCGATCTCGCGGCTGAACGGGTTGGCCTGGGCAGTCCCGGCGAGCACCAGGAGCAGCAACAGGACCAGGGGCAACCTTCGATACATCGACAAACCCTCCATAACAGCATTCGGATCCCGTCATCATGGCATAAAAAAAGGGGGCCGAAGCCCCCTTTTTCGTGCTGCCTTCCGCAAGATCAGTTGACCTTGGGATCCAGCTCGCCGGACTGGTAACGCTTGACCATGTCGTCCAGGGAGATCGGCTTGATCTTGGACGCCATGCCGGCGCAACCAAAGGCCTCGTAACGGGCCTGGCAGATGTCCTTCATGGCCGCGGTCGAGGCCTTCAGGAATTTGCGCGGGTCGAATTCCTTCGGGTTCTCGGCCAGGAACTTGCGCACCGCACCGGTGGAGGCCATACGCAGGTCGGTGTCGATGTTGACCTTGCGCACGCCGTGCTTGATGCCTTCCTGGATCTCTTCGACCGGGACACCATAGGTCTCGCCCATGTCGCCGCCGTAGTTGTTGATGATCTCCAGCCACTCCTGCGGAACGGAGGAGGAGCCGTGCATGACCAGATGGGTATCCGGGATGCGCTTGTGGATCTCCTTGATGCGCTCGATGGCAAGGATGTCACCGGTCGGCGGACGGGTGAACTTGTAGGCGCCGTGGGAGGTACCGATGGCGATCGCCAGGGCGTCGCACTTGGTGTTCTTCACGAAGTCGGCCGCCTCGTCCGGGTCGGTCAGCAGCTGGTCGTGGGACAGCTTGCCTTCGGCACCGGAGCCGTCTTCCTCGCCGGCCATGCCGGTTTCCAGGGAACCCAGGCAGCCGAGCTCGCCTTCCACGGACACGCCGCAGGCGTGGGCGATCTCGGAGACCTTGGCGGTCACGTCACGGTTGTAGTCGTAGGTGGCCGGGGTCTTCATGTCGGGCATCAGGGAGCCATCCATCATCACGGAGCTGAAGCCGGACTGGATGGAGCGCAGGCACACCGCGGGCTCGGAGCCGTGATCCTGGTGCAGCACGACCGGGATGTCCGGGTACTGCTCGATCGCGGCGATGATGTTGTGACGCAGGAAGGGCTCGCCGGCGTACTTGCGGGCACCGGCGGAGGCCTGAATGATCACCGGGGAGTCGACCGCAGCGGCCGCTTCCATGATCGAGTGGACCTGCTCCATGTTGTTGGCGTTGTAGGCCGGCATGCCATAACCGTGCTCGGCGGCATGGTCCAGAAGCTGGCGAAGTGAGATCAGTGCCATGGATTCCTCCTTACGGGATTCGGACTGAGAGAGTAGAAAATTCGCTTGGTAATCGGATGACTGCCGGGCAGTGCGCGGGTCAGGCGAGTTCGCCCACGCGCACGACCTTCATGGCATTGGTCCCGCCATGTTCGCCCTGCAGGTCTCCCTTGGTGATGATAACCAGCTCGCCATCCTGCACGACGCCCTCGGCCTTGAGCAAGTTCACGGCCTCACGGTTCACGCCCTCGTGACTCTCCGGGAGAGGGCTCAGGATCACGGGATAAACCCCGCGATAAAGCGTCATGCGACGGCTGGTGGACTCGTGCTGGGTCAGCGCGTAGATCGGGATGCCGGAACTGATCCGCGACATCCAGAGCGCGGTGGAGCCGGACTCGGTCAACGCGGCAATAGCGGCCACGTCCAGGTGATTCGCGGTGTACATCGTGGCCATCGCAATCGCCTCGTCGACCCGCCCGAAGACCGAATCCATGCGGTGATCCGACTGCCGCGCCGCGCGCTGGCGCTCTGCCGCTTCACAGATCCGGTGCATGCTGGTGACCACGCGGCCGGGATAGCGCCCCGTCGCGGTCTCCCCGGAGAGCATCACCGCGTCAGTGCCGTCGAGCACGGCGTTGGCGACATCAAAGACCTCGGCGCGGGTCGGGATCGGATTCTGGATCATGGTCTCCATCATCTGGGTCGCGGTAATGACCAGACGATTGAGGGTCCGTGCCCGGGTGATCAGGGTCTTCTGCACGCCCGGCAGTTCGGCATCGCCGATCTCCACACCGAGATCGCCGCGCGCGATCATGATCACCTCGGAGGCGGCGATGATCTCGTCGATCACCTCCAGCGCTTCGGAGCGTTCGATCTTCGCGCAGATCCCGGCTTCCCAGCCGGCCTCCTTCAGCAGGCTGCGCGCGAGATGCAGATCCTGCGCGGAACGCGGGAAGGAAACGGCGAGGTAATCCACCTGCAGCTCGGCCGCCAGACGGATGTCCTCGCGGTCCTTGTCGGTGATCGCCGGAGCGGAGAGTCCGCCACCCTGGCGGTTGATACCCTTGTTATTGGACAGTTCGCCACCAACCTCCACCGTGGTCTCGATCCGGCCGCCGTTCACGGCCGTGACCTTGAGCACGATCCGGCCATCATCCAGCAGGAGGACATCCTCCGGCTGCACGTCGGCCGGGAGTTCCTTGTAAGTCAGACCGACCTGGGTCTGATCCCCGGCATCGCGGGCCAGTTCGGCATCCAGTGCGAACGGTGCGCCCTCTTCCAGGTACACCTTCCCCTCCTGGAAACGGTCGATGCGGATCTTCGGGCCCTGGAGATCACCGAGGACCCCGACACAGCGGCCCACACGTCCGGCGGCAGCCCGCAGGCGCGCGAGCCGCTGGCGGTGGTCATCCGGGTCACCATGCGAGAAATTCAGCCGGACCACATCCACACCCGCCCGGATGATGGCCTCCATGGCCTCGTCGGTATCCGTGGCCGGCCCGAGGGTTGCAACAATCTTGGTGCGTCTCATCCGCGCGTCTCTCCGTCAGGGGCGCGAGCAGCGGGCCTCAGCCCTTTGCCCGCTCTTCCAGCATGGCCACGGCCGGCAGGGTCTTGCCTTCCAGGAACTCGAGGAAGGCACCTCCACCGGTGGAGATGTAGCTGATGCGGTCGGCCAGGTTGTACTTGTCGATCGCGGCCAGGGTGTCACCACCGCCGGCAATGGAGAACGCGTTGCTCTCGGCGATCGCCTCGCCCAGGGCCCTGGTACCCCCGGCGAACTGATCGAACTCGAACACGCCAACCGGGCCGTTCCAGACGATGGTGCCCGCATTGCGCAGGGCCTCGGCGTAGGTGGCGGCGGTCTCGGGACCGACGTCGAAGATCATGTCGTCAGCGGCCACCGCGTCGACGGCCTTGGTCTCGGCCGAGGTCGACTCGGAGAATTCCTTGCCCACGGTCACATCGGTGGGCACCGGGATCTCGCCACCCTTGGCACGAGCGGCCTCCATCAGGCGCCTGGACTCGTCCACCAGGTCGGACTCGTACAGCGACTTGCCGACGCCGTGGCCCTGGGCGGCGATGAAGGTGTTGGCGATCCCGCCACCGACGATCAGCTGGTCGACGACCTCGGACAGCGATTCCAGCACGGTCAGTTTGGTCGAGACCTTGGAGCCGCCGACAATCGCCACCAGCGGGCGCTTCGGGGTCTCCAGGGCCTTGCCGAGGGCCTCGAGCTCCTTGGCCAGCAGCGGGCCGGCGCAGGCCTGCGGGGCGAACTTCGCCACGCCGTGGGTCGAGGCCTGGGCGCGGTGGGCGGTGCCGAAGGCATCCATCACGAAGACGTCGCACAGGGCGGCGTATTGCTTCGCCAGGGCCTCGTCGTCCTTCTTCTCGCCGGCATTGAAACGCACGTTCTCGAGCAGGATGACCTCGCCCGGCTGGGCGTCCACGCCGTCGAGGTAGTCGCGCACCAGACGCACCTCGCGGCCCAGCAGACCGGCCATATGCTCGGCAACCGGGGCCAGGGAATCTTCTTCGGAGAACTCGCCCTCGGTCGGGCGGCCCAGGTGCGACATCAGCATTACCGCCGCGCCGGCATCGAGTGCCTTCTGCACGGTCTCAAGGCTCGCACGAATACGGGCGTCGGACGTGACCTTGCCGTCCTTGACGGGGACGTTCAGATCCTGGCGCACCAGCACACGGCGACCCTGCAGGTCGAGATCGGTCATCTTGATGACGGACATGGGAGTACCTCTCGAAAGACGGTTGAAAAGGAAGAAGGCTTCGGGCCAGTCCCCGCGGGGACTGGCCCCAGGCCTCCGGGCCCGGGAAGAGCAACGGCCGAGCCCCGCAAGGGACCCGGCCGCTCGCCGTTACTTGGCGACGTGCTCCACCATGCGCAGCATGTTGCAGGTGTAGCCGTACTCGTTGTCGTACCAGGCAACGATCTTCACGAAGGTCGGGTCCAGCTGGATGCCGGCGCCGGCGTCAAACACGGACGGGGCGGTGTAACCACGGAAGTCGGTGGAGACCACCAGCTCGTCGGTGTAACCCAGCACGCCCTTCAACTCGCCTTCGGAGGCCTTCTTCATGGCCGCGCAGACGTCGTCGTAGTTGGCGTCGCCGTTCAGTTCCACGGTCAGATCGACCACGGAGACGTCGGATGTCGGCACGCGGAAAGCCATGCCGGTCAGCTTGCCGTTCAGTTCCGGCAGCACCTTGCCCACGGCCTTGGCCGCACCCGTGGAGGACGGGATGATGTTCTCGAGGATGCCGCGGCCGCCGCGCCAGTCCTTCATGGACGGGCCATCAACGGTCTTCTGGGTCGCGGTGGCGGCGTGCACGGTGGTCATCAGACCACGCTTGATGCCCCAGCTGTCATTCAGCACCTTGGCCACCGGGGCCAGGGCGTTGGTGGTGCAGGAGGCGGCCGAGACCATGTTCTGCCCGGCGTAGGTGTCGTGATTCACGCCGTAGACGAACATCGGGGTGTCGTCCTTGGACGGCGCGGACATGACCACCTTCTTGGCGCCTGCGTCCAGATGCTTCTGGGCGGTCTCGGCGGTCAGGAACAGGCCGGTGGACTCGATCACGATATCAGCGTCGATGTCGCCCCACTTGAGCGCGGCCGGGTCCTTCTCGGCGGTCAGGCGGATGCGATTGCCATTCACGACCAGGTGATCGCCGTCGACGCTGACCTCACCTTCGAAGCGGCCGTGCACGGAGTCGTAGCGCAGCATGTAGGCCAGGTATTCCGGGTCCAGCAGGTCGTTGATGCCGACCACCTGCAGGTTCGGGAAATCCTTGGCGATGGCACGGAAGGCCATGCGACCGATGCGACCGAAGCCGTTGATACCAACCTTGATAGACATGGGAGTCTCCTCTCTATTGCTTATGCGAAATCGTTGCGGACTCAGCCGTTCAGCACGTCACGCGCGACCTGAGCGACGTTCGCCGGCTTGAAGCCGAAGTAATCGAACAGGGCGCCACCCGGCGCGGATTCGCCGAAGCGATCCAGGCCGAACACCGCGCCGTCGAGGCCGGTGAACTTGTGCCAGGTGGTCGTCGCGCCGGCCTCGATGGCAACCCGGGCGCGCACGGCGTTCGGCAGCACGGCCTCGCGGTAGGCCGGGTCCTGCTGTTCGAACAGCTCGACGCAGGGCATGGAGACCACACGCACCTTCTTGCCCTCGCCGGCCAGTTCGTCGGCGGCCTGAACGGCCAGCTCGACCTCGGAACCGGTGGCAATGAAGATCAGGTCGGGGGTGCCGTCGCAGTCTTTCAGCACATAGCCGCCGCGAGCGATGTTGGCGAGCTGCTCGCCATCACGTTCCATGTGCGGCAGGCCCTGACGCGACAGGATGAAGGCGGACGGGCCGTCGGTGCGCTCGATCCCGGCCTTCCAGGCCACCGCGGTCTCGACCGCGTCGCAGGGGCGCCACACATTGAGGTTCGGGATCAGGCGCAGGCTCGGGGTCTGCTCGACCGGCTGGTGGGTCGGGCCGTCTTCGCCGAGACCGATGGAGTCATGGGTCAGCACGTACATCACGCGCTGCTTCATCAGCGCGGACATGCGGATACCGTTGCGGGCGTAGTCGGAGAAGATCAGGAAGGTGCCGCCGTACGGGATGAAGCCGCCGTGCAGAGCGATGCCGTTCATGATCGCTGCCATGCCGAACTCGCGCACGCCGTAGTAGACGTAGTTGCCCGCGGCATCGTCCTTGCTGACACCCTTGGAACCGCCATACATGGTCAGGTTGGAGCCGGCCAGGTCGGCGGAGCCGCCCAGCAGTTCCGGAACGGCCGGGGCCATGCCCGCGATCGCGTTCTGCGAGGCCTTGCGCGAAGCGACCTTCTCGGCCTTCTCCACGGTCTGCTTGATGTAGGCGTTGGCCTTCTCGCTCCAGTCGGCGGGCAGATCGCCGGCGATGCGGCGCTCGAACTCGGCGGCCAGTTCGGGATGCGCAGCCTTGTACGCGGCAAAACGTTCCTTCCACTCGGCCTCGGCCCTGGCGCCCTTGTCCTTGGCGCTCCAGCCGTCGTAGATGTCGCCGGGAATCTCGAACGGGGCATGCTCCCAGCCCAGTTCCTTGCGGGTCAGCGCGATCTCGTCATCGCCCAGGGCGGCGCCATGGCACTCTTCCTTGCCGGACTTGTTCGGCGAGCCGAAGCCGATCACGGTGCGGCAGCAGATCAGGCTCGGCTTGTCACTGTTCTTGCGGGCCTCTTCGATGGCGGCCTTGACCGCATCCGCGTCGTGACCGTCCACGCCGCGCACGACGTGCCAGCCATAGGCCTCGAAACGCGCCGGGGTGTCGTCGGTGAACCAGCCCTCGACCTCACCGTCGATGGAGATGCCGTTGTCATCCCAGAAGGCGACCAGCTTGCCCAGACCCAGGGTGCCGGCCAGGGCGCAGGTCTCGTGGGAGATCCCTTCCATCATGCAGCCGTCGCCGAGGAAGGCGTAGGTGTTGTGGTCGACGATGTCGTGCCCGGGCTGGTTGAAGTGGGCGGCCATCATCTTCTCGGCCAGCGCCATGCCAACCGCATTGGAGATGCCCTGACCCAGCGGACCCGTGGTGGTCTCGACGCCGGCGGTGTAGCCGTATTCGGGGTGGCCCGGGGTCCTGGAGTGCAGCTGACGGAACTGCTTGAGCTCGTCCATCGGCAGGTCATAGCCGGTCAGATGCAGCAGCGAGTAGACCAGCATGGAACCGTGACCGTTGGACATCACGAAGCGGTCGCGATCCGGCCAGTGCGGGTTCGCCGGGTTGTGCTGCATGTAGTCGTTCCACAGCACCTCGGCGATGTCTGCCATGCCCATGGGCGCCCCCGGATGACCGGAATTGGCCTTCTGGACCGCGTCCATCGACAGGGCGCGGATGGCGTTGGCAAGCTCTCTACGGGTCGGCATGCTGATCTCCTGCTCTAAGTAGTATTGGGTTCGGCTGATGGCGGGTGGCGGCGCGAGGCGCCTGCGGCGGCCGACCCGGACGAATCGGCCGATCGAGGGTTAAACCGGTACCGGCCGGCGCTCCGGGGCAAGACATCACCCGAGCAGCCTGCGGGAGCGCGTCCCTCTTCCGGCGACGCGAGCGCGCGGCGGACGGTGCATCCCCATCAAAGGCGGTGCATTTTGGCCACTTTCGGGCGGCGGGGCAAGTCGGCTGCAAACCGCGTCATGCCGCGCCCTGGGCGCCGGCGGGCACGCGCATCGACCGACTGTCGCCGGCCGGGGGCTTAGAAAATTGCGGCGAGTTGCGTTACAGTACTGGTCGTTTTGCGCAAAACTAAATCGAAACGACCCACAAAGGAACGCTTAATGTCCAACGATTACATCTTCACCTCGGAATCCGTTTCCGCGGGCCACCCCGACAAGATGGCCGACCTGGTCTCCGACACCATCGTCGACGCCATCATTGCACAGGACCCGCACGCCCGTATCGCCTGTGAAACCGCCACCAAGACCGGCATGGTCATGCTGCTGGGCGAAATCACCACCGGCGCCCAGATCGACTACGAGAAGCTGGTGCGCGAGACGGTCTGCGAGATCGGCTATAACGATTCCGACGTCGGCTTCGACGGCAAGACCTGCGCCGTGCTGAACGTGCTGGGTGAACAGTCCCAGGACATCGCCATGGGTGTGGACCGCGACGTCTCCGACCGCGCCACCCAGGGTGCCGGTGACCAGGGCCTGATGTTCGGTTACGCCGCACGCGAAACCGATACGCTGATGCCCGCCCCGATCTTCTACGCCCACAAGATGGTGCGTATCCAGTCCGAACTGATGAAGAGCGGCAAGCTGCCGTGGCTGCGCCCGGACGCCAAGTCCCAGGTCTCGCTGCGCTACGAAGACGGCAAGCCGGCCGGCCTGGATGCGGTGGTCCTGTCCACCCAGCACAGCCCGGACATCTCGCAGAAAGACCTGCAGGAAGCGATCTACGAAGAGGTCTTCAAGAAGGTGCTGCCGAACGAATGGCTGAGCCAGGTCTCCGATGACAAGATCCACATCAACCCGACCGGCAAGTTCGAGATCGGTGGCCCCGTGGGCGACGCCGGCCTGACCGGCCGCAAGATCATCGTCGACACCTACGGTGGCATGGCCCGCCACGGTGGCGGTGCGTTCTCCGGCAAGGACCCGTCCAAGGTGGACCGTTCCGCTGCCTACGCCGGCCGTTACGTGGCCAAGAACATCGTCGCCGCCGGCCTGGCCGACAAGTGCGAGATCCAGGTCTCCTACGCCATCGGCGTCGCCGAGCCGACCTCGATCACTGTCGATACCTTTGGCACCGGCAAGGTCGACGATCGCAAGATCGAAGGCTTCGTGCGCGAAGTGTTTGATCTGCGCCCGTGGGGCCTGATCCAGATGATGGATCTGCTGCGCCCGATCTACAAGGCGACCGCCGCCTATGGTCACTTCGGCCGCGAAGACGTCGACCTCCCCTGGGAGCGTACCGACAAGGCCGAGGAACTTAAGAAGATGGCGGGCCTCTAAGAGCGCCCGACATTTTGTAAGCGAAATACCCATCCGGCTGAGGAGCGCTGCAGCGGTTTAACCGTCAGGCTCAGCCGGATGTCCCCTGAAATATGAATACGGCGCTCATCCAGATAGACGGAGAAGTTAATCCATGAATGCTGTGATGAACGACAAGAAAACGACCGATTACGTCGTCAAGGACATCAACCTTGCCGAGTTCGGCCGCAAGGAAATTGCGATCGCCGAAACCGAGATGCCCGGTCTGATCCAGACCCGCGAAGAGTTCGCGGCCTCCAAGCCGCTGAAGGGCGCGAAGATTGCCGGCTCCCTGCACATGACCATCCAGACCGCGGTCCTGATCCAGACCCTGGAAGCCCTGGGTGCCGACGTGCGCTGGGCCTCCTGCAACATCTACTCCACCCAGGACCACGCCGCGGCCGCGATCGCCGACAACGGCACCCCGGTCTTCGCCGTGAAGGGCGAGACCCTGGAAGAGTACTGGGACTACTGCCACCGCATCTTCGAATTCGACGGCGGCGCCAACATGATCCTGGACGACGGTGGTGACGCCACGCTGCTCCTGCACATCGGCGCCAAGGCCGAGAAGGACCCGTCCGTCATCTCCAACCCGGAGAATGAAGAAGAGATCGCCCTGTTTGCCTCGATCAAGGATCGTCTGGCCAAGCAGCCGAACTGGTACTCCGAGCAGCTCGCCAAGATCCAGGGCGTGACCGAAGAGACCACCACCGGTGTCCATCGCCTGTACCAGATGGCGAAGGACGGCGAGCTGGCCTTCCCGGCGATCAACGTCAACGACTCGGTCACCAAGTCCAAGTTCGACAACCTGTACGGCTGCCGCGAGTCCACCGTGGACTCCATCAAGCGCGCCACCGACGTGATGATCGCGGGCAAGATCGCCGTGGTCGCCGGTTATGGTGACGTCGGCAAGGGTGCCGCCCAGTCGCTGGCCGGCCTCGGTGCCACCGTGTGGATCACCGAGATCGACCCGATCTGCGCCCTGCAGGCCTCGATGGAAGGCTTCCGCGTGGTCACGATGGACGAGGCCGCCGACAAGGCCGAGATCTTCGTTACCGCCACCGGTAACAAGGACGTGATCACCGAAGATCACATGACCCGCATGAAGGACCAGGCCATCGTCTGCAACATCGGTCACTTCGACTCCGAGATTGCCGTGGCTGCGATGCGCAAGTACGACTGGGAGAACATCAAGCCGCAGGTTGACCACATCATCCTGCCGAACGGCAACCGGATCATCATGCTGGCCGAAGGCCGTCTGGTGAACCTGGGCTGCGGCACCGGCCATCCGAGCTTCGTGATGTCCAACTCCTTCACCAACCAGACCCTGGCTCAGATCGAGCTGTGGACCAAGGGTGACCAGTACGACAAGAACGTCTACGTGCTGCCGAAGCACCTGGACGAGAAGGTCGCGCAGCTGCACCTGAAGAAGCTGGGTGCCAACCTGACCCGTCTGACCGACGAACAGTCCAAGTACCTGGGTCTGCCGGTGGATGGCCCGTTCAAGCCGGAACACTACCGCTACTGATCGGCCAGCCTCACATTTCAATTCGTTGTTAATGTGAACGCCGGGGCGGGCCGCATGTTCGTGCGGTCCGCCTTCTTTTTGTCTGGAGGACAAACATGTCTGCACAAGAACGCGTCTACAGCGTTGAATTCTTCCCGCCCAAGGACGAGGCCGGAGCCGAGCGACTGGCCAAGGCCCGCAAGCGTCTGGGCGCCCTGAACCCCGAGTTCTACTCCGTCACCTTCGGCGCCGGGGGATCCACCCGCGACCGCACCCTGGAGACGGTCAAGGACATCATCACCAACGACGGCATCCCCGCCGCCCCGCACGTCTCCTGCATCTCCTCGACCCGAGGCGAACTGCACGAGCTGCTGTCGACCTACCGCGATATTGGCGTCAACCGCATCGTCGCCCTGCGCGGTGACCTGCCGTCCGGCACCCGGAACTCCGGCGGTGACTTCCGCTACGCCTCGGAACTCGTCGAGTTCGTGCGCGCCGAGTTCGACGACCAGTTCAAGATCGAGGTGGCAGCCTATCCGGAATTCCACCCGCAGGCCCCGAACGCCGAGAAGGACCTGGAGAACTTCAAGACCAAGGTGGACGCCGGCGCGGACGCCGCGATCACCCAGTACTTCTACAACGTGGATGCCTACGAGGCCTTCATGGAACGGGTGGAGAAGATGGGTATCACCATTCCGATCATTGTCGGGATCATGCCGATCACCAACTACACCCAGATCGTGCGCTTCTCCGAGATGTGCGGCGCCGAGATCCCGCGCTACATCCGCAAGCGGATGGAGGCCTATGGCGACGACAAGGAGTCGATCCGCAAGTTCGGCATCGAGGTCGCCACGCGCCTGACCGACGACGTGCTGAACAAGGGTGCCCCCGGGATCCACTTCTATTCGATGAACCAGGCCGGCCCGACCGAACAGATCTGGAAGGCCCTGGACCTCGCCAACCGGAAATAGCCGCGCATGCGCTGCCCCCGGCTATTGCTGGATTCCGAGCCACTGGCCGCGGGGCAGTCCCTCCCCGCCCCTCCGGACCGTCTGCATTACGCCACCGCGGTCCTGCGACTGAAGAGCGGCGCCCCCTGCCGCGTGTTCGACGGCTGCGGCAACGAGTTCCACGCGACCCTCGAACTCACCGGTCGCCGCCACGGTGCCTTCCAGCTGGGCGAGCGTGCCGCCGCACCGACCTGGCCCGCATTCCCGATCCACCTCCTTCAGGGGGTCGCCCGAGGCGACCATATGGACCTGGCGGTACAGAAGGCCGTGGAACTGGGCGCCAGCTCGATCCGCCCGGTCCTCTGCGAACGCTCACGCTCGGCCGCGGCGCACAAGGCCCTGGAGAAACGCCAGCGCCACTGGCAGGGCATTCTGCAGGCGGCCGCGGAACAATGCGGGCGCAACGAATTGCCAACACTGCACGCAGCCCTGCCCCCGGAACGCGCCCTGAGCGATCTCCCGAACGGCATTCGGCTGCTGGCCGATGCTGATGGTTCCGGGCTGGACCGGCACCTGCAGATCCTGCCGGCCCCACCGCCGGGCGCCCTGCTCTATGTCGGCCCCGAGGGGGGGCTGACACCCGAGGAACGCGAACAGGCGCGTGCCAGCGGGTTTGCCGGCATCCGCATGGGACCGCGCACCCTGCGTACGGAGACCGCAACCATCGCCCTGATGACCCTGCTGCAGGCCCGCCTCGGCGACCTCCGCGGTTGACCCTCGCTCCGGGCCGGGGGGGGGAGCGGATGCCATGTGCGGTCACTGAATTCAGGCGGAGCGGGGCGCGGTGGTCTCCAGCAAACTCTGCTCGATCGTGTCCAGCCGCAGCAGGTGGGTCGTCACGCCCGAGGCCTTCACCCGCCACGACCACGGCGTCGCCTCGGCATCCTCCAGGGCATAGATATTCTGCGGCGTAATCTGCACCGGATGTGGCGTTCCGCGCACCTCCAGGGCATAGAACGGCAGCCGCTCCGGCTCCGTCACCGCCTGCATCACCAGCAGCCGGCTGAAACGACGCCGATCCTGGTCACGGTCACGGGCTGGGTCCAGCAACTGGTCGACGTTGACGACCGGAACCTCAACGTCCTGCCAGACAAAACTGGGCGCATGCCACGGGACTTCGGGGTCCATCGAATGCCGCACCACCACCCCGGGGCGCGTGGCGACTTCCAGGAAGGCGCTGCGCGGCAGCAGGATCGAACCCTGCTCCAGCTGCGCGATCACCGCCTCGAGGGTCGCGTCCGTTGTCGGTTCACTCACGCCGGCACCTCCTGCAACTGCTCGTGGATAGCAGCCAGCAGGTCATTCTCCAGATAGGGCTTGCCGAGATAGGCATTCACCCCCAGACGGTACGCACGTTCGCGGTGCTTGGCACCACTGCGCGAGGTAATCATGATAATCGGCACCTCGGCGAAATCCGGATGGTCACGCACATGACCGGCGAACTCGAAGCCGTCCATGCGCGGCATCTCGACGTCCAGCAAGATCAACTGCGGGCGCCGCTCGTCGAGCAGGCCCATCGCATCCAGGCCATCGCGGGCCGTCACCACGTCATAGCCATGGCGCGCGAGCAGACGCGCGGTGACCTTGCGAATCGTGATCGAGTCGTCGACCACCATGATGCGCCGCGTGCTCGCCGGCTCCGGCGTCGGTTGCGCGGCCTCCGGCCTTGTGGCCGCCGCGGAACGCACCAGTACGCCCAGGTCGAGCATCAACATCACCGAGCCATCGCCCCGGAGGGTGGCGCCGGCCACGCCCGGGATACGACTCAGGACCGGGCCCACGGACTTCACCACCACCTCCTGGCTGCCCAGCAAAGCGTCGATGCGCAGTGCGACTCGCTGATCGTCGGCCCGTACCAGGAGGAGCGGGAACGGCTGCTCCGGGAACTGATCCACGCCGGCCTGGCTCTCGACACCCACCAGGTCACCCAGGCACCGGATCTGGTAGTCCTCGCCAATGTAGTTGTAGTAGACCGTATCCGCGCGCGACTCGAGCTCTTCGGCACGCACTCGAACCACACCCTCGACCGCGGCCATCGGGATGGCAAAGGTCTCCTCGCCCACCTGCACCAGCAGGGTCTGAGAGATCGCGAGGGTAAACGGCAGGCGCATGGTGAAGCGCGAACCGCGGCCGGGCGTGGACTGGATATCCAGGGAGCCACCCAGCTGCTTCACATCGCTGTTGACCACGTCCAGCCCGACCCCGCGCCCGGCGATCTGTGATACCTCCAGGGCGGTGGAAAACCCCGGCTGCAGGATGAGCTGCAGGATCTGGACATCGCTCAACTCGGCATCTGCAGCAATCAGCGCGCGCTCCAGCGCGCGGGCCCGGATCGATTCGGCATCGATACCCCTCCCATCGTCGCGAACCTGCAGCCGAACCTCGCCCCCCGACTGCTCCAGGCTGACATCGATCCGGCCGTGAACCGGCTTGCCCGCGCGCTCGCGTTCTTCCCGGCTTTCAATGCCGTGGGCGATCGCGTTGCGTAACAGGTGCTCCAGGGGCGCCACCACGCGCTCGAGCAGGGCCCGATCGATCTCCGCGCTCAGGCCATTGAACTCCACCGCCACCGGCTTGCCCAGATCCTCACCTACCTGGCGCGCGACCCGCCGCAAACGCGGGGCCGTGCGCGCGAAACGCACCATGCGCTGCCGCATCAACTGGTCCTGCAGATCGGTCCCGACCCGGCGCTGCTGCAACAGGATGCCGCCGGCAGTTTGCAGCTCGTCGTAGACTTCCTGCTTCAGCGCCTCAAGGTCACTGACACTCTCCGCCAGCGCGCGTGACAGCTGCTGGATACCGGAGTAGCGGTCCATCTCCAGCGGGTCGAAGTCGAGGGCGCCCTCCCCGCTCTCTTCCTCGACCCGGAACAGAATCTGCGCCTCGGTCTCGATCTCCAGTTTGCGCAGCTGGTCGCGCAAACGGGCAATAGTGCGCTCGAGTTCGTCCACCTGACCATCAACGCGCCCGACGGTCTGTTCGAAACGGCGGTAGAAGCTCGCCAGCTCGCCAGCATTGTTGACCATGCGATCCAGGACATCGGCATCCATGCGGACCTGATCCTGAATGCGGCGCCCATGGGCCTCAGGCGGCTCCTGGCTGCGCAAGTCTTCCATGGGCGCCGCCGTATCAGGACCGGACTCCGCGTCGCTCCCGGTCTCTTCCGTCCCGGCCGCAAGTGGCGGCCCCCGGGTCTCGCCGGCGGCCCATTGGCGCAGGGCCGGCAGGGATTCGCTGGAGGCTTCGTCCATCTGCCAGACGCCAATACCGCGCTCGACCAGCCCCTGAACATCGGTCAATGCACGCTCGGCAAGCTGGAAAAACCCTTCTCGCGGCTCCAGCCCCGTCTCGGTTTCCACGTTGAGTGCGCTCTCCAGCGCATGCGCGATGGCACCTACAACCGTGAATCCGGCCATACGTGCACTGCCCTTCAGGGTGTGCAGCTCGCGCTGGAAGGCGCTCTGATCAGGCCCCGGCTGTCCCCTGGCCTCACGCCAGCCGTGCAGCGCCGGGAAGGCCGCCTCCAGGATATCCCGGGCCTCCTCGACGAAGACCTCGGCAAACTCCAGGTCGATTGTGCCCACCGCTGCGGCTTCGGGCTCCGCAGCAGCGGCCAGCCCGACCGGTTCGGGCGGCTTTTCGCGGTCCGGCTCCGCCGCATCGGATGTCGCTGCGTTTTCCGCAGCATACGCCAGCTGTTCGGCTGTAGCCTGATCCAGCAACGCATAAAGCTCGGAGGCCCAGGCCGGCGGGTCCAGCAGCTTGGCCGGAGATGGTTCGGCGTCCTCTACCGCACTCGCTACATAAACCTCGAGCCGTCGCAACAACTCCGTCGCCGGGGACGGCAACGCCCATCCCATATCGCGGTGAATCCGGATCAGGCGTTCAAACGGCCCGCAGACCGAATAGATGCCCCGAATATCCGCGGTACGCGCACTCCCGTTCAAGGTATGCAGGGCCCGCTCCAGGTCCCGGCTCGGGGTCCAGTCCGAACGCCGCCGGGATTCCTCCAGCCAGTCGCGCACCGTCTGCAAATGCGTTTGCGCCTCGGCGGCAAACAACTCCCAGAGCTGCGGATCGACCTCCATGCGGGCGACCGCCACAGGATCGGCAGGCTCCGCCTCCTCCCGCGGTTCCGACTCGGATTCCACCGGCACCGCGAGATCCGCATCAACCTCTGCGGGCTTGGGCTCAGGCTCGTTCTCCACCGCCTCGAGCGCATCCAGGGTCCGCGCCAGGGCCTCGAATTCCTTCACGGCACCCTCTGGTACCTCGGGTGCCATTTCTTCGGACTCCGAATCCGACTCGAGCGGGGGCTCGAGCTCGGCCTCACCCGCGCCCCCGGCCAGTGCCCGCAGACGCAGGGCAATATCGAGCACCGGCGTCTCCGGACCGCGGCCGTCCCGCACCTCGGCCACCAGCCCCGGGAGCACGGCAATGGCGTCCTCGATCACCTGCAGAGCGGCATGATCGGCTTCCTGCCCTGCGTCCAGCAGCCCGTTGAGGAAGGACTCAACCGCCCAGGCAAATTCACCCAGGCGCAAGGCCCCGGCAAGCCGACCGGACCCCTTCAAGGTGTGGAAAGAGCGGCGGACAACCGTCAGGGCGTCGAGATCAGCCGGATTGGACTGCCAGCGCGGGAAGTGCCCGTCCAGCCTTGCAAACTCCTCGTCGGCCTCCTCCAGGAATATCTCCTGGATCTCCGGATCCGCGTCCGGACCACGCACCTGCTCCGCCAGCACCTGCTCGTCAAAGGGCAGGGAGTCGCGACCACGGTCCGGTACCGAAACGGCCCCGCCGGAAGATGCCTCATCCGCCTCGGACACCTGTTCCACAGCAGGCACCTCAGGCACATCCAGCGCGGAGATCGTCGCGTCGAACGCGGGCTCGGGCTCGGGCGCAGCGTCCGTCGGGCCTACCTCTTGATCCCCAGCGTCCGGGATTGCACCGATCCGACGCAGCGCCGCAATCCCGCGCTCGTGAACACTGTACAATTCGCGCCACGGCTGGCCAAAGGACTCCAGGGCGACCTCAATGCTGCTGAGCACCTCGGCCAGTGCCTCGACCTCGCCCTCATCGAGCGCGCTGGCCTGCATGCCGGCGCGTGCATCCAGGTGCCGGCGCAACGGCCCCAGCAACGTCTGCAGGGCCTCGACCCCGGACATCGCCATCGCACCTTCGATCCGGCGCAGACCGGCCCGAGCCTCATCCAGCCCGTCCGCGGTCGCCTCGGCAGCAGGATCGAAGTACTCGAGGAGGGTATCGCGAACCCGGCGCACATCGACCAGGGCCTCCCGGGACACTGCAGCGACCAGGGTACGATCAAGCTCGGGCTCCTGTGCCCGATCGACACTGCGGCGACGCAGCCCGGACTCCAGCAAGGATTCCAGCGCCAGCAGGTGTTCGGCCAGCACCATGTCGACCTGGTTATCCGCAGTGCCCGCGTGCTCGGGTACCAGCAAGCCGACGAGTGCGGCGGTATGTTCCTGACCGGCATCCAGGCCCACCAGATTAAGCGTGGAACCAATACGCTCGACCTGCTCGCGCAGCGTCTCGAGGGACTCGGGGTCGCGGACGGGCGAACGCACAATCACGTCCAGGCGTTCACGGACCTCTGCAAGGTCGTCCTCCAGCGCCTGGCGCAGGCTGGCGTAGACCGAGTGACTGACGCTGCCGCCATCGACCTCCAGACCCAGACGGTCCAGCCCGAACACTTCGCGCACGGCCCGAACCTGCCCGCCCCTGGAGGTTGCACAGGCAACGTGGAACAACAGGGTCTTGATCAGGTCGCCCGGTGCCACATACTCGGGCTCCGAGGCGTCCCCGGCGGTTTCCACGTGGCCGGACAGCAGGTTCAGGTACCGTCCCAGTTCGCGGTCGATCCGGCCGATCAGGCGGCGGATATCGGTATCGGCCGCAACCCCGCCCTCGGCGATCGCCTCGAGCACGGCACCGGCCACCCAGACAAGCCGCCGCGCATCGCCCGCCGGGAGCATTTCTTCGATGCTGTGCACCGTCGCCAGCAGGGACGCAGCATGGGCTGGCGCGTCATCACCGCGGACCAGTCCCAGCAAGTCGCGCTGAAAGCCCTTGCGCGCCCGGAGCAGCGCAGCCAGCCGCTCCGTCGGCTCCAGCACCCGGGCACCGGAGCCAATCTGCGCATCATCCACCTCGCGCGGGTCGGGCATCAGGGTCGCCACGTCCAGCAGCAGCGAGGCACCACGGCTGCTACGCAGCTCGTTCAGTAGCGGCACCAGGGACAATGGCGGAGGCAACTCGCCATCCACCTCGTTCTCGAGATAGTCGGGCAGCTGCAGGGCAGCCCGCAACAAGGGTGCCGCGGAGGCCGGGTCCGGTGCCTCTGCCTGTTCAAGGTCCTCAAGGGCCTGGAGCATTTCGTCCAGGACCATGACCACGTTTTCCATCTCCAGTATGACCAGCGTATTGCGGATCTGCTTGACCCGGCTACGGGCCTCGGCGAGGCAGTCGCGGCAGGCCAGATCCTCCGAATACCGCCGCAACGCGTCCTGGACCTCGGCAAAGAGTTTTCCGAGCTCGTCGCGGACCCAGTTCAGTGCGCTGGATGCCATCGGCCGCGTCCGCCGTCAGGCCCGCGGGTCGTCGGCAGGCGGCGCCCCGGATTCGCGGTCCGCAGCACCTTCTTCGGGGGCCGCGCCCGCAGCGGCGATCGCGGCACCGGACTCCGGCAGTTTGAAGCCGGACACCGAGGACTGCAGCTGCACCGAAAGCTGAGCCAGATCCCCGATCGCGGCCGCAGTGGACTGGGTTCCCTGCGTGGTCTCGGAAGTGATCGCGCGGATCTGCGCCATGATGGACGTCACGCCCCGGGCCATCTCGGACTGCTGACGCGCCGACGAGGAGATCCCGTCAATCAGGTCGGCCAGGTCGGCAGAGACCTGCTCGATCTCCGATAGCGCCTCGCCCGCGGCCTGGGCCAGTTCGGCCCCCTGAACCACATGAGCAGTACTCTGCTCCATCGAGCTTACGGCCTCGCTGGTGTCGGCCTGGATGGCCTTGACCAGGCCCTCGACCTGGCGGGTCGCGGAGGACGAACGTTCCGCGAGGCGCTGGACTTCGTCGGCCACGACCGCGAAACCCCGCCCCGCCTCGCCCGCAGCAGAGGCCTGGATCGCCGCATTCAATGCCAGCACGTTGGTCTGTTCCGCGATGTCGTTGATCAGGCCGATGATGTCACCGACCTCCTGCGACGACTCACCCAGGCGTTTGACCCGCTTCGCAGTCTCCTGGATCTGTTCGCGGATGCTGTCCATACCCTCCATCGAGCGGCGTACGGTACCCGCCCCACGGGATGCAATCGCGACCGAGTTACGGGCCACGGAGGCCGACCGCTCGGCGTCCGTGGCAACGCTCTCGACCGAGCGCGACATCTCGGCAATCGCGTCGTCACCGCGCTGGATCTCGCGCGCCTGTTCCTCCGACTTCTCGGCCAGCCCCAGGACCTGCGAACGCGTGGCGGCCGAGGACTCGCCGATATCGGCCGCCACCGTATTGATAGTCGCGACCAGGGTACGCAGGTTCTCGATCGCATAGTTCATCGAGTCTGCGATGGCACCGGTAAAGTCCTCGGTCACGGTCGCGTTCACGGTGAGATCCCCGTCGGCGAGATTCATCATCTCGTCCAGCAGACGCAGAATCGCCTGCTGATTACGCTCGTTCTGGGCCTCGGTCTCGGCCAGTTCACGCTTGGTATCGCGGTAGAGGGACAGCCCCATCATGAACAGCAGCAACAACGACAAACCGCCCAGACCGAAACCCGCCAGGACGGTCATCCCGGCGCGCTCGGCCTCCCGGGCAAGGGCGGCCTCGAACGCGCCAGTCGTCTCGAGCATCGCCCGGCTGTCAGTCTCGACACCGGATGCGGCAGCATTGACCTCGAATACCCGGACGGAGGCCTCCAGGACACCTTCCACAGCCTCGCTGAAGGCCACGAACAGGGTTGCGATTTCCCCCAGCTGCGCCTGCGCCTGCGGGTCGTTGACCGGCTGGACATCCAGCGGCTCGAAACCCTCGATCAGGCCATCCAGCACCTGGCCGTACCGCGTCGCATCGCTCTCGAATCGCTCAATGGCGGCAGCGGCCTCGGATTCCCCCTGCACCTCCCGACCAAGGTTGTTGGCGATCCGCTCGATCAGCATGGCCTGGCGCGCCGCCACGTAGATTTGTGCCGCGGGCTCCCCGATCTCGGTCATACGCTGCACCACGGCATCGGACAGCCGCGACAATTCCGGTGTCAGGTTCTGGACCACTCCCGAGGATTCAGTGAACAACTGGATGTCCGAGCGGCCCTGGATGACCGTATTCACATGATCACGGTACGTCGACCATTCCCGGTCGACCGCGGCAAGATCGCCGTCCAGCACCTCCGGAAGCGGCTGCAGTCCGTCGCCCCCATCGCGAATCCGGTCGAGACGGCTATCAAAGTCATCGCGCAGGGTTTGCAGGTTACGGGACGCCTGCTCGGAACCAGCGGCCGCCTCCAGCGAGCGGGTTGCAATCTGCTGCGACACCAGCCGCAAATCATTGGCAAGGGCGATGCGATCCCGGTACTGGCCCTGCTCGTACTCATGGTAGATAAAAGCCCCGCCCGTCGCGATCAAGGCAAGCACGAGCAAAACCCCGAGGACGAAATTGCGTGCGCGACTCGATCCCATCAGTTCATACCCCCTGTTTCAGGCCTACTGTCCGCACTAGCCACCAGCGGCTGCGGCCTGTTCACGATTGGTTGCCCCAGCCAGGCCTGTGCCGGCAAGGCGATTGACGTCATTCAATAACAGGTCCAGATCCAGTACCGGGTGCAACCGGTGGCCAAGATCAAACCCGCCCTTGATCAGTGGCTGCACGGTCTCCGGGACCGAAACATCGAGCCGCCGCTGCGACGGATTGCAGCGGCGCATGCCCTCGACCTGGCTGACCAGCAGCCCCGCCACGCCCTGCCCCTGGGCGGCAACCACGATCCGCTGGCCACTGGCGGCCTTCGCCAGCGGACGGCCCAGCAGCAACTGGCCCATATCGAATACCGGCAGGACCTGCCCGCGCAGGTTGCCAACACCCAGAACCGTGGATTCGGCCAACGGGACCCGGGTCAGCGCCATGGGGTCGGCCACCTCGGCAATCGAATCCATGTCGACGAGAAAACGGAAATCGCCGACCCGCAGCAGCACCCCGCGCCAGCCGCTGCCGAGCTCGCGCCGCAACTCGCGATTGCCGCAGCGCCCTTCGCGATCAAGGCTCGCGAGCAGGGCATACGGCGAGGACAGGTCGATATTCATGCCGCCAGGTATTTGCCGATGGTGTCCAGCAGGTTCTTCTCCGCCACGGGCTTGGTGAGGTAGTCCCGCGCCCCCTGGCGCATCGCCCACACCCGGTCCGTGGCCTGATCCTTGGTGCTGACCACCACCACCGGAACATGCGCCGTCTCCTGGGCACGGGCCAGCTGACGGGTCGCCTGGAACCCGTTCAGACCCGGCATCACAACGTCCATCAGAATCAGATCCGGAACCTGCTCCTTCGCAGCCGCAATACCGGCCTCACCACTCCCGGCGGTCGTCACCGAATGTCCATGCTTCTCAAGCATCTTGCGCAGGGCATGAATCTCGGTCGGCGAATCGTCGACGATGAGGATGCGGGCCATGGGCTTCGTCCTTCCTTGTGCAGTAATCACATGGTACGTCATACCGACGGATGGGCGTGCTGACGCATGGCGCCCAGGAGGTCGTCCCTGGTGAATGGCTTGGTGAGATAGTCCTCCGACCCCACAACACGGCCCTTCGCCTTGTCGAACACACTGTCCTTGCTCGACAGCATGATGATCGGGGTCTCGCGGAACTGCTTGTTGTTCTTGATCAGCGCGCAGGTCTGGTAGCCATCCAGACGCGGCATCATGACGTCAATGAAGATGATATCCGGGTGGGATTCGGCAACCTTGGACAGCGCCTCGAAGCCATCCACGGCCGTGATGACCTCGGCCCCGTGCTTTTGCAGCAAGGACTCGGCCGTGCGCCGGATCGTCTTGCTGTCATCAATAACCATGACCTTGAGCCCCTGAAACTCGACGGTCGCGTCCGCTTCGGCAAGCGCGTCAGACACGTTCTCTCCCCCCTCAGGTCATTTCCGATCGAATCTAGCGGAAGCCGGAGCGCGTGACAAACCGGGCGTGCCGATATGTGCACGCCACCGGACCGTGCGCGAACACGCCGCCCCCGGGCGCCGTGGCATACTCGCGGGACACCCTGCTTGGACGAGGCAAAGTGACCCGTAACATCGCCATCCTGATGGACCCGATCCAGGGCATCAAACCCGCGAAGGACACCACCTTTGCGATGATGCTGGCGGCCCGGGCCCGCGGCCACCGGCTGCATTATCTCGAGCCCGGCGACCTGTGGATCGCCGACGGCCACGCCATGGCCCGCAGCCGCCCGGTGACGGTGCGTGACGACAGCACGGACTTCTACCACCTGGGGGAAGCCGAAACCGGGCCTGCGCAGCGCTTCGACCTGCTGTTGATGCGCAAGGACCCGCCGTTTGACCTCGAATACATCTACGCCACTTACGCCCTCGACCTGGCCGAGCGCGACGGCGTGCGCGTCTCCAACCGCCCGGGCGCGCTGCGCGACGTGAACGAAAAGGCCTTCACCGCACATTTCCCGCAATGCTGCCCGCCTACCCTGATCACGCGCGACCGCCAGCGCATTCGCGACTTCCTGGAGACACAGGGCGATATCGTCGTGAAGCCCCTGGACGGCATGGGAGGGGCCTCGGTGTTTCGCGTCCGCCAGGGCGACCCGAACACCTCAGTAATCCTCGAGACCATCACCGAATTCGACGGCCGCAGCGTGGTCGCGCAGCGCTTTCTGCCGGAGTTCACCGCCGGTGACAAGCGCATTATCCTGATCGGTGGCAAACCCTGCGACCACGCCCTCGCGCGTATCCCGGCCGCCGGTGAAAGCCGCGCCAACCTGGCCGCCGGCGGGCGCGGCGAGGCCGTGCCGCTGACGACCCGCGATCGCTGGATCTGCGAGCAGATCGCCCCGGAGCTGCGGGCCCGCGGACTGGATTTCGTTGGCATCGACGTGATCGGGGACTTCCTCACCGAGATCAACGTGACCAGCCCGACCGGCGTACGCGAACTGGACGCGGCCTGCGGCCTGGACCTTGCAGGGCAGTACATCGACCATCTCACCGGAACGGACCTGCGGGACCCCGGATGATCCACAAGGCCCCCACCCTGATACGCCCCCTGATTCTGCTGCTCGCCGTCAGCCTGCTCGCGGCCTGCGGTCGCGACGAATCCGACACCGAACAGCTCGCCTTTTACGCCTTCGGCACCCTGGTAGACCTCACCCTGCACCCGCCCGGCGTCTACGACATCGAGACCATCGAAGCCGCGGTGCAGGAGGAACTGGACGTCCTGCACGCATCCTGGCACGCCTGGGAACCGGGCTCCCTCGGACGCACCAACGAATTGCTGGCCCTGCAGGGCGAGTTCAGCGCCCCGCCATCGGTATTGCCGCTGATCGAACGCGGCCGCGCAATGCAAGACCTCAGCGCCGGCCTGTTCAACCCCGCGCTGGGCAAACTGGTGGCGGCCTGGGGCTTCCACCAGGACGAGCCTCGGGGTCCGCCGCCGGACGCGGCAACCCTGGCAGAACTGCTCGACGACCCACCAGGCATGCAGGACATCGAACGCAGTGGCGTGCGCCTGCGCGGCACCCACCCGGACCTGCAGCTCGACTTCGGTGGTCTCGCCAAGGGGCTGGCCGTCGAACGCATACTGGAGCTGCTGGACGAACTCGGGGTCGAGGCGGCCATCTTCAACGCGGGCGGCGACCTGATGACCCTCGGGCGACCGCAGGAGCGCGCATGGCGGGTCCGTATCCGTCACCCGCGGGGCGGCACGCTCGGCGGCATCGAGCTGGAGGCCGGCGAGGCGCTGTTCACCTCCGGCGACTACGAGCGCGGCTACGAATGGGACGGGGAATACATCCACCATGTCATCGACCCGCGCAGCGGGCGTCCCAGCCAGGGCGTTGCCAGCGCCACCATACTGCACCGGGACCCGGCCCTGGCCGACGCCGCCGCCACAACACTGATGATCGCCGGCCCCGATGCCTGGCCCGAATATGCCCGGAAGATGGGGATCGAATACGCCCTGCTGGTCCTGGATGACCGGATCGAGGCAACTGCCGCCCTGGCCGAACGGGTCGAGCTCAACCCCGACCACGACCCCCTCGTGGTACGCGAGCAGCCATGAATCCGGGCGACCTGCGCTGGGGCGACGCCGTCATCGGCATCCTGGCCTCGGCACTGGTCATCGCGGCCTTCGTGCTGGCCTACTTTCCGGCTGGCGAGGCGCGGGTGCTGGTGATCAGCCAGGCCGGGGCCAGCCCTCAGCACGAACCCCTGGACCGGCACCGGGTGCTGGAGGTGAACGGACCCGCCGGGACGACCCGGATCGAGATCGAACCCGGCCGCGCCCGCTGCGCCGAATCGCCCGGACAGCGCAACATCTGCGAGGCCAGCGGCTGGCTGCAGGCACACGGGGACATGGCCGTGAGCCTGCCCAACCGACTCACGCTGCAGGTCCTGGGGTCCGAACCCGGCTTTGACAGCCTGCACTACTGACCCGCCCCCCGATGACCGGGAATCCGCTCCCCGACCCCGTCCGGCGCGACCGGACGATCGCCGCCCTCGCCGCCATCGCCATCGGGATCCAGGTCCTGGAGGCCGCCATCCCCAGCCCCGTGCCCGGTATCAAGCCGGGCCTGGCCAACATCGTCACGCTGGTGGCGCTGCTCGTACTGGGCTGGCGCGCGGCGGTCGCCGTCACCCTGATCCGGGTAGTCGGCAGCAGCCTGCTGCTGGGCACGCTCCTCAGCCCCGCCTTCTGGCTGTCGCTGGCCGGCGCACTCGCCAGCCTCGCCATGCTCGCCCTCCTGCGCCCGCTGGCGCCGCGCCACCTGGGGCCGGTCGGACTGGCCATCGCCGCCGCCCTGGCCCACACCAGCGGCCAGTTCCTGCTGGCCTGGGTGATCATCATCCCGCATCCCAACCTCCCCCTGGTGCTGCCCCCGCTGCTGCTGGCCGCACTGATCACCGGTGGCCTGACCGGTATACTGGCAGCCCATGTCCTCGCCGATCCGCGAATCCAGCGCCATGTCCGCACCCGCAAGCCGGACCCTAAGGGAAACACCGATTAAGGAGAACGCCCGCGGCTGCGTCGCTTTTGCGTGCCGCCGGGGGCGAAGGGTGCCGACGTGAACACGAACCCCGTTGCCAGTGCGCCCGGCTCGCCCCCACCGGGGCCACCCCGCGCCCGCGACCACCTGGGGACGATGCTCTTCCTCGCAGTGGTCGCCCATGCCCTGATCATTCTGGGGATCGGCTTCGCCGTGGATGCAATCGACCCGCCCGCGCGCGAGCCGCTGGACATCACCTGGGTCGCCGATCCGGACGCCCCGCCACCGGAACTCGACGACGCCGTGGAGCACATTGCCACCCGGGATCAGGCCGCCAGCGGCGCGGGAGAGGAGGCCCGCGAGGCACAGGCCCCGGATGCGGACGCCGCCGGGGTGGGCGACCCCGAACCCGAAGGCATGGAAGCCCCGCTGCCGGAGGCCGCCCAACCACTCCCGGAACCGGCCCCGACGGCACCCGACCCGGAGCCGGTCACCACTGCCCCCCGGGACGAAACGGCAGCCGCACCCGAACTGGCCGACCCCGAACCGCTGGAACCCTCCGACGCCGAAGACGCGCCCTCCGCCGCGGCCCTGATGAACCGAGGCCTGGAAAGCGCCCGCGCGGCCCCGGCCGAGGAACGCCAGACCTTCTCCGCCCGCACCACCCGCACCCGCTACCTGGACAGTCTGGCCGCGCGCAGCGCCCCCGAGGCCGCCTATTTGCAGGCCTGGATCAACAAGGTGGAACGGCTGGGCAACCTGAATTACCCGGACGATGCGCGCCGGCGCGGACTGTCCGGCACCCTGGTGCTGTCGGTACGCCTGGACCCCGAGGGCGAACTGCTCGACGTTCAGGTCGCGCGCAGCTCCGGGGAGCCGATACTCGACCAGGCCGCGATTCGCATCGTGGAGCTGGCCGCCCCGTACGCCCCGTTCACCGAAGCGATGCGGGAGCAGTACGACGAACTGGTCATCACCCGCACCTGGGCCTTCCGCCGCGACCAGATGGAGCGGGTGCGCTGAGCCCGAACATTTCATAAATTCGCGCGCTAATCGCGCAGCGTGTGGAGATCCCGGCGCTGCGCGACGGCCGGGATGGTGACCTGCCCGGGAAGGCCTCGATCAACACAATCCGGGACGTCCGTGCACGTCCCCGAATGGGCCCTGCCACTGGCGGACGCCCGTTGCGAATCAGGTTTCCGAAGAAACGGTGCAGGGGGGCATACACGCGACCGAGGGAAATGCCCCGGGCAATCAACAGACGCGCCAGGGCGCACGCAATGGGTGAAATGTTCGGGTGAGCAACCCGGCTGGCTTTGTTCCCCCCGTTTCCGCAGGAGCCTGTGCACAGGCGGGCGCGCGCCAGGGCCTTCGCCGGCGGGCAGGCTCCTGCACGTTTCTTGCGACCCGGCGGGACAGGGTCGATACTGAGGGCATGATGTCCAGCGGCCCACGCCATGAACCCGACCGCCTGCGCGATCACTTCCTGATCGCCATGCCCAGTCTCAACGATGGCTACTTCGGCCATGCGGTCACCTACGTCTGCGACCACGATGAGGAAGGCGCGCTGGGCCTGGTCATCAACCAGCCCACGGAATTCTCCCTGCGCGAACTCCTGCAGCACGTGGAACTGGAACCCGACCCCGACCTGCCGGAGATCCCCGTCTACCGCGGCGGGCCGGTACAGCCGGAACACGGCTTCGTGCTGCACTCTGCGGAACAGACCTGGCGCGGCAGTCAGCCCATCACCGACTCCATCGTGCTGACCACCTCGCGCGACGTCCTCGAGGCCATCAACGCCGGACAGGGCCCGCGCCAGGTGCTGATCGCGCTGGGTCATGCCGGCTGGGGCCCCGGCCAGCTGGAGAGCGAACTGGCAGAGAACGCCTGGCTGACCGCCCGCGCCGACTCCGACATCCTGTTCAACCGCCCGAGCGCCGAGCGCTGGCGCGCCGCCGCCGAACTGATCGGCATCGACGTCAATCTGATCAGTCCGGCCCCCGGCCACGCCTGAACGTGGGACTGCTGGCGTTCGACTATGGCCGCCGTCGCATCGGCATTGCGGTCGGCGAGGAGCTGACCGGCGCGGCACGCGGCCTGCGTACTCTGGCGACCGCCGCGCCCGACCTGTGGCCGACCCTGGACCGGCTGGTCGCCGAGTGGAACCCCGAGGGTTTCGTGGTTGGCTGGCCCACCCAGGCGGATGGCAAGCCCACGCCGCTGGCACGACGCATCCGGGCCTTTGCCCGCACCCTCGAAGAGCGCTATCACCTGCCGGTATACTGGTGCGACGAGCACCTGACATCCCACCTGGCCCGCGAGCGCAGCCGGTCGGGACGCAACGACCCGGGGCTGGATGCCCACGCCGCCGCGGTCATCCTCGAAGGCTGGTTTCTGGAGAACGCATCATGACGCCGGACGTCCCGACCCTGCTCGACGACATGGCCGAACAGGCCCGCCACTACCTCAAGACCCGCGGGATCACGGACCCCGTCGTGGTGGGCATCCATTCCGGCGGGGTTTGGATCGCCGAACACCTGCGCAACCGCCTGGGTGTGGAGCGCCCGCTGGGGCGGCTGGACATCAGCTTCTACCGCGACGACTTCTCACGCATCGGCATGCACCCTCAGGTGCGCCCATCGGAGCTTCCGGAAGATCTCGACGGCGAACATGTCCTGCTGGTGGACGATGTGCTGTTTACCGGGCGCACGATCCGCGCCGCGCTGAACGAGCTGTTCGACTATGGCCGGCCGGCATCGGTGGCCCTGGCCGCACTGGTGGAACGCGACGGCCGCGAACTGCCCATCGAGGCCGCAATCGTGGGGGCCCACATGGAACTGGGCGGCAGCGAGCAGATCAAGCTGCGCGGCCCCGAGCCGCTGCGCCTGGAGCGGGTGGCCATCGAGCCCGAGGAGCCGGAGGCCTGAGCGGCCGGACGCAGCCACATGAATGACTCCCTGATCGCCCGTCCCGGCGCGCGGCTCCCGCTGCCGGGTCCGCTGCCGAATCGCCTGCAGCTGACCGACGACGGCCAGCTGCGCCACATGCTGACCATCGAGGGGCTGAACCGCGACCTCCTGAACGAGATCCTGGACACCGCCGAGTCGTTCGCGAACATGAACGAGAAGGCGGTGAAGAAGGTTCCGCTGCTGCGCGGCAAGACCATCGTCAACCTGTTCTTCGAGGCCAGCACCCGCACCCGCACCACCTTCGAGCTGGCCGCCAAGCGCCTGTCCGCCGACGTGCTCAACGTAAACATCAGCACCTCCTCGGCCGTGAAGGGCGAGAGCCTGCTGGATACCCTGCGCAACATCGAGGCGATGAACGTGGACATGTTCGTCGTGCGCCATGAGGAGAGCGGGGCCGCGCATTTCGTCGCCCGCCACGTGGCGCCCGGGATCAGCGTGCTGAACGCCGGCGACGGCCGCCACGCGCACCCCACTCAGGCCCTGCTGGACATGTTTACCATCCGCCGCCACAAGGGCGACTTCACCAAGCTGAAGGTCGCCATCGTCGGCGACATCCTGCACTCGCGCGTCGCGCGCTCGCAGATCCATGCGCTCAACATCCTGCAAACCGGCGAGGTGCGCGTGGTCGCGCCCTGTTCGCTGCTGCCGGCGGATGTCGACCAGCTCGGCGTGCACGTCTACAACGACCTCGACGCGGGGCTTGAGGGCGTCGACGTGATCATCATGCTGCGCCTGCAGCGCGAACGCATGGAACACGCTCACCTGCCCTCCGAGCACGAGTACTACCAGCTGTTCGGCCTGACCTCGCGCCGCCTGCAGCTGGCGCACCCCACCTGCCTGGTGATGCACCCGGGCCCGGCCAACCGCGGCGTCGAGATCGAATCCGCCGTGGCCGATGGCCCCCACTCGGTGATCCTGGAACAGGTCACCTACGGGATCTCAGTACGCATGGCCGTGATGTCCATGGTCATGGGGGCGCACCAGGCATGAGCGTACTGATCGAGAACGCCCGCATCCTCGACCCGGTGGACGGGTACGACACCATTGGCGCCCTCTGCGTGCAGGGCAGCGAGATCCTCACGCGCGGCCAGGTCCCCGCGGGATTCGAGCCCCGCCGGCGAATCGACGCACGCGGGCTCTGGCTGCTACCCGGCATCGTCGATCTCGCAGCGCGCCTGCGCGAACCCGGCCAGGAGCACAAGGCCACCATCGCCAGCGAGACCCTGGCCGCCGCCCGCGGCGGCATCACCAGCGTGGTCGTGCCACCGGATACCGTACCCCCCATCGATTCGCCGGCCGAGGTGGAACTGATCAACCGCCGCGCACGCCAGGCCTGTGGTGTACGCGTGTATGTGCTCGGGGCACTGACCCACCGGCTCGAGGGACAGCAACTTGCGGAGATGGCCGCTCTGGTACAGGCGGGGGCACGTGGTGTCAGCAACGCCGACCACCCGCTGGCCAGCCTGCTGGTCCTGCGACGCGCACTGGAATACGCCAACACCTTCGGGCTGACCACCGTGCTTTCCGCCCAGGACCCGTCCCTTACCGGGTCCGGATGCATGCACGAGGGCGCGGTATCCACCCGCCTGGGTCTGGCCGGCATCCCCGAGGCTGCCGAGACCGCCGCACTGGGCGCGATCCTGGCGCTGGTGGAACAGACCGGGGCGCGGGTTCACGTGGCCCGATTGTCGACTCGGCGCGGCGCCGAGATGATTGCCAAGGCCCGTGCCGAGGGTCTGCCCGTCAGCGCGGACGTCGCCGCCCACCAGCTGTTCCTGACCGAGGTCGATGTCGCGGAGTACGACCCGAATGGCCACGTCATTCCACCGCTGCGTGGCCAGCGCGACCGCGACGGGCTGCGTGCCGCGGTCGCGCGCGGCGACATCAGTGCCATCTGCTCCGACCACCAGCCCCACGAGCCGGACAGCAAACTGGGCCCCTTCGCCAGCACCGAGCCCGGCATCTCCGCCCTGGAGACCCTGCTCCCGCTGACCCTGCGCCTGGTCGAAGACGGCCTGATGAGCCTGCACGAGGCCCTGGCCCGGGTGACCATCGGACCGGCGGATATCCTCGGCTTCGCCCAGGGCCGGCTGACCCCCGGGGCACGCGCTGACTTCGTGCTCTGGGACCCGAACGCGATGCACGAGGTGCGCCGCGCGGACTGGCTGAGCGCAGGCCACAACTCCCCCTTCTTCGACTGGACCTTCGCCGGCCAGGTCCGCGAGACCTGGGTGGCCGGCCGCCCGGTCTGGACCCTGCCCACCGAGGGAAACCCCGAGGACACCGCATGAACGCGCCCGAAACCGCCTCCCGCCCGCACCGCGGCACGATCTTCCAGGAAGAAGGCCGCATTCTGGACCATCACGATGCCGGCGCGGATCAGTGGATACTGCGCGTGCACGCGCCGGAGTGCGCCCGGGCGGCGCAGCCCGGGCAGTTCGCCCACCTCCAGTGTGCGCCACGCCTGCTGATGCGGCGTCCACTGTCCATCCAGCGTGTGGACCGCGAGGCGGGCTGGGTGGAGTTTCTCTACAAGGTCGTGGGCGACGGCACCCGCGCGCTGTCACAGCAGGTAAAGGGCACCACCCTGAGCGTACTCGGCCCGATCGGGCAGCCGTTCCGGTTGCACCCGGAGCGTCCGCAACGGCTGCTGCTGGGCGGTGGCGTCGGCATCCCGCCGATGATCTTTCTGGCTCACCAACTGCACCTGCAGGGCGCGGCGGGCCAGACCCACGCAGTACTGGGCTCGGAAGTGCCATTTCCGTTCCAGCCGCGCCCGTCCGAGATCCTCTGGCCCGGCCTGCCGGACGGCGCAATTGCGACCCTGCCGCTGCTGGAAGACTGGGGTGTCGCCTGCCGCCTGACCTCGAAGGCCGGCATCCCCGGCGCCCACGACGGCTTCGTGACGGATCTCGCCCGGGCCTGGCTGAAGACACTGGCACCGGCAGAGCGCGAGCAGGTCGAGCTCTACGCCTGCGGGCCGCATCCGATGCTCGCGGCCTGCGCGGAGCTGGCGGCCGAGTTCGACCTGCCCTGCCAGGTCTCGCTGGAGGAGTTCATGGCCTGCGCGGTGGGCGGCTGTGCCGGCTGCACGGTCCCGGTGCGAACCCCCGAAGGGGTGGCCATGAAACGGGTCTGCGTGGACGGGCCGGTGTTTGCGGCCGCCGATGTCTTTCCGGAGCCGGAACGCGCCTGAGAAAACAGCAGGGACTTCGCCGGCGAGCCGGCTGCTACCGGTCCGGCGGTTTCAGTTCTTCCTCGGCCTCGTCCGCCGCAGCCACCCCGCCGCCGAAATTCAGGCGCCATTCGAGATCGGCGCGCGAATCCGCCTTGTTCAGCGCCTCGTCCAGCATCACGTTGCCGGTCTTGAACAGTTTGACGATCGCCTGATCGAAGGTCTGCATGCCCACCGACCGGCCCTTGGCCATCACCTCCTTGATCTCGCTGATCTTTTCATCACGGATCAGCTCGGAGATATAAGGGGTGTTGATCAGAATCTCCAGCGCGGCGACGCGGCCCCCGTCCTTGGTCTGCAGCAGACGCTGGGCGACGATAGCCCGCAGGTTCAGGGACAGGTCCGACAGGATTTGCGAGCGGTTGTCCTCGGGGAACAGGTTGATCACCCGGTCCAGGGCCTGGGTCGCGTTGGTCGCGTGCAGCGTGGTCAGCACCAGGTGGCCCGTATCGGCATAGGTGAGTGCGGCGCGCATGGTCTCGCGCGAACGCACCTCGCCGATCATGATGACATCGGGTGCCTCGCGCATGCCTTCCTGCAGGGCGTGATCATAGCTGGGGGTATCGATCCCCACCTCGCGCTGCCCGACGATCGAACGCTTGTGCGAGAACAGGAACTCGATCGGGTCCTCCACCGTCAGAATATGGCCACTCCGGTCCATGCTGCGATGATCGATCATCGCTGCCAGCGTGGTGGACTTGCCGGTCCCGGTCGCCCCGACAATCAGCACCAGGCCATCGTTGTGCGAGACGAATTGCTTGAGCACGGGCGGCAGGCCCAGTTGCTCGATGGTGGGGATCACCACGCGGATAAAGCGGATGACCATCGCCACCTCGCCGCGCTGGCGATAGACGTTCACACGGAAGCGCCCCATGCCGGCGCGCGAAAGGCCGAAGTTGACCGCCTTCTCGCGCTCGAAGGTCTCCGCCTGGTGTGCGGTCATCATCTCGCGGGCGATGTTCTCCGCCTGGCCCGGGACAAGCGCCTTGCGCGAAATCGGCTGGAGCTGGCCGTCCACCTTGATGCTGGCCGGGGCTCCGGTCAGGAAAAAAAGGTCCGACGCGGACTTCTGCGCCATCAACTTGAGATAAGGCTCGATCTGCAACTGGCTCATGGTTTCCGCACTCCACGCCTAACGCAGGTTGAAGTCCTCGGGGCGCTCGTCCACGGCCAGGCCCTCGCCTCCGTCCTTGATCGCCGGCGTACCATCATCCTGGGCACGCTGGCTGTCGAGCTTGATACGCAGACGCAGGTCGTTCATCGAATCGGCGTTACGCAGGGCCTCGTCGTAGCTGATCTGGCGATTTTCGTAGAGATCGAACAGGGCCTGGTCGAAGGTCTGCATCCCCTGCTCGCGCGAACGCGACATCAGCTCCTTCATCTCGTGCACCTGTCCCTTGAGGATCAGATCCGACATCAGCGGGGTGTTGATCATGATTTCCACTGCGGGAACGCGACCTTCGCCGCCTTCCTTGCGCACCAGACGCTGCGAGACCACCGCCTTCAGGTTCAGCGACAGATCCATCAGGAGCTGCTCGCGCCGGTCCTCGGGGAAGAAATTGATGATGCGGTCCAGCGCCTGATTGGTGCTGTTGGCATGCAGGGTGGACAGGCACAGGTGCCCGGTCTCGGCGAAGGCGATACCGTAATCCATGGTCTCGCGATCCCGAATCTCCCCGATCAAGATCACGTCCGGCGCCTGACGCAGGGTATTCTTCAGCGCGATCTCGTAGCTCTCGGTATCCACCCCGACTTCGCGCTGGGTGACGATGCTCTTTTTGTGCTCGTGGACAAACTCGATCGGGTCCTCGATCGTGACAATGTGATCGGCCGCGGTACGGTTACGATGACCGATCATTGCCGCCAGCGAGGTGGACTTGCCCGATCCGGTGGCGCCGACAAAGATCACCAGACCACGTCGTTCCATGGTGATCTGTTCCAGCTGCGGCGGCATCTGGATGTCCTCGAAATTCGGGATCACCGAGTTGATTACACGCAGGACCATGCCGGGGCTGCCCCGCTGGGTAAAGACGCTGACGCGAAAGCGCGAGACCCCCGAAAGTCCGATGGCGAAATTGCATTCCTGGTGGCGCTCGAACTCGGCCGACTGCTTGTCGTTCATCAGTGACCGCACCAGTGCCTGGGTATGCGACGGGGAGAGCTTTTGCTCGGTCATCGGCACCACGTGCCCGTCGATCTTGGCCGCCGGCGGCATCCCCACCGTAATGAACAGATCCGACCCGCCCCGGGCCACCAGGGCCCGCAACAGGTCATGCATGTACTTGATCGCCTTGTCACGGTCCATCACGTCCCCCTCCGGGAAGCGCCGAGCAAAGCCATCCCGGCCTTATCAGCGTACGCGGCGCTGCATGAAGTGGTATGTCCTTGCACTGGCAAAAACTTGCAGCTTGCTTCGGAGTCCACCGCCCTTGCAGTGGGCAATTCCGGCGGCTCCTGACACCCGGCGCGGCGTTCACGCCCGGCGTATCGTGGCGATCAAATGGCGTCCGGATTGGCGGCCTTGCGGCGGGCATCCTCACGACTGATCACCCCCTGCGCCAGCATGTCTTTCAGGCACTGGTCCAGGGTCTGCATGCCGGTACCGGCACTGGTCTGGATCGTCGAATACATCTGCGCAATCTTGTTCTCGCGGATCAGGTTCCGGATCGCCGGCGTGCCCAGCATGATCTCGTGCGCCGCGATTCGCCCGCCGCCGATCTTCTTCATCAGGGTCTGCGCGATGACCGCCCGCAGCGACTCTGACAGCATCGCGCGGACCATGTCCTTCTCCGCAGCCGGGAACACGTCGACGATGCGGTCGATCGTCTTGGCCGCGGAACTGGTGTGCAGGGTGCCGAACACGAGGTGTCCGGTCTCGGCCGCGGTCAGCGCCAGGCGAATGGTCTCGAGGTCACGCAGCTCGCCGACCAGGATGGTATCCGGGTCCTCGCGCAACGCCGAACGCAGGGCCTCGGAAAACCCGTGGGTGTCGCGGTGCACCTCGCGCTGGTTAACCAGCGACTTCTTCGACTCATGCACGAATTCGATCGGGTCCTCGATGGTGAGGATATGCCCGTAGTCGTTTTCGTTGCGGTGGTTGACCATGCCCGCCAGCGTAGTCGACTTCCCCGAGCCGGTCGGCCCGGTCACCAGCACGATGCCGCGCGGGTAGTTCGAAATCTCCTCGAAGATGCGCGGCGCGCCCAGCTCCTCCAGCGTCAGCACCTTGGAGGGGATGGTACGAAAGACCGCAGCCGCGCCCCGATCCTGGCTGAAGGCATTGACCCGAAAGCGCGCCAGCCCCGATACCTCGAACGAGAAGTCCGTCTCCAGGAACTCCTCGTAATCCTTGCGCTGGCGGTCGTTCATGATGTCGTAGATCAGGCCCTGGACCTCCTTGTGGTCCATGACCGGCACATTGACCCGGCGCATGTCGCCGTCGATGCGCACCATCGGCGGCATCCCCGCGGAGATATGCAGGTCGGAGGCCCCGTTCTTGACCGAAAACGCCAGCAGCTGCGTGATATCCATGCATCCCCCTGTGATCGGGCCTGCGGGTCGGGCCTGGCGCCCGGCCGCACCGCAAACCCGCCAGCCCCGAAAAACCGCGGTGCCGTTAAGCTCTTCGGGACTATATCATAGGGCAATGAGTGCACCAGACCATGCCCTGAAGGCCGTCCGCGACCGTATCGAAAGCGCCTGCCGCGAGGCCGGGCGCGACCCCGATTCGGTCCGCCTGCTGGCCGTCAGCAAGACCCGCGACAGTGACGAAATCCGGGCACTGCACACACGGGGCCAGACGGCCTTTGGCGAGAACTACGTACCGGAACTGGTCGCCAAACACGACACCCTCGAGGCGCCCCCGGCGCCGCTCGGGCTGGAATGGCATTTCATCGGTGCCCTGCAGGGCAACAAGACTCGCGCCGTAGCCGAGCGCGCCACCTGGGTGCACACCATCGACCGCGAACGCATCGCCCGGCGACTGTCCGCGCAGCGCCCGGCCGGCATGCCGCCGCTGCAGGTCTGCCTCCAGGTCAACATCAGCACGGAACCCCAAAAGGCCGGCGTGGCGCCCGCCGAGGCCGCCGCCCTGGCCGCTGCCGTACACGACCTGCCGGGCCTCGTTCTGCGCGGCCTGATGGCCATACCCGCCGCCGCGGAAAGCCCGCAACGCCAGCGGGAACCCTTCGCGCGTCTGCGCGCCCTGCGCGATCACCTGAACGCCCGGGGGCATACGCTGGACACACTGTCCATGGGCATGTCCGGCGATCTCGAGGCCGCGATCCTCGAGGGTGCCACCGTGGTCCGCATCGGCACGGCCCTTTTCGGCCCCCGCCCGTAATACTCAGGAGTCCATATGACCGAGCATCGATACGAGATCGGCTTCATCGGAGCCGGCAACATGGGTGAAGCCCTGATCCAGGGGCTCATCCAGTCCGGCCACGCCGCCAGCCGCATCGCCATCGCCGACAAGAACGCGGAACGCGTGCGCGACCTGCAGGGGCGCTATGCGGGCCTCGCCAGCGCGGAGGCCGAGGCGCTTGCAGCCACCTGCGCCACCCTGGTGCTCGCAGTCAAGCCGCAGACGCTGCCCGACCTGGCCCCCGTGCTGCGCGCCGCGATCGAACGCGGGCAGCCCCTGGTGATCTCCGTGGCGGCCGGCATCACCACCCGCCAGCTATCGGACTGGCTGGGCGCATCCACACGCCTGATCCGTGCGATGCCGAACACCCCGGCACTGGTGGGCGCCGGCGTCACTGGCCTGTATGCCGCCGCCACGGCCAGCCCCGCGGACCGCACCACGGCCACCCGCCTGCTGGAAGCGGCCGGGCGCGCCATCTGGGTGGAGGACGAGGAGCAGATGCACGCGGTCACCGCGACCTCCGGCAGTGGCCCCGCCTACGTCTTCCTGATGATCGAGGCCATGCAGGAGGCGGCGCAGTCCCTGGGCCTGCCGGCAGATACCGCCCTGGAGCTGACCCTCGGCACCCTGGCCGGCGCCACCCGGCTGGCGGCGGAGAGCGACGAGAGCGCCGCCGAATTGCGCCACCGCGTGACATCCCCCGGCGGCACCACCGAACGCGCCCTGCAGGTGCTGGAGGAAGGCGACCTGCGCGAACTGATGCGCCGCGCGATGACGGCCGCCGCCGAGCGCTCGCGCGAACTCGGCCGCTGAAAAATCCACCACGAAGGACAAAAAAGGGCGCTTCACAGGACGCCGGGGAGTCAGAAGGCATCCGGCATGGGTGGCGCGGGGCATAGCCCCCGCTATCTCCCTTGCCGTTGCAGCCGGGACTGTCGGCGACGGCTTGCCGGGCGGGGCCGACAGACCGCATTCATTGCAAGCGGCCGCTGCAGACAGACACGCCCTGGCGCAGGCGCCCCGGCGGCCCCGCCCGGCAACCCATCGGCCGCCTTCCGACCTTCAAGCCTTCCTGTGAATCGCCCTTGACCTTCTTCGCAAGCCTCGGGGCGAGCCATCAGCGCAATTCGGCCAGTAGCTGACGAGTCATGCGCTCCGCCTGCGCCGCATAGCCGCCGCCGAACAGGTGGTCGTGGTTGAGGATGTGGTAGAGGTTGTAGAGCGTGCGCCGCACACCATAACCGGGGTCGATCGGCAGGATCTCCGCGTAGGCGGTCAGGAAGTCCTGACCGGGGTGACCGAACAGTTCCATCATCGCCAGATCGGCCTCGCGGTCGCCGTAGTACACCGCCGGGTCGAAGATCGTGGCCCGTCCATCGGTCAGAAATCCCCAGTTCCCGCTCCACAGGTCGCCGTGCAGCAGCGACGGTTCGGGGCGGTAGTCGCTAAAGAACCCGGCCAGCGAGGCCTCCAGTTCTTCCAGCACCCCCAACAGCGAGCCCGCGGCCCCACGCTCGCGCGCAAGCCGACGCTGAAAACCGAGCCGTTCGTCACGGTAAAACGAAACCCAGTCGTCGTGCTCGGCATTCGACTGCGGCGTGCTGCCGATGAAATTGTCGTGCTCCAGGCCAAAACGCGTTCGCGTCTTCCGGTGCATGTCGGCGACCCCGTAGCCCAGGGCTGCGCCATCACGGCGTCCGCCCAGCGCGAGGGCCTCCATCACCAGAAAGTGGGTGCCACCGGCAGAGCCCGCCCCCACCACTGCGGGGATCTTGAGTTGTTCACAGCGGGCCAGCTCCTCCAGCCCGCGCGCCTCGGCCGCAAACATCGCGGCGCCGCCCGCGCCACTGAGCTTCACGAAGAACTCGCGGCCGTCAGTCCCGGTCAGGCGCTGTGCCTGGTTGATGGAGCCCCCGGAACAGGTCTGGCTTCCTGTCGGCTCGAACGGCGTTCCGGTATGGTCGGCAATGCACTGGGCCACCGCCGCCGTCACGGCATCGGGGCCCGCTGAATCGAATCGGTTCATCCTCGGCATCCGGGTTGCTCTGCGAGCTGTGCAGGGTACCGACTGCCGCAGGATTCGTCAGGAGACCTGCATGGCCTTTCGCAAGCTCGAACCCCTTTGCGACAAGATCGGCACCGAGCGCATCCGCGCGGTGATCGACGACTTCTACCGCCGCCTGTCAGCCGATCCGGACATCGGCCAGCACTTCGAGCGGATCCAGGACTTCCCGGAGCACGTGAACCGGATCGCCGACTTCTGGTACATGAATCTGGGCGGCCGCCTGGAACAGCCCCCGACCATCGACATGGTCGGCAAACATGCACCGCTCCAGCTGACCGAGGCCGATCTCGCCGTCTGGATGCGCCACTTCAAGGCCACCACGGAAGAACACCTGGAAGCCCCGCTCGCCGCCGAATGGCAGCAACTGGCCAACGGCATCGCCAGCCGCATGCGCGAGGACATCATCCGCGGCTGACCGGTGCCTGTGCGCACACCACGAAGCCCCCGCAGAAGGATCGGGTCAAAAGCAATTCACAAGCAGGCGGGACAGGGAAGAAGGATGCCTGATGGGGTGACGCCGGGGGGTAGTCAGCAGTCGTTGTCCGTGTAGCCCGGGGCATCACAGAAGGCATGGCTCAGGGCGATGCCCTGCGGTCCCTGCAGGTTCGCCAGGTGCTGCTCGCGGCTGGCGGCAAGACGGTCCTCTGGCGTCACCGGGTACAGCAGGGTCGACAGTGACGGTGGCTCCTGCCCCAGACGCACCGCGTACAGGATGCGATAGGCAAAGACCCGGCGCACGTAGTCGCGGGTCTCCGAGAACGGGATCAGTTCCGCCCAGATGTCCGGGTCCAGCGTCCGGTCATCCGGCAACCAGGAACGTACGCGGTGGGCCCCGGCGTTGTAGGCCGCGGTGGACAGCAGGCTGTGTCCGCCGAAGCGGTCCAGGTTGCGCCGCAGATAATAGGTCCCGAGACGGGCGTTGGTCGCCGGGTCGAGGATATCCCAGTCCGAATTCACCCGAACCCCGGCGGCCGTGGCGATGGAACGGCCGGTTGCCGGCATCACCTGCATGACCCCGAGGGCCCCAGCGCCGGAGCGCACATCATGGAGAAAGGCACTCTCCTGGCGCGCGATGGCCATGGCCCAGGCGGGGTCGATGGCCTGCTCGCGGGCTCCGCCAACGATCAGGTCGTCAAAGGCGAGGGGAAAACGCAATTCGATGTCATCCCAGACGCGCGCCCGAGCGGCCGTGAAGATCGCGCGATCGTGCCAGCCCCAGTCGGCAAAGGTGCGCGCCGCCGCCGCCAGCTCGTCCGCATCCATGGTGGCCACCGCATGGGTCCACTCACGCCGCGCCTCGGCGTTACGATCCAGGCGCACCAGCTCGCGCATGCGCTGCATGCCGGCATGCCCCCGAATCTCCGCGCGCCGCGCATCATCAATCAGCAGCGACTCGTGACCAATCCGGTACGGCTGGCCCAGGCGATCGGCGGCGAGAAAGCCGTAGAAATTGCGTTCGCGCGCGGCACGCTCGTAGAAGCTCCGGGCCGCCTCCCGGGAATCGGTCTGCTCAAGGGCGCGCGCAAACCAGTATTGCCAGGCGCCCTCTCTGCGCACCTCGCCATCCATCGCGCGGATTGCATCCAGGACCGTGTCCCACGCACCCTCGTAGAGCGCAGCCCGCACCTGCCACTGGCGCAGCTGGGTATCGAAGACATCTGCATCCAGCTCCGCCATGAAATCCAGCGTCTCGGGGCGGTAGCGCAACGCCAGCCGCAGGGCCAGCGCATGCTGTATGCGCGCGGCCGCTTCCGTCCCCAGTTCCAGGCGCTCGCCACGCTGCTCCCAGGCCGCCAATGCGGCATCCAGATCCTGGGGCACCCAGCGGATAAACGCCTGTTCCAGCATGGTCTCGGCGGCCTGATGATCCCCGGCACCGAAGTCGACCTCCGCCACTCGTGCCGGCTGACCGGCCAGCCGCAGCCAGCGCTCCGCCCAGGGGCGATCGTCCGCCGCCAGATAGCGGCGCAGATACCGTGCCAGGCCGCTCTGCCCGGCCTCCATTGCCAGGGCAAAACGATCCCATGCAAGGGCATCCGTCAGGCGGTCGGCATCGCGCCAGGCATCCAGGGCGACGTCGCAGGCGGAAGGCCGGGACTGCCCGTGCAACCAGATCGATTCCATGCCCTCAAGAGCAGCCTCGCGCTCGCCGGTCTCCAGCAGGGCCTGGCGCCGGTGACAGTCCTGGGTCACCGATAGCGGGCGGTCCGCATCCATGAACTCGAGGTAGCGTGACCACTGCTTCTCGTCCGCGAGGTGATTCAGATAGCTGCTGTACAGGCGCCCGGACAACGGCGTATCGGGGTGCCCACGCACGAACTCGCGGACCGCATCGGGATCGGCACGACTGAGGTTGCGTGCCAGCTCGCGATAGTCCAGGTAGGGCGTCAACGGGTACCCGGACAGGGTGCTGCGGGCGGCTCGGTAGGCTGTCATGTCACCGCGGTTGAGCGCACGCTCGGCCAACAGGAACAGGCTGCGCTCGAACCCGTAGCGGTCATCCTCAGCGGCAAGAACCGGAGGTGCCAGCCACACGGCCAGCAACAGGCACGCCAGCGCGACGAATGGAATCCCGGAAAGGCGCATGCCCGACCCTCGCATTAATGGCTCTCCATCATCCGCCAGCTACCCGCATGACGCAACGCAAAGGCAACAGTTTCGCCTGACTGCCCGGGCAATTCACGCACCGTGCCATGACAGGGTGCTTTGTCGCGGAGGGGCACTGACTCCGCCCGCCTCAGGTGGCCTCTAGCAGGCGGGCCTCGCCGCGCACGAGACCGTCCAGAGTCCAGGAGCCGACACGGTAACGCACCAGGCGCAGGGTCGGATGCCCCACCGCCGCGGTCATGCGCCGCACCTGACGATTGCGACCCTCGCGCAGGGTGATCGCCAGCCAGCGGGTCGGGATATGGCGGCGAAAACGCACCGGCGGATCGCGCTCCGGGATATCCGGCGGGTCCATGCGTTCCACCCGGGCGGGCCGCGTCAGGCCATCCTTCAACTCCACCCCCTTGCGCAGGGCCTCCAGCGCGCCCTCCTCGGGCGCGCCCTCGACCTGAACCCAGTAGGTCTTGCTGGTCTTGTGCCGTGGCTGCGTCAGACGGGCGTTCAGGCGCCCGTCGTCAGTCAGGACCATCAGCCCCTCGCTGTCGCGGTCGAGACGGCCAGCCGGGTAGACGCCGGGGATCTGGATGTAGTCGGCCAGCGTCGGTCGTCCCTCGGGGTCGGTGAACTGCGGCAGCACACCCCAGGGCTTGTGGAACAGGACGATCCGGGCCATGAACGGCGTGTCAGTCGCAACGCAGGGTGACGCGCTCGGCAAAGTAGCGGCCGAGGTCGTAATCGACGCTGGCACCGTAGTCCAGCGCCAGTGCGCGCGCCACCATCGCGGGGTCCGGGCGCGGGCGATCGAGCCGGGCCCGGCAGGTTGCGTCGGCAAGCCCGGCCGCATCGACAATGCGCGTGCCGTGGGGCTCCTGGTGCAGGATCTCGATGAAATATGTCGGATCGTAGACCTTGTACTCCAGCGGCTCGGCGGCCGGGTCCACCGGGGTCTGCAACTGCAGCCGGAAACGGAAATGCAGCAACCCGTCGTCCTCCATCGTCATGCGCGGCTCCATGGCCGCGGCGAGGTCGACGCGCTCGTCCTCCACCTGCAGGTGGCTGTACCAGCGATATTCGTCGAGGTTGTCGAGGATCTCGTCCGCCAGCGCCTGCAGACGCGCCTCCGGGGTCTCACCGGGCTGGTGTTCCTGGGCGTCGTCGTACAGGTACTGTCCGTAGGTCGGATCGAAGCGCCAGTGGTGCAGCATGTGCGTAAGCTGCCCGTCTGCATCACGTTGGAAGTCGATGCGCAGGTCGATCCAGGCGTGCGGGTGGGCCTGTACGGCCGCCGGCAGCAACAGTGCCGTCAGGATCAGGATTGCGGCCAATATGCGGTTACGGTTCATGCAGTCTGTCTCGTGTCGGCCCGCGGCCAGGCATTGGCGGCGGCCAGCAGCGGCGCGTGATAATCGGGGGCCACCCCCAGCTCCCGCAGCCAGACAGGCGCCTCCGGCTCGGGCCCCCGGGGGCGCAACTGCCCCGTCGGCGGAAGGTCCGGGATACGGTCCGCAAGACCGGTCAGGCGGCGCGCGCGGCGCAGGCGATCGGCCGCTCCGGCGATGGCCGTGGCGATCACCGGGGCGCGACGGATATTACAGCGGGCCACCGCCGTCGGGTCTGCCAGCACGGTCTCCAGGTCATGCAGCCGGCGCAGGATGCGCGCGGCGCTCTTCGGGCCCACGCCATCGATCCCCGGGATGTTGTCGCTGGCGTCCCCGGCCAGCGCCAGCATGTCGGCGACCTGCTCCGGGCGGATGCGGAAGCGTTTCTCGATCGCGCGCCGATCCAGGTCGGGGCCGCGTTCCGGGTCATGCAGCCGGTCCGCGGACCCGAGGATGACCTGGGCCAGATCCTTGTCGGCACTCTTCACATCAATGCGATAACCGGCCTCGCGCCCGGATCGCGCCAGGCTGGCGATCAGGTCGTCCGCCTCGTACTCCGGGTCCGCCAGGGTCGTGAAGCCGAGCCGCCCCAGAAGCACGCGGATCCGTTCGAACTGCTCGCGCAACTCGGGCGGCGCCGGCGGACGATGGGCCTTGTAGGCCGGATCGATGCGGTGACGAAAGCCCTGGCGCAGCCCGGTATCAAAGCAGAACGCCACGGGCCCGGGCGCGCAGGCCGGCAACCACTGACACAACGAATGCACCAGGCCGTGCAGGGCACCCCCGGGGCGGCCCTGCGGATCCGGATCCAGACCGCGGGCAAACCAGGCGCGAAACACGAAGATGCTGCTGTCGACCAGGGTCAGCGTCGGCAACCGGGATTCAGGCGAGACGCGCAAGGTCCTTCCGCACCCCGGCGATGGACTGGTCGAAGGCGGCGCGCTCCTCCGCATTCAGCTCCAGTTCGATGGCGCGCTCCATGCCGCCCTGCCCCAGGATACAGGGCACCCCCATGGCGACATCGCGCTCGCCGTACTCGCCGTCCAGCAGGGCGACGGTGGGCAATACGCGGCGGCGATCCAGCGCGATCGCCTCGACCATCTCGGCGATGGCCGCGGCCGGGGCCCCGTAGGCACTGGAGGTCTGCTTCAGGGCCAGGATCTCGGCCCCGCCGTGGCGGGTGCGCTCCACGATGGAATCCAGCGTGGCCTGATCCATGAACTGGTCCAGGGGCACGCCATTGACCGAGGAATAGCGCAGCATCGGGACCATCGCATCGCCATGACCGCCCAGCACCAGGGCCTGGATGTCGTGGGTCGACAATCCGGTCTCCAGCGCGATGAAGGCGGCCATCCGCGAGGTGTCCAGCACCCCGGCCTGCCCGAACACGCGGTCCCGGCTCCAGCCCGTCTTTTGCCAGGCACGATAGGTCAGCACATCCACCGGGTTGGACACCACCAGGATGCGGCTCTGCGGGGCGTGGACCAGGACGTCCTGCAGGATCCGGTCAAGGATCTCCACGTTCGCGTCCAGCACATCCGAACGCGACATGCCGGGCTTGCGCGGCAGGCCGGCGGTAACAATCACCAGCTCGGCACCCGCGATCACCGAGGCCTCGTGGCTGCCGCTCAGCCGGGTATCGAAGCGCAGCAGCGGCGCGGTCTCCTGGATATCCAGGGCGGCCCCCGCGGCCGCCCCCTCGCGCACGTCCAGCAGGGCGATCTCGCGAGCGACGTCGCGCCGTGCGAGGAACTGGGCGGTGGATTCTCCGACGCGTCCGGCGCCGATAATGGCGATTTTCTGCATGCGCTGTACCTCCTCGGGTGGGTCGCCGACCAGTGGCTTACAGGCGGGCGACCCCGCTGTCACGGGCGGCCTGTCGAATCGCCTCCGGCACGGTGTCGATCAGGCGCGGATCAAACGGAGTCGGCAGGATATAGTTCGGGCCGAACTCCAGGCTCTCCAGACCGTAGGCCTCCAGCACCGCCTGCGGCACGGGCTCGCGGGCCAGTCCGGCCAGGGCATGAACCGCGGCCACCAGCATCTCGTCATTAATGCGTCGCGCGCGCACATCCAGCGCGCCGCGGAAGATGAACGGGAAGCCGAGCACGTTGTTCACCTGGTTCGGGTAGTCCGAGCGCCCGGTGGCCATGATCAGGTCATCGCGGGTCGCGTGCGCCAGTTCCGGCCGAATCTCCGGGTCCGGGTTGGACAGCGCGAAGACCACGGGCTTCGGGGCCATGGACTGCAGCATCTCCGGGGTCAGCAGGTCCGGACCGGACAGCCCGATAAAGACATCGGCGTCACGGCAGGCATCGGCCAGACTGCGCGCCTCGGTGTCCACCGCGAAGATCTGCTTGTACTCGTTCAGGTCGTCGCGCTGGCTGTGGATCACGCCCTTGCGATCCACCATGTACAGGTTTTTCTTGGCCGCCCCCAGACGGACCAGCAACTGCATGGAGGCGATCCCGGCAGCGCCCGCCCCGACGCAGACGATCTTCGCCTCACTGAGCGTCTTGCCCTGGATCTCCAGCGCATTGACCAGGCCGGCCGCGGTGATGATCGCAGTCCCGTGCTGGTCATCATGGAAAACCGGGATGTCGAGTCGCTCGGACAGGCGGCGCTCGATCTCGAAACAGTGTGGCGCCGCGATGTCCTCAAGGTTGATACCACCGAAACCACCCGCAATGCGCGCAACGGTGTTGATGAAGTCCTCCGGCTGCGGCGCATCCACCTCGATGTCGAATACGTCGATATTGGCGAAGGCCTTGAACAGCACCCCCTTGCCCTCCATCACCGGCTTGGAAGCCAGCGCCCCCGTATTGCCCAGACCCAGGACAGCGGTGCCGTCAGTGATAACCGCAACCAGGTTGCCCTTTCCGGTATAGCGATAAGCGGCCTCCGGGTCTTCGGCGATGGCCCGTACCGGAGCCGCGACACCCGGAGAATAGGCCAGCGACAGGTCTTCCTGCGTGGCAGTAGGTTTGGTGATATGGATGGCCAGCTTCCCGGCCGGCTGCTGCTCGTGGTAATCCAGCGCGCGCTGGGTGAAATCCTTGGACATGATGTAGCGGGGCCTTTTTTCGATCGGGAACAGATAAACGGCGTGCCGCCCGGCGCGAGTCCGGGCGACGGGACAGATCCGTCAGTTGACCGGGTGCGTGGGGACGCGGCGGTTGCGCGCCTCCTCGTACAGCGGCCGGAAGCGGTCGGCCATGCGGGTGAGGTCACGCTGGCGCGATTCCGGCGCCGGGTGGGTGCTGAGGAAGACCGGGTGGCGCCCGTTGGACTGGGCCGCCATCTTGCGCCACAGGCTCGCCGCGGCGTCGGGGTTGTAACCCGCGCGGGCCGCCAGCTCCATGCCGATCTCGTCGGCCTCCGCCTCCATCGCGCGACTGTGCGGCAGCTGCAAGGCCAGCGCCGCGCCCAGCGCTGCCCCGGTCAGGGCAATCTGCGAACGATCCCCCGTCATGGCGTAGCCGGCAACCGCCATGTTGCTGGCCAGCGCCACCGACATCTTCTCTGCCGTATGGGCCGACAGCGCGTGGGCAATCTCGTGCCCGATGATCTGGGCCAGTTCGTCATCGGTCAGCTCCAGCTGTTCGATGATGCCCGAATAGATCGCCATCTTGCCGCCCGCCATCGCGAAGGCGTTGACGGTATCCGGGGCCTCGATGACCACGATCTCCCAGTCCCAGTCCGCCGTCTCCGCACGGTACTTCACGGCCTGGGCGACGACCTTTTCGGTAATGCCATGCACGCGCGCGGTCATCTCGGGATCGGCATTGATCCGGCCTTCCTCCCGTGCCGGTTCCAGCATCTCCACGTAGGCAGTACGCGAGGCACTGATCGCCTGGCTCTCGGAGACCAGCATCAACTGTGAGCGCCCGGTCACCGGGTTGGTCGTGCAGCCGGGGATCGCCACCGCGAGGCCGCCCGCAATAACCAGCGTCAGGAGCAAGGACCCGAGACGACTCCGGATCACCCGCCATGAATTGGGAATTGATCGCATTATTTCAGCACCTCGCTAATCCACCACCTCAAGATCGAGGGGATGCCGTATGCGCACCCGGAGTCGATCTCGCCAAGCATACACCTGGCCTCGCAGAATGACCGATTCGCCAACCAGATTCGCGGGTTCCAGGGCCGGCTCGAAATCGCGCCAGTGTTCGCGATCGGCCTGCCTGATCAGAGCATCCAGCGGCCCCTCCAGTTCCAGCACCCAGTGACGTTCCGTCGCGCGCACCGCGACCACCTCACCCTGAAGGCGCAGAAGTCCCGGCTGCCACGCAGGGCTGCGCCGCTCCAGCGCCGCAACCGGCAGGGTTGCCGGACGCTCCAGCCACAGCCCCCGGCTGGCGTCCCGCGCCGCGGCCTCGGCGGCGTCAAAACAGGCATCCAGCGGATCGGGTTCCGGCCCCGGACGCGCCATCGCGGCGCCGGCCGCAATCAGTTCGGCCGCCAGAAGCGAGCCATCGGGCAACCACGCATGCATGCGCAGACGCCCCGCTGCATCCCGGGCCGGCCACCCCGGTCGCAGCGTCAGACGCCCGTCGGCGGCATCCAGCCGTTGTTCCAGCGCCGCGCGCAACCCCGCGTGCGGTCGCAGCGGACGGGCCACGGTTGCCGTTCCCGGGAGCGGCGCAGCCAGCGCCAGGCCCGGCAACCGAACACTGCGCCCGTCGCGCAGCTGCAGGACATCCACGCCCTGCACGGCCGCGACCCGAACCTCCTGCAGGCCGCGCGCATCCTGCTCGACCAGGTCGCATCCGCCCCGCGCGGTTGCGGCCAGAAACGCCAGAGCGCCCCCCAGAACGCAGACGAGGGCGCCCCGCAGGACGCCCTCGTCGAGTCGGACCCGGCCCGCCGCAGCGGTCACGCGTCCCGTCGCGTCGCGCGCCATCCGGCGCGCCGCGGCTTCAGAACGCGAAGCGGCGATTAAACTTGTCGACCTGGCCGGCGGTATCAACGATCTTCTGCTTGCCGGTGTAGAACGGGTGGCACTGCGAACACACGTCCAGGTGCATCTCCTGATCAGAGAGCGTGGAACGCGTCTGGAACTGCGCGCCGCAGCTGCAGATGACCTTGACTTCGTGATAGTTCGGATGGATGTCGGCTTTCATGATCGGCTCACGCAGGTTCTGGCGAAAAGTCCGATAGCATAGTCCGGCCACACGACCAAACGCAAGGCCCGGTTGCAGACCATTGTGCAGAACCCCTTTCAGGATTGTGCGACAACTGCCTGAATAAGAGCGGGGTTTTACCCACCGCGCAACCTGTGGATAACTTTGTGGACGAATTGTTGACTTTGCCTCCGAGCCAAGGGAAGAAAGCGCTCCCCACTTGGCCCCAACGCGCCAAAAATATACACACAACACTGACTTTAAAGAAACTTTTATTGCTCGGAAGTCCCGCCCCGAACACCCCGAAGGCCCCGACCGCATCCTCTCCTGCACCAACCTGAGCTGTGCATAAAACCCACGCGGGGAAGCGCCCGGACGGTTCCTCCGCCCCCTGCTTCGCCATCCCGGAGACCACGCAGCGGTGATCCGGAATCGCCATGGGCTGAGGTACCCGCACGTTCGGGCCGGACCGGCGTGTGGAGATCCCGGCGCTGCGCTACGGCCGGGATGACGAAGAGGGGGCTGGCCATGCACGCCCCGAACAGACCCCGCCACTGGCGGACGCTCGTTGCGAATCAGGTCAGGGGTTCCCCGGCCAGGGGGGGGGCAGCCAACGCCGGGGCAGAGGCGTGAGTCAGTCGGCATCTTCTCGCGTGCCGGGGCATTCCGGGGCAATCGCGGTATACACAGCCGAATAGTCCGCATCGGCCAGCCCCTGGGTAGCCGTCTGCTCCAGCAATCCCGCCAGCAGAGGCAGCCAGGGCGCGGACAGGTCGGCATCCTCGACGGCGCGTTCGGTCAGACGCACATCCTTCAGCAGGTGCTTGACCGGGAAATTGGCCACACCAAAATCGCCGCCAAGCATCTTGCCCAGTTTCTTGTCGAAGGTGGGCGCATACAGGGCACTGGCGCGCAGGATCTCCATGAAGGTATCCACCGGCACACCCTCACGCCGCACCAGCCCCAGGCTCAGGGAAAAGGCCGCCGTAAGACTGGCAATCAGCTGATTGAACGCCAGCTTCAGGGCCGCCCCCTGCCCCACCGCGCCGACATGCCGCGGCTGTTCCCCCAGGGCCGCCAGCACGGGCTCGGCCCGGGCAAAATCGGCTGCGCTGTCGGCACCCGCCATGATCAGCAGGCGACCGTCGCGCGCCTCCGGGATCGATCCCAGCACCGGGGCTTCCAGATAGCAGGCCCCGGCCGCACGGATACGCTGCGCCAGCGCGCGACTCTCGGCCGGCAGGATGGTCGCCATCTGAATCACGCAGCGCCCGGCCAGCCCTCCGGGGGGAAGTTCGTCCAGCACCGCGTCGATGGCGGCGGCATCGCTCAGCATCAACAGGATGATGTCGGCTGCGGCCACGGCCGCGTCGGGCCGGCTGTGCACCACTACGCCTTCCGCCGCCAGATCGGCGGCGCGCGCAGGCGTACGGTTGTAGGCCACCAGCGGGAAGCCGGCCTGCAAAAGACGCAGGCCCATGGGTTGCCCCATGAGCCCGCAGCCCAGCAGCGCCACTTGCGACGCCGCCATCGTCACGCCCTACCTGATCTTGTCATCAAGATCCTCCGAATACCCGAACAGCGTATGCGGAGGCGGCGCCTCCTTCTGGTATTTGGTCGGAGTCACCGCCTCGGTCTCCTGCAGGCTCTTCCAGAGGCCAATCATCATGATCAGCATCACGATGGAGAACGGCAGGCCGACACTGATCGCCGCGGCCTGCAGTGCAGCCAGACCACCAGCCAGCAGCAGGATGGATGCGACCACGCCCTCGAGGATGGCCCAGTACACGCGCTGGGTCACGGTCGGGTTGCGCACATCCCCCGAGGCCAGGGTGTCAATGACCAGCGAACCGGAGTCCGACGAAGTCACGAAGAAGGTGACAATCAGCACGGTCGCCGCCGCCATCACGACCACGGCCAGCCAGTCCCAGAGCGGCAGGGCCTCGATGGTCACGAACAGGGCGGTGGACACGTTCTCGGAGACCGCGCCGGTCAGGTCGACCACGCCCTCCAGCTCGTAGCTCATCGCGGTGCCACCGAACACGGCCAGCCAGACAAAGGCGGCAGCGGTCGGGGCCAGCAACACACCGGCGACGAACTCGCGGATGGTACGGCCGCGCGAGACTCGGGCGATAAACATGCCGACATACGGGGCCCAGGAGATCCACCAGCCCCAGTAGAAGATGGTCCAGGCGGTCGCCCATCCGGTCTCGTCAATGGTGTCGGCCCACAGGCTCATCGCGGGCAGGTTCTGCACATAGACACCGGTCGATTCGACCAGCATGCGCAGGATGAACAGGGTCGGCCCGATGATCAGCAGCAACGCGATCAGGATGACTGCCAGTCCGATATTGAAGTTGGACAGGCGCTTGATCCCCTTGTCGATTCCCAGCGCGACGGACCCGACCGCGATCAGAGTGATGATCGCGACCAGGATGATCTGCATGTTGGTGGATTCCTCGATCCCGAACACGAAGTTCAGGCCGGCGTTGATCTGCATGACCCCGAGCCCCAGCGAGGTCGCGACCCCGAACATGGTCCCGAACAGGGCCAGCACATCCACCAGGTGCCCCCAGGGGCCGTAGATCCGGTCGCCGATGAAGGGATACAGCGAGGACCGGATCAGCAGCGGAAGGTTATGGCGATAAGCGTAGTACGCCAGTGACAGCGCCACAACGATGTAGATCGCCCAGGCGTGCAGCCCCCAGTGGAAAAAGGTATAGCGCATGGCCTCCGTGGCCCCGGCGCTGGTCTCGCCGGCCGCATGCGGCGGATCCAGATAGTGATACATCGGCTCGGCGATGCTCCAGAACAGCAGCCCGATCCCCATGCCGGCGGAAAACAGCATCGCGAACCACGCGGTGTAACTGAAGCGCGGGGTCTCGAACTGATCCCCCAGGCGCACGCTGCCGTACCGGCTGAACATCAGATACAGGGCGAACACCAGGAAGATCGTGACGACCAGCATGTAGTACCAGCCAAGGTACTCGGAGATGCCGGTCTGCAACTGATTGAAGATGGCCTCGGCCCGTTCCGGGAAGATCGCCCCGAACAGCACGAAGAGCGCAATCACCGCGGTGGAGGTATAGAACACCGGACTGCAGATCACGCCAAAGCCGCCAAGGCGAGTTTGCGTCAGACCGGGAGTGGACGGATCATCCATTCGCTTTCCCCTTTTATTCTTGTGGCAAGCGCAAGACCGGGCGGAATGATTCCGGCTCTAGTGCCGGAAGCCGCACGGGGAAGCGCCCGTTGGGCGTTATCGCAATAGGCAGGTCCCCGACACGGTACCCAAAGACGCGCCCCCCTGCAAAAGCAACGGCATGCGGGGTGCCGAGGGGTCGCCGCGGCGCGACGGCATCAGTCGGCGGTGTCGGACCCGGCCTGCACCAGCAACAGGGCGCGTGCCTGACCGCCCTGACGTTCGCGTTCCACTTGCCAGCCATCTGCAACCAGGCAACCGAGATCGGCCTCGGCCTCGATCTCGACATACACGCGGCTGTCGGGGTGCAACCAGCCCGATGCCCGCAGAGCCGCCAGCACCGGCATCACCAGACCCTTGTGAAACGGCGGGTCCACCAGCACCAGATCATACGGGCGGCCCTCCGGTGGCGGGTCCGCCAGCACACCCAGGGCATCGCCCCGGCGCACGCGGACCTGCTCGGCGCCGAGGGTGTCGCAGTTGGCCCGGAGCTGCGCCACCGCCCGGGCATCGCGCTCGATCAGCAACACCGTATCCGCCCCGCGCGAAGCAGCCTCCAGGCCCAGCGCCCCGGTACCGGCAAACAGGTCGAGCACCCGCGCCCCCGGCAATCGCGGCTGCAGCCAGTTGAACAAGGTCTCGCGCAGGGCATCGGCGGTGGGTCGCAGCCCGCCCACCGCCAGCACCGGCAACCAGCGCCGCCGCCAGGCGCCGCCGATGATGCGGATGCGCGCCGGGCGCCCGGCGGGGGCGCGCCTACTCCTGCCCACCCACGATCACCGTGACCATCGCATCCGGGTGGATGCGCTCGCGCAGGCGCTCGTTCAGGTCATCCAGCTCCACCGCCTCCATGCGCTCGATGTAGCGTTCCAGATAGTCCAGCGGCAGGTCGTAGAAGGCCATCATCCCGAGCAGGCTGACGATATCGCTGTTTGAGGCCAGCGACAGCGGGAAGCTGTTGACCACGTTCGCGCGCGAGGCCTCCAGTTCCTCGGCAGCAATCCCCGCGGAATGCCAGCGCACCAACTCCTCGCGCAGCGCCACAACCGCCGCGTCCGCCTGATCCACGGCGGTCTGCATCCCGATCCGGAAGGGCCCCTCCACCGCCATCGGCTGCAGGCGACTGTTGACCGAGTAGGCCAGGCCACGTTCGCTGCGGATCTCCTGGAACAGCCGCGAGGTAAATCCGCCGCCCCCGAAGGCGTGATTGGCGAGTGTCAAAGCGTAATGATCCTCGTCGCCACGCCGCAGCGCCGGGGCGCCCATCAGGATATGGGCCTGCTCGGAGGGAAACTCGATGCGCTCCTCCACCGGCTCGTCACGTGACTCTACGGCCGGCAGCGGCTCCGCCGCCGCGCCCTGCGGCAGCGCCGCGGAGATCCGGTCGGCCACCGCCTCGGCCTCCTCGCGCGTCAGGCCACCGGTGATCGCGAGGGCACCATTGCCTGAGGTGTAATGGCGCCGATAGAAGGCGCGCGCATCATCGGGCTGCAGGGCTTCCAGAGTCGCGCGCTCGCCGCCCGGCCAGTTGGCGTAGGGGTGATCACCATACATCAGCTCGTAGAAGCGGCGACTGGCGACGCTGCCCGGGTCCTGACGCTCGCGCTGCAGGCCCTGCAAGGCCTGACGCCGCGCACGCTCGAAGTCGGCCTCCGGAAAGGCAGGTTCGGCCAGCACGGCGGTCAGGGTCTCCAGCGCGGTCTCCATCCAGTCCGGCTCGGTCAGGCTGCGCAGGCTGACAATCGCCATGTCGCGCAGTGAATTGGTGCTAAACCGGGCACCCACCGATTCGAAGCGCTCGGCCAGTGCGTCCGAATCCATCGTCTCCGTGCCATGGCGCAGGGCACTGCTGGTCAGCGCAGCGAGGCCATGCTGGTCGCCATCGCGCGCGGCGCCGCCGTCGAACGTAAGACGCAGATCGACCATCGGCAGATCCGGTGCCGCCACATAGAGGACCCGCAGGCCCGCGTCGGTTGTCCATTCCTCGATCTCGACCGCCTGGGCCGGCAGCGCCAGCAGCCAGACCAGGGCCATCAGCCATCCCGCACGCATCATCTTGCCTCCCGTCATCACATGCCCCCCGCGGTGTCACCATGGGGTTGCACCGAGGCCGGTTCGGGCGGGGCGTCGCCATCCAGGGGCTGCGGGTCGAGGATGGCAACCGTACGCCGCTGCGGCACCAGGTATTCGCCTGCCACGCGCTGCACGTCCTCGGCGGTGACCGCCCGCACGCGTTCCACGAAACGATCGCTCTCACGCCAGCCAACCCCGACGGTCTCCAGCATCCCCAGTTGAAAGGCCTGCGAGCGCACCGAGTCGCGCTGGTAAATCTCGGACGCGATGACCCGAGCCTGCACCCGTTCCAGTTCGCTTGCGCTGACCGGTTCGTCCTGCAGGCGCTCCACCTGTTCCAGCAGCGCGGCCTCCAGCGTGTCCATATCGGTATCCGCCGTGGGCACCGCCGCGATCAGAAACAAATCATCGAGCCGGCTGAAGGCGCTGTAGCGGGCCGAGGTTGCACCGGCCAGCTCTGCACCGCGCACGATCTCGCGGGCGAAACGCGAGGCCTCACCGGAATCGAGGATCCCGGCAGCCACCAGCAGCGCATAGGCATCCACCGGATCGTCCACGGTGTTCAGCACCGGTGCCTTCCAGCCCATCATCAGATAGGGCAATTCCGCCCGTGCCTCCACGGTGATCCGGCGCTCACCCTGCTGCGGGGTTTCGGTACGCGGCTTCGCCACGGGCAGCTCCCCGGCCGGGATATCTCCGAAGTGCTCGCGAGCCGCGGCGATCACCCGTTCGGCATCGACATCGCCCACCACCACGACGACCGCGTTGTTGGGGTGGTAGTAGCGGTCGTACCACGCCTGGTTGTCCTCCAGGGTGTAGGCCTCGATGTCACTCATCCAGCCGATCACCGGGTTGCCGTAGGGATGGTTGAAGAAGGCCGTGGCCATCATCTGCTCGCGCAGCAGGGCGTTCGGCTGATCCTCGACCCGCAGGCGGCGCTCCTCCTTGACCACGTTCAATTCCGGGCGGAATTCGTCTTCCTGCAGCTTGAGGTGCTGCATGCGTTCCGCCTCCATCGCCATTACCGTTTCCCAGTGATCGCGCCCGATCACCTGGAAATAGCCGGTGTAGTCACGTCCGGTAAAGGCATTCTCGCGGCCGCCCAGGCGCGAGATGACGCGCGAGAACTCACCCGGTTCGTATTGCTCGGAGCCGCGGAACATCATGTGCTCCAGCATGTGCGAAATTCCGGTGATTCCGCTGTGCTCGTCGGCGGAGCCGACGCGGTACCAGACCATGTTGGCCACGACAGGCGCTCGCCGGTCCTCCAGCACCAGGACCGTCAGGCCGTTTTCCAGCGTGGCCTCGACCACGTCCGATTCGATCTCCGCCGTCGTCGCCGGCACCACCAGAGGCCAGGCAAACGCGAGCGCCGCGAGCAGCGCTGGAACCCATTTTCTACCGCGCATGATTCATCCATCCTCGTGCTAGCATTGGCGAACTTTCTACTTGACCCCATCGAGCATGTTCGGTTTCCGCAAGAAGTCCTCCGAAGACCCCGCCCTCCCCGCCACCGAGACCTCCGGCACCGAGTCGGAGCAGCCCGCCCGCGGGGGCTGGTTCCAGCGCCTGCGCAAAGGTCTCGCCAAGACCGGGCAGGCCCTGGGTGGCGACCTCGGCTCCCTGTTTCGGCGCAAGATCGACGACGAACTGTTCGAGGAGCTGGAAGATCGCCTGCTGCTCGCGGACGTAGGCCTGGATGCGACCCAGCAGATCATGGATCGTATCACCCGCGAGGTGAAACGCGGCCAGCTGGACGACGCCGAGGCCCTGATGGATGCCCTCGAGGCAGCCATGGTGGACGTCCTCGAGCCCGTCTCGCGCCCGCTGGAGATCCCGGCGGGCGAGCGCCCGTTCTCGATCCTGGTGGTGGGCATCAACGGAGCCGGCAAGACCACCACCATCGGCAAGCTGGCGCATCATCTCCAGACCGACGGCCGCTCCGTCCTGCTGGCCGCCGGCGACACCTTCCGTGCCGCGGCGGTGGAACAGCTGCAGACCTGGGGCGAGCGCAACCAGGTCCCGGTGATCGCGCAAGGCACCGGGGCGGACTCCGCATCAGTGGTGTACGACGGCCTGCAGGCGGCCCAGGCCCGGGAGATCGACGTCATGATCGCCGACACCGCCGGGCGCCTGCACACCCAGACCAACCTGATGGAAGAAGTACGCAAGGTCAAACGGGTCATGGGACGACTGGACGAACATGCGCCGGACGAGGTCCTGCTGGTGGTGGATGGCGGCACGGGCCAGAACGCATTGAATCAGGCCCGTCAGTTCCACGAGGCGCTGGGGCTGACCGGGATCGTCGTCACCAAGCTCGATGGCACGGCCAAGGGCGGGGTGCTGTTCGCGCTGGCCGAGCAGCTGGGCGTGCCCGTGCGGTTCATCGGAGTCGGAGAAAGCGCCGAGGACCTGCAGGTATTCGACGCCCGCGCGTTCGTGCGCGCCCTCCTCGGTCGCGACAGCGACTGACGAGCCGACGGCATGATCCATCTGCAACGCGTCACCAAGCGGTTCGGCAGCGCGGCAGAGGCGCTCAGCAATGTCAGCCTGCGCGTGGACTCGGGAGCGATGGCCTTCATCACCGGGCCCTCCGGGGCCGGCAAGAGCACCCTGCTACGCCTGATTGCCGGGCTGGAACGCCCGACGCGGGGGCGCATACGGGTCAACGGGTACGACCTCGAACGGCTGTCGCCGCGCGCAATCCCGAGTTTTCGTCGCAGTATCGGCCTGGTCTTCCAGGATCATCGCCTGCTGTTCGACCGTCCGGTATTCGACAACGTCGCCCTGCCGCTGGAGATCCTCGCCTACAGGCGCCCGGAGATGCGCAAACGGGTACGCGCCGCCCTCGACAAGGTTGGCCTGCTGCACAAGGAAGCCGCCAACCCGCGCACGCTGTCCGCGGGGGAACAGCAGCGCGTGGGCATCGCACGCGCAATCGTGCACCGTCCGGTCCTGCTGCTGGCGGACGAACCGACCGGCAATCTCGATCCGGCCCTGTCACGCGAGATCCTGCGGCTGTTCGACGACTTCAACGGAGTCGGCATGACCGCGCTCATCGCCAGCCACGACATCGGCCTGGTAGAGCGCATGGGCAAGCCCATCCTGCATCTTGAAAATGGCCGCGTCGAGGCCCGGGCCCGGCCGGAGCCACGCACATGAGACCCGGCCATCACCTGCTGAATGCCTTCCCGGCCTGGATGGAGGCCCATCGCGACGCAGCGCGCCGCAGCCTCCAACGCCGGCTGCAGGCACCCATCCTGAGCCTGATCAGCATCGCCGTCCTCGGCTTCATCCTGGCGCTTCCGGCCTACCTCTGGGTCCTGCTGGACAATGCCCGGTCCCTGTCCGCCCATATCGACCACGACCCGCGGATCGCGCTCTACCTCGACGCCGTGGAGGCCGCCACCGTCGCCGATCTGGAACGCTACCTGGAGACCGATGCGCGCGTAGAACGCTGGACCTGGATCGACGCCGACACGGCCCTGGCCCGGTACCGCGAGGGGCTGGCCGACCCGAGCCTGCTGGACTGGATGGAAGAGAACCCGCTGCCGGATGTGATCGATGTCGTACCCGCCACCACCGACCCGGCCACCCTCGACGCGTTGCGCGACGCACTCGCGGGGATCGCGCCAGGCGCCGGTGTGGTCAGCGACGATGAGTGGGTCCGGCAGCTCAACAGCCTGCACCAGCTGGGGCTGCGCATCCTCTCCGTGGTGGGCGTCCTGCTGGGCCTGGGGGCCGTGCTGATCCTGGCCCTGGCTACCGCTTCGGAACTGCGCGAGCGCCAGGAGGAGATCGCCATTTCACGGATCAGCGGGGCCACCCATCGCTTCCTGCGGCGGCCCTCGCTGTACGGTGGCCTGATCACCGGCCTTGGGGGCGGCGTCTTCGCCACCATACTGCTGCTGTCCGGGACGGCCCTGAGTCAGGCACCGCTGGCGGACGCCGCCGCCGCCTTCGAACTGGACTTCAGCCTGTCCCTGCCCGGCGCCGGACCGCTGGCGAACCTGCTGCTGGCCGGGCTCGTACTCGGCTGGCTGGGCGCGCGGCTTGGCAGTGGCCATGCACTGCGGGATGCGCCGTAACGTCATCTTTTACCCCGGGAAACTCCGAAACTTTTTCAGGGTTTAGCACTCTCATCATTAGAGTGCTAACCTATTCCCATCAAGCAGGAGGAACCCGAACGCATGACCCAAGCCCTGAGCACCCCGCGCGTCGACATCCCCGCCCCGGTGGGCAACCTGGACCACTACATGCAGGCAGTCGGCCGCATTGAGGTCCTGGATACGGAACAGGAACGTGAACTGGCCGTGGCGCTGCACGAGCGCCAGGACCTGGACGCCGCGCGTCAGCTGATCCTGCACAATCTGCGTTTCGTGGTCCACGTAGCCCGCGGATATCAGGGCTATGGCCTTCCCCTGGGCGACCTGATCCAGGAGGGAAACGTCGGCCTGATGAAGGCGGTGCGTCGCTTCGACCCGAATCAGGGCGTACGCCTGGTCTCCTTCGCGGTGCACTGGATTCGCGCCGAGATCCACGAATTCATCCTGCGCAACTGGCGCATCGTCAAGGTGGCCACAACCAAGGCGCAGCGCAAGCTCTTCTTCAACCTGCGCAGCGCAAAACAGCGTCTCGGCTGGCTGTCCAACGACGAGGTCGCCGCCGTCGCGCAGGATCTCGGGGTCTCCGAGAAGGATGTCTGGGAAATGGAACGCCGCCTGTCGAGCCAGGATGCCAGCTTCGACCCCGGCCCCGAAACGGATGACGATCACGGCTACCAGGCGCCGGCCGAGCGCCTGAGCCTCGAGGACCTGAGCGACGACCCGGCCCACGTAACCGAAGACGAGGACTGGGACCGGCATTACCAGGAACGCCTGGGCCAGACCCTCGCGGAGCTGGACGAACGCGCACGGACCATCCTGATGCGGCGTTACATGGGCGAGCAAAAGGCCACATTGCACGAGCTGGCCGCAGAGTACGGTGTGTCCGCAGAACGCATCCGGCAGATCGAAAACAACGCGATCAAGCGGATTCGCGCTGCCTTCACCGACTGATCGGCGGCGGGCGCTGACAAGGCCGGGATGGCTTTATTCAGCGCCTCTACGGACGAACAAAGAAAGGCCTCGAGCGTGACGATGCCCGAGGCCTTTTTATTGTGTGTGCAGAACCGGAGCGATCCGGCAGCACGCCGCCTTAACCGAACAGGATGACCGAGAAAAAGCTGAGCCAGGAGAAGATAATCAGGGCCGCAGTAAAGGTCAGCGGAAAGTTATCGAAGCTAAACCAGTCACGCATGTTGCTATCCTCGGAAACAATTCAAATTCGTGTTATTCAAGAGTACGTCCGGGCGCGCCCCAGCGCAAGGAATACGCCGATAAACGGAGACAGTCGTACCGGGGCACGCGGCCACCGAGCCGGAGCGGGTGCGCGCGCAGCGCCCGGAAGCGGGCAAACCGCTGTTTTCCGGGACACACGGTTCACTCTTTGCCGCGTCTCTCGGCGCGCTGCGCGTCGGCATCCCGATCGTCGTCTGCGGCCTCCCCCGTCTCGTTGTCTGACGTTCCCGTCGGAATCCGGGCGTCGTCATCATCCATCAGGATACGGTAGGCCGGGCCTTCGAGATCCTCATACTGTCCCGAACGAATGGCCCAGAACAGCACCACGCCCACAACCAGGGCGAACAGCATCGCGAGCGGAATCAGCAGATACAGGATAGACATGATAATAGTCTAACCGCTCACGAGCAGCGTCTCATCAACCTGTATGTTGCGACGATCACGCAGGGTATTGGCCGCACAGGCGGACAGGGGAATGCCATCGGCACCATACAGCCGACGGCCCCTCCCTGTGCGGACAGGAGACCGGCACAACGCATGCAACGTGCGGGTTAAGCCGCCCTGTCTTCCCGTACGGCCAGGGCCGCACCGGTCCGCGCGGCCTCGCGGTCGCGCCCGGGGCGCAACCGCAGCGCGTTACCAACCACCAGCAACGAACTGAGTGACATCCCCAACGCCGCCAGCCATGGCGTCAGCAGCCCGGCTGCCGCCACCGGCAGCGCGACGGCGTTGTAGCCTATGGCCCAGGTAATATTCTGACGGATGATGCGCTCCGTACGCCGTGCCTGCTGCAGCGCCTCCAGCATATGCTCCAGACGGTCCGACATCAGCACCAGGTCGGCCTGGGTCTGCGCCAGCTGCGTGCCACCGCCCAGTGCCAGCGACACATCCGCTCCGGCCAGGACCGGGGCATCGTTCACCCCGTCCCCGACCATCAGCACACGGTGCCCGGCCTGCTGCAGACGGCGGACTTCGGCGAGCTTGCCTTCGGGACTCAGACCGCCCAGGGCCCGACCGATCGCCAGGCGGTCGGCGAAGGCCCGGGCCGCCTCCGGGCGATCACCGGTCAGCAGGACCACCTCAAGACCGCGCGCCCGCAAGCCGCCGAGCAGTGCATCCACATCCGTCCTCGGGGTGTCGGCCAGCCAGAAACAGCTGACCACACGACCATCCACCTGCAACCAGACGGGCGAAGCAAGCGAGTGCTCGGCCGGCGGTGTAGCGGGCGGCGGCTCGTCCGCGAGCATGGCGGGCCCGCCGATCGCGACTTCCAGACCGCGAATCCGACCACTCAGGCCGTGGCCGGGCACGTTGATAACCCCATCGGCCTGCAGCTGGGCCTCGCGTTCGCCCACAAAGGCGCGGGCGAGCGGGTGCTCCGAGTACGCCTCCAGCGCGCCGGCCCAGTCCACCCAGTCCTCGCCGTCCGGCGGCGGCACCAGATCCGTGCGCGCCACCAGCCGGGGCTGCCCTTCGGTGAGGGTGCCGGTCTTGTCCAGGCACACCGTATCCACGCGCGTCAGGGCCTCCAGGGCCCGCCCGCGGGTCACCAGCAGACCAAGACGTGACAGCGTACCGGTGGTCGCCGTGAGCGCGACCGGCGTGGCGAGCGCCAGCGCGCAGGGGCAGGTCGCCACCAGCATCGCCACCATGACCCAGAGGGCGCGCTCCGGATCGATCCAGGCGTACCAGACGAGGCCGGCCAGTGCAGTCAGCAGGAGCACGGCCCCGACAAACCACCCTGTTCCCTTTTCGGCCAGACGGGCGATGCGGGGCTTTTCGCTCTGAGCGCGGTCGAGCAGACGCTGGATCTCGGCCAGCGTCGTCTCCGCGCCCACACGGCGAATCTCCACTGTCAGCGGGCTGTCTACGTTGACCGTGCCACCCACAACATCACTGCCCGGGGTGGTGAGCTGCGGTTCCGGCTCCCCAGTCAGCAGCGCCTGATTGACGGCGGAGCGGCCCTCGACCACCACGCCATCGGCCGGGATGGATTCGCCCGGCCGCACCTGGACATGATCGCCCGGCGCCAGTTCGGCAACCGGCACCGACTCGAAGCCTCCGTCCGTCCCGCGGCGATGGGCAATCGCCGGTACCAGGCGATCCAGCCGATCAATCGCCTGCCCGGCATGGCGTCGGGCGATCAGCTCAAGGTAGCGGCTGACCAGCAGGAAAAACACGAACATCACCACCGACTCGAAATAGACATGTTCGCCGGTGCCGATGATGACTGCGTACAGACTGGCGGCATAGGTCGCGACAATGGCCAGACTGACCGGGACATCCATGCCCAGCCGTCGTTGCCGGAGATCGCGCCACGCGCTCTGATAGAACGGAATGGCCGAATACAGCACCACGGGGGTGGTGAGTATCGCGGCCACCCAGCGCATGAACTGCATCAGGTCTTCATGTTCGACGTCGTCCGCGCCCAGCCACAGGGCAACCGCGAGCATCATGACCTGCATCATGCCGAGGGCCGCCACCGCGATGCGGCGCAGGGCCAGCCCGCGTTCTCGCGCCAGCGCCTGTTCTCGGGTTCCGGGATCATAGGGATGGGCGTGATAGCCGATATCACGGATCGCGCGCAGGACATCCGACAGGCGGATATGCTCCGGATCCCAGACCAGCCGAGCGCGGTGGGTGGAATAGTTCACCGAAAACTCGAGTACGCCGGGCAGATTCTGGACATGGCGTTCGTTCAACCAGACGCAAGCGGCACAGGTAATGCCCTCGAGCATCAGCGCCGCCTCGCGACGCGGGGCGTCACTGGCGGGGGCATCGGTCACGAACTGCTGCTGGACTGCGGGATTATCGAACAGCTCCAGTTCCCGCAGCTCTTCCGGAATCAGGGGGGCGCCGGCGACGCCGGGTGCCACTGGCCGATGGTGGTAATAGCTCCCCAGGCCGTGCTCAATGATCGCGGTCGCCACCGCCTGGCAGCCCGCGCAGCAAGTCGCCCGCTCACGCCCCTCGAAGGCAACGGGATAATGGGCCGACGGGGGTACGGGAAGCCCGCAGTGGAAACAGGCGCCGGTGGCGGGCTCGGGGTCTTGCCGCGGCTCCTGCACCTGCCCGGAGTCGCTCCTGGATGACATGGCTCAGCAGGAAGAGTGGCTTTTGCGCAGCGACGGCACCAGCGCGGTGTGCGTGCTAGCCATCACACTGCCGCGGGCATCGCGACCCATGGCGGATAGGCGCCATCTCGGCGCTATCACCCACATCAGCACAGATCCTTGCGCGCCTAGCTGGACACACCGCGCACACGGGTACGCGCCTGCTGCTCCAGGCGGTGACCGTCGTGCTCGACAAAGTAGCGGACCTCCCAGCGCCCCGGTGACGGCAGCTGGACCTCGACCTGATACAGGCCGTCGCCCACGGGCTGCATGTCGAACGTCTGGTCCTGGCGCGCGTCGGCCACCCAGAGAAAGGCGCCCGAAATCGCGGCATCCGAGATCGCGCGTCCCTCCGCGTCCCTCACCTCTACCAGCAGCCGGGCGGTCTCGCCCTGGACGGGATCCTCGTCCCAGCCCTGGCGTACCTGCCAGCCCAGCTCACGCTGCTCCTGCAACTCACTGATGCGATGAACAGCCAGCGCCTGGTCGCGCTCCTGGATGCCACTGACCGTTCCCGGGAAACCGGAGGTGACCTTCTCGGCCGGATTGTCCGGCGTGGGCAGGAGGGTCCCGATGAACTGCTGGGGCATGCCATTGTGCGCCAGCGTGATCAGGACGGCCTGGACCGACGCGATGATGGTGAAGAACCCGACCAGCACCATCGGGGCCCAGTGCAAGCGCCCGAGCTTGGCCTTCCCGCCATCGGTGGCCTCGGCCTCCTTCTGGGTGAAGATGATCCCGAGCCCGTAGGGCACGATGATGTAGAGCGCCAGATGGATCGCGAAGACATCCGCACCCTGCCAGGTCAGGATCGACGCAGGGATGAACACGAACAGCATGATCGCGACCACCAGCGCGGAGGTGTTGTAGGCCTTCAGCCCGGTAAACTTGTAGATCAAGCCAAACAGCAGCGCGAGCGCCATGCTGCCGAGACCGAGGGAAATGACGAGGTTGCTCATGGTCGGATCTTCACATTCTGGGGTTTGGATGTCGGGGTTGCGTCAGTGACGCGGTGTCGGGGCATCCTGGCCCCAAGGACGGGGTTCCCGCCACAGCCTCCCGGGCCTGCGCCGGCGAGCGCCCAATCCTCGACGGGTAACCAGCGCCCTCGTGCACGCAACGGCAACGTTGACAGACGCGGTACCCGACATCCTTGGGTAGAACCATCGACGGTTGCGTTGTACGACCGCGCGGTGGATAAAGCGCCCGGGCGCCGGAAACCAGGGAATACCGGCGCGAGGGCGCACACAGCTCCAGTTTGCCTCAACGATGACTGAACTGGGAGCCCGTCTCGAATGGCTCGATCCGACCCTGCCGATCCGAAATCACGAAGCTGAACTGCTTGGGCGAGTCGGAGCCGGGGGCGGGATCATGGCGTACACGAGCCAGGACCGTCAGGCGCTGGCCAGGGTCCAGGCGAATCTCTTCCACCTGACCAAGGTCGAGCTCAGCCCCCTCCAGGCCCGCAATACCGATTTCAAACTCGAGCGGCTGGTCTGTCACGTTGTTCAGACCGATCTCGTAGCGATTCTGGATCCAGCCATCGGACATCTGCACGAACAGCGGCTGGCGCACCTGGTTGACGTGAACATCTGCAGGGGGCCGTTGCAGAATGCTGAACGCAAGCGCGCCGATAATGACCAGGATGGCGACACCGTAGCCGATGCTCTTCCCCTTGAGGAAACGCGTCTTCCCGCCTTCGAGTTCGCGCTCGGAGGAGTAGCGGATCAGCCCGCGCGGCCACCCCTGCTTGTCCATGATGGTATCACAGGCATCGACACACAAGGCGCAGTGAATACACTGGTATTGCAGCCCGTCGCGGATATCAATGCCGGTCGGACAGACCTGTACGCAGTAGCCACAGTCGATGCAGTCACCAACCCCGGCGGCCTGACGGTCCTCCCGCTGCTGCAGGTTCTTGAGCGGCTTCGCCCGGCCGGCATTGCCCTCGCCCCGCTCCTGATCGTAAGAGACGATCAGCGTATCCTGATCAAACATCACGCTCTGGAAGCGGGCATAAGGGCAAATGAAGGTACACACCTGTTCACGTGCCAGACCGGCCGCGATGTAGGTGGTGGCCGTGAGGATACCGGCGGTGATGTACGCCGCCGCGACGGCCTCGCCGGTGAAGAATTGCGCCGTAATAGTCGGCGCGTTGCCCCAGTAAAGAACAAATGTAAACGCCGTCGCAAACGCCACGAGCAGCCAGAGCGCGTGAGTAGTACCGAGCTTCAGCACCTTCTCGGCATTCCAGGGCTGCTTCGACAGGCGCACCCGCGCAGGCCGCTCACCCTGGATCTTGCGTTCCACGAACTGGAAGACATCAGTCCACAGGGTCTGGAAACAGAAGTATCCGCAGAAGACGCGCCCCAGCACACCCGTGACAAAGAACAGCAACAGCGCCGCGAGCATCAGCAGCCCCGCAAGCCAGAAGATATCCTGCGGATACACCACCAGGTCAAAGATATGGAACTGGCGCCCCGGTATATCGAACAGAACGGCCTGGTTCGGGCCGTATTCGCGATCCCACCGCATCCAGGGCAGCACAAAGTACACCGCATACGCCAGCAGCAGGATGCCGGTCTTCAGATTGCGGAACCGCCCCTTCACCGACCGGGGATGGATCGGGATACGGGCCTGATAGAGTGGTTGCGGTTCTGACATGAATCCTGCCTTCCGGGGGCGCCCCGGCGCTTGGCACGCCTGAGCGTGCGCTACTTCTGGGGTTGCACAAGACGGGTGCGGTCAGGGCCCCGACCCGGTCAAAGTCGGAGGCCCCATCCAGGAAACCCCTCACCACATCAACGACAACGGCCTTTCCAAACAATACAGGGGCCCGGACCCAAGTCAACAGACCTGGTCGGAACCCCCGTGTGAGCCACCGGGCACCCCTCCCGGGCGCCTGGTTCAGCCGCTTACTGCCCGCCCCCGAGCGAGTGGACGTAGGCGGTCAGCATCCGGATCTCGTCATCCGACAGGCGGTCGGAGAAACCCGGCATCTCCCGCTGCACACCGTCGTGCACAAGATCCGCGACCATACGCAGGCGCGCCTCGTCGCTTTCCGCACCGCGAATGTCAATCAGACCCCACAGGTTGTTGGTCAGGTTCGGGGCGCCCTGAGAGGCAAGACCACCGCCATCGGCACCGTGGCACTGGAAACAGCCACCATCCATACCCTGGTAAATCCGCTGACCCGCATCGACCATGTCGGCGTCCATCTCGTAGTCGTTCAGCGAGAGAACATACGCGGCAACCGCGTCAAGCTGGTCCCCTGTGAGGGTATTGCGGTAATCCGGCATGTAACCGAGACGGCCCTCGCGGATGGTGTGCTCGATCTGGTCGACACTACCGCCCCACTTCCAGTGGTCATTGGTCAGGTTCGGGTAAAGACCGACCACACCGGCGCCCCCGACCTGGTGACAGGCAGCGCACCAGGTACCAAACGAACCCTGGGCGTAGGCATTCACGAAGCTCATGGAGTCGGCGTCCGCAAGGATCGTTTCATAATCCTGCGCACTGACCTGCTCCAGCATCTCGCGCTGGCGCACGGCGTGGTCACCGAACTGCATGTCCCGGGCCAGCAGTGCACGGGTGTTCCAGTGTGTCGTGCGCTCTTCCCCATCGACTTCGTAGGTAACGCTGGCGATACCCTTGGTGAAGCTGTCGCCAATCGGCCAGGCCGGATAAAGCAGCCAGTAGACCAGCGCGAACACTATCGTGGCGTAGAACCCCCACAGCCACCAGCGCGGGAGCGGGTTGTTTAACTCGGCAAGATCACTGTCCCAGAGGTGCCCGGTGGTCTCGACTTGGCCCTGACCCGGTTTGCGTTTGTCCTGTGTGCTCATTGCTTTTCACTCTCGGTTTGGTCGCGCCGAGCCGTCGGCTCCCGGTGCGAATCATCTTCGTCCAGAGGAATATAGCGATACGTCTCGAACTTCTTGGCCCGGCTGGGCTTGGCGAAGAGATAGATCACGATCCCTATGAAGGTGCTCATGAACAAGATCAGCGCCAGCATCTTGCTGTTGCCCAGGTCCGTGATCCATACCCAGAGTTCTGCCATCAATCCTGTACCCCGGCCGGGCCGAAATTCCCTAGCGGAATTCGGCGAAGTGTCCGTAATCGTATTCGCTAAAGTCCACCATGGTGCCGAGCACCTGCAGGTAGGCCACCATGGCATCCATTTCCGAGATAAATGACGGATCGCCGTCGAAGTTCTCGGCCTGGGCCTGCTCCATCAGCATGTCCTGCGCGTCCGGGATATGGAACATGCGGGCATGCTCCTCACCAAAGCGCTCGACGTTTTCCTGGTATTCCTCTTCGGTGAGCGAATACGGGACGCCCACACGCCTCAGCGCGATCATTCGACGCTCAATGTCGGAGTAATTGAGCGCGTTAGTCGCCAGCCAGGGATAGGCCGGCATGATCGACTGCGGCAGCAGAGACTGCGGGTGGATCAGATGCTGCACGTGCCACTCGTTCGAGTATTTGCCCCCCACGCGGGCCAGATCCGGTCCGGTACGTTTGGAGCCCCACTGGAACGGATGGTCGTACTTGGACTCCGCCGCCAGGGAGTAGTGGCCGTAGCGCAGCATCTCGTCCCGGAACGGCCGCACCATCTGGGAATGACAGGCGTAACAGCCCTCCTGCACATAGATATCGCGACCACGCTGCTCGAGCGGGGTATACGGACGCACCCCGTCGACTTCTTCGATGGTGTCGTCGATGTAGAACAGCGGCACGATCTCGACCAGGCCACCGACGCTGATCACCGCAAGGGTCAGGATGATCAGCAGGCCGGCATTGGTTTCAACGCTTTCATGCTTCATGGATCTAATCTCTCCCTAATCAAGCCGTGCGCGGTGCGGCGGACTCGGCCTGGGCCTCGCGGGCCTCGGCCTTGATGCCCGAGCGAATGGTCATCGCAATGTTGAACGCCATGATCAGCATGCCGATCAGGAAGAACCCGCCGCCGACGGCACGCACGACGTACGGCATATGCAGGAACGCCACGGTTTCGCTGAAGGTGTAGGCCAGGTTGCCGTACTGGTCGAAGGCGCGGAGCATCAGGCCCTGCCCGATACCGGCCACCCACATGGCGGTGATGTACAGCACGATGCCGATAGTGGCGAGGAAGAAGTGCGCATACACCAGCTTCACGCTGTACAGGTTCACGTTCCACAGCCGCGGGATCAGGTGATACAGCGAGCCGAAGGAGATCATCGCCACCCAGCCCAGGGCGCCGGAGTGCACGTGACCGACGGTCCAGTCGGTGTAGTGCGACAGCGCGTTCACGCTCTTCAGCGACATCATCGGACCTTCAAAGGTCGACATGCCGTAGAACGCCAGCGCGGTGATCAGGAACAGCATGATCGGGTCGGTACGCAGTTTGTCCCAGGCACCGGACAGGGTCATGATCCCGTTGATCATGCCGCCCCAGGACGGCAGCAGCAGCAGGATGGAGAAGGTTGCCGCCAGGGTGGAAACCCAGTCCGGCAGGGCCGTCCAGTGCAGGTGGTGCGCACCCACCCACATGTACAGGAAGACCAGCGCCCAGAAGTGGATGATGGAAAGCTTGTACGAGTAGATCGGACGACCGGCCTGCTTCGGCACGAAGTAGTACATCATCCCGAGGAAAGCCGCGGTCAGGAAGAAGCCCACCGCGTTATGGCCATACCACCACTGGCGCATCGCATCCTGCACGCCGGAGAACAGCGGGTAGGAGTGCGGGTGGAACAGGCCGACCGGCACCTCGAGGTTGTTGAAGATGTGCAGGAGCGCGGTCGCCAGAATAAAGGCCATGAAGAACCAGTTCGCCACGTAGATGTGCGGCTGATTCCGGCGCAGCAGGGTCATCAGGTAGACCATGAAATAGGCCACCCAGACCACCAGGATGATGAGGTCGATCTGCCAGTTGAACTCGGCGTATTCGCGACCCTGGGTAATCCCCATCATGTAGGTGATTACGCCAAGGATCAGCGCCAGGTTCCACCCGTAGAAGGTGAAGCTCGCCATGGAGTCACTCCACAGCCGTGCCTGACAGGTCCGCTGGACCACGTAGTAGGAGGTCGCGAAGAGTGCGTTACCCCCGAAACCGAAGATCACGGCCGTGGTATGGACCGGACGGAAGCGCCCGAAGGTGATCTGCGCGATATCGAAATTCAGGAACGGAAACGCCAGCTGCGAGGCAATCCAGACGCCCGCAGCCATCCCGAACACGCCCCAGAGGACGGCGGCAACGGCAAACCGTTTGATAATCGCGTAGTTGTACTGCTCGGAAGTCGCGACTGACGCTGCGGGCGCGGCGCCCGCCGTAGTGGCTGCTTGTGACATGACTTTTCCACCTTGCTGCGGGGAACACGGATGTCCCGATGGTTCGGGGGCGTGAACTCTACCCCATTCCGGACCTACAAAAAACCAAGACCGCCTGGATCACTCGGATATTAGACGCCACCAGCGGAACTTTCCTGCGTTGCGAGAATACATTTTTACCTACGGCCGGGCGAGCACTCTCCAGACGGAAACGTTGATCTGGATCAACGAACCGGCTGGACCGGGATCACGGGCCCCGGGGGCCGCGACGGCGGCGGCGCGTCCGGCACCCAGGCATGACCGTACACCACTTCCCAGCTCGCCGGCAGGCGTCCGTTGCAGCCAAACTCACGCGCATAGGCCTCGGCCACCGCGATCAGGCGCCGCGGCCCGAACAGACCCGGCGGACGCCCGGCGAGGGCGTTGCGCACACCGATGCCGCGCAGGTCACGCATCAAACCGGTGAGGTCCGGATAGGTCAGGGTCACGGTTTCCTGGTCCATCACCGGATCGGCAAAACCGGCGCGCACCAGGGCATCACCAATGTCGTGCATATCGATGAAGGCATTCACATGCACACCGCCACCATCCACCGCGGCAAAGGCCGCCCGGAGCTCGCGCAGCGTGTCCGGGCCGAAGGTGGTAAACATCCACAAGCCGCCCGGGCGCAGGATTCGCCGGACCTCGGCGAAGGCCTGGTCGAGATCGCTGCACCACTGCAGGGCCGAGCTGGAGACAGCGAGATCGAACGCCGCGTCCGCCAGCGGCAACGCCTCAAGGTCGCCACAGACCGCCTGTGGCCGACGCAACCAGCGGCCCCGGCGCCGCGCCCGCGCGACCATCTCCGGAGCAAAGTCCACGCCGGCCAGACGCGCGCCGCGATAGCGTCGGCCCAGGTGATCCAGGGCCTCACCGGTGCCGCAGCCCAGATCAACGATGTGCTGTGGTTGCAGACGAATCCAGTCGAGACGGCCGAGCATGCGCTCCTGCACCTCGCGCTGCAGGACGGCGTGCTCCTCGTAGGTGGCGGCCGCGCCGGCGAAGGCCGCGCGTACCCTGGCCTTGTCGAGCTTGAAGCTGTCCGGTCGGCTCATGCCTGCTCCCCTGCGCTGCACTGATTAAGAAATGGCCCGGCAAAGTCGGCCAGCGCCTGCGGACGTGCAATCCAGTCGGCGTGACCACCCGGCCCGCCGCCGATGTGGCTGTCGGGCCGTAATGCCCGCAGCTCCCTCGCGACAGCCGCCGGCACCAGCGCGTCATCGGCTGCCAGCCAGGCAGCCACAGGGGCCGGCAGCCCCTGCCAGGCACCGCGCAGATCGGCCGTCGCCAGCAGATCCAGACCGGCCTGCAATCCCCGCGGCGTAGCGGGCGCCGCCTGCAACCGATTTGCCAGGTCGCGGGCGAGCGAGGCGGCATCGACGCTGCCACGCGCACAGAGCATCGCGAGCCGCCGCTCCAGACGCCGGCGGTCGCCGGCCAGCGCCTGGCGGAAGTCATCCAGCTCGGCTACGGGCAGCGCCGCCGGCCAGGCGTCTGCCCGCACAAAGCGCGGGCTGGCGCCGACGAGCAGCAGCCCCTGAGGGCCCGTCCACTGGCGCGCGGCCGCCAGAGCCACCAGCCCCCCGAGGGACCAGCCGGCCCAGACCGGACAATCCACATCCTGTGGCAGCCCGGCGATCACCGCCGCAGCGGCCGCCTCCGGGTCCGCAAGGCGCCCGCCGTCGCCCGCGGCACCGTGCCCGGGCAGATCCGGAGCAAGCACCCGGACCGTTGCTGGCAACGCGGCGCGCAAGGGCGCCCAGACCGCACCGGAAAACCCCCAGCCATGCAGCAGTACCAATGTCGGCGCGCGCGGACCTGCGCGGGTCATGTCAGCACCCTGACCGGCCGGTGGCGGCTTGCGTATTATGTGCGGCCGAATCCTTTCGCCAATCCACGCAGGCAGGCTGACCGTCCATGGGCATTACAATCGGCATCATCATCGCGTATCTGCTGGGATCGCTCTCTACCGCCATTCTGGTCAGCAAGCTGCTGCGCCTGCCGGACCCGCGCACGACCGGCTCCGGGAACCCCGGCGCCACCAACGTGTTGCGCGCGGGAGGCAAGAAGGCCGCCATCATCACGCTGATCGGGGATGTCGGCAAGGGCTGGCTGCCCGTATTCGTCGCCCTGCAACTGGACCTGTTTCCCGGCTGGGTCATCGGCCTGATCGGGCTTGCCGCCTTCCTCGGACATGTCTTCCCGCTCTACTACCGCCTGCGCGGCGGCAAGGGCGTGGCCACCGCGCTCGGGGTCCTTCTGGCCCTCAACCCGCTGGTCGGCGGACTGGTCCTGCTCACCTGGCTGCTGGTGGCCGCGATCTGGCGGTACTCATCGCTGGCGGCACTGGTCGCCGCCGGCATGGCCCCGGTGTATATGGTGCTGCTGGGGGCGGATCACTGGATCAGCGCCATCGTCGCCCTGATGAGCGTGATCCTGTTCATCCGTCATGACAGCAACATCCGCCGCCTGATGCGTGGCGAGGAGTCCCGCATCGGGCAAAAGGACAAGCCATCCGGGGCCGCATCCGCTGACGAGGGGCCTGCCGGGCGCAGGTAAGGTCACGCCCGGGGCCGCATCCCTCGTCCTGCTTCGCAACAAGCGGCAGCCAGACTCAAGGCCGTGCGGGCCCGGGTCCCCCCCTGCTGCATCATCCCGGAAACCGCGCAGCAGTGATCCGGGATCGGCACGGGTTGGGGCAGCCGTACGCCGGGGCCGTACCGACATGTGGAGATCCCGGATCTGTGCCGCGCTCTGGCCAGAATGCCGAGGAGGGGGCACTACGGCCTGGATCAACGCAATCCGGGGCGGGCCAGGCACGCCCCGCCACTGGCGGACGCTCGTTGCGAATCAAACTCCACCGCGCACCCCGAAAATCCGCCCCGGATTCGACAGACGACCCGGCTGGCAGGTGTACAAAATGGGTACACCTGCCGGCTAAGCCGCTCGGACCGGCGCATCCAGTTCCGCCAGCGGCCAGCGCGCACGCGCCGCCACCACCGGAGCCCCGCCGGCCACAGGGGCGCCGGCCTGCAGCCGCCGCAAACCGGCCAGCGCGATCATCGCGCCATTGTCCGTACAGAATTCCGGGCGCGGGAAGTAGACCGGCACCCCCTGACGCCGCCCCATGGCCTGCAGCCCGGCGCGCAGGGTTCGATTGGCGGCGACGCCACCGGCCACCACCAGTGTGGGCGCACCGGTCTGCTCCAGCCCGCGTCGGGTCTTCTCCACCAGGGTATCGGTCACCGCCTCCTCGAAGGCACGGGCGACATCCTGCGGCCGATAGGTCTGCTTCTTCAGCGCGGTGAGCACCGCCGTCTTGAGGCCGGAAAAACTCATGTCCAGACCGGGACGATCCAGCATCGGCCGCGGCAGGCGCAGCACGCCGGACGCACCCTGCTCGGCCAGACGCGCCAGCGCGGGGCCGCCCGGATACCCGAGCCCCAGCAGCTTCGCGGTCTTGTCGAAGGCCTCGCCCGCGGCGTCGTCGATGCTCTCACCGACCAGTTCGTAGTCACCCAGCGCCCGCGCGTGGATCAACTGCGTATGCCCGCCGGAGACCTGCAGCACCAGGAAGGGGAACTCCAGGCCGGTGTCCTCCAGAAACGGCGCCAGCAGATGCCCCTCCAGATGGTGGACTGCCAGCGCCGGCACCCCCCAGCCCCAGGCGAGCGCGCGCGCGACCGAGGCGCCGGTCAGCAGCGCCCCCAGCAGGCCCGGCCCGCCGGTGTAGGCCACCGCATCCAGCTCGCGCCCGTCCACACCGGCGGCATCGAGTACCGCGCGCACCAGCGGCAACAGGCGGCGGATGTGGTCGCGCGAAGCCAGCTCCGGCACCACCCCGCCATAGACCGCATGCAGATCGGTCTGGCTGTACAGGCGGTGCGCCAGCAGGCCCTGCTCGGAATCGATCAGGGCCACGCCGGTCTCGTCGCAGGAGGTCTCGATACCCAGTACCTTCATGACGCCAGCATGCCCCCGGATTCGATCACGAGAAAGGATCCCGCGACCGTGCACGGGGTATGCACCGGCCTCACAGGCGCCCCCGCCGGTCGGGGATACCGGCCAGTGGCAGATGGCTGCAGTCACGCCCCAGGGCCATCGCCTGGAAACGCTCCCCCATCTCGCCCGGCAGCGTCAGCATGCGCACGGCCTGCGCCGCCTGCAGGGTCCGACGCGCATCCTCGCCACTGCCCACCCGCGCCTCGAAACGCTGCGGCAGCCCGGCCCCCAGCAGGAACTCGCCCTGGCCGGCGTAGGCCAGCACCTCGAGCCCTACGGCGTTCGCGGCCTCGGCCACACCGGTAAAATCCACGCTCGCGGTCAGATCCATCAAGCCGGGGTGCGCCAGCGGATCCTGGATCATCTGCTGGCGATAGTAGCCTACCAGGGTGCCCTCGCGGCGTTCCGGGTCATAATAGGCGCTACGCGGGAACCCGTAGTCAACGATCAGCGCCACGCCCTGGCGGAGGCAATCGGAGACCCCCCTGACCCAGGCTGCCTGGGCCGGACGCCATTCGGAGAGGTACCCCTCGGGCCAGGGGCCATGGGCCTCCTGCAGCCGGGCCACCGGCTCCGCCAGCGCCGCCGGGGCCGGGCGCTCGGCCAGTGTCAGCGCCCCATCCGGCGCAACGCGGACCCCGACCTGCCACACGCGCCCCTCGCGCCAGCGAAACAGCTCGACCGGCAACGCATCCAGCACCTCGTTGGCCAGCACCACACCGCGCAGAGGCGTGGATGGCAGACGCTCCAGCCACGCGATGCGCGCGTACTCGTCCGCGGTGAGGGCTGCCTCCAGGTGAGCCTGCTGCCGCGCGCGCAGGTCCGGGCTGACCTCGACAATCCAGTAAGCCTCCCAGGGCACGCGCAATTCACGCAGCATGGCGATCAGGTCGCCTGCCAGACGCCCGCTGCCGGCCCCGAATTCCAGCAGCGTCCCGCCCCCGTCCAGGTCATCGCGCAGCACCGGCGCCAGCCAGGTCGCGAGGGTCTCGCCGAACATCGGGGTCAGCTCCGGCGCCGTGACGAAATCGCCCCCCTGACCCAGCTTGTGCGTGCCGTTTACGTAATACCCCAGCCCCGGGGCATACAACACCGCCTGCATGTACTCGACAAACGGGAGGAACCCGCCCGCACCTGCGACACTCTGTTGCAGGGAGGCGTGCAGGCGTTCGGCAACCCCAGCGGCGGCCGGATCGCGGGGGACGTTTGTGCTAGGTTTCGGCGGCATCATGACGCTGCAATGGTATCAACCCGGAGGCAAGCGTGGCGCAGGCAACCCCCGATGAGGCAAACGACAACGCAGACCGTGACCGCACGGCCGCGCCGGTGGCGCTGATCACCGGCGCCGCCCGGCGCATCGGTGCCGCGATCGCCCGCGACCTGCACGCGGCGGGCCTGCGAGTTGTAATCCACTACCGTGGCTCGGAGGCGGAGGCGGCCGCACTGGCGGCAGCCCTCGAGCGGCAATGTCCCGACAGTGCGCGCACGCTCCAGGCCGACCTGCTGAACCCGGAAGCCAGCGGTCGCCTGGCGCAGGAGGCGGAGGCCGCCTGGGGGCGGCTGGATTTCCTGGTCAACAATGCCTCTACGTTCTACGCCACCCCGGTCGGCGAGATCGACGCCGCCGCCTGGGATGACCTGATCGGCTCCAACCTCAAGGCCCCGGCCTTCCTCACCCAGGCCTGCGCCCCGGCCCTGCAACGTGCCCACGGTGCGGTCGTGAACATCGTCGACATACATGCCCTGCGTCCACTGAAGGGCTATCCGGTCTATTCCGCGGCCAAGGCCGGACTCTGGGCGCTGACCCAGGCCTACGCGCGTGAACTCGGGCCCGGGGTCCGGGTTAACGGTGTCGCACCCGGGGCCGTCCTCTCGCCGGAGGACCCGGCCAACGCGGGGACACACGCCGCCATGGTCGAACGCACCGCGCTCAAGCGCCAGGGCAACCCGCAGGACATCGCGCGCACCGTGCGCTTTCTGCTGCTGGACGCACCCTACATCACCGGCCAGGTCATCCCGGTGGATGGCGGGCGTTCGGCCTCGCAGTAGAACACGCTACACTGGAGTCAAAACCCACGCGCCAGGAGACCACCGCATGATCGATTCCAAACGCCTTGACGACATCGCTCGCCGGATCAGCGACAGCCTCCCGGAGTCGGTCCGGCACCTGCAGGAGGATGTCCAGCGTCAGGTACGCTCATCGCTCCAGAGCGGATTCGAACGCATGGACCTGGTCACCCGCGAGGACTTCGACATCCAGGTCGCACTCCTGGAACGCACCCGCGAACGGCTCGCCGAACTCGAGGCACGCATCGCTGCGCTGGAAGGCCAGGCCAGCCCGGCCGAAGACCGCTAACCACAACCACCCGCCCGACACGGATGCCGGGCGGCTGCACGGAGGGGCACGGATGCCTGTTACCATTGCCTACGCACGCGCCATTGATGGCATCCAGGCCCCGCTGGTCACCATCGAGACCCACCTCGCCAACGGCTTGCCGGCATTCCAGATCGTCGGCCTGCCCGAAGCCGCGGTACGCGAAAGCCGCGACCGTGTACGCGCCGCAATCCAGACCAGCGGCTTCGAATTCCCCCGCCGTCGTATTACGGTCAACCTGGCGCCGGCAGACCTGCCCAAGGGCGGCGGCCGCTTCGATCTCGGCATCGCCCTGGGCATCCTCGCAGCCAGCCAGCAGATCCCGGCGGCCCGCCTGGCGCAGCACGAATTCCTGGGCGAACTGGGGCTGGATGGCCAGATACGACCCGTGGGCGGAACCCTCACCGCCGGCCTTGCCGCGGCCGACGCCAAACGCATCCTGGTCGTCAGCCCGGAGGACGGCACCGAGGCGGCGCTCGCCAGCCGCGCGCAAGTCCGCATCGCAGACCACCTCGGCACGGTATGCGCCGCCCTGGCCGGACGCGAACCCCTGGGCGTGGCCACACCACCCCGACCCGCGCCACCGACCACCCCGGACCTGGCCGACGTGCGCGGCCAGCACCAGGCGCGAAGAGCGCTGGAGATCGCGGCGGCCGGGGGCCACCACCTGCTGATGGTCGGCCCGCCGGGCAGCGGGAAATCCATGCTGGCCGCCCGCATCCCCGGCATCCTCCCGCCGATGGACGAAGACGAGGCCCTGGCCACCGCTGCCATTCACAGTCTGCGCGGCAGCCAGCATCTACGAGGCGACTGGCGTGCACGACCCTTCCGATCGCCCCACCACACCGCCTCCGGGGTCGCCCTGGTGGGCGGCGGCAGCACCCCGCAACCGGGCGAGATCTCCCTGGCGCATCAAGGCGTGCTGTTTCTCGACGAACTCACGGAATTCGACCGCTCGGTGCTGGACGTGCTGCGCGAACCACTGGAGACCGGTGTGATCCACATTTCACGCGCCGCCCGACAGGCCGAATTCCCCGCGTCCTTCCAGCTCGTGGGCGCCATGAACCCCTGCCCGCAGGGGTTCGACTGTGATCTCGCGGAACGCTGCGAATGCACCCCGGAACAGCGCGCCCGGCATCGCAAACGCCTCTCGGCCCCCCTGCTCGATCGCATCGACCTGGCGATCGAGGTGCCCCGCATCCCGCCCGCCGATCTCGCCGCGGATGCCGCACCCACAGAGGACTCGGCAACCGTTGCGACACGGGTCGCACGCGCTCGCAAGGTGCAACACGACCGCCAGGGGACACTGAACCGCAGCCTGCAGGGCAAAGGACTTGAGCACCATGCGGCGCTGAGCCGTCCCGACCGCGAACTGCTGGACCGTGCCGCCGAGCGCTTCCGGCTTTCGGCGCGGTCCTACCACCGCGTACTGCGAGTCGCGCGCTCCATCGCGGACCTCAATGAGGCGGAGACGATCGCCACCCAGCACCTGACCGAGGCGCTGAGCTACCGCGCCCTGGACCATTGGCGCACCCAGTAACGCAACTTGTCGCGGCTTATGTGCGCACACAAAAAACCCCGCCCGGGCGCCCCGGGCGGGGTTCTGGAGCCTCCGCGGTGCAGACACCCCGGGAGCCTGTCGAAGCAGGCCCCTAGTTGTCGAAGGTCGCCACGTAGACGGCCAGATCGGCAATATCCTGATCCGACAGGTTGGCCGCATTCGGTGCCATCAGGGCCGTCTGGTCACCCACCGTCTCGCCGGCACGGTAACGCACCAGCTTGTCAGCGATGTATTCGGCATCACGACCGGTCAGTGCCGGGAATACCGGAGTACCCTGGCCTTGCGCACCGTGGCAGGCAATGCAGGTGCCGTAGCCGGACTGACCACGCGCGACGTCCCCCGCGTCAAGCGCGATCGCAGCCGTACCCTCTTCTTCGGCCGCCTCGCCGTTACCGTTTGCACTGCCTTCATGATCGTGCTCGACGCCCGCCTGGTCGAGCATGTAGGCCACAACGTCCTGCACCTGCTCGTCGGTCAGGCTCGGGTCGCCCCCGCGCGCGGGCATCGCACCAATGCCATTGATGGAATTGTCGAACAGCCCCTCCAGGCCCTTGTCGTTCAGGCGATTGCTCCACTCACCGGTGTCGTCCTTGAGCGGGGCACCGGAAGCACCCGTGTCATGACAGGCCGCGCAAACATTGGAGTAGATATCGCCGGGGCTCAGGTCTGCGACCTCTTCGGCTGCGTCGACCGGACCCGATGCGACCTGACCAATCGGCGCGATGCGTTCTGCGATCCGCTCGTCGCCGACCGGATCGGGCTGGGACACTTGCAGATTATTGGTGGCCCAACTGACCAGCTGCGCCACCAGGTAAAGAACCGTGGCCAGCAGGGCCAGGGACGAGATAAACAGCAACACCTTGTTCCCGGTGTCCATCTTGATCGGTTGATTTCCCATTTCTCTCCCTCCGAGATCCTGGCCTTGCATGGCCTTGAGGTGTGCCTAGCCAAACGCACTCGCGCAACAAACGCAAAGCGGGCGCCGAGTATAGGGCATCATGCCAGGCACGACCACAAACCGAGTGCTGCGGTCAAATATGGCTGGACGCGCCGGCACAAGGGCCCGTATCATTGCAGCGCTTGCGCCCGTAGCTCAGCTGGATAGAGCGCTGCCCTCCGGAGGCAGAGGTCAGAGGTTCGAATCCTCTCGGGCGCGCCAATACGCAGAAAGGGGCCCTCGCGGCCCCTTTCTGCGTATTGGGGAGTCTGAGAGCCCAACCCGAACCTTCGTTGCGAGCCGAACCCCGCAAAACGGGCCGGCGCGCCCGGACGGAAGAGCCGAACCGCACCACTGCACCCCACTCCGGTGTGAATAACACGAACGTACACACGGATGCGCGTTTCCCTCGTGCGTACCACCTTGGCATACTTGCGATCATACTAAGAAGAGGAGTCCTGCCGATGTCGGTCACCACGTCCGAGGTTTCCGCGGTTCGCATTCTGGTCGTCGACGACGAACCCGACATCGTCGAAGAAATCCAGGAAAGCTTGGAGGCCGATGGCTACTCATGCGAACCCGCCTTTAGCGCGCAAGAGGCCCGAGCCCAGTTCATTAAAGATCCGTCAATCGGGATTGTCCTGACGGATATCAAGATGCCGGCCGAGGACGGGCTGCAATTCATCGAGTGGCTGTTGAGTCAGTACGAAGGTGACCGGATATTCGAGACAGCCGTGATTACCGGCCACGGATCGCAGGACACCGCGATCCGCGCCTTGCGCGATGGAGTGCGTGACTATTTCCAGAAACCGCTGGATCTCTCGGCTTTGTTCGCGTCCGTTCAGAAACTTGAAGAGAGGGTCCGGAAACGCCGCGAGGAGGCGCGATCGACCCAGATCGCCCCTCAGCTGGATTCCCTCAACCAGGCCATTGCCAGCGTCTCCGGCGAACTTACAACACTGAGAAACCAGCTGGGGCTGCCCGCTCAAGCCCCGGAAATCGGGTCCGGGACCACGTCCAGCGTAAACCTCGACCGACCCGAATTCGAAAAACTGACCGCTCGCCAACGGGAGGTGGTGGCGCTGGTTGCCAACGCCTACAGCAATTATCAAATTGCCTACGAGCTGGGCATTACGGAAAACACCGTGAAGTTGTACGTCTCACAGATCCTGCACACCCTGGGGCTCTCCAACCGGACGCAACTGGCACTTGCCGCCACCCGCCACGCGCTGTCCTGACCCGCCACCGCGCGGCTACCCCGCGGGCAATTCGATCCGGAAACAGGCCCCGGTCCCCTGATTGGTGACCTCAATACGACCCCCCATTTCCTGGATAATCCCAAAACTGATGGACAGCCCCAGGCCGGTGCCCTTGCCCACCTCCTTGGTGGTAAAGAACGGCTCAAACACCCGCTCCCGGAGACCCTCGTCAATACCGCCACCCGTATCCGAGACCTCCAGCACGATGGTTCCGCCCGCATCCGCTCCTGTGAGTCGAACGCGAATGGAGTGCCCGGATTCGGACTCGGAAGCCGCAATCGCATCACGCGCATTGACCATTAGATTCATCAACACCTGTTCGAGTTGATCTCGGTGGCCCAGGACCTGGTCCGACCCGCCCGCTTCGGTTTCCACCCAGAGCGCAATACCGTTTTTCCCGAACTGCTCCCCGACCAGAACCAGTGCGCTTTCGATGGCCTCCCGTACCGAGAACCACTGCGGCGTCCGGTCACTGCGGCGCCCGAACATCCGCATCTGGTCGATGATATTGGCAGCCCTGGACACCTGCCCCTCGATGCGGTCGATCTTCGCCAGCACCCGATCCTGCGCCCCTTCGCCATCGGTCAGGAGGCGGCGGGCATTATGTGCCGCCATGCGGATTACGTTGAGCGGCTGGTTGATCTCATGTGCGGCCCCCGTGGCCATCTCTCCCACCGTCGCCATCTTGGCGGCATGAATCAGTCTCTCCCGGGCATCCCGAATCTCGGTGTTGTCGCGCCCGACAGCCTGAACCTCGACGAGATCGCCCCGTTCATCGAAAAACCCCCGCTCCGACCACACCACGGACCGAACCCCGCGCTCGGGCAAGGTCATCTCCATTTCATGATCGACCATGGGGTTTGACGGGGTCAGGCCCGCCAGACGCGAACCCAGCTGCTGCGTCTCCTCCTCGCTGAGAAACTCCGGCCAGGAACGATGTTCCGAGGCGATTGGACCTTCCAGCCCGAAGGCCTCCAGGAAAGCGGCATTGGCGAAACTCAACTCAAGGTCTGCCCCGAACCGGACGATGAAAACCGGCGCATCCTCCACGATCGCGCGGTAGCGGCGTTCGCTGGCATAGACACTGGCCTCGAACGACTTGCGTTCGGTGATATCCATGAGGATGCCGACGAGACGGCCGTCCGCCCCGCCCTCCGTGCGGCGTATCTCCTCATAGACCCAGGAATAGCCCCCGTCTGCGTTCCGCAGTCGGTAGGTCCCCTCGAATACATCATCCGCTTCCAGGCGGTGCCACCGCGCGCGCACCACCGGAAGATCGTTCGGATGCGTCCTTGAGGCCAGGCTCTCCGTTTCCAGACAGGTCGGATCCTGACTCCCGGTGATGCCCTGCAAGGACGCACTCGCATGCGTGACCCGCAGGCCCTCGGGCTCCATAGACCCAAGAAACACCACGATCGGAGATGATTCCAGCAACGCCGCAAACAGCTCACTGGTCTCACGGTGGCGCCGGTCCCCGGCGTCACGCAGGCTGATATCCGCGACCGTGCCGCGGCAAAAACGGCCCGTGCCATCCGCCGATAGACATTCGCCACGGAAACGCAGATAAAGAGGGGGCTCGCGTGCGCCACTGCCTGCCCGTACCGTCAGTTCGTGTGGTACCGAGCCCGTAGACTCGATCAACGACTCGATCCAGGCTTCGAGCCGACCCCGGTCCTCGTGGACAATACCGAAGGCTACGGCCAGGGCTTGCGCCCGGGGCTCGGCCGCCAGCCGCCGCGCCGCCGCCGACAGCGACAACCGCCCCGTGTCGGGGTCGAAGCCCCACGAACCGACCGCCTCGACCCTTTCGAGTGCGTCCACCTGTGTCTCTGCGGCCAGGCTGCGCGCCGACTCCTGGCGGGCGGCAAGCACCCCCCCGAGCATGCCGGCAACGGGCGTCAAATGTGGCGTCCAGACATTCCAGTCCGACCGCTCAGCAAGCGACTCGACCAGCACGCCCCCCCATTCCCGCCCCCCGGCCAGCAAGGGCAGCACCACCAGCGAACGCAGGCCACAACGGACAAGGACCCTGCCAGCACAGCCCCCACGCGAACCTTCCAGGCACACCACACGGCCACGTTCGAGCTCGCCACGAACCTCGGCGCACTCCAGAATTCGACGCGGGTCATCAGACCCTGCCGGTGCAATCAGGCCTTCATGGAGGGTCCAGCTACGTTCAATCCGCGCCCCTCCGAGGGCCTTTTCCTCACGGACCACCAGCAGCACCCGATCCGCGGCCATCGCACGCCCCAGGTCCCCCAGGACCCGGTCCAGATAGCGCCCTTCCGCATGCCGCACCAGCGGTGTCAGCATCATGGACCGAACCAGCGCTTCCAGCGCACTGCGCACCTCTTCGGTGTGGTCCCGTACACCCTCAACAGGCTTCGCGTCCATTAGAATACGGCCCCCTTGCCCGGTGGTTACTGGCCGTTCACGTCCCGCTCCCCGGTTCGCAAGGCCCGGGCGCAACGCCCATCGCATGCGCGCGCTCGTCTCTTTCCTGTAACTGTTGTTGCGCGCGTTGCAGCGCGGCAAACAGCAGCGCGGGATCCAACGGTTTCTCCAGGAAGGCCGTCACCCCCTGACTCAATGCGGCACTCGCCGTTTCCTGAGTACCATATCCGGTCACCATGATCACCGCACGGGCATCACCGAAATCGCGCCGAATTGCGTTCATGATCACCATGCCGTCCTCGCCCGGCAGCCCCAGATCGAGGAGGACAACGCGAATCTCCGGATGCCGCCCCAGAACATCCAGCGCGCCTTCGCCATTCGCCTCATGCCAGACCTGATACCCGACAGACTCCAGCGCCTCCTGCAACTCTTCGTGGATATCCGCATCATCATCCACCAGGAGCACGTTTCCGAGGTCGCTCATCGCCGCTTCCTGGGTCACAAGTCAATCGACGCCTGTGCACGAAGCACATCCGGCAGCCGGGGAACAGGCCCGATCAACGGGAGCTGGAGCGGCACCAGCAAGGGTGTAGCGGTGTAGTCGTAGCTGATCTCCAGCTCGAGCAGGCTGCCGACCATATTGGCGTTAATGTCGAAAGCTCCGGGGAAAAGCGCGATCATGCGGCTGTCTTGCAGGACACGTTCGGCATTCTCGGCCGCCAGCTCTTCCATCCGCTGCCCCGCATTCTCGGCCGCCGGATCCACCTGAATGGCGATCCGGACACCTTCCGCAGCCGCCGTGTTCATGTTCTGCACCAGCAGCAACGGGAAGGCATAGGACACGATCGCATAAAACACCGCGAAGAAGATCACGAAGGTCAACGCGAACTCGATCGCCACCGCACCGCCCTGACGTGCGCGCCGCGGTCCGTTCTTCATCCTCACAAACCTCTTGTTCGTACCCATGCCTGCTCCTCGGTCACCGCACTGGTCAGCGAACCAGATCCACTCCACCTTCACGCAGCTCTATCAACTGGACATCCATACCGCCCACCTTCACGCCGAGAAGATCCAGGAGGGGATCCAGCAGGGCTTCGCCTACCGTCTCGAGCAGGGGCGCCACGACGTCCGCCAGCAGGGCAGTCAGAATCGGGGTGACCACCACGGAAAGGACGCTGTTGACCAGATCCGCCACGCCGCACAACAATCCCCCGAGGAGCCCACCACATGAGCCCCCCTCAAATCCCGGGAGGACACGAACCTCGAGAATCAGATCCTCCCCGAGGGTTTCCACCGCGTGCCCCAGGGAATCCCCCACGCCCGTCGACGCAGACAAGGGTTCTGTGGGCAGTTCGGAGCGATCCATCACAATGAATTCCAGCGTCTCGGAACCACTGGATGCCACCGGGACCGTCGCCTGGAGGTCCACCTCGGCCAGGCCGAGGATCTTCAAGTGAGATGGCTCGAGCGTGTCCGAATCGAGGCTGGCAAAGCGGCCGACATGCACGCTGGCAATGCCGGGCTGAACCCCGATATCCACACGGGTCCCCGCACCGTTCGCACCGGGGCAGGAGACGTCTTCCAGCCACGCATCGCCTTGCGCGGCCTGTACCGCCAGGCCGAGATCCAGTTCAATCGCGTGACTCTGGCCTTCGTCGTCCTGAAATGTTTCCTCCAGAACGCCCAGGATCAGATCGACCTGAATCCGCGCCTGAGCCGTTTGCAAGTGCGTCCGCCAGCGGTCCGCCGGCGGGTCGCCGGGCACACTTCCCGGCAGGACCCCCGGCGGTCCGATTGCGATCTGCGGCGGCTCAGTCAACTGAACGGACACATTGGCGCCGACGGTGGCCAGTCCGGGAAGGTCCACCGGCAACGCGAGATCCAGATCAATCGCATTGTCGCCGGTGGCCGTCAGGGCCGACATCAGGATCAGTTCCAGCACATTGAGCTCGGCATCCAGAGCCGCCTCCGGATCGGAAGGCGCCTGCACCTTCAGCAGGTCTCCAAGCTGCAACTGCAACTCGTCGACTTTCAGGCCCAGCAACATCTGATCCAGTGCCGCGAGGGTGATATCCGCAACGTCCTGGCGGTCCACGGCGGCGACGGTGGCCTCGATCACCTCCAGCACCGTCACATTCGCGGCCAGCAGCTCATTCACCGTACCCACGGCGAGATCAACCCCCAGCACGCGCAGATCGTCGGCCAGTTCCAGGAGCGTAATCGAAGTATCCGCCAGGCCCCGGAACGAGACGGCCTGCAGATCCAGGTCGGTACCCAGCAACTCATTCAGAAGCAGATTCAGCAGCACCGAGTCTTGAGCGGAGATATCGGCAGCCCAGGACCCGGCCGAGAAGCCGGCCATATTCTGGCGCCGCGCCACGGCCTCGGCCGACAAGGTCGTGGTGCCACCCAGCAGGCCGCCCAGCACAAGGCTGGAAGGCACATCCTCAGTCACCACCACGCGCACGGCCTCCGGCACCTCGTCGGGGTCGCCGCTACCGAGCGTGAACACGCGCAGGTCGTCGATAATGTCGAGGGTCCCGAGCTGGACCACGCCATCGCCCGCCAACAGGTCCCCGGAAAAACCGTTGCGCGCCGCGCTTTGTTGCGCACGCTCCGCAGCACCCGACTGGGCGGCATGGCAACCCGTATGGTGGCGGGCGGTCTCCAGGGCCGCTACGTCGGCGATCCGCTGCAGGCTGCGCTGTTCCATATACAGCCGCCCGGCATCGATCGCGAGCGCCATGGTCAACAGAACGAGCAGGAGCAGCAGGGCCGCCATCAGCCCAATGGCACCACCCTGACTCCGTGGCATTTGTCGCCGGCCCATGCCGGGACCCAACCGCAACTCGAACATAGCGACCCCCCGGGCCGTTCGTTAATCGACGCTGAAAGAACCGCGATCGATATAATGCTCCGGAATCGGGTGAGTAAAGCTGTCCAGATAGCGCCCCAGGGCGCGGGTCCGGGCGGCTTCGGACAGTCCCTGCACGTGCTCGGAAGCCTGGGCACCGTCGCGCTGCATCGCTAGCCAGTCGCGAGTCCCGACAGACTCCGAGCGGTCCACTCCCGCTCTGGCCACCGGCGCCGATTCAGCGCTCTCGGCGACGGGGTGGGCCCCGGGCATCTCCTCAGCCTTCTCGGCGGCTTCGGGAGCCGTCCAGCCCTTGTCCGCCACCGGTCCCGTCCAGGAGTCGTCGGCGAATGTCACGGGCCCGACCAGACCCAACACGATGAACAGCGTCCCGCTCACCATCGAGAACTTTTTCAGTGCCTTCATCTTCTTTCTCCTTCGTTCGGGATTCCGAGTTCAAACGCCTGCGCCGTGCCGTCCAGCGGCTGCCCGAGGATGACTCGGCCCTGCGCCTCGAGACGAGTGGCCTCCAGGCGCTCAACGCGTTCGTTCAGGCGAGCCACCATCTCCGCGTTTGCCCCGTATTCGCGGACCAGTTCGTCCATGGACCGCGTTTCACCCCGGCTCAGGTACAGCAGCATCAGGTTCTCCAGTGCCTGCGAGCGCCCGGCATCCAGTTCCAGCGCCGTGCGGAATTCGAACTCCGCATCCTCGTCCTTTTCCAGGAGCATCAATACGAATCCGTAATCATTCCGCACGACCGACATATTCGGCATCGCCACCCGGGCCTGGTGCAGGTGCTCTTCAGCAAGGGCATAATTCGCCTCGCGCAACGCGAGGATGCCGAGGCCATGATGGGCCGGCCCCCGATGGCAAGGTTCATCCTTCACCTGGCGAAAGGCGTCACGCGCATCCGCGTGGCCAATGCGGCTGAGGATCTGGCCACGCGCCAGCACCACCTCGTCGTGCTCCACACCCAAGGCGTCCAGTTCGGCCAGTGCCGCGAACCAGCGACCCTCGCGGGCCTGTTCTTCGGCCACCTGCAGCGCCAGCCGCTCTTCGGTCCCCAGATCCGAGGCGCAATTCGCCGGTGCCGCGCGCTGGGTCTCGCCATTGCCACCGATTGGCAGGCCGGCACAGCCGTGCAACAGGAACGACGCCACAACAACGGCCCATGCGCCTGCAGTCCGCTGTAACCTGCTACCCGCCACGGACGCCTCCCAGTGCACCAATCAAGCCAATGAAGCCCGGGGCGGCCAGCACCGCCAGCAATGCCGGAAACAGAAACACCATCATCACCACGCTCATGCGCGCGGACATCTTGTTCACCTTTTCCTGAACCCGCGTGCGCTGGCGATCCTCGATCAGCTGCGACAGCCGCTGCAGCGGGGCCTTCACGTCCCCGCCCTGTTCCACCAGCTGCTTCAGGATCAGGACCGCATCATCCAGCTCGGCAACCTCCAGCGCTTCCGCCATATCCCGCAACGCCTGGGCCAGGGACACGCCACTGCCCACACGTTGCAGCACCACATCCAGCTCCACGGCCAGGTCCGGGATCAGGGCGCGGCTATCCGTTGCCACCACGCGCAGGGCCCCTTCGGTGGAACGCCCGGAATCGAACAGCATCCGCATGAGCTGCACCATCACGTTGACCTGGTCGCCGATCCGCCGACCGCGCTCATTCGCCACTGCGGCCACCACTCGCCGCGGGAGCATCAGCGCGGCCAGGCCGCCAGCAGCCAGAACCAGGAGGTCACCGCCCTCGAGGCCATCGCCGGTTACGGTCAGGACAAAAAAGAGCAGGGCAACGAACCCGATCGGGGCGAACTGAATCAGAAACGCGGCGGTCTGCCGCTTCGAGGATCGGATCACGCCCGCCCGCCGCAGAAGCTGCGCCAGTTCCGGGTCCGACCCCCGCAGCCGGGCCGCCCAGCCCGCCCCCGGCGTTTGCGTACGGGAACGATCCTGACCCTCGTCACCAACAGCCGGCCCGTAGCTCAAGGGCGCCGCGCCCTCCGCCGCTTCCAGGCGCGCCGTAACTGCATCGCGTTCGCCGCTGGTACGCCACCAGAGCCAGGCCATCGCGAGCCCGCCCGCCAGCAGCAGCAAGACCGCCATCAGTAGCAAGAAAACGCCAAGCGCCATCACATACTCCTTAAAGGCTGCGCAGCATGCGCCACAGGATCAGGATCCCCAGCGCCTGCCAGACAATCGCCCCGACCAGCACCGCGATACCGGCCGTCGTCTCCAGCATGGCGGCGTAGTACGCGGGGTTCATCGACACCGTATACCCCGCCAGACCAACCGGCAGCACCGCCAGTACCAGGGCACTCACCCGCGTCTCGCCCGTCAGCGCACGCAACTCGCGGCGCGCCTGATCCTGCTGGCGCAGCATCCGCACCACCTGCTCCATGAGTTCGACGGCACTCCCGCCGTAGCGCATATTGAACTGGACCCCCAGGGCCAGCAGCCGCAACGCATGCAGGTCAAAATCCTCCGCGACGTTCTCCAGAGCCTCTCCCAGGCTCACGCCGAGATCCACCTCGCGGACGACGCGCGCAAGGACATCGCCCAGTGGCGCACGCATCTCCTCCGCGGCAGCCGTCACCGCCGCGGGCAGGGTTCGGCCGGCCCTCAGGCCGCGGACCACATGCTCGGCAAAGGCCGGCAGCTGTTGCTGCAGCATCTCGCGGCGCCGCCGGGCCGACCACGCGACAACCGTGTAATTCAGGATCAGGCCCAGGACCACACCCGCGAGCAATCCCCACCCGCCCGCCAGCACGGTGCCTGCCAGGATCAGCACCAGCCACACACCCGCGAGCGCCGCCGCGGTCAGACGGTTCTCGCCCAGTCCGGCGCGTATCCACAGCCGCTCGAGGCCGGAGTGGCGCCGCTTCGACTCGCCGCTGGCCAGACTCCCCGCCGAGCGCAGGCGCTCGTCGATCAGCGCGCTGTCCCCCCGGCTCCAGCCGGCGCGCAGCATCAGTGCGCCTGCGGCGAACAGGGCCACGGCCACACCCAAAAACAGATACCCCTGTGGTTCCATGATCGTTCCCTTTTATCCCACCGGCGTTGCCGGGAACACGGCGTCAGCCCCCGCGCAGCTTGCTGGAGGCCGGGGCACCGTCCCGGCGAACAATACGGTCCTGGGCGCGGTCGAGCTCGAAGAGCATGTTCGTGACGTAATTGCCGTCCCGCACCGAGATCACCTCAACGACCTGGCTGATGCAGCGACGCCCGTTCGGCAAGCGCACGAGCTGCACAATCAGATCGACCGCCGCCCCGATCATCTGGCGCACGGTCGCCTCCTGGATCTGGCGGCCCGCCATGCCGAACAGGGCCTCCATGCGCAGCAGGGCATCACTGGCACTGTTCGCGTGAATCGTGGACATGGAACCATCATGCCCGGTATTCATCGCCTGCATCATGTCCATGACCTCGTCCCCGCGGACCTCGCCAAGCACGATGCGATCGGGGCGCATACGCAGGGCATTCTTCACGAGATCTCGCGCGGTCACCTCCCCGTACCCCTCGACATTCGGGGGCCGGGTTTCAAGGCGAACCACATGTCGATGGCTCAGCTGAAGCTCGCCGGTGTCCTCGATGGTCACGACACGCTCGGCAGGGCCGATGTATCCGCTGAGTACGTTCAGGAGGGTCGTCTTGCCGGTACTGGTCCCGCCGCTTACGACAATATTGGCTCGCCGTTCGACAGCATCGCGCAGGAAGGCGAGGAGCTCCTCGGTCAGGGAGCCATAGACGACAAGATCCCTGCCCCTGAGGGCGTCTGTCTGAAACTTGCGGATGGAGATGGAGGGCCCGTCCATTGCGACCGGGGGAATCACCGCATTTACCCGGCTACCATCCGGCAGACGCCCATCCACCATCGGGCTGGATTCATCCAGGCGCCGGCCCAGCGGGGCCAGAATCCGCTCGATCACCCGGCGTACATGGGCATCATCAATGAATCGGCGGTCCGTCTCCTCCAGCTTGCCTTCGCGTTCCACCACGATGTGCTGGGCGCCATTCACCAGGATCTCCGACACCGAAGCGTCCGCGAGCAGCGCCTGCAACGGGCCGAGTCCGGTCAGCTCATCCACCAGATCCTCGGCCAGTCGATCGAGGTCCATCTGGGTCAGCGGCAACTGATGGCCCGCGACGTACTGTGCAACTTTTTCGCGGACGTATTCCAGTACGGACACCCGTACCCAGGAACTGAGCTCGACCTCGTCCTCCTCGATGGATTCGACCAGGTACCGATGCAGGTTCAGCTTCAGGTCCTGCTCGTCCGCCTGGTCACGGACCGCCACACCGCCACGGGTCCCTCCGATCTTCATCAGGTCCTCCGGGCCGCGCCACGCAGCCATCCGCGGATGCCACCCGGACGGCTGTCCGGGTTCTCATCCAGCCGCCGGATCAATGTTCGGATGGCGGCCACCAGACTGTCCCGGGGGGCCATTTCAAACAGGCTCTTGCCCAGATTGACCGCACGCATGCGCTGCAGACCATTCCCGGGAAGCGCCGCCACCAGGGGCGCACCAATACGTTCGGCAACCGTGTCGGGATCAGGGGCAAGCCGCGGCTGAGCGCGGTCGACCACCACGCGCAGCGAGCGGATCTGCGTCCCGGCCGTACGCATCTGCTCCAGCCGCTTCACGTTCTGGCGGAAAGAGGGCACGCTCTGATCGACCAGCTGCAGCACCTCATCGGCATTGTTCAGCATCACATGCAGGAAGGCGCCCTGCGGGAGCCCGCCCAGATTCACGATCACATGCGTGTAATGGCGTTTGAGGGTACCCAGGAGGAGATAGAGCTCGGCGGTGGAGACCTCGTCTTCACCGTCCCCGTCATCCGGGATCGACAGCACCTGAACCCCGGAACGGTCGGCGGGCAACGCGCTGTCCAGCAACGTCTGGTCGAGGCGCCGGAGATTGCGCATGGCGTCAAAGAAGGTGAACGACGACTCCAGCCCCAACAGCGCCAGGCAATCGCCGGAGGGTATACCCAGATCCAGGAGCAGCACCCGCGAGGACGGCTTCTCGTGTTTCAGGCCAATCGCCAGATGGGATGCAATAAAGGCGTTGGAGAGCTCCGGACGCGCGTTCATCACCGCCCACACCACGCCGCGGTCGTCGCGGGCAGCATGCTGCACCGGCACGCGGTCGAGCGCCCGGCGCACCAGGGCGCGCACCTCGCTGGAACGCGTTCCCACCGCAAGGAAGTCGCGCGCCCCGGCCCGCATGGCGGCCAGGAGTGCATCGCGGGCATTACCATCGCCCACCGCAATCACCGTCAGCATCGGACGCGCGGCCGTGACCCCTTCGATCAAGGAGGAGGCGCGATTCAGGTCATCCGCCGCCACCCCCACGAACATCACCCGGGCATCTCCGAGGTCCAGTAACCCCAGCACCTCGTCCAGCTGATCGGATTCGGCCGGAACCACGGCACCAAGGTCACCGAGACTCATCTTCAGCCATTCCAGTTCGCGACCCGCCATCAGGCTGGTCACAAACCGCGAAGGGGCATCCAGTCGTGGGTCTTCCGTCATCGCCGGGTGTCTCCGATGCTACGGGGGAAGGGCTCAAAGCTCCCGTCCTCCAGGAAGAACTGCTCGGCGGCGGACGGCGAGTAGTCCCGATATTGTTCTCCCGGGAGGGCCGGCAACGCGGCGTCACGCGACATCGGCTGGACCAGATGCGGTGTCACGATCATCAGCAGCTCACGGTCGCCCTCTTCCAGCATGGAATTGCGGAAGAAGGCCCCGAGCACCGGGATCTCGCCCAGCCCCGGCAGGCGGTTCACCTGCGAGGCCGTGCTGGAGCTCACCAGCCCGGAGATCACGAAGCTCTCCCCGTCGCCCAGAGAGACCGTGGTGTCCGTGCGTCGCACCCGGATACCCGGCACCGTGGTCCCCGCGACCTGAACGCCGGCAGACTCATCCAGCTCGCTGACTTCCGGGGCGACCTTGAGGACCACCTGGTTTTCGTTGATCACCGTCGGCGTCAGCGACACCCGAACCCCGAACTCCTTGAACTGGATATTCACCGAGTCCGAGCCCGTCGACGGCACCGGCACCGGGAACTCGCCCCCGGCGTGGAAGGTTGCGCTCTGGCCACTCAGCGCGACCAGGCTCGGCTCCGCCAGGGTGAAGGCGAAGTCGCTGGACTCCAGGGCATTGATCAGCGACAGGAAGCGATCGCCCCCGCCACCGTAGAAGATATTGAAGCCGCTCTCCGAACCGGGGATGCCGGACGAGGCACCGGCGATCCCGCCGGGAACGCCGCGACCATCCACGACCCCCGGGGTACCGAACAGGAAATTCGAAGACCCTCGACGCCCCAGGAAGGAAGTCCCCAGTTCCCTCAGCTTGGAACGACTGACCTCCACCAGGCGGATATCCGCCTGCACCTGCATGGGCAGGTCCGCCACCAGGTCGCGGCTTTGCTCCTGTTCGTGAACCTCCAGCGCCTCGCGCGCCGAAACCGTCACCAGCGAGCGCTCCGCATCCGGATTGCAGGCGGTCCAGACATAGAGCGACGTCAGGCCGCCGCCGGTACCGGTCAACAGGACTTCGTTATCGTTGACGACTGCCACGTCGGCAATGCCGTCGTCGCCCACCGCGACGCGTTCGATCCGCGTGGGGAACTCGAGACGTTTCTGTGTGCCCTCATCCAGATGCGCCAGGCGCGGCATTACCTGATTCACGCGGTCACACCCGGCGTATGCCGGGGCCACAGCGGCTCCCACCAGCGCCGCGATCGCGGCCAGCGTCACCAGCCCCCCGGGGCCGCGCGCTCCGGCCAGCACCCCTATCTGTTTCTGCATCACTTTCCCCTCACTGGTCGGATCGTTCAATCTCTTCGACACTATCGCCCCGGTGCAGGAACACCGGCGGCGGCCGCGGCGCGTCCGGTGCCGCCACCTCTTCGCGGAGCGGGGCCGGCCGCAGGTCATCCAGCGACAGCAACCCGCGTCCTTCGGCCTCGTCATCCGCATCCCCTTCGGTGTCCGCGTCTTCGGGATCTCTCAGCACACCCAGGGTCAGCGGCTCCTGGCGTTCCCCCTCGTCGTGTTCGGCGAAGGCCTCGGGATCGAAGTCGGGACGGCGCTCCACTGCAGGGCGCGCGGCCAGACGCAGTGTACCGGCGTGATCCGCGAGCATCAGGCGGGTCGCCTCGGCGTCCGGAACGGCCAGTACCGCGGTGCTCGCCCCGCGGCGACGCGCCCCGTTGTCGTCTTCCTCGTCGCGATCGACCACGCCGTCGGCCGGCACCGCCAGGTCGCGGCCATAGGCCAGAACGCGGAGATTGCGGTGGGCATATTGCGCGGATTCGTCGATTGCATCGCGACGCTCGCTCGGCAAATGCAGGAGGACATCGACTCGATCACCGGGCTGCAGGAAACCGCCGACGCCGGTTTCATCATTCACGCTGATCGCGACGGCGCGTTCCCCCGGGCCCAGGGTGCGCGTGAGCTGACTGGCGCGGGCGAAGCGCGCCGCGGTCAACGGCTCGTGAGCCCGTACGCGGCTCTCCAGCATCCGCCCGACGACGGCCTCCGGATCGCCAAAGGCCTGGGGCGGTACCGCGCGCAGACGCTCCACGTGCAGATCTTCCGCCCGGATGATCTCGCCCGCGGCCAGATCGCGACTGGCAAAGACCACATCGACTCGGTCCTGATCGGCCGGGTCTGCGGCATCATCACGCGGCTCCGGTGCGACGCGTTCGCGGACCTCGACTTCCGTATCCGCCACGTCGGACGTACCGGACAGATGAATCCCCAGCGCGCCCAGCACCAGCGCCGCGACAAAAAACACCGCGGCCAGCCCCATCAGCAATCGGCTGCTCATTAATTCTTCTCCTTTTGCCTGATCCCGGCGTCATGCCCCATGCGCGCCCCCTTGCCGGGTCATCATAATACCGGGTACCCCGATCGCGCATGAGGCTGATACCATCACGAATGGCTACCACGATGGTTTCCCCGCCCAGCATGCAGCAATACCTCTTGCGGACTAGTCGTTATTTAAGGATCCCCTTATGCACACCCGTCATTTTAGACTAAATTGGGTGATTATTGACGCACGTTGACCTTTCGACTCGCGATGGCACAGAATAACCCACTAACGGAACACGGGAAACCCGGGAGCACATTATGAAGGACTGGATTCGGAATCTCTGGAACGACGAAGAAGGGGCCTCGGCCATCGAGTACGCACTGATCGCCGCACTCATCGCAGTGGCCATTGTCACTGTTGCGGGGCTAGTTGGCGATGACCTTGTAGAGGTTTTCGAAGACATCCGTGACGGCTTGGCCGGTGGCGGCGAATAGAATGCGATGACCGGTCAGTTCTTCGTAAATCACAGACCGTTTAGCTGTCTTTGCTGACCACTACCGGCATTACACTGTGGTCCGCCGCTTGCGGCGTATTCGACTGGCGCAAACGGAGGATCCCGAATGTGCTGACCGCCCCCGCCATGCTGGCGGGGGTTTTTTATGTGCTGGCGTTCCAGGCCACGCTGCTGGGCCAGGGCCCCTGGGCCCAGGTGCTCGCCGGTACCGGCCTGGCGCTGGCGCTCGCCCTGCCGGGCTACCTGATGAGCAAGCTGGGCGGCGGCGACCTCAAGATGCTGCTGGCCATCGCCCTGCTGGGCGGCACGCCGGCGGTACTGGCCGCCGTCCTCGGTGCGGGGGGGCTGGCGCTGCTGTTACTGGGCGCCACCCTGGTCGGACGCTCGGTCGCGGTGATGCATCACCCCCTCCCCGCCCCGATCCAGCGAACGGCCCGCGCGATCGGAAGCTTCGACCTGCAGCGTATCCCGCTGGGGAGCGGCTTCGCTGCCGGGCTGATCGTCTACACGCTGAGCCTGACCTGGCCGGCCTGACCCGATTCGCAACCCGCATCCGCCTGGCGCAAGGGCACGACCGATCACCCCGTGGTTTCCGGGCGGGGCGGAAACCAGTCCAGCGGCGAGGCCTCCGCAGGGCGCCCCGGGAGGGCATCCGGGTCCGTTAGGGGCAACCAGTCGGAGGCCTTTTGATCCACGTACAGAACACGCCCCTCCGCGCTACCGGCATTCCAGAGGGCCGCGAAGGCCTCGCGCGACTCGTGACGGTCGCCACGGGCGGGGTCGGCGAGGCGCACGGTCTCTGCGTCCATACCGCGCAGCACCACGTAGTGCCCCACCTCGCGCGACCCCGGCAGGTGCAGGATGCCGGGGCGACCAACCGCCTCCAGAGTCGCCACATCCAGTGCGTAACCATGCGCCCGCAGCCCGAAACCCTCGGCGCCGCGGCGCAGGCGCTCCATATCCACGGCCTTCCGGGTGCCCAGCTTACGCAGGACCCGGGCCTCGGTCATGGATTGCCCCAGAACCTCGCGCAGGAGCGTCGCCAGGGCGGCCGCGCCGCAGCTTCGCGGGTGCGTCTGTCGCACCACCCGCTCAGCGCCACTCATGCCAGCAACCGGCCGTACACCATCGCGATCACGGCGATGATCGCCCAGACCAGCAACATCAGGCTCACGGCCATGCGCGCACTCAGGCCGCTGGTCTGACGGAACAACACATACACAAGGCCGAAGGTCGCGATCACCGCGAGTACACCCATCACCGGAATCGGGCCCAGGATCAGGGGCAGCATGATAATGATACTGGCCACATGGAACTTCAGCGGCGACTCAATCCGGCCCAGCACAAGGGCCAGAACCAGCCATACACTCACGGCCAGAAGCAGCGAGAACAACAGCGCCGCCTGCAGGCCCGACAGGAATTCGGCTACAACGTCCCGTTCACCGGCCAGCAGGCCGAGCAGCGTGTTCAGCACAACGATCAGGAGCAGGAGCCCCAGCCCCTGCAACCATTCCGCTACCCCGCCTTCCAGCTCCTCCAGGACCTGTAGCGGACGACGCACGAGTTTGCTGTAGAGCGATGCCATGTTCTTCCCTTTTCCTGATTCGATTAGTCGTAGCGCAATGCTTCCATCGGCGAGAGATTCGACGCCTTCTGTGCGGGGTAGTAACCGAAAAAACCACCGATGGAGGCCGAGAACAGCACGACCGCAAGCACAATCATCAGGTCGAGCTCGGGCCTCCACGGCAGGAACTGCGCCACCACCAGAAGCGACAGGCCGGCCAGGGCCAGCCCGATCAGGCCCCCGACCATGGTTAGCAGCGCCGCCTCACCGAGGAACTGCATGCGGATACGCCCGGCCGTCGCGCCCACGGCGCGCCGAATGCCGATCTCGCTGACCCGTTCGGTCACCGATGCCAGCATTACGTTCATTACGCCGATCCCGCCCACAATCAGGCTGACCCCGGCGATGCTGACCAGAATCCAGGTCATTGCATCCACGATACGCCCCGCAAGGCTCGCGATCTCGCCGAAATCAGTCACGCTGTGCGCCGCACCATTCTGGACGATATTCCGTTTGGCCGACATCAGGTACAGCTCGATCGAGCGCGTTACCGCTTCCTTGTGCTCACGGTCGGCCTCGACCAGGATGTGCTGCACATGCTGGACGCCGGCAATCTGACGCTGGAGGAAGGTGACCGGGACCAGGATCTCCGTATCCTGGCCATCCCCCAGGGCGGCATCCTCGCGTTCCGCCAGCACCCCGACGACTTCGACCGAACGCCCCTGGAAATACACCACCCGCCCCAGGGCCGGCCGGTTGCCGAACAGGCGTTGCGCGAGCTCGGCCCCCAGCACGCCCACCGAGGCCCCGCGGTTCACATCGCTCTCGGTGAGACCACGGCCGAGCGCAATCTCCATTTCGCGCATGCCAAAGTAGCCGGGCGTCGTGCCCACCATCGAGCCCACGGCCCGCCGTTCGCCGCGCCGCAGCTCGCCGCGGGCCTGGAAGACGGGCGCCGCATGCCGGACATGGGCGATCCCCGAGGCAATCTCCTGCGCATCCCGCACATGCAGGCTTTCCACAATACGGGGGTCAAAGAATGAGGTCGGGTCCTCGGGATTTCCGGGGGTCACCACCAGCAAATCGGAACCCAGCACCTGCACCTGGTTTTCGATGTAGGTCTTGGCACCCAGGCCGATGCCAATCAGGGTCACCACCGACCAGATCCCGACTGCGATACCCAGGATGGTCAGCGCAGACCGCGCCTTGTGCTCGCGCAGCAGCGCGAACGCATCCCCGAGAACCGTCAGAAACTCGGACAGCCGGCCCCGGATCATCGGACAGCTTCCGGCACGGCCGGGGTCCGGTGCAGCCCACCGTCTTCCAGGCGATAACAGGAGGCTGCGCGCGCAGCCAGGTCCATGTCATGGGTCACGAGAATGACGGCAAGATCGGGGTTCTCACGCTGCAACGCTTCGATGATCTGCATCACGGAGGCCCCTGTTTCCGGGTCGAGGTTGCCGGTGGGCTCGTCCAGCAGAAGAATCCGCGGGCGCACCGCCAGCGCCCGGGCGATGGCCACACGTTGCTGCTGCCCGCCCGAGAGCTGGCGCGGGCGATGCTCGGCATGGGACTCCAGCCCGACCTGGGTAAGGGCATGGAGCGCACGCTCACGCTTTTCCCCGGGCGTCAGGTCCTCGCGATAATCCAGCGGCATCGCGACGTTACGCAATGCGCTCATCCGATCCACCAGATGGAAACGCTGGAACACAAACCCCAATACGCTGCCACGGAAGGCAGACAATGCCTCGTCGGAGAGTGACGAGATCTCGGTGCCCTCGACGCGAACCACCCCCCGATCCGGACGCTCCAGACAACCGAGCACATGCAGCAACGTGGATTTTCCGGAGCCGGACGGGCCTACAATCGAGACGTAATCCCCCTGCAGCACGGAGAGGCTGGCCCCACGCAGGGGCTCGACCCGGTGGCCGCCCACCGAGAACCCCTTCTCCACCTTGTCCAGCGACAAGACCTCGGACACGGGCCCTTCACTCGTCCAGCAGGACCCGGGCACTGGCCAGGTCCGGATCGGCGCCCTCAAGGGCTGCGTATTCATCATCCTGGAATTCGATTCGCACGCCTGCGGGCTCTACCCGCCCGGAATCGCCAACCACCCAGATGACCGTAAGGTCGTCCGCCCTGAAGGCCGCCAGCTTCTCGGCGTGTTCTTCCAGCGTCTTCGACGGCGGCTGATACACGAGCGCCTCGACCGGCACGGCCAGGCGCTCACTCTGATCGCCGACGTCGATCCGCGCCCGCGCGCTCATGCCAGGGAAAAAGACGCCGTTGTCATTCGCCGCGCGCGCGATCACCCGATACAACCGCACCCCATCACTGTTGCGTGCGCCACGTTCGACCTCCTCCACGACGGCCTCGTGCTCGCTGCCGGGCCGCGCCTCGATCGCGAAGCGTACGGTCTGCCCGGATTGCACCTGCCCCACATCCGCCTCATGCACATCCAGCATGACTCGAATCTCGTCGAGGGAGGGCGCAATCTCAGCCAGCGGCGTCGTGGTCGTGGACGAGACGGGCTGGCCCGGCTCTGCATGCACGGACAACAGCACGCCCTTGAACGGGCTCTTCACGCGGGTGTTTTCGAGGTCCTCGCTCGCTCGCTGCAAATGCACTTGAGCGCGTTCGACTTCGGCCTCGGCCCGCTCCTGCGCCGCCCGGGCATCCAGGTATTCAGCACGGGCCTGTTCGAATTCTTCGCGCGGGATCAGATCCTGGTCCGCCAGCCGGCGCACCCGCTCCTTGCGGTTGTGCGCCTGCTCGTAACGGCTGTTCGCCGTGGCCTGCTCGGCCTTGGCGCTCCAGATCGCAACCTCTGCCTCGCGGTGCTCGTGCCGGATCTGGCGGTCATCCAGCTCGACCAGCACGTCGCCTTCATCGACCGCACCGCGCCCTTCGGCGACCGTCACCACCACGCCCGGAACCTGGGCAAACAAGGCCCGCTGGCCGCTGGCGCGTAACTCCCCGTCGGCCCGCACTTCGGCCCGCACGACGCGTTCTTCGATCGGCACCGCGACCGCACCCTCCGGCAGCCGCTCCCCGCTCGGGAGGAGCATGAGGAGCACGAGCAACACGACCACGACGGCGGCCGCCAACCCGAGCCGCACACGCACACCCGGCTGGCTACCAAGACCCTGCAAGATACGGCGCATCACTAAAAGCCCCTAGCGCAACGTGTCGGTGGGAATCGACCCCAGCGCCCAGTACAGGCGCGCCAGGGCCTTCTGACGATCGAAGCGAGCCCCTTCCAGCCGGGCCTGAGCCTCCGCCACATCCACCTGTGCCTGCGAGAGGTCGGAGAAACTGCGTACACCCTCGCGGTAGCCGCCCCGGGCATTGCGCAGGTCCTCCTCCGAGGCGGCCAGCGCACGTTGTGCCAACTGGATCCGCTCTTCCGCTTCTGCCAGGTCGTTTTCCGCCTCCCGGGCCTGCGTAACCACTTCGTTATAGCGGTGCTCGCGCGCCGCAGCTGCCGACATTTGCTGGGCGCGCGCTTCAGCGACCCGCGACCCGCGGTCGCCGCCATCGAAGATATCCCAGCGCAGCTCGACACCGACCGTGTAATTGGGCGCAGTACCGCCTTCGGCAAACCGGTCTACCCGGTAGTTCGCGCCGGCCTGCAGGGTCGGCCGGAAACTCCGCCGATGGCGTTCGAGCTCCGCACGCCGTGCCTCCACGGCCTCGATCTGCGCGACCACACTGGGATGCTCCTCAGCCCAGTCCTTGTCCTCAAGCGCCTGCCTCCAGTCACCCGGGGCGCGAATGCGGCTGCGGGTATCCACCTCGAATTGCGCATTGTGGGGATGCACTCCCATCGCCCGCAGCAGACGCAACCGATGACGCTCGACTGTGTTGCGGGTTTCGGTGACATCCACTTCGGCTCGCGCCACATCCGCATCGGCCCGCGCCACGTCACCTCCCGTCACGCGACCGGCCCGATGCAGCCTCCGCGCCAGTTCCGCCGATTCTTCCTGCCGCGCCAGCGCTTCCTCCTGCACCGCGAGCAAAGCCTGGGCGTGCAACAGGTCAAAATACCCTTCTGCAACTTCCAGCACGGTATCCGCTTCGGCGACATTGGTCCGGGCCTGAGCCGCGGCACGATCCCCTATGGCGGCATCCCGCTGACTCCTGCGCTGACCAAAGTCCCACAGGATGTATTCGGCAGTAACGTGAGCGCTGTAACGGGTAAACCCGGACAGGTCGCGAACGGGCTCATCGACCGTTACCGGATCGGTATCCGGGAAGATCTCGCTGAAATCCAGCTCCGCCCGCCCCGCCGCCGGCGATGCGCTGTTGAGCGTCAGGTGATCCACGCCAGCCCCGACGCTCACGCGCGGCCGGAAAGCGGCATCAGCGCGATCCACTCCGGCCTGCGCGACATCGCGTTCGGCGCGGCTGCGATGGACTTCAGGATTATTTTCCAGGGCCGTTTGAATCGCGTGTTCGAGTGTCAGGGTCTCGGCCGCTGCGGAGTGAACCCCGACCGCCATGAGACTGATGCCCAAGCCGACCAGGGCCCTGCGGGTGGCTTTACTCAACCGTTGCTGAAACAAGGCGAGGCCTCCTGAAGTATGAGAAGTGATTATGCAAAAAGACAGCCTACAACCGAAGCAGGTATCCCTACTAGGGCTTTCGGGGGGCCTGAGGCAATACTTTATACCCTGTAGGAATTCTCTACCCCTTTGACGTTGACGCTGACCTTGAGCTCGTTATTCACTAGCACACGTCGGCACTAGTCGACCCAACACGTGAAGAACCATCAAAGGAGAACACCATGATCCGTGAAATGAACAGCGTTGAAATGGAAACTGTCGTCGGCGGCGCCGACGTCACCGCCAACCTGGGCGCCCTCGGCAGCATCACCATCGACGCCGCCATGCCGGCCCTGGCCGCCCTGGCCGATGCCGTGAACAGCCTGCTGATCGGCCTGGCCGGCGTTCTGGGCGGCGTTCTCTAAGGAACGCGACGCTCTACTCTCTTCGTAGTATTGACGAGAGAGACATAAAGCTGCCCGCAAGCACCCCCCTGTCTTGCAGGCAGTGGTTGCCCTCCATCGAGAGCAACCTTCAGAGGAAGGAGACATCGTCTCCTTCCTCTTTTTTTCGATCCAATTGCACTGCCGGACCCGATACGCAATCGAACCAAGGAGGCGCTGATTGAATCGCGCGTCCTCGCCCAAGTCGCTTGCGCGTGCGTTTAATGCGCGGTGACGGCCGTGCAATCATTCTGCTACAGGTGAACCGCAACGCCGTTCCCGCGCCCGTTTTGATCAACAACGGGCGGCCGAGCCCCTTCTTTCAATGACTTGTGGGGTTGGTGCCCCCCCCGATTCTGAATATATACGGCCCGATCCTGCGTTGCGCCCCGAATCCATCAGAAACGGGCGGGCAGAACCACTAATCGCTGTTTGAGGCGCCTTGTCTCGGAACGCTTGTCTCCAAAAACTGGGGGCACCCACGCGGACGTGCGATTCAATCAGCGTCTCCCAAGGCGGGAGCTTCCTGATACGCGGCCCATAGACCCGAGATCCGACAAGCGCCCGGTGAAACACTGGTTTATTTAGCCGGGCCCATGCACTCGTTCGCGCTTCCAGCCCGGTTTTCAGGGACCTTGCTCGTCCATGCAACCGCGCCCCAGGCCCACTGCGTCATAAATGCCGGACACAAAAAAGGCGACATGCCAGCGGCATGTCGCCTTGCACTTCGGCTTGCCTCGAGCCTTACAGCAGGCCGCCGAGCAGGCCGCCGCCCAGCAGGTTGTTCACCAGACCCAGGACCGGGTCGAGCAGGCCAAAGACAGTTCCAAGCAGTCCACCAAGAAGATCCATGTTTTTTTCCTCTACCTTTAGTTGCTTTCTTGAATACCGCCCCGGCTATAACCGGGAAGGTGAATTCACCTTAGCCAGCGACCACACCCGCGTCACCTCTACTTTATGACTGGACCAAAAGGCGGGACCGGGACATCAGCGCTCGGTCAACGCATCGCTGGCACGATTCAGCGGCGTCAGGAGGTATTCCAGAATCGTGCGCTCCCCCGTTTTGATATCGACGCGGGCGATCATGCCCGTTGCAATCTCGACCACCCGGCCGGTCGCCGTCTCGAGCGACGCCCCTTCGAGCTCCAGGGTCACGAGATAGTAGACCTCTTCCGGGTTGACCTCGTCCCGAACCGTGTCCGGCGAGATATCGGTCACGATGCCCTGGAGCTTGCCGTAGCGGGAGGCATCATAAGCAGTGATCTCCACCTGCGCCGGCTGTCCCGGGTGCACATGCGCAATGTCTCGAGGCGAGATCCGCGCCTCCACCACAAGCTCCTCGTCCTGGGGCACAATCTCCATGATCTTGCCGTTGGGTGAGACCACCCCTCCGAGCGTCTGCAATTCGATACTTTGCACCCGCCCCTGAACCGGAGAGCGCAGGACCAAACGCTCCAGGGCATCCTGATGCCCCCTCAGGGCAGACCGCAGAGCCGCTACTTCAGTACGGGTTTCGGCAAGCTCCTCGCGAGCCCGGACCAGGAAGCCGTCTTCCAGCTCATCCTGCTCCTGCTGCAACTCGGCCATGGTGCGGCGCTGACGCAGCAGCTCCACGCGCGAGGCGGCGCCGGCCTCCACCAGTTCCGCCGTAATCGCGCGCTCCTGCTCGACCAGGTCGAACGCGGCCTGTATGTTCTTCCGGCTACGTTCGAATGCCTCCCGGCGGCTGCGAAACAACGCGCGCTCGGGCGCCGTCACCTGCGGGGTCGCGTCCAGCTCGGACGGAAAGGTGATCGCTTCGGCACCCGCGACCTCGGCCTCCAGCCGGCTTTTACGGGCGAGCGCCCCCAGGTAGCGCGCCTCCACCTCTTCTTTTTCCGCCCTTGTCTGGACGGGGTCGAGAACCGCCAGGCGCTGTCCCGCCGTAACCGAATCCCCGCGCCGCACATACAGTTCGCGCAGGATGCCGCCTTCCATCGACTGGATCACCTGCGACCCCGAACGCGGTACCACCGTCCCTTGTCCGGTGGAGACCTGACTGACCTCGGCGAAAAAGGCCCAGATCACGAACGCCGCCAGGAGCAAGGTCACCAACAGCACCAGGCGCCCGGCCGCCGGCGCGCGCCCGGCTTCACCAGGGAAATGGCCAAACGGACCGCGCTCGGGACCAGGCTGGGTAGCAGGGCCGACCCACCAGCGGCGCAGCGCCTCCCGGAAACGGTCCACCTGCCCGTCCGTGTTCATCCCTGGGCCCCGCCGCGGGCATCGCCTTCGTTCAGCTGCGCCAGCTTCGCAAGAACACGGTCCCGGGTGTCATCCATGACGACTCGTCCCGCATCAATGACAATGACGCGATCCACCAGCTTGAGGACGTTGCGCCGATGGCTGGCGACGATCAGGGTGTTGCCCGCGGGCAGGCGCGCGAGATCGGCGATCACGGCGGCCTCCGCACGATCGTCCATTCCGGTGGTGGGCTCATCCAGCAGCAGAACGGTCGGGTGGCGCAGGAGGACACGTGCCAGCAATACCGCCTGGCGCTGCCCGCCGGACAGCCCCGTTCCACCTTCATTCACCATGTAGTCCAGGCCATCCGGGACCCGCTTCAGGAGATCAAGGGCCCCGATCCGCTTCAGCACGCGCAGGATCTCGTCATCGCTGGCCCCGGGTGCGCCCAGTGTCAGGTTCTCGCGCAAGGATCCATGAAAAAGCCGGCCACTCTGAGCGACCAGGCCGACGTCCCGACGCACATCGGCCGGATCCAGATGCCCCAGATGAATGCCATCCAGGAGCACTTCCCCCTCGGCAGCGTCCAGCAGGCCGGCAAGCCCCTGCAGCAGGGTGGATTTGCCTGCGCCACTGCGGCCGATAACGGCGATGCGCTCACCCGGCTTGATTTCCATGCGGCCGATGGTGAGCGCCGGGCGCGGATCGTCGCGCGAATAGATGAGCTTCGCCCGCTCGATCTGGTAATGGCCGCTCAGCTGGGCCCGATGGACCCGGCGCTCGCCATCGGGGTAATCCAGCGGCCGCTGCATGACGCCATCGAGCCCCTGCAGTGCAACCCGCGCCTGCTGCCAGCGGTTGAGCACCTGGTTGATCTGCGCCATGGGCACCAGCATGCGCGAGGCCAGGATCGAGGCCGCTACCAGCGCCCCGGTCGTCAGATCGCCGGTCATGACCATCGGCGCCCCGAACAGGATCACGACGGCGAAGGAGCCGGTCTGCACCGTCTGTCCCCAGGTGGTCAGGGAATTGGTCAGCAGGCGCTGACGCAGATTCACTTCGGTGGTGACAGCGTTGTAGTGGTTCCACTGGTTCTGGAAACGGGGCTCCGCCTGCAGCAGTTTCAGATCATCGCCCCCCTGGATCGACTCGACCAGCATGCCATTGCGCCGCGAAGCCTCGCGCATGGCCTCGTTCGCCAGACGGCGCAGACGCCCCTGCAACAGCAGCCCGGGCAGGACGAGCACCACCAGCGCCAGGGCCGGCACCAGGACCAGGCTACCGGCGATGTACCAGAACACGACCAGAAACAGAATGAAGAACGGCATGTCCGCCAACACGGACACCGTCGTCGAGGTCATGAAATCACGCACACGCTCCAGCTCCCGCAACTGCGCGATGAAACTTCCGGTCGAGCGCGGGCGCTCCGAGTTGCGGATGCGGACAGCGTGCCCGAACACGCGATCGGAGATACGTATGTCGGCATCCTTCCCCAGCACATCAATGATGCGCAGCCGCGCGACGCGCATGACGAACTCGAACAGAAGCGCCAGCACGACCCCGGTGAACAATACATAGAGGGTCGGGAACGACTCCGCAGGGATGACCCGGTCATACACCTGCATCGCGAAGACGAGACCGGCCAGAGCCAGCACGTTCGCCAGCAGCGAAGCCAGGAAAACGGAACCGTACGGCCGCAGATCTTGAAAGACGATGCCACGAAACCAGTGCTGACGATAAGGCTGGATGTATTCATCAATGCGCGGGTCCGCCTGATTGCGCAGCGGCCGTACCACGAAGACGCGCTGCACCCTCGCCTGAAGATCGGCCGTCACCAGGGCGCTGCGTACATCGCCCTCACCGGACCAGGCCACCTGCCACGCATCACCGTCATGGGTTACGCCATCGACGACCCCGACATGACCGCCTTCCAGCTCCACCAGCAACGGCAACTGCCAGGCATCAAGCCGGTCCAGCACGCGCCGGCCCGGCGATTCCGCCAGTTCCAGGCCAAGCTTCCGCGCAAGCGCGGTCAACTGATCGGCATCGGGCTCGGCATCGCCCACCCAGGCGACCAGCGACCTGGCATGTTCCTCGGAAAACGGGCACTCGTAGTAACGCGCGACACGTAACAGGGCCTCCAGCCAGTCTTCCAGCCCCTGCGCTGTGGTGGACGCCCCGGCGCCGGGCGTCCCCGCGCTCATTCGTGTTCCTCCAGTTCCAGCAGCGCGCTCAGTTGCCCGCCCTGCTCGAGGCAGCGAACCGTGTGCATGCGCCAGTCATGGCGTGCGTCCGCCAGATCAAAGCGTGCCTGGAAATACTCCTGCTCGGCGGTCAGTACATCCAGCAATGTCCGTGTCCCCGCACCGACATACTGCGTCTCATACAGCCCGCGTAGATCATCGAGTGACGCCACCCGCTGTTCGAGCCCGTCAATCCGGTCATCCAGGTCATCCAGCCGTGTCGCGGCCTCACCCACGGCACGTGCCGCCGCGGCCCGGATGGCCTCCCGACGCGCAGCGGCGGAGCCGGTATCAAGCTCGGCGGCCCGTTCGCGGGCCCGGTTGCGCCCACCACGAAACAGATCGGCCTGAACATTCAACAAGACGGTGGATTCGGTCTGGTTGGGGAGGTCGCTGTCGAAAAAGTAATCGCTTTGAAAATCCACGGAGACCGTCGGCCAGCGGGATGCACGTTCGCGGGCGCGTACCGCCCGTGCCTCCGACTGCCGCGCAGCCGCCGACCGCACACCCGGGGCACTGTCCAGCATATCGTGATCGATCGCCCGGCAAGTGGCGGCCCAGTCGTCCGGAAAGGCCTCGCCAGCCCGTGCCCCCGGAGCGACGTCAAGGAATTCAGTGAGCTGACGCCGCGCACTCTCGCGGTCCGCCCGCACATCGGCCAGCACCAGCCGTGCCTGCTGCGTGCGCGACTCTACCGCTCGCGTATCCGCGCGGGCCGCCGCCCCAAGCTCCGAACGCCGTTGGGCAAGGGCACCAATGCGCTCCATGGATTCGATTTGTTCTTCGGCGATCGCCTCCATGGCCTGGTGCCGCTGCATCCGGATGGCCGCCTGCAGGGCATCCCCACCAACGTCCTCCCGCGTCGCGTGCAAATCGGCCTCGACACGCGATACCGACGCACGGGCCCGCTCGATCTCGCTGCTGACTTCGCCGAAGTCATACAGCCGCTGCGAGGCATTCACGCTGGCCACATCGACATTGCGACCGAGCCGGCTCTGGAATTCGGACCGGGTACTGGCCGTTACCTGAGGCAGACGCAACGAACGCGCCTCCGTAATGCCCTCGCGTTCGCGTTCGACCTCGAGCCGCGCACGCCGTACATCGGGATGGCCGATGACGGCCTCGCGCGCCAGATCAGCGAGGTCGGGTAACTGCCGCATTGCACCCGCGCGATTTTCTCCCGCGCTGGAGGCTGCCGTACCCGGAGCCGCCACTGCACCGGGGCCCGATGCCCCGGCTATCTGTGCCATCAGCATCGACGCCGGCACCAGAAGCAGTGCCGCAGCAAGCGCGGTCCGTTTCAATCCATCCCCCTTTCAGCCTCCAACCGGTTCGTGTCGCCAGAAACCGGAGGGTGCGACAACCTATGTGACGAAAAATCCGACTTCCATGTCGATCTGACCATGGTCGATGTCACCACTGACGGGATCCTCGACCTTGTACTCGAAACGGTCGGTCTCGCCAATGTTGCCAGCATCCGGATCTGCCTCGTACCGGAGACTGCCGTCATCATCTACGGTCAGGGTACCGAAGTCGCCATCCAGCTCGATGGAGCCATCATTGTCGAACTCGATGAAATCCCCGTCACTCCCGTGGCGGACCCCCACCAGCACGTCCTCGAAATCGGGGTCGCCGCTTACGGCAATCGAATCGGCCAGATTCCCTTCAAACGCCTGAACATCTTCGACGGTACCGGCAGACGGATCCAGCGAGTCCGGGTCAGCGGTCAACAGCTCGACGTTCTCCAGGGCTACATCGCCGCTGAGCAGCTCCACGCCCCCGCTGCGGCGCAGTTCCAGTTCGTATTCTCCGGGCTGCAGTCCAGCTTCACTCACGTCCTCGTCCGTTCCCGCCAATCCGAGCAGATCGAGTCCCAGCAGGCCGGGATCCTGCTCCAGGGTACCGAGACTTTCGAACTCGGCATCCGAGTCCTCACGATAGAACAGTTCGATCTCGAAGCCCTGATCCAGAAGGGTCAGGACCGAGCCCGAAGACGCATCGAACCGAAGAGCCCCGACTTCGCCGTCATCAACCTCGAACATCAACGAGTCGGTATCCTGGACGCCGATCCCCAACAGCCCCCCCTGCAGGACCAGGTCGTCCAGCGGTTCAACATCGAACTGATCCTCAATACCGGAGATGCTGAGTTCGGAGACCCCCCCGAAGTTCTCAGCAAAGATCGAGTTTACAGCGACATCAACAGGCTCAGAGGTGAAGCCATCTTCGGACAGCGCCCGAACCGAACCCTCATATCCCAGGATTTCCGTACCTTCCGCATCCAGGTCATCGGCACTGAATGACCAGGCACCGTCTTCGACCTCAGTGCTCAGCAACACCTGATCATCGTCATCCAGCAGTTCGACTTCCGAGGCATCTGCGCCCGCCTCGCCGGCGATGGCGATGTTGTCCTGCTGAGTGACCAGCGGCTCGTCAGGTTGGTCGGAAAATTCAACGCCTGCCGGCTCGGATTCGTTGCCCGCATCGTCCGTGGCCGTGACCTGGCCGCTGAAACCAGCCGGATTCTGATCGGGGAAGTCCGCAGCCGGGATCGACCAGTTGCCCTCGGCATCGGTCTCGGCAGTCGCGACCTCTTCGCCCTCGTCGTCCTTCAGGGTGATCGTCGTACCCGCTTCGGCCGTGCCGGAGACACCCGCGGCATTCTCTTCCTCAACCACCGGCGCATCCGGAATCTGACCGTCGATCGGACCCACCGAAGCCGGGGCGGACTCATTGCCCGCGTCGTCCGTCGCCGTTACTTCACCTTCGAAGCCGTCCGGGTCACCACCCGGGAAATCCTCGGCCGGAACCGACCAGTTGCCCTCGGCATCGGTCTCGGTCGTCGCGACCTCTTCGCCCTCGTCGTCCTTCAGCGTGATCGTCGTACCCGCTTCGGCCGTGCCGGAGACACCCGCGGCATTCTCTTCCTCAACCACCGGCGCATCCGGGATCTGACCATCGATCGGGCCTACGGGGGTGGCGTCGGACTCATTACCCTCGTCATCCGTCGCCGTCACCTCGCCCTCGAAGCCGTCCGGGTCACCACCCGGGAAATCCTCGGCCGGAACCGACCAGTTACCCTCGGCATCGGTCTCGGTCGTCGCGACCTCTTCGCCCTCGTCGTCCTTCAGCGTGATCGTCGTGCCCGCTTCGGCCGTGCCGGAGACACCCGCGGCATTCTCTTCCTCAACCACCGGCGCATCCGGGATCTGACCGTCGATCGGACCCACCGCAGCCGGGGCGGACTCATTGCCCGCGTCATCCGTCGCCGTCACTTCACCTTCGAAGCCGTCCGGGTCACCACCCGGGAAATCCTCGGCCGGAACCGACCAGTTGCCCTCGGCATCGGTCTCGGTCGTCGCAACCACCTCACCATCACCGTCGGTCAGCGTGATCGTCGTGCCCGCTTCGGCTGTGCCGGAGATACCGGCAGCGTTCTCTTCCTCAACCACCGGCGCATCCGGGATCTGACCATCGATCGGGCCTACGGGGGTGGCGTCGGACTCATTACCCTCGTCATCCGTCGCCGTCACCTCGCCCTCGAAGCCGTCCGGGTCACCGTCCGGAAAATCTTCGGCCGGGATCGACCAGTTGCCGTCGCCATCGGTCTCGGCAGTCGCGACCTCTTCGCCCTCGTCGTCCTTCAGGGTGATGGTAGTGTCCGGATCGGCCGTACCCGAAAGCCCACCGGCATTCGCCTCATCGATCACGGGCGCGGCCGGCGCATCACCCGAATCGTCTGCAGGGGCCGAAGAACTGGACGAAGACCCTCCGGCCGCCGCTGCCAGTCCACCCACGGCGACGGCACCGGCGATAAGCCCGAGGGCGCTGACGCCCGAGCCGCCTTCGTCCACCAGTTGCCCCACCTCGGAGATCTCTGCGAGGGCGAACGACTCCCAGGGCTGTTCGTACTGTCCCCACCACAGGACGCCGCTGGAATCCTCCAGCACCAGTTCGTTGCGAAGCTCGTCGCTGGCGGTAAAGAAGCCCTCAACAACGAATGTCTCGCCCGATCGCAGGGTGACCACAAGATCCATCCCCTGTTGATCGAACGCGGCAACGGTCTCCGGGCCAATCGGCAGCTGGACGACCTGGTTTTCGCCTACGGACAGTTGATCCAGCGCCACCTCGCGGGTCGCGCCAGAGCTCTTGTCCACCAGTTGTGCCTGCATGTTCACCGCCATCGTTCTTGACCCCTCTTAATTCCGGTTGCCCCGGTCGATAATCTCGATCTCCACCCGCCGATTCGGCTCGAGGCAGGCACGAGTTTCAGCCGCGCGTTCAGGACCTCGGCAAAAGACCAGCGGCTGACTCTGCCCGCGCCCTTCCGCCACCATGATGTCCGGGTTGACACCGTTCTCGATCAATGTCGCCCGGACGCTTTCAGCCCGCCGCTGCGACAGGTCCAGATTATATTGAGGGTCGCCGATGCGGTCTGCGTGCCCCACTAACGTAATTCGAGGATTGTCGTATTCAGCCTGAATTTCCGCAGCAACCTCGGCGATTCGCGCACGCCCTTCCGACGTCAGGCTATCTTCGGCGAAGCCGAACACGACATCTGCGGAAAGAGTGAGGATTTGCAACTCGGGCATCTCCGGGGTGGTGGAAAGCCCGTCATAGAGACGCTCGCACAAGAAGCGCCGCCATTCGGCCGTTTCCACTCGGTCCCAACCATCGAAACTGATTCGGTACTGGCATACCAGGACATCGCTCCCCATCGCGAAGGGCACATCGAAGTTGTAGAACCAATGGGCCTGGCCCCGATGGCGCCTGAATTCGTCTGGCGTGCCCAGGGTCTCCAGCACATCGGGTTGTTCCATCCCGGCGACCACGGACTCCAGGGTGTCCTTGTCAACCGGACGTCCCATTCGGGCAAAGCCCTCGTCCAGTTCGATCAATGGCGTCTCGACATTCGGGAACCCCGCGTCATTCGCCGACAGCGGCCCCGTAACCAATGCCATCGTGGTGGCCGCCAGGAAAGCCAGTCCTCGGACGGGAGTGCGCGTGCGCGCGCGGGCGCTTACAGGTCTGGGTTCGTTCATGCAGGCATACTCTTTGAGAATCACCGGTGGCGTTTGACACTACCATCCTCCATAACCTAAAGGGCCAGTCTTTTCGATAGGGTAGGCCCTACCAATTAGTTGGGAAGGAAGGCCTACGGGGCGGGACAACAAAAGCTACAGCAAGAAGATACTCCCGGATCATTGGAAAGCCGGATACAACCTTAGAAATCCAGTCGTTAATCGGTGAACGGGGGGGGGCAGAGCCCGGCGCCGGAACGCGTCTGGTGGCACGCAGGCGTTCGTCCGACGAGTTCACTCCGGGGGACAGACGGGGTCAGGTGAGTGAGCTCACCTTGAACCTGCGCACGAAGAGCAGCAAAAGTGGCAGCTGCGCTGCGGATTTGATACAGATCAAGATGCTTGAAGAATCATGGACTACGCTTGAAGCATGACACCCAGACAAGGAGGAGCTTGTCATGCTTACCGAGATCATGTTCCAGAGCCCGATCGGCATCCTGACCATCGTGACCCTGCTGGGGATCGTGGCCTTCTTTGCATACGTGGGATATTTCATTGTCCACGGGATGCGCGAACAACGCGAAAACGAGCAATAAAAAAAACGCCCGCGCAATGCGGGCGTTTTTTTGTACCGTAACGGGAAACTCCCGCGGGGCTCAGGTGTGCTGGGCCCCGTGGTACAGGCGTACGACGTGCTTCGCTTCAGCGAAGAACAGCCAGCGCTCCATCACGACCCCCGCCAGCGCGGCCACCAGCCCCAGCCAGGCCACAATGGCCGGAACCCCGGAGAGGATGGCCGCAAACACCAGGATCGGTGTTCCGAATGCAAGCAGGAATACCCCCATCTTCAGGGTATCGGTAGTGTTCTTGCTCGGGTCGTAACCGAACTCGTCGGTCAGGAAGGTACCGGCGGTATGGCCGGTATCGAGCAGGCGCACGGTCGCACGGTTGAAAGTCGTCGCAGTGTTGATGGTCGGACCGGTCACGCGCGAGATCCAGAAGTAGTAGATTCCCTTCAGCACCCCCGCAATCAGCAGCAGCACGATCGCCGCCCCTGCGTGCAGCGCAGTCGCGTTATCGAACAGGCTGGCAATCGCGGCAAAGGCGACCGAGCCAGTCGCAATACCCAGCAGGATGTAGTTGGCCGGCGTGAGCGCCGTATTCCACTGACGGATCGTCTTCAGGCAGCCGTAGATCATACCGGTCGAGAACAGGGTGATCACGGCGAGGACGGCTGCGATGGCCCCCGCGACCGCGGCCAACGGGCCGATCTCGCTGCCCTGCAACAGCACGCCCAGGCCGTAGACGGCGGCAAACGGATAAAACAGGACGGCGAACACGGCCTCACGCGAAAGCCAGGACGTCTTGAAACGCATGAACGAACGCCAGGCGTTCTTCTTGTTGGCCAGGTGCCCCGTGGACAGCATCAGCCCGACAGTGATCAGGCCAAGGGCCGCGACGCCATGAGCGATCAGCTCGCCATGGCTCATGGCCGGGCCGATGCCCGCGAGATGGAAGGTCGCCAGCAGGATGAACAGGCCATAGCCTGCACCCGAGATGACAGTAAACAGAATGACGGAAAACGCCGGATGCATGGTTCTCTCTCCCCGATCGGGCGCGCTTAGCGCGCCACCATCTTGTTGACCCAGTCCTTCACCGAGCTGATCAGCGTGTTGGCACGCACATCGTCAGTGGGGATGGGGCGGGTGACCCGCGGCGGCAGGTAGGTGTTAACCGGCTTGTAGCCCAGCTCGGGCATCTGCTTCACCCCGCCGCGTTCGCGTACCAGGCGGCTGACTTCAGAGCGGGTATCGTCGAAGTCACCGAAAAAGCGCGCATGGGCCGGACAGGTGATCACGCAGGCCGGCTGACGCTCCTCCGGCGGCAGCGTCTCGTCGTAGATTCGGTCCACGCACAGGGTGCATTTCTTCATCACGCCGTCCTCGCGATCCAGCTCGCGGGCACCGTAGGGGCAGGCCCAGGCGCAGTAGTTGCAACCCATGCACTTGTCCTGGTCGACCAGCACGATGCCGTCTTCCGGACGCTTGTAAGAGGCGCCGGTGGGGCAGACATTCACGCAGTCGGCATGCTCGCAGTGCATGCAGGACATCGGGATGTTGACGGTCTTGTTATCCGGATAGTCGCCGACCTCGTAGTGGCGGATGCGGTTGAACCACACGCCGCTCGGGTCTTCGCCATAGGGACGGTAGTCGCTCAACGGACCGGTGGTACCGCTGGTATTCCACTGCTTGCAGGCCACCGCGCAGGCATGACAGCCCACGCAGGTGTCCATGTCGATTACGAGTCCAAGTCGCATGGTTGGTACTCCCTCAAAGCGTTCGTACGGGCGCCCCCTTGCCGGCCTTCGGCCGACACGGGGCGGGCCGGATCAGTTCTTGTCGTCGTCCAGCGAGCCGCGGGTCAGCACGTCACGGATGTCGCGGTTCAGGTGCACCGGCTGGTGCGCGGCGTAGCGCCCGATGTCCGGCGACGCCGACATACCCGGGGTGGCCTTGACCTCGTCGAACTGCGGCCAGGAACCCTCTTCGTCCGCAGCGGCCGGAGTAATCTTGACCTTCAGGTCGTACCAGGCCGCCTGCCCGGTCACCGGGTCGGAGTTGGTGATGTTGTCGATCGGGTCACCCTTCTTCGGCAGCAGCTCGCTGATGAGGTGATTCATCAGGAAGCCTTTCTGCGACTCGTTCGCCTCCGGCTTCAGGCCCCAGGCACCCTTCTGCTTGCCGATGGCGTTCCAGGTCCAGACGGTATTCGGCTCGCAGCCCTCGATCAGCTTGACCTGTACGCGGATCTTGCCGTTGTGGGATTCCACCCACACCCAGGACAGGTCCTCGATGCCCATGGATTCGGCCTTGCCCCGGTTCATGTACAGGTAGTTCTGGGCGCAGATCTGGCGCAGCCAGGCGTTCTGCGAGTCCCAGGAGTGGTACATGAACATCGGGCGCTGGTTGACCGCGTAGAACGGATATTCGTCTTCGTCGATGCGGGTCTGCTCCAGCGGCTTGTGCCAGATCGGCAGCGGATCGAAGTACTGGGTCAGGCGATCCTTGTGCTCCTGCCTGGTCGGCTGCGGGCCGTCGTACAGCCCCTGGCCGGCCAGTTTGAAACGCTGCTGGGTCTCGGAGTAGAGCTCGATCGTGATCGGATCGGTCTTGCCCACCCAGCCGGCGTGCTTGGCCAGTTCCAGGTAGTCCTTGTTGGCATAGCGATAGAATTGCTCGTTCGGCGCCAGGTGGTACATGAAGAACCCCTGGTTCTCGATGTAGGCCTCCCACTGCTTCGGGTTCGGCTCGCCGCGCAGATGGCTCTGGCCATCCTTACCGCGATAGCCGGACAGGAAGCCGATGCCCGGCTCCTTCTCGAAGTTGACGATGAAGTCCTTGTAGTCCGCGAACTTGCGGCTGCCGTCGTCCTTGGTGAACGCCGGGAACTTCAGACGGCTGGCCAGCTCGACCATCACCTCCTGCCACGGCCGCACGTCGCGGTCCGCCTCCAGGATCGGGTGGCGGATGGAGTCCGCCGCCGCGGCCGGCTCGGAGATCGGACGGTCCAGCATGGAGATGGTGTCGTAGCGCTCCAGATAGGTGGTATCCGGCAGCACCAGATCGGCGAAGCTGACCATCTCGGAGTTGAACGCGTCCGAGACCACCAGGAACGGGATCTTGTACTCGCCGTTCTCGTCCTTCGCCCGCAGCATGTCCATGACTTCGGCGGTGTTCATCGTGGAGTTCCACGACATGTTCGCCATGAAGAAGATCAGCGTGTCGATCGGGTACGGGTCGGCATTGACCGCATTGGTCACCACCATGTGCATCAGGCCATGGTTGGAGACCGGCGCATCCCAGGAGAAGGCCTTGTCGATACGCAGCGGGTTGCCGTCGTCATCGATGACCAGGTCCTCCGGCGCGGTCGGGAACCCGAGCGGCGGGCTCTTCAGCGGGGTGTTCGGCGCGCATTCCTTCGCCGGCTTGATGCCCGGCGGGACATGCTTGGGGTACGGCGGCTTGGCCAGGTGACCGCCGGGGCAGTCCACCGAGCCCAGCATGATCTGCAGCAGGTGGATCGCGCGGCAGGTCTGAAAGCCGTTGGAATGCGCGGAGATGCCGCGCATCGCGTGCATGGACACCGGGCGCCCGAACACCTTGTCGTGCTTGCGGCCCCAGGAGTCGGTCCACTCGATGTCGAGCTCGATGGTCTCCTTGAACGCGACGTGCGCCATCTCGAGCGCCAGGCGCTCGGTCTGCTCGGCCGGTACGCCAGTGATCTCGGCGGTGTTCTCCGGGGAGTACTCGTCGCTCAGGTAGCGCTCGGCCAGCAGGGTCATCACGGTCTTGACCGGACGACCGTCCGGCGCAGTGTACTCGCCGAACAGTGCCGGCTTGATATCCACCTGAGTGCCGTCGACGAAGGCCTCCTTTTCCAACTCCCAGACCAGCGGGTTGCCGGCCTCGTCACGCAGGATCAGGCCATCGCCCTTCTGCCCCGGGGTCTGCACCACCAGCTGGGTGGCATTGGTGTAGCGCACCAGGAAGTCCCAGTCGAACTGGTCGTTCTTCAGCAGCACGTGCAACATGGACAGCGCGAACAGGCCGTCGGTGCCGGGCTTGATGCCCACCCACTCGTCGGCGATCGCCTGGTAGCCGGTGCGCACCGGGTTGATGGCCACGAACTTGCCGCCGCTACGCTTGAGCTTCTCCAGCCCGATCTTGATCGGGTTGGAGGCGTGGTCTTCCGCCACACCCCACAGCATGTGGTACTTGGTGCGGTCCCAGTCCGGGTCGCCGAACTCCCAGAAGGCGAAGCCGGTGGTGTACAGGCCGCCGGCGGCCATGTTCACCGAACAGAAGCCGCCGTGGGCCGCCCAGTTATAGGTGCCGAACTGGGTCGCCCAGAGGCCGGTCAGGGCCTGCATCTGGTCACGCCCGGTAAAGAACGCCAGCTTGCGCGGGTCGGTCTCGCGGATCTTCTGCAGGCGCGCGGACAGGGTGTCGATCGCCTCATCCCAGGAGATCGGCTCGAACTCGCCGGCACCGCGCTCGGTGCCCGGCTTGCGGCGCATCGGCTGCTGCAGACGCGCCGGGGACTGCTGCTTCATGATGCCGGCATTGCCCTTGGCGCAGAGCACGCCCTTGTTGATCGGGTGATGCCGGTTCCCCTGGATGTAGCGGACCTTGTTGTCCTCCACGGTAACCTTGATGCCACAGCGGCAGGCACACATGTAGCAGGTGGAGTACTTGATCTCCTGCTTGCCGTGGTTCTCGAATTCGGGCAACGCGCTCATGGGGCGACCTCGTGATCTCGATTCAGTTATGCATCGCGTATTGTGGACGGGGCATGCGCGTTGCGCCAACGAGTCTTTTCTATTCGCTAATAAGAAAAAATTATCTGAGAAAGATTTTGTTTATTGTGGCACCCGGCATGGGGTGACTGGCGGCCCCCGGAAAATACTGAAAAAATGCTCTACGATGTGTACGAGCAAACATATCGCCACGCCCCGACCATGAGCTGGAACACCATGGAATACACCTCCCCAGCGGCCCCGAACGGCCTCGTCGACGCCTTTGGCCGGCGCATCGAATACGTCCGCCTCTCGGTCACCGACCGCTGCGACCTGCGCTGTTTCTACTGCATGCCCAAGGGCTTTCGCGACTTCGAGGAACCCGAGCACTGGCTCAGCTTCGACGAGATTGAACGCGTGATGGGGGCCTTCGGGCGCCTCGGCACCCGCCGCGTGCGCCTGACCGGCGGCGAGCCGCTGGTGCGCAAGAACCTGCCGGACCTGGCCGCGCGCCTGAACGCCCTGCCCGGCATCGAAGACATCTCGCTGTCCACCAATGCCACGCGCATGGCGCGCCATGCCCGGGAGCTGAAGGATGCCGGGGTCGCCCGCATCAACGTCAGCCTGGACTCGCTCAAGCCCGAGGTCTTCAAGGAAATCACCGGCGGCAAGCTGGAGAAGGTGCTGGACGGGCTGATGGCCTCCAAGGCCGCCGGCCTGAACCCGATCAAGATCAACATGGTAGTGATGGGCGGGATCAACGAGCCGGAGGTCGAGGACATGGTCGACTTCTGCATCGAGCACGGCTTCACCCTGCGCCTCATCGAGACCATGCCGATGGGCGACACCGGCCGCGAGGCGAAAGAGGGGCACTACGTGAATCTGCAGGACATACGCGCCCGGCTGGAACCCCGCTACAACCTGGTCCCCGGCGTGATGCCCGGCGGCGGCCCGGCACGCTACATGCAGATCCCGGATACCGACGTGCGCATCGGGTTCATCACCCCGATCTCGCAGCACTTCTGCGACACCTGCAACCGCGTGCGCCTGTCGGTGGACGGCACCATCTACACCTGCCTGGGCAACGAGCACAGCCTGAATCTGCGCCCCTACCTGCGCGAGGGCTGCAGCGACGCGGAACTGGAAGAACTGGTGATCCAGGCCATCAACCTGAAGCCGGAACGCCACGAATTCTCCGAGCGACCGGAAAAGATCATGCGCTTCATGTCCATGACCGGCGGCTGATCGCGCCCCTCCAGACGCAACGCGCGGCCCTCCATGTCGGCAGGCCCTCGAAGCCGTAGGAGCTCAGCCCCCTGAGCGATCGGCGCCGGACACGCCCCATCGGCCAGAGGGCTGGCCTCCTACAGAACCGTGAGAACGAAACCGCCGGGCTGCCGCGCAACGCAGAAGGCCGGCTGAACCGCAGGCCTTCTGCGTGTCGGGACTGCGGGCGGGCTCAGTCGACGGCCTGCTCCGGCGGCAGTTTCTCCTTCATCGAGTCCGACAGCGGGACGTCGTGTACCACCAGCACCGGCAGACGCGCGTTGCGCACCAGCCACTCGGTCGCGGACCCGGAGAGCATGCTGGCGATCTGGCTGCGCCCGCGCGTGCCCATCACGATCATGTCCGCGCCCCATTCCTCCGCATGGCGGGAGATCTCCTCCGGCGCACTGCCAATAGCGACCGCCACCTCGTCGTCCGCTTCGGCCCAGTCCTCGAGTTGTGCGCGGACCCGGTCTTCCGCCGAGTGCCGCATGTCCTTCGCGTTCAGCGGCGAGGTGCCGGCGCCACTGAAGGCGCCAGCGGCGCTGGGCCCGGCCACGTCCGAGGGCTTCATCACGTAGAGGAGGCGCTTCTTCGCCCCCGGGCAGTGCTGCCGGGCGACGGCCAGGGCCGCGGCGGAGGCAGGCGAGAAGTCGACGGCGATGATGACGCGCTGCAGCATGGGGATCCTCGGGCTGATCGTGGTCGGGCTGGTCGTGGGAAGGGCCTCGGCGCGGCCCCACAGGGGGCGCGCGGTTCAGCGTCGTGGTGCGAGGTGCTAGACTTCGCCCCCTTTTCGGCGGTTTCAGTCTGTACTGGCATCAGACCGCTTGCAACCGCGCCCGCCAGGGGTGTCACACGGGCGAGTTCCCCCGGCACCTGTTCGCTCAACCGTCAGTTCGGCTCTCGGTCGACAGGGCGGCGCGCATCCGTATTGGGGATTCCCACGTGCAGCAGACCCTGACCGACTTCCTGCAACGCCAACGCAAGATCTGGCTGTTCAATGTGCGCGCCGACCTGATCGCCGGGGTCGTGGTGGCGCTGGCGCTGATCCCCGAGGCCATCGCGTTCTCCATCATCGCCGGGGTGGACCCCAGCGTGGGCCTGTATGCCTCGTTCACCATGGCGGTCGTGATCGCCTTCGCCGGCGGACGCCCCGGCATGATCTCGGCCGCGACCGGGGCCATGGCGCTGCTGATGGTGACATTGGTGGCGGAACACGGGCTGCAGTACCTGCTGGCCGCCACCATCCTGACCGGGATCATCCAGCTCCTGTTCGCCTGGGCCAAGCTCGCGCGCTACATGATGTTCATCCCGCGCACGGTGCTGGTCGGCTTCGTGAATGCACTGGCGATCCTGATCTTCCTTTCGCAGGTGCCCTATCTGGTGGACGGCGACACCACCATGTGGGCGCTGGTCACCGCCGGCCTGCTGATCCTCTACGGCCTGCCGATGATCCCGGGCTACCCGAAACTGCTGCCGCCGCCGCTGGTCGCGATCGTAGTGCTCAGCGTGCTGGTCTACTTCATGGGGCTGCCGACGCTGGAGGTCGGCGACATGGGCGAGCTGCCGGACGGCCTGCCGGTGTTCCTGTTCCCGGACATCCCGCTGAACTGGGAGACCCTGCAGATCATCTTCCCGACCGCCTTCGCGCTGGCGATCGTTGGCCTGCTGGAGTCGCTGCTGACCGCCTCCATCCTCGACGACCTGACCGACACGCCCTCCGGCAAGAACCGCGAGGCCCAGGGCCAGGGGATCGCCAACATTGTCACCGGCTGCTTCGGCGGCATGGCGGGCTGCGCGATGATTGGCCAGTCGGTGATCAACATCAAATCCGGGGGGCTGGGGCGGTTGTCCACGCTGTCGGCGGGGATCTTCCTGCTGATCTTCATCGTGTTCCTGGGCGACCTGGTCTCGATGATCCCGATGGCCGCGCTCGTGGCGGTGATGATCATGGTCTCCATCGCCACCTTCGACTGGGGCTCGCTGACCACCCTGCACAAGCTGCCGCGCACCGACGCCACCGTGCTGATCGTGACCGTCGGCACCACGGTGATCACCCACGACCTGTCACTGGGCGTATTCGCCGGCGTGCTGCTCTCCGCGATCTTCTTCGCGCGCAAGATGGTCAAGGCGGTCGAGGTCACCAGCGCGCTCTCCGAGGACGGCCGGACCCGGATCTACACCGTGCGCGGCCAGCTCTTCTTCGTCGCCGTGGACAAGTTCATCGACAGCTTCGACTACCGCGAGGGCATCCATAAGATCGAGATCGACCTGACGCGCGCCTCGCTGTGGGACAGCTCCGCGGTGGCCGCCATCGACAAGGTCGTCGGCAAGTTCCGCCGCAACGGCATGGAGGTCGAAGTCAAGACCCCGCGCGGCGAGAGCGGCGAGCTCCATGATCGCCTGGCCCAGCACGACAAGGACGCCAGCCCGGGAGCCGGCGGACACTAGTTAAGACGCTCGCGAGGATCACCCCAACCCGACAGGCTTCTCGGAAAAATTGGACCTCCTGTCCAGGCATGGCAGGCTAGACGCATGATGAATCTTCGCCGGCCGGCACCACCAGCCGACCCCCGGGCCGAGCAGGAGCGGATTCGGCGCGCACTGCTCTGGCCCATGCTGGGGGCCGCCATTCTGATCGTAATCCACACCCTGCATCACCTGCTGGGCGGGGACTGGTCGCGGCTGGGCATCATCCCGCGCGACGCGATCGGGGCGCTGGGTATTGTCACCTCGCCGCTGATCCACGGGTCCTGGGGCCATCTGCTCGCCAATGTGCCAACCCTTTGGGTGCTCGGCATGCTCACGCTCTACGGCTTTCCCCGCGCCACCCGCACCGCCCTCCCGCTGATCTGGCTGATGGGCGGACTGGGGGTCTGGCTGTTCGCGCGCGAGGGCTCCCACATCGGCGCCTCGGGCCTGACCCATGGGCTGATGTTCTTTGCCGTGGTCATCGGGATCCGCCGCCGCGATGCGCTGTCCATCGCGGTGGCCCTCATCATCCTGTTCCTCTACGGCAGCATGTTCTGGGGTGTCTTCCCCAGTGCCCCCGGCGTCTCCTACGAAGCGCATCTGTTCGGCGCGGTCGTGGGCGCCGTCTGCGGCTGGTTCCTGTATCAGCGTGACCCGCTCCCGGTCTTTCGGCGGCACGACTGGGAGGACGATGACCCTACCGACGCCGAGACCCTGCGCAAGATCGAACAAGGCCGGCTCGACGAGATCGAGCCGAAGCAACCGCCGGAGGAACCTCGGGGCCGCGACTAAGAACGCTTTACTGGACGCGGTTCACTTACCGCCCGAAGGTCATGCGCAGCCCCGCCATCAGGGTCAGGCCCGGGGCCGGCTCGTAGTAGCGGCGGTTGCCGTCGTTGATGCGGATATTGTCGACGTGGTCCGCGTCCAGCAGGTTGTTCGCGGCCACGAAGGCCTCGACATGGGCGTTGCCGTCCTGCCAGTGGCGGCCCGCGCGCAGGTTCAGCGTGGTCTGCGCGCGAACCCGTTCGTCGTTAGCGTCGTTCACGTAGCGCCCGCCGGTGTACAGCGCATCGACGGTGAAAAAGTAAGGCCCCTGGCGCCAGTCGGCCTCCACGAACAACTGCTCGCGCGGCAAGCCGGGCAGCCGGTTGCCGTCGCGCCGTTCGCCCTGCTGATCCACAAAATCCCGATAGCGGAAGTCGTTGAGGCTGAACGCGGTGGACAACGTCCACTGCTCGGTTGCGGACCAGTCGAGCGCCAGTTCGAAGCCGTTGCGCGCAGTGCGCCCGGCGTTGGTGTAGAAGGTGCGCCCGTCCACGTTGGGCGCCTCGAACGGGGCGATCTCGTCGCGCACCCGGGTCGCATAGACCGAGGCCTCCCAGGCCAGGCGGCTGGTCTCGCGGCGGATGCCGAGCTCGATGCTGCGCGCCCGCTGGGGGCCGAGATCGGTGTTGAATCCACCCCCGCCCTCGGGGTTCGCGAACTCGGTGAACGTCGGTGTCTCGAAGTTGGTGGCCACGTTCACGTAGGCCCGGTAGTCCGGCTGGAAGTGCCAGATCAGCCCCGCCAGCGCGCTGGTCTCGCGGAAGGTCCGCGCATCCGAGCGATCTGGTTCGCCCACCCGTTCGGAGAAATGGTCATCGATGGACATGCGGATACGGTCGTGGCGCGCACCGAGCACCAGGTTCCAGTCCGATCCCAGCGCGGTATCGGTCTGCACGAACACCCCGCGCGAACGGGCGCGTTCGCGCTGATCCAGCGCGAGGTCGTCGATCGCGGGGGTGCCGCCGGGACAGTTCGCCAGCCCCTGGATATCGGTACAGCGCCGGGTGCGGTCGTCGCGCTGCTCTTCCAGGTCGATCCCGGTCAGCACTCGGGTCGGCCCGATCGCCTGTTCGTACTGGGCGTTGAGGCCGTAGAAGTCGCGCTCATAAGCTACCCGCGAGTCACCGGGGAATGGCAGTTGCTGTGCGTAGTCGCGCTGGGTCCAGAACCCGCCGAGGCGCAGTTCGCCGGGCCCGAGCGGCTGCTCCCACTGCAGCCCCGTAGTCAGCTGCTCGGCCTCCTGGGTGCTGTCCAGCGCCGTGGCCAGCGGGGCGGCCGCGCGGCGATTCTTGCGCATCTCCTCGCGCGTGAGTCCGCCGGGGTCGTCGGTGCGCGGGGCATCGAGGTAACGCAAGTGGACGTTCAGCGTCCCCGCCTCCAGTTCCGAGGCGGTGTGCAGGCGCAGGTAGCGCTTCTCGGCGGTGGACTGGTCGCGGTAGCCGTCGATGGCGAAGTCGTGGGCGGTCAGGGAATAGCGGTGGGTGCCGTGATCCTGCTCGGCGATGGCCTCGGCGCGGCGATAGCCGTAGCTGCCCAGCAGCACCCCGCCGCCAAAGCCACGCGGGTCGCGCCCGTCACGGGTGCGCGCCGCGATCACGCCACCGGAGGCATTGCCGTACAGCGCCGCGCTGGGGCCGCGCAGTACCTCGATGTCGCGCAGGTTCAGCAGGTCGATGGCGTCCACCTGTGACTGGCCGTCGGGGGTGGTCTCGGGGATGCCATCCTGCAGGATGCGTAGCCCGCGCACCCCGAACGGCGCCCGCGAGCCGAAGCCGCGGATGGAGATGCGCGCGTCCTGCGCGAAGTTGTAGCGGTTCTGGGCGAACAGTCCGGGCACGCGGTTCAGCGACTCGTCCAGCTGCAGGCCCTGGCGCCCCTCGGTGGCCTGGCGCTCGTCCACGCGCGATACCGCCGCCGGCAGGTCCGCCAGCGGCGTGGCCAGCCTGGGTGCGGTCACCGTGATCTCCACCGGGTCCAGCACCGGCACGGCGTCGGCGGCCAGCGTCGGTACGGCTGCCAGCCCCAGCAGCGACACGGCGCTGGCCGGGGCGCAATGCCGCGCCGCCCACGGCCACGTCCATGGCTCGGTCGCCCGGAGCTGGCGCATCATGCTCAGTCGCGCAGGATCAGCGAGCCGGTCAGCAGTTCCCCGTGGTCGAGGAAGGCGTCGTAAAGGGCCCGGCTACGTTCGGCCAGGTCGTCGTCATCCTCCCAGGCCCCCGGGCGGTCAAAGGCGGAACCGGCGCGGTAGCCATTCGCCACCGCCATCATGAAGGCGGAGACCGCACGGGTGGTCACGCGCGGGTCGCTCACGCGGCCATCGGCGTAGTCCAGCCGGGCCGGCACGGTGCCACTGGCCAGCTGATAATCGAGCGCCCCCTGCAGCAGGCGGTCGATGGCGGTACCGATCCGGCCTTCCAGCTCCGGCGCGCGCTCGGTGAGCAGCCGGGACGTGCCCTCGCGCTCGCGCAGCGGCGAGAATCCGCCGGTCAGCTGGTGCACGAACCGCCACTGCGCGGCCACGTCGACGTAATCGGCGGCGGCATGGGCCTGGCCGTCACGAAACTCGAGGCGTGCGGGCAGGCCCCAGTCGCGCAGGGGGCCATGTCCGTCGATCACCGCCGCGGCAATGGCGGCCGCCCGATCGGCCAGGGTCTCGGCCCGCGCCTGGTCGTCCGAGTCGCCGTAGAGATAGAGCATCTCGTACAGGGCCTTGTGCCCGCGCAGCATGGCGCCGATCTGGTCCAATGACCATTCGGCGCCCTGATCGAATACGTAGATGCCGGCGTCAGCGTCCCAGGCCGCATCGGCCGACCGCGCGAGGTCGCGCGCGACCTCCACCAGGTCCTCGCGCGAGTGCCCGAGCCAGGCCTCCAGGACCGGTCGATCCAGCTGCCCCATGTCGTCCGCACCACCCGGCTTGTCCTGCCGCACCCATGCATAGGCCGGGCCGTGCAGCGCATCCAGGCCATAGGCAAAGCCGTCCGCCTCCGAGCCGTTGGCGGCATGCACCGCGCCATCGCCGTAGCGCTCGTTGACCAGGTGACCTGCGAGCATGGACATCACTGCGGTCGGCCGATGGGTGATGTCGTCGTACAGCCCCAGGTGCTCGAAGCGGCCCCCACTGTGATGCATGTGATACATGTACGCCGCATCGGCATAAACCGAGGGTTCGGCTTCCGCCGAGCGGTGTACGTGGGCCTGCATGCGGCCGTCCTCCACCAGTTGCCCGTGAACCACGTCGAGCAGACCCAGCCAGGTCTCTCCGACCTTCTGCATCGGCTCCTCGCCAAGCTCCGGGCGGTAGCCTTCGTGGCCCAGCTCACTTGCGCGCATCAGGCGCCCCTTCACGCTGAGCGCGCCCAAGGCCATGAAGGCGTCACGCGCGGCCATGCCATCGGCATACACCAGCACCTGGCCATCGGCATCCATCCCCTGTGCCACCCCGGCCGGCGCGGCCTGCGCCTGCCCCATCCCGGTCAGGCCCAAGACCGCCAGTGCGGTCAGCGTCTTCGTCAATCGACCCATTGTTTCCCCCTGAAATGATGTAGAAAAGATGCCGGGGCTCACCCCCACCCGGAGAGATGACCCCGGACGCGCCCGACGGGTTCCGCCAAGGAACGTTGCGCACACGCAACAGTGTGGCCTTTTAACGCGATCTTCACCTCGGCTTAACCCCGGCGTCACACCGACTCCCCATGCTTGCGCCCCGTCGAGAGCCACCGCCTCTCGGGCAATTCGCACAGCACCATCATGCTTCAATTAGGGGAGAAACCCATGAATCGCAAGCACCTGCTGACCAGCCTCATCGCCGCCGGACTCGTCGTCCCGGCCCTGGCCACCGCCGACTGGACCCTGTACGGCCGCGCCCACCTGTCCGCCGATGTCCTCGACGACGGCGCCGACTACAACGAATTCAATGTGTCGAGCAATTCCAGCCGCCTGGGCTTCAAGGGCGAGCGCGAGTTCCGCGAACAGCTGGTCGGGATGTTCCAGATCGAACAACAGATCAATTTCGACACCAACGGTACGAATTTCGCGACTCGCGATACCTTCGTCGGCATCAAGGGCTCCGAGTGGGGCATGCTGCGCATCGGCAAGTTCGACACCCCGTTCAAGCGCGCCCGCGGCCCGGCCAACTTCTTTGGCGACCAAGTTGGCGACATGCGCAACCTGACCCGTTCGGGCGCACAGACCGGCCGCTTCGACGAGCGTTTCAACAACAGCATCCACTACCAGACCCCGAGCTTCGGCGGCCTGACCTGGAACATCCAGTACTCGAACGAGACGGACGACGCGACCACCACCGACGGGGCCCCGAACAAGGCCTACTCCACGTCTCTGAACCTGAGCATGGGCGACCTGACCGGCGCGCTGGCCTACGAGAAGCAGGAAGACGGCAACGTGAACCCGGATGCCTGGCGCCTGGCCGTCGGCTATCGCATCACCCCGGCTTTCCGCATGGGCGCCTTCTACCAGAACTCGGAAACCACCAGTGGTGACGATGCCGATATCTATGGCCTCGGCGGTCAGTTCCGTCTGACCCCGAGCATGTACCTGAACGGTCACGTCTTCCAGCTGGATTCCGATCTGGCGGATGCCGACGCCACGATGGTCGCCCTGGGCCTGGAGTACCGCCTCGACAGCGACCTGCGCTTCTACGGCAACATCGCCATGGTTGATAACGACGACAACTCGACCCTAGCGCCGTGGAACGCCGCCAAGACGGTCAGCCAGCCGGGCGTGGGTGGCGAGAACGCGACCGCCTTATCGATCGGCATGCGCTACGACTTCTGACCGAGCATTACCGGGGCCGGCGGCCAGGACCGCCGTCCCCGTTTTCCGTGCCCCGCCGGACTACGCCCCGGCGGGGCCTTTTTTTGTTGTCATCAGTCGCGCAGGTGCTGCCGGGCGAAGCGGGTTACCCGGATCATCGCGTCGCGCGAGGCCAGATCGTCGGCAAAGGTGCGGTTGTTGCCGTTGCGGAAGTCGAAGCCGCGGCCCACACCGGGATATTCGATCCAGGTGACATCACCACCGCGGCTCTCCAGGCCATCCGCCGCCATGCGCGCGGTGCGGTGACGCTGGTACTGCTCCTCGTCGCCGATCAGGATCATCACCGGGATCTCGAACTGGTTGAACTCACTGGCATAGCGGTATACCTGATGCGGCTCGCCAAGATTCGGATCCTGCACATGCGGGTAGTAGCCGGCCCAGCAGGCGACATCCTCGACCTGGCGCTCGAAGGTGACGGCGACCTTCAGGGTCTTGTAGCCACCGCGGGTGATGGAGACCAGGCAGGCGCGCTCTCCCACGATGTCGTCCCGCGCCAGCAGCACATCCAGCCCCTTGTTCAGATCACCTTCCAGCTCGTAGTCATGATCCAGCGGGTGGGTCTCGATGAAGCGTCCGGTATACATATCCGGCGCCAGCACCACGAAGCCGCGCGCGGCCAGGCGCTTCACATGCCGTTCGGCCAGGTCATCCAGCCCGCGCCGGCCATGTGCCCAGAGGATCGCCGGGTAGGCCTCGGCGTCGGCCGGGCGCGCCACCATCGCCGGGATCCCTACACCGTCGCGCTCGTATTCAAGGCGCTCGACGACGACTTCGTGATTCTCCAGATCGGCATACAGCACGCCGTCTTCCCACCAGTCATCATCCCACCACCAGTTGTCGGAACCGGTGGGCTCATTGGCCGCCAGCGGCGCCATGCACAGGCTGGCCATGGTCAGGAACAGGAGGGGACGCAGTGCAGAAACCATCAGACACCTCGCACGGTTCAAAAGGGGCAGGGCCGGTGGGCAGTAGACGCACCGCCGCCGGACTCTGTTCCGAGGGTAGTGCAACAGATGGCCACGTGCCGCCCTTCGCGCTACGAAAACCCGGACCTGGATGCGTCACCCTCGAAGCCAAGCTGGCGCCAGGCCTCGTAGACCGCCACCGCGACGGCATTGGATAGATTCAGGCTGCGGGATCCGGCCTGCATCGGCAGACGCAAGCGGTGTTCGGGTGGCAGCGTCTGCAACACGGTATCCGGCAAGCCGCGGGTCTCGGGGCCGAACAGCAGGGCATCGCCGGTCTGGAAGCGGGCCTGGTCGTAGCGGGCCTGACCGCGCGTCGTCAGGGCAAACACGCGTTGCGGCCGCACCGATTCCCGCCACTGTTCGAGGCTGTCATACTCTTGCACTCGGGCCAGCTCGCGATAGTCGAGCCCGGCGCGGCGCGCCCGCGCGCTGTCCAGCTCGAAGCCGAGCGGATGGATCAGGTGCAGCGCCGCCCCGGTGTTGGCCGCCAGACGAATGATATTGCCCGTGTTCGGCGGGATTTCCGGTTCATAAAGGACGATGTGAAGCATGAGTGATTCGCGCACCGATCCGCGGCTGGCCCTGGAGTTCTGCGGGCTGCATTTGAACACGCCGCTGGTGCTGCTGTCCGGCTGCGTCGGCTTCGGCGAGGAGTACACCCGGGTGGCCGGCTTCTCCAATCGCGATGCCGGTGCGATCTGCCTGAAGGGCACCACCGGCCAGGCCCGCCTGGGCAACGCGCCGCACCGGGTCTACGAGACCCCGGACGGCATGCTCAACGCCATCGGCCTGCAGAACCCGGGCGTGGACCACGTAGTGGACCACACCCTGCCGCAGCTGGACTTCGAGGAGACCCGCTTTTTTGCCAATGTCTCCGGCTCCACCATCGAGGAGTACATCGAGGTCACCCGCCGCTTCGACGACTCGCCTATCGACGCCATCGAGATCAACATCTCCTGTCCCAACGTGAAGGAAGGCGGCGTCGCCTTCGGCAACGACCCGGACATGTCCGCGCGGGTGGTCGAGGCCTGCCGCAAGGTCACCTCCAAGCCGCTGATCACCAAGCTCTCGCCCAACCAGACCGACATCGCCGAGAACGCCCGGCGCTGCATCGAGGCCGGCACCGACGCTTTTGCGGTGATCAACACGCTGATGGGCATGGCGGTGGACGTCGAGAACCGGCGCGCGGTGATCGGCAACAACCAGGGCGGCCTCTCGGGGCCCGCGATCAAGCCGATCGCGCTGCTGAAGGTGCAGCAGGTCTACCAGGTAGCCGCACCGCACAACGTGCCGATCATCGGCCAGGGCGGCGTGATGAACGCGACCGACGCGCTGGAGTTCCTGATCGCCGGCGCCAGCACCGTCGGCGTGGGCACCGGGCTGTTCTACGACCCGCTGTGCCTCCCCAGGATCCTGCACGGCATCAGCGACTACATGGACCGCCACGGCTACACCCACGTCCGCGACCTGACCGGCACCCTGCAACTTAACGGCGCCGTCTCCGCCTGCGCCCCGCCCGCACCCCAGGACCCGACCACCTGAAGGGCCGGGTCAAAAGCGATTCAACTAAGCGTCGTCGAGGCCGAGTTCCTGGATCTTGCGGGTGAGGGTGTTGCGCCCCCAGCCGAGCAGGGCTGCCGCCTGCTGGCGGTGGCCGCTGGTGGCGTTGAGAGCCTCGCGAATCACGGTGCGCTCCAGCTGCGGCAGTACCGTACCCAGAAGGTTGTGTTCCCCCCGCTCCCAGTGCTGGCGTGCCACCTGCGCCAGCTCGTCAGTCCAGTCGCGCGGGGCGGCCACGGCACCGACCTGGGCAGTCGCCGCGTCCGCCCCGGTTGCGCTCGGCTGATGCAATTCGGCCGGCAGGTCATCCAGGTGCACCTCGCGTCCGGAGGCCATCACGGTCAGCCAGCGACAAGTATTCTCCAGCTGCCGAACATTTCCCGGCCAGCGCAAACGCTTCAGCTCCGCAACCACCTCCGGGCGCATGGTCTTCGCCTCCACGCCCAGCTCCTGCGCCACCTCGGCCATGAAGTGCTGCACCAGCAGCGGGATATCCTCCGGGCGCTCGCGCAGGGAGGGCACGTGGATACGGATTACGTTCAGGCGATGAAACAGATCCTCGCGGAACAGGCCGGCGCGCACGCGGTCTTCCAGGTCCTGGTGGGTCGCGGCGATGATGCGCACATCCACCCGGATCGGCGTATGGCCACCCACGCGGTAGAAGGTGCCATCCGAGAGGACGCGCAGCAGCCGCGTCTGCAGGTCGAACGGCATGTCGCCGATCTCGTCGAGGAACAGCGTGCCACCATCGGCCTGCTCGAAGCGGCCCTTGCGGCTCTGGTTGGCACCGGTAAACGCCCCGCGCTCGTGGCCGAACAGCTCGCTTTCCAGAAGGTCCTTGGGGATGGCCGCGGTGTTGAGGGCAATCAACGGCTGATCCGCACGCGGACTGTGCTGGTGCAAGGCCCGCGCGACCAGCTCCTTGCCGGTACCCGACTCGCCATTGATCAGCACGGTGATGTTGCTGCGCGACAGACGCCCAATCGCGCGGAACATCTCCTGCATCGCCGGAGCCTCGCCGATAATCGGGGTCTCCTCGATACCCTGCGCGCCAGCCCCGAGGTCCTGACCGGCCTTGCGGGCCTCGAGGGCACGCTGCACCAGGGCCGCCGCCTCGTCCACATCAAAGGGCTTGGGCAAATACTCGAAGGCACCGGTCTGGTATGCCCCGACGGCACTCTCCAGGTCCGAGAACGCGGTCATGATGATGACCGGCGGCGGGTCCGGGCGCGTCTGCATACGGGCGAGAAAGTCCAGCCCGTTCAGGCCCGGCATGCGGATATCCGCAACGATGGTATCCGGCACCGGGTCTCGGTCCAGGGCGGCCCAGGCGGCATCGGCGGTCTCGAAACCGCGCACGGCGATCCCCTGTCGCTGCAGGGCACGCTCCAGCACCCAGCGAATCGAGTCGTCGTCATCGATAATCCAGACGCTGGGTTCCATTAATGCATGCCCTCCCTGGCATTCGACGGTTGTATCGGAAGCAGGATGTCAAACGAGGTTGCGCCGGGGCGAGAGCGACACTCGATCAGACCGTCATGCAACTGGATCAGGCTCTGGGCAATGGGCAGGCCGAGCCCCGTGCCAGCCGCTCGTCCGGTCACCAGCGGGAAGAAGATCCGTTCGCGAATCTCTTCCGGTATCCCCGGACCGTTATCGCGCACACTCAGTTTGGCCACCAGTCGATGGCGGTGTCCCGATACCGTGTACTGGCGCAGGATGCGGGAGCTCAGGATAATCTCGCCACCACCCTCCAGCGCATGCACCGCGTTCTGCACCAGATTCAGGATCGCCTGCACCAGCATGTCGCGGTCCGCGTGCACATCCGGGATGCTGGGGTCGTAATCGCCGCGGACCTTCAGCCCCAGCGGGAGCTGCACGCTGACCAGGCCACGCACATGTTCCAGCACTTCGTGCAGGTTTACAGCCTCGCGGCGTGGCAGGTTGTTTGGCCCCAGCATGCGATCCACCAGGCTGCGCAGCCGGTCGGCCTCGCGGATGATGATTTGGGTGTACTCCTTGAGGCCCGAGTCATCCAGTTCGCTGGCCAGCAACTGGGCCGCCCCGCGCAGCCCGCCCAGCGGGTTCTTGATCTCGTGCGCCAGGCCACGAGTGACGGCGCGCGTGATCGCCTGCTGCTTTTGCAGCTGCTCCTCGCGGCTGATGCGCTCGTGGCGATCGATCGCGTTCAGCTCGAACAGCAACTGCCCCGGGCGCCCGCTCTCGCCGTGTAGCGGCGTGATAATCACATCGGCCAGAAAGCTGTCGGCCCGCATCGGTTCCAGTTGCCGCGCCCGCAGGGTCAGCGGCTGATCCAGGCTGAGTGTCGAACGCAGACGGCTGGACAGGTTGCGGTCCAGCTTGAGCCACTGCCCCAGGCCGTGCCCTAGGATGCGTTCGCGACTCAGACCCAGCAGTACTTCGGCGGCGCTGTTCAGGCTCAGGAGACACAGATCCGCATCCGTGACCAGCACGGCCGTTGACAGGTCGTCCCACCATGGCGGAGTTACCGGAGCGGGAATGGAGGGGGGCGTGTTCATCACAAGGCCTCTAGCAGGAATCGCGCCAAGAAAAGGCTGGCGAGCGCGGCACCCGGGCCCGGGGAGCAGGTCATACACCTGCGGAGACACCGCCCCTGCCGTGGACATACAACCCCGGGCACCCAATTGGATTGGAGCCTCGAGAGGCACTAACTAAAGTAGAGGCACACGCTGCACTCCGGGATGCGCCAAACGCTGCGCACCGATCAGGTGCAACAATAGCACCAAACCGGTGCGCTCAACGCACCACCATTAGGCAACAAGGGCCATGAAAGCACAGGCTGACGCGCACGGTCATGGTGTCACCGTCTTGATCACACCCGGGGAGACATGGACCCATGAACGCACTCGCCTCGGCCCCGCAGATGTTCCGTGACCAGAACCGGCGCGGGCTCTGCCGACCCGCTGTTGACGGATTCGGGCCGCAACGCAAGATCAGGGAACCCGGGATGCCCGCCCCACAGGCGTATTGAATGCAGCGGCTCGGCCACCCGTCTTGAAATCAAACGTTTTCAATCGAAGGCGGGCGGACGCGCCACGTTGCGGCTCACCGGTCGCGGATCGGCTGCACGGCAGTCACCGCGCACTGAGCACACGCTCACGCGACGAAGCAGCGAGGGCGCACCAGAACGAGGGTTTCGTCAAGGCGTGACCGGCGACGGGGCCTGCGGGGCCGAAGGCGCTCCGCCCGGCGGGAACTGCTGAGGTCGTTGCTGCTGTTGCTGATCCCGCGGGATCGCGGCACGCAACACGATGAACTCGATCGTATCGCTGATGCCCAGCTGTTCTCCGGCCGCGTCAACCACGCGCGCCTGCAGGGTATAGCCCCCCCGATCCAGCCCCTCGAACGTGGCACTCGGCGAGGCACCCTCACTAGCGGCCTCGCCATCCAGCAACCAGATCACGCGATGTCCGGCCTCGGCATCCAGATCCGGACTGAGTTCGAGGGTTGCGGTGACATTGCCATCATTGGCGCGCACACCGTCACCATCCGCCGGACTGGCGATCGCCACTTGATAGGCGGCGGCCACTTCGGGAGCAGGCTGGTCGCGTGACCGCAGCGGCCGTTCGAGGATCTCGTCCGCTCCCTCCAGGGGCACCGCGCGCATGGGTTCGCGCACCTCGACCGGCTCGCTGGCACTGCCCTCCGGCGGGCGATCGCCAAAATGGATGTTGCCCTGATCATCGGTCCAGCGATAAACGTCGGCACTGGCCAACACCGGGACAAGAAGCGCGGCCAGCGGCCACACCAGCCAGGTCATGGAGCGGATCATGCGCTGCCCTCCTCGAGACGGTTTGGCTTGTCGGACTCGGACGGCTGTCGCGGGCCTGGCGGGGCGTGGAAAAGGGACGGCTGTCGCGGGCCTGGCGGGGCGTGGAAAAGGGACCGCCATCCCATCACGTTCGCAGCTGATCCGGCCTGCAGAGAACCCCGGTATGCCTGCCCTGCAGACACTGGGGTGCAGGCCAGCCTCCGTCGCGAGGCCAAACCGGCAGCGCCGTTGCGCTATATGCGAGCCGTATGTGCGCACGGTTAACACATTGCCCGCCGTTCGCACCTGCCCGGGCCGCTTCAGGCCGCTGCCCGAATCCAGACCCCCTGCAACCGCGCGGCCTCGGCCTGGAGGGCTACCAGCCGCTGACGTGCGGCATCTGCATCCGACTCTGCGCCGGTTTCCAGAGCAAGGAGCCAGTCGTCCAGTGCGGCCAGACGCAGCAGGGTCGGGGCCGCGCCACGCTCGATCGCGTTCAGCGGGCGCCGGGTGTTATATCCGGCCAGCAAGGCACGATAGCGCGCCGGATCCGGCTGGCCCGCCGCATCGACGATCACTGCCAGCGCGATACGCGCGAGCTGCCAGAAGGCCGGTACCGGTGCGGGCGGGACCACGAGATCCGCAAGCCCGGCGCCCTCGGGATAAAGCCGTACCGAACGCCAGTAGCTACCCGCCAGTGGCAGATCCTCGAACCGGTAGAGGCCCTGATGCTGCAATTCGGCGTCCAGCACCGTGCGCGCCCCCGCGCCCAGTCCCCCTGCCACTGCGTCAGCACGCTCGCGAACCTGCTGCTGCAGCACGCCCCGGCGATAGCCATCACTCACAGGAAGCCGGCTGGCCGGGTGCCGGCCCTGCCAGTCGGCGGCGCGTTCGCCCAGCGCCGCCAGACTACCGGGGCCTTCGGCCGCCACCGGGCCCTGCAGGGGCTGCCCTCGTTCCAGCACCAGGAATACGGAATCCGGGCCCTGGTCCACACCACGCCCGATGCAACGGCCGCAGCCCGCGGGCGCCTGCTCCAGAGCGGTCTCCAGCTCCGGCGCCACCGTGGGTGACAGATGCAGACACTGCACCGGGCGGCCCGCATGTTCAGAGCCCTCGGGGCCAGTCTCCAGGTCCAGGCCCGTAGCGGCACCTGCACGTGCAATATCGATTTCTACCATCGGAAAATCACCCAGGACGGGGGAACAAAATTCGGGTCCAGTTCACTACGGCGCCCATCCAGGGTGCCGTCACCGGTCGTGTCAATCAGATAATAGGTCGGTCCGGCGGCAGGGGTGACCTCGACCATCACCAACACCCCGTCCACTCGGTATTCGCGCCACGTCTCGCCATCGCGCTCGATGATCAGGATGTCCGCGCGCTCCAGAAATTCCTGCTCGCGGGCGCGTTCGTCCAGCACCGGAGGCGGCGGGTCGGCACCCTCTTCCAGTTCCGGTGGAGGCGGGGTGTCGTCCCATTCGTGCTCCGTCTCGGCCAGGGCCGAGGCGGGCAACAGCCACAACGCGGCAAATAACGGCAGACTCAGGCGCAAAAGCGGCATCATCACAGCTCCATCAGTCGTTTCTTTTCTTCTGCCGATGGCTCGAAGCTGCGGGCCTCGTAGTACTCGAAAATGACGTCCACCACGGCCTCCGGCGAATCTACCAATGAGTATAGCTGGAGGTCCTCCTGGTCGATGGTGCCCTGCTCCACAAGGGTGTCCTGGAACCAGTCGAGGAGCCCTTTCCAGAACTCGCTACCGACCAGCACGATCGGGATACGCCGCGTCTTTCCGGTCTGCACCAGGGTGAGGATCTCGGCCAGCTCGTCCAGCGTGCCGAATCCGCCCGGCAGGACCACATAGGCCGACGCGTACTTCACGAACATCACCTTGCGCGAGAAGAAGTGCCGAAACCCCAGGCCGATATCCTGATAGGGGTTCGCGTTCTGCTCGTGCGGCAACTGGATATTCAGCCCGATGCTGGGCGAGCGGCCACTGAAGGCCCCCTTGTTGGCGGCCTCCATGATGCCGGGCCCCCCGCCGCTGACGACCGCAAAACCGGCGTCGGACAACTGCCGCGCGATGGTCTCTCCGAGCTCGTAATAACGGTGCTCGGGCGGGAAGCGGGCGGAACCGAAGATGCTCACCGATGGCTTGATGTGCGCCAGGCGCTCGAAGCCCTCCACGAACTCTGCCATGATCTGGAAGATCTTCCAGCTCTCCCGGGTCAGGGCCGAGTCGTCGATCGGGCGCAGGCCCGGGTGTTCAGCGCGTTCTCGGTTGTTCATGCGGCGGCTTCCTTGAGTTGAGCGTCAAGCGTAACGGGCGCCCCGAGTGCGTACAAATAAACGCGGCCCAGTGGGCGCGCCCGCAGACGTCCCTGTAGAATGCCGCGCGTTCCCTGTCCGGACTCCGTACTTCATGTCGCAAGCACCCCTCGTCCTGGTCGATGGCTCGTCGTATCTGTTCCGAGCGTTTCATGCCCTGCCACCGCTGACCGCGCCGGATGGCGCGCCGACCGGGGCGATGATCGGCGTGGCGAACATGCTGCGCAAGCTGCGCGCGGACTACGGGCCGGCGCACATGGCGGTGGTGTTCGACGCGAAGGGGCCGACTTTCCGTGACGAGATCTACCCGGAATACAAGGCCACCCGCCCGCCGATGCCGGCAGAGCTGGGCGCCCAGATCGATCCGCTGCATGAACTGGTGCGGGCGATGGGCCTGCCGCTGCTGTGCGTCGAGGGCGTGGAGGCCGACGACGTGATCGCGACCCTGGCCGACCAGGCCGCCCGCGCCGGGCACGACGTGGTGATCTCCACCGGCGACAAGGACCTCGCCCAGCTGGTGAATGACCGCATCACGCTGGTCAACACCATGAGCGGGGTCACGCTGGACCGCGAGGGCGTGCAGGAGAAGTTCGGCGTGGCCCCGGAGCAGATCGTCGACTACCTCGCGCTGATGGGCGACAGCGTCGACAACATCCCCGGCGTGGAGAAGGTCGGCCCGAAGACCGCGGCCAAGTGGATCGCGAAATACGGCGACCTCGACACCATCCTTGCGCAGTCCGACGCCATCGGCGGCAAGATTGGCGAGAACCTGCGTGCCGCAGCCGAGCGCCTGCCCACCTCGCGGGAGCTGATCACGGTCCGGCGCGATGTCGAGCTGGATACCGGCCCCGACGACCTGAACATCCGCGAGCCGGATCACGAGCGCCTGCTGGAGATGGTGCGCCGCTATGGCTTCACCCGCTGGCGCGCGGAGCTGGAGGGCGGCGAGGCCGGCGACAGCGCCGACAACGGGGGCAATCCGGGCTCGTCGCAGGCGCAGGGGGATTACCGCACGTTGCGCGAGGCGGCCGAACTGGCCGAGCTGCTGGAGCGTCTGGACCAGGCCGAGCGCGTCGCCTTCGACACCGAGACCACCAGCCTGGATGCGATGCGCGCCGAGATCGTCGGTATGTCCTTCGCCTTTGAACCGGGCACCGCGTACTACCTGCCACTGGCCCACACCGGGCCGGATGCCGACCCGCAGCTGCCGCGCGAGCAGACGCTCGAACGCCTGAAGCCGTGGCTGGAATCGGAGCGCCACGGCAAGCTGGGTCACCACCTGAAGTACGACCGCAACGTGCTGGGCAATCACGGCATCACCCTGCGCGGCATCGTCGACGACACCCTGCTCGAGTCGTTCTGCCTGGATGCCGGCGCCAACCGCCACGACCTCGACTCCCTGGCCGAGCGCCACCTGGACTACAAGACCACGCACTACGAAGACGTGGCCGGCAAGGGGGCGAAGCAGATCCCGTTCGCCGAGGTGGACATCGGCATCGCCACCGATTACGCCGGCGAGGATGCCGACATCTGCCTGCAGCTGGATGCCGTGTTTCAGCCGCGCCTGCAGGAGGCTGAAGGCCCCGCGTTCGTCTACCGCGAGATCGAGATGCCGCTGGTCCCGGTGCTGGCGGATATCGAACGCGCCGGCGTGAAGGTGGACCCGGACCGGCTCGGCGAGCAGAGCCAGGAGCTTTTGGCCGAGATGGAGCGCATCGAGCGCGAGGCCTTCGCGGAGGCCGGGAGCGAGTTCAACCTCGGCTCGCCCAAACAGATTCAGGAGATCCTGTTCGAGCGCCTGGGCCTGCCGGTGCTGCGACGCACCCCCAAGGGCCAGCCCTCCACCGCCGAGGACGTGCTGGAGCAGATGGCGGACGACTACGCCCTGCCGCGCCTGATCCTCGAGCACCGCGGCTTGTCCAAGCTGCGCAGCACCTACACCGAGACCCTGCCCCGGCGCATCCACCCGGAGACCGGACGGGTGCACACCTCCTATCACCAGTCGGGGGCGGCCACCGGGCGGCTGTCGTCCTCGGAGCCGAACCTGCAGAACATCCCGGTGCGCACCGAGGCCGGCCGGCGTATCCGCCGTGCGTTCATTGCGGATGAGGGCCACCAGCTGCTGGCGGCGGACTACTCGCAGATCGAGCTGCGCATCATGGCCCACCTGTCGCAGGACGCGGGCCTGCTGAAGGCCTTCGCAGAGGGTCAGGACATCCACCGCGCAACCGCCGCCGAGGTCTTCGGGCCGGCCCCGGAGCAGGTCTCCGGCGATCAGCGCCGCGCGGCCAAGGCGATCAACTTCGGCCTGATCTACGGCATGTCCGCCTGGGGGCTGGCCCGCAACCTCGGCATCGAGCAGGGCGAGGCGCGGGAATACATCGACCGCTACTTCAACCGCTACCCCGGCGTGCACGACTACATGGAACGGGCCCGCGCCTCCGGCCGCGAGAACGGCTATGTCGAGACCCTGTTCGGCCGCCGCCTGTACCTGCCGGAGATCAACAGCCGCAACGGGGCGCGGCGCCAGCAGTCCGAGCGCGTGGCCATCAACGCCCCGATGCAGGGCACGGCCGCCGACATCATCAAGCGCGCGATGGTAAGGGTCGCGAACGAGCTCGCGGCCGCGCAGATCGACGCGCGCATGATCATGCAGGTCCACGACGAACTGGTGTTCGAGGTGGCCGATGCAGCGGTGGAAGACCTGACCACGCTGGTGCGCAAGGCCATGAGCGGGGCCGCGGATCTCGACGTGGAGCTGGTCGTGGACATCGGCACCGGCGCTAACTGGGACGACGCCCACTAACCGGGAGCTCAACATGTTCGCCCACCGCTTCAACCGGATCGCCGCCTGGCTGGTCGCACTGCTGCTGGTCGCAACGGCCTGGGTGCTGGCCGAGCGCTATCTGGACATCGGGGCCGACGCCGACCTGCCGATCGTCCAGGCGCAGGCCTGTGACCTCAACGCCGGCCCCTGCAGCACCGCCCTGGCACAGGGCGGCGAGGTGCGTCTGGAGATCACGCCGCGCCCGGTCCCGATGCTGCGGGAACTGACGCTGGATCTGCAGCTGGATGCCGCAGCGCTGTCCGCGCTGGGCGCCCCGGAGACCCTGGAACTGGACCTGGCCGGGGTCGAGATGTACATGGGCTACCAGCGCCCGCGCCTGGAACATACGGGTGCGGGCCAGTACCGCGGTACGACCACGCTGCCGATCTGCACCACCGAATCCATGACCTGGGCCGCCACCGCCATGCCGGCAGGCGAACCCGAGGCCTCTTTCGTTCAATTCCGCTTCATCACTGCACGCGACCATTAGACCATGCAACGGATACCTGTCAGCAGCCTGTTCTGGGGCCTGGCCGTCCTCGCGGCCGGAGCCCTCCTGATCGTCGTCACCCTGAACCCGAGCGCGCCGCCGCTGGCCGAGCCCGGACATGCCAAGCTGCCGGTTGCCGAGGAGGTCCGCGGCGGCCCGATCGAATTGCCGGTGGCGACCCACGCGGAGCGCTTCGACCTCGCCGACTACGAAGGGCAATACGTATGGCTGTACTTCGGTTACACCTTCTGCCCGGACGCCTGCCCCACCAGTCTCGGCTGGATCAGTGGCGCACTGAACCAGCTGCCGGAGGCGCTACAGGGGCAGGTAAACGCGGTCTTTATCAGCGTCGACCCCGAGCGTGATACCCCGGAGCACCTGGCGAACTACGTAGGCTACTTTCACACCGACATCCACGCCGCGACCGGGCCGAAGGATGCGCTGCGCGCCACAGCTCAGGACTACGGTGTATTTTTCGAACGCGCCGAGACCGAATCGGCCATGGGCTACGTGATCGACCACAGCTCTTCGACCTACCTGATCGGCCCCGCGGGCGACCTGCTGGAGATCCACCCGCACGGGACCTCCGCGGCGGATCTGGTCGCAACGCTCGAGGCACACGCCCAGCCGGGGGACACGGACTAAGGAGACGCTGGTTTAATCGCACGTCCGCGCTCGAGTCGCTTTTGCGTGCGAACAAGGCGCGGTGACTGCCGTGCAGTCATTCTGCACAAGGGAGCCGCAACGCCGTGCGCATGCAAAAGCGGCCGAGCCCCTGCTTTCAATGGCTTGTGGGGTTGGTGCCCCCCCCCGATTCTGGATGAATATGGCCCGATCCTGCGTTGCGCCGCTCGCGGGTAGAACCACTACCCGCTGCACGACGCGCCTTGTCTCTGAAAACAGGGGGCACCAACGCGGACGTGCGATTAAATCAGCGTCTCCCTAATGCAGACGCCGGGGGAACACGGATCCTGCCTTGCAGGGCACCCCTCCGTCGCGGCGCAAACAACTGTGAAGCACATCACAACAAGATCCTGCACCCGGGGAACTTCTCCCCGCACGCAGCCTCTTAACAGACGAGCGCTCTAGCCCAGCGCGGCCCGCTTTCTCTCCCTGAGCGGGCAAAGGCCTCTACTCCCCCCCTGTAGAGAGGCCGAAACTTGCCCCGGCCCCTCCCCAGGCCGGGGCATTTTTTTGTCGGAAAGGCGTTGCCGGAAATCACCCTTGCGCAGGCTGCAACCAGTCCGCAAGCAGGCCGCGCAAGTCCTCGACCCCCTGATTTTTCAGGGAGGAAAAGGTTTGCAGCGTGGCCTCGACGCCCATGGCCTCCAGCTCGCGCTGGGCACCATGCAGCTGGCGGTCCGCCTGTTGCCGCGAGAGCTTGTCGGCCTTGGTCAGCACGCAGTGCAGGTGGCAGCGATCCAGCGGCACCCAGTCCAGGAGCTGGCGATCGAGCTCGGTCAGAGGGCGCCGGATATCCATGATCAACACCAGCCCGCGCAGACAGCGACGGGCCCGGAGATAATCCCCGAGCAGCTGATCCCAGTGCTGGCGCTTGCCCGCCGAGACCTTCGCATAGCCGTACCCGGGGAGATCCACCAGACGCCAGTCCTCAGCCGGGGGCAGCGCAAACAGATTGATCTCCTGGGTGCGCCCCGGGGTGCGACCAACGCGCGCCAGCGCCTTGCGGTCACAGAGGCTGTTCAGCGCGCTGGACTTGCCGGCGTTGGAACGCCCGGCGAAGGCAATCTCGATGCCGTCATCGGGCGGCAGCTGCTCGACCCGGGCTACGCCCTTGATAAAGCCGGTCTCGCGAAAGCGGGGTTCCATGGGCGGGGATCCTTGGCCGAGTACGGGGCTCGGGAAATTTTTGAGCGTAATTTAGCATTGTGCTATAAACTGCGCCGCTCAAGGAAATACGGGTCGGTCTATACCCTCGCGTCGGCATTTCGGGTTTTCCAGGACAAGGCGCGTGGTGCAGCGGGTACTGGTTCTGTCCACCCGTTGTGGATGGATTCGGGCGCAACGCAGGATCGGGGAACCCGGGGCGCCAATCTCAAAGATACTCGGGCGCCGTAACGGCATTGCGGTTCCCTTGTGCAGAAGGACTGCGCGGCGGTCACCGCGCCTTGGTCGCACGCTAAAGCGACGAAGCGGCGAGGGTGTACATTGACCCATGTTTCCTTCATGTTGATCGCCCTGCCATGGGGCACAAAGAACGGGTCGCGACCCGGCACGCATTTACAATGCAGGAGATTCTCCGTCATGAACTACAAGCTTTCCGCTCTCTTTGCTGCCCTGTCCGTATCCCTGCTGCTTCCGCTGTCGGCAGCCCAGGCGGGCGACCCCCAGCGCGGCCAGGAACTCTCCCAGTCCTGCGCAGCCTGCCACCAGGCAGACGGCAACAGCGTCAACCCGGAATGGCCCAAGCTTGCCGGCCAGCATCCGAAGTACACGGTCAAGCAGCTGCGTGACTTCAAGGCTGGCGAGAACCGCTACGATGCGCTGATGGCGGGCGAAGTCGCCAACCTGGACGAGCAGGACATGCGCGACCTGGCCGCCTTCTACGCCGAACAGGAAATCACCAGGGAAACCGCCGACGAAGACGTCGTTGAACGTGGAGAACAGATTTATCGCGGCGGCATCCCGTCGCAGAACGTGGCCGCCTGCATCGCGTGCCACGGCCCGAACGGCAATGGCAACCCGGAGGCCATGTTCCCGGCGGTCGCCGGCCAGCACGCGCAGTACAGTGCTGACCAGATGCGCCTCTTCCGCAGCGGCGAGCGCGCCAACGACAACGGCCGCATGATGCGCAATGTCGCGCGCAACATGTCCGATGCAGACATCGAGGCCGTGTCCCAGTACATGGCCGGCTTGCAGCCGAACTGATTCGGCCCTGAAGTGCGCCGCGCAGGATTGCGGCGCCTGCAGCCAGGGAAGGGGCGGCCTCGGCCGCCCCTTTTTATTGGGCGAACAAAAAGCGAATCAGCCGAGCCTGGAATGCCGGACCGGACGGGGGCGTCATGATGAAGCACGGTGAACTCGACAGCGCGCGGTCGGTCCATGCAGGACTGCCTAACGCCCGTGCTGTTTATCTTGGAAATTGAACCGTAGACGCCGTGCTTCGCATAGTCCGGCGGTCAGGGAAGCTGTGATTCATGCAATAACCCGCGCGTTGTGACTGGCTGCGGGGCACTGCAAAGCCCCCCCGGGGGAACCCGCCCCCACACGCTACTCACGCAGGGAGCTGGTCAGCCGTCCTTGAAAGAAGACGCACACACGGATGGGATTTTCCTTGGGCAGAAAACCGCACGGCAGTCACGGCGCATTGGTCGCACATACAAGGCGGCCCAAGCGCAAAATGCATACATGAGTCGGGGTTTCCCTTAAGCAGGTTTCAGAATGTCGAATAACGAACAGGCCGCTGGCACCCCTCCCGCATCCCGCCCGAAGGCCGCGCGCCAGCCACGGCGAACCCGCGTCATCGTCGATTTCATGGGCTCGATGAGCCTGGCGATCACACTGCTGGTGGCCCTCGCCATTGCGTCGGTGATCGGCACTGTCCTGGTGCAAAACGAGCCCTACACCGAATACCTGATGGACTATGGCCCGTTCTGGCACGAGATCTTTGCCGGCATGGGGCTGTACCAGGTTTATTCCGCCACCTGGTTCGTGCTGGTGGTAGCGTTCCTGGTGATCTCGACCTCGTTCTGTGTGTATCGCCAGACCCCGGGCCTGCTCAAGGACCTCCGCCGTTACAACACGCAGGTCAAGGAAAAGTCGCTGCGTGCGTTCAATTCCTCCGCCACGGCGGACCTGGACCAGTCCCGGGACGAATTCCTTAAACATGCACACAAGGTCCTGAAGGCGCAGGGCTTTCGGGCCCGTGAGAAAAGCCATGACGGGCATACCGTGATTGCGGCGATGCGCGGGCGCTGGAACCGCATGGGTTACCTGCTCACCCATGTCGGCATCGTGGTGATCTGCGTGGGCGCGCTGGCCGATGGCCCCACCCTGCTGAAGCTCAACGAATGGCTCGGAAATATCGAGATCGAGACACGCAGCGTGCCGATCTCCGAGGTGCCGCGCTCGGCCTGGGCACCGAAAAGCAACCCGTCCTTCCGCGGCTCGGTGGAGATCCCCGAGGGCGCGTCGGCAAACGTGGTCTTCCTGCCCATGCGGGAAGGCTACTTCGTTCAGCCATTGCCATTCCGGGTCGAACTGGAGGAATTCCGCATCGAGCGCTTCTCCACCGGCACCGAGAGCTCGTACGAATCCGACCTGATCATCCATGACCCGAACCGGGACGAGCCCCTGCACCACACGATCTCGGTCAACCACCCGCTGATCTACAACGGCTACGCGATCTATCAGGCCAGCTTCGCCGATGGCGGCACCCGGCTGGATATCGACGCGATCCCGTTGGGTGCCGAGGCCCTGCGGGAGCTCGAGATCCCGGGGCGCGTGTTCCAGGAGATGGAGGTCCCGACCCCCGATGGCGATACCCGCATCATCGAGTTCATCAACTTCCAGCTGGAGAACGTGGTTCCGCTACTCGACGAGGATGGCGTGCGCGAGAACCGGCATATGGGCCCGAGCTTCGACTTCCGCCTGATGGACCGTACCGGCCACGGGTTGTACTACCGCAACTACAAACACCCGGCCCTGCAGGAAGGCGCGATGTATTTCCTCAGCGGCGTGCGCGAAAGCCCGGCGGACGAATTCCACTACCTGTTCCTGCCGGCCGATGCCAACGACTCGCTGGAGCGCTTCCGCACCTACCTGGCCATGCTGCACAACGCGGAGGTGCGCACGGCGATTGCACGCCAGGTTGCGCGTGACGACGACACGGTACCGGACGAACAAACGCAAGCCATCGCCACCACCACCGCTGAACTGATGGGCCTGTTCGCCCGGGGTGGCTACATGGCCGTGCACGAAGAGATCGAGCGCCGCGTGCCGGCTGAACGGGTCGAGGAAGTACGCGACCTGATGATCCGCATCCTGCACGCAGGACTCCAGGGCCTTTATATGGAAGTCCTGCAGGACGAAGGCGTGGTCTCGATCCAGGAGGAAGAGCAGCGCTTCCTGGAGGACACGATCTCGGCGATCAATGCCATCAGCCTTTATCAATCGCCGTTCTTCTTCCACCTGACGGACTTCGAACACCGTGAGGCCTCGGGCCTGCAGATCGCCCGCGCCCCCGGACAGAGCACGGTCTATACCGGCAGCGTGATGCTGATTGTCGGAATCTTCCTGCTGTTCTACGTGTCTTATCAGCGCCTGTGGATCATGGCGCGGCGACAGCAGGACGGCACGGGCACTCACGTGGTGATGGCCGGCACCAGCAACCGCCATCAAGTGGAATTCGAAGAGCGTTTCGCGCATCTTAAGCAGTGGATCATTGAGCAAAAGCCGGTCGATGCCGCCAGCGGCAACACCCATGCGTCCAACAACAAGAACGACTAGAAGCTAGGCAGTCGAAGGAGCACCCTATGTCCGTCCCCCACGAGGCCCTGGATTTCGAACGGCCCGGCATCTTGCGGCGCATCCAGCCGCGCGACTGGGCGTATATCGCCCTGACCATTGCGGTCGGTCTGATCGCGCACTGGCAGTACGGCCACATGATGGACCGCTACGACACCGGCGGACTGATCCTCGCGGTCGCCCTCAGCGCCTGGATGGGCTGGTTCTGGCGCCCGTGGCAGGCCTTCTCGATCATTGTCGGGGCCCTCGCACTGTTCGGTATCTGGATGTACGGCGACGATCTTGCCCGCGGGAGCACCAACTTCTGGCTGAACTACGTCGGTTCGGGCCAGGCCGGTGTGATGTGGATGAGCGTCTTCCTGTACCTCTCCACCGTCGCGTACGTCACCGGGCTGTTCAGCCGCTCCGACTTCCCCACCCGGGTCGGCGGCGCGTTCGCCTGGATCGGTGCCGGCGCCGGGCTGATGGCCCTGCTGGTGCGCTGGCGCGAGATCTACCTGACCGATCCGACCTGGGGCTATATCCCGGTCGCCAACCTGTACGAGGTCTTCATCCTGCTGGCCGCGCTGACCACGCTGATGTACCTCTACTACGAGAGCCGCACCGGCCAGCGCACCATGGGCGCGTTCGTGATGCTCGTGATCGCCGCGTCGGTTACCTTCCTGCTGTGGTACATGTGGGACCGCCAGGCACACGAGATCGAGCCGCTGGTTCCCGCTCTGAACAGCTGGTGGATGAAGATCCACGTGCCCACCAACTTTGTCGGCTACGGCGGCTTCGCCATCGCCGCCATGCTGGGGGTGGCCTACCTGGTCAAGCACCGGCTGGAACGCACCCGCCCTGACGCCGCCATCACCCAGCGCATCCCGAGCAAGGAAGCCCTGGACAGCGTGATGTACAAGGCCATCGCGATCGGGTTCGCCTTCTTCACCATCGCCACCGTACTCGGCGCGATGTGGGCCGCCGAGGCCTGGGGCGGCTACTGGACCTGGGATCCGAAGGAGACCTGGAGCCTGATCCTCTGGCTGACCTACGCGGCCTGGCTGCACATGCGCTTTACCAAGGGCTGGCGCGGGCCGGTCATGGCCTGGTGGGCGATCATTGGCCTGTTCGTGACCACCTTTACCTTCCTGGGCGTGAACATGTTCCTGTCCGGCCTGCATTCCTACGGAGAGCTGTAAATGAAACGTCGTGAGTTCATGGGCGCCGTCGGCGGCGCCGGCCTGCTCCTCGCAACCGGAACCTCCCTTGCGGCCCCGTTCCGGGAGGGGCGGCACTACCGTGCGATCCAACCCCCGCTGGATACCGGTCTGGAAGACGGCAAGATTCGGGTGGTCGAGGTGTTCTGGTATGGCTGCCCCCACTGCTACAACTTCGAACCCAAGGTCCAGGCCTGGAAGCCCGGCCTGGCGGACGATGTCCAGTTCGAGTACCTGCCGGCACCGATGAACGATGTCTGGGCCCTGCACGCTCGGGTGTTCTACGCCGCCAAAAAGCTGGGCGTGCTGGATGAAGTGCACCAGCCGTTCTATGACGCCATTCACGACCAGGGCCGCCAGCTGCGCTCCGAAGGCGCCATCCTGCGTTTCATCAACCAGCGTGGCCTGGACGCCGACGAATTCCGCGAGACCATGCGCTCCGACTCGGTACGGCGGCAGATCGTCACCGCTACCGAGGCCGTGCAAGGGTACGGCGTCAGCGGTGTGCCCACCCTGGTCATCAATGGCGAAGCGATCGTCTCCTCCAGCATGGCCGGGGGTCACGACGAGATGCTGGAGGTTGCCGATTTCCTGATTGACCGTGCTCGCAGCTAACGGACATGCGCGACATGCGCCCCGGCCCGCCGGGGCGTCTTCGGCATGAGCACGCCAACCACCGCCCAGCGCCTGGTCGAGTGCCTTGAGCAGGAGGGCGCTGACCGCATCTTCGGCCTCCCGGGCGAGGAGAACATGGCCGTTCTCGACGCCCTGGCCGATTCCTCCATCGAGTTCGTTACCACGCGCCACGAACAGGGTGCCGCCTTCATGGCCGACGTCCACGGACGTCTTTCGGGCAAGGCCGGCGTCTGCCTGGCGACCCTGGGTCCCGGTGCGACCAATCTGATCACCGGCGTCGCCGATGCCAACATGGATCACGCACCACTGGTGGCGATTGCCGGCCAGGCCAGCACTCACCGGCTGCACAAGGAGTCGCACCAGGTCCTCGACCTGAAAGGCCTGTTCCAGCCGATCACCAAGTACAGCTCCAGCGTGGTTGAGCCGGAGATCCTCCCGGAGGTGGTGCGCAAGGCCTTCAAGTGGGCGGAAGGCGGCAAACCCGGCGCCAGCTTTATCGAGCTGCCGGAGAATGTCGCATCCCTGCCCTGCCCCAATCGGCCCCTGCCGGTGCATGCCGGTCCGGAGGCGGTACCGGCGGATGCCTCCATCGCGGCGGCGGCCCGACTCCTGAACGAAGCCCGCCACCCCCTGATCCTGGCCGGGAACGGCGTCATCCGGTCCGGCGCCAGCGGCGCTCTCGGGCATCTCGCCAGTGCCCTGAACATCCCGGTCGCCAACACCTTCATGGCCAAGGGCGTACTGCCCTTCCGGCATCCGCTGGCGCTGGGTTCGGTCGGGCTGCAAAGCCAGGACTTCGTGAACTTCGGGTTCCACAAGGCCGATGTGGTCGTCTGCATTGGCTACGACTTGGTCGAGTATCCACCGAGCTTCTGGCACCCCGATGGCGACCGCATCCTGATCCACATCGACTCGGCACCGGCCGAGATCGATGATCACTACAACGTGACCGCCGAGGTACTGGGCGACCTGACAACCTGCCTGCACCGCCTGGCGGAGCAGGCCACCCCGCGCGAGGAGACGGTCCTGCGGCCGCTGCGCCAGAGCCTGATCGAGGACATGAACGAGCACCGCGACGACACCCAGGTACCGCTGAAGCCACAAAAGCTGATCTGGGACCTGCGCACCGCGGCGGATCTCGACGCGATCATGATCACCGATGTCGGTGCTCACAAGCTCTGGATGGCGCGCATGTTCCGCTGCGAGCTGCCCAATACCTGTCTGATCTCCAACGGATTCGCCAGCATGGGCATCGCCCTGCCCGGCGCCATTGCCGCCGCCACACTGTACCCGGAACGTCAGGTTGTGGCCGTGACCGGCGATGCCGGGTTCCTGATGAACGTGCAGGAACTGGAGACCGCCGTTCGCCTGGGGCTCAATTTTGTTGTCCTGATCTGGAACGACAACGCCTACGGCCTGATCGAGTGGAAACAGGTACGTGAATACGGGCGCAAGGCCTTTGTGGAGTTCGGGAACCCCGATTTCGTCCAGCTGGCGCAATCCTTCGGTGCCCGGGGCGTACGCATCGAACCGGGCGACAGCCTGGAGCAGGCCCTGCGCGAGTCCCTGGCGCAGCCGGGTGTCACTGTCATCGACTGCCCGGTGGATTACAGCGAGAACCTGAAACTGACGGAACGTTTGGGCGAACTCGTGTGTCCATTCTGAGCAGAAGGACTGTCCCCTCTCCAGGAGCATTGCCGCGATGAACCCAATCGCGACCCGCCGCGAACCCGACCCAACAACGCCCCGCGACCACTCCCCGCGCCAGCTCGGCCACCAGCACGAACCGGACAGTCAGCGTCTGCGGCTGCTCAGCTTCAATGCCCAGGTCGGCATCCATTCCTCGCGGCTGCACCATTACGTGACCAACAGCTGGAAGCACGTGCTCCCGTACGGCGGGCGCATGGACAACCTCGACCGCGTGGCCCGCTTTATCTCCGAATTCGATATTGTCGGCGTTCAGGAACTGGACGGTGGCAGCATTCGCAGCAATTTCGTCGATCTGGCGTCGTATCTCTCCGAACGCGCCCGGTTCCCGTACACCTACAACCGCATCAACCGCGACCTTGGCCAGTTCGCCAAGCACTCCCTCGCGCTGTTCTCGCGGCTGGAACCCGACCGGATCGAGATGCACCGCCTGCCCGGCGCCCTGCCCGGCCGCGGTGCGATCGAGGCCCGCTACGCGATGGGCGACGGCGAAGAACTGGTGCTGTTCCTCCTGCACCTGGCCCTGGGCAAGCGCACCCGCAAGTCCCAGCTGGCATACGTCGCCGAACACATCCAGGACCTGCCGCATGCGGTGGTCATGGGCGACCTGAACTGTCAGCAGGACAGCGAGGAACTGCGCCAGCTTGTCGCCCGTACCGGCCTGATGGAACCGATGGCCTGCCCCGCGACCTACCCCGCGTGGGACCCGCGCTTGGTATTCGACCACATCCTGCTCACGCCGAACCTGCATGTGAGCGACGTGCGCGTCTATAACGTGGCCCTGTCCGATCACCTGCCAGTCGGGATCGAGATCGAACTGCCCCAGCGCCAGGCCCTGCATGAACCCGGCACCGCGGGGGCCGCCTCGTAGCACAACACCGTTCCGGTCATCATCAGAAACCGATCGCCCCGCTGGCGGCACACCCGGCCTGGCCCCGGAAAAGCGCACGTGCCAATCCGGGTGCGTAGATGGATCGGTGTTTCTCTCATCGCGATCCGCGTTTACATTAGGTGACTCATCCTCCAGGCCCCGTCCCGATGCCCGACAGCGACCTGCGCAAGACCGTCATCGAGCTCGAACGCTCACTGGACCGAGAGAAGGCCCTGCGGGACGCGACCCGCCGTGTGGCCCTGCGGTCGCTGGCGCTGGTAAGCGCCCACGTTCCTGCCCTTGAAGGCACGGTGCGCGATGTCAACCACGCCCTCGAACCGGGGGCCAGGGATATCGGCTGGCTGGACCGTCTGAGCGGCCAGCTTGCCGATGCCGTACGCTCCAGCGACCACAGCGAAGACCTTGCGGAGGCGATCCTTAACGTGGTCCACCGTGGCCTGCAGGGCTTCGAGTTCCTCGACTCCGAACTCGACGCCCTGACTCGGGCCGTCGATCACCGCGACAAAATGGAGATCGAACGCGCCCTTGGCCGACTGTTCGCGGTTCTGCATGACAAATGCCAGCAGGCCATGAGCGAACGCGAGGAGCTGACGCAGGTCGTCGGCGAGATCTGGCACCGACTGGAAGACGTGGACACCGCGCTGTCGGAGGACGAGGCACGCGGCCAGCGTGCCCGCAAGTCGGTCTCCGAGCTGCACGCCGGGATCTCCGGAGACGTCGAGGACATCCGCGGCCGCGTTCTGAGCGGCAATGACCTCCCGACTCTGCGCCGCGAGGTCTCGCTCGGCCTCGACCGCATGATCACGCGAGTCAGTCACTTTCGCGACGCACAGGAAACCGAACTGCGCGCAGCCGAGGAGCGCAACCGCGCCCTGCGCTCCAAGGGCCGCAGTCTGGAAGGCCAGGTACAGGCGCTGCGCAGCCGCCTGCAGCAGGCCCGCGCCGAGGCCTCCCGTGACAGCCTGACCGGCCTGCCCAACCGCAATGCCTTCGAGCAGCGCCTGCGCGAGCTGTCCGGGGCACTGGCACCAGGCGGAACGGCATCGCTACTGGTGTGGGACATTGACCACTTCAAGGCCATCAACGACCAGTACGGGCACTCCGCAGGCGACAAGGTCCTGCGCGCAGTCGCGGAGATCCTCGCCGAAGGCGTACAGGAACCTGACTTTGTAGCACGCTACGGCGGCGAGGAGTTTGTAATGATCATCCACCGGGGACCGGACGCAGCCCATGCCCAGGCCGAGACCATCCGCCAGTCGGTGAGCCACCTGGTGGTGCGCGCCGGCAGCAAGCGGCTCAAGGTGACCATTTCCGCCGGTGTCACCGGGATCGATGCCAACGCCTCTCCCGAAGCCGTCTTCGATGCCGCCGACCACGCACTGCTGCAGGCGAAGAAACACGGGCGCGACCGAATCGAACGGGCCGGGTCATGAGCGTGACACCGCACGTGATACTGGGCGAGGCCCTGTTCGACATCTTCCCGAACGGCGGCCGCGTACTCGGCGGTGCAGCGTTCAATGTGGCCTGGAACCTGCACCAGCTGGGTGAAGCCGTGTGCTTCGTCGGAGGCATCGGGCGCGATGCCGATGGCGACCAGGTACGGGGGCGCATGACCGCGATCGGCATGGACACCCGCGGCCTCTACGCGCACCCCAGCGCACCGACCGGTCAGGTGCAGGTGACACTGGAGGACGGGGAACCGACCTACAGCATCGTGCCCGACCAGGCATACGATGACCTCCCTGCGGCATGGGCCGAACAGCTCCCGGCCGACAGCCCCCTTCTGTACCACGGTACGCTCGCGCTGCGTACCGGCAATCGCGAGCTTCTGGAACGCCTGCGAACGCGCGCGCAACAGCGCTTCGTGGACGTCAACCTGCGCGCCCCGTGGTACGAGGCGGGCGATGTCCTCGCGCTGATGCGCGGGGCCGACGTGGTCAAGCTGAATACGGACGAAGCCGCGACGCTGGCACCGGATGTGGTCGCAGCGGAGCGCCCGGCGGCGCTCCTCGAACGCGCGGCCATCCGCTCCGCGCTGATCATCACGCATGGCGCCGACGGCGCCGGTATCCACACAGCCAACGGCCAGCACCACCACGCCCCGGCTCCCGCTGTCTCCGGCTTCCGCGACGCCGTGGGCGCCGGCGACGCCTTCGCCAGCGTCGCCATCATCGGCCTGCAAAACGCCTGGCCCTGGGCAACCACCCTGGAACGCGCCCTCCGCTTTGCCGCCGCCGTCTGCACCCTGCAGGGCGCCACCACCGACAACCCGGCCTTCTACCAGCAGGCCACGCGCGACTGGCCCCCGGCCTGAAGACACGCCGGGACACAAAGACCGCACGGCGCGGCATATCCCGCGCACGCGGCCCCCTCTACGGTACAGGACAGGGCGATCACCGACGTGATCGTCCGTTCGAAAACAAAAGAGGAGGCATCATCATGAATCATTCAAGCCGTACACCCATCAGGGGCCTGGCGCTGAGCCTGGTACTGCCCCTGGCGCTGGCATTCTCGGCCACGGCAAGCGCCGAGGACGTCACCCGCATCCACCTGGAACAGCACAACGGCTATTTTGCCGCGGAACAAACCCTCGCCGACCTGAAGGCGGGTGAGTACGAGTTCGTGGTCACCAACAAAGCTGGCAAGGTCGCCGGCTTCCAGGTCCAGAATCACCGTACCGAGGAAACCCTGGCGATGTTCCCGCTGCAGCCGGGCGAGACTGGGTCGGCCCGAGTCACGATCAGCGAGGACGGCTTCCGGTATCGCTGCCCGATCAACCCGACCCCTTGGTACGAGCTGGACAACGTCGGCCCCGCCGACGGCTGAGCCGCCAGGATATCCGGGCCACACGGAAACCTCCGGTGGCCCGGGGTCCTGCGCACACGAGGAGACCTTCATGGCCCTGCGACATACCTATTTTTCCGCAGCGGGTTTCAACCCACTGCCGTATATCGACCGCTGGCTGCATCCCTATCGGCTGACCACTACCGTGACGCTCCGCGGCCGCACCGTCCGCATTCACTGGACGGACCGCGCGCTGGACGCCGTGGCAAACCGGACCGCACCGCTCTACGTCGAAATGCAGCTTTATTTCTCCTGCGTGGTGAAGAAGCGGGTGCTGTTTTACGAAACACTCCCCGCGTCCGATTTCATCGTGGCCGGCCCAAGGCTCCATGTGCGTGCCCGCACGGTGGAGTCCGATATCTGCTCACCCGAGGACTTCGCGGCCGGCTATCCCGCCCGCCGCGAACTCTCCAGTGCAGGGGCAATGCGCATGGTGCCACGTACCCTCTGGCTGGATTACCAGGGCGGCCAGTGGGTCGGCGAGATGGCCGTCGGCGATCCCTGAACGCGCCACTCGGACCCCGGGACAGATCTCCCGGACGCTCGACCCTTACACTCGCGCACCGCTGCGCCAATATTCGGAGACCAATACAGGCAAACGGGTACCACCCCGGAGAGAGGCCGCTATGGGACAGTCCGGCTGGCTGATGGGTCTCATGGAGTTCATGTCGCTGCTGTTCATCTTCGTGGTGGGCAGCATCATCGCCGCGCTGCTGGTGGTCTATGTGATCGACCGCAGCCAGCGGACCCAGGCGATCCGCCGCAACTACCCCGTGATCGGCCGCCTGCGCTACCTCCTGGAGCATCTCGGCAAGTTCTTCCGGCAGTACTTCTTTGCAATGGACCGCGAGGAACTGCCCTTCAATCGCTCGCAGCGCAGCTTTGTCTACCGGGCCTCCAAGGACCTGGACACCACCACGAGCTTCGGCTCCACACGAGATCTCGCTCCGGTCGGGTCGGTATTCTTCGTCAACTGCCCCTTTCCCACCCTGGCAACCGATGCAGCCGCCAGCGAGCCGCTCGTGATTGGCCCGCATTGCCCCCACCCCTATGCGGCGCGCTCACTCTTCAACATCTCGGGCATGAGCTATGGGGCCATCTCCCGACCCGCGGTGCAGGCCCTCGCACAAGGCGCCGCCCGCGCGGGCTGCTGGCTCAACACCGGGGAGGGCGGTCTGTCGCCTTACCACCTGGAGGCCGGATGCGATCTCGTGTTCCAGATCGGCACGGCCAAGTACGGGGTTCGAACCCCGGACGGGCAGCTGGATCATGACCAACTGCGGGAGATCGCCGCCCGGGCTTCGGTGCGCATGTTCGAGATCAAGCTGAGCCAGGGGGCCAAACCCGGCAAGGGCGGGCTGCTGCCAGGGCGCAAGGTCACCGAGGAGGTCGCGCGGATTCGCGGCATCCCGGTGGGCCTCGATTCCAGCAGCCCCAACCGCCACGTCGAGGTCGACAACGTGCCGGATCTGCTGGACCTGATTGCGGAGGTACGCGCCACCACCGGCAAGCCCACCGGCATCAAGTTCGTGGTCGGGGCCTACGGCTGGCTGGAGACCCTGTGCGAGGAGATCCTCGAACGCGGTCCCGCGGCCGCACCCGACTTTGTAACCGTGGACGGGGCGGATGGCGGCTCCGGGGCCGCCCCCGGGGCCCTGATGGACAGCATGGGGCTGCCCCTGCACGAGAGCCTCCCGATGGTGGTCGACATCCTGGAGCACTACGCCCTGCGCGACCGGATTCGGGTGATCGCCTCCGGCAAGCTGGTCACGCCCACTGACATCGGCTGGGCGCTGTGCGTGGGGGCCGATTTCGCGGTGTCCGCGCGTGGCTTCATGTTCGCCCTCGGCTGCATCCAGGCCATGCAGTGCAACAAGGACACCTGCCCCACCGGCATCACCACCCACAATCCCCGCCTGCAGCAGGGCCTGGACCCAGCCCACAAGGCCGTGCGCGTCGCCCATTACATCCGCAACACCATCCATGAAGTCGAGGTGATCGCGCATTCCTGCGGCGTCCACGAACCACGCGAGCTGGAGCGTTTCCACGCCCGCATCGTCACCAGCCACGGGCAATCCGTCCCGCTGGACGCCTTCTATCCCGCACTGCGGGGCCGCCACCAGGGCCGCGATGCGCGGCCGGAGGTTGCACGCACAACCCCCGGCGGAGACCACCATCAGGGAAGCGCTGAATAAAGCCATCCCGGCTTTTTCAGCGCACGACAAGGCGCAGATCTCCACACCAGCGCGATCGGGTTCAGGGAGCCGCCAAGCCTGCGATAGGCGGGGAGATGCCACAGCGTTCGACAGGGCTGGTATCCTCGCTGCCAGTAGACTGGCGGCCGCCAGGAAACACTGGATCAATGCACGCGGCCGCGCACGCTCTGTACCGGGCACGCCCCGACCGAGGATTCTGGAGGCCGCATGAGCAGTACGCACCGTCCCACCGATATCCAGTTGCATCAGAAGTCGCGCATCCTGGAGCTGACCTACGCCGATGGCTCGCATTTCGAGCTGCCCTGCGAATTTCTGCGCGTGTATTCGCCGTCGGCCGAGGTACGCGGGCACGGCAAGGGCCAGGAGGTGCTGCAGGTCGGCAAGGAGGATGTGAACATCACCGCGATCGAGCCGGTCGGAAACTACGCGGTGAAACTCGTGTTCTCCGATGCGCACGACACCGGCATCTACGACTGGGACTACCTGCACGAGCTCGGCACGAACCAGGAGCGTCTGTGGCAGGATTACCTCGATCGGCTGAAGGCGGCCGGCCACGAGCGCAAGACGCACTGACAACGGCACATTGATGAAAGAAGAACCCGGCAAGACCCACTTCGGCTACCAGACCGTCCCCGAGTCCGAGAAGGCCTCGCGGGTTGGCGAAGTCTTCCACTCGGTCGCCTCGCGCTACGACGTGATGAACGACCTGATGTCGATGGGCATCCACCGCGTCTGGAAGCGCTACACCCTGGAGCGCACCGGCCTGCGCCCGGGCATGAAGATCCTGGATCTGGCCGGGGGCACCGGGGACCTGGCCGGGGCGTTTGCCCCGCGCGTCGGGCCCAAGGGGCAGATCGTGGTCTGCGACATCAACGCCTCGATGCTGGAGGCCGGGCGCGACCGCATGCTGGACGAGGGCCATGTGGGCAACCTCGACTTCGTGCAGGCGGATGCCGAACAGCTGCCCTATCCGGATGACTATTTCGACCGCGTGACCATCGCCTTCGGCCTGCGCAACGTAACCCGCAAGGAGCGCGCGCTGGCCGAGATGCGCCGGGTGATCAAGCCGGGCGGGCGCGTGCTGGTGCTGGAGTTCTCCCAACCGATGGCGCCGTTGCGCCCGATCTACGATGTCTATTCGTTCAAGATGCTGCCACTGATGGGCAAGCTGGTCGCGAACGATGCGGACAGCTATCGCTACCTGGCGGAATCCATCCGCATGCACCCGGACCAGGAGACCCTGGCCGGGATGATGCGCGACGCCGGACTGGAACGGGTCGAATACGACAACCTGACCGGCGGCATCGTCGCACTGCACCGCGGCGTCAAACTCTAGCGTTGTCATGGCCGAACCCATCGCACTACCCAGTCCGTTCGCGGCCCTGATCGAGGCCGTGCTGAACGAGCACCTGGCGAGCTCGCCGGAGCAGGACCGCGCGCGCCTGGCGGGGCGCGCAGTCGCCATCGTGATCGAACCGCCGGGGCTGGCCTTTTCACTGGTCGGGGCTGCGGATCGTCTGCAGGTTTTCGGCGGTGTCGAGGACCCGGCGGATGGCACACTGGCAGGTTCGCCGCTGTCGCTGGCCGCGGCGCTGGGCCGCGACGACCGCTCCGGCCTGACCATCACCGGCGATGCCACTGTGCTGTCCGACCTGCAGCATGCGCTGCGCGATGCCGGCATCGACTGGGAAGGGCTGTTCGAGCGCTTTGCCGGCGCCGGGGCCGCCGGACCACTGCGCCACCTGCTGGATCAGGCCCGCGACGGTCTGCACCACCTCGGTCGCCGCTCCGCCGAGGATACCGCCGACTATCTGCGCGACGAACTCGAGTGGCTGCCGGCCGGCGGGGCCTTCGAGGCGTTTGCCGAAGACGTCGCCGAACTGCGTGATGGCGTCGCCCGACTGGATGCACGCCTGCGCCAGCTGGAAACCAGATCCGCCTCCGATCCCGACGACCGGCAGGCCTGATGCGCCGCGCGCTCTACCGGGGGCTGCGGCTGTGGACCATCGCACGGGTCCTGGTGCGCTATCGCCTCGACGTCATCCTGTTCACGCTGAAGCCGCTGCGCCCGCTCAGCTTCCTGCTCTACCTCGCGCCCTGGAACTGGTTTCGCCGCACCGAAGGCACGCGCGGCGAGCGCATCCGCCGCGCGCTGGAGGATCTGGGGCCGATCTTCATCAAGTTCGGGCAAATGCTGTCCACCCGCCGCGACCTGCTGCCGGACGACATCGCGATCGAGCTGGCACGCCTGCAGGACCGGGTACCTCCGTTCCCGTTCGAGCAGGCGCGCGCACTGATCGAAGCGGAACTGGAACGCCCGATCGAGATCGCCTTCGCCACGTTCGAAGACACCCCGATCGCCTCGGCCTCCATCGCCCAGGTGCACGCGGCCACGCTGCAGGACGGGCGCGAGGTAGTGGTCAAGGTCGTGCGCCCCGGCATCCTCAAGACCATCCGCGCCGATCTTGAGGTGATGCATCTCATCGCGGACCTGGCCGATCGCTACTGGTCCGAGGCCAGACGCCTGCGCCCGCGCGAGGTGGTGGACGAATACGAAAAGACCGTCACCGACGAGCTGGACCTGATCCGCGAGGGCGCGAACGCCACCGCGATCCACCGCAACTTCGAGGACAGCCACCTGCTGTACATCCCGGAGATCATCTGGGACTACACGCGCCGCAGCGTGCTGGTGATGGAGCGCATCGGCGGCATCCCGGTCGCGGATATCGCCGCGCTGCGCGAACGCAACGTGGACCTGCGGCGGCTGGCCGAACGCGGGGTAGAGATCTTTTTCACCCAGGTGTTCCAGCACAACTTCTTCCACGCCGACATGCACCCGGGCAATATCTTCGTCGATGCCACCCATCCGGACGACCCAACCTACCTGGCGGTGGACTTCGGCATCGTCGGCTCGTTGCTGGACTCCGACCAGCGTTACCTGGCGGAGAACTTCCACGCCTTCTTCAATCGCGACTACCGACGCGTGGCCGAGCTGCATGTGGAATCCGGCTGGGTACCCAAGGACACCCGCGTGGACGAGTTCGAGGCGGCCATCCGCACCGTCTGCGAGCCGATCTTCCAGCGCCCGCTGGACGAAATCTCCTTTGGCCAGGTGCTGCTGCGCCTGTTCCAGACGGCGCGGCGCTTCAACATGGAGGTCCAGCCACAGCTGGTACTGCTGCAGAAGACCCTGCTGAACATCGAGGGCCTGGGCCGCCAGCTCTATCCACAACTGGACCTGTGGACGACCGCCAAACCCTTCATCGAGGACTGGATGCACGAGCGCATGGGCGCGCGCGCATTCATCCGCAATGCCCAGCAGCATCTGCCGCGGCTGCTGGCGCACCTGCCGGAACTGCCCGTACACCTGGAAAAGGCCCTGACGGTGGAAGAACAGCGAGCCGAGCGCGACGCCGCTTTGCGCCGCCAGATCCGGGAACTGGAAAACGGCCTGAAACGCCAGGCCCGTCGCCGCAATGAGGGCTGGGCGGGCGCCGCCCTGCTGGCCCTGGCCGGCCTGGCAACCCAACTGGAGGTCCCCGCCTGGCAGGGGCTCCCGTGGCCGGTCTGGCCACTCGCCCTGATCGGCGCCGGCATACTGCTGTTCGGGCTGCGTCCCGGCCCGCGCCGCCGGTCCGTCACCGACGACTGAACCCGCCACGACGGGCCCGGATGGTGCGACCGCAGGTGACTCCTGCAATCCTGCCGTGCGGGCTCAGATGTCGAGCAGCATACGCGCCGGGTCCTCGATCGCGTCCTTGATCGCAACCAGAAACTGGACCGCGTCAGCACCGTCGACCAGGCGGTGGTCGTAGGACAGGGCCACGTACATCATCGGCCGGATCACCACCTCGCCGTTCACGGCAACGGGGCGCTCCTTGATGGCATGCATGCCAAGGATCGCGCTCTGCGGCGGATTCAGGATAGGGGTCGAAAACAGGGAGCCGAATACCCCGCCGTTGGTGATGGTAAACGTGCCACCGCGCAGCTCGTCGATCTCCAGCTTGCCGTCGCGGGCGCGCTCGGCGAAATCCCGGATGCGCCGCTCGATCTCGGCAATCGAGGCATTGCCCGTGTCACGCAGCACCGGCACCACCAGACCGCGCGGAGACGATACGGCAATCCCGATATCGCTGTAGTGGTGGTAGACGATCTCCTCGCCGTCCAGCGCGGCATTGATGATCGGGAAGCGCTCCAGCGCCCGCGTGGCCGCGGCCACGAACAGGCCCATGAAGCCGAGCTTGATGGCATGGCGTTTCTCGAAGCCGTCCTTGTAACGACTGCGCAGGGCCATGGCCGCGGACATGTCCATCTCGTTGAAGGTGGTCAGCATCGCGGTGGACTGCTTGGCCTCCAGCAGACGGTCGGCAATGCGTGCGCGCAGTCGTGTCATCGGGACCCGCTCGATACGCCCGGCACGATCTGCCGCTTCGACCGGACGCGCGGCAGGCCGCACGGGGACCTCGGAGTCCTGCGTCGCCCCGGCCGCGCGGGTCCCGGATTCCGCCGTCCGCTGGTCGCGAACACGCTCCACGTCCTCGCGCTGGATACGGCCGCCTGCGCCAGTCCCCGTAACCGCGTCGGCCTGGAGTCCGGCCTCCTGCAACAGGCGCCGCACGGACGGCGAAGGGGGCGGCGCACCGCCGGGATCGCCCGATACCGCACCAGCAGATGCGGGCTCGGGAACGGACGCAGCCGCGTCCCCCTCGCCGGCTGCGGGGGTATCGGAAGCCGGTTCTGCGGTCTGCGCCGAGGGCGTCTCTTGCGCCGCCGCCGCGGCGTTCGCATCCGTTGGCGCAGTGGCATCCGTGGCCGGGCCCAGATAGCCCAGCACGGTACTGGCCTGAACCACGTCACCCTCGCTGGCAGACAGTTCGGCCAGGGTCCCCGCAGCGGGTGCCGAAACCTCGAGGACGACCTTGTCGGTCTCCAGTTCGGCAATCAGTTCGTCGCGCTGAACGCTGTCACCCGCCTTCTTGTACAAGGCGACCACGGTCGCATCGGCGACCGACTCGGGGAGTTCCGGGACCTGGATCGGGGTGAGGTCGGATGCCATTTCGCTTCCTTGTGCTGTTCTGCGGATTGCGCGGGTTCGGGGTCAGAGGGTCGGGTGCGGGGTGTCGCGCGAGGTCAGGGGACCGAACGCTCGTTCCAGCAGATCGCGCTGCTGGAGCTTGTGCACCTCGGGGTAACCGACAGCGGGCGCCGCGGCCGGTGGCCGCGCCACGGCATGCAGGGTCTGTCCGCGCACGGCGAGCAACGGATTGATCCGCGGGGCGACAAAGGCCAGATACCCCTGATTCTCCGGCTCGTCCTGGACCCAGACAAACGCGTCCGCCTGCGGATAGCGGCCGAGCAGCTCGGCAAGCCGGGCCTCCGGGAACGGGTAGCACTGTTCCAGGCGCAGGATCGCGGTATCGAAATGCTCGCCCGTGGCCTGCTCCGCGACCAGATCGTAATAGATACGGCCGCTGGTGAGCAGTACGCGCCGCACCTTGTCCGGCTCGCTGATGGCCGCATCGTCGATGACCGTCTGGTACTGGCCGGAGGCCAGCGCATCGAGACCGGAGACGGCCGCCTTGTGCCGCAGCAGGCTCTTGGGGGTCATCACGATCAGCGGCTTGCGATAGGGCCGCAGCATCTGCCGCCGCAGCAGGTGGAACATCTGCGCCGGCGTGGTCGGCACGCAGACCTGCATGTTCTCCTGCGCCGCCAGCTGCAGGAAGCGCTCCGGGCGGGCCGAGGAATGCTCCGGCCCCTGACCCTCGTAGCCATGCGGCAGCAACAGGGTCAGGCCGCACAGCCGACCCCACTTCTGCTCGCCGGAGGAGATGAACTGGTCGATCACCACCTGGGCACCATTCACGAAGTCGCCGAACTGCGCCTCCCAGATCACCAGCGCCTCGGGGGCCGCGGTGGCGTAGCCGTATTCGAAGGCGAGCACGCCTTCCTCGGACAGCAACGAATCAATGACCAGAAAACGCGGATGATCCGGGTCCAGGCGCCGCAGCGGCACGATGGCCTTTCCGGTCTCCTGATCGTGCAGCACCGCATGACGGTGGAAGAAAGTGCCGCGACTGGAGTCCTGCCCGGACAAACGAATGCGGTAACCGTCCTGAATCAGCGCGCCATAGGCCAGGGTCTCGGCCGCACCCCAGTCCAGCGGCTGTTCGCCCCGGGCCATGGCGACGCGGGCCTCCAGGATCTTCTGCACCCGCGCGTTGGGACGAAAGCCCTCCGGCGGCGTGGACAGTTGCTCGAGGATCCGCGCCAGGCGCTCGGCAGGGGCGCCGGTCTCCACGTCCTGGTCCCAGGTCTGGTTCAGGTAGGGACCCCAGTTGGTGGAGGACCCGGTATAGCCGTTGCGCTCGCGCAGCAGGGACCGGGCCACCGGCTTGCCGGCGTCGAGACGCTCGCGATAGGCATCCACTGCCTGGTCCTGGGCCTGTGCACTGGTCAGGCCGGCGTGCATCAGTCGCTCTGCGTAGCGTTCGCGGGTGGTCGGAATATCCCGAATGCGGTGATACATACGCGGCTGGGTCGCAGCCGGCTCGTCGGCCTCGTTGTGCCCCTGGCGGCGATAGCAAACCAGGTCGATCACCACGTCCTTGCCGAAACGCATGCGGTAATCCAGGGCAACCTGGGTAACAAACACCACCGCTTCGGGGTCGTCGCCATTCACGTGCAGGATGGGCGCATTCACCATCTTGGCGACATCGGTCGCGTAATGAGTGGAACGCGCGTCCTTGAGCGTGGAAGTAGTAAATCCGATCTGGTTGTTCACCACCACGTGTACCGTGCCCTTGGTGGAGAAGCCCCGGGTCTGGGACATGTTCAGGGTCTCCATGACCACACCCTGCCCGGCAAACGCGGCATCACCGTGGATCACCACCGGCATCACGCGAGCGCCCTTGCGGTCGCCGATGCGCACCTGGCGGGCGCGCACCGAACCCTTGACCACCGGTGTCACGATCTCCAGATGCGACGGGTTGAAGGCCAGCGCCAGGTGCAGCGCGCCGCCGGGTGTCGCGATATCGGACGAGAAGCCCAGGTGGTATTTCACGTCGCCGGTGCCGCGGTCGTCACGCGGGCGGCCCTCGAACTCCTCTGCCAGGGCCTCCGGCGACTTGCCAAACAGATTGACCAGTACGTTCAGGCGCCCGCGATGGGCCATGCCGACGACGATCTCCTTCAGGCCCCGGGCACCTCCCCGCTGGACCAGGGCGTTCAGCAGCGGGATCAGGCTCTCCGCCCCCTCCAGCGAGAAACGTTTCTGACCAACATAACGCCTGTGCAGATAGCGCTCCAGGCCCTCGGCTGCCGTCAGCCGCTCGAGGATGGCCAGGCGCGTATCACGGTCGAATCCGAAATGCCCGTGTGCCGATTCCAGGCGTTCCTGCAGCCAGCGTTTTTCGTCGGTCGCCGTCAGGTGCATGTACTCGGCACCGACACTGGCACAGTAAGTCTCGCGCAGGACACGCTCGATGGTATCCAGCGAGACCCGGCCTTCAATGAACAGGGAACCGGGATCGAAGGTGACATCCGCGCCGACCCGGTCCAGGCCGTGATGCTCGCGGCTCAGCTCGCGCGGCGGTTCCGGCGCCTCGCGCTCCAGCGGGTCGAGGCGGGCACCGAAGTGACCGAGATAGCGGTAGGCATTGATGAACTGAAGTACCCGGATCTGCAGCTGTTCGTGTGCGAGGTCCGGGCGGTCCGTGGAACGCCGGCGCCGCTCCGGACGCGGCGCGCCCTCGAGGGAACGAAAGTAGTCGGCCCAGGCCGGCGGGACCGAATCCGGGTCCGCCTGGTAGCGCTCCAGGAGGGCCTCGGCGAAGGCCAGGTTGTCCGGGTGCAGTTCCTGCCCGGATACGGGGCTGTCCAGCCGATGCCGGGATGGCATGTCGTTCATTCGCGGTCTTCCCATTCCTGATGCGCCTACCCTTGAGACTCCGTCAGCACGCGAGGTTCCTCGGACTGCGCCCTGGCGCCCGGACACAGACGCCCTTCGAGAGTAGCGCGTTTGTACCGGCAAGGGCACACACGGGCGCCATGCGGAACGTGCGCTTCGGGCCCGGTTTCCCTACCATTCGCGCATGGATGTCTCCGCCCTGCTCGATTCCCTGAACCCGGCCCAGCGCGAGGCCGTGGCCGCCCCGCCGCAACCCCTGCTGGTGCTGGCCGGCGCCGGCTCCGGCAAGACCCGCGTGCTGGTGCACCGTATCGCCTGGCTGATCGGCGTGGAGGGCGTGGCCCCGCACAGCCTGCTGGCGGTTACCTTTACCAACAAGGCGGCGGCCGAGATGCGCGGGCGCATCGAGGCGCTGCTGGGCCACCCGGCCAGCGGGCTGTGGGTCGGCACCTTCCACGGCCTCGCCCACCGCCTGCTGCGCCAGCACTGGCAGGACGCGAAGCTGCCGCAGAGCTTCCAGATCCTCGACTCCGATGACCAGCTGCGCATGGTCAAGCGCGTGCTGCGCGGCCTCGAGCTGGACGAGGCGCGCTGGCCTCCGAAGCAGGCGCAGTGGTACATCAACGCGCGCAAGGACGAGGGCTCGCGCCCGGAACACCTGCCGGATACCGGCGACCCGGTCGCGCGCCAGTGGGTGCGCATCTACACCACTTACCAGCAGGCCTGCGAGCGTGCCGGGGTGGTGGACTTCGCCGAGCTGATGCTGCGCTCGCTGGAGCTGCTGCGCGACAACAAGGCCCTGCTGGAACACTACCGCGCGCGCTTTCGCCATGTGCTGGTTGACGAATTCCAGGACACCAACGACATCCAGTACGCCTGGCTGCGCCTGCTGGCCGGCAAAAGCCCCGTGTTCGCGGTGGGTGACGACGACCAGTCCATTTACGGCTGGCGCGGCGCGAAGATCGAGAACATCCAGCATTTCCAGCAGGACTACCCGGGCACGCAGGTGGTGCGCCTGGAGCAGAACTACCGCTCCAGCGCCAACATCCTGAACGCGGCCAACGCGCTGATCCGCCACAACGCCGGGCGGCTCGGCAAGGAGCTCTGGACCGAGGGCCACGAAGGTGCCCCGGTACGCCTGTACACCGCACTGAACGAGCAGGAGGAGGCGCGCTTCATCGCCGAGACCATCGCCCGCCATGTGGACCAGGGCGGGCTGTATCGCGAGTGCGCGGTGCTCTACCGCTCCAACGCCCAGTCGCGGGTGCTGGAGGAGACCTTCATCGGCCGGCGTATGCCCTATCGCGTCTACGGCGGCCTGCGCTTCTTCGAGCGCCAGGAGATCCGCGATGCCCTGGCCTACCTCCGCCTGGCCGGCAACGGCGATGACGACGCCGCTTTCCTGCGCGTGGTCAACCAGCCGCCGCGCGGGATCGGCGAAAAGACCCTGGAGGGCCTGCGTCAGACGGCCCAGGCAACAGGCACCAGCCTGCTGAAGGCAGCCGTACATGCGATCGACTCCGACGCCCTGCCCGGGCGCGCGCGCAACGCGGTCGCCGGGTTCGTGCAACTGGTCCGCACCCTGCAGCAGGAGCTGCCGCGCCAGCCGCTGGCCGATCAGGTGGAGCAGGCGATCGAGCGGGCGCAGCTGCGCGAGCACTACAAGAAGGAGAAGGGCGAGCGCGGCGAGGCGCGCCTGGAGAACCTGGACGAACTGGTGGGGGCGGCGCGCGCCTTTGACATGGATTCCACCGCCGAGGGCGAGGATGAAGGCGACAACCGCCTGACCGAATTCCTCGCCCACGCGGCGCTGGAGGCCGGCGAGGGTGCGGCCGACCCGCACGAGGACGCGGTGCAGATGATGACCCTGCACTCGGCCAAGGGCCTTGAGTTCCCGCTGGTCTTCCTGACCGGTCTGGAAGAGGGGCTGTTCCCCAACTCGCGCTCGCTGGAGGAGCCGGGCCGGCTGGAAGAGGAGCGCCGTCTGGCCTACGTCGGCATGACCCGTGCGGAGCAGGAGCTGTACCTGATCCACGCCGAGACCCGACGCCTGTACGGCCGCGAGTCCTACAACGTGGCCTCGCGGTTTATCAACGAGATCCCGGAAGGCGCGCTGGAGGTGCTGCGCCCGCAGGCGTCGCCGTTTGGTGCCGGGCGCTTTGCCGCCGCGCGCCAGAAGACCGCGGGATTCGGGACCATGGACGCACGAGCGGCCGAGGCCTCCGCTGCGGGCCTGTCCATTGGCGCCCGCGTACACCATGCGAAGTTCGGCGAGGGCCTGGTCACGCAGTTCGAGGGTTCCGGCAACTCGGCCCGGGTGCAGGTGAACTTCGCCCACGCCGGCTCCAAATGGCTCGTACTCGGCTTCGCCAAACTGGAAGTCCTGTAGTGCACTGATCAGGGTGGAGAACCACCCCGCAAAGAGACGGATACAGCACAGAGGGCCCGCAGGGCACCTGCTGCAAAGGCTGCATGTGTTCGGACCCCGCCCTGCTCGCTCGGCAGGCAGCAACCGATGCAGGCTTCACCCGGGAGAACGGCTTCGCTCCGGCCGGGAGGACAGGACCGCCCCCTGCCCCGCCTGCGTGCCTTCCGGCGCCTCCTGGTGATACGAAAAAGCCCCGCCGAGGCGGGGCTCACGATGGCCGTCAGCAGGCTCGATCACTCGATCTTGAGGTAGGCGAAGCCCTTTTCGTTTTGCAGCTCGGCGATCCGCACCACACCCGAGGGCACGAACTCGACGTGGTCATACACCTCTTCCTGATCCAGACCGATCTGCGAGCGCGTGATCTCGCACAGCTCCAGCTTCACTCCATGGGTGCTGGCCAGGCTCATCAGGCGACCACGCAGGGTATCGCGTTCATCCCTGAGCTCCGCATCGGCCGCGAACGGGGTATCGGCAAGATCATCATCCGTCAGGAACCGGATGCCGTGGGCGACGAACACGATGCGCACGTCCACGTCCATGAACTCGTTCTGGTAATACGTCATCATGTTATTGATGCTGGTCAGCATCGCGGAGAAACGGCGCGGGTCGGCAAAATCAGCGTGATACACCACCCTGGCCTCCGGCTCGAAGGCCTTGGCCGCGGGCATGAAGGCCAGGCTGGCCAGTAGCAGCGCGGCCAGTAGCAGGCCGACCCCGGCACCGGTGGCATGGCGACGGGTATTGTCGGGGGATACGGGGAACATGAACGCCTCCTTGGGTCTTATGGGTCCTTGGATCTTGATCGGTATTTCCAGGGCAACACGGACTTGTGCCTCAGAACAGTAGACGCATTGGACCGCCGCGACCATCCACCGCGACGGCATCCTTTTCGGTTGACCCGGCGCGCGCCCTTGGGTATGCTCGCCGCCTTTTCCGGAACTTTGGAGTCTGTCGAATCTGGGACGGATCTGCTGCACGTTCGGGACAGCGGCCCCTTTTCCGCTCTCTCTCGTTACATAGTCCCCACTATGCATCCCGAGAGACCGAAAAAAGGGCCTCGCTCTCCCATCACGCTCGCGGCGACCGCCCAAACCCGACAGGCTCCTAGCGAATCTACGCGAGGGAAGTACTTTGGCGAATATTGCTTCTGCCCGTAAGCGGGCCCGTCAGGCGGTCAAGAACCGCGCTCACAACATGGCGCTGCGCTCCCGTTTCCGCTCGGCCCTGAAGGCCGTTCTGAAGCCGCTGCACAAGGGCGACGCCCAGGCGGCCGCAGAGGCCTACAAGTCGGCCGTGCCCGTGATCGACAAGACCGTGAGCAAGGGCTTGATCCACAAGAACAAGGCGGCCCGCCACAAGAGCCGCCTGAACGCCCGCATCCGCGCCGCAGCCCAGGGCTAGGCCCGGGCTTCCGGGCCGGTCTCGCGCCGGCCCTGGATCAAGTGATTCGCGAAGCCGCGCCCCGGAACCGGGGCGCGGCTTTTTGCGTGGCCCGCTTCAAGCAGGCACTGCATAACACCGCCCCGGCCTGCGCCGCCGCACGCCAGCGCAGGCCCCGTGTTTGGTATTCAGGGCTGGATGACCCGCGCCGCGCCCTCGCCACGCGGATCGGACGCTGCCTCCAGACGGCCACTATCCAGCCTCCAGAGGATCGCGTGCATGTCGCCGAACGGCCGCACCTGCGGGGCCAGCTGATGCCCGCGCGCCACCAGCTGGCCCCGGAGTTCGGCGTCAAAGGCGCCGGTCTCGTGCTCCACCCGGTCCGGCAGGTATTGATGGTGATAGCGCGGCGCTGCAACCACCGCCTCGATGCCCTGCCCCTCAAGCACCCCGAGGATGCCGTGCAGCACCATGGTGATAATGCGGCTGCCCCCCGGTGTGCCCAGGATCGCCACTCGCTCGCCCGTGTCGACAAAGGTCGGACTCATGCTCGACAACGGGCGGCGCCGGGGAGCGATGGCGTTGGCCTCGAACCCTACCAGCCCGTACGCATTCGGCTCACCCGGCCTGGCCGAGAAGTCATCCATCTCGTTGTTCAGCAGCACGCCGGTTCCAGGCACCACGTAGCCGGAGCCGAACGGGTAATTGAGCGTGAGCGTGGCCGCGACGCGATTGCCGTCGGCATCGATCACCGAGAAATGCGTAGTCTGCCGGCTTTCCTGTGCTGAAACCCCGGTCCGCGGGGCTTCCGGGTCCACCGACAGCGGCAGGTAACGGCTGGGAGTGGCCGTGTCCGGATGAATCGTGGCCCGCAGTCCGGCCGCGTAGTCGCGCGACAACAGGCGCTCCAGCGGCATGCCGACATGATCCGGATCACCCAGATACTCGGCGCGGTCACGATACGCGCGGCGCATGGCCTCGATGGTCAGGTGCGCGCGCATGTCCGGTGCGAGCGCGTCGAGGTCGTAGAAGGAAAGGATGTTCAGGATCTGGCCCAGCGCCACCCCCCCGGAGGATGGCGGCGACGCCGTGGTGATCTCGGCCCCGCGATAGTCCAGCCGCACCGGGTCACGCTCGACGACTTCGTAACCGGCGAGGTCCTCCAGCGCCCAGATGCCGCCCGCCGCGCGCACGCCGGCGACCAGCTGCTCGGCCAGCGCGCCGGCATAGAACCCGTCCCGACCCCTCTCCGCCAGGCGCTGCAGGGTGGCAGCCAGGTCCGGCTGGCGCAGGGTCGCGCCTTCTTCCGGCAGGCGGCCGTCAACCAGGTAGATATCGCGCGCGTCAGCCCCGTCGCGCAGGGCCTGGTGGCGGAAACCCGCCATCTGCAGGTAGCGGCCGCTGACCGCCACGCCGTCCTCGGCCAGACGGATCGCCGGGGCCAGGTTGTCCGCAAGCGACAACCGCCCATAATGCGCGGCAATGTGATCCATGCCGGCCGGCATGCCCGGGATGCCGGCCGCGAGGACTCCATCGAGCGAGAGCCCGTCGATCACCTCGCCATCCGCATCCAGATACATGTCGCGATCGGCCGCGGCCGGCGCCGTCTCGCGGGCGTCCACCATCACGCTGCGCCGGGTCTCCGCCTCGTGCAGCAGGAAGAATCCGCCACCGCCTAACCCGGAGCCGTAGGGCTCGGCCACGGCAAGGGCCGCGGTAATCGCCACGGCGGCGTCAAAGGCATTGCCCCCGTCGCGCAACACCTGCTCGCCCGCCTCGGTGGCAGCCGGATGGGCCGTTGCGATCGCATGCTGCCCGGGGCCGGCGACCGCCAGCGGCGCCGCCAGTGCCAGGACGGCAAGGAATGCACCGCGCAGCAAAGGCCGCTGCCAGTCCATGCGGCGGCCTACTTCGCAGCCATCAAGGCTTCGTATTTGGCCATCAACTGGTCGCGCGACTCCTCGTGATCCGGGTCCAGCGGGATGCAGTCCACGGGGCACACCTGCTGGCACTGCGGCTCGTCGAAGTGCCCGACGCATTCCGTGCACAGATTGGGGTCAATCTCGTAGATCTCGTCTCCCGGGTAGATGGCCTCGTTCGGGCACTCGGGCTCGCACACATCACAGTTGATACATTCGTCGGTGATCATCAGGGCCATGGGGCATTCCTCGTATGCAATGGCGGGGCCGGTCAGCGTACCGTGCCGTTTTGTTCGGCCAGCATGCGCGCCACACCGGGGCTCACGAATTTTGAGACGTCTCCGCCCAGGCGGGCGATTTCCCGTACCAGACTGGAGGAGACAAAACTGTATTCCTCCGCCGGCGTCAGGAACAGGGTTTCAACTTCCGGCGCGAGCTGGCGGTTCATGGCCGCCAGCTGGAACTCGTGCTCGAAATCGGACACCGCACGCAAGCCGCGCAGGATCACGTTGGCGCGCTGCTCGTGGACAAAATGTGCCAGCAGGACATCGAAGCCCCGAACCTCCACCCCGGGGATCTCGCCCACCGCCTCCCGGGCCAGGGTCACGCGGGTCTCCAGCGGGAAGGCCGGACCCTTGTTCGGGTTCGCGGCCACGGCGATCACGATACGATCGAACAGACGTGCGGCACGCCGTACGATATCCGTATGGCCGTGGGTGATCGGGTCAAAGGTACCGGGATAGATGGCGGTGACGGACATGGTTAAAGGCCGGCCAGGAAAGGCCCCATTAGACCGCAAGCACCGCGACCAGACAAAATACGAGCCGCTTCAATCAAGGACTGCCCGATGAGTGACGACTACCGCCCCCCGCTCGCCGACTACTGGGATCAGCTCGAATCCCGCTATGGTGGCGGCTTCAATTTCCACCAGATCTCGCGCGACGAACTCGCGCAACTGGTGGAACACCTGCGTCACGCGGTCAAGGAAGATCCGCAGGTCACGGACGTGGAAAAGCAGAATCTGGGCCTGGTGCTCAAGCACGCCGAACAGACGCTGGCGAAGCGCCAGTAGTCGTACCCTGCCCCCGGCCGCAAGGGCCGGGTGCGCGCTGTGCCCGCAAGCACCCGGCTGAACCCGCACGATGTGCCACAATCAGTGCTCGCGCCCCGGCAGCGACGCCGCCTCAGTCGGCGCCGCACAAGGCGGCAGGGCTCGGCATTCGGCGCCTGTGTCCGGGACATGCGCCGTCGCACCCAGGGTCCGGGCATAGCGTCCCGGCCCCGCCAGGGCGGCCGCGCAACTCGCCGCCTCGCGCGCCTGCTCGCCGCACTCGCGGGCAATCAGGACATGTGCGAGGTTATTCCACCCTTCATGGCGCGCCGGATCGCGCTCGATCAATGTCCGCAGTGCGTCTTCGGCCGTGGCCAGATCGCCCTGGGCGAATGCCACGTTGGCCCGCCCCACATAGGCGATCGCCTCCTCGGGCCAGTGTGCCATCGCCGTCTCGTAGCCAGTGGCCGCCGCCGCGAACCGCCCCGTCTGCTCCAGCTCGTTCACCGCCCGCAGCCAGCGCAGCGGGGTCGCCGTCGCCGGCAGGGTATCCGGAGCCATTACCAGGAAGGCCCAGCGCTCCCCGCGCGCCCAGGTACGCTCGAAGCGGGCGAAGGTGTTCACATGGCGCTGAATGGGGCCGCTGCGCAGAAAGATCTCGCGCTCATCCAGGTCGTAGCCAATGACGACCGCAAAATGCCATTCGGGGATCATGGCGATGCCGAGATTCTGGAACACCACCACCGGATGGCCCGCGGCAACCTCGCGCAGGATGGATTCCAGCTGCGGTTCCAGGCGATAGGCGACCTGGTCCCGCGCCCGCACGGCCGCCCGCATCTCGGCCTGCAGGCTCCCCTCGCGGGCGGGGATATAGACCTCGTCGATCAGGTCATCCAGCGCGGCATCGATACCCCGGGCGTTCAGGGCGGTCGCCAGCGCGGCTGGACCGCACTGGTACTGCTCCTGGGGAAAGAAAGGGGTATCAGTCAGTTCCACCCGAGTGGGCAGGTCCGCCGGGGGCTCGCTGGCCAGGCCCGCGCTCTGCGGCGCGGTGGCGCAGCCACTCAGCACGAACACCGCGAGCAGGAGGCCGAACACGACAGCGGCAAGCCCGGGGGCTTGCCGCAGGGAAAGGGGCAACTGGCGCCTGGTGGGCCACGCGGAAAGTTCGGTTACCGATCGCTTCGCCAGAAGCGCCGGCGCTGCCTTGGGCAAGTGTGAAACAGGGTGGCTATTCCAGCACTTGCCCGCCTGGCTCCGGCATTTCTGGCTGTGCACCATCGTCACCGCGAACTTCCCGCATGGCCCACTAGTGACTGGCGCGCGCCGGCCCCACGAACGAGAAGACGTCGGTGACACCCACGGCATCAAGGATCACGAACATCAGGAACACGATGGCGACCACGCCGATGGCACCAACAGCACCCGCCGGGTCGGTGTCCATGTGCGCTTCCAGACGGGCCAGCTCGGCGTCGGTCAGGCGCGCCACGCGCTGCTCGGCACGCTCGGGATCGACCCCCATCTCGACCAGCCGGGCACGGACCTCGGAATCATCAAGCCGTTCCAGCAACTGGGCGCGGGTGTCGGCCACGCTGGCCTGCTGGATCAAGCTGCCGGTATCGAGCATACCGGCGCCGGCAAAGGCCGGAGTGGCGGGCAGCAGGGTCAGGGCCAGCGCGACCAGGAAGGCCGCCGGGGCTGACAGGACTTGTCGGAACGAAGGGACGCGCATGGACAGACTCCTCGAACAGGGAACGGGTAGCACAACATCTACGAGTGTAACGCGACCGCGGCACAAAGCGAGTGCCGCAACCCGGGAAAGCGCAGCCCGAATCACAAGCCTCGTGTTTCGCGCCCCGGATTTCGGCCCCGGGGTCCAGCCTCAGGTTTCGTCAGGGGCGTCGACCACGTTGATCTCGTATTCCAGCACTTCGACGCCGCGCGCCCAGGCCCCTCCACACACCGAGTTGTCGCGGGTACGCTCCTGCGTCTCGCCGGGACCCAGGGTGCGCCACAGGCGGGTCGTGGTGCGGACGTCATCCTCCAGTTCGCCAGGGCAGTTGTACGCGGTTCTGGTCACGCGTACCTCCAGCCAATCATCGGTGTTATTGGTGGCACGCCACTGGCCACGCACGTTGGCGCAACCATATTCGCGCATGCGGTACTCGAAGCTGACCTCGTCCGGAGACCCATCCGCCGGCGCATAATAGGCCCCCTGCGCAAGTACCTGTCCAGGCGCGACGAAAGCAGCGCTCAGCACACTGGCGGCCACAAGGGCGAGAGTGCGATTCGGGATTCGCGATTGCATGTAGTCCTCCATCCGCTAGGCGGTATCCGATCCGGGCCCGCCTGACACGGGCTTGTGAGGGCGAAGACGCCCGGTCTGTCGCAATATGCCAAAGCCCTTTCTTCAACGTGGTTTTGGCTGAACCGAACGCCACGGGCGGCACATTGACAGCACGGGCACCTTGAAGCCTGTCGGGTCCGGGCGCGTGGCGGGAGAACGGTCCGGAACCGACCGTCGCCCAGCATCACGCAGGGAGCTGAAACGCAAATGAAAGGGGGCATCACCCGTTCAACCCGGGCCCGCGCCGCTCCAGGGGAAACACCAAGCCGTGCTTTCCTGGCGCAGTCGACCCCGCCGCAGCGGGGAACGGACGCGGCCTACTCGGTGTTCACGTGATAGGGGGAACAGCGTTTCGGCAGCAGCTCACCGCGAATACGCGGGTAGCAGGGCAGGCCCTGGTCGAACGGCGGCGCGTCCTCGCCCTGAATCAGCGGACGCAGATAATCGCGCGCAGCCTGAGTGATGCCGTAGCCATCCGGGGTGATGAAGTCGCGCGGCATCCCCTGTTCAATGTCCGCCACCGTCTCCAGTGGAGTGAAACCGATACTCCAGCGGTACGGATCATTGGAGTCGCGACGGATGATCGGCATGAAGGCGTCCTCGCCGGCGACCACGCCCTCCACCGCCGCCCGGCCACAGGCATAGGCCTGGTCCACATCCACCTTCGAGGCGATATGGCGGGCGGCACGCTGAATGTAATCCACGACCGCCCAGTGCAGTTTGTGCCCGGTCTTCTCCCGGATCAATTCGGCCAGCCGCGGCGCAGCACCACCCAGCTGGGTGTAGGCATAGACATCGTGGCTCTGGGCCACCGAGAAGAGCCCGCCATCCGGGTTCTTGATGCCCTCGGAGACCACCACCACACAGTAGCCATGACGCTCGATCGTCCGCTGCAGATGTTCGATGAAGTCGTCCTGGTCGAACGGGATCTCCGCGAACAGGATCAGCATCGGGGGCTGGCCGTCGAATTCCTGGGCCAGCGCGGCCGCGGCGGCCAGCCAGCCAGCATGGCGCCCCATCACCTCCATCACGAAGACCTTGGTCGAACTGGTGTGCATCGATTCCACGTCCAGGCTGGCCTCGCGCACCGTGGTCGCGATGAACTTGGCCGCAGAGCCGAAGCCGGGGCTGGAATCGGTGACGGCGAGATCGTTGTCGATGGTCTTGGGCACGCCGATCGCCTTGATCGGGAAGCCCATGCGCTCCCCCATCTTCGCCACCTTCAGTGCGGTATCCATGGAACCGCCGCCCCCGTTGTAGAAGAAGGTGCCAATGTCATGGGCGCGGAACACCTCGACCAGGCGTTCGTATTGCTCCGGGTCCTTGTCGGGGTCGCCCAGATCAAACCGACAGGATCCGAACGCACCGCCCGGGGTGTGCCTCAGCGCGGCCAGCGTCAGCGGATCCTCCTGATCGAGATCAATGATCTCCTCGCGCAGCACGCCCAGGATGCCGTCGCGCGCGGCATAGATGCTTCCGAAATGGGCCGGATGGGCGCGCACCGCCTCGATCACCCCCCAGGCGCTGGCATTGATGACGGCGGTGACCCCGCCGGACTGGGCGTACAATACGTTCTGCGGCATACGAATCCTCCGTTACCCGACACTCGGGGAAGCGCGGAACAAGGTCGTCCGGACCTGCTCGGCGCACGCGACGCTGGATCATCCTGGCGATCTTGGCACTGATGCGGGGGTTGCCGCTTGCTGCGGACTCAACGGCCCCTGCCGTGGTCGATTCTGACGGCACGTCCCTGTGCCGCCGGAAAGGCCGCGCCGGAACCCATGCAGGGCCAGTGCCATCTCGACCCCACGCCAGGTCACACGCACCGATCGGCCCACCCGGGTGCTTTTGCTACACTATCCCGGTTAAGACACCCGGCGCACCGGGGCCGTTCGCCCCGTCTTGGTGCTTTCCGCACCCCGATTGCGCAGCGTCACCGATTCACAACAGCACCAGGATTGCATCATGCATATCGGAACCACTCTGACCAACTACATTATCGAGACCCAGCGCGGTATCGAGGGCGCAACCGGCGAATTCACCGGCCTGCTGAACGATATCGGCACGGCCTGCAAGAAGATTTCGGCCCTGGTCGACAAGGGCGACCTGGTCGGCGTCCTCGGCTCGGCCGGCTCCGAGAACGTACAGGGCGAGACTCAGAAGAAGCTCGACATCATCACCAACGAGGTCTTCATCGAGGCACTGGGCCACAACGGCCACGCCGCCGGTCTGGCCTCCGAGGAAATGGACGAAATCTGCGAAATGCCGAAGGACACCCCACGCGGCCACTATCTGGTCCTGTTCGACCCGCTGGACGGCTCCTCGAACATCGACGTGAACGTCTCCGTCGGCACCATCTTCTCCATCCTCAAGGCCCCCGAGGGCGTCGAGGATCCGAAGACCGAGGACTTCCTGCAGCCGGGTACGCAGCAGGTCGCCGCCGGCTACTGCCTGTACGGCCCGTCCACCATGATGGTGATGACCACCGGCAAGGGCGTGCAGATGTTCACCCTGGACAAGGACTTCGGCGAGTTCCTGCTGACCAAGAACAGCGTGCAGATCCCGGAAGAGACCCAGGAATTCGCGATCAACATGTCCAACAGCCGCTTCTGGGAAGCGCCGGTGAAGCGCTACATCGACGAATGCCTGGCCGGCAAGGAAGGTCCGCGCGGCAAGGACTTCAACATGCGCTGGGTGGCCTCCATGGTCGCCGAGGTGCACCGCATCCTGTCGCGCGGCGGCGTGTTCATGTACCCGATGGATTCGAAGATGCAGGCCAAGGGCACAGCCGGCAAGCTGCGCCTGATGTACGAGGCCAACCCGATGAGCTTCATCATCGAACAGGCCGGAGGGGCCTCTACCACCGGCCGCGAGCGCATCATGGACGTACGCCCCGAGGGCATCCACCAGCGCGTGCCGGTAGTGCTTGGCGCGAAAAACGAAGTGGAGCTGATCACCCGCTACCACAACGAGGGCTGATCTCTCCCTCCCCCGCGCGGCGGCCCGCCGCGCGGCCCCAAAGGCCCGGCCCCGCAAGGCGCCGGGCCTTTTTTGATCCCGCTAATCACCAGGCCGCAACGGCGGCCCGGGGCTGCGGCAAGGCGGTGCCTGTATAAGGCCGTGCTGTCCTGCTACGAGATCGCGTTCTTTTTCATGCGATACAGCAGGGTGTCGCGCGTGATCCCCAGCAGGCGGGCGGCGCGCGAACGATTGCCGGCGGTACGCTCCAGGGCCTGCCGGATCAGGTCGATCTCCAGACGTTCCAGACTCAGACCATCCGGCGGGATCACCCACGGGCCCTGCTGCCGGTCGCGCGGGGACTGGAGCCAGGAATCCGGCAGGTCCTGCGGCTGGATCGTCTGCCCAGCCATGAAGATCACACAGCGTTCGACCAGATTCTTCAGCTCGCGCACGTTCCCGGGCCATGGCCAGCGTTCGAGCCAGCGCACCAGCGCCGGCGTGAACCGTGGTGGTTCAAGCCCATGGGCGCTGGCGAGCTCCAGGCGGAAATGCTCGACCAGGCGTCGCACATCACCCTGGCGCTGGCGCAACGGCGGCATTTCCAGCGGCACCACGAACAACCGATAGAACAGGTCGGGGCGGAAATGGCCCACGGCCACATGCTGATTCAGGTCCTGGTGGGTCGCGGCGATCACACGCACATCCACCTGCTCGGGTCGGGCCGCCCCCAGCGGCTGGCATTCGCCGCTCTCCAGAAAGCGCAGCAGCTTGGCCTGCGCCCCGGGCGGCAGTTCGGCGATCTCGTCCAGCAGCAGCGTGCCGCCATGCGCCTGACGAATCAGGCCCTGCTGGGCCTCACGTGCCCCGGTGAAGGCCCCGCGCCGATGGCCGAACAGCTCCGACTCGACCAGATCGGCCGGCAGGGAGGCGCAGTTCACGCTGACCAGGGGGCCCGCACTGCGCCGACTGTGTGCATGGATTCGGCGCGCCAGCCGTTCCTTTCCGGTTCCGCTCTCGCCCTGGATCAATACGGTGGCATCGGTGCGCGCCACCAGGTTCGCCTGACGCATCAGTGCCTGCAGTTCGGGGGAGTCACCAATCAGTTCCGAGGGGGTGTCCATCAGACCACATTTAACCGGGTTGAACAGGACTGAAAGCCTGCCCGGACCGGCCCCGTCTGGCAAGGCTTGAACGGCGGCACGGGCGGCAATGTGCGGTATTTGTCACGCCGGGTGTGGCATTTGCCGCACCCGTGGCCTGCTTGCCGGCCGGGCGTCCCGGCGCAAAATCGCGGGCCCAACAGTGGGTTGAGAGGCCCCACTCGGGCTGGCACGGGGTTTGCCATGGTTCGGTCTCCTGATGGACAACGGAGCAGGACGCAATGAAAACTCGATACAGCTTGCCGGGCTGTCTGATGGGCGCAGGCCTGATGCTCGCCGTGACTCCCCTGGCAGCCGATGAACCGCCGCGACTGAGCCCGGTGGTCATCACGACTTCCCCCATGACCGGTCCGGGCATGGTCACCACCGACCCGCGTCAGCCCCGCCTGCCGCTGCCCGCCCATGATGGCGGCGCCTATCTCGGGACCATCCCGGGTTTTTCGGTCAGCCGCAAGGGCGGCACCAGCGGGGACCCGGAGCTGCGTGGGCTGGGCGGCTCGCGCCTGTCGATCCTGCTGGACGACGACCCGATCCTCGGCGGCTGCGGGGGGCGGATGGACCCGCCAACGGCCTATGTCTACCCGCAGGCCTACGAGCACATCGAGGTCACCAAGGGACCTCAGAGCGTGCGCCATGGTGCCAGCCCCGCCGGCGTGGTGCGCTTCGAGCGCGCGGCCCCCCAGTTTGAAACCGCCGGAGAGATCCAGGGCTTTACGGGGATCACCGTGGGTCGCTTCGACCGCTTTGATCTGGTCACGGATATCGCGACCGGAAACGAGCACGGCTACATCCGCGGCATTGGCACCCTGTCCGACCAGTCCGACTATCGCGATGGCGACGGCAACACGGTGCACTCGCAGTACTCGCGCTGGAGTGGCACCGGCATTGTCGGATGGCGCCCGGATGACGACACCCTGGTCGAGTTCACCCTGGACCGCTCGGATGCCGAAGCCGCCTACGACGATCGGGGCATGGACGGCACGCAATTCGAGCGCACCGGCTACAGCCTGGCCGTGACCCGAGAGCGCCTCGCACCCTGGCTGGACCAGATCGAGGCCCGGGTCTTCTACAACGCAATCGACCATGTGATGGACAACTTTACGCTGCGCGAGCCACCGGGCATGCCGATGGTCAGCTACCCCGACCGTGTGACGACCGGGGCGCGCCTCGCCGCTGATTTCGTGCTGCCGGGCGAGGCCCTGCTGCACGCGGGGGCCGAATATCAGCGCAACCGGCACCGCGGCAACCGCCTGATGGGCATGGCGGCGCTCGGCTGGCGAGACGTGCCACGTAACGACACCGCCCGATTCCGCGATACCGGCGTGTTCGCGGAGCTGGAGTATCCGCTGACGGACACCCGCCGCCTGGTAACGGGGCTGCGCATGGATCGCTCGCGGGCCGAGGCCCAGGCCGAAAACGGATTCGGCGGGGCCGCGGCCGGGAGCGTCGACAGCAGCAACCAGATGAGCGGCTTCCTGCGGGTCGAACAGGACTTCGCGGCCTGGCCGGCCACCGGGTACCTGGGTATCGGGCGGGCCGAACGCGCCGCCGACTTCTGGGAACGCCGTCGCGTGTTCGAGCTGGAGACCGAGACACTCACTCAGCTGGATCTGGGCGTACAGGTGCATCATGGCGACCTGACCGGATCCCTGGCCATCTTCTACGGTCAGTTCGATGACTACATCCTGATCGCCCGCGAGGCCCCCGAGGCGCGCAACGTCGATGCCACCACCTATGGCGCAGAGCTGGATCTGGCCTGGGCGCTGCACCCAAGCTGGACCGCCCGCGCCAGCGCCGCCTGGGTGCGCGCCCGGAATGACAGTGATGGCGTGCCCCTGGCACAGACGCCCCCCGCCGAGCTCACCCTGGGCCTGGAGTACGCGGCCGGGAACCGCTTTGCCGGGGCGCAGGTGCGCGGCGTTGCGCGCCAGGACCGCATCCACCTCGATCACGGCACCATCTACAGCTTTGATACCGAGGAAACGCCCGGATTTGCCACCGCCGCGGTCTATGCCGGGATGGAGGTCTTCGGAAACTCGCGGATCACCTTCGGTATCGACAACCTGTTCGACCGCAGCTACCGCGAGCATATCCAGCGCGGTCAGGCCGAGCTCGGCACCGCGACACGATCCATCAACGAGCCGGGTCGCACGCTATGGGCCAACTGGACCGTAGAATTCTGATCCAATATCGGGCGCACGGGTTTCGCCGGCGCCCCACGACGAGGAAGCAAGAGATGAACACATCCATTCGCACGCTTTGCGCACTCGCGCTGGTCGGCCTGTTCGCCACATCCGGTGCACATGCCCATCATGTTGAGGGCCACGAAGAACCGGGGTTCTGTGACTGCATGGAGGGCGTCGAGATCGATGAGCGGCCCTGGGTGCGCCTGATGCCCCCCGGCATGCGCAACACGGCCGGCTATATGACCCTGCGAAACACAACGGACGAAGATATCGACCTCGTGTCCGGGTCGTCGCCGGTTGCAGCGGTGACCGAGCTGCATGACCACGTGGAGGACGAAGCAGGCGTGATGCGCATGCGCGAGGTCGAGGCCATCACCATTCCGGCCGGTGGCAAGGTAGAACTGCTACCCGGTGGCCTGCACGTGATGCTGATTGACCTGCACGAGCCCCTGCAGGAAGGCCAGGCCGTCTCCATTGAACTGCATACCCACTCGGGCGAGCTGTTCACCGTGGAGGCCGAAGTCCGGCGTGCCGAGGGAGGGATGATGGGTCATGGTCACGAACACGACCAGGGTCATGGGACCGATGGCCATCACCATCACTGACCCGTGAGGCACGGGGGTACCCGCGGGTGCCCCCGCACCGCCCCGGTTTCTACCCGGTGGCGCCGATCCAGAACTCGATGGAGCGGCCGAGGAAGTCGTCCCAGGTCATGTAGTGGGAGCCGTCGCAGGAGAAGGTCAGACTGACCATCCCGTTGAACAGGTTCACCGAGGCCGAACGCAGGTAGACGGTCTCGTCGGCGAAGCGCAGGGCCTTGAGCCCTTCGAAGACGCGGCCCACGGCGTCCTTCGGGAGCAGCGCCTCCTCCGGGTAGGGCTCATGGGGGAAGGCGAGGCAGACATCCGGGTCGGCGAGCGATTCGTGGGTCAGGATGCGGTAGCGGTATGGGTCCTCGGTGGTCCACAGCGTGGCCCGCGAACTGGAAAAATGAAATACCCCCTGGAACACCCCGCGCTCGGTGAACAGCTCTTCCAGAATGGCGAGCGCGGTGTCCATGTTCTGGTCCATCAGGCTGTCGGTACGGCTCTGCAGGAACAGCGTGCCGCGGATGGACGGGTCGCCCTTGATCTGACGCCATTCGCTGGGCTCCTCGTACAGGTCCTCCGTCAGATCCGGCAGATTGCGCAGGTCAAAGTCTGCGCCGAGGAAACCAAGGGCATTGCCCTCTTCGTCACGGACCAGCTGCAGAGCGGTCAGCGACGGGCGCCGCCCGAGCAGACTGATGTATGCGTCCGACAACAGGAAGCCATCGGCCGGTACGGCCTGCTTCATGTAGGGCCGTTGCGAGCGATCGCGGCCGAAGTGCTCCGGCAGGACGCCGCTGCGCGAAATGTTGTCGGAGAGCTGGACGCCTTCGGTATTCAGTGCATACACGAAGGTTGCCTCCGGTAGCTGCCGGATCGCCTCCTCCAGGACCGAATCCAGCACCTCACGCCGTGGCCAGACGGTCGCCAGCCGCCCGGCGATCTCCGCCAGGGGATCGTGCAGCTTGTCTTCCAGGTACTCGCGCTGGTGTTCGATCGCCTTCTTCAGTTCCGTCATGGTACAGCTCGATCCCTTCTGGTGCAGGGCGGATTCGCCCTCAGGCGCCACGGCAGCATCGCGCCCGCCGCTGCCGTGGCCTGACCTGTTCTGGCGGGATCCGTGCCCGGGACGCGCACCCGCCGCTCCAGCGCGGCCCGGACCCGTCTCAGGAACGGGCGTTATTGCGCCGGCGGGAGCGGCGCCACAGCCAGCCGCCGAGGCCAACCAGCGCGACCAGCAACAACGCCAGGGGCCACACATGCTCGGGCGAACTGAGATAGTGGAGCAGGGAGTGCCCTTCGCCATGCCCGTGGCCCGGATGGGCGAGGGCCGGGGCACTGGTCAGGACGAGGAAGGTGGAAACCACGCTGCGAACGATCATCGTCGGTCTCTCCGGATGCGCTTGGGTTCGCGTCCCATGATAGCCCTCCGCAGCCGTCGCGTCAGCGCAACCGACCCCGCCCGGGACCACTCCCGAGCGCGCAGACGCCCCCCCCCGGACTCACCGGGGCGTCCTCCATCGGCTGGAACCCGCCCCGGCCCTTCAGGGCCGGGAGATGCCGCGCATGGCCAGCAGCACTCCCGGAAGCACGCGGATGGATGGGTTGCATACGAATTGCTGAAATTTTTCGCCATACCCGGCAGTACGGCCCATGACACGGTAACGGCCCCGGGCTCGGGCCCGGCGGGTAGATTGAGCACGCTCAAGTTCCACCGTTCCCGGTCGTTATCGTCGAGAGGGAGGCCACACTTCTCCCCCGAGGAACCAACATGCTGTCCGGAAACCCGCTCTCCGATCTTGCGCTGCTGCGGCCGCATCCCAGCCCCTCGGCACCCGCGTCGGGGCTGCCTGCAGTCGGCTCGGGCTATTCGCTGAACAACGGCAATATCAAGGGCACAGTAGCCGTCATTGATGGTCTCCGTGTCCACCATGAGGAACGGGTCAAGCTGTTTGGCAGCAGCGAGCAGTTGACCCTGACCAACCGCCAGGGAAACAGGCTGTCCCTGCACACGCAGCAGCATCACTGGATCGACACCCGCGCATAGGGAAGCGCCGGCTAAAGCCGTCCCGGCTTTCTCGGCGCACGCGGCACTGCAAACGCGGTTTCCAGCTTGAGAGACGCTGATTGAATGGCACGTCCGTGCTCAAGTCGCTTTTGCGTGCGTTTAATGCGCGGTGACGGCCGTGCGGTCATTCTGCACAAAGGAACCGCAACGCCGTTCCCGCGCCCGTTTTTGATCAAAAAACGGGCGGCCGAGCCCCTGCTTTCAATAGCTTGTGGGGTTGGTGCCCCCCCGGTTCTGAATGAATATGGCCCAATCCTGCGTTGCTCCCCGAATCCATCAGAAACGGGCGGGTAGAACCACTACCCGCTGTTTGAGGCGCCTTGTCTCGGAACGCTTGTCTCCAGAAACTGGGGGGCACCCACGCGGACGTGCGATTCAATCAGCGTCTCCCTTGGCTCGGAATCAGCCACCTGCGGTGGTCGATTCCGGCGGCACAGCCATGTGCCGCCAGGAAACGCTTATAAATCCGCGTGGCCCACCAGGAGCCCTCCCCGGACCACCACCTTTCGTAACGGCATGAGGCCCATGGGCATGGCCCGTGCGAGCCTGTATCCTCCGATGGGCCCAGCCGGCCTGCCCGTGGGCCGAGACCGTACGCCGGCACCAACGGCCGGGCGGGAACCATCGACTCAGCAAACAACAAGGAACAAGTAATGGGCCTGGGTGTAGGACTGGTGGTGCTGGCCGCCTTCTTCTGGGGGCTGTCGGGCGGGATCGGCGGCATCCTGATGGCCGATGGCTGGGACGCCTTCGTCGTCTCGTTCTACCGCGGCGCCATCGGGCTGCTGTTCGTGCTGATCTGGCTCGCCTGGCGCCCGGGCGGCAGCGGACTGGGCAGCGCCAGGATGTGGTTCTGGTCGGCCGTGGCCGGTCTGGGCGTGGCGGGCAACTTCGCGTTCTACTTCCTCAGCATCGCGCATGGCAGTGTGGCAGTCGCCGCCACCCTGATGTACTGCGCCCCGGTGTTTGTTTACCTGATCTCCTTTGCGCTGAAGCTGGAAAGCCCGACCACCCTCAAGCTCGTGGCCATTGCGATGGTCATGGTGGGCATCGTGCTGCTCACCCAGATCTACGATACCGGAGCGGGCAACGTGACCCTGATCGGCGCCGGTGCCGGCCTGCTGGCGGGTCTGTCCTACGCGATCTTCATCTTCGGCTTCAAATATGCCGGTCAGCACGGCAGTCCGCAGGCGATCCTGACGATTGCCTTCGGCGTGCTCGTCATCCTGCTGATGCTGCCGGGCGACAACACCCAGATGGTAAAGGTCCTGAGCACCCCCGACTGGCCGCTGTTCCTGGCCCTGGGCATCTTCGGCGCCGGTCTGTCCTTCGCCTTCTACATCAACGGGCTGCGGACCACGGCCCCGGCGGTCGCCTCCATCGTCGCGATGATCGAGCCGGTCACCGCCACCCTGTTCGGCGTGGTGATCCTGCACGAAAGCCTGGCGATCGTGCAGATGATCGGCATGGCCCTGATCCTGGTCACGGTCACCGCCCTCAGCGTCGCCTCGCGCGCCACCCCGCCGCCGGTGCCGGACCGGGGCCGCGACGACGGCCAGGGGTAATCTGCACCAGAATGGGGCATTAAGGATTGTCTTCCAGCGTCGCCGCGACCAGAATGCGTGCAACTGCAATCACGACCACAGGGAAGCGCGCCATGAACGGAAGCCTTGATGAAAAGCTGGAACCGATCTTCCAGGAAGTACTGCACCGGAACCCGGGCGAGACCGAGTTCCACCAGTCCGTTCACGGCGTCCTGCAAAGCCTGGGGCCGGTCCTGGTGAAATACCCGGAGTTCGCCGAACTCAAGATCATCCAGCGGATCTGCGAACCGGAGCGGCAGATCATCTTTCGTGTGCCCTGGCAGGACGATAACGGCGAGCTGCACATCAATCGCGCCTTCCGCGTCCAGTTCAACAGTGCCATCGGGCCATACAAGGGCGGGATGCGTTTCCACCCGTCGGTCTACCTCGGCATCATCAAGTTTCTCGGGTTCTCGCAGGTATTCAAGAACGGCCTCACCGGTCTGCCAATCGGCGGTGGCAAAGGTGGCAGCGACTTTGACCCGAAAGGCCGATCCGATTCCGAGATCATGCGTTTTTGCCAGAGCCTGATGACCGAGATGTACCGCCACCTGGGCGAATATACCGATGTGCCCGCTGGCGACATCGGCGTCGGCCAGCGCGAGGTCGGGTATCTGTTCGGTCAGTACAAGCGTCTGACCAACCGGTTTGAGTCCGGCGTGTTTACCGGCAAGGGGCTGGATTGGGGCGGCAGCCGCGCGCGCACCGAGGCGACGGGCTATGGTGCGGTCTTCTTCACCCAGGAAATGCTGAAGGCCCGCAAGGACTCGCTCGAAGGCAAGCGTGTGGTGGTCTCCGGGGCCGGCAACGTGGCGATCCATGCGGCCGAAAAGGCGCAGCAACTGGGGGCCCGGGTAATCGCCTGTTCCGACTCCCGCGGGGTCATCCTCGACGAAGAGGGGCTCGACCTGGACCTGGTGCGCCAGATCAAGGAACGCGAGCGCGGCCCGATCAGCGCTTATGCCGATCGCAAGAAAGGCGCAAAGTACAACGAAAACGGCAACATCTGGGAGATCCCCTGCGATGTCGCGCTGCCCTGCGCCACGCAGAACGAGCTGACGGGAAAATCCGCCCGGACCCTGGTGAAAAACGGCTGCATCGCGGTCGCCGAAGGGGCCAACATGCCGGTCACTCCGGAGGGTATCGAGGCCTTCCAGGAGGCCAGGATTGCCTTCGGACCAGGCAAGGCCGCCAATGCCGGTGGCGTGGCCACCAGTGCCCTGGAGATGCAGCAGAACGCCAGCCGCGACTCCTGGTCCTTTGAATACACGGAGGCGCGCTTGCAGGAGATCATGGCCAACATCCACCGCACCTGCCATGACACCGCCGAGGAATACGGTTCGCCGGGCAATTACACCCTGGGGGCCAATATCGCCGGATTCGTGAAGGTCGCTCGCGCCATGGAGGCGCTGGGCCACATCTAGGAGCCTGTCGGATCCGGGACGGATCTGCTGCGCGCGCGGTCCCTTTTCCGCGCGCGCTCTCTCGTTACATCGTCTCACCATGCGCCGGGAGAGACCGAAAAAAGGGCCTCCCTCTCCTGCCCCAAGCTCACGCCGATCACCCGGGCCCGACCGGGACCTGGCGGGCCGATGCCGATGCCACCGCCCGTTCAATCCCCGGCGGCTGCTCGCTTGTAGACATGTTCGGCCGCTGCGGGGGCGGCCCGTTCGGTGCGGTTACGCCCCAGGCGCTTGGCCTCGTAGAGCGCCCGATCGGCCCGGGAAAAGGCCGCGCGCAACTGATGCTCGTCCAGCCTGATCGCGGGCACCAGGCCGATGGAAACCGTGCAATCCGGCAGGCCTGCACGGGACGATGCAAAGCGCTCGCGGATGGCTTCTGCCTGCGCCAGGGGGTCTTCGCTGAAGGTGAGCAGGGCGAATTCTTCGCCGCCGAGGCGTACGGGGAGGTCCTCGGGCCCGGCAGCGGCCTGCATGTCCAGGGCGAGACGCCGCAGGACCTGATCCCCCACGTCGTGTCCATGATGGTCGTTGATGCGTTTGAAATGATCGAGATCGAACATCATCAAGGCGCAGTGGCGACATGCCGGCCGATCCGACTGCAGAAGGAGCTGGACCCGGGTGCGAAAACCCAGGCGGTTGAGAAGCCCCGTGAGGGGATCAATCCCGGCAGCGTTGCGGAGATTGTGGACGACATGTGTAACCAACAAAGCCACAATCAGCATCACCAGCGTTAACAGGCCAACCACCTGCCCCAGAAACAGGGTTATGTGCGGCCAGCCGGGGTCGAACAGACTGTGCGCCGGCAACCCCAGGCCAATGGCCACAATAATACGCCCGGCCGTCAGAGCGGCCATGACAAACCCGACGAGCGCCGTCGCCCGATGCAGGGCCTTGCTGGAGGCCCGAGGCGCCTCCCACCAAAGCAGAGAGGCAAGACCCACCATCGGTACTAACATCAACAGGTTGACGACCACGGTCCGGACCACGATATCCGGCTGGACCTGCGTGAACCAGTAGCCCAGCAGAAGCATCAGGACCGGTAACGACCACCAGATCCGGTGCGGCGCGCGGAGGAAGTGCCATTGATACAGGCCCTGCCACAACATCAGCAACGAGAGCACACCCAGGGCATTGGCCATCACGACGGACAGCACGGGCGAAACCATGCCCTGGAGAGACAACAGGAAGATGCAAACGGCACCGGCCAGGGCACCGACCTGCAGCGACCGGAAACCGGGCTCACGATCCAGGCGCTGAATGACCACCGCCAGTAGCAGATAGATCAGCGCCAGCGCGATAACGACGCCCAGAATAAATGCGCGAAAATCCATAACGTGTGGAGTCTACGTCAAGCCCTGCGCACAGCGACGTTTTGTAGTTCGGGGCATGGGGATATACCGGCCCCCGCGAGGCCGGCGCGGATTCGGATCATGGCCCGACCAATCGCAGGCCGGGCCGGCCGCAATGAGTCCTTCACCTTCCCGGCCCCATCCGCCGCCTGATCCGTCCCCACAGGGTTCGGATCAGCGACAGGCGTCTGGCCGGGGCCTGGTGAATTCCTTCAGGATCATCCGGCTCATCCGGGAAATCGCTGCGGAGCTCTCGGGTGAGAGCCCGGCCCCATCCTCAACGCGGGCGGGCTCGATACCGTGGACGATGAGATTGTCCGGAAGCTCGCCCAGCGAGCGGGCGAGTTCGACGGCCTCGGCCAGGCCGATACCGTGGGAGGAGTAGCGGGCGCCGCGCGGCAGGGGCTCGCGGGCGTCCAGGCGGTGGAGGGTGCCGGGGGCGGCGCCGGTGACGATGGCATCGACGAGGATCACTGGCTCGTGGCCCTGCCACAGCTCCATGAGTTCGGCGGGCTCGCCGTGGCTTTTCGCGGTGGCGAGGCCCGGGGTGTCGGCCAGCGCATCCACCACGGCGTGGCCAATGCCGTCGTCGCCGCGCCAGGGGTTGCCGATGCCGATGACCAGCGGGCCCTTGTCAGTACTCACGGCCCGCATCCCGCGAAGCGGTTCGCTTGCCGGATCGGTTCCCGGCAAGAGTGATGGTCTCCGGCCAGCACCGCGATGCCCAGGCTCGCTGGAACACGCTCCGGCACAGGCGTAACCTGAAAGACCACCACCCCTTGTGAACAGTGTCAGACATGCCGGGCGACGACTTCGAAACGATTCTTGACCAGGCGCGAGCGCTCCCGGACTCGGAGCGTGCACGGCTGGTGCATGATCTTCTGGAGACCCTGGAGGGGGCGCCGGACACCGATGTCGCCGCGGCCCCGGGAGCAGGAGATTGCCCGCCGCCTTGCGCAGGTCGAGAGCGGGGACGCGAAAACCGTCTCGCGTGACGAACTGGATCGGCGTTTTCCGGGCTGCACGGGCTGAATATTTCGGCAGAGCCGAAAACCAATCAGCACCGGTGCTCTCTCATCGCGTTTTCGCGTCGGACTTGCCGGCGGTGGCGTCTCTCAACCCGCCGGAAACGTACTTGTGCAGGATACTGGAGACCAGTGTCTGGTACGGGATACCTTCCTCGAGGGCTCGGCGCTGCAGGGCCTCCAGATCCCGCCCGGAAATGCGGATGTTGATCCGCTTGTTTTTTCGAAAGGTCTCTTCGGCCGCGTGCGCAACGTGTTCTCGACGCTCATCGTCCAAAGCCGATTCGAACTCGTCCGCCTCATAGGCATCGAGCAGTTGCTGCTCTTCCTGGCTCAGTTTGGGCTTTCCCATGCTATCCCCTCAAATATTTTCGGGTGGCTTTGCGACTGGGAATTGCTGTCTTGAGAAAGAACTCCTTCTCGTTTTCGACGTATGGCACCAACCATACGTAGGCATCAATCCGGACGACGAACATCCGCTGCTTTGGGTACTTGTCTCGGTTCGGATGAACCAGGTCGTCAAGCAGGCTGCCCGAGTGAAGAGCGAAAACCACGTCCTCGAAGGAGATACCCCTCTCCGCCATCAACTTCTCGTTTTTCGCAGCGTCCCAGTTGATCTGCTTCATTCGCCGACTCTAGCAGGACGTGTGCCTATTGGCATCTTTTCCTCATTGAATCTTTGGGCTCACTGGCGGTCGACGGTGAGGTCGAGGAAGTGGGTGGCGCAGGAGATGCAGGGGTCGTAGTTGCGGATGGCGACCTCGCAGTGGTGGCGCAGTTCGTCGTCCGGCAGGTCGAGATGGGTCTGCACCAGTTCGCGCAGGTCGGCCTCGATGGTGGGCTGGTTGACCGAGGTGGGCGGGACGATCTTGGCGTCGGTGATGAGGCCTGCGTCGTCGATGCTGTAGCGGTGGTAGCAGATGCCGCGCGGGGCCTCGGTGGCGCCGCAGCCGGTGCCGGTGCGCGGGGTGACCGGCAGCGCGGGTTCGGCCGGTGCGGCCCGGTAGCCGTCGACCAGGCGCAAGGCCTCCTCGAAGGCGAGCACGATCTCGAGCATGCGCACCTGGATGCTGCGGAACGGGTTGCGGCAGGCCGCGCCCAGCCCGGCGCGCTCGGCCAGCTCGGCGGCGCGCGGGGTAAGACGTTCGCGGTTCAGCGCGAAGCGCGCCAGCGGACCCATGAAGACCGGTTCGCCACTGTCGGAGCGGTGGCTGTGCAGGGCGTTGGAGTGGGCCACGTGCTCCTCGGTGAAGACGTTGTCGTACTCGCGGATGGCGGCGTCCAGGCCACTGCTCGAGCCGAGCCGGCCGTGGGTGATCGGGTATTCGTCCGGGTGCACCAGCGACACGAACTCGTAGTCGCGTTCCAGGTTCGGGTAGTCGAGGGTGGCGAGGAATTCGGCGACCTCGCAGGACGCCTCCAGGCCCCAGGCCAGCTCCTCGCGCAGGCCGGCGACCTCGTCGGGCGTGGGCGTGCGGTAGAAGCCGCCGACCCGCAGGTTGACCGGGTGGATCTCGCGCCCGCCCAGCAGGCGCAGGATGGAGTTGCCGATCTTCTTGATGCGCAGGCCGTTGCGCACCATGTCGGGGTGATCCTTCGCGGCGGTGACCGCGTCGGGATAGCCGAGGAAGTCCGGCAGGTGGAGCATGAACACGTGCAGGGCATGGCTCTCGATCCATTCACCGCAGTAGGCCAGCCGGCGCAGGTCCTGCAGCACGCCGTCCACGGTCGCGCCGCAGACGTCCTCCATCGCCAGCGAGGCGCCCATCTGGTAGGCGATCGGGCAGATGCCGCAGATGCGCGCGGTGATGTCCGGGGCCTCGCGGAAGTCGCGCCCGCGCAGGAAGCCCTCGAAGAAGCGCGGCGCCTCGAAGATCGACAGCTTCACCTCCTCCACGCGGTCGCCCTCGGTGCGCACGTACATCGCGCCCTCGCCCTCCACGCGCGCGAGGTAGTCGACTTCGATGGTACGGGTCTCGCTCATGGTCCGTTTCCTGATTCTTCGCGCTCGCTCTCCTCGCGGAAGGCGTCGGCGCCGGCATTGAAGGTGCGGTAGAAGCGCACGCGGGTGGCGCGCTCCATGCCGAGGGCCTCCAGCTGCCCGGACAGACCGGGCGCGTTGGGGGTCTCCTTGGGGCCGAAGCAGCCGTAGCAGCCGCGGTGGCAGCCGGGGCACAGCGCGCCGCAGCCGGCGTGGGTGACCGGGCCCAGGCAGGGCGTGCCGTGGGCGACCATCACGCAGACCTGTCCCGCCCGTTTGCACTCCTCGCAGACGCTGGCGCTGGAGACCTGCGGACGCCGACCGTAGAGGAAGGCACTGATGACCTCGATCAGCTGGTATTTGTCGATCGGGCAGCCGCGCAGTTCGAAGTCCACCGGCACGTGCTGGCTGATCGCATCCGAGGTGGCCAGGGTCTCGATGTATTCCGGGTGGGCGTAGACCTGGCGGGTGAATTCCTCGACGTCCGCGAAATTACGCAGGGCCTGGATGCCGCCGGCGGTGGCGCAGGCGCCGATGGTCACCAGGAACTTCGACGCGCGGCGGATCTCGCGGATCTCTTCGGCCGCCTCCGGCGTGGTGATCGAGCCCTCCACCAGCGTCAGGTCCCAGGGCCCCTCGATGCGGTTGCGGGTGGCCTCGGGGAAGTGCGCGATCCGGATCCGGTCGGTCACCGCCAGCAGCTCGTCCTCGCAGTCGAGCAGCGAGAGCTGGCAGCCGTCGCAGGAGGCGAACTTGAATACGGCAAGGGTCGGACGTTCGGTACTCATAGTTCGCGTATCCGGAAGGCCGGCTCCATCACCGGGTAGGGGAAGACCGGGCCGTCGCGGCAGACGAACTGCGACCCGATCTGGCAGTGCCCGCAAAAGCCCACCGCGCAGCGCATGTTGCGCTCCATGGAGACGTAGATGTCTTCCGGCTTCAGGCCGCGGCGCTCCAGCGAGGCGGCGGCGAAGCGCATCATCACCTCCGGGCCGCAGACCATCGCGACCGTGTTGCGCCGGTCGAAGCCGCCGCGGTCGATCAGCTGGGTGACCACGCCGACATCGCCGCGCCAGGCCGCGGTGGCGCGATCCACCGTCACGCGCAGGTCGAGGTCGCCGCGCGCGGCCCAGGCATCCAGCTCGTCGCGGAAGATCATGTCCCCCGGGGCGCGCGCGCCGTAGCAGACCACCACCCGGCCGAAGTCCGCGCGCCGCTCGAGCGTCGCGTGGATCACCGGCCGCAGCGGGGCCAGGCCGATGCCGCCGGCGACCAGCACCAGGTCGCGGCCGCGCGCCTGTTCCAGCGGCCAGGCCGTGCCGAACGGGCCGCGCAGGCCGACCACCGCGCCGGGCCCCAGCTCCTGCATCGCCCGGGTCACGCTGCCCACCGCGCGGGTGGTGTGCACGATGCCGCCGTCCTCGGTGATCGCGGACACCGAGATCGGCACCTCGCCCACGCCGAACAGGTAGAGCATGTTGAACTGCCCGGGCGCCGGCGGCGGCCCCGGCTCCACGCCCGGCTCGGGATACAGCGTCCAGCTGAACACCTCGTTGCTGGCGACATCCGGCCGCACCGCCCCGATGCGCCAGGGCTGCGGCGCCATCGCCTGTTCCGGCAGGGCGCTGTCGGCTCGGGGCTGCAGGGTCTCAGGTGCCATACCCGGGCCCTCCGTGACTGTAGATGTCCAGCGCCTGCAACCGCGCGGCCTGCAGCCGCTGCACGATCAGTGCGGAGAAGTGTTTCATCAGCATGTAGCCGAAGGCCGGGTCGGCCTCCATGTGTTCGCGCAGCACGCCGGCATCGAAACGCAGGGTATGCAGCTCGGTCAGGGCGCGCGCGTCGTAACTGGCGCGATACGGCGGCAGCAGCCACGACCAGCCGAGGATGTCACCGGGCCCCAGGGTCTGGAAGGTCACGCAGCCTTCGCGCAACGGGCTCTCCAGCGCGACCTGGCCCTCGCGGATCAGCCAGAAGGTCTCCGTCGTCTCGTGGTCGCGCATCAGCCGCGTGTCCGCCGGGTAGCTTAACTTCGCGGCGCATGCCGCCAGCAGGCGCCGGTGTTCCGGTTCCATGTCGGCGAAGAACGGCTGGTCTTCGAGGATCGCCAGCAGCTCGTTCATATCCGGCCCTCCGGGTCGCGGCGCACCGCGGTCACCTCCTCGGTGATGTCGATCCCCACCGGACACCAGGTGATGCAGCGTCCGCAGCCGACACAGCCGGAGGTGTCGAACTGGTCGTGCCAGGTGGCCAGCTTGTGGGTGATCCACTGGCGGTAACGCGCGGCTACCGATTCGCGGTGGGCGCCACCGACCAGATGCGAATGCTCCTGGTTGAAGCAGGAGTCCCAGCGCCGCACGCGCTCGGTGCGCTGGCCCTCCAGATCGGGCACCTCCTCGACCTGCGAGCAGAAGCAGGTGGGGCAGACCAGCGTGCAGTTGGAGCAGGACAGGCAGCGCGCGGCGGTCTCCTCCCAGCGCGGGTGCTCGAAGGCCCGGTTCAGCACCTCGCGGGCATCGCCGGGCATCTGCCGGCCCATCTTTTCCGGGGCCTCGGCCCACACCCGTTCGGCCGCGGCCTGCTCGGCGTCCGTGGCCGGGCGCGGCTCCAGCCGCTCGAGTACTGCGCGCCCGGCGTCGCTCCCGGCCTCGATGACCAGGAAGTGCTGCGTGGCGTCGATCACCTCGGTCAGGGCCAGGTCGAAGCCCTCGCGGGCGCGCGGTCCGGTATCCATCGAGGCACAGAAGCAGGTGCCGCCGGGCTCGGCGCAGTGGGCCGCCACCATGAACACATCCTGGCGCCGCGCCGCATAGCCGCGATCCTGCACCGCCTGTCCGAGGAACACCCGGTCCTGCACGCCGATCGCCGCCAGCTCGCAGGCGCGCATGCCGATGAACGCACGCCGCGGCGGGACCGCTTCGCCCGGCTCGGTCACAAAGCCGCCGTCCGGCTGGCGGGTCAGCCGGAACAGGGTTTCCTCGGGGGGGAACAGGTATTTCTTCCAGGAATGCGGGCCGACCACATAGCCGAACAGGGCGCCGTCTCCGCGCTCGCGCAGGCGGTAGTGGCCGGGGGCCTGCTCGTCGGTCCAGCCCGCCGGCAGGTCATCCAGGCCTTGCACGCGGTCGTAGACGATCGCCCCGTCGCGCCGCGTCGGACCCACCACCTCGTAGCCATCAGAGGCCAGCAGGCGGATCAGCGTATCCACGGCTTGGGGTGCAATCACATGCATGGGCCACTCCCGGACGCTCGCCGCAGAGAGCACCGAGCTCGCTGCACTGGGCTCAGTCCAGTTTGCGACAATCTCGAGTCACGATCCAACCGGTTCGTCATCTTGACCGGTTATGCTGGAGCCGCGCTCATCCATTATCCGGGGGATGCGATGAAGGTGGCCGTGTTCAGTACCCAGCAGCATGATCGCGAACACCTGATGCCGGCACTGGCAGCCACCGGGATGGCACCGGTGATGCACACCGAGCGCCTGACCGCAGAGACGGTGCATCTGGCCCGGGGCGCGGATGCCGTCTGCGTATTCACCAACGACGACCTGCACCGCCGGGTGATCGACGGGCTCGCGGACCAGGGGATTCATGTAGTCGCCCTGCGCTGCTCCGGGTACGACAACCTGGATGTGGCGCGGGCCCGCGAGCGCGGCGTGCGCGTGGGGCGGGTTCCGGCCTACTCCCCGAACGCGATCGCGGAACACGCCGTCGCCCTCTTGATGACCCTGAACCGCCGGGTGCACCAGGCCTGGGAGCGGACCCGGCGCGGCGATTTTCGCCTCGACCACCTGACGGGCTTCGATCTGGTCGGGCGCACCGTAGGCATCGTCGGCACCGGACGGATCGGCCAGGCCTTTGCCCGGATCATGCTGGGCTTTGGCTGCCGCGTGCTCGCACACGACCCGTACCCGAATCCGGAGCTGCAGTCTGCCGGGGTGGAGTATGGGGACCTGGATACGCTGCTGGCGGCGTCCTCGGTGGTCAGCCTGAGCTGCCCGATGACCCCTGAGAACCGCCACCTGATCAATGCCGACACCCTGGCGCGGATGCCGCGCGGGGCCTTTCTGATCAATACCGCGCGCGGGGCGCTGGTGGATACCGATGCCGCCGAGGTCGCGCTGGACTCGGGTCAGCTGGGCGGGTTCGCGCTGGATGTCTACGAGGCCGAGGCGGGGCTGTTCTTCCACGACTGGTCACTGGCCGGCCTGCCGGACCGGCGCCTGGCGCGACTGATGCAGCGTGACGATGTGCTGGTCACCGGGCACCAGGCCTTCCTGACCCGCGAGGCACTGGCCAACATCGCCGACACCACCGTGATCAATCTGACCACCCTGCACCAGGACCCGGACGCTCAGCTGCCAGGCCGCGTAATCTGAACGGCCATCCCGGCCCCGGGGGAATACGGATCACCGTTCCCCGGGACCCTGCGGGTGGCTTACACCTCGCGGTAGATCTTCGCGCCCTTCTCGACGAACTCCACCGCCTTTTCCTGCATGCCTTTTTCCAGCGCCTCCTGTTCGGACAGGCCCTGGGCCGCGGCGTAATCGCGCACGTCCTGGGTGATCTTCATGGAGCAGAAGTTGGGGCCGCACATGGAGCAGAAGTGGGCGACCTTGTGCGCCTCCTTCGGCAGGGTCTCGTCGTGGAATTCGCGTGCGCGCTCCGGGTCCAGCGCGAGGTTGAACTGGTCCTCCCAGCGGAACTCGAAGCGCGCCTTGGACAGGGCGTTGTCCTGCAGCTGCGCGCCGGGGAAGCCCTTGGCCAGGTCGGCGGCGTGGGCGGCGATCTTGTAGGTGATGATGCCGTCGCGCACGTCCTGCTTGTTGGGCAGGCCCAGGTGCTCCTTCGGTGTCACGTAGCAGAGCATCGCGGTGCCGTACCAGCCGATGTTGGCCGCGCCGATACCGGAGGTGATGTGGTCGTAGGCCGGGGCGATGTCGGTCACCAGCGGGCCGAGGGTGTAGAACGGCGCCTCGAAGCAGTCCTCCAGCTCCTTGTCGACGTTCTCCTTCACCTTCTGCAGCGGGACGTGGCCGGGGCCCTCGATCATCACCTGCACGTCGTGCGCCCAGGCCTTCTGCGTCAGCTCGCCCAGGGTCTCCAGCTCGCCGAACTGGGCGGCGTCGTTGGCGTCGGCCAGGCAGCCGGGGCGCAGGCCGTCGCCCAGCGAGAACGAGACGTCGAACGCCTTCATGATCTCGCAGATCTCGTCGAAGTGGGTATAGAGGAAGTTCTCCTGGTGATGCGCCAGGCACCACTTGGCCATGATCGAGCCGCCGCGGGAGACGATGCCGGTCACCCGGTCGGCGGTCAGCGGAACGTACTGCAGGCGCACGCCGGCGTGGATGGTGAAGTAGTCCACGCCCTGTTCGGCCTGCTCGATCAGGGTGTCGCGGAACAGCTCCCAGGTCAGGTCCTCGGGTTTGCCGTCGACCTTCTCCAGCGCCTGGTAGATCGGCACGGTGCCGATCGGTACCGGCGAGTTGCGCAGGATCCACTCGCGGGTCTCATGGATGTTCTTGCCGGTGGACAGGTCCATCAGAGTGTCGCCACCCCAGCGCGCGGACCACACGAGCTTCTCCACCTCCTCCTCGATCGAGGAGGTGACCGCAGAGTTGCCGATGTTGGTGTTCACCTTCACCCGGAAGTTGCGGCCGATGATCATCGGCTCGAGCTCGGGGTGGTTGATGTTGGCGGGGATGATCGCGCGGCCGCGGGCAATCTCGTCACGCACGAACTCGGGGGTGATTTCATCCGGGATGGAGGCGCCGAAGGACTCGCCGACGTGCTGGCGCAGCAGCTTCTGGTAGCGCGGGTCGGCGCGCAGCGCCTCGAGGCGGTTGTTCTCGCGGATCGCGACGAACTCCATCTCCGGGGTGATGATGCCCTGGCGGGCGTAGTGCATCTGGGAGACGTTCGCGCCGGCCTTTGCCCGGCGCGGCGGGCGGATGTGCTCGAAGCGCAGGGATGCCAGCTCCGGGTCCACCGCACGGGCCTGGCCGTATTCCGAGCTCGGGCCGTCCAGCCACTCGGTGTCCGCGCGTTCGTCGATCCAGCCACCGCGCAGATCCGCCAGGCCGCGGGTCAGGTCGATGGTCGCGTCCGGGTCGGTGTAGGGGCCGGAGGTGTCATAGACCGGGATCGGCGGGTTCTCTTCCGGGGTGCCGGAGGTCATGGTCGGGCTCTGCGCGACCTGCCGGAACGGCACGCGGATATCCGGACGCGAGCCCTGGACGAAGACCTTTTCGGAACTGGGGAACGGGCGGGTGACGTCGGCGGAGACCTGGGCGGTCTTGCGGGCGAAGGACTCGGGGATGGCGCTCATGACGGGACCTCTGCAACTCGGGCGTAGCGGCAGAGGGAACAGAACGGGCAGGACAGACTGCGAACGGGTCGCGCGCGGACTGGATCGAGCACCGAGCTTCCCTCCGCCAGTGTGAACTGGTTCAGGTTCAAGGGGACTCTCTCAGCCCGGCACATGGCGCGGGCACCCCCAGCTCTGGTCCGCGAGTCTAGCGCAGAACAGCGGCCGGGACACGAACAAGTCCGCGCAGTCGGGGGTGTTTTGCGTTAGATTATGGCTTTGTGACAATCTCTGCGCCGCCATGTCCCCCAAGAACTTCGTCTTCGAGCTGTTTGGCCGTTCCCCGGTGCGCCCGCTGCAGGCGCATATGGAGAAGATCCGCGCCTGCATCGCCGAGCTCCCCCCGTTCATGGAGGCCATGGCGCGCGATGACTGGGAGACCGCGCGCGAGCAGCAACGCAAGATCTCGAAGCTGGAGCGCGAGGCCGACCGCCTGAAAAAGGACCTGCGGCTGCACCTGCCCAAGGGCATGATGCTGGCGATGTCGCGCCGCGACGTACTCGACACCCTGCTGATCCAGGATCGCATCGCCAACATGGCGAAGGACATTGCCGGGCTGATGCTGGGCCGCCAGATGCAGTTCCCCGACAACATGCGGGAACCGATCAAGCGCTTCCTCGACCGCAGCGTGGATGCGGTGGACCAGGCCGGTCGGGCGATCAACGAACTGGACGAGCTGGTGGAGGCGGGTTTCCGCGGTCACGAGGTCGAGGTCGTCAACGGCATCCTGACCGAGCTGGACCAGATCGAGCACGAATCCGACGAGGCGCAGCGCGAGGTACGCGAGATGCTGTTCGTTCAGGAGGCGGAGCTGCCGCCGGTGAACGTGATCTTCATGTACCGCGTGATCGATTCGGTTGGCGAGCTGGCCGACCTGGCCCAGCGTGTAGGCAGCCGCCTGCAGTTGATGCTCGCCAAATAAACCCCGGCACCCAGGAACAGGCACCGAGGACCGCATGGAATACAGCACCCTGTTGCTCGGCCTTGCAGTGATCTTCGGCCTGTTCATGGCCTGGGGCATCGGCGCCAATGACGTCGCGAATGCGATGGGCACCTCGGTCGGCTCGCGCGCGCTGACCATCCGCCAGGCGGTCTTTGTCGCCGCGATCTTTGTATTCTCCGGGGCCTGGCTCGCCGGCGGCGAGGTCACCCAGACCATCCGCAGCGGGATGGTCGACTCCAGCCTGATGGCAGACAACCCCGAACTGCTCGTGTACGGGATGCTGGCCGCGCTGGCCGCAGCCGGAACATGGCTGCTCGTGGCCTCCTACTTCGGCTGGCCGGTCTCCACGACCCACTCCATCATCGGCGCGATCGTCGGCTTTGCCGTGGTGGGGCTGGGGTTCGAGGTGGTGCGCTGGGAGCGCGTCGGGACCATTGCGATGTCCTGGGTGGTGTCGCCAATGGTCGGCGGCATGATTGCGTTTGCCCTGTTCCGCAGTGTGCAGATCCTGATCCTGGACACCGTCGATCCGCTGAAGAACGCCAAGCGCTGGGCCCCGCTCTACATCTTCCTGACCGCCTTCGTCACCGCCCTGGTCACCATGTTCAAGGGGCTGACCCATGTCGGCCTGGAGCTGACGACGGTACAGGCCTACGGCTTCGCAATCCTGGTCAGCGCCGCAGTAGTCGTGCTCGGGATGATGGCGATCCGCCGCCTGCGCTTCGACACCCCCACCGGCGTGGGCGAGGACGGCTCTCATTTTGCCAATGTGGAGAAGGTCTTCGGGGTCCAGATGGTGGTAACCGGCTGCGCAATGGCGTTTGCCCTGGGCTCCAACGACGTCGCCAATGCGGTGGGACCGCTGGCCGCGGTCGTGGACGTCATCCAGACCGGCGACGTGAGCGCCGAGACGGTCGTGCCGATGTGGGTGCTGCTGCTGGGCGGGGTCGGGATCGTGTTCGGCCTGTTCACTTACGGCCACAAGGTGATCGCGACGGTCGGCACCGGCATCACCCAGCTCACGCCCAGCCGCGGTTATGCCGCAACCGCCGCCGCAGCGGCCACCGTGGTGCTGGCGTCCGGGACCGGGCTTCCCATCTCCACCACGCATACCCTGGTGGGCGCGATCCTCGGGGTGGGCCTGGCCCGCGGCATCGCCGCGATCAACCTGGGTCTGGTGCGGATGATCTTCCTGTCCTGGATCGTGACCCTGCCGGCCGGGGCCATCCTCGCGGTGGTCTACTTCTACATCCTGCGCGGCATCTTCGGGTAAACGCGGGCGCGTTGAGCACAACCCGCGCCGGAGATCAGGACGAACAGCTCAGCTGGATGCCACTCGCCCACGCCGGGGGCAGATCGGCATAGGCCTCGAACTCGGGCTGCTCGTCGAAGGGCCGCGCGAGAATCCGCTGCAGACGCAGCACCTCGGAGGGATCGCCGGCCTCGGCCCGCTCGATCGCGGCCTGCGCCAGGTGGTTGCGCAGGATGTACTTCGGGTTGACTGCGTTCATCGCCGTCCGGCGCGCCTCCACCGCCCGATCTTCCTGTGCCAGGCGCGCCTGGTAGCGCGACCACCACGCCTGCCAGGCAGCCCCATCCTCCAATTCCGATTCCAGCTGCGCGCGCGTCTCCGCCTGCTCCAGATCCGGCAACTGGCGGAAAAAGCGAGTGTAGTCCACGCCCTCGGCCGCCATGCGCGCCAGCAGGTCCTGGATCAGGGCGGCATCGCCCTCTTGTTCCTCCTGCAGACCGAGCTTGGCCCGCATGCGCCCGAGCCACGCCGCCTGGTACTGCGGCTGAAAGTCCTGCAACAGGGCCTTGGCGCGCTCGATCGCCGCCTCCCGGGTGGCATCGCCGAAATGGATCACCAGGGTCTCGGCCAGGCGGATCAGGTTCCACTGGGCGATCTGCGGCTGCTGATCGAAGGCGTAGCGGCCCCCCTGGTCGGTATGGTTGCAGATGTAGCCGGGGTCGAAGGCGTCCATGAAGGCGAACGGACCATAGTCGATGGTCAGCCCGGCCAGGCTCATGTTGTCGGTGTTCATCACGCCGTGACAGAAGCCGACGGCCTGCCAGTCCGCGATCATCTCCGCGGTGCGGCCAATCACCGCCTCCAGCATCGCGGCCACCGGGTCTTCGGCATCGACCAGCTCCGGATAGTCGTGCGCCAGGGCATAGTCGATCAGCTCCTGCAGACGCGCGCTGTAGCCGTTGTAGTGGAAGTACTCGAAATGGCCAAAGCGCAGGAAGCTGGGCGCGGCACGCAGCACGATGGCCGCCGGTTCCACACGCTCGCGGTACACCGGCAGGCTGGAGCCGAACAGGGCCACCGCGCGGGTGGTCGGCACCCCGAGCGCGGCCATCGCCTCGGAGACCAGGTATTCGCGCACCGAGGAGCGCATCACCGCTCGACCATCCGCGCCGCGCGAGAAACGCGTCGGGCCCGCACCCTTGAGTTGCAGCTCCCAGGTCTCGCCCTGCCCGGTGCGGACCTCGCCCAGCAGCTTGGCGCGCCCGTCTCCCAGTTGCGGCACAAACACCCCGAACTGGTGCCCGGCATACACCGATGCCCGTGGTGCCGCGCCGTTCAGTTCGCTGCCCCGGGTGCAGGCGCCCAGCCAGGGGTCGCGTTCGAAGGTTTCACCCCCAAGCCCCAGGCGGGCACACATCGCCGGACTGGTCGCGAGGCATGCCGCATCCGGAAACGGTGCCGCGGCCGGGGTCTCGTGAAAGGCCTCCGGCAGACGGGCAAAGCGATTGATCCACTCCAGCCCGGAGTCGGCATGGGCGGACTGAACAGGTTCGCGAACGGACATGGGGCATCTCGGCAGGTTGCGGTTTCAGGGGTTATCATGCGCGTCGCGTCGACCACGGTTCAGGAACCCACGGCGGTCGCACGTTCATTCCCCGGCCGGAGCCCCGTGGCCACCGGCTGTTCGCATGCATCCCGGAGGCAAGCCCCGTGTCCGAACAAGACAATCCCAAACCGCAGAACCTGAAGACCAGTGAACGCCTGGTCTGGATCGGTTTCATGCTGTTCTTCGTCATCGCTCTGGCGATCTACATCGCACGCGGCGATGGCCTGGAACAGGACCTGAACGAGACCCACCGCGACCTGCTGCAAACCCAGATGCAACTCCAGCAGTACACCCGGCACGAGGTGCCGCGCCCGGTGGCACTGGGCCTGACCAATGCCCACATCCAGGACCTGCAACGCCGAGGCATGGTGCGCCCGGACGAACGCCTCGCGGATGATCTGGTGCAACGCACCGAGCTGATCCCCCACGAGGCCCCGGAGGGCGAGACATTCAGCTTCCGCCGTGACGGCATCCACGTGCTCAATCACCAGTGGGTCCTGGCGAACTTCGAGGGCGGTTCCGCCCATGGCCAGCTGCTACTGGCCTACGAGGTCGTACTCGGCAATGTGCACTGGGAGGTGCTGGAGTCCACCCTCGACCGCATCTGAGGGCTGCGGCCGGCTCTCAGGAGCCGGCGCTCAGGCTGCGCAGGTGCTCGCGGGCCGCGGACACCTGCCGGCGCACCTGTTCCGGCGCCGTGCCACCAATGAGGTTGCGTGCGGCGGCGGAGCCTTCCGGCGTCAGCACCGTGTAGACGTCATCACCAACCGCGGGGCTGATCGCCTGCAGCGCCGCCAGCGGCAGATCGGCCAGATCCACGCCCTGTTCCTGGGCCACGCGTACCGCCCGCCCGACGATCTCGTGGGCATCGCGGAAGGCGACGCCGCGCCCCACCAGATAGTCGGCCAGGTCCGTGGCCGTGGCAAAGCCCTTGCGGGTTGCGGCCAGGGTACTGGCACGCCGCACCTCGAGATTCGGGACCATGTCGCCAAAGGCCCGCAATGAGCCCAGCAGGGTGTCCACGGTGTCGAACAGCGGTTCCTTGTCTTCCTGGTTGTCCTTGTTGTAGGCCAGCGGCTGACTCTTCATCAGGGTCAGCAGCGACATCAGGTGGCCATAGACCCGGCCGGTCTTCCCGCGCACCAGCTCGGGCACGTCCGGATTCTTCTTCTGCGGCATGATCGAGGAGCCGGTGCAGTAGCGATCCGGCAATTCGATGAAGGCAAACTGCGCACTGGTCCAGAGGATGAGTTCCTCGGCCTGGCGTGACAGGTGCATCATCAGGGTGGCCGCGGCGGCGGTGAATTCGATCGCAAAGTCACGATCCGAGACCGCATCCAGCGAGTTGCGGCTCACCCCGTCAAAGCCAAGCAGTTCGGCCGTGTATTCGCGATCCAGCGGGTACGGGGTACCGGCCAGCGCCGCAGAGCCCAGGGGCAGGATGTTCACCCGGCGTCGGACATCGCGCAGGCGCTCGGCGTCGCGTTCCAGCATCTCGTACCAGGCCAGCATGTGGTGACCAAAGGTGACCGGCTGAGCGGTCTGCAGATGGGTAAAACCGGGCATGATCGACTCGGACTCGCGCTCGGCCAGGTCCACCAGGCCCTCCTGATAGGCCCGGATCAGAACCAGGATGTCGTCGATGCTGGCGCGCAGCCACAACCGGATATCAGTGGCGACCTGATCGTTGCGCGAACGGCCAGTGTGCAGCTTCTTGCCGACCTCGCCGATGCGCTCGATCAGCCGCGCCTCGATATTCATGTGCACATCTTCGCGTCCGACCTGCCAGTCGAACGCATCGGCGGCGATCTCGTCGCGAATGGCATCCAGGCCCTGCAGGATCTGGTCGGCCTCCGCCTCGGTCAGCACCCCGACCTTCGCCAGCATCCGCGCATGGGCCTGCGAGCCCTGGATGTCTTCGCGGTACAGACGCCGGTCGAACGCCACCGACGCGGTGAAACGTTCCACAAAGGCATCGGTCGGCTCGGAGAAGCGCCCGCCCCACAGCTTGGCCTCCCCCGTGCTGGCGGTGGTGGTGGCGGCTGGGTTGTCGTGCGCGGAATCCTGCGTCATGGTGCATCCTGGAGCGGCTTGGAAAGACACGGAAGTATACGGGCACAAAGAGGGGGTGAACATGGCGCGACCGCGCCCCCGCTACCAGGGGAGCGACTGACGCATGGCCCAGAGGGACACCGCCAGGGAGGCCGACGGAGAACTCTCGCCACTGCCGGACTTCTGCAGTGCCGAGACCCTGCTGCGCGTGCTGATGGTGGCCGTTCTGCTGGCGCTGGCGGTGGCCTTGCTGCGCGGTGGCGGGCAGGACTTGCCGTCGGCCCTGGCACTGTACGCGCTGTTCATCTTCTGGGTCGCGCTGACCAGTCTGCTGATCCTGTGCGGCCTGCGCGGCTGGCTGCGCGGCCTGCCACTGGCCGCTCAGATCGTTCTGCCGCCGCTGGTGCCCATCGTCAACACCGCGATCGTCTATCGTCTGGCTGAGACCTTGGTGCTGGCCGACCCGGCGCTGCGCTGGCCGGTGATCGGGGTCGCGACCATCCTGAGCCTGGTGGCGATGCACTACCTGTACCTGCAAAACGCCTGGCAGCGCGAGACCCGGGCCGTGGCCGCCGCCCGGGAACAGGCGATGCGCGCCCGCCTGCGGCCACATTTCCTCTACAACAGCATGAACACCATCGCCGGACTGTGTCGCACCGATGCGGCCCGTGCGGAACAGATCACGCTGGACCTGGCGGATCTGTTCCGTGCGACCTTCGCCACCGGCGATCGGCACTCGCTGCGCGAGGAGCTCGAGCTGGTGCGGGCCTTTCTCGGCATCGAGCAGACCCGCTTTGGCGAGCGTCTGGAGCTGGAATGGGACTGCCCCGAACATCCGGGGCTGGAGATCGAAGTACCCACCCTGGTGCTGCAACCACTGGCGGAGAACGCGATCCAGCACGGGATCGCACCGGCGCGGAGCAAAGGCCGGATCTGGGTGCGCAGCCGCATGGATTCGGGACAGATCACGGTGATCATCGGGAATAGTGTCGACCCCCACGTCCAAAGCCAAGGGACCGGGACCGCGACCGAGGCGGTACGCCTGCGCCTGCAACATGCCTTCGGCGGACAGGTACAATTCCAGTCACTTCATGAACCGGACTGCTTCGAGGTCAGCATCCGCTTCCCGCTGGCGTCCCGGGAGGGTGCCCATGGAAACCGCACCGCTGAATCTGCTGATCGCTGACGACGAGCCCGTCGCACGGGAGCGCCTGGCGGCGCTGGCGGCCGAGCTGGGCCACCGGATTGTGGCGCAGGCCGCCCATGCCGGGGAGGTGGAACAGGTCCTGGACAGGACCGAGCCCGACGCCTTGCTGCTGGACATCGACATGCCGGGCGAGAGCGGTCTGGAACTGGCGCGGCGCCTGCAGGCAGGACACCCGGATCTGACCATCATCCTGGTGACCGCCCATGACCACTTCCCGCTGGAGGCCTTCGAGGCCGGGGTCCGCGACTATGTGCTGAAACCGGTGCGCCGCGAGCGGCTGGAGCAGGCCCTGCAACGGGCGCGTCCGGAGCCTCGCAGGAACCCCGGGGCCGACCCCGCTGAGATCCATATCACCATCGGCCGGCGCGAAGAACGCATTCCTCTGGAACAAGTCGATGTCTTCGTCGCCGAGGGCGGGTACGTGATGGCGCGCTCGGCCCGCATGGCCGGCTTCGTGAACGCCCGCCTGCGCGATCTCGAGAGCCAGTACGGGCCGGCGCTGCTGCGCGTGCATCGCGGCTGCCTTGCCGTCAGGAGCGCGATCAAGGGGATCGAGAGCATCAGCCAGTCCGACCATCGCCTGCTGTTTCACGACGGGCTGGAACCGATGCCGATCAGCCGCCGCCAGCTGCCGCGCGTGCGCGACTACTTGCGCCAGGGCAACTGATCCGCTCGCAGCGGGCACGCGGGATTCGGGGCGTGACCCATTCGCCGTTATACTAGGGAGTCACGGATCAATGGACGCAGCCACTGCTTTGTGGCTTATGCGTGCGAACGGGACATGGTGACGGACATGCCGTCATGCTGCACAAGAGAACCGCAACACCGTGCGCGTAGCCGTTCTGGATGATAACGGGCGGACCAGGACCTATTTTCAATCGCTTATGGGTCTGGCACCCCCGGGTGCCCCAATCCGGCGTTGCGCCGCTTGCGGATAGTGGTTCTACCCGCAAGCGGCGCCTGGTCTCGGCCAACTCGGGCTGCCAGCGCGAGTGCGTACACTGATCCGTGATGCTCCCGGAGCCTGTCGGCTTTGGGGGATCGCCACGCGCGTGCCCCGGAGAGCGCGGAAGAAGGGCCGCTCTCCCGAACGCACAGTCGATCCACCCCCAAATCCGACAGGCTCCTGGCCCGTTTTGAACGCCTGGTCACCGCTACCGAGGCCCGCCCGGAAGACAAATGAAACCCGTACGTATCGCCACTCGAAAGAGCCCGCTTGCCATGTGGCAGGCCGAGCATGTTGCCGCCCGCCTGCGCGCCCGGGAGCCGGAGCGTCCGGTGGAACTGGTGGGCATGACCACCCAGGGAGACCGGGTGCTGGACTCGCCGCTGGCCCGGATCGGAGGCAAGGGGCTGTTCGTGAAGGAGCTGGAGATCGCCCTGCTCGAGGATCGTGCCGACATTGCCGTACACTCGGTCAAGGATGTGCCGATGGAGTTGCCGGAGGCACTGGAGCTGCCGGTCATCCTGGATCGCGAGGACCCTCTGGATGCGTTTGTGTCCAACCACTACGCCGATGTCGACGCCCTGCCGCAAGGCGCTCGGGTCGGGTCCTCCAGCCTGCGCCGGCAGTGCCAGCTGCGCGCGCGCCGGCCGGACCTGCAAGTGCACGACCTGCGCGGTAACGTGAATACCCGTCTGGGGAAGCTGGATGCGGAGGAATACGACGCCATCCTGCTGGCCGCGGCCGGGCTCAAGCGCCTTGGCTTCGATGAGCGCATCCGGGCTCGCCTGCAGCCCGAGGTCAGCCTGCCCGCGGTCGGCCAGGGGGCCATCGCCATCGAATGCCGCGCCGGCGATACCGTCATTCATGAACGGATCGCGCCACTGAACGATGCCGACACCGCGGATCGGGTGCGCGCCGAACGCGCCTTCAACCGCCGCCTGGAAGGCGGCTGCCAGGTGCCTCTGGCCGCCCATGCCACGCTCGCCGGCGACCGCCTGCAACTGGACGGTCTGGTCGGAGCGGTCGACGGCAGCCGACTGCTGCGCCGCCAGGTTGAGGGCGGTCGCGACGAGGCGGAGGCGCTGGGGATTCGCCTGGCGGATATGCTGCTGGAACTGGGGGCGGGCGAACTGCTCGCAGCCGCCCACCGCGAACATGGCCAGGACCAAAAGGGGTAACACATGACCGCATCCGCACACGACAATCGCGCAGGCACCGGGGAGCCGGAAGCACTGACCGGCCTCGGCATACTGGTGACGCGTCCGGCCGCCCAGGCGGAACCCTTCTGCACCGCCCTGGCGACTGCCGGCGCCCGTGTGATCCGGTTTCCCGTGCTGGAGATCCTGGCCCCCAGCGACCCAACCAACCTGCGCGCCGTGCTGGACCGTCTGGACACCTTCGACATTGCCGTGTTCATCAGCCCCAACGCGGTCCAGCGCGTACTCAACCTGGCGCTGGCCGAGCATTCCTGGCCCGCGGGCACCCGGATCGCGGCCATCGGCAACCGCACCGCGCAGGAACTGAAGGGCTTCGGGCTACCGGCCGACATCCTGCCGCCGCGGCGCTTCGACAGCGAGGCCCTTCTGGCACAGGACGCGATGCAGGACGTGACCGGCAAACGCATCGTGATCTTCCGTGGCGACGGCGGCCGCGAGCTGCTGGGCGACACCCTGAACGCGCGCGGGGCCGAGGTCACCTTCGCGGAGGCCTACCGCCGCGGCCGCCCGGAAGGCGACACCGGCGAGCTGATGTACGCATTCTCCCGCGGGCAGATCGACATCATCACCATCACCAGCGGCGAGGGCTTGCGCAACCTCTACGAGATGGTCGGCAAGCTGGGCCGTATGTGGCTGCGCAAGACGCCGCTGGTGGTTGGCAGCGCGCGCATTGCCGAGATCGCCCGGGAACTGGGCTTCAGGGCCGCCGTGGAGACAGCGGAGGACCCGACCGATGCCAGCATGCTGACCGCCGTCCACCGCCTGGCCGACCAGCTGCACGCAGACCGCGCCTGATCATCGACCGCGAACTAAGCCCCTTGAATCGCTTCGTATGCTTCGTGGTGGAAAAACCCTGCGAACACCCGCGCACTTACTCGGCCGGGACGGCGGGTTCGAAACTGTCGTAGTAGAGCTGCTCCGGCGGCAGGCCGGCACCCTGGAAGGCCTCCCGGGCGGCCGCGATCATCGCTGGCGGGCCGGCCATGTAGACATCGAAACCGGACAGATCCGGGTATTCGGCCAGTACCGCATCGTGCGGCCAGCCACTGATCGCGGGGAGTCCCGCAGCGGTGGCGGCCGCGGCCTCTGACAGCACCGGCGTACAACGGAAGTGTTCGCCCTGTTCGCGGGTCATTTGCGCGAGCCAGTCCGGGGCGTAGATGCCCTCCGCTGTACGCGCCCCCCAGAACAGGTGGTGCGTTCGATCCATGCCCTCGGCGGCCAGGTGGTCCAGCATCCCCTTCAACGGTCCGAAACCGGTGCCCCCGCCCACGAACAGGCGCGGCCGCGGCGATTCCTCATCGACAAAGAAGCTCCCCAGCGGCCCCTCGATCCGCAACAGGGCCTTGGGCGCGAGTTCCTCGAACACCATGGTGGAAAAGCGCCCGCCCGGCAGGTGGCGCACATGCAGGACCAGGTGTTCGTCGTCGTGAGGCGCGTTGGCCAGGGAATAGCTACGGCGATCACCGCCCTTGAGCAGGATATCGAGGTATTGCCCGGCCAGGAACTGCAGGCGCTCGGTGACCGGAAGCTGCAGCCGCAGCTCCATGACATCATCCGCCAGACGATTCAACGCCGCGACCCGGCAAGGCAGGGTCTTGACCACGATGTCACGGGCGGCGCCGATCTCCCGCACCTCGATCTCCAGATCATCCACCGGCACCGCCTGGCAGAACAGGGCCATGCCGTCCGCCCGTTCGGCCTCGCTGAGGCCCGGCGGCAACGTCGGGCCGTGATCGACCTCGCCCTGCAGGACCCGCCCCTTGCAGGAGCCACAGGCGCCGTTGCGGCAGCCGTAGGGAAACGCGAACCCCTGGCGCAGGCCCGCTTCGAGAACGGTCTCGTCGTCCTCGACCTCGAAGGTATGGCCACTGGGCTGAATGGTGACATCGAACGCCATCGGGAACCCTCTTCTCGCAGAAAGGCGGTTATTCTCGCCACTGGCTGCGGTAACGCAAGCACCCGTAGTCCGGACAGGTGGGGGCCTCCGCGGCCCGGGCGATCTGCGGGCTAGCAGGCGGCGCTTGTGTCAGCGCACGCAGGCTTCCGGGTTCCGCTGCGCTGTCGATGGCAGGGGCAAACCCCCGGGAGGCTCCGCCTGTACGCGCTGCATCCAGTCGAGCAGGCGCCGGGCAGTCTGTGGCCAGTCCGGGGCATGCAGCAAAAGATGCGGCCATTCGGGCTCGATCCAGACCTCCGCATGGCCGTACGGATGAGCACGTGCCGCAACACAGACCGATTCTTGCAGGATCGTGCCGTCCTGCTCGCCCCAAAGATAGACGACCGGCACCGTCACCCGTTCGATGTGGTCCGTGGCGTATTGCGCCAGCCAGACCACACCGGCGTAGGTATCCATGCGCACACGCCGGAGGATTGCGGGATCATCGCGGAAACGCGCGGCCGCAGCAGGCGTCAGGCGGTCGGAATAATCCGGGTCGATGGTGACCGCGAGACCACCCGCGATGCGTTCACCCGTCCGGACGGCGGCATCCCAGAGGCGACGGCCACTGATGCCGCCACGCAGGCCGGGGGCGACGGCGATCACGCCGGCGATTTCGAGCTCCGGGTGGGTGGCAACGGTTGCCAGTGCCGCGGAGCCGCCCATGCTCTCGCCAAGCAGGAAGACCGGTTGCTGCGGATACCGAGCTTGTACCTGCTCCACCATGGCAACGACGTCAGCGAGCATCGGCTCGATCCCGGACCAGCGACCGTGAGACTCGCGGCGCCCGTGGCCCTGCTGATCCAGCGCGTGCACGGAGTAGCCGCGCGCGGCGAGCCACGGACCCACCTCCGCATAGGCGCCGGAGTGGTCGCGAAAACTGTGGAGGGCAATCACCACCCCTTGCGGCTCCGGTGCCGGCCACACACGAACGGGCGCCGCGAGCGCTGCTGACTCCTCCGACTCGATACTCGCGCGCAAGGCTTCAGGGTCCGGGGTCACCGCGCAGGCCGGGCTCAGCAGCGTGGCTGCCAGCGTCAGGCCCAGTATGCGCGACCAGGGCATCACGGGTCATAACCCCAGTTCATCCCAGATCCCGTCGACACGACGCTTGACGGCTTCGTCCATGGCGATGGGCCGGCCCCATTCGCGGTCGGTCTCGCCCGGCCACTTGCTGGTGGCATCCATGCCCATCTTGGAGCCAAGGCCGGAAACGGGGGAGGCGAAGTCGAGGTAGTCGATGGGGGTGTTCTCGACCAGGGTGGTATCCCGCGCCGGGTCCATGCGCGTCGTGATGGCCCAGATCACGTCGTTCCAGTCGCGGGTATTCACGTCGTCGTCCACGACAATCACGAACTTGGTGTACATGAACTGTCGCAGGAAGCTCCACACGCCCATCATCACGCGCTTGGCGTGGCCGGGGTACTGCTTGCGCATGGAGACCACTGCAAGGCGGTAGGAACAGCCCTCGGGCGGCAGGTAGAAGTCCACGATCTCCGGGAACTGTTTCTGCAGGATCGGGATGAAGACCTCATTCAGGGCCACACCCAGCACCGCGGGCTCGTCCGGGGGTCGCCCGGTATAGGTGGAGTGATAGATTGGCGCCTCACGGTGCGTGATCCGGTCAATGGTAAAGACCGGGAATTCATCCACCTCGTTGTAGTAGCCGGTGTGGTCTCCGAACGGGCCTTCGGGTGCGGTATCCCCGGGGTGGATGTGGCCCTCGAGGACGAACTCGGCAGAGGCCGGCACCTCGAGATCGGAGTCGATGCATCGGGTGACTTCGGTACGGCTGCCACGCAGGAGACCGGCGAAGGCATATTCCGACAGGCTGTCCGGCACCGGGGTCACCGCGCCCAGGATCGTGGCCGGATCGGCACCCAGGGCGACGGCAATCGGGAACGGCTCGCCGGGACGGGTTCGGCACCACTCCTGGAAGTCCAGGGCACCACCACGATGCGACAGCCAGCGCATGATGACCCGATTGCGGCCTATGACCTGCTGGCGATAGATCCCCAGGTTCTGGCGCGATTTTTCGGGGCCGCGCGTGACCACCAGGCCCCAGGTGATCAATGGGCCGGCATCACCCGGCCAGCAGGTCTGCACCGGCAGGCGGGCGAGATCCACCGCCTCGCCCTCCAGTACGTGCTTCTGGCAAGGCGCCCCCCGGATCTTCTTCGGCGCCATATCGAGGACCTTGCGAAAAACCGGCAACTGCTCCCATGCTGCCTTCAGGCCCTTGGGCGGGTCGGGCTGTTTAAGGAAGGCCAGGAGCCGACCGACCTCGCGCAGGGCCTCCACGCTGTCCTCGCCCATGCCCATGGCCACGCGTTCCGGGGTACCGAACAGGTTGGCGAGAACCGGGATATCGGAACCAGTGGGATTCTCGAACAGCAGCGCCGGGCCGCCGGCGCGCAACACGCGATCGGCGATCTCGGTCATCTCCAGGTTCGGGTCGACCTCGCGGCTGATGCGGTGGAGTTCGCCACGCTGTTCCAGACCGGCGATGAAGTCACGGAGATCCTTGTATTTCACAAGCGCTACCTAGTCTGCGAATTCGGCCCACACCGGGGCGTGGTCGGAGGGGCGTTCCCAGGCCCGGGGCTCGCGGTCGATCCCGGCGGCCGTGAGCCGGGCCTGCAAGGGGCGGCTGGCGAGGATCAGATCAATTCGCAGTCCGCGGTTGCGCCGGAACGAGGCCGCTCGGTAATCGAACCACGAATACTCGGCCTCCGGTTGCTCGAAGGCCCGGAAGGTATCGGCGAGGCCCAGATCGGTCAGCCTCGTCAGTGCGTCACGTTCGGGCATGGAGCACAGGATGCGCTCGTGCCAGGCCTCCGGGTCATGCACGTCCCGGTCGTCGGGGGCGATGTTGAAATCCCCCAGCACGACCAGGTTGGGGTAACGCACGGCCTCATCGGCGAGCCAGTCATGGATGCGTTGCAGCCAGTCGAGCTTGTAGGCGTACTTTTCAGTACCGACATTCTCGCCGTTCACCACGTAGAGATTGACCACGCGCAGGTCACCATAGGTTGCCGCGAGGATACGACGCTGGGCGTCATCCAGACCCGGGGGGTCAGTGATCACCTCGGTGGGCGCGCTCCGCGCCACAATGGCCACGCCGTTGTAGGTCTTCTGCCCGGAGTACACCACGTGATAACCGGCTTCTTCGATCGCCGCCACGGGGAAGTTCTCGTCGGTAAGCTTGGTCTCCTGCAGGGCCAGGATGTCGGTACGCGACTGCGGCATCCATTCCAGTACCTGCGGCAGACGGACCTTCAGGGAATTGACATTCCAGCTGGCAATCTTCACGCAGCTTCCTCCTCCAGACCACTGTGACGTAACAGCGCATCGATGCGCGGCGCGCGGCCACGGAAGGCACGGAACGACTCGGCGGCCGGGCGCGATGCACCCGCCTCGAGGATCTCCCTCAGGTAGGCCGCGCCCACTTCGGGCGAGAACAGGCCCTCCTCCTCGAAGCGACCGAAGGCATCGGCAGAGAGGACCTCGGCCCACTTGTAGCTGTAATAGCCGGCGGCATAGCCACCCGCGAAGATATGGCTGAAGCCATGGGCAAAGCGGTTGAACTCGGGCGGGTGGACCACGGCGACCTCCTGGCGCACCGCCTCCAGCTGTTGCTGAATCGCAGCGGCATCGCGAGGTGCGGGGGCGGCGTGGAGACGCATGTCGAACAGCGAGAACTCGACCTGGCGCAGCAGCTGCAAAGCAGCGTGGAAATGGCGTGTGCCCTGCAGACGCTGGAACAGGTCCTCGGGCATGGGCTCGCCAGTCTCGTGGTGGCGGGCAAACAAGTCCAGTGCCTCGCGCTCCCAGCACCAGTTCTCCATGAACTGGCTGGGCAGCTCCACGGCATCCCATTCCACCCCGTTGATACCGGCGATGTCGGGTTCGTCCACGCGCGTCAGCATGTGATGCAGCCCGTGTCCAAACTCATGGAACAGGGTGATGACCTCGTCGTGGGTAAACAATGCGGCCTTGCCATCCACCGGCGGGGTGGAATTGCAGGTCATGTAGGCCACGGGAAGCTGGGTACGATTCTTGCTTACGAAGCGGTTACGGCAGACGTCCATCCAGGCGCCGCCGCGCTTGTTCTTGCGCGCGTAGAGATCGAAGTAAAAGCCGGCCCGTTCGGCACCCGTGGAATCGAAGATACGGTAGAAGCGGACATCATCGTGCCAGGTCTCCACGGTCGGGTCTGGCTCGAAGCGAACCTGGAACAGACGCTGGACAAGGTTGAACAGACCATCAATGACCTGATCGGCGGGAAAGTATGGTTTCAGCATCTCCTGGCTGAGCCCGAGCTGACGCTCACGCATCTTCTCCGCAGCATAGGCCATGTCCCAGGCCTCCAGCTCAGGCAGGTCCAGATGCTCGCGAGCGAACGCGCGCAGCTCGTCAAGGTCGCGTTCGGCACGCGGCCGCGCACGCCGGGCAAGATCCTGCAGGAATACCTCGACCTGTTCGGCGCTGGCAGCCATCTTGGTGGCCAGCGAACGGTCCGCGTAATGCGCAAACCCGGTCAGCTTGGCCTTCTCCTCGCGCAGTTGCAGGATCTCGACCATGATCTCGCTGTTGTCATGATTGCCGGCACCGGGTCCGCGATCGGATGCTCGGGTGGTGAAGGCCTCATACACGCGATGACGCAGATCACGATCTCGGGCATGGGTCATCACGGCAAGGTAGCTGGGGATGTCCAGCGTGACGACATAGCCGGTCTGGTCATGATCGCGAGCATTCTGGGCCAGCATGGCGAGGTCCGAATCAGGGATCCCCGCGAGGTCGGACGCGGCGTCGGTTTGCCAGGTCCAGGCCTGGGTGGCGTCGAGGACATGTTCCTCGAAACGAGCCGTCAACTCTGACAGACGCGCGTTGATCGCGCGCAGACGGTCGCGTTCGGGTTCGGCAAGGTCCACTCCGCTCAGATGGAAGTCGCGCAGCATGTCGTCTATGACCTTGCGCCGGGGTGACGGCAGGCGTCCGTATTCGTCGCTGTCGGCAAGGCGGCGCACCGCCTGATAAAGCCCCTGGTGCTGCGAGACCCAGCTGGCGTAATCAGAGAGCAACGGCAGACAGGCATTGTAGGCCTCGCGAATGGCAGGGCCGTTCATCACTGCATTCAGGTGTCCCACCGGCGACCACATCGCGTCCAGACGGGCATCCAGACGTTGCAGCGGAAGGACCAGCGTGGACCAGGAGGGGCGCTCTCCCGCTGCAGCGACCAGCGCATCGATGGCCGCCCGGTTCTCGACCAGAATGGTCTCCAGGGCCGGCAACACATGTTCGGGTTCAATGGAACGAAAGGCGGGCAGGCGATCCGTCTGCAAAAGGGGGTTGGACACGGTTTCTCCGGGGCTCGGGTCAGCGGGGCATTATGCCATTCGGACCCGAGCGCCGGGAGGGCGTTCCCTGAAGGGGATACGGTCCGAGCTTTCTTAACGCGGATCGCCGGGCCAGGCGGGAGGCTGAATGGGCTGAAATCGAGTATGGCCGCCTATGCCGGCCAGCACCGCAAAGAAGGGACGGCTGCGGAGGCTGGTAGTCGCAGAAACGGCCGCGTTATAGGCAGTCAGACGATCGGCGATGGCCAGATCAAGGGCATGGACGCGCGCGGCCACGGGTTTTTCGGCGCGGTTTTCAATCAAGTCAGCCTGTTGCGACAGGACATCATCCCAGAGGTCGCGGATCTGACGCTCGCTCTCAGCCAGCGTGGAGAGGTCGCCCCTGCGGCGGGCCGTCTCCTGACGCTGAATCGCCTGGTGCAGACGCTCCAGGACCGGGACCCGAGGGGTCACGAGACGCCGGAGCTGAGTGAGTTCGCCATTGCGCTGCGTGAGAAGGGTATCCAGGCGATCCCAGGACGCGATCACCCGGCGCTCGTGAACGGCCAGGTGGGTATACATGCGCAGCGCAACGAGGGTGAGCGCGGTGAAGACAAAGAGCGTGATCAGGGTCGCCATGAGCTCGGATCCGAGGTGGGCTTCAGACGTCGACGTTTTCGGCGCTCAGGGCGCGGCTCTCGATAAAATCGCGGCGCGGTTCAACCTGATCGCCCATCAGGGTGGTAAAGATCTCGTCAGCGCGGATCGCATCCTCGACCCGCACCTGAAGCAGACGCCGGGTCTCTGGGTTCATGGTGGTGTCCCAGAGCTGGTCGGGGTTCATCTCGCCCAGGCCCTTGTAGCGCTGAGTCGCCAGGCCACGGCGGCCTTCCTGCAGCAGCCACTCCATCGCTTCGGAAAAGCCGGCGATGGTATGGATGCGTTCGCCGCGCTTGATGTACGCACCCGCATCCAGCAAGGCATTCAGGCGGGCCGATAGATCAAGAACGGCCTGAAAATCCCGAGAAGCCAGGGTGTCGTCGCTGATGTACTGGGACAGCGGCGCTCCATGTTCGAGTCGGTCCAGGCTGAGCTGAACGCTGCCATCCTGTTCCGTCAGGGGGCCGAGGCTGTAGCGGGTTGCGCCAGCCTTGTCGCTGGAGAGCCCCGCAAGAATACGGCTAAACCATGCCTGAACCTCGGGATTCGTGACACTGCGCGGGTCCGGCATCGCCTCGGCTTCCAGCATGGCCCAGAGGATGCGCGCGTCATACATACGACCCAGACGCTCCACCGCACGGGCGGCCTTCTGGTATCCCTTGACCAGGTCCTCGAAGGCCTCGCCGGTGATCGGCGGGGCGTCCGGGCTGGGATAGAGCGCGGCGCCATCCAGGGCCAGGGAGATCACGATCTCTGCCATCTCGATCTCGTCGCGCACGTACTGCTCGCGTTTGCCACGCTTGATCTTGTACAGCGGCGGTTGCGCGATGTAGACGTGGCCGCGTTCGATCAATTCCGGCATTTGACGGAAGAAGAAGGTCAGTAACAGGGTGCGGATATGGGAGCCGTCCACGTCCGCGTCGGTCATGATGATGATGCGGTGGTAACGCAGCTTGTCGGGGTCGTATTCCTCCTTGCCGATCCCGCAGCCCAGTGCGGTGATCAGGGTGCCGACCTCGGCGGACCCCAGCATACGGTCGAAACGGGCGCGTTCGACGTTGAGGATCTTGCCCTTTAGCGGGAGGATGGCCTGGAAGTGCCGGTCTCGTCCCTGTTTGGCGGAGCCGCCCGCGGAATCCCCCTCCACCAGATACAGCTCGGAATGAGCCGGGTCCTTCTCCTGGCAGTCGGCCAGCTTGCCGGGCAGGCCGGCAACATCCAGCGCGCCCTTGCGGCGCGTGACCTCGCGGGCCTTGCGTGCTGCCTCACGGGCTCTCGCCGCATCCAGGACCTTCTCAGTGATGGCCCTGGCCTCCTGCGGATGTTCCAGCAGGAAGTTGTTCAAGGCGTCGGACAGGACGCTGTCGACGATGGGTTTCACCTCGGACGAGACCAGCTTGTCCTTGGTCTGCGACGAGAACTTCGGGTCGGGCACCTTGACCGAGAGTACCGCGGTCAGACCCTCGCGCATGTCATCGCCGGCAGTGGCGACCTTGGCCTTCTTCGTCAGGCCTTCTGTTTCCAGGTACTGATTGATGGTGCGCGTCAGGGCCGCACGGAAGCCCGCCATATGGGAACCGCCGTCGCGCTGCGGGATGTTGTTCGTGTAGCAGAAGATATTCTCCTGATAGGAGTCATTCCACTGCAGCGCCACCTCGACGGAATAATCCTCCCGCGCCTGGTCGGCGTAGACCACGGTCGGGTGCAGGGCGGTTTTTTTCTGATTGAGGTGCTCGACGAAGGCGCGGATGCCCCCTTCGAAAATGAACGTCTCCTCTCGATTGTCACGGTGGTCACGCAGGGTGATGCGGACGCCGGAGTTGAGGAACGACAACTCGCGCAGGCGCTTTGCGAGCACCTCATAGTGGAATTGGATATCGGTGAAGATCTCGGCGCTGGGGCGGAACCAGACCCGGGTACCGTGGCGTTCGGTAGGACCCGTGGCCGCCAGGGGCGTTTCGGGAACACCCAGATGATAGACCTGCTCATGGCGCTGGCCATCACGGTGGATCTCCAGACGTAGCTCTTCGGACAAGGCATTGACGACGGAAACACCGACACCATGCAGCCCCCCGGATACCTTGTAGGAATTGTTGTCGAACTTCCCGCCGGCGTGGAGTACGGTCAGGATCACCTCTGCTGCAGACTTGCCCTCTTCCTCATGGATGTCGACCGGGATTCCGCGTCCGTTATCGCTTACCGAAACGGCGTTGTCTTCGTGGATCGTGACCTCGATCGCGTCGCAATAACCAGCAAGTGCTTCGTCAATCGAGTTATCAACGACCTCGAACACCATATGGTGCAGGCCAGTTCCGTCGTCGGTATCCCCGATATACATCCCGGGGCGTTTACGGACGGCATCCAGCCCTTTCAGGACACGGATCTGACTGGAGTCGTAGGCGGCAGGATCGTTTGGTTCGAGATCGGACATTGCGAGGGGTATTCCGGACGGGTACAAGCCCTGCAGTATAACGCAAAGGGGGGAGGGTCCGGATGGGAAGAAACACGGCCGATGAAGTGGCCAGGGGAAGCTGCAGCCAGCCTCATTGGCAACAGCGTTCAACGGGTCGCGGGGGGATTCAAGAGCCACCGAGGCGGCGCAGTTACGCCTGGTAAAACGGACCGCACTCCATTGTCGTAGATCCCTTGCTGTGACGCAGAGCTCATCCCATGCTGCGGGCCCGCGAGTGGCACACACTGAGGCTGCTTAGGAAGGAAATCAGACGGGGGGCGAGTTCCGACGTTCGACTGACAAACGACCATGTTTCACGTGGAACAATCGATCCGATCTCCCCTGCTCCAGTCCCGGGATCGCATCCTCGACGGCCGTCACCAGAATCTGCCAGCCACTCCCTTCCAGCCCCCGCATCAGCCCTTCTACCGCGGGCCGATCGAGCTCCGAGACCACATCATCCAGTAACAGTACCGGCGCCCGACCGCTTTCGTTCTCGAGCATCCGCGCCTGCCCACCCACCAGGGCCGTCACCAGTCGCTTCTGTTCCCCGCGCGACGCCTCCGCCGCTGGACGCCCGTCCAGCCGCAGGTCCAGATCCGCCCGCTGCGGCCCGACCTGCGCAAACCCCCGCTCTTCATCCATCGAACGACTCCGATCCAGGGCTTCCGCCAGGGTCCGTTCACGATCCCAGCCCGCTCGAAGCGAGACCTCCAGCCCTTCCAGGCGTTCTCCGAATCCGAAGACACCGGCTGCCTCACGGGTCGCCGCACTCCACTGAATCACGTATCGCGCACGGGCCTCGTTTACCTGCCCTCCGAACTCCACCAATGGCCGTTCGAATTCCCGTGCCCCGCACCGGTCGCCGTGCCGGAGTGCGGCGTTGCGTTGCTCATGCGCCCGCCGCCATCGCTGCCATGCGACCCGATACCCCGGAATCGCATGGAAACCACCCCAGTCCAGCAGGCGTCGGCGCTCATCGGGGCCGGCAGTCAACAGCTCAAAAGAACCGGCATGCAGCACCCGCACCGGCAACCACTCCGCCACTGTCGCGTGCCCCTCCATCCAGCGCCCGTCCAGCCGCGAGCGTCGCGTCCCATCCCAGACGACACCGATCCGATGGGCGCCGGAGCCTCGATGGTCCACCTCACCGCCCACCCATAATTCGGCGGTGCCAGTTGTCAGAACCCGGCGTAATTGTTGCGTACGGAAGGAGCGCCCTGCTGCGAGGATATGCACCGCCTCCAGCACCGAGGTCTTCCCGGCGCCATTGGGTCCGACCAGACGATTGATGCCGGGCGCCAGCTGGAGGGTCTGCTCCTGGAGATTGCGTACGCCCTGAAACCAGAGCGAGGTCAGCACATCAGTCCCGCCTACAGGCGCATCGGCATAACGACGTACCGACCACCACCCGCCGGTTCGGCCTTGATCAGGATCGACGAATTCCCGTCTCGAAGCCCGATGCGCACCTGCTCGGTCTCGATGACGTTGAGCACGTCCGCCAGATATCCGAGATTGAAACCGATTTCCAGCGCTCCCCCATCGTAGGTCGCCTCAATCGTCTCCTGCGCCTCTTCCCGGTCTGCGTTGTGCGTCATCACCTGGCAGCCATGTTCGCCCAACACGATCCGGACACCGCGATACTTGTCGCTGGCAACAATCGCCACGCGTGCGAGCGCCCGCTTCAGCAGTTCTCGATCCACCCGCAGTGTGGCCGGCAAATCAGTGGGTATCACGCGTTCGTAATCCGGGAAGCGGCCCTCAATGACCTTGCTGCGCAACACGGCACTACCCAGATCGAACACCACCTGATCCTCGCCGAAACCCACTCGGAGGGAGCTATCGTCATCTGCCAGGTTGCGGCGAAGTTCGGCCACGGCCTTGCGCGGCACGATCTTCTCGACCCGACCCTCAACGGGTGTCTCCAGTTCGACCTCGGACAGCGCCAGACGGTGACCGTCCGTGGCCACTGCTCGCAGGCTGGTACCGCTGGCCACCAGAAGCAGCCCCTGGAGGTAGTAGCGCACATCCTGCTGCGCCATCGAGAACATCGTGGCTTCCAGAAGATGGCGCAGGCGGTTTTGTGGCACATCCAGCACGACCTGCGAACCGCGGGCTTCCCAGTCGGGAAAATCCGCACCGGGCAGGGTGGCCAGACTGAAACGTGACCCGCCAAAACCCACGGTCATCCGTTCACCCTCGACCCGTGCTCGGATGTCGCTGTCTGCAGGAGCTGCCTTCACGACATCGAGGAGCTTGCGTACCGACACCGTAACGTCGCAGTCGCCCGGAATGCTCCCTTCTGCTCCGGCCTGCCATGCAAGCTCCAGATCCGTCGTATCCATGCGAATTGCACCATGCTCGTCAGGCCGGAGCCGTACGTTGCCGAGAATGGGCATCGTCAATCGTTTCTCGGCCGCGCCCACAATCCTTTGCAGTGATTCAGTCATTGTCTCGCGGTTGAAAGACAGTTCCATGGCGATGTCCTGTAACTAGAGTATTTAGATATTAAATTCGTAGTAATAACTGGTCGTTCTGCCTGTGCAAAACTACCAATAAACCGTTATATTTCAATCGGTTACACTAAAACAATCTGGCCTTCGAACCTCTGTGAAGCCTGTTGCCAACCTGTGGATAAATTCAGACCCCGAATTTGTCCCCGTTTGATACCGGTCTTGCACCCAGGTTATCCACAGCCTTATGCACGCCTTCTATGGTTTGCCTCAACTGCTCAAGGTTCGCAGCAGGTTGGCGTAGTCTTCATCCAGGCTGGCATCTGCTTCACGCAGTTCGGCGACCTTGCGGCAGGCATGCAGCACCGTGGTGTGGTCGCGACCCCCAAAGGCCTGACCGATCTCCGGCAGACTGTGCTGCGTCAGCTCCTTGGCCAGTGCCATCGCAATTTGCCGAGGCCGCGCAATCGATCGGCTGCGTCGCGTTGAGAGCAGGTCCGTCACCTTTACGCGATAATAGTCGGCCACGGTCTTCTGAATGTTTTCGAGTGTAATCAGCTTGTTCTGGACTGCCAGCAAGTCGCGCAGCGCATCCTTCGCAAAATCCAGCGTGATGGGTTTCCCTGTAAAATGCGCATTCGCGATCACCCGTCGCAGCGAGCCTTCCAGCTCGCGGATATTCGACCGAATGCGCTTGCCCATGAAGAAGGCCACCTCCGACGGGAGTTCGATACCCGCCTGTTCCGCCTTCCGTTGCAGGATGGCGACGCGCGTCTCCAGCTCCGGTGGATCGATTGCGATGGTCAGCCCCCAGCCAAAGCGTGACTTCAGCCGCTCCTCCAGGCCTTCCACTTCTTTCGGGTAGCGATCCGAGGTGAGGATGATCTGTTGCTGGCCCTCGAGCAGGGCGTTGAAGGTGTGGAAGAACTCTTCCTGCGAGCGCTCCTTGCCGGCGAAGAACTGGATATCATCGATCAGCAGGGCATCGGCCGTCCGGTAGTGCTGCTTGAACTCGTCGATCGCGTTGTGCTGAAGCGCCTTGATCATGTCTGCCACGAAGCGCTCCGAGTGCAGATAGATAATCCGTCCCTCCGGCTGTCGCGCGAGGATGCTGTGGCCGATCGCATGCATCAGGTGGGTCTTCCCCAGCCCCACACCGCCGTAGATGAACAGCGGGTTGTAGGCGATGCCGGGGTTCTCTGCCACCTGCAGGCTGGCCGCCCGTGCCAGCTGGTTCGATTTGCCCTCGACAAAAGTGTCGAAGGTGAAGGCCGGATTCAGATTGCTCACCGGCCCCTGGGGGCGTGGTGTCGCGCGCCGCGGTTCTGCAGGGGCAGCCCGGTCCTGACCCGTCGCGATTGCCTCCTGCGACCATTCCGCGCCGCCGATGCCAAGCCGTACCTGGCACCCGCCTGCAGGCTGCAGTTCCGCCACGGCAGCTTCGATGCCATCCAGCAGGTGATCGCGGACGTGCTCGAAAACAAATTGATTGGGCGCAAGCAGGCGCAGGGTCCCGTCGGCTTCTTCCGCGTGCAGCGGGCGCAGCCAGGTATTCAACTGTTGTTCGCTGACCTTCCCCTGCAGGCGATCCAGACAGGCTGTCCACAGGGTATTGGCTGCCACGCGACGGTCTCCGGAGATAGGAAAAATAGGGGCATCGAGTCTACGCCCATGGGGCCCTCAGGTGCCAGCGTCCAAGCTTTCCTGGCATTGACTTTGTGCCTGGATGGCGTTAGCTTTCACCGCCCTTAATTCAACGCGTCACGGGAACTCACAATGAAGCGTACCTTCCAACCCAGCCGGCTCGTTCGCGCCCGCACGCACGGCTTTCGGGCCCGCATGGCCACTCGCGGCGGCCGCAAGGTCCTGAACGCTCGCCGCGCCAAAGGCCGCAAGCGCCTCTGCCCGTAATTTCGGCAGTGCGCCGGCTCCCGTGACCGCGGCGCCCGACATACAGACCTTTCCGCGCCAGGTTCGCCTGCTGACCGGCGCGGATTATCAGCGCGTGTTCGACAACGCCGGGCGCCAGCGCGGCCGTCACCTGACGCTGCTTTATCGTCCTGCGGTGGGTGAACAGGCCCGCCTGGGCCTGGCGATCGGCAAGCGCCATGTTCGGCGCGCCTGCGACCGAAACCGTATCAAGCGGATCGTGCGTGAGGCCTTCCGGCAGCAGCGTATGGATCTGCCGGCCGTGGACATGATCGTGCTGGCGCGCGGCAGTGCCGTCACCGCTGAACGTCGCGCACTGCGCGCTGAAATCGACCGTCTGCTGGACCGTTTGCAATGAGCCTGATCCGCAAGATTGCGTTGTTGCCGGTGCGTGCCTACCAGTACGGCATCTCGCCGTTCATGGCCCCCCATTGCCGCCATTATCCGACCTGTTCGGCGTATACCGTCGAAGCTGTCGAAACCCATGGCGTTCTGCGCGGGTTCTGGCTGGGTCTGCGGCGTATCCTGCGCTGTCACCCCTGGTCGCCGGGCGGCTATGATCCGGTCCCGGCTCCGAAGTCCGACTCCACCCGTTCCCGACCTTCCGAGTAGTCGCACCCATGGATAATCTTCGTCCCCTGCTGTGGCTGACCCTGGCCTTTGTCCTGTTCCTGATGTGGCAGGCCTGGAACCAGGACTATGGCACCCCGCCGCCACAGGCCGACCGAGCCGCCGAGCAGGCTGCAGATGATCCCGATGCGCGCCCGGAAGATGTACCGGACGCGCCGCAGTTCGAAACCGACGCCGAAACCGATCCCACGGCGGCCGACGGGCCTCAGGTGACCACCCTGCAGGAGCCGGATCGTCGCCAGATCACCGTTCGCACCGATACTCACGAGATCCTGATCGACAGCCGTGGCGGCACCCTCTTGCGCGCCGACCTGCTGCAGTATCCGCGGGATCTCCAGGATGATCCGCTGGTGCCGGTGCGCCTGTTCGACCACCGTCTGCGCGGCTATGTTGCCCAGAGCGGCCTCACCCATGACCGTGTGAGCGATCGTGCCATGGAAGGGCGCGCCCCTTCGCATCATGACAACTTCCAGGTCGATCAGGATCGTTTCGAGCTCGCGGAAGGCGAGGACACCCTGGAGGTCCCGCTGCGCTGGACCTCCGATGATGGCGACATCGAGGTCGTCAAGACCTACACCTTCACTCGCGGTACACACCTGATCGACGTCGACTACCAGATTCACAACCGCTCGGATTCGACCTGGAGCGGCCGCCAGTATCGCCAGCTCCGCCATGGCCCGACCCCGGATCGTGAATCCTGGTGGCTGTATACCTTTACCGGTGCAGCCTACTTTGATGGCAGCTACGAGCGCGAGCGTTTCGAATCTCTGCGCGACGATCCGATCCAGCAGCGCCTGCAGGGTGGCTGGATTGCGATGATTCAGCACTATTTCGTGTCCGCCTGGGTGCCGGGCGACGACGAGGTCAATGCGTTGTACGCGCGCGCCGTGCCGGGCGAAGTCGGGGACGAATATCTGATTGGCCTGCACTCCGAGTCCCTGCAGATCCCCGCTGGCGAGACCGGTGCGTTCTCCACTCAGCTATGGGTCGGGCCCAAGCTGCAGGATGAATTGTCGCAGATTGCCCGCGGTCTGGAACTGACCGTTGATTACGGCATCTTTACGTTCCTGTCCAAGCCGCTGTTCTGGCTGCTGGACAAGATCTACACCGTGGTCGGGAACTGGGGCTGGGCGATCGTCATACTCACCATCCTGATCAAGCTGGTGTTCTTCAAGCTGTCCGCCACCAGCTACCGCTCCATGGCGCGCATGCGCAAGGTCGCGCCCAAGCTGCAGGCGCTGAAGGAGCGCTACAAGGACGACAAGCAGCGCATGAACCAGGCGCTGATGGACCTGTACAAGAAGGAAAAGATCAACCCGCTGGGTGGTTGTCTCCCGATCCTGGTGCAGATCCCGGTGTTCATTGCCCTGTACTGGGTGCTGCTGGAGAGTGTGGAACTGCGTCAGGCGCCCTGGTGGTTGTGGATCCAGGACCTGTCCTCGCGTGATCCGTACTTCATCCTGCCGATCCTGATGGGCGTGTCCATGTTCGTGCAGTACAAGTTGAACCCGCCGCCGATGGATCCGGTGCAGCAGAAGATCTTCATGGCACTGCCGTTCGTGTTCACGGTGTTCTTCGCCTTCTTCCCGGCAGGCCTGGTGCTGTACTGGTTCACCAACAACCTGTTCTCCATCGCCCAGCAGTGGTACATCACGCGCAAGATCGAGGCTGGACAGGACCCGGAAAAGAAAAAGGAATAGGGCCTGCATGACCGTGGCGGATACCATCGTCGCGGTCGCCACCCCGCCGGGGGTCGGCGGTATTGGTGTAGTGCGCCTGTCCGGCCCCGAGGCGCTGGCCATCGCCCGTCGCCTCACGGGGCGCCCCCGGCTGCGGCCGCGTTATGCCCATTACGGCCGGTTCACCGATCCGGCCAGTGGGGAGGTCATGGACGACGGGCTGATCCTCTACTTCCCGACCCCCCATTCCTACACCGGCGAGGATGTGGTCGAGCTGCAGGGCCACGGCAGTCCGGTGCTGCTGGAGGGGCTGGTCACGGCGGCCGTTGACCTCGGGGCCCGCCGTGCGCGCCCGGGCGAATTCACCGAACAGGCCTTTATGAATGGCCGTATGGATCTAGCGCAGGCCGAGGCGGTTGCTGATCTGATCCATGCCCAGACGGCCGCGGCCGCGCGCCTTGCTCGCTCCAGCCTCGACGGCGCGCTGGCGGCCGAACTGGCGCCTGTGTCCCGTGCCATCCGCGACCTGCGCGTGATCATCGAGGCCGAGCTCGACTTCGGCGAGACCGACCTTGAATCCGAGGCCGCGCCGGACATTGCCCGGCGGTCGCAGCAGTTGCACACCACCATCCTGGCGCTGCTGGAACGCCTGCGCCCGGCGCGTTACTTCGCCCAGGGCCTGCGTCTGGCCCTGATAGGGGCCCCGAACGTTGGCAAGTCCAGTCTGATGAATCGACTTGCCGAGAGCGAGGTCGCGATCGTCACCGACCGCCCCGGGACGACCCGTGACGTATTGCGCTCGCCCATTGCCATCCACGGCATCCCGGTAGAGCTGATCGATACCGCCGGGCTGCACACCAGCGATGACCCGGTGGAGCGCATCGGGATGCAACGCGCCCGCGAAGCTGCAACCGGGGCGGATCTGATCCTGGAGCTGCGCGATCTCACCCGTCCCGAGGCGAAGCCGGACCTGGAGGCCGCCCGCGATATCCCGTGGCTCACGGTCTGGAACAAGCAGGACCGCGTCGCGGACCCGCGGTCACCACAGGGCCTCGCGATCTCGGCGCGAACGGGTGCCGGCATTGATCCACTCAAGCAGGCGATCGTCGAACGGCTGGGCGCCAGCGCCGCCGGCCAGCAGCGTTTCAGTGTGCGCGCACGTCATCTTGACGGGCTGCGTGTCGCGGCCCAGCACCTGGGTCGGGTCGAGGCCAGTGCCCCGCCGGACCTGATTGCCGAGGAACTGCGTCTGGCCGAACGCGCCCTGGACGCACTCCTTGGGCGCCAGGACCACGAGGCCTTGCTGGGCGAGATCTTCGCCGGTTTCTGCATCGGCAAGTAATGGCGCAGGGAAACACGAATCCCGGGATACCTCGATCCCGCTGCGGCCGCTTCGGTGCGGGCATTGCTCCTGCTAAAATTCTGATTTCCCTTTTTCGGGCCGAGCAGCGGTCAGGGCTTGAGATGTCATGGCAGAAACATTCGATGTCATCGTGATTGGCGGCGGGCACGCCGGCACCGAGGCCGCCCTGGCCGCGGCACGTGCGGGCGCCCGCACGCTGCTGTTGACGCACAACATCGAGACCATCGGTCAGATGAGCTGCAATCCCGCCATCGGCGGCATCGGGAAGGGCCACCTGGTCAAGGAGATTGATGCGCTGGGGGGCGTCATGGCGCGTGCCGCCGATGCGGCCGGTATCCACTTTCGCACCCTGAACAGCCGCAAGGGTCCGGCTGTCCGCGCCACCCGGGCGCAATCGGACCGTCAGTTGTACCGGGCCGCCATCCGCCGTTTTATCGAGGCGGAGCCCAACCTCCAGGTCTTCCAGCAGCCCGTCGCCGATGTCCGGATGCAGGGCGATCGAGTGACCGGCGTGGTGACCGAGAGCGGCATTGGCTTCACGGCCGGCGCCGTGGTCCTGACCGTGGGCACCTTTCTCAATGGACAGATGCATACCGGCCTGCAACAGCAACCGGGTGGTCGCGCTGGAGACCCGCCCAGCGTACGGCTGGCCGCGCGCCTGCGCGAGATGGCGTTCGCCGTGGGCCGACTGAAGACCGGGACCCCGCCACGCATCGACGGACGCAGCGTGGATTTCTCGCGCCTGGAGATCCAGCCGGGTGACGAGCCGCGGCCGGTGTTCTCGTTTATAGGGTCGGAAGGCGATCATCCGGCACAGCGCCCCTGTCATATCGCCCGAACCACCGAGGCCACCCACGATCTGATCCGGCAGAACCTCGATCAGGCCCCGATGTACTCCGGCCAGATCGACAGTACCGGCCCGCGCTACTGCCCCTCGATCGAAGACAAGGTGGTCCGTTTTGCCGACAAGACCAGCCACCAGGTCTTTGTCGAACCGGAAGGCCTGGAGACCCACGAGCTCTACCCCAACGGCATTTCCACCAGCCTGCCGTATGCGATCCAGGTTGCGCTGGTGCGGAGTATCGCCGGCTTCGAGCAAGCCCGTATCACCCGGCCTGGCTATGCGATCGAATATGACTACTTCGATCCACGCGGCTTGCGCCCGAGCCTGGCCACGCGCGCGGTGGCCAACCTGTTCTTTGCCGGTCAGATCAATGGCACCACCGGTTACGAGGAGGCGGCAGCCCAGGGCCTGGTCGCGGGTCTGAACGCCGCCCGCGAGGTGCAGGCGCAGGCCCCGTGGACCCCGCAGCGCTCCGAGGCCTATATCGGTGTGCTGATTGACGATCTCGTTACTCGTGGCACTCAGGAGCCTTACCGCATGTTCACCTCGCGGGCGGAATACCGCTTGTTGCTGCGCGAAGATAACGCCGACCTCCGCCTGACTCCGACAGGTCACGAGCTGGGGCTGGTCGACGCGGCGCGTTTTGCCCGCTTTGAACAGCGTGCTGCCGCCATCGAGGCCGAGCGCGAGCGCCTTGCCCGCCTGCGTCCCGATCGCGAGCAGCGCAGCTGCCCCGCCTTGCTCGACCTGCTCGGCTCCGCCCCGGACCCGGAGGCTACGCTGCTGGACCTGCTGCGCCGCCCGCAGGTCGATTACGCGAGCCTGATGGCCGCGTTGCCCGACTGTGCGGTCGAGTGCGCCCCCGATGTACGCGAACAGGTCGAGATCCAGGCCCGGTATGCCGGCTATATCGAGCGACAGCAGGCGGAGGTCGAGCGTCAGGCGCGTGCCGAGCAGACCGCCCTGCCGGAGGACCTCGACTATGCCCGGGTACACGGTCTGTCGACCGAAATCTGTCAGAAGCTTGCGGAGTTTCGTCCCCATACCCTGGGCCAGGCCCAGCGGATCCCGGGCGTAACCCCTGCTGCCCTGTCGGCTCTGGCCATCCATTTGAAGCAGCGCGCCAGTGGCGAATGACGTCTGGGCCACCCGCCTGGAACCCCATGCCGCGGCCTGGGGGCTGGATTCCCGTGCCTGCGAGGTCCTGGCGCTTTACCTCGGCGAGCTGCTGCGCTGGAACCGGGTGCACAATCTGACCGCGGTGCGCGACCCGGCCCAGCTGATCCCGCGCCACGTCCTCGACAGCCTGACCCTGCGCCCCTATCTCTATGGCGATCGGGTACTGGACGTTGGAACGGGCGCCGGCCTGCCCGGTTTCGTACTGGCCGCCGTCGAGCGGGAACGCGGCTTTTGCCTGCTGGACAGCGCGGCCAAGCGGATCCGTTTCCTGCGTAACGTCATCGGGCGCACCGGTCTGCCGCACGCCGAGGCGATTCACGCCCGTATCGAGGATTTTCGGCCCGCCAGGCCCTACACCACCGTTCTGTCGCGGGCCTTCAAGGCCCCGGCCGAAATGCTCGAACGGGTGGAGCATACGGTGGCCCCCGGTGGACGGGTGCTGGCGATGCTGGGGCAGCGCCGGGTGGTGGATGCGCCCTTGCCGGCCCCGTGGTCGTATCAACGCGTGGACCCGGTTACCATTCCCGGCGAGACAGCCGAGCGCCATGTCGCCATCATCGAGAGAGCCTGACCCTTGACTGACGTACTCGCGATCACCAATCAGAAAGGAGGGGTCGGCAAGACCACCACCTGCGTCAACCTGGCCGCATCCCTGGCGCGTCTGGGCAAGCGGGTACTGGTGGTCGACATGGATCCCCAGGGCAACGCGACCACCGGCTCCGGGGTGGACAAGCACGCCGACGACCCGACCGCATGCGAGGTCCTCCTCGGCGAGGCGGCGGTGCCTGCGGCGGCCCACCACGTTGACGCAGGCTACCAGTTGGTCCCCGCCAATGGTGATCTGACTGTGGCGGAGGTGCGCCTGATGGAGTCGGAACGCCGCGAATACCGTCTGCAGGAGGCCCTGGCCCCCATCCTTGATGACTACGACCACATCCTGATCGACTGCCCGCCCTCGCTGAATCTGCTCACGGTGAACGGTCTGGTGGCCGCCGACGGCGTGGTCATCCCGATGCAGTGCGAGTACTACGCCCTGGAGGGGCTGACCGCGCTGATGCGCACCATCGAGAGCATCCAGCGCGGGCCGAATCCGAAACTGAAAATCTATGGGCTCCTGCGGACCATGTTCGATCCGCGCAATCGCCTGTCCCGAGACGTCTCGGCTCAGCTGACCGATCATTTCGGCGAGCGCGTGTATCGCACGGTGATCCCGCGTAATGTTCGCCTGGCCGAGGCCCCCAGTTTTGGCCAGCCCGCCTTGCTGTATGATGCCTCCTCACGCGGTGCAGTGGCCTACCTGGCGCTGGCCGGCGAGATGCTGCGGCGCTGAACGCCGCCCCTTTACGCAACCCCTGCAGGAACGACTCACCATGGCGAAACGAGGATTGGGCCGCGGCCTGGATGCCCTGCTCTCCGGTGGCCAGACGGACAGTCAAGACAGCGAAAGCCTGGATCAGCTCCCCATCGAACAGATCCGGCGCGGCAAATACCAGCCTCGCGTCCATATCGCCGAGACGGCCCTGGCCGAACTCGCTGATTCCATTCGTGCCCAGGGCATCGTGCAGCCGATCGTCGTGCGACGGATCGACGACGGCTACGAACTGATTGCCGGCGAACGTCGCTGGCGCGCGGCCCAGCTGGCCGGGCTGGAGACGGTCCCGGCGGTGGTGCGCGACATCCCCGATCAGGCCGCTGCGGCCATGGCCCTGATCGAGAATATCCAGCGCGAGGATCTGAACCCGCTGGAGGAGGCGCAGGCGATCCGTCGCCTGATCGCCGAATTCGAGATGACCCACCAGGCCGCGGCGGACGCCGTGGGCCGTTCGCGCACGGCGGTGACCAATCTGCTGCGTCTTCTGGAGCTGCACGACGCGGTCAAGGAACATGTAAACGAAGGTCGTCTGGAAATGGGCCACGCCCGTTGCCTGCTGGCCCTGCCGGTGGACGACCAGCCCGGCGTTGCGACCACGGTCGTCAAGCGCGGCCTCTCGGTCCGTGCCACCGAACAGCTGGTGAAGAAGGTGCTTGCGGCCACCCCCGAACCGCGCCAGCCGACTGCGCCGCCGCCGGAGGTGCGCCACCTGGAGACGCGCCTGTCCGATCAGCTGGGTGCCCCGGTTCAGGTGCGTTACAACCGCCAGGGCAAGGGCCGCCTGGTGATCGAGTACAACAGTCTTGACGAGCTTGACGGCATCCTCGCGCACATCCAGTAAGCACCCGCCGACCCGCTTCATCGGGTCTCGAATGGCGGTTTGACGCACTCCGGGACCCCCCTTATACTACGCGCACTTTTTGGGAGAGGGGTGGGTGTGCCCATCCGCCGAATGACACCGCGACGCTCCAGACACGTCTTTCAATCGCTCGGTCTGCAGCTCGCCCTGACGCTGATTCTGTCGGGCCTGCTTCTGGCCCTGTTTTCCCCGATCGTGGCGCTTTCTGCCGCGGTGGGCGGCATCACTGCGACGCTCGGCAACGCCGTGGCGGCAGCCGTTGTGTTTCGAGCCTACCGTTCCGACCAGGCGGGCTCGCTCACGGCGCGGATGATGGGTGCCCAAATGGGACGACTGGTAATCATCGCGGTGGCTTTCGGGGTGGCGTTCGCTTACCTGGACGAGCCGGACCTGCTGGCCTTGTTCGGCATCTTCCTCCTGGTGCATCTGGCCCCGCTATGGTGGCTGCACCGGGTTTCTGATCAAGCAATGACGAGATAACTGCATGGCTTCAGAAAGCGAACTGCCCACGATGGAAGAGCATATCGCTCACCATCTCACCAACCTGACCTTCGGGCTCCACCCCGAAAACGGGTTGAGCTTTGCCACCACCAGCACCCAGGCGTCCGAGATGGGCTTCTGGGCGATCCACGTTGACTCCATGTTGTGGTCGATCGGGCTGGGTCTGCTGTTTATCCTCACCTTCCGCGCCGCGGCCAAGAAGGTGACGGCCGGTGTCCCGGGTGGCTGGCAAAACTTCGTTGAAATGGTCATGGACTTCGTGAACGACAACGTCCGTGGCTCGTTCAAGCACAAGAATGACATGGTCGCCCCACTCGCGCTGACCATCTTCGTCTGGATCTTCCTGCTCAACCTGATGGATCTTGTGCCGGTGGACCTGCTGCCGCACATCGCCTACCTGCTGGGCATTCCGTACTTCAAGATCGTACCGACCACGGACATCAACGTGACCGCCGGTCTGGCGCTGGGCGTGTTCGTCCTGATCATCTACTACTCGCTGAAGATCAAGGGTCCGGTCGGTTTCATCAAGGAACTCACGGGTATCCCGTTCCAGACCAATATCGTGTTCCTGAAACCGATCTTCTGGGTGATCAACTTCGTGCTGGAGTTCATCAACCTTCTGGCCAAGCCGGCCTCGCTCGCCCTGCGACTGTTCGGCAACCTGTACGCCGCCGAGATGATCTTCATCCTGATCGGCGTGATGTACTCCGCGGGCCTGATCCTGGGTCTCGCCGGTGGTGTGCTGCACGTGGGCTGGGCAATCTTCCACATCCTTGTGGTCCCGCTGCAGGCCTTCATCTTCATGGTGCTGACCGTCGTCTATCTGGACATGGCGTACAGCGAAGATCACTGATCCCGACTTCACTTCAAACTGACCGTTTCAACACTCGACTGGAGATACAAAAATGGAAATGGCAAACGCTCTGATCGTTCTGGCTGGCTCTCTGCTCCTGGGTCTGGCCGCTGTCGGCGCCGCGATCGGCGTGGGCACCCTGGGTGGTCGCTTCCTGGAAGGCGCTGCGCGTCAGCCGGAACTGATCCCGATGCTGCGTACCCAGTTCTTCATCGTGATGGGTCTGACTGACGCCGTGCCGATGATCGGTGTGGGTATCGGCCTGTACGTCCTGTTCGCCCTGGGCTAAGAGGCTGACCGAGTCCCGAGGATCCCTCACACTCGTCAACCCGAGGTAGCAGGATGAATATCAATCTGACCATCATCGGCCAGCTGCTCGCGTTCAGCGTCTTCGTGTGGTTCACGATGCGCTACGTCTGGCCGCCCATGTCCAACGCCCTGGAAGAGCGTCGCAAGAAGATTGCCGACGGCCTTGCCGCTGCGGAACGTGGCGCGAAAGAGCAGGAGCTCGCCCAGGAGCGCGCGACCGAGGTCATCAAGGAAGCCAAGCAGCAGGCCAACGAAATCGTCGCCTCTGCCCAGAAACGTGCCAACGAGCTGGTCGAAGAAAGCAAGGCCAGTGCTCGCGAGGAAGGTGCACGTATCAAGGAAGCGGCGGAGTCCGAGATCGAGCAGGAAATCAATCGCGCGAAGGAGGAGCTGCGCAAGCAGGTCTCCGTCCTCGCGGTTGCCGGTGCCGAAAAGATCCTCGCCAAGGAGATCGATGCCAAGGCGCACGGGGATCTGCTCAAGAAGCTCGCGGCCAAGCTCTAAGGAGACGTTATGTCAGACCTGATTTCGGTCGCCCGACCCTACGCCCGCGCGGCCTACGAGCGGGCCCGCGAGGCCAAGGATCTCGCTGGCTGGGCCGAGCAGCTCGACTTGCTGGCGGCGATTGCCAGTGATTCGCAGATGCACAGTCTCCTCTCCAACCCGCGGCTCCCGCGGGCCGACCGCGCTCAGCTGGTTCTGGACGTGGCGGCCGACAAGGTGGGCGCCGAGGCGGGGAACCTGGTCCGGCTGCTGGCGGAGAATGGCCGTTTGCTGGCCCTTCCCGCCGTACGCGATGCCTTTGCTGAATTGAAGGCTGCCGCCGAACAGCGGATCCACGCGAACGTGGTGGCCTATCGCAAGCTTACGCAGGCGCAGGAGAAAGAGATCCACGATGCTCTGGCCAAGGGCCTGGGCTGCGAAGTCGATCTCGAATGCTCGGTCGACAGCTCCCTGATCGGGGGCGCCATCATCCGCGCCGGCGACCTGGTTATCGACGGCTCCGTGCGAGGCCAGCTGAACCGCCTGGCTGCCAATTTGAGTCGCTAAGAGGATATTTAACATGCAACTGAATCCCTCCGAGATCAGTGATCTGATCAAACAGCGCATCGAAAAATTCGATGCCTCCTCCGAGGCCTCCAACGAAGGTACCGTCGTCAGCCTGACCGACGGTATCGCTCGTGTACACGGCCTGGGCGACGTCATGCAGGGTGAGATGCTCGAATTCCCGGGCGAGACCTTCGGCATGGCGCTGAACCTCGAGCGCGACTCCGTCGGTGTCGTGATCCTGGGTGACTACAAGCACATCAAGGAAGGCGACACGGTCAAGTGCACCGGCCGCATCCTCGAGGTTCCGGTCGGCGAACAGATGCTCGGCCGCGTTGTCGATTCTCTGGGTCGCCCGATCGACGGCAAGGGTCCGGTCGACACCGACATTAGCAGCCCGATCGAAAAGATCGCGCCCGGCGTTATCGAACGTCAGTCCGTTGATCAGCCGCTGCAGTCCGGTATCAAGGCGATCGACGCCATGGTGCCCGTCGGCCGTGGTCAGCGCGAGCTGATCATCGGCGACCGCCAGACCGGCAAGACCGCGGTTGCGATCGACGCGATCATCAACCAGAAGGACTCCGGCGTTAAGTGCGTCTACGTCGCCGTAGGTCAGAAGGCCTCCTCGGTGGCCTCCGTGGTTGCCAAGCTGGAAGAAGCCGGCGCGATGGACAACACCATCATCGTCGCCGCCAACGCCTCCGAGTCGGCCGCGATGCAGTTCATCGCCCCTTACGCTGGCTGCGCGATGGGCGAATACTTCCGCGATCGCGGCGAAGATGCCCTGATCGTGTACGACGATCTGACCAAGCAGGCCTGGGCCTACCGTCAGGTGTCCCTGCTGCTGCGCCGTCCGCCGGGCCGCGAAGCCTACCCGGGTGACGTCTTCTACCTGCATTCGCGTCTGCTGGAGCGCGCCTCCCGCGTGAACGCCGAATACGTGGAAGCGAACACCAACGGCGAAGTGAAGGGGCAGACCGGTTCGCTGACCGCGCTGCCGATCATCGAGACCCAGGCCGGCGACGTGTCCGCGTTCGTGCCGACGAACGTGATCTCGATCACCGATGGTCAGATCTTCCTCGAGACCGACCTGTTCAACTCGGGTATCCGTCCGGCGATCAACGCCGGTCTGTCCGTCTCCCGTGTGGGCGGCGCGGCGCAGACCAAGATCATCAAGAAGCTGGGTGGCGGCGTGCGTCTGGCGCTGGCGCAGTATCGCGAGCTGGCGGCGTTCTCGCAGTTCGCCTCGGACCTGGACGAACTGACCCGCAAGCAGCTGGATCGCGGCAAGCGCGTAACCGAGCTGATGAAGCAGGGTCAGTACCAGCCGATGTCCATTGGCGAGATGGCCTTCTCCCTGTATGCCGCGAACGAGGGCTACCTCGACGACGTCGAGGCGGAAAAGGTCGTGAGCTTCGAAAAGGAACTGATCGCCTACGCGCGTTCCTCGCAGAAGGAGCTCCTGGACGAAATCAACAGCAGTGGCGACTACAACGACTCCATCCAGGACAAGCTGAAGAAGGCCCTGGAAGAGTTCAAGGCCAAGCACAGCTGGTAACGGGAGCACGCAATGGCGGGCACTAAGGAGATTCGGACGCAGATCAAGAGTATCCAGAATACTCAGAAGATCACCAAGGCGATGGAGATGGTCGCCGCGTCCAAGATGCGCAAGGCCCAGGACCGCATGGAAGAGTCCCGGCCCTACGCGCAGAAGATTCACGACGTGATCGGTCACGTCGCCATGGCGAATGCCGAGTACAAGCATCCGTTTATGGTGGAGCGCGACGTCAAGCGCGTGGCGCTGATCATCGTGTCGACCGATCGCGGCCTTTGCGGCGGTTTGAACACCAACCTGTTCAAGAAGGCCGTCGGAGAGATGCGCCGGTACCGCGACGAGGGTGTCGAGGTCGATCTCTGCGTGATGGGTAACAAGGCGCTGCAGTTCTTCAAGCGCCTTGGCGGCAACATCGTGGCCGAAGCCAAGGATCTCGGTGACCGTCCGCGCATCACGGACCTGATTGGCTCTGTCAAGGTGGTGCTGGACAACTTCCGCGATGGCAAGGTCGATCGCGTCGTACTGCTGGAAAACAAGTTTGTCAACACGATGACCCAGCAGCCGGAGGCAACCCAGTTACTGCCAACCGCGCCGAGCAAGGACGAATCCCTGAAGCATCACTGGGACTACATCTACGAGCCGGACACGGTACCGGTGATGGATACGCTGCTCGAGCGCTATGTCGAGTCCCTGATCTACCAGGCGGTGGTCGAGAACGTGGCCTGCGAGATGGCCGCGCGCATGGTGGCGATGAAGTCCGCCTCCGACAACGCCGGCACGATGATCAAGGACCTGCAGCTCGTCTACAACAAGGCGCGCCAGGCCGCGATCACCCAGGAGATCTCCGAGATCGTCAGCGGCGCGGCCGCGGTGTAGAGCCCGCCGTCACGGATCAGTCGACTCGGCACGAATTACGACTTACGAGGATGAACAAATGAGTTCCGGAAAAATTGTCGAAATCATCGGCGCCGTCGTGGATGTGGAGTTCCCCCACGGCGAAGTGCCCAAGGTCTACGACGCCCTGACCCTGGAAAACGGCCTGACTCTGGAAGTCCAGCAGCAGCTGGGTGATGGTGTCGTGCGCACGATCGCCATGGGCACCACCGAGGGTGTGAAGCGTCAGACCCCGGTTACCGCGACCGGCAAGCCGATCTCCGTGCCGGTCGGCAAGGGGACCCTGGGCCGCGTGATGGACGTGCTCGGTCGTCCGGTGGACAACGCCGGCGACGTGGAGGCCCAGGAGACCTGGTCGATCCACCGCGCCGCCCCGACCTTCGACGAGCAGGCGGGCTCCACCGAGCTGCTGGAAACCGGCATCAAGGTCATCGATCTGCTGTGCCCGTTCGCGAAGGGCGGCAAGGTCGGCCTGTTCGGCGGCGCCGGCGTGGGCAAGACCGTGAACATGATGGAGCTGATCCGCAACATCGCGATCGAGCACTCCGGTTACTCGGTGTTCGCCGGCGTGGGCGAGCGTACCCGCGAAGGGAACGACTTCTACCACGAGATGAAGGACTCCAACGTCCTCGACAAGGTCGCCCTGGTCTACGGCCAGATGAACGAGCCGCCGGGTAACCGTCTGCGTGTCGCGCTGACTGGTCTCACCATGGCGGAGTTCTTCCGTGATGAAGGCCGCGACGTGCTGATGTTCATCGATAACATCTACCGCTACACCCTTGCCGGGACCGAGGTCTCCGCGCTGCTGGGTCGTATGCCCTCCGCGGTGGGCTACCAGCCGACCCTGGCGGAAGAGATGGGTGTGCTGCAGGAACGCATCACCTCGACCAAGAAGGGCTCGATCACCTCCATCCAGGCCGTCTACGTGCCGGCGGATGACTTGACCGACCCCTCCCCGGCGACGACCTTCGCTCACCTCGATGCGACCGTCGTGCTGTCGCGTCAGATTGCCGAGCTGGGGATCTACCCGGCGGTGGATCCGCTGGATTCCACTTCGCGTCAGCTGGACCCGCAGATCATCGGGCAGGAGCACTACGACACCGCCCGTGCGGTGCAGGGTACGCTGCAGCGCTACAAGGAACTGAAGGACATCATCGCGATCCTGGGGATGGACGAGCTGTCCGAGGACGACAAGCTGGTTGTGGCCCGTGCGCGAAAGATCCAGCGCTATCTGTCGCAGCCCTTCTTTGTGGCCGAGGTGTTTACCGGGGCGCCCGGCAAGTACGTGTCCCTGAAGGACACCATCCGAGCGTTCAAGGCCATCGTTGCGGGTGAGTATGACCACCTGCCGGAGCAGGCCTTCTACATGGTCGGCACCATTGAGGAAGCCGTCGAGAAGGCCGAGAAGCTTGGCTAAGGAGTGGGCATAATGCCGATGAATATGCATGTGGATGTGGTCAGCGCCGAGGAGTCCATCTACTCCGGGACCGCCCTGATGATCGCCGCACCCGCCGAAGGTGGCGAGGTCGGTGTGTATGCCGGGCATACGCAGATGCTTGCCCGGCTGAATCCGGGCGAGCTGCGCATCCTCGAAAAGGAAGGGGCGGAACCCCAGCCCGTGTTCGTGTCGGGCGGCATCCTCGAGGTGCAGCCTTATCATGTGACCGTGCTGGCCGATACCGCAGTGCGGGCCAGGGACCTGGATGAGGCCGAGGCCGTGGAGGCGAAAAAGCGTGCGGAAGAGGCCCTGGCCAACTCCAAGGCCGACTTCGACTACGCCAAGGCCCAGGCCGAACTGGTCGAAGCCGCGGCCAGGCTGCAGATGATTCAGAAGCTTCGCCGCAACTGACGGGCCGTGCCGATCGGATGAAAGACCCCAGAGGGCCAGCCACCGCGGCTGGCCCTTTGTCTTTGGGAAGCCATGACTGAAAACACCCCACTTCATATCGCAGTTCTGGCCGCAGGCAAGGGCACGCGTATGCGCTCGCGTTTGCCCAAGGTGTTGCAGCCACTTGCCGGGCGCCCGCTGCTTGGCCATGTGCTGGAGCGGGTTGGACAACTCGCGACGGCGGGCATCCATGTCGTCGTCGGACATGAACAGGAGCGCGTACGGTCGGCGTTTGCGGACGCGCCGCAGGCGCTGAACTGGATCGACCAGGGCGAGCCGCGCGGTACCGGCCACGCGGTGCATCGGGCGCTGGCGTCCATCCCGGACCACGCGCGAGTACTGGTGACCTACGGCGACGTCCCGCGTATTCCGGTGGCGGATCTGGAGGCCTGCGCCGCGGGCACCGGCGTTACGGTGCTTGCAGCGCGGGTGGCAGACCCGACGGGCTACGGGCGCCTGATCCGGGACGCGGAGGGTCAGCTCGAACGGATTGTTGAGGAGAAGGAGGCCGCTGCCAGCGAGCGCGCGGTGGACCTGATCAATACCGGCGTGCTGGCGGCGCCGGCGGGTGCACTGAAGGCATGGTTGGCGCGTTGCGAACCGGCGGCCGGCGGGCTGCGTGAGTGGTACCTGACCGATGTCGTCTCCGAGGCGCGGGGCGATGGTGCTCGGGTTGAGGTGGTCACAAGCGAGGAGCCAGCCGCGGTCCTCGGGGTCAACGATCGTCAGCAGCTCGCGGTCCAGGAGCGCCTGCATCAACAGGAGCAGGCTGCGGCCTTCATGCGTGCGGGACTGGCGCTGGCGGATCCCGCGCGTTTCGATCTGCGGGGTACGCTCACCTTCGGTGAGGATTGCGAGCTGGACGTGAACGTCGTGCTGGAGGGCGATGTGGTCCTTGAGGACGACGTTCGTATCGGGCCGGGATGCGTACTGCGAGACTGTCATGTGGCGCGGGGTACCCGGATTGCCGCGCACAGCGTGCTGGAAGGCGCCTGGGTGGGGCCCGAGGGCCGCATCGGTCCGTTCGCGCGCCTGCGCCCCGGCGCCCGGCTGGAGATTGGCGCGCGGGTCGGCAATTTCGTTGAGGTCAAGAATGCCTCGCTGGGCGCCGGCGCAAAGGCGAATCACCTGAGCTATGTGGGTGATGCGCACGTGGGCGCCGGTGCGAACCTGGGGGCGGGCACCATCACCTGCAATTACGATGGCGCGAACAAGCACCGTACGGAGATCGGCGAATACGCGTTTATCGGCTCCAATACGGCGCTGGTGGCGCCGATACGCATCGGCGATCATGCCACTGTTGGTGCCGGCTCGACCCTGTCGGATGACGTCGCCTCGGGCGCCCTGGCGCTCACGAGGGCACGGGCACGAACCATCCGCGACTGGCCGCGCCCGAAGAAGCAACAAGATCCAGGTTAAGGAAGCTCTATGTGCGGTCTGGTAGCGGGTGTAGGTGAACGCAACCTTGTTCCGGTGCTGGTGGAGGGTCTCCACCGGCTGGAATATCGCGGCTACGACTCGGCCGGGGTGGCGGTCTGCCATGCGGGCGGGATTCGTGACCTCCGCGCGACCGGGAAAGTGGTCGCGCTGGAACAGCGCATCCGCGCCGAGGATTTGCAGGGCGCAGTGGGTATTGCCCACACTCGATGGGCGACGCATGGCGTCCCCAGTGAGCTCAATGCGCATCCGCATCGCTCGCGCGATGGCCGCGTCGCCATCGTGCACAACGGCATCATCGAAAACCATGCCGATATCCGCAGTGGCCTTGCGGAGGCGGGTTGGCCCTGCCGGTCGGCCACGGACAGCGAGGTGATCGCCCACCGTCTGGAACAGGCGCTGGACGCCGGGGCCACGCCGCTGGCGGCCATGCGCGAGACCTGCCGGGAACTCAGCGGGGCCTATGCCATTGCGGCCCTTTTTTCCGAGTATCCCGACCAGCTGATCGTGGCGCGTTCCGGCAGCCCCCTGTTGCTGGGCCTTGGCATCGGCGAGACCTTTGCCGCCTCGGATATCCAGGCCCTGTTGCCGGTGACCCAGCGTTTCATCGACCTTGATGACGGCGATATTGCCTGTCTGACCCGTGCCGGGGCAGAGATTGTCGACCGCCATGGGAATCCGGTCGAACGCTCGGTGCGGGAGAGCCGCAGTCAGGTCTCCGTGGCGGATCGTGGCGCCTATCGCCATTTCATGCTGAAGGAGATCCATGAGCAGCCCGCGGCCGTTGCCGACACCCTGGCCGCGCGTCTGGGTGACAGCAGCGTCCTTGAAAATCTCCTGGGCCCGGGCAGCGACGTGCTCCTGGCGGACGTTCAGGCGGTGCAAATTGTGGCCTGCGGAACCAGCTACCACGCGGGTATGGTGGCGGCCCACTGGATCGAGGAACACCTCGGATTGCCGGCACGGGTCGAGGTGGCGAGCGAGTATCGCTATCGCCGTCATGCGTTACGCCCGGGTACGCTGCTGGTGGTGATCTCGCAGTCCGGCGAGACGGCGGACACCCTGGCTGTCCTCCGCCAGTCTCAGGACGAACCATTTCTGGCGCGCCTGGCGATTTGCAACGTCCCGGAAAGCACCATGGCGCGTGCGGCCGATCTGGTCCTGATGACCCAGGCAGGGCCCGAGATCGGTGTGGCCTCCACCAAGGCCTTCACCACCCAGCTGACGGCCCTGGCCGTGCTGGTCCTGCTTCTTGGTCAGGTGGCCAGGGCCGCCGGTATGGACGCGGATACGCGCGCAGAGGCTGTCGCGGCCCTGCGCAGCCTGCCGGATCATGTGACCCGCCTCCTGGCTCTCGATGCGCCGATCGCGGGTGTCGCCGAGACCCTTCTGGAGCGTCAACATGCGCTGTTTCTGGGGCGCGGGGCGTTTTTCCCGATCGCGCTGGAGGGCGCCCTGAAGCTCAAGGAGATCTCCTACATCCATGCCGAGGCGTACCCGTCGGGCGAGCTGAAGCACGGGCCGCTGGCACTGGTCGACACCGAGATGCCGGTGGTTGCGGTGGCCCCCGACGATGCGCAGCTGGAAAAGCTCTCCAGCAACCTGCAGGAGGTTCGCGCCCGCGGTGGCCAGCTGATCGTGGTGGGTGAATCCAGCGCCGCCCGCGCGCTGGCTGCCGACGACATCTGGATCGGACTGCCACAGTCCGAGGCGCTCAGCCCCTGGCTGACGCCGATCCTGTTTACCATCCCGCTGCAGCTGCTGGCCTATCATACAGCCGTCCTCAAGGGCACGGATGTGGACCAGCCGCGTAACCTCGCGAAGTCCGTGACGGTCGAATAGCGGGTGTGTCGGCCGGGCGTTCCATGAGGAAACCCTTGTATTCGTGCGCCGGGTCGGATAGATTCGGGCGCGCTAGAATAACCTGTCACAGGAGTCCCTTATGGATCAGCAAGAGCTCAACACCCGCTGTGTCACCCTGTTCCAGTCCCCGCGAATCCAGACCAAGCTCTGGCACCCGCGCATGTTCTGGGAGGTTGGTCGCAAGCTGAACACGGCCCCTGACGAGCTGACCCAGCCGAAAGTGGACCTCTGCGAACTGGAGGTGATGCTGTCTGCCGCTGCCTACGAGGCTTCGCAGTGCGCCGACACCCTGAATCAGCGCGAGGCCGGCCGAGCCGACTTCATTCGTCGCGCGGTACAGTCCGGGCAGCGTCCGCTTCTGCGCCGCGCGGCCTGATCGGCGCGCCAGCAGCCGTATGAACGAGGACCCGGCCCCGCGCCGGGTCTTTGCATTTGCAGCCACCGCAAACCGGGCGACTGGCCGCAGCGTCCAGGTCGCTCGCGGCAGAAGCACCCCCGTCCTTTACCCTACTCGGCCTTGCCCGCCGTTCCCGTTGCCTGGGTGCGCGCCTCCAGCCAGAACGTGACCGGCCCATCGTTGACCAGGCTCACCTGCATGTCCGCCCCGAATTGTCCGCTGGCGACTGGGGAATGGCGTTCTCCGGCCCGCTGCACCAGCGCGGCGAAGACCTCGGCCCCGTGTTCCGGACGGGCCGACCCGGAGAAGCTGGGCCGCATCCCCTTGCGTGTATCTGCAGCCAGGGTGAACTGGGGCACCAGCAGCAGTCCGCCCCCGGTCTCGGCCAGGCCAAGGTTCATGCGCCCCTGCGCATCCGCGAATACCCGGTAGCCAAGCAGGCGATCGAGCATGCGCTCGCCACTGGCCGCGGTATCGGTGGTCTCCACCGCCACCAGGGCAAGCAAGCCCGGGCCGATCCCTCCGATCTCCTGGCCACCCACCGTGACCCGCGCCGCGGTGACACGTTGAATGAGGGCGATCACCCCGGCCCCCGCCCGCTACCCGGCTCGGTCGCCCCGCTCAGGGTCTGCGCGAGCTCATCGGTGGCCGCGACCAGCCGCCGTACAATCCCGGGTTCCGCCGCCGAGTGTCCGGCGTCGGGCACGATCTCCAGGCGTGCCCGTGGCCAGGCCTGGTGCAGTGCTACCGCCTGGTTGACCGGGCACACCACGTCATAGCGACCGTGCACGATGGTCCCGGGAATTCTCTGCAGGCGTTCGGCATCGCGCAAGAGCTGGTCCGCCTCCAGGAAGGTGTCGTGCATGAAATAGTGGCACTCCAGACGCGCCAGGCTTGCCGCGACATCCGGGTCCTCGAAGTGGGCGATCACGTCGGCATTCGGCACCAGGCAGGAGGTGCGCCCTTCCCAGCCGGACCAGGCCCGCGCCGCCGCCTGGCGCACGGTCACATCGGGATCCGTGAGGCGCCGATAATAGGCCGCGACCAGATCGTCGCGTTCACCCGCGGGGATCTGCGCCACGTAGTCCGCCCAGGCTTCCGGGAACAGCCGATCGGCCCCGGACTGGTAGAACCACTGGATATCCTGAGGCCGGCACAGGAACACCCCGCGCAACACCAGCCCCAGCACGCGCTCCGGGTGCCGTTCGGCGTAGGCCAGCCCGAGGGTGGAACCCCAGGAACCGCCGAATACCACCCAGCGTTCAATCCCCAGGTGTTCACGCAGTCGCTCCATATCGGCCACGACATGCCACGTGGTATTGGCCTCCAGGCTCGCGTGCGGCGTCGAGCGGCCGCAACCGCGCTGATCGAACAACACGATGCGGTAGCGATCCGGATCAAAGAAGCGCCGATGCCAGGCCTCGCAGCCCGAACCCGGGCCGCCATGCAGAAACACCACCGGCACGCCGGCCGGGTTGCCGCATTCCTCGAAGTACAGCTCGTGTCCGTCGCCGACCTGCAGCTGCCCCATCCCGTGGGGTTCGATCTCGGGGTACAGCGTATTCATGGGCCTCTCCGGGAAAAACCCCGAGTGTCGCCAAAACGCGTCCCGGGGGAAAGCCTCGCGATCGCGCCGCCACTGCCCCTGCGCAACCGGGCCGGTGGTACCGCCGCTTGCATGGCGCGGCTCGGCGCCCTATGTTGCGAGGCCATGGAGACACCCGCCGTACCCGCCTCGATCCGCCGCCTCGCCGGGCGCGCGATCGCTGATTTCGACATGATCCGCGAGGGTGATCGTGTCCTCGTGGGGTTGTCCGGCGGCAAGGACTCGCTGACCCTGCTGTGGCTGCTGCATAACCTCGCGCGGCGGGCGCCGGTGCGCTTCGAGGTCGGGGCTGTGACCATCAACCCGGAGATCGAGGGCTTCGAGCCGCAACGTCTGATGGACTATCTCGGTGCCTACGGTATCCCCTATCACTTCGTCTCCGAGCCCATCGCCGAACTCGCCGGCGAGCATATGGACAACGACTCGTTCTGTTCCTTCTGCTCGCGCATGAAGCGTGGCCTGATGTATCGCACCGCGCGTGAGCACGGTTACAACGTGCTGGCGCTGGGCCAGCACCTGGACGACCTCGCCGAGAGCTTCATGATGAGTGCTTTCCATGGTGGCCAGTTGCGCACCATGAAGGCGCATTATGCGATCGACGCCGGCGACCTGCGGGTCATCCGCCCGCTGGTCTATGTACGCGAACGCCAGACCCGCGACTTCGCCGCGGCCGCCGGGCTGCCGGTAATCCTGGATAACTGCCCGGCCTGCTTCGCGATGCCTACCCAGCGCGAGCACATGAAGCAGCTGCTTGCCCGGGAGGAGGCCCGGCACCCGCGCCTGTTTCGCAACCTGCGTACCACCCTGAAGCCGTTGATGACCGAGGGTGGTATTCCGCCCCGGGACCCGGCCAAGACCCCTCACCACGAGCGATCTGCCCATGGCCCGACGTCGGCATCTGCGTGACCGCGTGATTGGACTGGGGCTGCGCCTGCTCGCGCGCCTGCCATTGCGCGTGAACCACGCCCTGGGGGCGCTGCTGGGCGGGCTGGTCTGGTATCTGCCGACACGGGCGGCGGCCATCACCCGGACCAACCTGGCGCTTTGCTTCCCGGAAAAGGACCGGACCTGGCGCCGTCGAGTGGGGCGGCGCTCCCTGATCGCCATGGGCCAGGCCCTGACCGAGTCGCCCTGGCTGTGGCAATCCAGCCCCGAGACCCTGGGCCGACTGGCAGCGCGTCCGCCCGACTATGCCGCGCTGGCCCGGCGCGAGGATGGTCGCGCCCTGTTTCTGTGCGCCCCGCATCTCGGCTCCTGGGAATTTGCCGGCCTGGATGCCGCGCGCCACGGTGCGATGGCGACCTTGTACAGCCCGTTCAAGACGCCGGAGATCGATCGCTGGGTGCGTGAGGCCCGCGCCTCCACGGGTGCCGAGCTGGCCCCGGCCGATCGCAGCGGCCTGCGCATCCTCCAGCAGGCCCGCGATCGTGGCGAGATCATCGGTATCCTGCCCGACCAGAGCCCGAAGGGTGCGTCCGGTCAGCACGCCTCGTTCTTCGGGCGCCCCGCCCTGACCATGACCCTGCTCCCGCGCCTGCTGCGCGGCCGTACCGATCACGTGGTGTTCCTGTTCGCCGAACGCCTGCCGAAGGGCCGGGGCTTTCGCTATCACGAGATCGAGGCCGGGCCGGAGGTTGCCGACCGGGACTTTGCCCGTGCGGCGGCGGCGATCAATGCCCATGTCGAGGCCCTGGTGCGGCGCCGCCCGGAGCAGTACAACTGGGCCTACAAGCGCTTCAACCCGCCACCGGAAGGCTGGTCCGACCCCTACCGACGTGGCGCGTAGCGCGGAGTCTGCGGCCGCACCCTGCCACGGCGATCAGAGGATGTAGCGCGACAGGTCCTCGTCCTCCACCAGATCGCCCAGGCGTTCATCGACGAACGCACGGTCCACAACCACCGCGCCATTCACGTCCGGGGCGCGATAGGCGACATCCCGCAGCAGGCGCTCCAGCACGGTATGCAGACGCCGGGCGCCGATATTCTCGGTGCGTGCGTTCACGTCATGGGCGATCTCGGCGAGGCGGCGCACGCCGTCGTCTTCGAAGCGCAGTTCCACGCCCTCGGTCTTCATCAGCTCCACGTACTGCTCGGTCAGCGAGGCGGTGGGCTCGGTCAGGATGCGCACGAAGGCATCTGCCGACAGCGCATCCAGCTCCACGCGGATCGGCAGCCGACCCTGCAGCTCCGGCACCAGGTCGGAGGGCCTGGACAGGTGGAAGGCGCCGGAGGCGATGAACAGGATGTGGTCGGTGCGTACCATGCCCAGTTTGGTGGAGACCGTGGTGCCCTCGATCAGCGGCAGCAGGTCGCGCTGCACACCTTCGCGGGAGACCTCGCCGCCGGATTTCTCGTTGCCCTTGGCGACCTTGTCGATCTCGTCGAGAAACACGATGCCGCTCTGCTCGACGCGGTCGATGGCCTTCAGTTTCAGCTCTTCTTCGTTGATCAGGCGCGCGGCCTCTTCCTCGATCAGCAGCTTGTTGGCCTCCGCGATCTTCAGCCGCCGCGACCGGGTCTTCTGGCCACCGAGGTTCTGGAACATCGACTGCAGCTGGTTGGCCATCTCCTCCATGCCCGGTGGGGTCATGATCTCCACGCCGTGCGGATTCTGCTGGACCTCGATGTCGATCTCGCGCTCGTCCAGATCGCCCTCGCGCAGGCGCTTGCGCAGCTTCTGCCGGGTCTCGCTGTTGGCGTCGTCCGAGGGCGATTCGGTGAAGCCGGCGTTGCGCGGGCGCGGCAGCAGGGCATCGAGGATGCGTTCTTCCGCTGCGTCTTCGGCCTTCACGCGGTTTTCCTTGATCGCCTCTTCGCGCAGCTGCTTGACGGCGGCCTCGGCCAGATCGCGGATGATGGATTCAACATCGCGGCCGACATAGCCAACCTCGGTGAACTTGGTCGCCTCGATCTTGATGAACGGCGCGCGCGCGAGCCTGGCCAGACGCCGGGCGATCTCGGTCTTGCCGACTCCGGTCGGGCCGATCATCAGGATGTTCTTGGGGGTGACCTCCGGTTGCAGCTCGGCCGGCAGCTGGCGGCGGCGCCAGCGGTTGCGCAGGGCGATGGCGACGGAGCGCTTGGCCTCGTCCTGGCCGATGATGTAGCGGTCCAGTTCCTGGACGATCTCGCGGGGGGTCATGTCGGTCATGGCAAACGGGCCTTGATTCGAAGGGATTGAGGAGGCGCGGTCGCGCGGCCGGGTTGGCCGACGGTCACTCGGCGTCCAGGCTCTCCAGGGTCAGGTTGTGGTTGGTGTAGACACAGATATCGGCCGCGATATTCAGGGACTTTTCCACGATGTCGCGGGCCGGCAGATCGGTGTTCTGTAACAGCGCCTGTGCGGAGGCCTGGGCGTAGGGGCCGCCGGAGCCAATCGCGATCAGCGCGTTCTCCGGCTCGATCACGTCGCCGTTACCGGAGATCACGAAGGAGTTGTCGCGGTCGGAAACGGCCAGCAGGGCCTCCAGCTTGCGCAGGGCGCGGTCGGTGCGCCAGTCCTTGGCCAGTTCCACTGCGGCGCGGGTGATGTTGCCGGAGTGCTTCTCCAGCATGCCCTCGAAGCGCTCGAACAGGGTGAAGGCGTCGGCCGTGCCTCCGGCAAAGCCGGCCAGGATGCGATCGTGATAGACCCGGCGCACCTTGCGCGCGTTGCCCTTCATCACGGTGTTACCCAGTGATACCTGGCCGTCGCCGCCAAGGGTAACGGCGCCATTGCGGCGGACGCAGACAATGGTGGTGCCGCGAAACTGTTCCACGGGATTCTCCTGTTCGGCTGTGTGTCGGGGGCGTGGTGTAGCTGCCCGGGTTTGGCCGCGAGCGAATCAGCGGCTCCGGCGGGCCCGCGGATGCGCGGCATCATACACCTCTGACAGGTGCTGATAGTCGAGATGGGTATAGATCTGGGTGGTTTCAAGGTTTGCGTGACCCAGAAGTTCCTGGATGGCCCGCAGGTCGCCGCTGGATTCCAGCAGATGGCTGGCAAACGCATGGCGCAGCCGGTGCGGGTGCAGGCGCACGTCCAGCCCGGCGCGGCGTCCCGCCTCGGCGACGCGGCGCTGCACCGCGCGGTTGCCGATGCGCGGGCCGCGACGGCTGACGAAGACCGCCCGCTCGTCCGGCGCTGCCCAGTCCCCCCGGTGCCGCAACCAGGTGCGCAGGGCCTCGCGCGCTTTGCGCCCCACCGGCACGCTGCGCTCGCGCCGGCCCTTGCCGAGCACCCGCACTAGTCCCGCGTCCAGGTCGAGATCGGTCAGATCCAGTCCGGTGAGTTCCGACAGGCGCAGGCCGGAAGAGTACAGCAGTTCCAGCATGGCCTGGTCGCGCAGCGCCAGGACCGGGTCCGGCCCCTCGCTGGTGGTCAGGGCCTGCTGGGTCTGATCCACGTCGAGGTCGCGCGGGAGGGCGCGCCCCGCGCGTGGTCCGCGCAGCCCGGCGGCCGGATTCGCCGCCATGCGCCGGTGTTCGACCTGATAGGCAAAGAATCCGCGCGCGGCGGACAGGAAGCGCTGGATGGAGCGCGGATGACGGCCTTCACGCGCTCGTTGTCCGGCGATGCGCCGCATGTCTGCGGCCTTCAGCTCGGACCATGGACCCGTGTGCAGGCGCCGCAGCTGCGTCAGATCACACCGGTAGGCCTGGAGGGTATGCGGCGAAAGGCCGCGAACGTCGCTCAGGTGGCGCAGAAATTCCGTGATATCTGCATCCTGCGCGCCCCCGGCCGCCGTGTCAGGCCGCGGCGTGGGTCCGCTCAACATGGCAGCGGATCGATTCGGCCAGCAGGTCGCCGATATGGGTGACGAAATAGGTCCCCATGTCGGGCTGAAAGCGGTCGGCCGATTCGCTGGCCAGGCCGAGCACGCCAATGCGGTCGCTCTCGGTGCCAAGCGGCATCAGGATCGCCGAACCGATGCCCTCGGCGGCGTCGAACAGGACATCCAGCATCTCCGCCGGCACGCGTCCGCACTGGGCCTTGCCGCGGGCGAACAGCGGGTCAAAGGTGGCGAGGTCGCTGCTGTCCAGTGCGTGCAGCGGGTCGACCTCGCGATCGGCCAGGCGGATGCTGACGCGCTCGGCGCCCAGCTCGTTGCGCAGGGCGTCCTGGGTCAGCGCGAGTACCGCATCGAGGTTCTCGGCACGCATCAGGGTCTTGGCCAGTTCATGCAGGTGCTGGCCCATGCGTTCGTTATCGCGGGCACGCTCGACCAGCTCGGCCATGTGCTGTTCCATCGCGCGGTGTTTTTCGCGCAGCAGGCTCACCTGGCGTTCCACGAGCGAGACCGCCGCGCCGCTGGGGTGCGGCAGGCGCAGGATATCCAGCAATGGCAGGTGGTCCTGGAAGAAATCGGGGTGGTCGCGCAGGTACGTCTCGACGTCGGCCTCGGTGATGGCCCTGGTGTTGTTGTCCGTCGCCCGTGGCCTGGCGGCCTTGGTGCCAGTGGAGGCGTTGGAGGGTTGCCCAGTCATAGATCGATCCAGCCGTTGAATACCGTGGTGGCCGGCCCGGTCAGCCAAACCGGCGCCTCGGCCTGTCCGCTCCAGCTTAGCACAAGGACCCCGCCCGGCAGCGAGACCTCGACGTCTGCGTCGACCAGCTCGCGTCGGCGCAGGATGGCCATCGCGGCCGCGGCACCGGAGCCGCAGGCCAGGGTCTCGCCGACCCCGCGCTCGAACACCCGCAGGTCGACGTGGGCGCGGTCGCGCACATGCGCGAAGCCGACATTGACCCGGCGCGGGAAGCTCTCGTGGCGTTCGATCACCGGGCCGATTTCCGCCACCGGGGCGCGCGCGACGTCGTCCACCAGGATCAGGGCATGCGGGTTGCCCATGGATACCGCGCCCAGCGTGATCGGGTGGCCCTCAACCTGCAGGGTATAGGCCGGGGCTTCGCGCTCGGCCCGCAGCGGGATGCGCTCGGGCGCGAATATCGGGGCGCCCATGTTGACGCGCACGCGCTCGTCGTCCTCGACATGCAGCACGATGCGCCCGCCCAGGGTCTCCACCGGGATCTCGCGGGCCGCGGTCAGGCCCTGCTCGCGCACGAAGCGGGCGAAGCAGCGCGCGCCGTTGCCGCACTGCTCCACCTCGGAGCCGTCGGCATTGAAGATGCGGTAGCGAAACAGGGCCTGCTCCGGATCGTCCGGGGCTTCCACCAGCAGGACCTGGTCGCAGCCGACGCCGAAGTGGCGATCCGCCAGATGACGCAGCGTCGCCTCGTCCAGGCGGACGGCCTGGCGCGTGCCGTCGATGACCACGAAGTCATTGCCCAGCCCGTGCATCTTGGTGAACTCCAGGCGCATCAGGGCGTTTCCGGCAGGTGTCCGAAGATGATCATGTGCCGATCCGAGGCGACATGTACGGTAAAGCCGTCGAGCCCGGCAGCGGCCAGTTGTTCGCGCACCTCGTCGGGTGTGAAGGCCGCGTGCAGGGAATGTTCGAAGTCGCGGCGGAGTACTTCCGGGTCGTCGGCTGCGTACTGTGCAACCAGGGCCTTGACCGCGGCCTCCGAGTCCGGCCGCCGCAGGTCCATCACGAACACGGCCGCGCCGGGCGTGCCATCGCGGCGGATGGCCTGCCACAGGGCCGCGGGTGTATGCAGATGATGCAGCAGGGAATTGCTGATGATCGTGGCATACGGGGCTCGCGGACCGCGCGCCTCGGGCAGGCAGCCTTCGCCCAGATTGACGCGCCGTGCGGCCGGGTGGCCGGCCATCAGGGCTTTGCCGGCGGCCAGCATCGCGGGCGCACCATCAAGGCCGTCCACCTCGCAGGCCGGATAGCGCGCGGCGAAGCGCAGGGAGACATCGCCCGGCCCGCAGCCGAGGTCGAGCACGGGGCCGCTGACCGGGCCGGGGAAGGCCTCGGCAAAGGCGTCCACGAAACCTTCGTGCGGGGCGGCGAAGTCGGCCTCGGCATAGGCACGGGCCTGGTCCGGCTCCAGCATCAGCTCCGGTTCCGGGCGGCGCGGGATCACGGGTGCACGCTCCCGGGTGCAGCGTCGTCTTCGGCATCCCGGGGCAGCATGCTCTCGCGCATCATCAGGTGATCGATCTGCTCGCGGCGGTTGATGATCTGAAAGTGGTCGCCGTCGACCATGATCTCCGGCGGGCGCGGGCGCGAGTTGTAGTTGCCGGCCATCACAAAGCCGTAGGCCCCGGCCGAGCGCACGGCGAGCACGTCGCCCGCGGCCAGGGCCAGCTCGCGCTCGCGGCCGAGGAAGTCGCCGGTCTCGCAGACCGGGCCGACGATGTCGTAGGTGCGGGGCTCGGTGTCCTTGCGCTGCACGACCGGGATGATCTCCTGCCAGGCGCCGTACAGGGCCGGGCGCAGCAGGTCGTTCATTGCCCCGTCGACGATCGCGAAGTCGTGGGCCTCGGTGTGCTTCAGGTACTCCACCCGGGTCAGGAACACGCCGGCGTTGGCCGCGATCGCGCGCCCCGGCTCCAGCAGCACCTTCAGTGGGCGCTCGCCCATCACCTCGCGCAGCGCGCTGGCCCAGGCGTCCGGTTCCGGCGGGGTCTCGTCGCGGTAGCGCACGCCCAGTCCGCCGCCGACATCGATATGTTCGAGCTCGATGCCGTCCGCAGCCAGTCGGTCGACCAGCGCCAGCACGCGTTTCAGGGCATCGGTGAACGGATCGATCCGGGTCAGCTGCGAGCCGATGTGGAAATCGACGCCGGTGGCCTCCAGGTGCTGGCTGTCACGTACCCGGGCATACAGCGCCGGCGCCTCTTCGATAGCGACGCCGAACTTGTTCTCGCGCAGGCCGGTGGCGATATAGGGATGGGTCTCGGCGTCGACGTCCGGATTCACGCGGATCGAGACCGGCGCGGTCACGCCCATCTCGGCTGCAACGGCCTCGATGCGTTCCAGCTCCGGGCCGGACTCGACGTTGAAGCAGTGGATGCCGACCTCGAGTGCCCGGCGCATCTCGGCCGCGGTCTTGCCGACGCCGGAGAACACCACCTTCGCCGGGTCGCCGCCGGCGCGCAGCACGCGTTCCAGTTCGCCACCGGAGACGATGTCGAAGCCGGCGCCCAGGCGCGCCAGCACGTTCAGCACCCCCAGCGCGGAGTTGGCCTTCACCGCGAAGCAGACCTGGTGCGGCGTGCCGATCAGCGCCTCGCTGAAGGCGCGATAGTGACGCTCCAGCGTGGCGCGCGAATACACGTAGGCCGGTGTGCCCACCAGCTGAGCCAGGTGGTCCAGCGCCACGCCTTCGCAGTAGAGGGTGTCGCCGTGAAAGTCGAAGTAGTCCATCTAGCGCTCCTCGGTTGCCTCGTCATCGGGCAGGAAGAGATCGCCCTTCTGCCCGCAGGAGGCGAGCATCTGCATGGTGCCGAGCACGATAACGACGGCGATCAGGAGCCATTGGGCCTTGCAGGAAAACATGGTGCACGTCCGGGGTTGCATTGCATCAAAGGGGGTAGTGTGCCATTGATACCCCGTTGTCTTCAGGTCCCGGGTGGATTTGTTCATCCATGATTCAGGCAGGCCTGCGACGATCACGGTGCAAGATTTCGCAAAGGTCCCGTGTAACGGGTCTGCTGCGGAGCTCGGTCCGCAGGGAATACAACCCTGCTGGATGCCGTCAAGAGTACTAGGCGTCACGTCGGTTCTGCCGCGAGGAACGCCGCCGGAATGTTCCGGAACTGATCCAACAAGATGAGAGGAGATCTCCATGATTAGCACCAAGCGCCGTGTCTTCCTGAAAGGCACCCTCGCTGCCGGTACCGTCGGTGTTGCCGTCGGCGCCGGCCTGCTGGCTCCGAGCAAGCTGTTGGCCGCCTGGCCGTCCGAAGCCTTCGCCGCCGAAGGTATTGCCGCTGCGATGGAAGCCGTCACCGGTTCCAGCGACGTGCCGGATGGCGATGTCGAACTGAGCGCCCCGGAAATCGCCGAAAACGGCGCCGTGGTTCCGGTTTCGATCTCCACGGGCATGGACAACGTGACCGAAATGGCCGTGTTCGTTGAGCTCAACAACCAGCCGCTGACCGCCCACTACGTCCTGGGTGATGGCGCGCACGCCAACATCTCCGGTCGTATCCGCATGGGTGAGTCCTCCAACGTGATCGCCGTCGCGAAGTCCGGGGACTCCTGGTACAAGACGGTTCAAGAAGTGAAGGTCACGGTCGGTGGTTGCGGCGGCTAACGCCGGACCCGAATCGCTGATCCGAACACTACTGGAGATTTAAGATATGTCTATTCGAGTTCGCGCCCAGGAAAGCAACGGCGTTATCAATATTCGTGCGCTGATGAGCCACGACATGCTGGTCCCGGAAGATGACGGTGGCCCGCACTTCATCGAGACCGTGGAAATCAAGCGTAACGGCACGACGGCCCTTACCGCCAACTGGCAGTTCACCGTTTCGCGCAACCCGTTCCTGCAGGCTGAGATCGACGGCGCCTCCGGCGACACCGTCACCATCACCTGGAAGGACAACAAGGGCGAATCCGACTCGAGCGAAGTCGAAGTTCGCTAAAACACGGGGGTTACGCCCCTTGTGGAAGAGCCGGGGCTGGTCCCCGGCTTTTTTGTGCCCGGGATCTGTCGGATTGGGGCGGTCGGCGCGAGCGCAGGGCAGGAGAGCGAGGCCTTTTTCGGTCTCTCGAGGCGCACGGCAGGTACGAGGTACCGGGAGATAGCGGACAAGGGGCCGCCCTCCCGGCGTGCGCCGCAGATCAATCCCTCATCCGACCGTGTCCTTGCACCCGTGCGGCGTAGTTGTGGCCTACACTCGAGAGAGGTCTTTTCGTGAGGCATGCCATGGTCCCCGATGCCCCCGCTTCCCCCGCCCCCGAGACATCCCCGCGCCCGGCCCTGTTGCTGGAGCCCCACCAGCCGTTGTGGCAACGGCTGCCGAAAAGGGACGCCCAGGGGCGGCGCCTGGCGGACTTCATGATGCTCATTCCCGGCCTGCGTCAGCGCCCGCGGGACCAGATCCATGCCCGTGCCCTTGCCATCGAGCGTGTACTGAGCGGGTACGGTGGTGACGTGGTGTTCGTCGAGCTCAACCTGAAGCTGAACACCTTGTGGGTTTCCCTCTGCGCGCGCCCGGGGCTTTGCAGCGAGCTGCCGGCGGCCATTCGCGATGCGGTGCCGGAGGCCCTGCTGGTGGGTCCGCGGCTGCAGCGCTAAACAGCGCTTTCCGGGTTTGCCCGGCCTGCGGCGGCTCTCCCTCGGGGTGCGCTGACCCCGGTATCCGCGCGGGTCGCATACCGGGCGGGCGCCAGCCTTGCTACACTGGCGTTTTACCGTGCCCGAACCGGAACATGACTGAACGTACCGCATCTGTCCGCCGCGACACCCTGGAGACCCGGATTGCCGTCGAGCTGAACCTCGACGGTACCGGCAAAAGCCACCTCGAGACCGGCATTCCATTCCTCGATCACATGCTGGACCAGGTGGCGCGCCACGGCCTGGTGGATCTGGATGTGCGTGCCGAAGGCGACCTGCACATCGATGCCCACCACACCGTGGAGGACATCGGCATTACCCTGGGACAGGCGCTGGCCCGGGCCCTGGGCGACAAGAAGGGCATTCGCCGTTACGGCCATGCCTATGTGCCTCTGGACGAGGCGCTGTCCCGCGTGGTGATCGACTTTTCCGGTCGGCCCGGGCTGGAGATGCACGCTGATTTTCGCCGCTCGCATATCGGCGAGTTTGATGTTGACCTGTTTCACGAATTCTTCCAGGGGCTGGTCAACCACGGCTGGATGACACTGCATATCGATTGCCTGCGCGGCAACAATGCGCATCATGTTGCCGAGACCATCTTCAAGGCCTTCGGACGGGCCCTGCGTGTGGCGGCGGAAATGGATCCGCGTTCGGTGGGCCTGATGCCTTCCACCAAGGGCACTCTGTAAAGGGCCCGGCCATGGAAACTGTTGCCGTCATCGACTACGGCATGGGCAACCTGCACTCGGTGGTCCGTGCGCTGGAGCACGAGGCCACCGGTACCCAGCGCATCCTGCTGACGGATGACCCGGACGTGCTGTGTGCGGCCGACCGCCTGGTCTTCCCCGGCCAGGGCGCGGCCGGCGACGCGATGCAGGCGCTTGCGCGTCGCGGGCTGGACCGGCTCCTCCCGGAGCTGACGGCGGATCGCCCTTTCCTCGGCCTGTGCCTGGGCCAGCAGATCCTGATGCAGCACAGCCAGGAGAGCGGTGGGGTTGATCTGCTTGGGCTCCTGCCGGGCGAGGTTGTCCGCTTTCCCGATATGCAGGGGGCTGACGGGCGGCGCCTGAAGATTCCGCACATGGGCTGGAACCGGGTGATGCCCGCGGGCGAGCACCCGCTGTGGCATGGCCTGCCCGCGACGCCCTGGTTCTATTTCGTGCACAGTTATCGCGTCCAGCCGGCGGACGCGCAGGATGTCGCCGGGCGTACCGATTATGGCGAGACCTTTGCCTCGGCACTGGCGCGGGGCTCGCTGTTCACCATGCAGTGCCACCCGGAAAAGAGTGCGGCCTGTGGGCTGCGTCTGCTGCACAACTTTCTGCGCTGGGACGGAGACGGTCCCGGCACCACGTGAGGAGTCGAGAATGCTGGTCATCCCCGCCATCGATCTGAAGGAAGGGAAGTGCGTCCGTCTGCGCCAGGGCAAGATGGAGGATTCCACCGTGTTCGGCGAAGATCCCGTCGAGATGGCCCGCCGCTGGGTGGATGCTGGTGCCGAACGCCTGCATATCGTGGATCTGGACGGCGCCTTCGCCGGCCAGCCGCGCAATGCCGCCGCGGTGCATGCCATTGCCGAGGCCTTCCCCGATCTGCCGATCCAGATCGGCGGTGGCGTGCGTGACGAAGACACGGTCCAGGCCTATCTCGATGCCGGTGTCGAGTTCGTGATCATCGGCACTCGCGCGGTCAGCGCGCCGCACTTCGTGAACGATCTGTGCCTGGAGTTTCCCGGGCGCATCATCGTGGGGCTGGACGCAAAAGACGGCAAGCTGGCCGTGGATGGCTGGTCGAAGCTGTCCCACCACGACGTGATCGACCTGGCCCAGCACTTCGAGGCCGACGGCGTGGTCGCATTCGTCTACACCGACATCAGTCGTGATGGCATGATGAAAGGCCCGAACGTCGAGGCGACGGCGCGCCTGGCCGCGAACGTAAGGGTGCCGGTCATCGCCTCCGGCGGCATCAGCTCGCTGGATGACCTCCGTAACCTGGCTGCCTGCGAGGACGAGGGCATCACCGGCGCAATCGTCGGGCGAGCCCTGTACGAAGGCGCGTTTACCCTGGAAATGGCCCGCAAGGCGGCCTCCGGAGCCTGAAATGCTTGCCAAGCGCGTGATCCCCTGTCTCGACGTGGACGCCGGCCGTGTGGTCAAGGGCGTCAACTTCGTCGGCATCCGTGATGCCGGCGACCCGGTGGAGATTGCGCGCCGCTACAACGCACAGGGCGCGGACGAAATCACCTTTCTCGACATCACCGCCTCCAGCGACGACCGCGACACCATCCTGCATGTGGTCGAGGCGGTCGCGAGCGAGGTCTTCATCCCGTTGACCGTTGGCGGGGGCGTGCGCGCGGTGGAGGACATCCGGCGTCTGCTGAATGCCGGCGCCGACAAGGTGTCGATCAACACCGCGGCGGTGCATCGCCCCGAGCTGGTCCGCGAGGCCGCCGACTGGGTCGGCAGCCAGTGCATCGTGGTCGCGATTGACGCCAAGCAGGTGAGTGAGGGGAATGAACCGCCGCGCTGGGAAGTCTTCACGCATGGAGGGCGCCGTGAAACCGGTCTGGATGCGGTCGAGTGGGCGCAGCGCATGGAGGCCCTGGGGGCCGGCGAGATCCTGCTGACCAGCATGGATCGCGACGGTACCCGCATCGGATTCGATCTGCCCCTGACCCGTGCCGTGAGTGATGCGGTCGGGATCCCGGTCATCGCCTCCGGTGGTGTCGGCGAGCTGCAGCACCTGGTCGAGGGCGTCACCGAGGGCCACGCCGATGCAGTGCTGGCGGCCAGCATCTTCCATTTTGGTCAGCACACGGTGGGCGAGGCCAAGGACGCCATGGTGACAGCCGGCGTGCCGGTGCGGCCCAACGACGCCGGGCTGGTCGCGGCATGAGCGTCTCGAAAGCCCCGGGCGGCGCTGGTGTCGAGGTCCTGTCCGCGCTCGCCGAGGTCATCGAGCAACGCCGCCAGGCCGACCCGGAACAGTCTTATGTGGCCAGGCTCCATGCCCGCGGTCTGGACGAGATGCTGAAGAAACTGGGCGAAGAATCCGCCGAGGCGCTGATCGCCGCCAAGAATGACGACACCGATGCCCTGGTATCGGAAATGGCCGACCTGTGGTTTCATGCCCTGGTGGTTCTTGTGGCGCGCGGGCGGCACCCCGACGACGTCCTCGATGAACTGGCACGCCGCTTCGGCCTGTCCGGAGTTGCCGAAAAGGCGGCACGGGAAACCAGCGGGCGCCGATCCGACCATTAGAGAAGCGCTGATCAATCAGCGTTTCCTGAATTAGAGCCGCGTTGTTGATTACGGGTCTGCCCCCATTCAGGCTAACGCAAAGCTCTCACGCAAAGTTGAGTAACCGGAGACAGAGTTCATGGGTATTGGTGGCATCAGCATTTGGCAGCTTCTTATTATTCTTCTGATCGTCGTACTGCTGTTCGGCACCAAGAAGCTGCGCAACATGGGCGGCGATATCGGCTCGGCGATGAAAAATTTCCGCCAGGCCGTCAAAGACCCGGACGCTGACGAGAAGAAGGACGGTGAAAACGGCGAGCCGCGCGAGGTCGAAGATCAGACCGAAGACAACGGCCGGGTGGTCGATGCCGAGGTGAAGAAGAGCGGCCAGCAGGACTCCGAAGCCTCGCAGTCGGACAAGAAGTCCTGAGGCCGGATGCCTGCGTGGCGGTCGGGTGAGCGGCGGTAGCCCATGTTCGATATCGGCTTCTGGGAAATCATCATCATCGTACTGGTGGCGCTGCTGGTCGTCGGGCCGGAGCGCCTGCCCGGTCTTGCGCGCGAAATCGGGCGCTGGGTCGGCAAGACCCGACGTTTCGTGCACAGCGTGCGTTCCGATTTTGAACAGGAACTGCAGACCGACGAGCTGCGCAACATGCTCAAGAGTCAGGACCGCGAGATCCGTCAGCTCAAAAGCATGATGGACGAGACCGAGACCAGCCTGCGCGAGGATATCGAACATACCGAGCGCGGCCTGCGCGAAGATCTCGAGGGCACGTCCACGCCGCGCAAGGCGCGCTCCGACACGGACCCGAAGGCCCCGGCGGAGGGCCAGGGCGCCGGGCGCGCGGGCGATGCCGATACGGATGCCGATGCTGCCGATTCCGATGAACCCTGTCGCGTGCCGACCCGGGGCAGCCTGGACGGTAACCTGATGACCGACGACCCGGCGCTCGCCGCCGACCAGAAGGCACGTGCCGCAGACGGCCAGCGCCCGAAACCGAAGAAGCCCGCCGTGCGCGCGCGCCGGACCCCGGACCCGGCTGTTACTGCGCCGGGGGCGGAGGCTGACGGCAAGGCTGATCCTGCAACCGACGACCACACCCCCGACAAGCACTCATGAGCCAGACGAAACCGGGGGACGAGCCGAGTCCGGAGGCGACCGAGACCCTGCTCTCGCATCTGATCGAGCTGCGAGATCGCATCCTCAGGATGTTCATTGCCATCCTGGTGGTGTTCCTGGTCCTGTTCCCGTTCGCCAACCCGATCTATACCTGGCTGGCCGGTCCGCTGATGCAGCATCTGCCGGAAGGCACCAGCATGATCGCGATCGACGTGGCCGCGCCGTTCCTGATCCCGTTCAAGCTGACCCTGCTGCTGGCGGTGGTCATCAGTATCCCGTATCTGCTCTATCAGCTCTGGTCCTTCGTGGCGCCGGGCCTGTACGCCCACGAGAAAAGCATGGCCCTGCCGCTGGTCGCGTCCTCGACCGCATTGTTTTATCTCGGCATGGCCTTCGCCTATTTCGTGGTCTTCCCGCTGATCTTTGCCTTCTTCACCGCGACGGCGCCCGAAGGGGTGTCGGTGATGACCGACATCTCGCGATACCTGTCGTTCGTGATCATGTTGTTCATCGCGTTCGGCATCGCCTTCGAGGTGCCGGTGGCCACCATCCTGCTGGTCTCGATGGGCGCGACGACCCCGGAAAAGCTGGCCCAGAAACGGCCCTACGTGATCGTCGGCGTGTTCCTGGTGGGCATGGTCCTGACGCCGCCGGATATCATTTCGCAGACCCTGCTGGCGCTGCCGATGTGGCTGTTGTTCGAGGTGGGTCTGATCCTGTCGCGGATGATGGAACGCAAGAAGGCCCGGCGGCGGACCGACGCGGAGGACGCCAGCGGCGCCGATCCTGATGGACCGGATGACGATGGCCCGGGGGGTGGCAGCCAGCCTCCTGCTGGCGGCAGTGGCGGCAGTGGCGGCAGTGGCGGTGGTGGCTCCGACGCCAGGGCTGCTGCGGCCTCGGGCGCCGGGGCCTCGGCCTCGCCTTCCCGTGAAGCGACCACGACGGCCGCGGCGCGCACCGGCTACACCCCGTTGACCGATGACGAGATGGATGCCGAGCTCGACCGCATCGAGGAAGAGCAGGCAGAGCTCCGGCGTCAGCGCCAGATGCGTCGGGACCCTGGTCGCCATGAGGGCGCCGACCATGGGGGCGACGCCGCGTCACCGGAAACCGACCCGGGCCGCGATCGCTAGGGAGACGCTGATTGAATCGCAGGTCCGCGTGGGTGCCCGCCAGTTTTTGGAGACAAGCGATCCGAGACAAGACGTGTCGTGCAGCGGGTAGTGGTTCTACCCGCCCGTTGTTGATCAAGCACGGGCGCGCGCACGGCGTTGCGGTTCACCTGTAGCAGAATGACTGCACGGCCGTCACCGCGCATTAAACGCACGCAAAAGCGACTCGAGCGCGGACGTGCGATTCAATCAGCGTCTCCCTGGGCGGATCTGCTGCGCGTGCGGGAGAGGGGCCCCTTTTCCGCTCTCCCGCCCCACGCCCGCGACGATCGCCCCAACCCGACAGGCTCCCGGAGAAACACGGAGCCGTGTTTCCGTAACGCGCACCCGGGTGTACAGGGTCGCCCTTCGCTCATCGGAACTTGCTAAAATGCGCGGGTAATTCATTGACCCAGGGATAGAACCCGCGATGGCAGACCCGCGCCCGACCCCCCGCCGCCCCGTCCTGCTGATCATCATGGACGGGGTGGGTGTAAACCCCGCGAAGCTGAACAATGCCTTTGCCGAGGCCGATACGCCGCGGCTGGATGAATACCTGTCCTCCCACGCCCACACCACACTGGATGCCTGTGGACGCGCGGTGGGATTGCCCGATGGCCAGATGGGCAACTCCGAGGTCGGTCATCTGACGCTGGGTGCAGGTACCGTCATCAATCAGGACCTGGTGCGGATTGACGACTCCATTGCCGATGGCAGCTTTTATGAAAACGACGCGCTCGTCAGCGCCGCGCGCGCCGCGGTCGCGAAGGACCAGCCGCTGCATTTGATCGGTCTGGTCTCCGATGGAGGCGTGCACTCGCATATCCGTCACCTGCGCGCGCTGGTGGAGATCTGCCAGCGTGAAGGCGCTCGACCCATGGTGCACATGATCACTGACGGTCGGGACACTGCGCCGCGTTCGGCCCTCAACTATCTCGACCCGCTGGAGGAAGAGCTGGCGAATGCCGGCGGCGGGATCGCCACCGTGTGCGGGCGCTACTACGCAATGGACCGCGACAAGCGCTGGCAGCGAACCGAAAAGGCATTCCGCGCGATTGCCTATGCCGAGGGCGCACCCGTCGCATCGGCGCGCGAGGCCATCGAGGCCGCCTACGCCGCCGGCGAAGACGACGAGTTCATCAACCCCCGAATCGTGAACGGCGGTGCGCCGCTGGGCCAGGACGCCGTCTGCGTCCTGTTCAACTTCCGTAACGACCGGCCGCGGCAGCTGACGGCTGCCCTGGGCATGGACGATTTCGACGGCTTCGATCGCGGTGATTACCACCCGGTGTCGGAGACCTGCCTGACCGAGTACGACCCCCGTTTCCTGTCGCCGATTGCCTTCCCGCCGGAGCGCCCGTCGACCACGCTGGGTAGTACCATCGCCTCCGCCGGCATCCCCCAGTTCCACTGCGCCGAGACCGAGAAGTATGCCCACGTGACCTTCTTCTTCAACGGTGGCAAGGAAGCGCCCTACGCCGGAGAACAGCGTGTGATGGTGCCCTCGCCCTCGGTGGATACCTATGACGAGCAGCCCGAGATGAGCGCCAGGCAGGTAGCCGACGAGACCATCGAGGCGATGCAGAGCGGGCGCTACGGTTTCATCCTCGTCAACTTTGCTAATGGCGACATGGTGGGCCACACCGCCAAGCGCGAGGCCCTGATCGAGGCCGTTCAGACCCTGGACCGTGAGGTCGGGCGGGTACTGGATGCGGCGAAGCAGCTCGACTATTCCGCGATCGTGACCGCCGATCATGGCAACTGCGACGAATACATCGACCCGGTGACCGGCGCCCCGCACACCCAGCACACCATCTATCCGGTGATGTGCATGATCACCGATACGCAGCGCTGGCGCCTGCGCACCGGCGGCGGGCTGGCCGATGTCGCCCCGACCGTGCTGCAGCTGATGGGCGTGCCCAAGCCTGCGGCCATGGGCGGCCGCAGCCTGTTGCTCGAGGAAGTCCCGGAATCGGCGTGAGCGCGATGATGCACACACGTTACCGCGAGATCCTGGCCTTCGAGACCAAGGATGGCTCCGAGATTCGTGAGCTGATGCACCCGGCTACACATGGCAACGCGGCCCAGAGCCTGGCCGAGGCCGTGGTGGAGCCGGGTACTGCCACGCTGCTGCACCGTCATGCGCGCACCGAGGAGCTCTACCACGTGACACGCGGTCAGGGGGAGATGCGACTGGGTGACACGACCTTCACGGTGACGGCGGGCGATACGGTCTGCATTGCGCCCGGCACCCCGCACAACATCCGCAATAACGGCACGGAGCCGCTGCACATCCTGTGCAGTTGTTCGCCGGCGTACTCGCACGACGACACCGAGCTTCTCTAGTCCCCGGCTACCGCGGCGTTATCCGCGCCATTGCGAGGCCGCCTAAACGCCGTACTCGGCGCGATAGGCGCGCAGGGCGTCCAGGTGCTCCGGCGCGCGCCCGGTTGCCTCGAGCATCGCGACCAGATCGCCCAGCCGCGCGACGCGGATCACCTGCAGGTCCAGTTCGGCCTCGACCTCCTGGATGGCCGAGCGCTCGTCGCGCCCGCGTTCCTCGCGGTCCAGGGCAATCGCCACGCCCACCGGCGTGGCACCTGCTGCACGGATCAGGTCCACCGACTCGCGGATGGCGGTGCCGGCGGTGATCACGTCGTCCACGATCAGCACGCGCCCGGCCAGCGGCGCGCCGACGATATTGCCGCCTTCGCCATGGTCCTTCGCCTCCTTGCGGTTAAAGGCCCAGGGGCGGTCCATGCCGTGATCGCGATAAAGCGCCTCGGTCACTGCCGCCGCCAGTGGGATGCCCTTGTACGCAGGACCAAAGACCAGATCGAACTCGACGCCGGAATCGACGATGGCGCGGGCATAGAATTCGCCCAGGCGCGCCAGATCGGAACCCCGGTTGAACAGCCCGGCGTTGAAGAAGTAGGGGCTGATGCGCCCGGACTTCAGTGTGAACTCGCCAAAGCGCAGGACATCGCGTTGCAGGGCGTATTCCAGAAAGGCGTGGGCGGTCATCGGGGCGGCTCCGGTCATGAAACGTCGTATTCTGACACACCCGCCCGCGGCTTCGGCAGCCGTGCGGTCCCGGGGCCTTTTCCGCGCCCGCGCGCACGGGTATTGTTCCCCGCCATGCGCATACTCTCAATGAACGCCAACGGCATCCGTGCCGCCGCCCGCAAGGGCTTCTTCGACTGGCTCCCGTCCACCGCGGCCGATGTGGTCTGCATCCAGGAGACCAAGGCCCAGATCCATCAGATCCAGGGCGAGCCGTTCCACCCGCCCGGTCACCACTGCGCCTACGTCGACGCGGTCAAGCCCGGCTACAGCGGCGTAGCCCTGTACAGCCGCCGCCAGCCGGATGAGGTGATCACCCGCATCGGCTTCGAGGAGGCCGACAACGAGGGCCGCTATGCCGAGATGCGGTTTGGCAACCTGTCGGTGGTGTCGCTGTATCTGCCCTCGGGTTCCTCCGGCGATCATCGCCAGGACTCCAAGTGGCGCTTCCTCGAGTTCTTCCGCCCCTGGCTGGCCGAACGCATGCAGGACGGGCGGGAATGGGTCATCTGCGGCGACTGGAACATCGCCCACAAGGAGATCGACCTCACCAACTACCGGTCCAACCGCAAGAACTCCGGCTTCCTGCCCGAGGAGCGAGCCTGGCTGGATCACCTGTTCGACGAGATCGGCATGGTCGACGTGTTCCGCCGCCTGGACGAGCGTCCCAAGCAGTACACCTGGTGGTCCAACCGGGGCCAGGCCTGGGCCAAGAATGTCGGCTGGCGCATCGACTACCAGATCGCGACCCCCGGCATCGCCGCCACCGCGCGCGATCCGTACATCCACACCGCCGATCGCTTCTCCGATCACGCGCCGTTCTGGATCGACTATGACTACCAGCCCTGACCGGGGTCTGTGCCGCGCATGACCACAGCCGCCGAAGCGCAGCGGCCTCCGCGCCGCGACTGGCGTGCGGCGCTGGCGGTTTACCGCCACCCGCGGGTCATCGGGATGCTGTTTCTGGGCTTTGCCGCCGGGTTGCCGCTGCTGCTGACCGGCGGCACCTTCACTGCCTGGCTGCGCGACCTGGGCGTCGAGCTGGCCTCCATCGGCTTCCTGTCCTGGGTCGGCATGGCCTACAGCATCAAGGTATTCTGGGCCCCGATCGTGGACCGGATGCCGCTGCCGTTCCTGACCCGAATCTTCGGGCGCCGGCGGGCCTGGATGCTGGCAGCTCAGGCCACCATCATGCTGGGGCTGTTCGGCATTGCCTTCACCGACCCCACCGAGCAGCTGTGGCTGGTCGCTGTCTGGGCCGTGCTGACCGCCTTCGGGGCCGCGACCCAGGACATCGCCATCGATGCCTACCGCATCGAGGCCGTCAGCCAGGAGCGCCAGGGCGCAATGGCCGCCGCCTACGTGTTCGGCTACCGCGTGGCGTTGCTGACCGCCGGGGCCGGGGCGCTGCATATTGCCGCGGCCGGTAGCTGGAGTCTGTCCTACGCCACCATGGCGGCGCTGATGCTGGTGGGCGTGATCTGTACCCTGATCGTCCGCGAGCCCGAGGTGGCCCGGCGCGACTCCGCCACGGCCCGACTTGAGGACCGCGTGGTCCACTACCTCAACAACACCTCCGATACGGGCTGGTGGCGCGGCCTGAAGGCCTGGTTCATCGGGGCGGTGATCTGCCCGTTCGTCGAGTTCTGGCAGCGCTTCGGAAAGACCGCCCTGGTGGTGATCGCCTTCATCGCCGTGTTCCGCATCAGCGATATCTTCATGGGCGTGATGGCCAATCCGTTCTATCTGGACATCGGCTTCACCAAGGACGAGATCGCCAACATCGCCGCGGCCTTCGGCCTGGCCATGACCCTGACCGGCGCGGCCCTCGGTGGCCTGCTGGTGGTGCGCTTCGGCATCATGCGCATGCTCATTGCCACCGCAATCCTGGCCCCGCTGACCAACCTGACCTTCTCCTGGCTGGCGACCCTGGGACCGGAGACCTACGGGCTGGTGTTCGCCATCATGGCCGACAACCTGTCCGGGGGCATGGCCATATCGGTGTTCATCGCCTACCTCTCCAGCCTCACCAACAGCGCCTACACCGCTACCCAGTACGCCCTGTTCAGCTCCATCATGACGCTGCCGGGGCAGTTCCTCGCCGGCTTCACCGGCGTACTCGCCGAACACATCGGCTGGTTCTGGTTCTTCGCCAGCTCCGCCCTCATCGGCATCCCCACCATCCTGCTCGCCTTGGCCCTGATGCGCTGTGCCAACCCCGACCACATGCCCCAGCCCGGCCGCCCGGCCGCTACGGAATCCCCCGCTCGCGACTAGCAAGCCTGCCGGTTATGGACGAGCAGTGCGAACGTAGAACGAGAGTCGGGCTGTTGAGGTGTGCGGCAAGTGGAAGGTAACGAGAAGAGCGGAACAGGGGATCGCTCTTAGGTATCCGCATACGGACCCGCTTGGAACTCGCCAGGTTCCTGGCCCGACGGTATGTACCACGCGTTCACATGGGCACAAAAAAGCCCGCACCGAAAGGTGCGGGCTGATGGTGCTTCCGGGTTGGCGGGATTAGAAGCTGTAGTGCATACCCACCATGAACACGTTGTTGCTGCCGTCACCCGGGCCAAAGCCGGCCGGGTCGCTCCCGGTGTCGCGGGCCTTGAGTTCCGGCACGGCGCCGGTGGATTCTTCTTCGTAGTAGTACTCGGCGAACAGGGTCAGGCCGTCCATCCAGTTAAAGGCATAGCCCAGGTGGAAGACGTCTTCACCATAGTTATCCACATTGGCGTAGGTGCCGTGGAAGACATGCTGACCCATGGTGTAGGACGCATAGATATTGGCGGCAATATCCCCGTCGTCGCCGAAGGTGCCGGCGTCCTGGTCGCTGTCGATGTACTCCACCTTCGCGCCCATGGCCCACGGACCCATGCTGTGCATCGCCGAGACACCCCAGATTCGGGTGTTTGCTACGCCGTTGGCATCGTCGACCCCGATCGAAAGCGTCGTGTCACCGAAGCTGTACGAACCGGTCAGCTGGTAGCGGTCGTCCGGAGATCCGGAGGCGTCATTGTTCCCGGCATTCGCGCTGTAGGACGCGGCGAAGGAGAAGCCGTTGAGGTCCGGCGAGTAGTACATCACGCTGTTGCTTTCGCGGAACGTGGTGTAGGTCGCGAAGCCACTCTGGTAGGAGTAGAACATGTCCACCGGGAACGCGATGGCGTTGTAGTACGGCAGCCAGTCGCGGCCGTATGCAACGGTACCGAAGGCCCCGCTGAGCCCGACCTTGCCGATCCGGATATCTTCATCTTCACCGTTGAAGGGATCCTGGATCTTGCCGTTGGCGAGATCGATCGGCACTTCCAATTGTGCGAAGGCGTTGAGGTCCGGGTTGACCTCGTAGTTGGCGTTAAAGCCCATGCGCGAATAGGCGTCACGGAAACCGTCATAGCTGTCGACGCCTTCCGGGTCGGCCGCTTCATACTGCAGGCGCAGAGAACCGTAGAAATCGAACTCTACGCCGCCGGCACCTTCCTGCTGTGCAAAGGCGGCATTCGGGCCCAGGAGCAGGGCCAGGGTAACGGCACCGGACAGGGGCGCCAGGGTCCAGCGGGTCGTGTTTTTCATTGCGAATCCTCTTGATGGTAAGGCGTTTTGGCGGCTGTCCGCGACGCTCCCGGGCGCATCCGGCAGGCGTCCGGGACGTTGCGCAGTGCTATTTATAAGCAAAATCTAATTCGTTGTAAACAAGCCACGCGAATTTAGCATATCGTTGCTCTTTTGCAACGCTTTCTTGGCATACCTCGGCCTGCCGGGCTTCGGTGCTGCCCGGGAAGGCCATTTTTGGGCACCCGTTTGGCGCACATCGGACGATATTTAGCGGGCATCGGACGATTCCGCCACCCGGATGCGCGCTTGCAACCGAACTATTTTTGTACAAAAATAACCAGCCAGACGCGAATAACGAGAAAACCCATGTTGCCGAGCCAGGCCGCCCAATCCGATCCGGAGTCCGAACCGAACCGCAGCACCGAGCCGGATGTCGTGCGTTCGGTGATCCGCCAGCTGCGCGTGATCATCCGGGCATTGCAGGGGCACTCGCGCATGGTAGAACGTGCCTGTGGTATCAGTGCATCGCAGCTGTGGGCCTTGTGGGAGCTGCAACGCACGCCCGGGCTCAACGTCAGTGATCTCTCGCGGCGGTTGTCGGTGCATGCCTCGACCACCTCGAACCTCCTCGACAAGCTGGAACAGCGCGGCCTGATCGAGCGGCGCCGTCCGGAAAAGGATCAGCGCATCGTCCGGCTGTACGTGACCGACCCGGGCATGGAGTTGCTCGATCGTGCCCCGGCAGCCCCCCAGGGCGAGCTCAACCGTGCCCTCCAGTCGTTGCCGATCGGACGTCTGGACGAGCTGAACCAGAGTCTGGACCTGCTGGTCGAAGCCATGAACACCACCGAGCCGCGCGCCGGTCTGCAGCCGTTCGACGGCAAGTCCTGAGGTCTGCGATGTATCCGTTGCGTTGCGTGCTGTTGCTGCTGGTGCTCGGGCTGCCGCTGGCGGCACATGCAGGACCGGCCTTTGACGCAACCCCCGAACGTTCCACCGACGGAGGCTTTGCCCTGAGCTGGGAGGCGGATGGCGCCGTGGCGCTGGAGCAGGCCTCCGGCCCGGATCACGCCGACGCGCGCATCATCTACACAGGCCACGACGCCAGCACCGTGATCAGCGGTCTGCCCGATGGCGAATACCGCTTCCGCCTGCGTGCCAGCGACGCCGACGACTGGTCGGACACGGCCACGGTCCGCGTCGAGCATCACAGCCTGGCCCGCGCCTTCGGCTTCTTTGTGCTGGGGGGGGGCGTCTTTCTGGTCCTGATCGTGGCCATCCTGCGCGGTCGCCCACGCGGCTGAATTCACCTGCCTCGCCCCGTCGATCCGCGTGTACCGCGACCGGGGTCGGTGGCCCCATCGGAGAACACGATGCACGAAATCAAGATCAACATGCAGCGCCTGCAGCAGGACATCAACGATCTGGGACAGATCGGGCGCGACGCCGAGCGCGGTCTGCACCGCCGCGCCTTCAGCGAGGGTGATCGCGCCGGCCGCGAGTGGTTTCGCAGTCGACTGGAGGCTGCCGGCCTGGATGTCTGGCAGGACGGCGCTGCCAACCTGCATGGCCGACTCGACTACGACGGCAAGCGCCCGGTGGTCGCGATGGGTTCGCATCTCGATACCGTCCCCGGGGGCGGCCCGCTGGATGGTGCCCTGGGGGTGCTGATCGGGCTGGAGGTACTGCGCACGGCCAAGGACCACGCGGTCGATCTGGAATACCCCCTCGAGGTGATCGACTTCACCGACGAGGAAGGCCGCTTTGGCGGCATGTTCGGTTCCCAGGCAATGGCCGGCAAGCTCACCCCGGAGAGCATCAGCCATGCCCGTGATCTCGAAGGCATCACGCTGGTCGAGGCCATGGCCCGCTGGGGCCTGAATGCCGACGACGCCCTCAGTGCGCGCCGTGACCCGCACACCCTGCATGCCTTCATCGAGACCCATATCGAGCAGGGCCCGGTGCTGGATCGCCGGGGCTTAAGCGTGGGCGTGGTCGAGGCCATCACTGGCCTGTTCAAGTGGGAGGTGCGCCTGAAGGGGCAGCCGAACCATGCCGGCACCACGCCGATGGACATGCGCATCGACGCCTTCCAGGGGCTGGCCGAGTTCGGTGGCGAGATCAATCGCCTGCTGGAGGAACACGGCAGCCCGAACTCGCGCGCGACCATCGGTCGCGTGGAGCTCGCCCCGGGTGCGGCGAACACCGTGCCGGGCATGGCGACCTTCTCCTTCGAGGTGCGCGATACCGACGAGAAGGTCCTGACCGCGCTGGCTCACGCCGCCCGGCGCACGCTGTCCAGCCTCGCGCGTCGGCGCGACCTGATGTTCGAGTTCGACGTGCTCTCCGAGATCGACCCGGTGCGCTGTGACACGGGCATCGTGCAGACCATCGAGGCGACCGCCGAACGCATGGGCCTGGAATACCTGACCATGCCCAGCGGGGCGGCACACGACACCCAGAGCATGAGCGCCATCACGCGCACCGGCATGATCTTCGTGCCAAGCCTGCAGGGGCGTAGCCATTCCGCGGCGGAATGGACAAACTGGGAGGACATCGAGACCGGGGCCAATCTGACGCTGCAAAGCGCCCTGGCCCTGGCTGCCCGTTCGTGAGGACCCCCTCCTATCACCGCGACTCGAGGACGCCCGGCATGGCCAACAACGACAACGTTTCCCCGCTCACCGATTACGACTCGCTGGACCCGCTGCGCGAGCAGTATCAGGACAGCCTGATCACGAACCCGGTGCTGCGCCAGGAGCTGCGAGAGCACCATGTCGCCCTGCTGTGCATCGACTTGCAGTACCTCGATGCCGCGCGTGGTCACGGCGTGTTCGCCGACTCGGTGCAGTCCGGTGTGCCACCCGAGGCCCAGGAATACTATTTCAACCGCCTGGAGCAGACCGTGCTGCCGAACGTGCGCCGGCTGCAGGATGCATTCCGCGAGCAGGGGCTGGAGGTGATCCACACGCGCATCCGTTCGCTGACCCGCGACGGCCGTGACCGCAGCCCGGGCCACAAACGCCTTAACCTGCATGCCGCGCCGGGTTCGAAGGACGCCGAATTCGTCGAGCAGGTGGCGCCGGTGGGCGACGAGATCGTGCTGGACAAGACCGCCAGCGGGGTCTTCAATTCCACTAACCTGCACTACATCCTGCGCAACCTGAACATCTCGGCGCTGTTCATCGTGGGTGTGTACTCGAACGAATGCGTATCCACTGCCGTACGCGATGCCTGCGACCTCGGTTTTTATGTCACGCTGATGGACGATGCCACTGCGACCGTGACCCCGGAGATGCAAAAGGCAACGATCACCACCATCAAGGACCGCTACGCGCGGGTGATGACCACCGATGAGGCCATCCGCGAGATCACGAAGGTGAAGGAGGCCTCGTGAACGGCCTGGACGCCCCGATCCTGCCGACTCCGGTCGCCTGGGGGCTGCTGATCGCATTCAGCATCCTCTGGGTGGCGCTGGGCTGGTGGCTGGGGCGGCACAATCGCAGCGCCGAAGACCACATGCTGGCGGGGCGCAACGTCGGGATGGCGCTGGCCACTGCGACTGCGATGGCGACCTGGGTCACCGCCAATACCACGATGACGGCCCCGCAGCTGGCGCTGCAGCTGGGGGTCTGGGGCATGCTCGGGTATTCGCTGGGGGCGCTGGGCCTGATCCTGTTCGCGCCACTGGCGCGCCGCATCCGCGAGCTGATGCCGCGCGGTTTTACCTCCGGAGACTTCATCCGTCTGCGCTACGGTACCTTTACCTGGCGCGTGTTCCTGGTGGTGTCGCTGATCTACGCCTTCGGCTGGCTGGTCTCGATGGCCATGGCCGGCGGGGTGCTGATCAATGCCCTGGCCGGCATCGACTACCGAGTGGGCATGACCGTGATCCTGACCGTCTGTGTGGTGTACACCCTGCTTGGCGGGCTGCGCGCGGTCATCGGGACCGATTTCATCCAGACCGTCATCATTATCGCCGGCGCGGCGTTCATCGCCTGGCTAACCATCGACCGGGTCGGCTTCGAGGCGATCCACTTCAACCTGATGGAAGAGCGTCCGGAGCTGCTGAACCTGTTGTTCCCGGCCGCAATCATGTTCCTGTTCAACAACCTGTTGTTCGGAGTGGGCGAGATCTTCCACTCCAACGTCTGGTGGTCGCGCGCGTTCGCCTTTGGCCGCAACGTCGGCTTTCGTGCCTACCTGCTGGGTGGCCTGTTGTGGCTGCCGATCCCGATTGTGGCGGGCTTTATCGCCCTGGCCACGCCGGCGCTGGGCATCAATGTGCCTGCCGCCGACATGGTCGGGCCGCTGGTGGCCGCCGAGGTGCTCGGCCTGACCGGGGCGATCGTGGTCTTCATCGTGGTGTTCGCCGCGCTGGCCTCCAGTCTCGACTCCCTGCTGGCGGCGACCTCGGACCTGGTCACCCGGGATATCTACCGCGGCCACATCCGCCCGCAGGCCAGCGAACAGAATCAGTTCCGGGCGACCAAGGTCATCGTGGTCCTGCTGGGCCTGCTGACCTGGCTGGCCGCCAGCTATCGTGGCGAGCTGCCGATCATCGGATCTCTGGCCGAGCTGCTGTATTTCACCGGCGCCTTTGTTGCCTCCGCGATCTGGCCGATCGTGGCCGGTCTGTACTGGCGGCGGGCCAACCCCCGGGGGGCGGCCTGGTCGATGATCCTGGGGTCGGGCATCGGGCTGGCCAGCTACTTCCTGATCGGTTTCTACGTCGCGGCGCTCGTCGGCGCGGCGGTGTCGCTGGCGGTGATGGTGCTCAGCACCTGGCTGGCCCCGCGCCCGTTCGACTGGGACCGTCTGGCGCGGGATGATGTCCAACCGAAGGGGAGCCCGGCATGACGATCTCGAGTACGGCCCTGATGTTCATCGTGGTGGTGGCCACCGGAGTGGCCACACTGACCCCGATCCTGCTGCTGGCCCTGTTTATTCGCGACTGGAAAAAAGGATGCCTCTGGTGAATTACACCGAAGATCCCTTGCACGCTCTCCATCCCAAGGACGGTGCCGCCGGTACGAACCGCCCGCGGGCGTTGCTCACCGCGGTGGAGGAAGACCCGGATCCGCTACTGAAGCTGGCGGCCGCACACGTGGTCTCCAGCCAGCAGTTCACGCGTCCCGAACTGCTGCAGCTGTTCCGGCTCGCAGCACAGTACGAGACCACCCCGGCGCTGATGCACCTGCCGCTGGCGGGCAAGATCCTGATCAGCGCGTTTTACGAGCCGTCCACTCGCACGCGGCTGTCGTTCGAGAGCGCCTGGCATCGTCTGGGCGGGGCGGTGATGTCGATCACCGACCCCAGGAGCACCGGCATCGCCAAGGGCGAGTCGCTGGCGGATATCGCCGAGATGTTCAACAACTATGGCGATGTGCTGGTGCTGCGCTCCTCGGATGCCGAGGCGGCGCACAACATGCTCGAGAACCTGCGCATCCCGCTGGTCAACGCCGGCAACGGCATCGACGAGCACCCGACCCAGGCCCTGGCGGACGTCTACACCCTGGCCAAGTGGCGGCCCGAGCTGTTCACCGGCCCGGTAGCGCCGGAGGATCGCATCCGGGTCGGGATCATTGGCGTCCCCTCGCGCATGCGCACGGTGCGCTCGCTGCTGCGCCTGCTGAGCCTGTTCCCCGAGGCGATCGAGGAGGTCGTGCTCGTCTCGCGCGAGGACGAGAACTTCGATTCCGGCCAGCGCGAGGAACTGGAGGACGCCGGCCTGAACCTGCGCGTGGTGCACGACCTGGACCCGGTACTGCCGGACCTGGACGTGGTGTACATCAACGCCATCGCCTGGGTGGGCGATACCTTCGAGTCCATGGGCGAGGGGCTGAAGCTGGACCGCAACTCCCCGCTGAAGAAGGGCGCGATCATCATGCACCCGCTGGCGCGCGGTGCGGAGCTGTCCACCGACCTCGATGACACCCCGCACAACTGGTACTTCGCCCAGGCGCGCGGGGCGGTGTTCGTGCGCATGGCGCTGCTGACCAGTGTGGTCCGCCGCATCAGCGCGGTCATGGACACCCCGGAAGACTGAACCTCGCACTGAACTGAACCGCGAGTGGCGTGGCGCGCCGGAACGGACCGGGCCGCGCCCCGCTCGCACTGAACGAATAATCAAGGAGACATGCCATGTGTGGCATCGCCGGAATCTTTCACGCCGACCCCAACCGCAAGGTCGACCCGCAGACCCTGGTCAATATGGCCGCGATTCAGTACCACCGCGGTCCCGACGGCTTCGGCTACAAGACGCAGGACGATCGTGGCGTGGGGTTCTCGCACGCCCGGTTGTCGATCATCGACCTGGACGAGAACCGCGGCCGCCAGCCGTTCTGCATGAGCGACGGCTCCATCATGACCGCGGTCAACGGCGAGCTGTACGACTACAAGCGCATTCGTACCGACCTGACCTCGCGCGGGGTGAAGTTCCACACCAAGAGCGATTCCGAGATGGTCATGCACCTGTACCGGCGCGAGGGCCTGGAAGACGCGATCAAGCACTTCCGTGGCGAATTCGCAATCTCCCTGTATGACCGCGAGCATGATCGCCTGGTGCTGATCCGGGACCGCTTCGGCGTCAAGCCGCTGTACTTCACCGAGGCCAACGGCAGCTTCGTATTCGGCTCCGAGCTGAAGGTGCTGTTCGCCAACCCCGATGTGCCGCGCCGGTTCGCCGACGCCGGCCTGTACCACCAGCTGATGCAAACCATGGTCCCGGGCACCACCGCCTTCGAGGGCATCCAGCAGGTCAAGCCCGGCCACATGGTGATTGTTGAACGCGCCCACGGCAAGCTGAAGGTGCGCCAGGAGAAGTACTGGGACATGGACTTCCCGCTGGCCAGCGAGCGCCCGCCGGAGGAGGACGCCGACGAGAACGCCTGGATCGAAGGGGTGCGCGAACAGCTGATGGAGGCCGTCCAGCTGCGCCTGGAGGCCGACGTGCCGGTCGCCTGCTACCTCTCCGGCGGGATCGACTCCTGCATCACCCTGGGCCTGGCCTCGGCCAGCCAGCAGGCGCCGGTCAAGGCTTTTACCATCGGCTTCGACAACGACGCCTACGACGAGACCGCGATCGCCCGCGAGATGGCCGAGAGCGTCGGCGCCGACCAGGACATCCTGCGCCTGGATGCCGACCACCTCTACGACAACTTCGAAGAGGCCCTGTGGCACGCCGAGCGTACCATCTACAACACCCTCGGCGTGGCCAAGCTGCTGATGAGCCGGCACGTGAACGAGGCCGGCTACAAGGTGGTGGTCACCGGCGAAGGCTCGGACGAGCTGTTCGGTGGCTACCCGGCCTTCCGCCGCGACATGTTCCTGCACGGCCTGGACACCCTGCCGGAGGCCGAACGCGCCGCCTGGCAGCAGATGCTGAACGAGTCCAACGAGCTGTTCTCCGGCGCGATGCTGGCCGAGGACGAGGTCGATGACCCGGAGTTCACGAAGATGATGGGCTTCACCCCGTCCTGCCTGCAGCCCTGGCTGGCGGCGGCCGAGCACGTGCCCGGCCTGCTGGCGCCGGAGCGCCGCGAGCGCATGCAGGGCTACCAGCCCGGCCGTGCGATCGCCGGCGCCCTGGATGACGACATGCTGGAAGGCCGCCATCCGCTGGACAAGGCTCAGTACGTGTGGATCAAGACCATGCTGGAAGGCCAGATCCTGACCTGGGGTGGCGACCGCATGGACATGGCGAATTCCATGGAGGCCCGCCCGCCGTTTCTCGACCATCACCTGGCCGAGTTCTGCGCCCACCTCCCGCCGACCCTGCGCATCAAGGGCCGCACCGAGAAGTACGTGCTGCGCGAATCGATGAAGGGCCTGCTGCCCAAGGTGCTCTACGAGCGCGAGAAGTTCGCGTTCATGGCCCCGCCCGCGCACACCGATCCGGTCAAGTGGGCGGCAATGAAGGCCCTGGCCGATCGCTACCTGGCGCCGGAGAAGGTGGCCGAGGCCGGCCTGCTGGACCCGGAGGGTGTGCGCCGCGTATTCGAGATCCACGAGGACGAGAACACCCCGGCGGCCACCCAGGTCCAGCTGGACGCGGTGATCAACCACATGATCGGGGTGCAGGTGCTGCACGAGAAGTTCGTCGCCACCGACATCCCGGCACTGGCGCAGCAGAAGGCCGACGAGTTCGGCTGGCGTCCCTGACCGGGCCCGGCGCCCTCTGCGCTTCGCCAGAAGCGGTATCTCGTCAGTGCTTGCTGGTGGTTGCTGGGTGCGGTGGTGGCCGTGCAACCCGAACCGGGACGGCTGGACGGGGGATTCCCGTAACGGGGCTCTGCCCGCAAGTGCCCGGCCGGACCGAGCACGCTCGCTCTGGGCCGTGGCGCGATCAGTAGCCGTTGGTCCGATCCTGCAGCGCTTCGCGGTCCTGGCGCAGTGGCAGCCGAATCCGTACCTGACCTCCGGGCCCCGGCCCGAGATCGATATCGCCGTCGTGGGCGCGGACCACCCGTAGCACGCTGGCCAGCCCCAGCCCGGTTCCGCCCCGCTTGGTGGTGAAGAACGGCTCGAACACCTGCTCGCGTTCGCTGGCGGCAAAACCGGGACCCTCGTCCAGGACCTCGATGCGGCAATCCCCGGCGCCTTCAGTGATTCGCACGCGGACGGGCCTGTGCGGCGCCGCCTGGGCGGCATTGTCGATCAGGTTGTCCAGCATCTGCTCGGTCAGGAGCGGATCCAGTTCCACCGGTGACAGCCCGGTACTCGTCTCCGGTTCCAGGATTACGGGGATCTGCCAGCGCCGTGACTGGCGCGCGGCCACCCCGGCCACCAGCGCATGCGGGTCCATCGGCTGGATCCGGGGCGTGACGGGCCGGCCGTATTCCAGCAATTCCTGGACCGTGCGGGAGCAGCGTTCGCAGTGGTGGTCGATCATGTTCACCATCTCCTGCTGCCGTTCGCCCAGCGTGCCTTCGCGCTGGAGGGTCGCGGTCACACTGCTGATCACGGTCAGGGGGTTGTTGATGTCGTGCGCGACGCGGGCGGCCACCCGCCCGATCGCGGACAGCTGCTCTTGGTGCTGCAGCCGGCGCTCGATATCGCGCAAGCGCGCCAGGTCGCGCGACATGTCATTGAACGCCAGCACTAGGCGGGAGAACTCGCCGGAGCCGGGGGGAAGCGGTGCCTGATATCCAAACTCCCCGCGGGCGATGCGCCCCAGATGCTCGACAAGGGCCCCGACCGGGCGCAGCTGGATGCGCAGCACCACCACCAGCGCAAAGGCCAGCAGCACCGCGGCAATCGCCAGGGTGATGGTGAGCAGGGTCTTGACCTCGTCCAGCGCGCGCGCGACCGTGTCCGGTGCCCTGACGTCCAGGGCCGCGCGCGACGGATCGCGGTCGTCGGTCAGTTCGATCCGGCGGGTATCGGGCCCCACCGAGACCCCGGCGGCGGGCTCGATTCGCGCGGAGTGGGTCTCGCGCAGGGATGTCACGAGTTCTTCGAGCGGCGTGGCCGTCACCAACCAGGCGATATTCACATTGTTGTGTTCGATCGCTGCCTGACCGACCAGCCAGAAGCTGCCGTCGGCGAACACTACGGCGGCGCCTTCCCGCTCCCCTTGCGGCGGGAATATGACCGAGTCCGACGGACGGCTGGAGGCGATCTCGCGCTGGTCACTGGCGGCCCACAGCGATACGCGTTGCAGTTCGAATGCCTCGGCCTGCCGGCTCACGGCTGCCGCAGGGTGGTGCTGTTCACCTTCCAGATAGAGGTGATAATAGGTGCTGTTGATCAGGTCGGAGTCGCGGGCCAGCAAGCCGGTCAGGCTGGACAACCGTCGCAGTTCGTCCTGGATGCGTCCGTCCACCTGATCCGCCAGGCGGTCGAGTCGCTCCTGGTGCAGGTCGTCGAACTGGCGGCTGACGACCTGATCAATGCCCAGGAACAGGGCGCTGTGGATAATGGCGGTGACCGTAATCACGCCCAGGATCACGCGGATCAGCAGGGATCTTCGGCGTCTTGGCGTTTGCGTCTGGCCGCGGTGGAGCGACCATCGTCCGGGAATTACCGCTTCCGACATCATTCAACTCTCGCAGACGGGACACTCGGGCCAGGCCGTGCAGGGTCCCTGGCATGCATTCGGGCGGCGCCGGATCGTGGCAGGACTCAGATGGTTTGCGGCAGGCGATACCCCGCCTCCTGGGCGGAGACCGGAATCAGCCGGTGCGCCAAAACGGCCTGCCCGGCCGGGCTGTACAGGTAATCGAAGAACGGGCGCATTACCGCCTCCTGCCACCGGTCGGATACCACCGTCAGCGGGCCGTGGAGGGGATACTCGCCCGCCTGAACCGTTGCCGCGGACGGCTCGATCCCGTCGATCTTCAGGGCGCGCAGTTCGCCCCGCTTGATGCGCTCGGCCGCGAACACCCAGCTTACAACGCCGATGGAGGACTCGAAGCGTGCCAGGGTGTCGGTCAGGTGTTCGTCGGTATCGATACTCATGCCGCGGGGGGACCACTGCTGGGCATTGTCGAACAGGACGTCGCGAACCGGTTCGCGGTAGTCCGGGCAGTGGTCGCGATAGAGCACGGCGATCGGCCGGTCTGGCCCGCCTACGTCCGACCAGCGGCGAACCCGGCCTGCCATCACGGCCTTCAAGTCGTCCAGCGCCAGCCCGTCGACTCCGACCTCGGGGTGGGTCACCACGACTTTGAGGTCCCGGGCGACCAGCAAGTGGAAGAAATCTCGCGCCCGGGTGTCCTCCACCGGGCAGCAGAGCCCTCCCAGATGGGCGGTCCGCTGCTGCACCGCCCCGATCCCGTCATCGCACCCGCCACCGTAGACCACAAACGGGCGTCCGGTGTCGTCGCGATAGTGCTTGGCCAGTTCGCGGAACGCGCCGTAGGTCAGAAGGTGGGTACCCTGGTAGACCAGTTCGCCATTCGTACGATGGTCGACGGGCTGGGGCGCGCCCTGCGAGCCGGCGCAATTGCATCCGCCCTGAGCCAGTCCGGCCTGCCAGTCGGCGGTTTCGGGGCTCAGTGCGCGCGCGATGCCATGTCCCAGCAGCGGCCCGAGTACGGCTACGGCAGCCGCATTACGGATGAACACGCGACGATTCATGCATAGACTCTTTTCAAGCTTGGACTTTTGTTCTACACCGTTTCCCAGCCGCACGTCCAACCCAACCCGGAACCCCGATGCCTGAATCCCCGTCGAATTCTTTCAAGGAATCAACGTCCGCAGCGCCTATCCATCATGGGGATGCGGACAGGCCGATCCGGGTCCTCGTACTCGAGGACGAGCCTGATGTGGCCCGCATGCTGAGCTGGGCCATCAAGGACAGTGGGCGCTACGAGGTGACACTGAACAGCGACGCGTCTGCTCTAGAGGACTCGCTGGATGAGGTGGAGCCGGATCTGGTCCTGACCGATCTCATGATGCCGGGTCGCGATGGCTTCGACGTGATCCAGACCGTCAAGGAGCGCGACCCCGACCTCCCGGTGGTCGTCATCAGTGCCTATGCCAGTCTGGAAAATGCGGTCGAAGCCGTGCGCATGGGTGCCTTCGACTTTCTCCCGAAACCGTTTCGGCCCGAGAACATCGAGCTGATGCTGGCAAAGGTGCAGCGCACCCATGACCTGCGACTGCGCGCCGATCGAGCCACCCGCTCGGCCCAGTCCTGCGACCCCTGCCTGAGCGCGTTGCGCGGTTCCAGCCCGATCATGCAGCGCCTGCGCGAATGGATCCTCAAGGTCCGCGACACCCAGGCCAATGTCGTGATCGAAGGCGAGAGCGGGACCGGCAAGGAACTCGTGGCGCAGGCGTTACATGCAGGTCGCGGGCCCTTCGTCGCGATTAATGTGGCCGCGATTCCCCAGGACCTGGCCGAGGCAGAGTTGTTTGGCTATCGACGCGGCGCATTCACCGGGGCCGACCGCGATCATCCGGGGTTGCTGGTCGAGGCCTCCGGCGGCGTACTGTTCCTCGACGAAATCAACGCCATGCCCCTGGGCCTTCAGGCCAAGCTGTTGCGGACCCTCCAGAACCGCAGCGTGCGTGCGCTCGGCTGCACCGAGGATCGCCCACTGGATTTCCGGCTGGTTACCGCCACCAACCAGCCGCTGGAACAGGCGGTCGAGGAGGGCACCTTCCGGCGCGACCTGTTCCACCGGATCAATGTCCTCGGCGTGCAGCTGCCGCCACTGCGGGATCGCACGGAAGACATCCCCGAGCTGGCCGAGAGCTTCGTGCAGCGCTATGCCCGCACCCACGGACGACCGGTAGTGCGGCGCCTTGCCCCGGAGGCCATCAGCGCCCTGCTCGGCTATGAGTGGCCGGGCAATGTCCGGGAACTGGAGAACTTCATCGAGCAGGCCGTGATCCTGTGCCCCGACGGGCTGACCAGCCTGCCGCTGGACGTGTTTCCCGATGCCATTGGCGGCGGGGGCTGGCGGGCCGGCGCGGAGCCCGGTCTGCCCGACCCCGGCGATACGGGTGCAACGCTGGCCGCCGTCGAGCGCCGCTACATCGAGGCGGTGCTCCGCGAGACCGGCAACAACAAGGCCCAGGCCGCCCGGGTGCTGGGCATCGACTACAAGACCCTGCTGCGCAAGCTCGCCGCGTGGAAGGACGACCCGCGTGGCGCCTCCCCGGAGGATCCGTCCGAACCACCTCTCTGAAGTCGTGCGTCCGCAGGCTTTCGGGCCTGGAATCTCTTTCGTATGTAACGGGTGGACCACCGTACGAGTCGCTTCCGGCTTGTGGGGCATTTTGCCCCAATCGCTCGCCATGGGTGAGGGCCAAATGCCCCAGGCGCCCTCCGTGCCTTTCTCTTCCGCCCGCATCCTCACTGGACTTTATTGATTGGCACGCACCCTGCATCGGGGACGTTGGGTCGGGCGCCGCGTACGTGCGTCATGCGGGCCCAGATGAAACCAATAACAACAGGAGACACCCACGATGATGAGGAGTGCGCTGTTTCTGGCCGGTGGTCTGACAATGCTGGCCGTGCCATTCGCCGTCGCCGATTCGCCGAACTCGACTGCGGGGCTTCCGGGCAATGCGCTGATCGACGAGAGCCTGGACGTCAAGACCGCCTGGCCCTACCCGACCGAAGGCGCGGGGACCTATGAACTGCGGGCACACGGGCGAGATCTGCGCCAGTGGCTGAGCCTTAGCTATGAGGATCGACGCGGGATACCGGAGCCCACGGAGGTTGCCTTCGAGGGCCCGGTAAATGGCGACCCGGAGCGTGGCAAGGAGATCTTTACGACCACGGCCGAAGGCAACTGTGTGGCTTGCCACTATGTCGAGGGGGTTGCGCAGACCGGAACCGTCGGCCCCTCGCTGGCCGATTACGCGGCTCGCGGCATGCCTGACGAATACACCTATCAGATGCTCTATGACGCGCGCGTCTTCTACGAGGGAACGCTGATGCCGCCGTTCGGTGCCTTCAACAATCTCACTGAACAGGAAATCCACGACGTCATGGCGTATATGGCGACCCTCAAGTAACCCGCAAAAGGAGAGTTCAGAATGAAACAAAAGCAGATTGCGGTTACCGGCGCAGCAGCGCTCGCGCTCGCCCTCTCCGGGGCATGGATCGTTCAGGCCACCGCTGATGAAACCGTTTACCGCGAATACCAGCCCATGCTGGACTATGGCGATGATCCGCACGTGTCGGACGACCATACCGGGACCTACAAGTACTGGAAGGATCGCGCAGCGCTCGATGCCGCCATGGTCGCCTCGCAAAGCGACCAGTGGAAGACCAACTGGAAGTTCATGGACCCGCCTTTCGACCAGTCGCTGCACGGTGGGCACCTGGCCGAGGATCGTGGGGCTTTCCTGTTCGCGGAGCTCAATGACAATGGCGCCTTCGCGGCCTGTCTGGGGGCGGAAGATGGTGACCTGACCGGGCTGCGCGCCACGCAATATCCGCAGTTCAACGAAGAGCTGGGCCGGATCATGAACCTGGAGATGATGATCGAGCATTGCGCCGCCGAGAAGGGCAAGACGCTCAAGCACGGCAGTTACGACAACTCCGCGATCTCGGTGTATGTCGCCACCCACAGCAACGGCATGCCGATCGAAATCGACGTCACCGAAGGCGAACTCAAGAAGGCCTACAAGCGGGGGCAGGAGCGGTTCCATCTGCGGACTGGCCGCATGAACCTGGCCTGCGCCAGCTGCCACACGACAACGGCCGGCGAGCGTCTGCGCGGTCAGGCACTGACCACTCATTACGGTGACGCGGCCCACTGGCCGACCTATCGCACAAAGGACGAACTGCAGTCGCTGCAGGTGCGGTTTACCGAATGCAACCGAAACTCCGGAACCCAGCCGTTGCAGCTTGGTGCCGATGCCTACAACGACATCGAAGTGTTTTTGAATGCGCTTAGCAGTGGCTACGAGGTCGCGGTACCGAGCGCGCGAGACTGACCTCCTGGCAGGGAAGCCGCAACCCCGGCACGGGTACTTGGGCCAGTAGTTTCACTGCTGGCCCTTTTCTTTGGGCCTCGCGCATCCTCCGGATGCGCGAGGCCCATCTATTTCGCGCGGCCGCCGCGTATGGGGTCCGCGGTAGGCGGTCCAACGGGCACAAAAAAGCCGCCGGCCCCGGAGAGGGCGCAGCGGCGGATGGCCTCGCGGCCCCGAGGGGCCGGAAGCGGGTGCCTTACAGGCTGTAGTACATGTCGAACTCGATCGGATGGGTGGTCATGCGCATCTGCGTGACGTCTTCCATCTTCAGGTCGATGTAGGCATCGATCATGTCGTCGGTGAACACGCCACCCTGGGTCAGGAACTCGCGATCCTGGTTCAGGGCTTCCAGCGCCTGGTCCAGCGAATGGCAGACCTGCGGGATGCCCTTTTCCTCTTCCGGCGGCAGGTCGTAGAGGTTCTTGTCCATCGCGTCGCCCGGGTGGATCTTGTTCTGGATGCCGTCCAGGCCGGCCATCAGCATCGCGGCGAACGCGAGGTACGGGTTGGCGGTGGAGTCCGGGAAGCGCAGCTCGATGCGGCGCGCCTTCGGGTTCATCACGAACGGGATGCGCAGCGAGGCCGAGCGATTACGCGCGGAGTAGGCCAGCATCACCGGCGCCTCGAAGCCCGGCACCAGACGCTTGTAGCTGTTGGTGGACGGGTTGGTGAAGGCGTTCAGTGCGCGGGCGTGCTTGATGATGCCGCCGATGTAGTACAGCGCGGTCTCGGACAGGCCGCCGTAGAGATCGCCGGAGAACAGGTTCTTGCCGTCCTTGGACAGCGACTGGTGCACGTGCATGCCCGAGCCGTTGTCGCCAACGATCGGCTTGGGCATGAAGGTCGCGGTCTTGCCGTGGATGTGGGCCACGTTCTGCACCACGTATTTCAGGACCTGTACCTCGTCGGCCTTCTGCGTCAGGGTCGCCGGGCCCACGCCGATCTCGCACTGGCCGGCGGTCGCCACCTCGTGGTGGTGCACCTCGGTGACGAGGCCCATTTCGGTCATCACTTCGCACATGGTGGAGCGCAGGTCATGCAGGCTGTCGACCGGCGGGACCGGGAAGTAGCCACCCTTCACGCCCGGACGGTGACCGATGTTGCCGTCGTCGTACACGCGCTCGGAGTTCCAGGAGGCCTCCTCGGAATCGACACGGCAGTAGGAACCGGACAGGCTGGAGCCCCACTTCACGTCGTCGAACACGAAGAATTCGTTTTCCGGACCGAACAGAGCGGTGTCGGCGATGCCGGTGCTCTGCAGGTAGGCCTCGGCGCGGCGCGCCAGGGAGCGCGGGCAGCGGTCATAGCCCTGCATGGTGGCCGGCTCGACCACATCGCAGCGGATGTTCATGGTCATGTCTTCGAAGAAGGGGTCGATCACGGCCGACTCGGCGTCCGGCATCAGGATCATGTCGGACTCGTTGATCCCCTTCCAGCCGGAGATCGATGAGCCGTCGAACATCTTGCCTTCCTCGAAGGTCTCTTCGTCGATGTCGTGGGCCGGCATGGTCACATGCTGTTCCTTGCCCTTGGAGTCGGTAAAGCGGAAGTCGACAAAGCGCACTTCCTTTTCCTTGATCTGGTTCAGCACGTCGGCTGCGGACATGGGGATCTCCTTGGTCTTCACTTGAGTCTTCGATTTTGACCGGCCGGCCTGTCGGCCCCTGCACGGCTTCGTAGGACATTATGCAGGCATCATGCCATCCGGCCCGATTCGGCCCGGGCGCGCGAAAAACGGGCACCCCGGGTGCCACGCCGCATCCTTTCTGCACCATTTTGGTGCCTTATACGCACAATCATGGTGCCTGGCGGGGTGTGCCGCACCTAATGAGTGCATGGGCGATAGAGTAGCGTGACCTCGCCCAGCATGTCGCCCACCTGCGGGTGGGCGTGCAGCCGGTCGGCCAGGGCCCGGGCCCGCGCCTCCAGGTCCGGAGCCGCGGTTGCCCCGTCAAGGCGCAGGGTCAGCGTCATGTGCACCCGGCCACCCAGGTAGTGCAGGGACAGGTGCTCCACCGCGTCCAGCTCCGGGCTGTCGGCCCAGGCCTCGCGCAGGGCCTCCACCAGTACCGGCCGTAACGGCAGCGTCGAACTGCGCGCCTGCTCCGCGTCATTTTCCGGGTCTACGTGCACCGTGATGTCGTTGACCCGGTCATGCTCGTCGGTCACCGAATGGAACACCGCATCAGCGATCCGATGCCCCTCGGAGACCGAGATCATCGGCGCGACCTGGATGTGCACGTCCACGACGACATCGCTGCCATGGCGTCGTGTGCGCAGCATGTGTGCGTCTTTTACCCCGGGCACGTCCACGATGGTGCGATGGATGCGTTGCACCTGGTCCGGCTCCAGCGCGGTGTCGATCAACTCCGCCGCGGCACGCACGATCAGCCGCCCGGCGACATGCAGGATGAACAGGGCAACGATCAGTGCGGCCAGGGCATCGGCCCACGGAAAGCCCGCCACCGCCGCCCCGACACCCACCAGCACGAACAGCGAGGAGATCGCATCCGTGCGGTGATGCCAGGCATTGGCCTCCAGCATGCGCGACTGGTGGCGGCGTGCCACCCGTTGGGTGTACTGGTACAGGCCTTCCTTCGCCACCAGGGTGAGCGCGGCGAAGGCGACCGCGGCCGTGGCCGGTGCGGTCAGGGGCTCCGCGCCGAGCAGGCGGCTGCCGGCGGTCCAGGCGATGGCCAGCCCCGCGAACGTCAGAAACAGGCCCACGATTACGGTGGCCAGGGTCTCGATGCGGGCATGGCCGTAGGGGTGATCCGCGTCTGGCGAGGCCGCGGCCTTGCGCGCGGCGAACAGCACCACCCCGTCGGTGATCAGGTCGGACAGGGTGTGGACACCGTCGGCCACCAGCGCCTGCGAGTTCAGCAGCCAGCCGCTGATCAGCTGCGCCAGCGCCAGGCCAGCATTGACCACCGCGCCGACCAGCGTCACCCGGCGCGTCGCGCGGTAGCGCGGGCCGTTCTCTGACGGAGCCGGGGCTCCGGAGTTGGCGAGGGGATCGCTCAGGGTGGCTCTCCCGGTCAAGGCGGGCTCTCAGTATGGCCGCGTGGCCGGCGCAAGCAAAGCCATCGGCGGCCACGAGCGGTGGCCGAGGCCGGAGCCCGGCCGATATACTGTCCGCTTTGCCCTTACTCGGGATCGCCCATGGCGCACGAACGCAAACCGTCCAGCAGCAGCCCCACCTTCCAGGACCTGATCCGGCGTCTGCAGGATTACTGGAACGAGCACGGCTGCGTGGCCCTGCAGCCCTACGACATGGAGATGGGGGCCGGTACCTTTCATCCGGCGACCTTCCTGCGCTCGATCGGGCCGGAGCCGTGGCGTGCGGCCTATGTGCAGCCCAGCCGCCGTCCTACCGACGGGCGCTACGGCGACAACCCCAACCGCCTGCAGCACTACTACCAGTTCCAGGTGCTGCTGAAGCCGTCGCCACCGGACATCCAGGATCTCTACCTCGGCTCCCTGGAGGCGCTGGGCTTCGACACGCTCACCCATGATGTCCGCTTCGTCGAGGACAACTGGGAGTCTCCGACCCTTGGCGCCTGGGGCCTCGGGTGGGAGGTCTGGCTGAACGGCATGGAGGTCACCCAGTTCACGTACTTCCAGCAGGTGGGCGGGCTGGACTGCCACCCGGTGTCCGGCGAGATCACCTACGGGCTGGAGCGCCTGGCGATGTATCTGCAGGGGGTCGAAAGCGTCTATGACCTGGTCTGGACGATCGGACCGGATGGGCGTGCGATCACCTACGGCGACGTCTATCACCAGAACGAGGTGGAGCAGTCCACCTACAACTTCGAGCATGCCGACCGTGATGCCCTGTTCGCTGCCTTCGACCAGCATGCGAGCGAGAGCGACCGCATGATCGAGCTGGGCCTGCCGCTGCCGGCCTACGAGCAGATGCTGCGCGCCTCGCACAGCTTCAACCTGCTGGATGCCCGGGGCGCGATCTCGGTCACTGAGCGTCAGCGCTATATCCTGCGCGTGCGTGAACTGTCGCGAAACGTCGCGCAGAAGTACTACGAGTCGCGCGAGGCCCTGGGCTTCCCGCTGTGCGCCGACGACGACACCAACAAGCCCGACGCCGCCTGAACCTATTTTCCGGATCGCGCGCCCTTGCGCGCGGTCGTGATGGACCCGACACGGACCCGACATGGCTGAAGCCCGCGAACTCCTGATCGAACTCGGCACCGAGGAGCTGCCCCCCACCGCCCTGCCGCGCCTGCGTGACGCCCTGGCCGACGGCCTGGTCACCCGCCTGCGCGAGGCCGGGCTGGAACCGGGCGCGCCCGAGGTCTTCGCCACCCCGCGGCGGCTGGCCGTGCTGTTCCCCGACGTGCCCGCGCGTCAGCCGGACCAGTTGCAGGAGCGTCGCGGCCCGGCCGTGGCCGCCGCCTTCGACGCCGCTGGCGAGCCGACCAAAGCGGTGCTGGGCTTTGCCCGCTCCTGCGGCGTGGAGGTCGAACGTCTGGAACGCGAGACCACCGACAAGGGCGAATACCTGGTCTTCCGCCAGATGCAGCCGGGGCGCGCCCTCGGCGAGCTGCTGCCGGAGATGCTGGAGGCCGCGCTGGAGGCCCTGCCCACGCCCAAGCGCATGCGCTGGGGCAGCAGCCGCACCGAGTTCGTGCGCCCCGCGCACTGGCTGGTGGTCCTGCACGGGACCGAGGTGCTGGAGATGACAGTGCTGGAACAGACTGCAGGCCGGGCCACGCACGGCCACCGCTTCCACCAGCCCGGCGCGCTGGAGCTCAAGCGCGGCAACGACTATGCCGAGCGGCTGCGCAGCCCGGGCTTTGTCGAGCCGTCGTTCGAGTCGCGGCGCGAGAACATCCTGGCCCAGGTGCACGAACAGGCCAGGGCCCTGGGTGGGCGTGCACTGGTGGATGCCGACCTGCTGGACGAGGTGACCGCGCTGGTGGAGTGGCCGGTGGCCCTGACCGGCGGCTTCGACCCGCGTTTCCTGGATGTCCCGCAGGAAGCGTTGATCTCCACCATGCAGGACAACCAGAAATACTTCCCGGTGGTCGACGAGGCCGGGCGCATGCAGCCGCACTTCATCGTGATCAGCAACATCGAGTCGCGCGACCCGCATGCGGTGCGCGACGGCAACGAGCGCGTGCTGCGCCCGCGCTTCGCCGATGCCGAATTCTTCTGGCAGCAGGACCGCAAGAAGCGCCTGGAGGAACGGCTGGACGCGCTGGACTCCGTGGTGTTCGAAAAGCGCCTGGGCACGCTGCGCGACAAGTCCGTGCGGCTGGAGGCCCTGATGCAGCGCCTGGCCGGCCTGATGGGGCTGGATGCCGATCTCGCCGCGCGCGCCGCGCGCCTGGCCAAGTGCGATCTCGTGACCCAGATGGTGTTCGAGTTCACCGAGCTGCAGGGCACGATGGGCCGCTACTACGCCCTGCACGACCGCGAGGACGACGCGGTCGCGGCCGCGATCGAGCAGCATTACTGGCCGCGCCAGTCCGGCTCCGAGCTGCCGGATGTCCCGCTGGCCCAGGCGCTGGCGCTGGCGGACCGGCTGGATACGCTGGCCGGGATCTTCGCGATCGGCAAGCAGCCCACCGGCACCAAGGACCCGTTCGCTCTGCGCCGCGCTGCGCTGGGGCTGGTGCGCATCCTGGTCGAGCGCGAGCTGCCGCTGGCCCTGACCCCGCTGCTGCAGGCGGCGGCCGAGCCGATCCGCGCGCGCGTGCCGGAGGCCGACCAGGCCGTGGAGCCGGTGCGCGAGTACATCCTGGAGCGCCTGCGCGGCTACCTGCTGGAGCAGGGCCAGGCGCACGAGACCATCGAGGCGGTGGCCGCGGTCGCGCCGGATACCCCGCTGGACTTCGTCCGCCGCGTGCGCGCGGTCAGCCTGTTCCGCGAGCGCCCGGAGGCCGAGGCCCTGGCCGCCGCAAACAAGCGCATCCACAACCTGCTGCGCAAGGCCGGTGAGGAGGCCGAGGCCGACCTCGACCCGGAGGCCCTGGCGCTGGAGGAGGAGCGGAGCCTATACCAGGGCCTGCAAGCGTTGCGCCCCGGCGTCGAGCAGGCGGTGGCCGACGGCGACTACCTGCATGCCCTGGGCGAGCTGGCGGGCCTGCGCGATCGGGTCGATACCTTCTTCGACCAGGTGATGGTGATGGCCGAGGATGCCGCCGAGCGGCGCAATCGCCTGGCCCTGCTGCGCGAGCTGCGCCGCGCCTTCGAGACCGTGGCCGACATCGGCCGCCTGGCCACGGGATAACGCCGCCGCATGCTCCCCCTGGTCCGTGGCCTGTTGTTCCAGCTGGGATTCATCAGCTCCACGCTGGTGTTCGGCCTGTTGCTCCCGCCGCTGATCTGGCCGCTCTCGCCTGCCGCCCGCTACCGGGTGCTCACGCAGTGGGGGCGTTTCAACATCTGGTGGCTGCGCGTGACCTGCGGCATCGACTACCGGGTACGCGGCGCCGAACACATCGATCCTGCACGGCCGCATGTGGTGCTGTCCAAGCATCAGTCGGCCTGGGAGACCATCGCCTTCGTCGCGATCTTCCCGATGCAGACCTGGGTGCTCAAGCGCGAACTGATGCGCATCCCGCTGTTTGGCTGGACGCTGTCCATGCTGGACCCGGTCCCGATCGACCGCGAGGCCGGGCGGCAGGCGCTGGAGAACCTGGTCGCGAAGGGCCAGCAGCGTCTGGACCAGGGCCGCTGGGTGATCGTGTTTCCCGAAGGTACGCGCGTGGCCCCGGGCGAGCACGGGCGCTATCGCCAGGGCGGCGCGATGCTGGCGGCCCGCACCGGCTACCCGGTGCTGCCGGTGGCGCTCAACAGTGGCAGCTTCTGGCCGAAGAAGGGCCTCCGGCGCTACCCCGGTACCATCGACGTGGTCATCGGCCCGCCGCTCGCGACCGCCGGACGCAAGCCGGTGGAGGTGCTGGGCGAGGCCGAGGACTGGATCGAGACCACCATGGCCGGGATCGAGTCGCGTCCCGACCGTCCGTCATTGGAGCAAGCGCATGGAGAATGAACCCGTGATCAGCGCGCCGCTGGTCGAATTGCGTGACCGGACCATTTACCGCATCGGGGATGGTTCGCCGGCGGTCTGGTTGATCGACGACCTGGAACTGGGCGGGATCCTGGTCAACGCACCGGCGTATTCGGAACCCCTGCTGACAGCGATCCGGACCATCACCAGCCCCGCGTACCTGTTCCTGCCCAGCCGCCTTGGCGCGCAGGACCTGGAGGCCTGGCGGGCGGCTGGCCTCGAGACCCTGGCGTTCGAGGCGGAGGCGCCGGCGATCCGGGCCGCAGGCGGCGAGATCGACATCGCGTTCAATCGCAAGCAGCGCCTGTCGCGCACCATCGACTTCCTGCCGATGGCTGGGGTGACCGAGGGTACCTGTGCCCTGCGTCTGAAGAATCTGCCAGGGGTGGTGTTCTTCGGGCCGGCGCTGGCACCGGGTGCCGATGGCTGGCCCACGCTGACCCAGAACCCGGAAGATCACTCCTTCGAGGCGCGCCTGTTCGGCGCCCTGGGCGTGAAGGACCTGAAGTTCGCCTACGCCTTCTGCGACCGCTTCGATCCCGCCACCACGCAGTTCGGCCCCGACGCCGACCAGCACATCCAGGCCCGTATCGAGGCCGTGTTCGACGAGTAGCGTTGCCGCTGGGGGCACTCCTCGACGATTGCCGCGGCGCTTGGCGCCTCGCAATGACGGGGGTGGGTCAGGCGCGGGCGATCAGGTTCTGGATCACGTGCCCGGCGGCGGTCAGGCCGAAGATCGCGGGCAGGTAGGAGATGGTGCCGTTGACCGAGCGCGGGCGCCCGCCGCCATCGACCGGGCGGTGTTCGGTGCCTTTGCGCGGCTGTTCGATGGAGAACACCACCGGGTAGTCGAGCTGGGCATCCAGGCGCCGCAGGCGCTTGCGCATCTGGCGCGCCAGCGGGCATACGCGCGTCCCCGCCAGCGGCCCTACCCGTACACCGGTGGGGTCGATGCGGCCGCCGGCCCCCATGCTCGAGATCACTGCCTGGCCGCGCTGCTGGGCCGTGGCCACTAGGGCCGCCTTGCAGACAATGGAGTCGATCGCGTCGATGACGAAGTCGGCATCCTCCGGCACCAGATCGTGGAGGGTGTCGGGCCGCAGAAACTCGTGGCGGAGCGTGACCTCGATATCGGGGTCGATGTCACGGATGCGGCGGGTCATGATCTCGGTCTTGGGGCGGTCGACGGTAGAGCGCAGCGCCACCAGTTGCCGGTTCAGGTTGGAGGCCGCGACCACGTCATGGTCTGCCAGGGTGACGCGTCCCACGCCGGCGCGGGCGATCGCCTCGGCCGCGTAACTCCCCACCCCGCCCAGGCCGGCGATGAATACATGTCGATCGCGCAGGCTTGCGGTGACGTCCGTGCCGAGCAGGAGGTCGGTGCGTTCGCGGTAGGGGTCAGGGTGCGTGGTCATTAATCCGGGTCGCTCGAGAGCCGGAGGACCCGGCGTGCGTTCTGGGTCGTAATTATAGCCATCTCTGCCGCGTCCATGTCGCGCAGGCGCGCCAGGTGGCGGTTCACCTCGGCGGTCATCATCGGTTCATTGCGCCGGCCCTGGTGTCCGGCGAGGGGCTGATCCGGGGCATCGGTCTCCACCACCAGGGCCTCCAGCGGGGCCGCGCGCACCACGCGGTGCAGTCTCTTCGCCCGCTCGTAGGTCACCGGCCCGCCGATGCCCAGGCAGCAGCCAAGGTCGGTGGCCTGCAGGGCTTGCTGCGGCGAGCCGATGAAGGCATGCAGGATGCCGGTCACGCCGGGGTGCTCGCGCAAGCCCTTCAGCACCGCGTCCAGCGCGTGCCGGCTGTGGATGATCACCGGCAGGTCGCGCTCACGGGCGATGGCCAGTTGCCGCGTGTAAAACCGCCACTGGAGGTCCCGGTCCAGCCCGTCCTGGTAGCCATCGAGCCCGATCTCACCGATGGCGACGGCCTCCGGGTGCGTATCCAGCCAGGCCTCCAGGGCGTCGAGGTCCGCGTCCGCATGCGCCTGCAGGAAGATCGGGTGCAGGCCGTAGGCGACATGCAGGCCCGTGTGCTGTCGGTGCAGGGCCGCGAGGTCCGGCCAGCGCGCGCGGGTGACGCCGGGCAGGACCAGCTCCTTGACCCCGGCGGCGCGGGCGCGGTCCAGCACCGCCGGGCGATCCGGATCGAACGCATCCAGGTCCAGGTGGACATGCGTATCGATCAGGTGCACTGGCGGTGGTCCTACGGACAGGGGTAGGTATAGCGGGCGTGGATGGCCTCGATGGCCTCCAGCACGGCATCGGACAGGGTGATGTCCGCGGTCACGATGTTCTCGCGCAGCTGCTCCATGGTGGTGGCCCCGATCAGGTTGCTGGTCACGAAGGGCTGCTGGTTGACGAAGGCCAGCGCCAGCTGCGTCGGGGTCAGGCCATGTTCGCGCGCCAGGCGGGCGTATTCCGCGGTCGCGGCCAGGCCGGATTCGTTGCTGTAGCGCTGGAAGCGCTCGAACCGCGTCAGGCGCGCCCCCGCGGGCTTCGCCCCGTCCAGATATTTGCCGGAGAGCATGCCGAAGGCCAGCGGCGAATAGGCCAGCAGGCCGGCCTCCTCGCGGATGGCCATCTCGGCCAGCCCCGCCTCGAAGCTGCGGTTGAGCAGGTTGTAGGGGTTCTGGATGGCGACGATGCGTTCGGACAGGCCGCGGTCATGGGCGCGGATCCACTCCATGAAGCCCCACGGGGTCTCGTTGGAGATGCCGATGGTGCGCACGCGGCCGCTCTCGACCACGGCCTTCAACGCGGCCGCGGTCTCCTCGATCGGGGTCGCGCTCTCGTCCGGCTTGTGGACGTAGCCGAGCTGGCCGAAGAAGTTGGTGGCGCGCGCCGGCCAGTGGACCTGGTAGAGGTCCAGGTAGTCGGTCTGCAGGCGCTTGAGGCTTGCGTTCAGGGCCTGCTCGATGTGTTCGCGGTTCAGCTGCGGGCCGCCGCGCAGGTAGTCGATCATGCCGGGGCCGGCGACCTTGCTGGCCAGCACTATGCGGTCGCGGTTGCCGCGCGTTGCCAGCCAGTTGCCAATAAAGGTCTCGGTCAGGCCCTGGGTCTCCGCGCGCGGCGGGACCGGGTACATCTCGGCGGCATCGATCAGGTTCACGCCCTGGTCGAGTGCGTAGTCCAATTGTTCGTGGGCCTCGGCCTCGGTGTTCTGCTCGCCCCAGGTCATGGTGCCCAGGCCGATCAGGCCGACCTCGATGTCGGTGCGTCCCAGTTTGCGGTATTGCATGGTGTCTCCCGGCTGCGGTCTGGCGTGTCAGGTGAACAGGGTGAGGACCCCGGTGTAGCCGTACAGGCGGTTGGCGAAGATCTCGCCATTGGCAAAGAAGCCGACCAGGGGCACATCCCCCAGGCCCTTCTGCACGATCGCCAGTTCCGCGCCCTCCTGGACGAACTGATGGCGCCCGCGTCCGACGCAGGAGACATAGATGGCCCCGCGAATCCCGTTCGGGGCCCGGGCGCGGATCTGCTCCAGCATGCGTTCCAGATCCTCGATGGCGGCCTGACCGTCGCGGCGCACGAACAGGATCTCCGTGCCCGGCTCCAGCATCTCGCCGACCGCCAGTATCTCCTGGTCCAGATCCACCCCGATGATGTTGCGCACCCGGTAGTCGCCGGTGTCGGAGCCGGGGGTCGGGAAGCCGACCAGGATGTACCCCAGCGCCCGCTCCAGGTCACGCGAGAGTACGTCGCCAATGATGCCCTTGAACGCCGGCAGGGCCTGCTGACCGTCCAGGCGCACGATGATGTTGCGCCAGGTCTCGGTCAGTTCATGCTTGCCGGGTAGTGGGGTGCATCCCTGGGTGTGACGCGCGGCGATTGCCACATCGTCGCGCAGCGCCAGCCCGGTGATGCCCGAGGCGGCCACGCCATCGGCGATCTGCACCACCCCGTCATCGCCGGAATTGACCCCGCCGGTGGCAAACCAGGCGGTCTCTTCGTCGATGGCGGTCAGGACCGCCTCCAGTCCTTCCATGCGCGGGTCGGCGTTCAGCAGCAGCCGGCCCGGGGTCTGCGGGTCGAGAAAGCCGTCCAGCTCGCGCCGGAGGGCCTCCAGCGAGCGTACCGGGCGGGCGATCACGCGCACGCTGGCGGCGGGCAGCTCCCCGACCATCAGGCTGACCCCGGCGGTTTCGTACAGCTCGGCCTGCGGGCCGATCACGGCCATGCCCATGCCGCCGACGAAATGCTCGATGTCCAGGGCTTCGCGCAGCTGCTGCAGCAGGCTGCGCGCATGGCGTGACAGGGCGTCGGAGACATAGATGAAGGCGATCCGGGTGTGCCCGTCCGGGCACGGCGGCAGGGTGCCCAGGCCGCTTACCAGGTCTGCGGCAAGCGCCTCGGGCGTGTTCCCGGTAGCGGATGTACTGCGGAAATTCGGGGTCATAAACCGAGATGCTCCAGCATGCTGAGGGCCTCGTTGTCGGTAACCGGCAGGACGTATTGCACCTGCGCAGTGCCATCTCCGGACAGGGTCAGGCGTGCATGATGGCGGGTGTCCAGCTCTTCCAGGAACCAGGCGATCTCGGAGGGATGCACCGCATGCTCGCCGCGGGTGAGGTGGCGCACCAGGAGGGTATCCTCGCGCATATCCAGGAACAGTGGTTGCGGCAGTTCCAGGGGCAGGATGTGGGTTTGTACCAGCCACTCCACCGGGGACGGGCGCCGCCGTGGCAGGGGGCGACTGTCGATCCGGAAATGCCCCCCGCCCCCGGGTTGTTTCAGAAGCTCCTCCAGCCAGTCGCCGGTAAAGCCTTGATGGACGATCAGGGATCGCCCGGTGTAGCGGTTGCGAAAGCGTTCCATTTGCTGGGCCGGCCGTGGCCCGAAGAGTCCGAACACGCCAAATCCACCTGATTGTACAAAGCCCGAATCGTAGCGGAATGGCGACCGTAAACGAAAAAGGCCCCGCTTCAGCGGGGCCTGGGAACTTCTCCGGCGATACCGGATCAGCCGCGACGCGACAGCATGTCGTGGATGATCGGCGCGAGGATGACCTCCATCGCGAAGCTCATCTTGCCGCCGGGCACCACGATGGTGTTCGGGCGCGACATGAACGAGTTCGGGAGCATGTTCAGCAGGTAGGGGAAGTCCACGCCGAGCTTGTTCGGGTCCTCGAAGCGGATCACCACCATGCTCTCGTCAGGCGTCGGAATGTCGCGGGCGATGAACGGGTTGGAGGTGTCCACGGTGGGCACGCGCTGGAAGTTGATGTCGGTGCGCGAGAACTGCGGGGTGATGTAGTTCACGTAGTCCGGCATGCGGCGCAGGATCGTGTCCACGATGGCCTCGGCGGAATAGCCGCGTTCGGCGTTGTCGCGGAAGATCTTCTGGATCCACTCGAGGTTCACGATCGGCACCACGCCGATACCCAGATCCACGTGCTGCGCGGCGTTCACTTCACCGTCGACCACCAGCCCGTGCAGGCCTTCGTAGAACATCAGGTCGGAACCCGGCTGGATCTCTTCCCACGGGGTGAACTCGCCCGGGCCGAGGTTGGTGCCCAGGCGCTCGTTGTGAGCGGCGGCTTCCTCGTCGGAGTGCAGGTAGTAGCGCTTCTCGCCCTGACCGGTCTCGCCGTAGGTCTTGAACAGGTCCTCGATGCGATCGAACAGGTTGGCCTCGGGGCCGAAATGCGAGAAGTGATGATTGCCTTCGTCGCCGGCCTTCTGCATCGCCTCCTTCATCGCCTTGCGGTCATAGCGATGGAAGCTGTCGCCCTCGATCACCACCGGATTGATCTGCTCGCGTCGGAAGATGGACTCGAAGGAGCGCTTGACAGTGGAAGTGCCGGCACCCGAGGAACCGGTCACCGCGATCACGGGATGTTTCTGGGACATGGGTTTTCTCCTTGCAAACTGCGTTGCCTAAAGATGATGGAACGGGCGTGCGGGGCGCGCCGGCACCCCGCTAGAAAATGAGGTTCAGCATGATCAGGGCGACCACGGCGAACAGGATGGTCATGATGCCGCCGGCCTTCATGTAGTCCTTCACCCGGTAGCCACCGGGGCCCATGATCAGGGCGTTCACCTGGTGGGTCGGGATCAGGAAGGAGTTCGAGGTCGCGATCGCCACGGTCAGCGCGAACACGCGCGGGTCGGCGTCCATGCCTGCGGCCTGGGCGGCGATGGCGAAGTTGATCGCCAGCGGAACCAGCAGCACGGTCGCGCCGACGTTGGACATGACCAGGGTGAAGAAGGTGGCCAGCGCGAAGATCGTTGCCTGCAGGACCCAGGGCGGGACGGTCCCCAGCATGTCCAGGGTGTTCTGGGCGATCCAGGCGGCGGTGCCGGTGTTCTCCACCGCCATCCCCAGCGGTATCAGCGAGGCCAGCAGGAAGACCGTCTTCCAGCTCACCGAGCGATAGGCATCGTCGAGGCTGATGACCCCGGTCAGGATCATGCCCAGTGCCCCGGTCAGCAGTGCCACGGACAGCATGATGTCGGTGAACAGGATCAGGCCCACGGTCAGCGCGAGGAAAAACAGTGCATGTGGCACCTTGGAGGGGCGCAGCTCCTCGCGCGGGTAGTCGGAGGTGATCACCACGAAGTCACGATCCTTCTCCAGGCGCACCAGCGATTCCCAGGTGCAGTGCACCACCAGGATGTCGCCATTCTCCAGCGGGATGTCGCGCAGGCCTTCACCGAAGGTCTCGTTTCCGCGCTGGATGCGCATCACCGACAGGCCGTAGGTCTGCCGCATGGCCAGCTCGGTCACGGTCTTGCCGGCGAGGTTGGAGCCGGGGGCGATGGCGACCTCGGCGACCCCGGAACGGCCGCTGTCCAGGGCATTCGCGAACACGTCCAGGCGGGTGGTCGGGCGCTTGCGCGAGCCCTCGCACAGCTTTTCCATGCGCGCGGGGCTGGACAGGATGGCCAGGTGCGAGTTGGCCTGGATCTCGTAGCCGGTCCAGGGCGCCATGCGCAACTCGTCGCGCACGTAGGTGCCGACGATCGCAACCCCGGTCTCGCGCTCGATCTCGGCCACGGTGCGGCCGACCAGCGGGTCCTTCTCCGGTATGAATACCTCGTGGATCTCGTAGGACAGGCCGTATACGCGCTGGAAATAGTCCTGCGCGCTCTCGCGCTGCGCGGACTTGGACGTGACCGAGGGCAGCACGAAGCGTCCCAGCAGCACGAAGTAGACGATGGTCGTGGCCAGCAGGGCCAGTCCGATCGGCGTCACGTCGAAGAGCTGGAAGGGCTCCATGTCCGCCGGCAGCAGGTCGTTCAGCAGGATCAGCGGGCTGGATCCGACCAGGGTGATGGTGCCGCCGACGATGGCGGCGAAGCCCATCGGCATCAGCAGGCGCGACAGCGGGATGCCGAGGCGGCTGGAGATGCGGCTCATCACCGGCATGAACAGTGCGGCCGCGCCGATGTTCTGCATAAAGCTCGAGATCACCCCGACGGTGCCGGAGACGGTCGGGATAATGCTCTTTTCGGTGGTGCCGCCCACGCGCATGATGAAGGCGGCCACCTTGTGCATCACGCCGGTCTTGTCCAGTCCGGCGCCGATGATCATCACCGCGATGATGGCGATCACCGCATTGGACGCGAAACCACTGAACAACTCGTCCTGCGCGACCAGCAGCCCGAGCCCGGGCACCAGCGTCAGCAGCCCGAGCAGTACCATTACCGAGATGGCGGCCAGGTCCACGCGAATGACTTCCGTGACGAACAGGAAGATGGTGAACGCCAGTAGCGCGAGCACCACAATCATCTCGGTGGTCAGCGTAAGATTTTCCATGTGTCGATTCGTGTCCTGAAGGCCCGTGCCGGACGGCACGTGGCCGGAAGCCGAAGGTGGCGCATGTGCATGCCGGACCTGTCGGCCGGGGCGCGCCTTTCCCTTGAAAGCGCGGGATTATTTCATTCCGCGCGGCTTGACGCAAAAAACGCGCGCAGCGGGCCGGCGCGCCCGGGCCGGTTCCGGCCTTCCCGAGTACCGGTAGTGGCGTTTGTCGGTGTGTCGGTTATGCTGAGAAAAAACGATCAGGTGGAGACTTCGCATGTCCGATTCCGACGCCCCGCTGTGCCGCTTCGAGACCATTCTCCTGGCGACCGACGGCTCCGAGTTCAGCGAATCCGCGGAGAGCGTGGCGCTGGATCTCGCGCAACGCTGCGGGGCGCGGCTGGTGATCGCGCGGATCATTCCCACGGACACCCAGCATGATGCCCTGTCACCGCCGCGTGGCGGCGAGGCGAGCAAGGTCGCCCAGGCGCATCTGGATGCGCTGGACAAGCGCGCTCGGGAGGTCGGGGTTGATGCCTCCATGGTCCTGCGTCACGGGGTCGACCGGCATCAGGAGATCGTGGCCATTGCCACGGACTTCAAGGCCAGCCTGATCGTCATCGGGCGCCGCGATCGCGGCGATCTCTCGCGCCTGATGGTCGGGGATGCCACGCGCAAGGTAATCGGCCTCGCCCCGTGCAACGTGATGGTGATTCCGCGCGGCTCCCAGGCGCCCCACCGCGGGTTGCTGGTGGGCACCGATGGTTCGGAACTCGGGGATCAGGCCGCGCGGGCCGCAATCGAGCTGTCCGGCCATTGTCAGTTGCCGTTGACGATCGTCTCGGTCGCGGTGCCGGGGCAGAACGAGGCCCGGCGCCAGGAGGGTGTGCAGGCCATCCAGCGTCTGCAGGCCGAGGCCCGCGAGAAGGGCCTGGAAGCGGATGCGACCTTCGAGGAGGGGCGTCCCGAGGGTACCCTGCTGGATGTGGCCGCGCGCGATCATCGCGACCTGATCGTACTGGGCAGCCATGGCCGCACCGGTCTCAAGCGCCTGCTGATGGGCAGCGTCTCCGAACGCGTGATTGGCGGTTCCGACGGCCCGGTGCTGGTGGTCAAGAACGTCTGACCACCGCCCGTCTCAGGCGGGAACGTCCGTGCGCCGGTAGAGCAGGTCGGCCACCCTGTGACCGCGGCGTTCCCCGCGGCGCTCGAACTTGGTTACCGGGCGTTCCGGCGGCCGCCCCGGGGCCGGTACCGGCCCCTCCGGCTCGAACCACGGCGCGCATTCCTCCAGCACCGCCATCATGTGCTCGGCGTACTCGGCCCAGTCGGTTGCCAGATGCAGCCGCCCGCCGGGGCGCATGCGCGCGGCCAGAAGGCGTACGAACGGCGGCTGGATCAGGCGGCGTTTGTGGTGCCGCTTCTTGTGCCAGGGGTCGGGGAAATAGACCTGTACCCCGTCCAGGGCCGCCGGCGCGATGTAGTGCTCCAGCAGTTCCACGGCATCGTGGTCACAGACGCGCACATTGGTCAGGCCCCGCCGCTCCACCTCGTGCAGCAGGTGCCCCACCCCCGGACGATGAACCTCGGTACCGATGTAATCGCGCTCCGGGTTCTGCGCGGCCTGCTCGGCCAGGCTCTCGCCATCACCAAAGCCGATTTCCAGCGTAACCGGCGCCGTGCGACCGAAGATGGCCGCCAGGTCCAGCGGTGCCGCGGGCGCCGGCAGGGCGAGCCCGAAGCGCGGCAGCAGCTCGTCCAGCGCCCGTTGCTGGCCCGGCGTCAGCCGCCCCTCGCGGCGCACGAAACTGCGGATGCGGCGATAAAACGGCTTGTCGTCGGAGGCAGAATCAGCAGACTCACTCATACTCAGCTAAAGAACAGGCCGGTCTGTGGCGAGGAAGCCGAGGCGTAGCGGCGCGGCGCCATGCGCCCGGCGCGGAAGGCCTGACGCCCGGCAAGGATCGCGTGGCGCATGGCCGCGGCCATCATCACCGGGTCCTCGGCGGCGGCGATCGCGGTGTTCATCAGCACCCCGTCGCAGCCCAGCTCCATCGCGATCGCGGCGTCCGAGGCCGTGCCAACGCCGGCATCGACCAGCACCGGCACCGCCGCGTTTTCGACGATCTCACGGATGTTGTAGCGGTTCTGGATGCCCAGTCCGGAGCCGATGGGCGCGGCCAGCGGCATGATCGCCTGGCAGCCGATGTCCTCCAGGCGCCGGGCCAGCAGCGGGTCGTCGGTCGTATAGACCATCACGTCGAAGCCCTCGGCCACCAGAATCTCCGCGGACTTTACGGTCTCGAATGCGTCCGGGTACAGGGTCTTCTCGTCGCCCAGCACCTCCAGTTTCACCAGGTTGTGCCCGTCCAGCAGCTCGCGCGCCAGGCGGCAGGTGCGGATCGCGTCCTCGGCGTTGAAGCAGCCGGCGGTATTCGGCAGCAGCGTGTAGCGCTCCGGCGAGATCACATCCAGCAGGTTGGGCTCGTCCGGGTTCTGGCCGATGTTGGTGCGGCGGATCGCGACGGTCACGATCTCCGCGCCGCTGGCCTCGATGGCATCGCGGGTCTGGTCCAGGTCGCGATACTTGCCGGTGCCTACCAGCAGGCGGGAGGTGAACTCGCGCGAGCCCACACGGAAGAGGTCGTCGGCGGACGCGGCGGCCGATGCGGTCATGGTCATTCCTTGGTTGAGGGTGGTTGCGGACAGGGCGGTCAGACGCGACGCATTCTCCTACCCGCCCCCGATCGCCTGCACGATTTCCACACGATCGCCGGGATGCAACGGGTGCGCGGCATGCTCGCTCCGCGGCACCAGTTCCGCGTTGACCTCCACCGCCAGGCGGCGCCCCTCCAGGCCGCGCGCCTCGATCAGCGCGGCCAGTGTGGGCGTGCGATCTTCGGGGAGTTCGAAGGGTTCACCGTTCAGCTGGATCTGCATGGTTGGTCATCCGGCGTTCGAAGTCGTTGAGCCGGAGGCCGACAAGGCCTACAATCGCCGACTCAAGCGGGTGTAGTTCAATGGTAGAACGGGAGCTTCCCAAGCTCTTAATGTGGGTTCGATTCCCATCACCCGCTCCATTTTAGGGAAACCCGGACGAATGTACATGCTCGCGCGTCGCTCTCGAGCCGCGTTGTCGTGTGTGGGCAAGCGCCGCCCTGGTGCGCCCGGTCCTGCGTTGCCCCCCGAGAGGCTGTCCGTTGCATGACTCCAGTCCCGGCGGGTGGCCCCGTTACTCGCTGCACATCGCGCGTCGTCCCGGAAGGGCCGGGGGTATCCTGAAGCTGCTGCATCCATCCGCCTGATTGGCAACGCGCCTCAGCCAGGCTCGAGGCCGTTCGGGCCCGGGTCCCCGGCCCCTCCTGTGGTTTCCGGCTCCCACGGGGCCGGGCCTGTCCTGCAAACGGGATATGGACTTGATCCAGATCGTTGTTATATCGTCCGGCTCATGACTACAGCGCCCCACATCACGGACCTCCTGCCGGTGGACGATGCCCGTGCCCTGCTGCGCGAACATGCGATCTCCCCGACCGAGCAACGCGTCGAGATCGCGCGTGTGATGTTCGCCCGGCATCAGCACCTCAGCGCCGAACAGATCCTGGCGCAGCTGGTGCGCAATGCCTCGCGCGTATCCAAGGCCACGGTGTACAACACCCTGAACCTGTTCGCCGAGAAGGGTCTGGTGCGCGAGGTCCTGATTGATCCCACCAAGCTGTTTTACGATTCCAACCTGAATCCCCACCACCACCTGTTCCACACCGATACCGGCGAGCTGGAGGACGTGGACCCGGCGCATGTCGACCTCTCCAGCCTGCCACCGCTGCCGGAAGGCAAGGCCCTGCAGGGCGTGGACGTGATCATTCGGGTGGGGCGCCCGCGGTCCTGAATCGCGCCCGGGCAACATGGTCCGGGAAAACTCGTCGGGGCCCGGATTGTGGTTGCACGCGCCGCTCGCTATCATGGCGCGCTTCGCCGGTGTAGCTCAGTTGGTAGAGCAATCGATTCGTAATCGATAGGTCGGAGGTTCGACTCCTCTCGCCGGCACCATCTTCCCCGTTTTGTTCCCGACCCGCGCTCTGGCGCCGGTCGGGAGCGGGATGGACGTCAGCCGCGCCGCTCCTGGCGCCGGCGCCCGCCCCCGGGTCTTCCCGAGCCGTTCCCCTGCCCCCGACCATTGCCACCGCGGCGGTCGTCGCGCGGTTTGCGTGGTCGCGGCTTTGGTTTGACCGCATCCTGGAACAGCCGCTCCGGGTCCACGCTCGTGGTGGGGATGCGTTCGCCCAGATAGCTTTCGATCTCCGGCAGGTAGAAGGCGGAGTCCTCGCAGCCGAAGCTGATCGCGTCACCCTCCGCGCCGGCGCGGGCGGTGCGTCCGATGCGATGGACGTAATCCTCGCCCGATTGCGGCAGATCGAAATTGAACACGTGGGTGACCGCGGGGATATGCAGGCCGCGTGCGGCCACGTCAGTGGCGACCAGGAAGGTGTATTCCCCGGCGGCGAAGTGTTCCAGCAGCTTCGAGCGCTTCTTCTGGGGTACGTCGCCGGACAGCAGCGCGGCCTTCTGCCCGTTGGCGTTCAGCCAGTCGCAGACCTTCTCGGCCCCGTGTTTGGTGTTCACGAACACGATCGCGCGTTCCGGCGCGAGGTCGCGGGCCAGCCCCAGCAGCAGCGGGATCTTCTCTTCATTGGCCGGGTAGTAGATGGTCTGGCGCACGCGATCCGCGGTGAGGGTCTCGGCCTCCACCTGCACCTTCTCCGGGTTGTTCATGTGCTCGTAGGCCAGCTCCATCACGCGGAAGGAGAGCGTCGCCGAGAACAGCATCGACAGGCGCTCGGCAGCCGGGGCGCAGCGCCGCATCAGAAAGCGCACATCCTTGATGAAACCGAGATCGAACATGCGATCGGCCTCGTCCAGCACCACCACCTCGGTGCATTTGAGCCCGAAGACCTTCTGCTTGAAGTAGTCGATGATGCGCCCCGGCGTGCCAATCAGGATGTCGGCCCCCGCTTCCAGCTGTTCGCGCTGGCTGTCGTAGCCGGTACCGCCGTAGGCCAGTGCGAGTTTCAGTTCGGTATCGCGGCCCAGGGCCTCGGCGTCCTTGTGGATCTGGATCGCCAGCTCGCGGGTCGGCGCCAGGATCAGCGCGCGTACGTCGGTGGAACGGCGGCGCGCTGCGGGCTGCTGACGCAGCAGGCGGTTGAAGGTTGCGATCAGGAAGGCCGCGGTCTTTCCGGTGCCCGTCTGGGCCTGGCCTGCGACGTCGCGGCCGGCCAGCGCGACGGGCAGGGTTCGGGCCTGGATCGGGGTGCAGGTCTCGAAACCGGTGGCGCGGATGCCCGCCTGCACGGCCTCGGGCAGATCAAGCTGGTCGAAGCGGGGCGTTTCCTGCGCGGGCTCGGTCATGTGAATCCTCTGTTACTTGAACTGTCTGGCGATCATCGTCGATAGTAAGAAGCGTGCAGTCGGCATCGCGGGCTGCTTTCCCAACCCAAGTCATGAGGGCTCGGAGTGAGCGACAAAATTGTGTACACATCGGACGCCGGTTTTGACGAGGACGTCCTGAAGGCCGACCAGCCGGTCCTGGTGGACTACTGGGCGGAGTGGTGCGGCCCCTGCAAGATGATCGCCCCCATTCTGGACGAGATCGCCGAAGAATACGCCGGCAAGGTCAAGGTCGCCAAGTTGAATATCGACGAGAATCCGTCGACCCCGCCGAAGTACGGCATCCGTGGTATCCCCACGCTCATGTTGTTCAAGGGTGGTGATGTCGAAGCCACCAAGGTCGGGGCCCTGTCCAAGTCGCAACTCACCGCGTTCCTGGACCAGCACCTGTAAGACCAGAAGGCCCGGTGCGGACAGCCGTCGCCGGGCCGCTCGGGTGCGAGTGCCCTCCGGGCTTGCCCCGAGACGCCGGCTCGCTTACCATCGGGCACATTCGAACAGTCGCCAGTCTGTTCCCTCCTCCTTCCAGTCAATCCGTGCGGCCACCCCCGGTCGTCGATCATTCACGTTGAATACAGCACCCCTCGCATGAATCTGACCGAATTGAAGCGGATGTCCGCTGCTGATCTCGTGGCCTTTGCCGAAGAGAAGGGCATCGAGAACATGTCCCGCGCGCGCAAGCAGGACATCATCTTTGGCCTGCTCAAGGCTCACGCCAAAAGCGGCGAAGCCATCTACGGGGACGGCGTCCTGGAGATCCTCTCCGATGGCTTTGGCTTCCTGCGCAGTGCCGACAGCTCCTACCAGGCCGGGCCGGACGACGTGTACGTCTCCCCCAGTCAGATCCGGCGCTTCGGCCTGCGCACGGGCGACACCATTGCCGGCAAGATCCGCCCTCCGAAGGACAACGAACGTTACTTCGCGCTGCTGAAGGTCTCGGAGATCAACTTCGAGCCGCCGGAGAATGCCAAGCACAAGGTGCTGTTCGAGAACCTGACCCCCCTGCATGCCAACGAGCGCATGCGCATGGAGCGCGGCAACGGTTCCACTGAAGACATCACGGCCCGGGTGATCGATATTGTCTCCCCGTTCGGCAAGGGGCAGCGCGGCCTGATTGTCTCGCCGCCGAAGGCGGGCAAGACGCTGATGCTGCAGAACATCGCCCAGAGCATCGCCGCGAACTACCCCGAGTGCTACCTGATCGTGCTGCTGATCGACGAGCGCCCGGAAGAGGTTACCGAGATGGACCGCATGGTTCAGGGCGAGGTGGTCTCCTCCACCTTCGACGAGCCCGCCCAGCGTCATGTGCAGGTGGCCGAGATGGTGATCGAGAAGGCCAAGCGCCTGGTCGAGCACAAGCGCGACGTGGTCATCCTGCTGGACTCCATCACCCGCCTGGCGCGCGCCTACAACACCGTCGCCCCCAGCTCCGGCAAGGTGCTCACCGGCGGTGTGGACGCCAATGCCCTGCACCGCCCGAAGCGCTTCTTCGGCGCCGCGCGCAACGTGGAGGAAGGCGGCAGCCTGACCATCCTCGCCACCGCGCTGGTCGAGACCGGCTCGAAGATGGACGAGGTGATCTACGAGGAGTTCAAGGGCACCGGCAACATGGAGGTGCACCTGGAGCGGCGTATCGCCGAGAAGCGCATCTACCCCGCGATCAACGTGAACCGTTCCGGCACCCGCCGTGAAGAACTGCTGACCGCGCCGGACGAGTTGCAGAAGCTCTGGATCCTGCGCAAGTTCCTGCACGGCATGGACGACATCGAGGCGATGGAATTCCTGCTCGGCCGCATGCAGTCGTCCAAGACCAACTCCGAGTTCTTCGACCAGATGAAGCGCAGCTGACCCGGCGCCTTTCGGCCTGACGCTTCACGCCGCGTACCCGGTGGCCGGCGCCGCCGGGGCCGCGGAGAAACCCGGTGTACGGGAAGACTGGACGTGTGCCAGAGCAGTCTGGGGTCCCGAACCTTCCGTTCTTCCTGCCTGCCTGTGAGCCGGTTTCCTGCCGTGTCGACCGCTGCAGGCTTCAGCCCGGTACCGGTTCGAAGCTGATCAGGCGGTCCAGCCGCCGCCACTGCCGTCGGCCCTCGGCATCCCGCAGGATCAGAAACTCGGCGCTGCGCCGGGTGCGCAGATCCAGGGGCCGCACTACCGCGATTCGGTCCATCTGTCCGCGCCGCCAGTGCGTGCGCAGAAACTGCCCGCGCAGGATTGCCAGCTCCAGCTCCGAGTAGCGTTCACAGGCGATGGGCGTATACGGCGGTGCCGGGTTCATTCGCCTTCCCGACGGGCGCCGATTCGCGGCAGCTCCTCGTCCCCGGCATCCTCGCGCTGGAACACGATGGGGGCGCAGCATACCCCGCAATCCTCGATCCACTCGCGGTCGCCGCTGACCATGTCTACCGTGGTCTCGCCCGGCTCGCCACACCAGGGACAGGCAAAAGCGACAAACTCGACAGGGCGCATCGTCAATCCTCCTCCCGACTTGCGGGCCAGGCGATCGGCGTGGCGATCGCGTCTCGTGGCGTCCGTTCCGGCAGAAAGCGCTCCAGCACGTCATTGAGAAACGCAAGGCCCTTGTCCGTGGCCTGCAGGCGCTGCGCATCGGCAACCAGCAGCCCTTCGTCCCGCAACGCGGACAGCGCCGGTTCCAGGCGGGCGAGCGGCAGTCCGCAGCGGGCCTCGAAGCTCGCAGCCGGCACCCCGTCCACCAGGCGCAGCGCATTCAGTAGGAACTCGAACGGCCGCTCCTGCGGCGGGACCGGGTGGTCCTGGTGCTGCTGTGGCGCGGCCATGTACGCCTCCGGCTGGCGTGGCTTGGTCCGCCGCAGGATGCGGCCCTCGTGCACCTGGGTCAGTTTGCCGTGGGCCCCGGCACCGATCCCCAGGTAGTCGCCGAACATCCAGTAGTTGCGGTTGTGGCGGCAGGCCTGTCCGGGGCGGGCGTAGCCGGATACCTCGTATCGAGTATAGCCAGCCGCTGCCAGTTGCGATTGCCCGCGAGCAAACAGTTCCTCGACGAGCGTGTCCTCCGGCAGTTCCGGGGGGCGGGCCGCAAAGTAGGTGTTCGGTTCCAGGGTGAGCTGATACCAGGAGATATGCCCCGGGTCCTGCGCGATCGCCGCCTCCAGGTCCGCGAGTCCGGCTGCCAGCGTCTGTCCCGGCAACCCGAACATCAGGTCCAGATTGATCGCCTCGAAGCCGGCGGCACGGGCGTGTTCCACCGCGCTGCGTGCCTCTGCCGCACCATGGATGCGCCCGAGGCGTGCGAGCATCGTGTCATCGAAGCTCTGAATGCCCAAAGACAGCCGATTGACCCCCGCCTCGCGATAGCCGCGGAAGTAGGCGCGGTCGGCGGTGCCGGGGTTCGCCTCCAGCGTGACCTCGCCGTCGGGACGCAGCGGCAGGCGGGCCCGCAGGCCGGACAGCAGCGTATCCAGTGCCTCGGGCGGAAACAGGCTGGGGGTGCCGCCGCCGATGAAGACACTCTCCAGACGGCGCCCCCAGATATCCGGGAGCTGCGCCTCCAGGTCGTGCAGCAGGGCCTCCACGTACGCCGCGAACGGGGCCTCGCCGCGCGGCTGGTGCGAGTTGAAGTCGCAGTACGGGCACTTGCGCACGCACCAGGGCAGGTGCACGTACAGCGCAAGTGGCGGCGGCTGAGTCAGGGCGGCGTTCATGTGCGAAGCATAGGCGAGGGGTCGGGTGGCGTCGAAAGCACCCAGGGAAACGCGGATCGCAGCAGGCCCAGGGCGCTCCGTCTGCTGGCCCCGATCTCGGCCTCGGTGCCGGGCGGGGCCGGCGGGTCAGGCCGGTGTCGCGTTCGTGCCGGCGCGCAGGGCAGCCACGAGCTGCTGCAGGGCCTGACCGCGATGGCTCAGGCGGTTCTTGGTTTCCGGGGGCAGCTCGGCCGAGGTGCAGCCTTCCTGGGGCACGAAGAACAGCGGATCGTAGCCAAAGCCCTCGGCGCCGCTGGCCTGTTCCGCGATGCGCCCGGGCCATACCCCCTGGGCGATGATCGGTGCCGGGTCCTCGGCGTGCTCCAGGTACACCACGACCGCACGGAACCGTGCGCCGCGCTGTTCCGGCGGAACGCCGGCCAGTGCCTCCAGCAGCTTGGCGTTGTTGGCCGCGTCGTTGGCATCCGCCCCGGCATAGCGCGAGGAGTAGATTCCCGGCTGGCCGCGCAGGGCATCGACCTCCAGCCCGGAATCGTCCGCGATCGCGGGCAATCCGGTATGGCGTGCCGCGTTGCGGGCCTTCAGGATGGCATTCTCGACAAAGGTCAGCCCGGTCTCCGCGGCCTCGGGCACCGCGTGCTCCGACTGCGGCTCCACCGCCAGCCCCAGCGGTTCCAGCAGGGCGCGGATCTCGCGCAGCTTGCCGGGGTTGCCGGTGGCCAGGACGACGCGGCGCGCATCAGCCATGGCTCAGCCCTCGGCCAGGACGGCGCGCTGGGCCTCGCAGATCTGCTGGATGCCCTGCTCGCCCAGGTCCAGCATCTGGTCCAGCTCGTCGCGGCGGAAGGCGTGGCCCTCGGCCGTGCCTTGGATCTCGATCACGCCGCCGGCCTCGTTCATCACCAGGTTCAGATCGGTCTCGGCCTGCGAGTCCTCGTCGTAGTCGAGATCCAGCACCGGTTCGCCCCCGAAGATCCCCACCGAGATCGCGGCCACCTGGCCGTGCAGCGGGTTCTTGCGGATCAGGCCCTGTTCGCGCGCCTTGCGGATGGCGTCGTGCAGTGCGACATAGGCGCCGCTGATGGAGGCGGTGCGGGTGCCGCCATCGGCCTGAATGACGTCGCAGTCCACGATGATCTGGCGCTCGCCCATCGCCTCCAGGTCGACCACGGCGCGCAACGAACGCCCGATCAGCCGCTGAATCTCCATGGTGCGCCCGCCCAGTTTGCCGCGCGCGGCCTCGCGTACCATGCGGTCATGGGTGGAGCGCGGCAGCATGCTGTACTCGGCGGTGACCCAGCCGCGGCCCTTGTTCTTCAGCCACGGCGGCACGCGCGACTCCACCGTGGCGTTGCACAGCACGCGAGTATCGCCAAACTCGACCAGTACCGACCCCTCCGCGTGGCGGGTGAAATGGCGGGTAAAACGCACGGGGCGCATCGCGTCGGCGGTTCGGCCACTGGGTCGCATGCTGGGATCCTTGCTAGATTTGGGAGGGGCGCAGTATACGGGCCACCACCGTCATCCGCAGCAGGGGCACCACGGAGGGGAACATGATTGCCAGCATGACCGGGTTTTCCCGACACGCCGTCACACTGGATGCGGGCGTGTTCGACTGGGAGCTGAAAAGCGTCAACCATCGTTATCTGGAGTTGCGCGTTCATCTGCCCGATCACCTGCGGTCGCTGGAGGGCGCGGTGCGCAATCGTCTCAAGGCGCGCCTGGCGCGCGGCAAGGTGGATGTGGCGCTACGGGATCGCGGTCAGGCCGAGGCGTCGCCGGCGGCCTTCGATCACGACCGGGTGCGGGTGCTCGCGGATGCCTGTGCCGAGATCGCGGGCATGTTGCCGCAGTCTGCCCCCGTCTCGCCGCTGGAGGTGCTGCGCTGGCCGGGCATCCTGCAGGGCCACGAGGATGTGAGCGAGGCCCTGGCCGAACCGCTGCTGGCGGGGTTTGATGCCGCGCTGGATGCCCTGGTGGCGATGCGCGCCGCCGAGGGTGCGGCCCTGGCCGACGGCATGCGCACGCGCCTGGATGCCTTGCTGGAGCACTGCCGCGCGATCCAGGCACGGCGCCAGCCGATGCTGGACGAGCAGCGCAGGCGTATCCTTGCCCGCATCCACGAGCTGGACCTGAACCTCGATTCGCGGCGGCTGGAACAGGAAGTGGCCCTGCTGGCTCAGCGCATGGATATTGCCGAGGAGCTGGACCGCATCGAGGGGCACGTGGCCGCAGTGCGCGACACCCTGGACGGCAACGGCCCCGCTGGCCGCCGGCTCGACTTCCTGATGCAGGAATTCAACCGCGAGGCCAACACCATCGCGTCGAAGTCGCATGACCTGGAGATCACCCGCGCCACCGTGGAGATGAAGGTCCTGATCGAGCAGCTGCGCGAACAGGTGCAGAACCTGGAATAGCGTGATGCGCCGGTTTCGTCTGCGCCTGGCCATCTCGCACCAGGAGATGGAGGACTACTACGCCGGCCGCGCGGCGGTGGTGTTCGCACAGGCCGACACGGGTGAAAGCGTGCAGTTTCCGGCCCGCCTGCTGCGCGAGCATCTGGACCAGCGCGGTGTGCATGGCGTGTTCGAGCTGATCACTGACGACGACTACCGGCTGCGTGCCTTCCGGCGGCTCCCGTCGGCACCGTCAGGCCCTTGAAAACGCGGCGCCTGCCTCTATATCGAAGGGTGAGTCAGATGACACTTGCAGAAGGAGGCAATGCCATGAACATGACCCGTTACGAACCGTTCAGCCTGCTCGGTCAGCTCTCGCGCGAACTCGGGCGCATGCCGGACATGCCCGGCACCGAGGATTCCGCCGCGACCTCCGACTGGGCGCCTGCGGTGGATATCCGCGAAGAGACCGATGCCTACGTGCTGCATGCCGATATCCCCGGGGTGGACCCGAAGGACATCGAACTGCACATGGAGGACGGCGTGTTGACCCTGCGCGGCGAGCGCAGGCACGAGAGTGAGGAAGAGAAGGACGGCTACAAGCGCATCGAGCGCGTACGCGGTACCTTCTTCCGGCGCTTCTCGTTGCCGGATACCGCGGATGCCGACAATATCTCCGCGCGCAGCGAGAACGGCGTGCTGGAGGTGCGCATCCCGAAGCAGGCCCGCGTGCAGCCGCGTCGGATCCAGATCGAGAGCTGATCCGGCCCCCGCGACCGGCGGGCGATGCCCGCCGGGGCATGAACATGGGCGCTGCCCCGGGGCCCACCCGCGGTGGCGCCCCGTTTTTTCTGGCTGGGGGAACCCGGGGTACGGACGCGAGCGTGTACAGTAATCCGAGTTCCCCCTGAGGAAGGCCATGGAATACAAGGACTATTACAAGATCCTCGGTGTGAGCCGCGATGCCAGCCAGGACGCGATCAAGAAGGCCTACCGCAAGCTGGCGCGCAAGTACCACCCGGACGTCAGCAAGGACCCTGACGCCGAGACCCGCATCAAGGAGGTCAACGAGGCCTACGAGGCCCTGGGCGACCCGGAAAAGCGCAAGGCCTACGACCAGCTGGGTTCCAGCTGGCGTCAGGGGCAGGACTTCCGCCCGCCGCCTGGCTGGAATCAGCAGGGCGGGGCCCGTGGCGGTGCCGGTGCCGACTTCGGCGGCTTCTCGGATTTCTTCGATTCGATCTTCGGTGGCGGGATGGGCGGTGGCCGCCGCCGTGGCGGCGGGGCCGGCTTCAACATGCGCGGTGCCGACCGCGAAGGTCGTGTAGAGATCACCCTGGACCAGGCAATCAAGGGTACCGAGGTCCCGGTGAGCGATGCCGAGGGCCGGGTGCAGCGCGTGCGTATCCCGGCCGGGGCCAGAGATGGCTCGCGCCTGCGCGTACGCGGCCAGGGCGACCCCGGGGTCGGCGGTGGTGGCGCCGGCGATCTGTTGCTGGAGATCCGGGTCAAGCCGGACAGCCGCTACACCCTGGAGGGGCGCGATCTCTACCGCGAGATCCCGATCACGCCCTGGGAGGCCGCGCTGGGCGCGACCATCGAGGTGCCCACGCCGCATGGCTGGGTCAACCTGAAGATCCCTGCCGGTTCCCAGTCGGGCAAGCAGATGCGCCTGAAGGGCAAGGGATTGCCGGGCAAGACGGCGGGGGATCTGTACCTGAAGCTGATGGTGCAGGTGCCACCGGAGGACGAGGCCGGGGACTGGTATCGCAAGATGGCCGAGAAGTCGTCCTTCGCCCCGCGCGCCAACCTGACGCCCTGACCCGGCGAACAACCCGAGGAGCCCCGATGCGTCGGCTGATGATCCTTTTGCTTCTGGTGCCGGGTCTGTTCGGCGCCGCGCCGTCCGTCGCCCAGTTGCCGGCGGTAGTGGATGGCGAGCCCTTGCCCTCGCTCGCCCCCATGCTCGAGCGTACGATCCCGGGCGTGGTCAACATCGCCACTCGTGCGCGAGTGGTGGAGTCGGCCAACCTGCCCAGCCCGCTGTTCGACGACCCCTTCTTCCGCCGTTTCTTCGATCGCCCCGAACGCTCGCGGGAGCGGGAACGCCGGGGCCTGGGCTCCGGCGTGATTGTCGACGCCTCCGCCGGCACCATTCTCACCAACAGCCACGTGGTCGCACGTGCCGACACCATCCTGGTGACGCTTCATGACGGGCGCCAGTACGAGGCCGATGTCGTGGGCACCGACCCGGCCACCGATGTCGCCGTGATTCGTATTGACGCCGAAGACCTGGAGGCGATTCCGCTGGCGGACTCCGATGAGCTGCGCGTGGGCGATTTCGTGGTGGCGATCGGCAACCCCTATGGTCTCGGCCAGACCGTGACCAGCGGCATCGTCAGCGCCCTCGGGCGCAGCGGCCTGGGGGGCGACGGGATCGAGGACTTCATCCAGACCGACGCCTCCATCAACCCGGGCAATTCCGGTGGGGCGCTGGTCAACCTGCGCGGGGAACTGGTCGGCATCAACACCGCCATCCTCGCGCGTGGCGGCGGGAACGTCGGCATCGGTTTTGCGATCCCCGCGAACATGGCCAGCCAGATCCAGGAGCACCTGCTGGTCGAGGGCCGCGTCGAGCGCGGCGCGCTCGGCGTGGAGATGCAGGACCTGACGCCGGCCCTGGCCCGGGCCTTCGGGCTGGATGCCTCCCGGGGTGCGGTCATCACCCGGGTGACGCGCACTTCGGCTGCCGAACGCGCGGGGCTGGCACCCGGAGATATCGTGCTGGAACTGAACGACCAGTCGGTGCGCAGCGCGGTCGATCTGCATAACCGGCTGGGCCTGCTGCGCGCCGGTTCCCGCGTGCGCCTGACCGTGCTGCGCGACGGTGCGACGCAGGAGGTCGTTGTGCGGCTTGACCGTCCGGAGGCGCATCGCGTCGAGGGCGCAGCCGTTCACCCGCGGCTGGAGGGCGTGCGGCTTGCGGAGACCAGCGGGCCGGAGGGCCGCAGTGGGGTGGTCGTCATCGACGTGGAAACCGGCAGCATCGGAGAGCGTGCCGGCCTGCGCCCTGGCGACGTCCTGCTGGCCATCAACCGCCAGCGTATCCAGCACCTGTCCGACCTGCCCAGGAAGCTGGCAGCCGACCAGGTCCTGGCCCTGCAGCTGCGCCGCGGCAACCAGTCCGTCTACCTCACCCTGCGCTGAGGCCCGACCGCTCCCCGTTCCCCGCTGTGGCCACGCCGGTGATCCGGTGTCTCTGCCCCGGAGACGTAACAGATGCAGCAGATCCCGGCTCTCCGCTGCGGCCGGGAGGGGTGTGAACAGGGGGCAGGGTCAGAAGCCGGGGGTGTTCTTCTCGACCCAGCGCCGGGTGCCGTCGGTCAGGGTCTCGCGTTTCCAGAACGGGGCCTCGTGCTTCAGGCGCTCGAGGATGTCGCTGCAGGCGTCGCGGGCCGCCACGCGATGGGCCGACCAGGTGGCCACCAGCACCAGGGCATCGCCGGGGCGCACGTCGCCGACGCGGTGCGCCACGTGACAGCCGAGCAGCGGCCAGCGCGCCCCGGCCTCGGCCACGATGCGTTCCAGCTCCCGCTCGGTCATCCCCGGATAGTGCTCCAGAAACAGCCCGGTCACGTCTTCATTCTCGTTGAAGTCGCGCATGCGGCCGACGAACACGCTGGCGGCCCCGCGCGCATGGGCCGGGATCGCCTGCTCGGCGCGTGCCACCAGCGCCCAGGGGTCGAAGTCCTCGTGGTAGATCTCGACCGCCACCTCAGCCCCCCGTCACCGGCGGGAAGTAGGCAACCTCGTCGCCATCGCTCACCGGGGTGTCCAGCCCGGCCTGTTCCTGGTTGACCGCGGCCATCAGGCGTTCGGGGGGTGTACCCTGATGCAACTGCTGCCACAATCCGCCGACGGTGGTGCCGCCAGCAGGCAGTTCCGCCTCTTCGCTCGAGCGGCCCAGTTCCTCGCGCAGTCGCGCAAAATAATGAACGCGTACAGTCATTACGGCCCCTGTAAACATGGCTGCGAGTCAAGCATTATAGCGGTCATGAACGAATTCACTCACTTTGATACCGAAGGCCATGTGCACATGGTCGATGTCGGTGCCAAGTCCGTTACGCATCGGGTTGCGATTGCCGAAGGCCGCATTCACATGCAGCCGGATACCTTGCAGCGGATCCGTGATGGCCGCCATGCCAAGGGGGATGTGCTCGGCATCGCCCGCGTGGCCGGTATCATGGGCGCCAAGAAGACCGGGGACCTGATTCCGCTATGTCACCCGATCGGTCTGACGCGGGTGGCGCTGGAGCTGAACACCGAGGGCAGCACCGTGCACGTGCAGGCCACCTGCGAGGTGCACGCTCAGACCGGCGTGGAGATGGAGGCGCTGACAGCGGTCTCCACCGCGCTGCTGACGGTATACGACATGTGCAAGGCCGTGGATCGCGGCATGCGCATTGAAGGTGTCCGCCTGCTGGAGAAACGCGGTGGCCGTAGCGGCACCTGGCGGGCCGACGCGACAGGAGATTCCGAATGAAATGGATCAAGCGCCTTTTCAGCCTGATCATTGTGGTAGTGGTGCTGGGCGTGGTCATGGCCGCGTACCTGCTGATTTCTTTCGATGCCAACGACTACAAGGACCGCATCGAGGCCGAGGTGAAGGAGGCGACCGGACGCGAGCTGACGCTTTCCGGCCCGATCGGTCTGACCCTGTTCCCCAGCCTCGGCCTGCGCCTGGAGGATGTCCGTTTCGGCAATGCCGAGGGGTTCGGTGACGACCCCTTTGCCGAGCTGGACGTGGTCGATGTTGCCGTGGCCGTGATGCCGCTGCTGCGCCGCGAGCTGGAGGTCCAGCGCGTGGAGGCCGACGGGGTGCGCCTGAACCTCGCGCGCGACGAACAGGGCCGCAGCAACTGGGATGATCTGCTCGAGCGCGCCGGCTCGGCCCGGGACGAGGCCGTCGGCGTGGATGACGACGAACGTACCGAGACCGAGACCCGACTGGCGCTGCAGCGCATCGACGTTGCCGGGATTACGCTGAGTAACAGCCGTGTGCGCTGGGAGGACCGCGAGACTGGTCTTCGGGCGACTCTGGAGCCGTTCAACCTGCAGATCGGGCGTTTCCGCCCCGGCATGGAGACGCGTCTTGATCTCGAGGCGGTGCTGCGCGCCGAAGGTGGCGAGCTTGCGGAACCGCTGGAGCTGGCCCTGGACCTGAGCGGGCTGATGAACGCGGATCTCCTCAACGAGCGCTATTCCGTGCGCCGCCTGAGCGCGAACCTGGGTGTGGATGGCGGTGGCCTGCAGCGAGCGGTGGGCATGACCCTGGAAACCGACGTGGCGCTGGAGATGGCCGATGCCATGGCCCTGCGCATGGAACGCCTGACCCTGGGGCTCGCCGAGGTGCGCCTGACCGGCTTCGCCGAGCTGTCCGAGCTCGACAGCGAGACGCCGCGGGTGCGTACCGAGATGCGCACCAATACCTTCAACCTGAAAGGCCTGCTGGCGGATCTGGGTATGGATGCACCGGAGACCACCGATCCGGATGCGTTGACGCGGATGGCACTGGACTTCTCTGCCCACGGCAGCCCGCAGGCGCTGAACATGGACCCGTTCGTGATCACCGTCGATGACACCATGCTCAGTGGTTCTGCCGACTGGGATGGCCGCGGCGAGCGCCCGCTGATCCGTTTCGATGTCTCCGGCGAACAGCTGAACGTCGACCGCTACCTGCCACCGGCGGTGGAAGATGCGCGCACCGAGGGTGCCAACGACGATGCCGACGAGGACATCGCCATCGAGTTGCCACTGGAGGCCCTGCGCGGTGTCGATGTGGATGGCAGTGCGGCGCTTATGCGCCTGGACGTGATGGGCATGGCCCTGCGCAACATCGAGCTGCAGATCCGCGCCGAGGCGGGGGACTGGAACATCGAACCCCTGAATGCCGAGGCCTACGACGGCGAATTGACCAGCCGCCTGCGCCTGGATGCTCGCCACGACGTGCCGCATTACGAACTGGCGGCCGACCTCCAGGGCCTGGACATCGGCGCCTTGCTGGAGGACTTCCAGGGCGATGATGCCCGTCTGATGGGGATCGGGAACCTCGAGCTGGATATCCGCACCCGCGGCGTGCAGTTGAGCCAGCTCAAGGCCGCGTTGAACGGGTCCGGCAATATGCGTTTCGAGGACGGCGCGGTGCGTGGTATCAACGTGGCCCGGGTGATCCGCCGTGCCGAGGCGCGGCTGCGCGGCGAGCGGCTGGAAGAAGACGAGCCCAACCAGACTGATTTCAGCGAACTGACCGGCAGCTTCACCATTCGTGACGGTGTCGTTCACAACGATGACCTGGCGGCCAGCTCCCCGTTGTTGCGGGTGCGCGGCGAGGGCGAGGCCGACCTGAACGACGAAGCCCTGGACTACCGTGTGAACGCCACCGTGGTCGGCACCCTCGAGGGCCAGGGTGGCCGCGAACTCGACGATCTGCGCGGGGTGAACCTGCCGATCCGGATCAGCGGGGCCTTCGACGACCCCAGCTTCCGTCTCGACCTCGCTGGCGCGCTGCGAGCGCGCCATGAGGACGAGGCCCGTGAGCGGGTGCGCGAGGAGCAGGAGCGCCTCCGTGAACGCACGGACGAAGAAGAAGACCGCCTGCGCGAGCGGATCGACCAGGAGGCAGAAGGCCTTCTCGATCGGCTGCGTTCTCGCTGATCCGCAGCCGCCCCGGGCGCCCGCCGCGCTCGGGGCCACGCCCATCATGAACACCTTCGCCGCGCGGCTGCTCGCCTGGTTCGACCACCATGGCCGCCAGGACCTGCCATGGCAGCACCCACGTACGCCTTACCGGGTCTGGGTCTCCGAAATCATGCTGCAGCAGACGCGGGTGGAGACCGTCGTTCCCTATTTTCTCCGCTTCATGCAGCAGTTCCCCGATGTGCAAAGCCTTGCAGCTGCGCCGCAGGATGCCGTGTTGCACCAATGGTCGGGGCTTGGCTACTACGCCCGGGCGCGCAACCTGCACCGCGCCGCGCAACAGGTGGTGGCGGAGCACGGAGGGGTCTTTCCCGCCACGCGGGCGGAGCTCGAGGCACTGCCCGGCGTTGGTCGTTCCACCGCCGCTGCCATTATCGCCCAGGCGCAAGACGTGCCCGAGGCGATCCTGGACGGCAATGCCAAGCGCGTGCTCGCACGCCATGCCGCGATCCATGGCTGGCCTGGCAGTCCGGCCGTCCAGCGCGAACTGTGGGTCGAGGCCGAGGCCCGCACCCCTGCCACCCGCTGCGCCGACTACACCCAGGCGATCATGGACCTGGGCGCCCTGCTGTGCACCCGCAGCCGCCCCGACTGCACGGCCTGCCCGGTCCGCGCGGACTGCCGCGCCGCCCGGGAGGGCCTGACCGCCACATTGCCGTCGCCGCGCCCGCGCCGCGCGCTGCCCACTCGCACCCGCTGGGCCGCCTGCCTGCGCGCGCCCGAAGGGATTGCGCTGATCCAGCGCCAGCAGGACGGTATCTGGGGTGGTCTCTACAGCCTGCCCGAGGCCGAAAGCCCCCGTGCCCTGGAAGACTGGGTGCTGAGCCAGTGGCCGAGTGCGGCCCCTGCCGCCGGCGAGCACGGCCTGCAGCACGGCTTCAGCCACTACCGTCTGGATCTGCGTATCCGGCCCTTCGACCTCCCTGCGGGTGCGTGTGGGATCATGGAAGGCGAAAGGGTGATTTGGTATAAACCCGGCACATCACGGGCGGTCGGCATCCCGGCCCCCATCCAGCGTTATCTGCACCACGACAAGGATTCCGGCAATGGCTCGAACCGTTAACTGCGTGAAACTCGGGAAAGAGGCCGATGGGCTCGATTTTCCGCCTTACCCCGGCGAGATGGGCAAGAAGATCTACCTGAACGTGTCCAAGGAGGCCTGGCAGGCCTGGCTCAGCCACCAGACCATGCTGATCAACGAATACCGCCTGACCCCGGTGGACCCCAAGGCCCGCAAGTTCCTCGAGGAAGAAATGGAGAAGTTCCTGTTCGGCGAAGGTTCGGAAAAACCGGAAGGCTTCGTCGACCCGAACGCCTCCTGAACCGGTTTTTTCAGCGGCGCCCGGCCCGGCATGCTTGACGTGGCGGCGCCGGCCCGCTTTAATACCGCCCTTCGTCCTCAGGACGTTCCCCCCGCAGTATGGCCGGGTAGCTCAGTTGGTAGAGCAGGGGATTGAAAATCCCCGTGTCGGCGGTTCGATTCCGTCCCCGGCCACCATTTTTCTGTAGCAGGTTCCGCGTACCGATCAACGCCCGGAGACATGGCCTCCGCGCGGTGTATTGGTGTTTCCGTTGGTTGTGGATCGGGTCCCGCTTGTACGTGTTGATCGCCGGCCCCTCGGTGTTTCCCTCAGCAGGCGAAATCGAACGGGTGTTGCGCTGGCTCCGCCGGATGGCGCCATGCGGAGCGGTCGCGGCTCCACTGCCAGGCGGCCAATGCCGCGGCGCAGGCCGCCACTGAATGGTCGCTGGCATCGGCAAGATTGCGCACGTCGTTCAGCCCCTGCCGTTCCAGCCACGCCAGCAGCTCCCGTCGCGCAGCCGACGTGTGCTTCATCGCCTTCAATGTGTCGACCGGGGCCCCTGCCATGGCCATCGCCACGGCAGGGTGCACCTCTACCACGCGCGCATCCGGGCGCTCGTAGCCAAGCATGCGGCTGACCGCGACACCGCGCAGCGTCAGATAGGCCATCCGTGGCGCGGATGGCGCCATCACGGTCCCGGCCGGCAGGCCGCATTCCACCGCCAGCCGCCGCAGAGTGCGATCGGACGCGCGGCTGCCCCCGGTCGGGGAATACGACAGGGGTGCGTCCAGCCCCACCACGGCCGCGGCCGGCACACGATCCAGGATGGCCTGATCATCCGCGCTTGCAAGCAGCTCCTCCAGCCGGAGCGCCCCGCCCCGTTGGGCGAAAACGGCGACGGACGTATTTCCGGCACTCCCGGGGCCGGACAGGTCCACGCCCACGATGGACTCCTGCATGTGTTCTTCCTCGACGGATGTCTGGCGGGGAGCAGCGATCGCAGCACTGGCGCTCGATCGTGGTATCTGCACGAGAGGGTGGTGATGGGCGCACCGCCCAACGGCTGCGCCCCCGGTCGGTGTTTCGACGCGGGGGCGCAGTGTCCTCAGGGGAGCAGGAGCGTGAAGCCCGGATAGACCTGGTCCGGATTATCCAGGACATGCCGATTGGCCTCGAAGATCGCGGGCCAGCGGTTCGCATCGCGATAGAAACGGGCGGCCACATCCCCGAGGCTCTGCCCGGGCTGGAGCTCGTAGAGCGTGCCCCCGGCGACACGGCTCACCAGCCGCTGGTTGTGGCGCAGCTCCTCCTGCAACTGCTGGACTTCCTCCTCGAGGGTCGCGCGGTCACCGCCACGCTGCCGTAACGAATTCATCCGCTCCAGGAGTGCGGCGGCCGATTCTCCCGCCGCCGCCTCGGCGGTCTCAAGGTCCAGGGTGCCGCCTTCCGCCGCAGGCAATACCGCGCGCACCTGTGCCAGTTCCAATGCGAGTTCTTCCTTCCCGCTCTGCATGGTCTCCAGTTCCGCCGCCCTGGACTCGGCGGTGTCGCGAACCTGCGCCAGCTCCCGTTGCAGCGTGTCACGTGCGTCCTCCAGCCGGGCTCGCTCTTCGCTCAGGTTGTCGCGCTTCAGGGTGAGTTCCTGGATACGCGCATCGCGGCTGGCCAGGACCTCCTCCTGCTCCCGACGCTCCGCCTCGCTTGCCTCGAGCGAGGCCTGTGTGGCCGCATGGGCCTCGCGCTCGTCGCTCAGTTCGGAGTCGAGGCGGTCACGTTCGCTCTCGAGGCCGGCGATCCGGTCGGCCTGTTCGGCCACCTCGGCCCGGGCGCTGTCGCGGGCCTCCTCGGTCTCGGCGAGGGTGC
>NZ_KB907122.1 GCF_000381825.1 Thioalkalivibrio sp. ALJT
CAAGGTCCACGACATCGTGGGGCTGTACATGCAGCCGCCGGATCGCGCACTGGTGCTGTGCGTCGATGAAAAGAGCCAGATTCAGGCCCTGAACCGGTCTCAACCGGCCTTGCCGTTAACGTTTGGCCATCCCGAGACCCGCACGCATGACTACCTGCGCCATGGCACGACGACCTTGTTCGCGGCACTGGATGTGGCCACCGGCGAAGTGATCGGCAAACTCCAGAGAAGACATCGCGCAAAGGAATTCCTGGCGTTTCTCAACGAGATCGACCGTCAAATTCCGGCCGACCTCGACGTCCATCTCATCATGGACAACTACGGCACCCACAAAACCGAAAAAGTGCGTGCGTGGTTCGCTGCGCGGCCGCGTTACCATGTGCACTTCACGCCCACCTCGGCGTCATGGATCAACTTGGTTGAACGCTTCTTCGCGCTCATCTCGGAACGCTGGATCAAACGCGGTTCGCATCGCAGCACTCGGGAACTCGAGGATTCCATCCGCGAATACCTGGAGACATACAACGATGAACCCCGACCGTTCATCTGGCGCAAAACCGCCGACCAGATCATCGCCTCCATCGCCCGTGTAAGCGAGCGCCTCAATAATACTGCGAACTATTGTTAAGGGGCATTAGGGAGACGCTGATTTAATCGCACGTCCGCGCTCGAGTCGCTTTTGCGTGCGAACAAGGCGCGGTGACTGCCGTGCAGTCATTCTGCACAAGGGAACCGCAACACCGTTCCCGCGCAAAAGCGGCCGAGCCCCCGCTTTCAATAGCTTGTGGGGTTGGTGGCCCCTGTTCCCCGAGCCTGCGTTGCGCCGCTTGCGGGTAGAACCACTACCCGCTGCACGACGCGCCTTGCCTCGGAAAACAGGGGGCACCAACGCGGACGTGCGATTAAATCAGCGTCTCCTTAGTCTTTTCTTAACACGCCCGCCCCCACCCCACGTGCAAAACCCGGCGTAGTAGGGGAACATGGGCAGTCCAGAGCGAAACCTCCCAACCCAGCCCCGGAGGCCATGTATGTCACGCGACAGGGCCGCATCCCTCGGTTGTCCGACTCCTGGCCTCGCGGCCTCGAGCCAATGGGCCGGCATGGCCGGGTTGTCGATCGTGCAGCGCGAGCAATTAGTGGAGATGATCGTACCTCGCGTGCTGGCGCACCTCGAACGCTGCCTGACGACCACGCGTACGGAATGGGAAGCCGGTCGTTCCTGGGGAACTTCCAACCAGAACACCATGCTTTGGGCAACCGACTTCGGCATGTTCGAAAAGCGTGCACTGCGGGATTTCCGGGACAACCTGACCGAGGACTTCCGCAGCAACGACTACCCCCCGCAATACGAGTTCTCCGGCATCGCCTTCGCCGACCAGGATGACGGGCTCGCAATCCTGGATGACTACCAGTCCACCCGGCGGTCGCTGCGCCACAAGCTGGAAGGCGCGATACGCGAAAACAATCGCTATTCGCATTTCGTGTTCACCCGGGCCGCACAGGAAAGAAACCGTTTCGAGCATGCAAACTGGGCGCCCTGGTCACCTCTGCACTGGTACGAACGGCTGATCGAGATCGGCGAACTCTACTTCGGCAAGAGCGAGATGACGCTGGACCTGATGCGCGCCTACCTGGACTGCATGCAGAAGACCGCCTCCCCTACCCTGGCGCTCGTCGTCGAGGCCATCGAACACTGCGGACTGGTCAGTACGCCGCGGGCCGATCCGGAGTCCGTCGCGACGCTGCGCCAGAATGCCTCCTGGAAACACCTGGCCGGCACCCACGCACAGACGACGGAGCAGGACAACGCCGGCAATGCGCCCGAAGACGCGGCCGCAGCGACATGGCAACCCGCCACCCGCGCGGTCTCGGTGCAGGAACCCGCGAACATGCCGGATACCGGAGCGGATCCGGCCCAGTGGGCCGCATGGGCCTCGAACATGCGGCAGTCGCCCCTGTTCCGCGCCACCGGGTCGGACACCACAGAAACCACCACCCCCATGACCGCCTACGTGGTAGCGGATGACCAGTCGGATCCACGTGCCGCATTGGCGCCCTTCATCCACGACCTGCTCCAGGGCCTGTTCGATCACATCTTCCGCGAGGTCGGCTTCAATCCGGCCGTACGCGCGCTGATCAGCGAAATGCAGTACCCACTGGCCACTGCCGTGATCCGCGACCTCGGGTTCTTTCGCGACCGCTCGCACCCCCTGCGCCTGTGGATCGGCAGCCTGATCAACGTCGCCATCCGTATTAACCCGGAGACCGGTGCCGACGACGAGGCAGTGGAACGCTATCTGGACCGCATCCGGCAGTCGATCGAACAGCTGCGCAACCAGGCAGACCAGATCGACCGCGATGCCGCCAGCACCCTGATGCAAGAGTTTCTCGAAAGCGTCGAGGCCGAGGATGCACTCTGGCACGAACGCCAGATCACCCAGATCGACCTCCCGCATACGGAGGAATGGGCCGAACAGGCTCGACGCAACCTCGCACTGGCAGCACTGGAGACCGGTGCAGACTTGCCGGAATCCGCGGCAACGGAGATCTTCCAGTCCTGGGAGACCGTACTGGCAGTGGAACATAACACCGGCGAGGTCGGTGAAGCCCTGCACCGATCGCTGCGCCAGGTCGTGCGCCATATCTGCAACATGGCCAGTGCCGCCGAGGTCAACCCGCTGGTCGCCGAGACCCGGGAAAATGCGCATGCCGCAGGACTGCCCAAGGACCGCATCCGCGATCTGGTGCAACATCTCGGCAAGGCCCACCTGTTCCGCCTGCGTGCGGGGGACGACACCCCGCGTTTCGACCCGCGCGCCCGTCTGCAGACGCGGGAATCGGTCCGCTACGAAGACGACGACCCGACCCTGCACCAGGACCGGGACGATGATCACGTATTCGCGGCCATCAGTCTGGCTATCGGTGACTGGTTCGAATTCACGGACGACGACGGCGAGAACCCGTTGCGTCTGGCACTGCTCTGGCGCGGAGAGACCACCCGGCGCTTCTTCTTCCTGTCGCTGGATGGCGTCCATGCCCGCCGCTACAGCCTGCAGGGCGTGGCTCAGGAATTGCGCCAGGGCCGTATGCGCGCGTTACCGCAAGACAACCCTTTGGACGCCATCATCGAGGCCCCCGGCAGCTGAGACCCCGATGCAGCGCATACCGCGCACGGGCAAGTTCATCCGCTATCCCACCGGCGCCTGTTAATCCGTGGGGTCGCAGGCATGTTCCTTCAGGATATCCAGCGGGATCACCGCCAGGGTCTCCTCGTGGGTGGCACGCAGAAAGACGCCCGGCGCCACCCCGGCCTTGTAGGCCTCCAGCCAGCGCGCCGCACACAGGCACCAGCGGTCCCCGGCCGCCAGCCCGGGGAAACCGAACGCCGGCACCGGCGTCATCAGGTCGTTCCCTCGCGCCAGGGAGAAGTCCAGGAACTCGCGCGTGAGCTCCGCGCAGACGGTATGCATGCCCTGGTCGTCGTAGCCGGTGGCACAGTGGCCATCCCGGTAGAACCCGGTCACCGGGTCCTGTCCACAGGCCTCCAGTGGTCCGCCCAGTACGTTCACCGATCGAAATGGCTGCATGGGTCTCTCCCGCTTTACGTGATCTACAGGATAACGGAGCCACGCACGGATGCGGCGAGCGGTCACTCGGGCCGCGGGAATTCAGTCGCCCCCGCCTGGTGCAGGCACGCCGGTAACACCCACGCACCCGGTGGAGGTGTGCCGCCGCAACCGATGCAACGGCGCCAGGGCCTCACTCCGCCGCCTTCGGCGGCCCCGCATCCCCCTTCCCGGAGGACTCCGGGCGCGAGGCATTGATGGCGCGCTGGAACACCCAGCTCTTGATCTCCCGGATCTGCTCCATCATGGTCCGCGACAGCGGTACGGTATCGATCACATTGCGGATCACGTCGCGCTGATTGAAGGTCCGATCCTCGCGATAGGCGTCGATACGCGCCGATTTCACGGCCTGCTCGATCTCCGCTCCGCTCCAGCCCTCCGTGCTCGCCGCCATGTAGTTCAGGTTGAAATCCTCGAGGTGGCCTCCGTGGCGCAGCACATGAATGCGCAGGATCTCCTTGCGCTCGTCCACATTGGGCAGATCGAGGAAGAACAGCTGGTCAAACCGGCCCTTGCGCATCAACTCGGCCGGGAGCTGCTGGATACGGTTCGCCGTCGCCGCCACGAACACCCGTGGCGATTTCTCCTGCAGCCAGGTCAGAAAGCTGGAAAAGATATTCACATTGCCCGCGCTGCCTGCAGCATGACTGTCAAAGCCGAATGCATTTTCCAGCTCGTCCACCCACAGCACCATCGGTGCGATCTCTTCCGCGATCCGAGTGGCCCGTGCGAAGGCGTATTCCGGCGTACCGAAGCTGCCGGACAGCACCAGACTCATATCCAGCCGCACCAGCGGCAGGTTCCAGGCGGTGGCGATGGCCTTGGCCGCCATACTCTTGCCACAGCCGCTCACGCCCATGAACAGCACGCCAGCGGGGAGTGGCACCTTGTCACGCCAGGCCTTCTCGCTGAACAGGTCGGCCCGGGTGCGCACCCACTCCTTCAGGTTTTCCAGCCCCCCGATCTGATCCAGCGACGGCTGCGGCGGATAGAGCTCCAGGCAGCTCTCCTTGCGCAGAATCTGCCCCTTCTCCTCCTGAACCGCGGCCAGCATCTCGGCCTCGGGCATTGGCTTGCCCCGGAACAGACGGGCACTCAGATGCCCGACCTCGTTCAGCGACAGCCCGCGCATCCCCGCAGCCACGCGGAATAACTGGTCACGCGGGATCTCCTGCGCACCCCGGGTGACCGCAAGCTGTTCCAGCACCTCGCTTTCGGTGGGCAGATCCATCTCGACCAGAAAGACCTCTTTCTTCAGGATCTCCGGCAGTTTCAACAGCGGGCAACTGAGAAACACCACCGTGCGGCCGCCCTTCAACCGGTAGTAGAGGTCGCGGACCCCGCGTACCAGCGCAGGGTTTGCATCGAACCAGGTGGGCAGATCCTTGAGCAACACCATGCGCGGCTCCGCGTCCGGACCTGCTGATACCCGGGCCACCGCCGCCAACGGGTCGGCGGTCGGCGCTGCCGGGTCATCGTCGGCGCCAAACCCGTGGCTGGCCGACCAGACCCGCAAGTGCCCGTCCTCACCGTAGTACGAGCGCGCCACGGACCGCAGCAAACGTTCCATCCGGTCCTCGTCCCAACCAAGCAGGTAGAACACCGGATAGTGCGACTGCAGGCCGCGCAGAATCTTGCGGGCTGTCTGGTTCTCGAGCCTGCCGGCCAATATCCGTCTCCTCCATCGACACCTGTATCGAGTGTACCGATCCGCGCCAGCACGCGCGCCGGAAGTCCGCCGCCACCCGCGCGTGACCGTTACATCACCGTATCAAGCCGGGGTAACCCGCATCCGGTCGCGGAGCCCCGACACGGGCCCGCGGTCACCACATGGATACGGTCATCCCGACCTGCCACCATGGAAATCGGTAGCACATGGCCAAAGGCCCGACATCCCGCAGGCCCGCTTGATGGAACCCCTGCTCCGGCGTAAGGTCCTTCTCAGAACAGACTCTCGTGAGAATCCCGATGTTCAACCTGCTGCGTGCCCGTTCCACCTACAGTGACCAGCGTTTTCAGTTCTCCCTGCTGATGCTCGCCACAGGCATCGTGCTGACCCTGCAGAACCCTGTAGCGCAGGAGTCCGCCATGGAACTTTTTTCCAAGGTTGAAGTGCCGAATTTCGCCCAGGTACAGGACATGCGACCGCAGCTGCCACCGCCCTGGATGGAAGGCGACCAGCTCGCCAGCGAGGACACCGACTCCAGCCCGGTAGTCACCGTACTGGAGCGCGAAGGCATCCGCAGCGCCGATCTGCGCGAACGCCCGACCCGCGAAGCGGCGGCCGAGTAGGCCCGCCCCAAAATCCCTCAGGGAGCGGGTTCAAGCCAGCCGGGACAACGGCCGCGCCCCAGCGGCACGTGCCCCGCTTGTCCGGACCGGCTGCAGCGGCTTCCCTTTCGTAGATCCGAAGCGCACCACGGAACGCCCGTCGTCCCGTGCAGCGTACCGATACCGACCATGCCCCGCTCTTAAACACCGGGCCAGCACGCCTTCGCGAGCGCCCGGCGCCCCATGCCGGGCGTCACCACATTGGCCCGACCAATGCCGCCCACCCGGCTGCTGGGTGAACGCTGGGCCGCCCCGCGCGACATCCAGCTGCCGGGGATCGATTCAGTAGTGTGCACCGGCCCCCATGCCGCAACGCACAGGAACGGGCTATGCTGGCAGGACAGCGATTCAGGAGAAACGCATGAGCGAACTCGCAGCCCGACTGCGGAGCATCCGCAACCGCCTGGCCAGCCTGGAGGCGCTGGCCAGAGACGACCAGGCCGCTGCGGCGCATCGGCTCGCGGCCGAACTGACGCGCGAACTGAATCAGGCGCTGGAGGCCGCCGCCGGCCCCGAGGGGCACGCAGACGCGCGCGGCGCCGGGGAGCCACAAGCCCCGCGCGACCCGATCGAGAAGTGCCCACGCTGCACCCTGCGCAGCTTCACCTTCCAGGACGGCACGATCCGCGAGCGTGCCGCTGAACCGGGGCGCTATGAGGCCCAGTACCTCTGCATGAGCTGCGGTCACGAGGCCTGGCGCCGCCTGTAGTCCGGGGCGAACACCGGGCCCCTTCACCCCATCGCGACCGGCAGACGCGGGCCGCCCGGGAGTCGGTCGGATGTGGGCGCTCGTCGCGAGCGCAAGGCAGGAGATCCGTCCCGAATCCGACAGGCTCCTAGCCGTGCGCCCGCACCCAGCGCACGATGTCGGCCGCACCCATCGCACCGGCCTGGCGCGCCACCTCACGCCCGCCGCGAAACAGCACCAGGGTCGGAATGCTGCGAACCGCGAACTGCTGCCCCAGGACCGGTTCCGCCTCGGTGTCCACCTTGGCCAGGCGCAGTGCCGGCTCCAGTTCGGCGGCCGCCTGCTGGAACTGGGGGGCCATCATCTTGCAGGGGCCACACCACGGCGCCCAGAAATCCACCAGCAAAGGGATATCGCTGCGCTCCAGATGGCGACGGAAATTGGCCGCGGTCAGGACCACCGGCGCAGCCGCAAACAGCGGCTGGTGGCACTGGCCACACCGCGGCCCGCCTTCCATACGCGCGGCGGGAATCCGGTTCACCGCATCACAATGCGGACAGACAACATGCAGAACTTCACTCATAACAACCTCGCAAGAAGCCGAATAAAGCCACGCTGGCTTTCGGGACCCCACGCTGCACAGCCGCTTCTGGTACACCTTTGTACGGACAAAGAAGGCTGCAACTCAATCCGGACTCCTTGTCGCAGCCCGATGGGTACCGCCATTACCCGGAGTCTACCGTGAGAGCGGCACAGGCCTGGCACATCAGGGCCGGCGGAGACGTAACAGGAGCCCGCCCACCAGCCGGTGCGTCAGCCACCAAACCGCCATGCACACGGCCATCACCACGGCCAGCCACGCCAGCGGGTGCATCCATTCCTGCACCTGCCCGCCGGGCCCCAGCACCCAGTTCACATTGTTATCGGCATCCGCAAGCCAGTAGGTCAGCAGCAGGATGCCCCAACCCAGCAACAGCATGTAGCGCCAGGCACTCGGATCATACCCAAGGCGCCAGACCAGCCAGATCAGCACAAACGGAAGCGGCAGGTGGTAAAGCGACAACAGCCGCACGAACAGCGGGATATCAGGGTTGAACATGTAATGCACAATCCCCAGCGGTGCCCAGCCCCACACCACCATGCTCAGCAGGAAGTCCAGCACCCAGCCCAGTTCCAGCAGCACCACCGCCACCAGCATCATGCTGGCGATACGGCGGCTCTCCAGCCAGCTTGCAAGCAGCCCGCCCAGCAGCGCCACGTTGGAAAACCACAGAAAGTTGAACCAGCCGTGCACCGCCGCATACACCGGCACCAGGACCAGTACGAAGACCAGATACCCCCACTTGAAACCCTGCGGGAGCCTGCCCGCGCCCAGCGTCGTACCCTGTTGTCTCAACGTGCTTGCTCCCGGCTGTACCCCGTAGCAGGGTAGCAGCATGCCCCCAATCGCGGATCCAGATACATGCTCGCGCTCGAGTCGTTTTGCGCGCGTTTCATGCGCGGTAACCGCCGCGCGGTGACTCTGCTACAGGCGAGCCGCAACGCCGTGCGCGCGAGCGTGTACATTAGCCCATATTCCCCCGTAATCGGCGAGTCGATGAAAGTTCTGTCCGTTCCAGCCCTGCTGCTCATCCTCGGTGCCACACCGGCCTCACTGGCGGCGGAGACAAGCGACCGCGATGCGCCGACCCTCGGCCTGGCGCTGGGTTCCGGCGGGGCGAGCGGCCTGGCGCATATCGCCATCCTGGAGATCTTCGACGAGCTGGGGACAACGCCGGACCGTATTACCGGCACCAGCATCGGTGCGGTCATCGGCGCCCTTTACGCCGCCGGTCTCGATGCCGACGCGATCCTTGACCTGTTCGACGACTTCGCCGGTTCGGAACTGGACGCGCTGACCGGGCTGGCACGTTCCAGCCTGCGACTGCGCGACCTGATCCCGCTGCGTTTGGGACACGACGCCCTGCTGGACTCCAGCGAATTTCTGCGCTTTCTGAGCGAACACACCGAGGCCCGCGACTTCGACGACCTGCGTATCCCCCTTGCCGTAGTCGCCACCGACTTCCGCACCGGCGAGAGTGTGGTCATGGACGAAGGCGATTTATTCGAAGCCATCGAGGCCAGCATGGCGGTCCCCGGGCTGTTTGCGCCCGTGCAACGCGACGATCGGTACCTGATCGACGGTGGCGCTTCGAACCCGCTGCCCTACGACTTGTTGCAGGGCCACTACGACTACGTAATCGCCGTTGATGTATCCGGCCAGGGGGAACCCAACGATACCGACGATCTCGGCATCACCGACCTTCTGTTCGAGAGCTTCAGCATCATGCAGGGGTCCATCATTCGCCAGATGAAGCGACACGACCCGCCCGATTTGTACCTGGTGCCCGCTACCGAAGGGGTTCGCCTGCTGCATTTCAACCGCATCGAAGAAATCATGGACCAGGCGCAACCGGTCGCCAACGAGCTGCGCGAGCAACTCGCCACGTGGGGAGTCGACGATCCATAAAATCCCGTGGCCCGATGCGGCCAGCCGCGGAGGATGCCCGCAAACGGGGTGATGGGACGACGTGGACCTGGCCTATACTCCGGGCATCCGCCGCAAGGACACGAAGCCAGTACACCAGATGCGAGAGCCGTGAACCGCGACGCCGTCCAGCCCCCAGCCACCTCCGAGCAGCGCCCCCCGGATGACCCCGGCATGCGCCCCACGCTGTGGTTCACCCAGCGGGACGGTCGGGTCTGCGGCCCCTTCCCCGAGGCCACGATCGGCCGGTTCCTGATCCTCGGCCGACTGCACCCGGATGACCACGTCAGCCACGACCGGGAGACCTGGTGGCGTCTCAATCAGTGTCCTCATCTGATCCCGGAGGAACTGCGGCACGCGCATACCTCGGAGGGCCGCAAGCGTCTGGAACAGGCACGCCTGCGCGAAGACGAGCGCCTGCGCGAACGTCGCCATGGCGAGCCACCGGCGGAGATCCTGGAGCGCCGCAAGGGCGACCGCCGCTGTCCCGAAGCCGCCAGAACCCTGAGTCACCGCCAGCAGTGGCGCAATATACTGGATCGTCCCGCCACCAGTGGAAACCGCTGGCTGCGTGGCCCGCAGCCGTGGCTGGCCAGCGGCGTGGTCGTGAGCCTGGCGGCCCTTCTTCTGATCAGCTCTGCCCTGCAGTTCGAACCTGGCGCGGTACCCGACTGCACCCAGCCCGCAAGCCCGGGGGTCAACTGGAACTACTGCGATCAAAGCGGTGCCGATCTTCGGGGGGTCGATCTCAGCGGGGCCTCGCTCCACAGTGCCCGGCTGACCAGGGCCCGGCTTCGGGGCGCACGCCTGTCTACCGCCGATCTGCGCTTTGTCGACCTCTCCCTGGCGGGACTGCAACAGGCCGCCCTCGACGCCACCAACCTGACCGGCGCCGATCTGACCCGGGCCGACCTGGCCGGAGCCCGCCTGGATGGCGCCGATCTGTCCCATGCCAACCTGAGCGGCGCCAATCTGAACAATGCCCGCCTGGATGGCGCACGGCTGCGCCACAGCATTTGGGTCGATGGCCGCCGCTGTGCACACGATTCGGTGGGACGCTGCGACTGAGCCAGAACGCCCGGCTGCGTCAGGGTTCGCCGTGATCGCCCGGGTCCAGTTCGATGCCCAGCGCGGCGGCCTGCTCGGCCCAGTACGGTTCCGCCTCGCAGGAACAACAGTCACACCAGACCGTCACGTTCGCGTGCATGCTGAGGCGGCTTGCCGGTGCCACCCCCTGGTCCGCCTCTCCAGCCGGTGCGGGACGTTCCCGGGCCGGCGCGTTCGGCCTGTTGGATTGTTGATGCATCACCCGTCCTCCCGGGCCACCGGCCCTGCCTGCAGGGCCCTGATGGTGCCCATTTTCAAGGATAGACCGCCCCGGCGAGTCCCGATGGCAGCCGTCAGTCGCCGGAGGCCGCAGGTCCACCCGCGATCGCCGCAAGGCCCCTCGGGCGACACGGATTCATGTACACGCGCGCATGAATGCACTACACCAATCGGAATTACGGCAACACTCGCGCTTGATTCGCTTCTTGATGATTGATTCGCCACGAGAGCCCGCCACTCTCCGGGGTGCAGCACGGGATGGGCTCCGCGAATCCCCTCAAGGGGGCTGTCCCAATGGGCCATGGTGGTGGACAGGTGCCGGCCCGGGCGCAACCCCCGAGACGGGCGGAACGTCGCTTCTGATCAAGATTCGCTTTTGCGTGCGTGCAAGTCGACCCGCCCTCCCTGGAGAACCCATGTGCGAACAGGCATCCTCTTTCTGACCGGCGCCCTGTTGGCGGCGGGCTGCAGTGCATTCCCTCACTCGGGTGAAGCACCACACGAGATCACGTACACCTGCGCCCATGGCCACGAACTGGCGGCGAGCATTGAGGGCGAGCACCTGGAGCTCACCCTCAACGGGGCGCGGGCGCGGCTACAGGCCACCGACGTGGCCTACGGCGCGCGCTACGCCAGTCCCGGCGGCGAGATCGCGTTCTGGACCCGAGATGATGCCGCGATGCTCGAGATGGCTGGCGTATTCTGGAGCTGCCGCGCCGTGGACCAACGCCAGTAGCCTGTCGGGCTTTGGCGGTCGTCGCGAGCGCAGGGCCCGAGTGCGAGAGAGCGGAACAGGGGGCCACGCTCCTGCGCACACAGCCAATCCACCCCAAATCCGACAGGCTCCCGGGAAACGATCAGACCATGGATGCAAGTGAACTTGTGCGCCAGGCCACCGGGGCCCGTGCAGCCCGCCGAGAGACGGTCCTGCAGACGTTGTGGAGCGGCTACGGCGAGATCGTGCGCTACCGCCTCGAAGGCGCTCGCGCTGCCAGCGCCATCCTCAAGCACGTGGTGTTCCCGACGCGGCAGGACCACCCGCGCGGCTGGAACAACGACCGCTCGCACCAGCGCAAGGTGAGCTCCTACGCGGTCGAGATGACCTGGTACCGCGTATGGGCCGCGCCTGACGATCCGCACTGCCGGATGCCACGCTGTCTCGCCATCGACACCGAGGGGACACAGCACCGCATCGTGCTGGAGGATCTGGATGCGGCCGGTTATCCCCTGCGCAAGACGCGCCTGGACCGTGACCAGGCACGGCTGTGCCTGGTCTGGCTGGCCCGCTTCCATGCCCGCTTTCTTGGCGTGGTGCCAGAGGGGCTGTGGCCCGAAGGCAGCTACTGGCATCTGGCCACCCGCCCGGACGAGTGGGCCGCGATCGCGGACCCGGCCATTCGCGCCAGCGCCAGCGCCCTGGACGCGGCCCTGCGAGGTGCTCGCTATCGCAGCATCGTCCACGGGGATGCCAAGGTCGCCAATTTCTGTTTCGCTGCGGACGGGCGCGCTGTCGCCGCACTCGACTTCCAGTATGCCGGGGGCGGCTGCGGGATGCGCGACGTGGCCTACTTCCTCGGCAGCGCGCTGAGCGAACGGGAACAGGAGGACTGGGAGGACGAGCTGCTGGATGCCTATTTCGACGCCCTGCGCACGGCACTGCAACAGGCCGGACGGGGCGCCGAGGCCACGCCCGTGGAACACGAATGGCGCACGCTGTTCCCCGTGGCGCAGGCCGACTTCTACCGCTTCCTGGTCGGCTGGAGCCCCGAACACTGGAAGATTCACGACTTCAGCCGGCGCCGGGCACTGGCGGTGGTGCGGGAGATTCAGTCAGCCGCTTCGTCCGTGGCCGCATCCGGCCCCGAGCGCACGGACTCGGCCACCTCCAGCCAGTAGGGTTCCGCCGAGCAGGTGCCCCACTCGCATGCCTCCGACTCGGCAGCAGGCGGGCCGTTCGACGCCCGCTGGGTATCGGCAGGATCAGTCGGATTGGACTCGGGTTCACTCATGACCGAGCCATTATGACAAACGCAAACCCGGGGCGCGGCGGACGGCGACCCGTCAAGGCTCAGGATCCCGTCGGGACCGGGTGATCATCGCGCGTCTGTGACGAGTAGCCCGGGCCATGCCACTGACTCCGAATTGCCCTGACGGCCGAAGTGCTCGCGCAGGAGGCGGGTCGTGCGCGCCGCCGGGTCCTCACGGATGCGCTGCTCCTCCTCCGCAAGAATCGTGAACAGCCCGTCCAGGGCGCGATCGGTGACATAGCGATCCAGGTCCACATCCAGCGCGGACAGGCCCGGGATACGCCCCGCCGCCTCACGCAGTGGCTGGTACACACGCTCGATCTCGGCGCGCTGCATCTGTTCGCGCACGATCGGCGCATAGCGTTCGCGCAAAGTCGCCTCCGAGGCCCCGCGCAGGTACTGCGTGGCGGCGTCATCCGGGCCCCGCAACACGCCGTATACATCATCCGGCCGCATGTCGCGGATCGCGCTGACAAAGACCGGCACGGCCTCGCGTGCGGCCTCTTCGGCGGCCCGGTTCATCCGCCGCTCGAGGTCATCCACCTGGCGCGCGAGACCCACACGCCGCAAGGTGTCCCCGACCGATTCCAGTTCCTGCGGCAGACCGATGCGAATAAGGTCATTGCCCCGGTAGCCATCCTCGCGCCCGGTTCGCTCCACCGTGCGCTCGGCCCCGATCCTCAGGGCCTCGCGGATAGCCTGCTCGGCTCGGGCCTCCTCACCGCTGCCGCCCAGCCCCAGGTCACGCACGTCCAGCCCGGCACAGCCACTCAACAGGGCAAGCATCAGCAACCAGGGGACTACCACCAGATGACGCATCGCCATGCTCCTTGGAAACTCATGATTCATGTCGTCCGATATTCATGTCGCATGGGGGTTCATCGCAAGCCACGCGCCCCCTTGTCGGCGGCGGTCACATCGCCGATGGTAATGCTATGACCGACAGCCGATCATCCGCCTCCCGCCGCCGGCGCTGGATCCGCGCGGGCCTGCTCCTGGGTCTGCCGCTAGTGGCCCTGGTCGCCTGGGTGAGCTGGACGGAAAAAAGTCCCGAGCAGGAGCGCGAACTGCGCCTCGAGGTGCAGGACCGACTGCAGGAGTGGTTCCCGGAACACATGCAGCTCCCGGACGAACTGGAGGGCTTCGTGCCACGGTCGGAGGTCCTTGCCGAAGACGCCCCACCAGCGGTCCTGCTGCTGCACGGCCTGGACGAACCGGGCAACATATGGGACGCCCTGGCACCTGCACTGGATGATGCCGGAATCAATGCCTGGGAGTTTCGCTATCCCAACGACCAGGCCATCGACCGCAGCGCGGACCTGCTCGCGGAATACTGGGGACAACTTCCGGAGGACCACCCCGTCATCCTGATCGGGCACAGCATGGGCGGGCTGGTGATCCGCGATTTCGTGACCCGCCACCACCAGCCGGTGGACGCCGAGGCCAGGGCGCCCCAGCCGGCGGTGGAAGGCGTCATCCTGGTCGCCACGCCCAACCAGGGCTCCGAGTGGGCCCGCCTGCGGGTATGGCTGGAGGTGCGCGAATGGCTGGCCGACATTCAGGAGCAGCGCTTTTCGCTGTTCGCCGGCCTGCGCGACGGCACCGGCGCCGCCAAGATCGACTTGCGCCCGGACAGCGCCTTCCTCGCCGATCTCAATGCCCGCCCCTGGCCGGAGACCATCCCGGTCCGCATCATCGGTGGCCGGCTGCCGGAACCGACCCCGGCAATGCGCGACAGCCTTGCCTTCCTGGACGAACAGGTCGACATTGAAGCCGTCGCCGGGCGTATCCACGAATGGTGGGAACAAACCGATGAGGTGCTGGGCGATGGCGTGGTCCCCGTGGACTCGCTGACCCTGGACGATCACCCGGAACCGCTGCTCGTGGAGGGCTCGCACCGCGGCCTGCTGGTGCCCGGCCCGCTGACGGACGAGCCCCCGGCCATCGCCCCCATCCTCGACATCCTCGACCAGTGGCGCAACCGCCCCGCCACCGACTGACCCCGTCCACGCAAACCGGAACGGTTTCCGTGCGTCCATGACCGCATCGCTGCACAGCCGAACGGCCCGGCTACTGCCGCTGCAGCTCCATGTGCATCTCGATGGTCCGCAGCAATTGCTGACGGTCGATCCAGCCAATCGCCCGCCCGGAGGCCTCCATCACCGGGATCTGATTGAGGTTGCGCTCACCCATCACGCGCAGGACCTCCTCCGCCCTGGTATCCGGCGCCACCCAGCTCAGCGACTCCGCCGGGGTCATGATCTCGTCGACCCGACGCGTGGCCCACTGCTCGCGCGGCAGCTTGCCACTGTCACTGAGGCTCACCAGGCCCCGCACCCGTTCCGGCGTGCCTACCAGAAAGGCACGCCGCCCGCCCGGCAGCACATCGCGCTGGATCCAGGCGTCGATGGAGGTCTCCGGGCGCACGCAGGGCGGGTCCGGGCTGGCCAGGTCCCGTGCACGCACATCCGCCAGACGTTCCCGCATATCGAACATCCGGCCCTGGCCCTCGGCCATGGTCAGCAGGAACCACGCAATCAGCATGATCCACAGCCCGCCGACCAGATTCCCGATCACCACCAGATTCCAGAAGGCGACGCCGAACAGCAGGAACGCCACAATACGCCCACCCCACACGGCTGCCTCGATCGCCCGACGCGGGTTGCCCGTGAGCTTCCAGACCACCGCCCGGAACACCCGCCCCCCATCCAGCGGGAACCCGGGGATCAGATTGAATATCGCCACGATCAGGTTGATCAGCGCAAGCCAGCCCAGGGCCACCGGGATCGGCTCGAACCAGCCCGCAGTAGCCTGCGCCAGCGCGGCGAAACCCAGCGCCAGTACCACGCTCACCGCCGGCCCGGCAATGGCGATCCAGAACTCGTCCTCGGCCCGCTCCGGGTCCCGTTCCATCTGCGCCACACCGCCAAAGATGAACAGCGTAATGGACTCCACCGGCACCCCGCGCCGCAGCGCCACAAGGCTGTGTCCCAGTTCATGGGCCAGAATGGACGCAAAGAACAGCAGGGCCGTCACCACCGCGGTGACGCCCGCCACGGCCAGGCTCCAATCCGGATACTGGTGATGAAGGCCCGTGCTCATACTGGCCACCAGCAGGATCAGGATGAATACCCAGCTAATGTGGAGCTGGATACGAATCCCGCGAATATGGCCAAGGATCAGGACAGTCTTGAACATGCAGTCACTCCTTGCGGGCCCACGCTCCCGGATGCCATGAACAGCATAGGCGTGTTCCACATTATGGCGCTGCATCCGGGGCTGTTGGGCTGCACGAGGTTTGCGGAACATCCACCGCCGGGCACGCTCTCAAAGGCATGGACATCCCCCTGCTTGTCATTGGCGCCCTGCTCGTCGCCAGCCTGACCGCTTTCTTCTCCGGCGTACTGCCCTACCCCATCGGCTGGATCATCCTCGGTGTCGCCTTCGTCGCCCGTCTGCTCTATCTGGCCGGGCGCTGATGCAATGCGCGCGCAAGCGGGCTGTTATAGGGTCGAACCTGATCAGTCCAGGACCCAACGGCATGAGCCACCCCCGCCTGCCCGGCGTCTACGCCGGCCGCGTGACTGCAGCCTTCGCAAAGGGGCTCGCCAGCGTCATTCACAAATCCCCGCTGCACGCTGCGGTGGCTCTGGGCCCGCTCGGCCTGGCCGGTGACGAACAGGCGGACCCGAAAAACCACGGGGCCCGGAACGCGCATTGCTCCACTACAGCGTGGACCACTACCCGGGCTGGCGCAGACAATACCCCGAGCGTGCCGCCCGCTTCGCGCCGGCCGGCTTCGGCGAGAACCTGACCTGCCACGGCATGGACGAGCACAACGTCCACATCGGCGACATCGGGGACATCGACCACATCGGTACCGCCCGAGTGCAGGTCAGCCAGCCCCGCACCCCTTGCTGGAAGCTCGATGCCCGCTTCGACCTCCACGGTCTGGCGCAGGAAGTCCAGGAGACCTGGCTGCTGCGGCTGGTGCTATCGCGTACCGGGGCCCGGCCACCTGACCGCAGGCGACACTATCGAGCCCCAGGAACGCCAGCCCGACCGTCTCAGCATCGCGGATGCAATGGCGGCCGTCGATCGCCACCCCCACCGTCGCCATCTGCAGCGGCTGGCCGACTGCACGGCCCTGGCCGAAAACTGGCGGGAAAAGACCCGGCACCGACTACGCGGAGCGGCCGCCACCACTGGCGAACGACACCTTACCGGAGAGCCCCGGGTAGCCCGGACGTTCCATGCATTGCGTCCGCCCACGCTTGTCGCTTGATCACGTGCCCCCCCTGCACTGATCCCGAAACATCCAGTCTCTGAAACCCCGGTCTCACACAACCTTGCAAGCCCTGGTCTAAACTGGAGGCAAATATCTGTGCCTACCGCTGCACGCCAAGTGCCACGGCAAGCCAGGCCCCTGAATCACATTGATATCCCACCCGGCCGGGAGGCCCTGCCATGAACCATCGCTTGTATATTGCCGTGCTGATTCTGACCGTGCTGCCGTTCGCCAGCAGCGGCTGTGCGACCACCTCCCAGGCGAACACGCCCGCAGCGCTGGCTTCCGAGGATGCGCTCTCCCAGATCCTGTTCGACTACGAAGCCGACGCCTTCACGGCCTACAACATGCGCCGCAACGGCACCGTTGAGATCACCTTTGCACGCGACGTCCCCGACGGCCTGTACAGCGAAATGGTGGATGAACTGCGCGCCCACCCGGACATCCGCAACGTACGCCCGGCGCGCACCGGACCCGCCTGCGGCCTGTTCTGAACACACACCACGGCCGCCGCGGCCGTTCCGGCGTCACCGGATACCCGCGGACCGGATCAATCGCCGGATGGCCGGGTCGGACCGCGCCCGGGCAACCCGGGAAAGGTGTGCACGTTACCGGAGTCCCCGCCACCATCATGGATGCGCGGGGTTCCCACGGCGGCCACCTCGTCGATGCGGATCAGTGCATGCATCGGCACGTGGAACCGCGCCACCCCTTCGAATTCATTACGCAGACGTTCTTCGGACGGGTCCACCACCACCTGTGAGCGCTCGCCAAACAACAGCCCTTCGACCGTCACAAAACCATACAGGTCGTCCTGGTAGACCTCGCGGGCGTAGATCTCGTAGACCTTCCCGTGATTGAGAAAATGGATGCGATAACGGGTATGGGACGTGTTCATGCCCTCCATCATGGGGCAGCAACCGCAGATTGCAACGGGTTGGCGTTGGTCCCGGGCGCCAGAGTCGGTATGATTCCGGCCGTTATCCGCCATCGGTCCGGCACGCCAACGATGAATGCTTCCCAGGAGCTGCTCGATCATCTGAGCCGCAACAGCTCGCCGTACCAGGATCCGCTGACGCGGATTCGCTGGGACGCGCTGTCGTGGGAAGACTTCTGGATTCCGGAAGAAGCGATCTCGCTGTTCGGCACCCCGGAGTACACGGCGCTGAGCCCCGAGCAGAAACGTCGCCTCTCACAGTACGAATTCCTGTATTTCATCAGTGGCGCACTGTGGCTGGAAGGCCTGTTCATGGAGCGCATCGCGCGGATTTCCATGCATTCGACGGGCCGGCTGGACCGCCTGAACTACCGCCTGCACGAGCTGCGCGAAGAAGCCGGCCACAGCCTCATGTTCATCGAGTTCATGCGCCGCAGCGGGCTGCCGCTGCCGGAACAGCGGTTCCCCAAACCGAAAATGGCCACGCTGGTGGGGCGCTTCTCGCCCTTCGAATCCTCGATCTTCTGGATTGCCGTCATGATCGGCGAGGAGGTCCCGGATCGAATGAACCGCCTGATCCATCAACGCCGCGCCGAAATCAGCCCGACCGTGCACGACATCGTCACCACGCACATGATCGACGAGGCGCGTCACATGGCACATGCCCGCGACACGCTGGAAGGCTGCCTGGACAACCTGCCGACCTGGCAAAAACTGACCTATCGCCCCCTGATGCGGCGCGTGTTCCGGCAGTTCGTACGCGCCTTCTACTATCCGACCGCGGATATCTATCAGCTTGCCGGGCTGCCGGTGGGTCCGGACTACCAGCGCCTGGCACGGAACAATCCGCGCCGTGCGGCATTCGTGGACACCTGCGTCGACCCTGCGCTGAAGATCCTCCGCGACCAGGGTCTGGTGCTGAACTGGCGCTGATGCGCAGGGCGGTCGGGCCGGCCTTTTGAGTATGATCGGGCCATGACCCCGTCGCCCCGCCTTCGCCCCCCCAGTTCCACCTGGCGCCAGATCGAACTGGGCGTGTTCATCGTCCTGCTGGTGATGATCGGACTACGGGTCTGGTTCCAGCCCCCCTCCGCTCTGCAGCAACTCGACTTCCGCGAGGAACTGCGAGTGGTGCTGGTCGAGACCCCGCTGGGACGTTCCGAGATGACCACGACCAACGACTACCACCAGCTGGAGCAGGACCTGCTGCACGGCTTTGCCCGGGAACTGGGTACACGCATCCGGGTCAAGCGCGTGGAGACTGCCGCCGAGGCCCTCCGACGTCTGCGCAAACAACGCGTGGATCTCGCCGCTGGCCTGCTGGTGGATCCGGGCGATCCCGCGATCGAACGGGGGCCGGAGATCCTGACCATCCAGCAGGTGCTTGTTTTCTCGCGCGACAACGAAACCAGCACCACGCTGCAAAGCCTTCACGACCTGCCCATGGGTACCCGGCTCGGCCTGACCGCCCAGGCACCCCTGCCCGACCCCCTGCGTCAGGCACTGGCGGCCGCGCCGGACACCACCGAACCATCAGCAGCCCCGGACACGCCGCCCCGAGTGGAACTGGTCCCTCTCGGAACCACCGAGTCGCTGCGCCAGGCACTGGCCTCCGGCGCGATCGACTACGCCCTGATGAATTCGCTGGAGTTCGGGCGTCTGCGCCGCCTGCACCCGGAGTTGCGCACCGCCCACGAGTTCGAACACAAGGCCACTGTGTCATGGTTGTTCCCCGCCGGCTTCGACCACAGCCTGATCGATGCCGCGAGCGACTATCTCGAGCGCCTGCGCGCCAACCGTGATCTGGAACTGAAGATCGACCGTTACCTGGGGCACCTGGAAACCCACAACCTGGTGGACACCCTGACCTTTAACGCCCGCGTGGAAGAGCGTCTGGACCGTTTCCGCGCCCTGTTCGAACGCATCGGCGCGCAGTACGGTCTGGACTGGCGGTTCATCGCTGCGGTGGCCTATCAGGAATCACACTGGGACCCGGACGCCGTCTCGCCGACCGGGGTACGCGGCTTGATGATGCTGACCCGGAACACGGCGGCCGGTCTCGGCGTCGAGGACCGCACCGATCCCGAGGCCAGTGTGGACGGTGGCACGCGTTATCTGCTGGAACTGCACGAACGCCTGCCCGAACGCATCCCGGAACCGGATCGCACCTGGATGACCCTTGCCGCCTACAACGTCGGCCTGGGCCACCTGTACGATGCCAGACGGCTGGCCGCGGCCAACGGCGACGACCCCGACCGCTGGCTCGACATGATGCAGTGGCTCCCGCGTCTGGCCGAACCGGAGTGGCACGAGCAGACCCGCTTTGGCTATGCCCGCGGCTGGGAGCCGGTGATCTACGTCCGCAACATTCGCAGCTATTACGACAAGCTGATCCAGCGCTTCCCCCCCAGCCACGACCATCCGCCAACGCCCATCCATACCTATCACCGCGTCCCCCTGGCGCTGTGACGCGGAGGGATGCGGGCTCGCGACCACTGGCGAATCCCCTATAATCGCGACCGAATTGCAACCCCCGGAAAACGCCCATGACCGCCGCCTCCCGAGCCTCCCTGCGCGCCGCTATCGGTCCCGGACTCCTGATGGCAGGGGCCGCAGTGGGGGTCTCCCACCTGGTGCAGGCCACGCGCGGAGGGGCCGAATATGGCCTGCTGCTGATCCCGATCGTGCTGCTGGCCTGTCTGTTCAAGTACCCGTTCCTGGAGTTCGGGCCGCGCTATGCCGCGGCCACCGGGCACAACCTGCTCACCGGCTATCACCGCCTGGGCAACTGGGCCCTGGGCCTTTACATCGCAGTGACCCTGGGCACCCTGTTTATCATTCAGGCCGTGGTCACCCTGACCACGGCAGGGCTGCTGGGGCTGGTGTTCGGACTCGACCTGTCCATGGTCGTGCTCTCGGCCGCCATTCTCGCAGTCTGTATCGCATTCCTGATGATCGAGGCCTACCGGGGCCTCGATCTGGGAATGAAGATCATCATGGTCGCCCTCAGTGTCTCCACCGTGCTGGCGGTTGCCCTCGCCTTCCAGGAGGCACCGGACTGGCACTCGCTCTCGGGTGCTGCGGAATGGTCGAACCTCTGGACCCTCGCCGGACTCGCCTTCGTCCTGGCCCTCCTCGGCTGGATGCCCATCCCGCTGGACGTCGCCGCGTGGCATTCCATCTGGACCCAGGAACGCGCACGCCTGACCGGGCACCATCCCAGTGTGCGTGAGGCCGTGTTCGACTTCCGGCTGGGCTATCTGGGGGCCACCATCCTGGCGCTGTTCTTCCTGCTGCTGGGCGCACTGCTGATGTACGGGAGCGGAGTGGGTTTTGCCCCGGGCGCCGCCGCTTTTTCCGCACAACTGGTGGATCTCTATGCCCAGAGCCTGGGCGAGTGGAGCCGTTCGCTGATTGCCATTGCCGCGCTCACGGCCATGTTCTCGACCACCCTGGCCGTCACCGACGCCTACCCGCGCGTCATCGTTGCGACCATCCGTACCCTGCGCGAAAACCACCACCGCGCCCGCGATATGGAACCCGACCCGGAAAGCGAACGCGGTCTGGAATGGTGGGGCTACCGGATCGCCCTGGTCGTGGTCACGCTGGGCGCGCTGCTGCTGATCTGGCTGGCCGGGGAGAACTTCACCCGTTTCGTCGACATCGCCACCACCCTTTCCTTCCTCTCGGCCCCGATCCTTGCCTGGATCACCTTCCGCGTGGTGACCAGCTCGCAGATGCCGGTCGCCGCCCGCCCCGGTCGTGCCCTGCGAGGGCTGGCCTGGGCGGGGGTGGTGTTCCTGTCGAGTTTCTCCCTGATCTGGCTGGTCTGGCGCTTCGTCCTCTGAGGGGTCACGGCTCGTCGCCGCGATCACGCGCCCGCACACAAAAACGGGCAAGGATGGACACATCGTGCCGCGCCTGCCCCGCCTCCAGGGCGGCATCCACCGCCGCACGAACCGGTTCGATTCCCTCCGTCACCAGTCCCAGGTCACGCCCGAGCCCCGCGACGATGCCGAGATCCTTGCGATAGAGCTCGACCTGAAAGCCGGGTTCGAAGTCGCCGTCCAGCAGGCGCTGCCCGTGAACCTCCAGGATGCGGGAACCGGCAAAGCCACCCAGCAGGGCCGCGCGCACCCGCGCCGGGTCCACACCCGACTGCTCGGCCAGGGCAAAGGCCTCGCCTACCGCCACCAGGGTCTCGCCGACCACCAGCTGGTTGCAGGCCTTGGCAATCTGTCCGGCCCCGCTGGCCCCGACATGCGTCAGCGTCGAACCGACGACATCGAAGATCGGCCGCAAACGGTTCACGACCTCCTCCGGGCCACCGACCATCAGGCTGAGCGTGCCGCTGCGGGCACCCGGCTCACCACCGGAAACCGGCGCATCCACGAAGGTCACATCATGCCTGGCCGCGGCCTGCGCAAGCGCACGGGTCCGCATCGGGTCGATGGTGCTGTGATCCACGACCATCAAGCCGGACGGCGCATGGGCAAGAATGCCGTCGTCGCCCAGCATCAGCGCTTCCACGTCCGGGGTATCGGAGACATTCAGCACCAGCACGCGTACTTGACGCACCAGCTCCGCCACGCTCGCGCAAACCCCGGCGCCGTCCGCCGCAAGGGCACGGGCCACGTCCGGGTTGCGGGCCCAGACCCGCAAGTCGGCCCCGGCCGCGAGGAGATTGCGGTTCATCGGCGCCCCCATGATGCCGAGGCCGATGGCGCCGATCGGCTGCAGTTCGGGGGGAATCATCGCTGTGGACATCGGGTACTCCTGTAGCGCGAGTGGTTCGCCGGGCGGGTCGCCAGGTCCCTCCTGACCATCCCCGGCTGCACGGCACATGGTCCGGGAAAACACGTCTCAATGTACACGGTCGCGTCCTCGGCGCAGCGGCGGCAAACAATGCCACACCATTGGGACCGCGGGAGCGAACCGGTATGGTAGGCGCAGCCTTCCCGAACCGAGCGCTACTGTGTCCGCGATCCGCATCCAGCAACTGCGCAAGACCTACGACGGCGTCCACGTTGTCGATGGCGTGGATCTCGAGATTGCCCCCGGCGAGTTCTTCGGGCTGCTGGGCCCGAACGGTGCGGGCAAGACAACCACCCTGCGCATGCTGCTGGGGATGACCCCGATCGACGGGGGGCAGGTCAAGGTACTGGGCCTGCCGATGCCGGAGGGCGAGCGCGAGGTGCGCAAGCGCCTGGGCATCGTGCCGCAGTTCGACACCCTGGACCCGGACTTCACCGTGATCGAGAACATGCGGACCTATGCCGCCTATTTCGGTCTCTCCGGCGCAACGGTCCAGGCGCGCATCGATCACCTGCTGGAGCAGGTCAATCTGAACGACAAGCGCGACGCGCGCATCAATGCCCTGTCCGGCGGCATGAAGCGCCGGCTGACCCTCGCGCGCGCCCTGATCAACGCGCCCGAGGTCGTGGTGCTGGACGAACCCACCACCGGGCTGGACCCGCAGGCGCGCCACCACCTCTGGCGCCAGCTCCGCCAGCTGCGCGCCTCCGGGGTCACCCTGGTGCTGACCACGCACTACATGGAAGAGGCCCAGGAGCTGTGCGATCGCATCGCGATCATCGACCACGGCCGCATCATCGCCTGTGACCGACCCAGCCGCCTGATCGCCGAGCACATCGAACCCTGGGTGGTCACAGTCGGCGGGCCCGATGCCGGCACCGCGATCGAGCAGGAGATCGGCCCCCGGGATCGTGCCCACCAGGTGGCGGATACCTGGCTGGTGTACACGGCCGAACCGGACCGGCTGCGCGAACGCCTGCGCGCCCGCGGGCTGGAACCCACGCTGCGCGGGGCGGACCTGGAAGACGTGTTCCTGAAACTCACCGGCCACGAGTTGCGTGACTGATGCCCGACCCGACCTCCACCTGGCTCCCCCGCCCCAGCCTGCGCTTTGTCGCGGTCTGGCGCCGCAACCTGAGGGTCTGGCGCAAGCTGCTGGTGCCGTCCATGCTCGGCAACTTCGGCGAGCCCATCCTCTACCTGCTTGCCTTCGGCTATGGCTTCGGACGTCTGGTGGGCGATCTCGACGGCATGAGCTACATGGTGTTCATCGCCTCCGGGATCATCTGCTCCTCGGCCATGTTCACCGCCAGCTTCGAGGGCATGTATTCCGCCTACACGCGCATGGCGGAGCAGAACACCTGGCTGGGGATGCTGGCGACACCACTGACCCTGGACGACATCGTGTTCGCCGAGGCCACCTGGGCCGCCAGCAAGGGCCTGATCAGCGCCACCACCATCCTGCTCGTCGCCGCCGTCCTGGGGCTGGTCAGCGATGCGCGTGCCCTGCTCGCCCTGCCGGTGATCTTCCTCGCCGCGTTCACCTTTGGCGCGCTGGCGCTGGTGATCACCGCCCTGGCGCGCAGCTACGACTTCTTCCTGTATTACTTCACCCTGGCGGTCACGCCGATGCTCCTGCTCTCCGGGGTGTTCTTCCCGCTGCAGGAGCTGCCCGACTGGGTGCAGACCCTGGCGCTGGCCCTGCCGCTGGCCCACGTCGTCGAGATCGTACGCCCGCTGATGACCGGCAGCTGGCCGGCCAGCTTCTGGCCGCACCTGGCGGTGATCACCGGCTACGGCCTGGCCGGCCTCATCCTGGCGACCGCGCTGATCCGGCGCCGCCTGCTGCGCTGACCATCACGCCGGCTGTGGCAAGATAGCGGCCCGAAAACACCGATACGAGCCGCCACATGGCCACCCCCGACACCGATCCCGAAAACCCGCAGGAATACCGCGCCACTGTCGCCCGCGGGCTCGGCCCCCTGCTGGCCGCGGAACTGGGCACCCTCGGCGCCACCGACGTGCGCGAGGAAGGCGGCGCGGTGCACTTCTCGGCCGATCTTGAGACGCTTTACCGCGTACTGCTGGGCAGCCGCATCGCCAGCCGCATCCTGCTGCCCCTGGCGCGTTTCGAGCAGCCGGACGGGGACGGCTGCTACAGCACCGCCCGCGCGATCGACTGGCCCGCGCTGATGGACCCCGGTGCCACCTTCGCGATCGAGGTCGGCGGCAAGAGCCGCCACATCCGCCACACCCACTTCGCCGGGGTACGCACCAAGGACGCGGTGGCCGACGCCTTCCGCGCGGCGACCGGCGCCCGCCCGGACGTGGACCCGAAACACCCGGACGTGCGCATCCTGCTGCAACTGCAGGGCGATCATGCCCGGCTGTCCGTGGATATCGGGAACGGCGGCCTGCACCGACGTGGCTATCGCGGTGCCGGCGGGGCCGCCCCGCTGCGCGAGAACCTCGCCGCGGCCCTGCTCGCCCGCGCCGGCTGGCCCGCGCGCGTCGAGGACGCCCCGGAACCGGCGCAGCTGCTCGACCCCTTCTGCGGCAGCGGCACCCTGGTGATCGAGGCCGCTCTGATCGCCACACACACCGCTCCCGGCCTGCTGCGCCATGACTTCCGCCCGCAGGGCTGGTCCGGGCACGACACCGCCCTGTGGCAGCGCTGTGTGGATACGGCACAGGCGGCGGTTCGTCCCTGGCCGGGCCCGACGCTGCTAGGGTCGGATCGCGACCCGCATGCCGTGCAGGCCGCTCGCCAGGCGGCCCGGACGGCCGGGGTCGCCGCCTGCACCCGGTTCGAGGTGGCCGACGCGCTGACCCTGACACCCCCCGCACCGAACGGGCTGCTGATCAGCAACCCGCCCTATGGCGAGCGCATCGGCGACCAGCCCGAGCTGGTCAAGCTCTACAGCCTGCTGGGCGAGCATCTGAAAAAGGCCTTTGGCGGCTGGCAGATCGCGCTTCTGGTCGCGGACACAACCGACTCCCGCCGCCTCGGGCTGCGGGCCACGCGCAAGTACCGCGTCCACAATGGCCCGATCGACTGCCAGCTGCTGGAGTTCGACATCCATGCCCGCGACGGACAGGCCGAGGCGGCACCCCCGGCGCCGGAGTTCGCCAACCGCCTGCGCAAAAACCTGAAGCACCTGGATCGCTGGGCGCGGCGTCAGGATGTGACCTGCTACCGCATCTACAGCGCGGACCTGGACGAATACCCGCTGCTGATCGACCGTTACCAGTCCACCGACGGCACCGTGCACCTGCACCTGCAGGAGTTCGCCGCGCCCGCCTCGGTCGAGCCCGCGCGCGCCGAGGCGCGCCTGCGCGGGGCACTGGCCGCGACCCTGGAGGTCACCGGCGTGGCCCCCGCCCACCTGCACTACAAGCAGCGCCGATCGCAGAAGGGGCGTTCCCAGTATCGTCCTGCCGAGACCGCGCAAGCGGCCCCTTTCTGGGTGGAGGAACACGGCTGCCGACTGAAGGTCGAACTGGACCGCTACCTCGACAGTGGCCTGTTCCTGGACCACCGCCCGATGCGGCGGCGCCTGCAGGAAGAATGCGGCGGGCTGCGGTTTCTGAACCTGTTCTGCTACACCGCGGCGGTCAGCGTACATGCCGCAGTGGGAGGTGCCCGCCAGACAGTCTCGGTGGACCTGTCCAACACCTATCTGGACTGGGCCGCCGCCAACCTCGCGGCCAATGGCTTCGCGACCAGCGTGCGCGACGGGCGCAGTCGGCGCCGGCCGGACACCCATGCCCTGCTGCGCGCCGATTGCGTGGCCTGGCTGCGCGCGGCGGCCGAGGACCCCGAGCTGCGCTTCGAGCGCATCTTCCTCGATCCACCGACCTTCTCCAACTCCAGGCGCACCGATGCCGAGTTCGACGTGCAACGTGACCATGCCGCACTGATACTGGACGCCGCGCGCCTGCTGACGCCTGATGGCGTACTCTACTTTTCCACCAATCGGCGACGCTTCGAACTGGAACACGAGGCCCTGACCGGACTGGAGGCCCGCGACATCACCCGCGAGACCCTGGACGAGGATTTCCGCCGCCCGCCCGCCCCCCATCGATGCTGGGCGATCACGCCCCGGAACGCTGCATAACCCACGAATCCGGAAACGATTCAGGGCCCGGACAAAAAAACGTCCCGGACTGGCCGGGGCGTTTTGTCATCAGCGGGTCACGCTCAACGCGGTGGGTAATAGGTCTCCAGATAGTCCAGGATCTCTTCCTCCACCTCCGGCGCGAACTCCCAGAGCCCCTGGGTATCCTGCATCCAGCGGATCTGCTCCAGCCAGACCGCGCGGGTGTACCCGCGGTTGGTAACCAACCGGGCCGAGTGACAAACCGTGCAATTATTCTTGACGGTATCGAACCCCGGCGCCTTGATCAGCCCGGTTTCCGAGTCGGTCTCGTATTCCTCGGCGGCCTCGACGTTCTCGCCCGCTGTCACGGGCGCCACCCAGATGAGGCCGAGGGCAAGCGCCCACAACAGGACCCTCTTCGACTTCATTGCTGCTCCTTACGCCTTGACGCGGACATCGATGTGGTGGGCCTTGTTATTACCGTAACCGCGCGGGTTCCAGCCCGGCAGCACCATGGGCTGACGGTCGCCCTTGCTGTTGGTGGCCACCGCCCAGACCTGGTAGAAACCCTGCTCGGGGAACTCGAGATCCGCCTCCCAGAGTTGCCAGGCAAACTTGTTGACCGGGCGTTTCAGATCGGCCTTCTGCCAGGTCACCCCGTAGTCCGTCGACACGTGGAGTTCCTCCACGTCGCCGTAGCCGTCCCATGCCTTGCCTGCAACCTTCAGCGTGCTGCCTGCGGCGATCTCGACACCGGTCTTCGGATACGTGATCAGCGACTTCACCGGCATTTCCTCGAGGACGACCATATCCTCGTTCGGCACGTCGGCGCCCGGCTCCACCGGATGCCGTGGCATGCGATAGCTGTGGCCGGTCATGCCCTGACCATCATGCTCGCGGTCGCGCACCAGGATCTCGGTCAGCCATTTGCCACTGGCAGATCCCGGGAAACCGGGCGCGACCAGGCGCAACGGATAACCGTGCTGCTCCGGAATATCCTCGCCATTCATCGCCCAAGCAATGATGGTCTCGTCCTCCAGCGCCTTGCGCATCGGGCAGCCCCGGGACAGGGCGTCGAGATCGTCCCGACCGCTCAAATGGGCATCGCCCGCCTTGTAGCCGATGTACACGGCCTTGTCCGCGTCATAGCCGACATCCTCCAGCACATCGCGCAGGCGCACGCCGGTCCAGGTCGGGCAACCGATGGCACCCAGATCCCACTGGTTACCCCGCGGGGACGGCGAGAACGCCGCACGCCCGTTGCCGCCGCACTCGATCCAGAGCTGCAGGGTATGATGCTCGAACTTCTCCTTGAGCTCCGCGATCGTGTAGGACTTCTCCTGGTTCGCGGCTTCACCGCGGACGGTCACGGTCCAGGCCGCGGCATCGATACCGGCCTTCTCCGGCGGCACACCGTTGTTCCGAATGAACATGTTCGAGAACGGAGTCACCTCGTCGTGCAGCAGATGGGGCGGCAGTTCACCGTTGATCGGACGGTCGTTCAACCAGATGATCCCGTCGACCTTGCCCTCCACATGGAAGCCCTCGATGCCGGCGGCCACGGCACTGGACAGGGTGCTACGGTTGAACAGGGTCTGCATGGCCGTCTCCGTGCCCATGCCGAACACGGCCAGGGCCGCACCGCCCTTGCCCAGATTGCCCAGGAAACGCCTGCGGGCGGCGCCCTTCTCGGTGAGCCCCACGGTTTCCCTGACCTCTTCTTCGGACGCGTGATCCAGCTCGGAACGATCGTTCTTGTCTTCACTCATCTGTCATCCTCCGGCTTGTTCTTGGAACAAAATCGCATGCGCTGTCCCTCTCTCCCCGGGACAGCCACCTGGTTTTTAGTACACCCCCTAAAAACCTGCAATAAAAGTTCGGGATTTTTTACCGATTCCAGAATCCTGCCTCGAACACCGGTATCCGGGCCGCTATTCGGGGCCGGGGATACGGTGTAGAATACTGCTCACAACGACACCGCAAACCACTGACAATAAAGCAATATCAATAATTCTAAATATTAACTGGATCTGCATGATGCACAATACAGTCCGTCAGTTCGCACACCCCCCCATGGTCATATTTTCGGCTGCACTGGTTGCGACCCTGATGGTCACAGGAACCGCCAGTGCGGAATCCGCGCCCTCCATCGATATCCACGAGGTGGAACGCGGGCAGGGTCCCGAGATCGTTCGCCACGACACGGCGATCCTGCATTACACCGGCTCCCTGGAGGCGGACGGCACGGTATTCGATTCCAGCCGCGACGCCGGGGCCCCGTTCGCGCTGACCATTGGCAGCGGACAGGTCATCCCGGGCTTTGAACAGGGGGTGAAGGGCATGCGCGAGGGCGGTATTCGCGAGATCACCATTCCTCCGGAACTGGCCTACGGCGAGCGCGGCGCCGGCAACATCATCCCTGCCAACGCCACCCTGCAGTTCGAGGTCGAGATCCTGGAGGTGGAGCGTGCGCCCTTCAGCGCCCTCGACAACGAGGGTCTGGCCGAAAAGGTTCGGGAAGGGGCCACCATCGTCGACATCCGGCGTCCGGACGAGTGGGCCGAGACCGGCGTGATCGAGGGCAGCCATCGCATCACCGCCTTCGACGAGAGCGGCGAGCTGCACCCGGAGTTCGGCCCGCAATTCACCGAACTGGTCCAGCCGGGTGACGAGGTCATCCTGATCTGCCGCGTCGGCAACCGCACTGCGGCCCTCGCCCGCGCGCTGGCCGATGGACTGGGATACGACGAAGTCTACAACGTCACGGACGGGATCATGGCGTGGCTGGACGACGAACGCGTGGTGCAGCACGACTGTCCGGAGGCGGCCGAAACCGCACAGTGCTAGATTTCAGGCCGGATCTGCTGCACAGGCGGCAGAGCGGCGCCTCCCGCGGCACAGTGAAGCCGGGCGCCTGTCGTATTCGGGACGGATCTGCTGCCCCACGCTCACGCCGATCGCCCGAACTCGACGGGTTCTTCACTCAGCGCCTGGCTGACCCGCTGCGGGATTGAGGACGGGCCGGCGGCGCCCCGACCGCTCCCGTTGATACCGGCCGCCCCGTATCCGGGGTGGCCGGTTCAGTCCCGCGCCTCCGCTTCGCCACCCGGGTCGGGGCCGGTACTGCCTCCCGGTGCGGGCGCTTCCTCTTCCACCTCAGGCGGTGCCAGACTGATCCCGGCATCGGAGGCCACGTCGGCGAGATCGCGGATCTGCTCCAGCGGCGGCAACTCCTCCAGCCGCGTCAGACCGAGATCGTCGAGAAAGAGACGGGTCGTCGCGTACAGGGCCGGCCGCCCCGGGACCTCCTTGTGTCCCACCACCCGCACCCACTCGCGCTCCTGCAGGTTGCGCATGATTCCTGAACTCACCGCCACCCCGCGCACCGCCTCGATCTCGGCACGGGTGACCGGCTGGCGATAGGCGATGATGGCCAGCGTCTCCAGCAGGGCTCGCGATAATCGCGCCGGACGTTCCGGTTGCGCTGCCTGCACGCTCGCCGAGAAACGCGCACGCACGCGGAAACGGTAGCCACTCGCGGACCGCACCAGTTCGATGGCGCGGTCATGGTAGTGCGCTTCCAGCCGTTCCAGCGCCTGTTCCAGCAGGGGCTGATCGACCTCGCCCAGATCGGCACAGGCCGCCTTCAGGTCGCGCGCGGCAACCGGCTCGGCGGCCGCAAACAGCACGGCCTCCAGCGCGAGTTCGATCGCCGCCAGTTGCTCGGCCTCCACGTCCGCCGTACTGCCCTCGCTCACGCCGACACCTCCGCGCTGTGGATATCCGCCCCGCGCCGGCGCAGCCGGATGGGGCTGTACGGTTCGCTCTGCCCCCACTCGATCAGTCCGGCCTTGGTCAGCTCCAGGATGGCGAGGAACGAGACCACGACGCCCTGGCGCCCTTCCGCACTCATCAGCAGGGTCACGAAATCGACGAACCGTTCCGGGTGCAGGCGCTCGAGGATATCCGACATGCGGCTGCGCACCGACAGTTGCTCGGTGGAGACATGATGATGCGCGGTCAGACTGAGCCGGTGCATGACGGCCGCCAGTGCCTCCATCAGCTCATCCAGTGTCGGGGCAGGCGGCGGCGGGCCTTCCAGGGCCTCGACACTGGCGCCGGCGGCATACACGTCGCGGTCCATGCGTGGCAGCTCATCCAGGCGCTCGGCGGCAGTCTTGAACTGCTCGTATTCCTGCAACTGGCGGATCAATGCCATGCGCGGGTCGGTGTCGTCGTCCGACTGTGCCTCGCTCGGGCGCGGCAGCAGCATGCGGGACTTGATCTCCGCCAGCAGCGCGGCCATCACCAGATACTCGCCCGCAAGCTCGAGGCGCAGGGCACGCATGACCTCGATGTAGGCCATGTACTGACGGGTGATCTCGGCGATGGGGATCGCCAGGATATCCAGATTCTGGCGCCGGATCAGGTAGAGCAGCAGGTCCAGCGGACCCTCAAAGGAGTCCAGAAAGACCTCCAGGGCATCCGGGGGGATATAGAGATCGGCCGGGAGTTCCGCGACCGGCTCACCGTGCACGCGGTACAGCATCTCCCCGTCCGCACCGGGTTCCGCGGCTTCCGGCGGCGCCAGATCCCCCTCGGTCTCAGCGCTGGAACTCATGCAACGCGCTCATCGCAGGTAGTCCAGCCCCATCGCCCGGCGTACTTCCTCGAGCGTCTCGCGCGCCTCCTCGCGGGCGGCCTCCGATCCCTCGACGATGATGGAGCGCACCAGATTCGGGTCCTCGGCATATTCCTTCGCCCGCTGCTGGATCGGCTCCAGTTCTGCCTGTACCGCCTCGATCAACGGGCGTTTGCAGTCGACACACCCGATCCCGGCCGAGGTACAGCCGGCATGCAGCTCTGCGCGCTGGTCGGTGTCCGTGTAGATCTCGTGCAGGTCCCACACCGGGCACTTGGCCGGATCACCGGGGTCGGTGCGCCGCACCCGGGCCGGATCGGTGGGCATGGTGCGGATCAACTGTTCCACCTCGGCCGGCTCGGTGCGCAGGCTGATGGTGTTGCCATAGCTCTTGGACATCTTGCGCCCGTCCAGACCGGGCATCCTGGCCGCCGGGGTCAGACGCGCCTGCGGTTCCGGCAGAATGATCTTGCCGCCACCCTCCAGGTAGCCGAACAGGCGCTCCCGATCGCCCAGCGAAAGATTCTGCTGGGACTCGAGCATGGCGCGCGCGACCTCCAGGGCCTCGTCCTCTCCCTGCTCCTGGTAGCGCTTGCGCAGGTCGCGGTAGCGCCTGGCGGCCTTCTTGCCCATCTTGTCGGCCGCGGCCTCGGCCTTTTCGGCGAAGCCTGCCTCGCGGCCGTAGAGGTGGTTGAAGCGCCGCGCGATCTCGCGCGTGACCTCGAGATGCGAGACCTGATCCTCGCCCACCGGGACCATGCCGGCGCGGTAGGCAAGCACATCGGCGCTTTGCAGCACGGGGTATCCCAGAAAACCGTAGGTCGCCAGGTCCTTCTCGCGCAGCTGCTCCTGCTGGTCCTTGTAGGTCGGCACGCGCTCCAGCCAGCCCAGTGGCGTAATCATCGACAGCAGCAGATGCAGCTCGGCATGCTCCGGCACGCGCGACTGCACGAACAGCGTCGCCGAACCCGGGCTCACGCCAGCCGCCAGCCAGTCGATCACCATCTCGGTCACATGCCGCTGCAGATCACCCGGATTTTCGTAATGAGTGGTCAGCGCATGCCAGTCGGCCACGAAGAAGAAACACTCGTAGTTGTGCTGCAACTCGATCCAGTTCTTCAACACACCGTGGTAATGCCCCAGATGCAGGCGCCCGGTGGGACGCATGCCGGAAATCACGCGCTGGTTGGTACCCTGGTTACTGCTCACGAAATCAATCCCTTCCTGTCAGGAAACGGGCGCAGAGGCACCCGCTCAGTGGTCTCAGAACATACCGCCGGAAAATGCGAACAGCATCACCAGTAGCGCGGCCGTGCGATCCACGCCGTTGATGTTCACGCGGCCATCCTTCATCTCCACGGCAGCGTGCCAGAAACCGGCCTCGCCATCGCGTCGGACCCAGCCATCCTCGGCCAGCGCATGCAAATGGTCAGCGAGATCGAGATCCGGATAAGCGGCATCGATTTCTTCCACCCATTCCAGCCCGAGCCGCATTTCGCTGTCCAGCAGCAGTGCCTCCAGCGGGCGCGTCGCCAGCGCCTGTTTCGTACCGCGCAGGCCCAGCTCCGCTTCCAGTGCCAGCTGGCGCTGCGGCATTTCATTCAGCGAGGCCTTCAGCTCGATCGCCGGCCGGTGTTCAATCATGCCGCCCAGCGCATCGATCAGCGCCGCTCCGATCAGGGCATTACGCTGGCTGCCCGCGACGCCGCGCGCCTCGATCAACTCCAGCTCGGCCAGCAATGCCAGCAGGCTGGGACGGTCCCAGCGCAGAACACCCAGCTGCAGGTCCAGCATCTCCAGAGTCAGGGCCTCGCCCGCGGCGTCATCCAGGCGCGCCCGATCCACCTGCAGGCGCAGACGCGAATCCAGACGATCATTGTTCGTTTGCTGGAAGGCATCCACCCGCGGGCGCTCGATATGCAGGCGACTGGCGGCCTCTTCCCGCAATTCGATCGCAGAGGCGGCAAACCCCGCCTCGTAGTCCGGCAGACGACCGAAGACGCCATCGGCATCGGACTCGAAAACCGTGGCGTAGCGGATATCACGGGCCTCCCAGGCGAAGCGGCCGTCCGAGATCCGCAGCTCCGGCAGGTCGGCACTGAGCAGGATCTGCTCGGACGACCAGGCGAAACGTCCCTTACCGGCCGCGAGCTCAAGCCACAGCTTTCTGCCAGCCATGGCCAGATGACCGGCCACCTCGGGTATGGTCATCAGATCCATGTGCAGGTCGTCAAATGCAACGCGCGTGGTCACGCCCCCCCCGAACCCGGAGCGCGAATGCACACGCAGATCCAGGGCGCGCAGCAGTTGATCCAGCAGCGCGTCACCAGGCGCGGCCAGCGCATTCAGGTCCACCTCCGAATCAGCGCGCGCCCCGAGCACACCGTGGCGCAGTTCGTGTAACAGCGGGATCTCGATCCGCTCGCCACCCTCCTCCACGACCAGGCGGCTGCGCCCGCTGGCGCCCAGATAGCCACGTTTGTACTCGAGCATCTCGTGGCGCAGGCGCATCTCGCCCAGTTGTGCCTCGTGGGTCTCGGCCAGAGCCCCCTGCACCTGGGTTCCGACCACCAGCGGCCAGACGGCGGCCAGCGCCAGCAGCACCACCGCAAGAGCGATCCATTTACGCACTGTGTCTCCCTGCGGCTGCGCCGCGTTCCCGTACTCGCCGCCCCGGGAGCCTGTCGGATTCGGAACGAATCTGCAGCACGTGCGGGACAGCGGGCCCTTCTCCGCTCTCACTCGTTACATAGCCTGCACCCGACAGGCTCCTAGTCATCCAGAAATCCCACGTCGCCCCGGCCGTGACGGATCACCTCCGGCGCCGCGCCGGTCAAATCCAGCACGCTGGTCGCCTCCAGCGTCCCCGCCCCGCCATCGACTACCAGGTCCACGGCATGGCCCAGACGCTCGTCGATCTCCCAGGACTCGGTCAATGGGTGCGCGTCCTCCGGCAGCTGCAGGGTCGCAGACATCAACGGCGAACCCAGCTCCTGCAGCAGCGCCGCGACGATCGGGCTCGCCGGCACGCGCAGGCCGATCGTCCGCCGCTTCGGATGCTGCAGACGCCGCGGCACCTCGCGCGTGGCCGGCAGGATGAAGGTGTAGGCCCCCGGCGTCAGGGTCTTCATAAGACGAAACGCAGTGTTGTCCACCTTGGCGTAGACCCCCAGTTCGGAGAGGTCGCGGCACAACAAGGTCAGGTGGTGGGTAGCGTCCACCTGGCGGATGCGCCGGATACGGTCCGCCCCGGTCCTGTCTCCCGGCAGACAGGCCAGCGCATAGCAGGCATCCGTCGGCAGCGCGATCACCGCCCCTTCCTGGAGTCGGTCCATGACCTGACGGATCAGCCTGGGCTGGGGGTTCTCGGGGTGGATCGAAAGCATGGTCACGGCAGAAAGGGAATCAGGCCACGCAGTGTAGCGCATCCACCTGCCAGCCCATAAGATCACACAGTGACAGCGCCCTTCGGGAGGACCGGAGGTGCCAGCACGGGCCGGTACATGCATCCGTGTCTCGCTGCACCGCGTCGGACCCGCCCACCGGGCTGCGGCGCGCGTGTACATTGTTCGGCGTTTCCTTAAACTGCGCCAAACTCGAGGAGAACGCCGATGCTCTACATGATCCAGGGCCAGGATGTGCCGGACTCGCTGGACGCGCGCCTGGCCGCGCGCCCGGAACACCTCGCCCGCCTGCAAACCCTGCGCGACGACGGCCGCCTGGTCCTGGCCGGCCCGTGCCCCGCCATCGACAGCGACGACCCCGGACCGGCCGGATTCACCGGCAGCCTGATCGTCGCCGAATTCCCCTCGCTGGAGGCGGCGCGTGCATGGGCGGATGCCGACCCCTATGTCGCCGCCGGGGTCTACGCCCGCGTGGATGTACAACCCTTCAAGCAGGTGTTCTGATGCGATCCGCTACTGGCTTCCAATGGGCGCTGGCCGCCGTCGCTGCGGTCGCCCTCGTGAGTGGCTGTAACAACGGGCCTGATGCCCCGGACACAGCCAACACCATCAGCGCCGATACCCGCGACGTGGATACCGTCGCCACGGTCAACGACGAGCCGATCACCCGCGCCGACCTGTTCACCTACTCCGGCCTGGACGAAGACGCCGGCGCGGTCTCCGGAGACGGCACGCTGGAGGAACTCATCAGCCTCGAGCTGCTACGCCAGGAGGCCGTGGCCCGCGGGCTGGATCGCGACGCCGAGACCCGGCGTATCCTGCGCATGGTGGAGACCAACCTGCTGGCCTCGCGGCTGATGGAGGACATCACCGCCGAGCTGGAGATCACCGAGGCCGACCTCGAGGCGGAATACGGACGCCAGATCGAGGCCATGCGCGGCACCGAATACCGCGCCCGCCATATCCTCGTCGACGATGCCGAACAGGCTCGGGAGCTGCTCGCCGAACTGGAGGCCGGCGCGGACTTCGCGGAGCTGGCCGCGGCGCATTCCACCGACCCCGGGTCCGCCGCCCGCGGCGGCGACCTCGGATGGTTCAACCCGGAGCAGATGGTCCCGGCATTCAGTGAGGCCACTACCGATCTGGAGGCCGGCGAGACCACCCGCGAGCCGGTGGAAAGTCCGTTTGGCTGGCACCTCATCCGCCTGGAAGAGACCCGCGAGATCGAAATGCCCGAGCTGGACGACGTGCGTGTCGAACTGATCGAAATCCTCGAAAGCCGCAGCATCCAGGAATTTCTGGAGGCCCTGCGCGCGGATGCCGACATCGAGATCCCGACGCGGCCGGCCAACTAGGCGCCTGAAGATTCAGACGGATCAGCTGCGCATGGGCACTGCGGGCCTGTCCGCCCGCGCCGCCCGCCGGCACCACTCCATACGGGACACCGGTTTTGGCCATCACGCCACGATCGGCGTCTGCGACCGCGCACTGCGCCGGATGCGCGCGCGAACCCGCGGGCCCTCCGCTTCGTCCAACCCCAAGACCGCGGCCCCCGATCGACCGGCCGCAACCGGTGCCGCACCGAAAACGGCCGGTGATACCATGGGCGCGCCGTGGAACCTCCTGCCACGACCTCGCTCCAATCCCCGGTCCAGCCATCCGGCAGATGCTGCCGCGTCCGGGCCGTATGAACCACAATCGAGACATCCATGCCGAGCGCCCTTCGTCGAACCCTGGTCCCTGTCCTCGTCCTCGCCGTGGCGGTCGCGGGGTTCGTGCTGCTGCGTGCGACCGGCCCCGAGGCGCCGCCGCCCGCCGCTGCCGAACGCACCTGGCCGGTGCAGGGCCTGACCGCCGAGCCCGGCACTCACCGCCCGGCCGTAATCATCAACGGCCGTGTGCAGTCGGCCCGCAACGCGCGCCTGCGCGCCGCAGTCGAGGGCGAGATCGAGGCCGTGCCGGCCCGGGCCGGTCAGATGGTGGCTCAGGGGGATGCCCTGGTCCGGATTGATCCCCGCGAGGCCCGGCTGCAACTCGACCAGCGCGAAGCCGAACGCCGTGAACTCGAGGGGGCGGTCCAGAGCGAGGACCTGCGCGCCCGCTTCGACCGCGAGGCCCTGCAGCGCGAGCGTGACCTCCTGGCCATCGCCGAGCGCGCTCTGGAGCGCGCCCGGGACCTGCGTGAACGCAACCTGGGTTCCGAATCGGACGTGGACGCCGCTCGCGAACGCCTGCAACAGGCCAACATCACCGTGGACAACCGCGCGCAAGCCGTGGCCGACGCCCCGATGCGGCGGGCCCAGGCCGACGCACGACTGGCACGCGCCCGCGCCGCCGAGGAGCAGGCACGCATTGATCTCGAGCGCACCACGATCCGGGCACCCTTCGATGCCCGCATCGTCACGGTGGAGGTGGCCAATGGCGAGCGCGCGCGCCCCGGCGATCTCCTGCTGCAACTGTTCGCGATCGACGACCTGGAGATCCGTGCCAGCCTTCCGGAGCCACGCCTCGCGCAGGTCGCAGACCTGCTGCGCGACGAGGTCCGGCTGCCGGCCACGGCCATGGTCGGGGGGCAACGCATCGAGACCGAACTGGCCCGACTGGAGGGCGAGACCCGCACCGGTGAGGCCGGAGTGCGCGGGGTGTTCGAGGTACGCGCAGGGGGCGAGGCCCTGTCTCTGAACCGATTTGTCGAACTGCGCCTGCTGCTGCCGGAAGAACCGGACAGCCTGGCCGTGCCATTTGAATCGCTGTTCGGCCGCGATCAGGTATTCCGCGTCGTCGACGGTCGCCTGGAAACCCTGCCGGTCGAGCGTCTGGGCGAGGTCGTCGATGCAGACGGCAACACCCGCGCGCTGATCCGCAGCCGTGACATTGCTGCCGGTGACACCCTGCTCGCGACCCGCCTGCCGAACGCCGTCGACGGCCTGCGCGTCGAGGTCGAAGATCGGGATTCCGGCGAATGAGCGAAACCGAACCGGCCAACGCCCCCCAGCGCCCGCTGCCCGGCGGCGGCACGCAGGACCACGAGCGGCCACCCCGCGGCCCGATCCAGTTGTTCCTGGAGCACCGGCTGGCGGCCAACCTGCTGATCGCATTGATGCTGCTGGCCGGGGCCTTTGCCCTGACCAAGCTGAACACCCAGTTCTTTCCCAGCTTCGAGCTTGATTTCGTTACCGTCGAGGTGCCCTGGAGCGGCGCCAGCGCCGAGGATGTCGAGCGCGCTGTGGTCGACCCGCTGGAGCAGGACCTGCGCACGGTGGATGGCCTGCGCAACATGACCTCCACCTCGGCCCTGGGGATTGGCGTGGTGACCCTCGAGTTCGAGGCCGGGACCGACATGACCCTGGCGCTGGAGCAGGTCAACGACCGTGTCAACCAGCAGCGCAATCTGCCGGAGGCGGCCGAGACCCCGGTGGTCACCCGCGTGATCCGCTACGAACCCGTGGCACGCCTGCTGCTGACCGGGCCCGACGACCCGCAGCAGCTGCGCATCCTCGCCCGCCAGTTCGAACGCGAGCTGCTGGACGCCGGGATCGCCCGCATCGAGTTCACCGGCCTGACCGAAGACGAAATGGCCATCCAGGTCCCCGCGGCGACGCTCTACCAGCTGGACATGACCCTGGCCGACATCGGCGAGCAGATCCGGGCCATGGCCCGGGACCTGCCGGCCGGCTCGGTCGGGCGCGACGACACCGCGCGCCAGATCCGCAGCCTGGAACAGGCCCGCGACGTCGTCAGCTTTGAGCGGCTGGTCCTGCGCGGGGACCCGGAACCGGGACGCCTGACCCTGGGCGATATCGCCAGCCTCGACCTGCGCCACCGTGACGGCGCGGTACGCGCCCGCGCCAACGGCCAGCGCGCCATCGAGATGCAGCTGCTGCGCTCGGAGACCGGAGACTCGCTGGAGGCCGCCCAGGTGCTGGAGGACTGGCTGGCGCAGACCCGCCCCGCCCTCCCGCCCGGGATCGAGCTGCAGGTCACCGACGCCTTCTGGGAGCTGCTGTCGGAGCGCATCACCCTGCTGCTGAAAAACGGCCTGGGCGGCCTGATACTGGTGCTTGGCATCCTGTTCCTGTTCCTGAACCGGCACATCGCCCTGCGGGTTGCGCTCGGCATCCCGATCGCCTTCACGGCCGCCTTCGTGGTGCTGTGGATCATCGGCGGCTCGATCAACATGATCTCGCTGTTCGGTTTTATCATGTCGCTGGGGATCATCGTGGACAACGCGATCGTGGTCTCCGAACACGCCTACAGCCTGCATCAGCGCGGGCTCTCGGCGGGCCGCGCCGCCCGCGACGGCGCGCGCCGCATGGTAGGGCCGGTGATCGCCGCCTCGCTGACCACGGTGGCCGCCTTCCTGCCGCTGATGCTGATCGGCGGCATCATCGGCAACATCCTGTTCGACATCCCGCTGGTGGTGATCTGCGTGATCATCGCCACGCTGCTGATCGCCTTCCTGATCCTGCCCGCACACCTGAAGGGCGTGATGCACCGGCTGGAACCGCCGCGCCCCGGCAGCCTGCGGGCCCGCTTCGATCACGGCTTCGAGACCTTCCGCAATGGCCCCTTCCGGCGCGCGGTCTCCACCTCGGTCAACCATTCGGGAACCACCCTGGCCCTGGCCGTGGGCGCGCTGATCCTGGCCATCGGCCTGGCCGCCAGCGGCCGCATCGGCTTCACCTTCTTCCCCTCACCCGAGGGGACGATCGTCAATGCCGGGGTCAACTTCGTGGCGGGCACACCGCCGGAGCGGGTGGAGGCCTTCCTGGTCCACGTCGAGGAGGCCCTGGCCGAGACCGAGGCGGACCTGGGCGGCGACCTGATCCGCGCCTCCGTGACCCGGCTCGGCCGTGGCATCGACCCCGGCGACGGCAACGCCCCGCGCGGCGACCAGTTCGGCAACATCCAGGTCGAGCTGATCTCCCCGGAGCAGCGCGAAGTGCGTAACCGCGAGTTCATCCAGGCCTGGGAGACGCGTGTGCGCCAGGCACCCGGCATCGAGAACTTCAGCATCGACGAACGCCAGACCGGGCCACCCGGGCGCGACCTGGAGGTGCGCCTGACCGGCGATGACCCGCACGTCCTGAAGAACGCCGCCCTCGACCTGGCGGAGCTTTTCGATGATTTTGCGGGCACCTTCGCCACCAATGACGACACGCCGTTCGGTCGCGAGCAACTGGTGTTCCAGGTCAAGCCAGAGGGCCGCGCCCTGGGCCTGACCACCGAATCGGTCGGCGCCCAGCTGCGCGACGCCTATGACGGCTACCTCGCCCAGCTCTACCAGGACGGCCTCGAGGAGGTCGAGGTCCGCGTGCGCCTGCCGGATGCCGAGCGCCATTCCAGCGAGAGCCTAGAGCGTCTGAACCTGCGCCTGCCCAGCGGCGAGTTCGTGCCGCTGGGCAGCGTGGTCGACCTGCGCTCGCGCCAGGGCTTCGAGACCCTGCGCCATGCCGACACCCGGCTGGCTATCCAGGTCTCCACCGAGGTCGACCGCAGCGTGAACAACGCCGCGCGCATCCGTGCGGCACTGGAAGACGGCCCGCTGGACGACCTCGCGGCACGCCACGGCATCGAGTACTCGTTCGAAGGACGCGCGGCCGACCAGGCCGAGACCTTCGCCGACATGCGCACCGGCCTGATCCTGGCGCTGGGGCTGATGTATCTCACCCTGGCCTGGGTATTCGGTTCCTGGGGCTGGCCGCTGATCGTGATGGCCATCATCCCGTTCGGCATCCTCGGCGCTCTGCTCGGGCACTGGCTGCTGAACGTGGAACTGACCATCCTGTCGCTGTTCGGGCTGTTTGGCCTGACCGGTATCGTGGTCAACAACTCCATCATCCTGGTCAGCTTCTACCAGGGCCTGCGCGAGGCCGGGCTGGCCCTGCAGGACGCGATCGTCGAGGCCGCCTGCCAGCGCCTGCGTGCGGTGATCCTGACCTCGGTGACCACCATCGCCGGCCTGACCCCGCTGCTGTTCGAGCGCTCGGTCCAGGCCCAGTTCCTGATCCCGATGGCGATCTCCATCGTGTTCGGCCTGGCCATCGCCACCGTGCTGGTGCTGTTCGTGATCCCGGCCCTGCTGCGCCTGTACGAAGGCCGCTTCGACCGTGGCGCCACCCTTACCCACCACGCCACCGAATAGCGAGCCTCCGGCCCCTGATGCTCGCCACCAGGCGCACGCAGAAGGTCAAGGGCGATTAACAGGAAGAATGGAAGCCAGGAAGGATGATCGGGATGCGATCCCTGGCGGGCCGCTCGGCACACCCCGCTGCCCGCACTACCCTCGACGCATCAACCCAGCCCCTCTTCCAATCTTCCAGACTTCCTGTCGAGGCCCTTGACCTCCTTCATGCCTGCGTGTGCTTCGTGGTGAATCAACAGTCCTTCGCGGGCCGCATGCGATGGTCTGTCGGGCTATACTGGGACTGAATGTTCGAAGGGAGTAACCCGTGACTGCAGCCCTCGCGCTCGATCAGATGACGACAGCCGAAAAGCTCCGAGCCATGGAGGATCTGTGGCAGGATCTGGCCCGCAATCCTGCGGATGTCCCGGTCCCGGACTGGCACCGCGAGGTGCTGGAACAGCGCCAGGCGACCGTGGCCCGCGGCGCGGCCCGATTCCACCCCTGGGACGACGCAAAACGGCGCCTGCGCAACCGGTAAAACGGCACTGCCTTGCGCTCCATCGAACTGATCGAGGCAGCGGAAGAGGATCTGGCAAGGGGAGCCGCGTTCTATGCCTCCAGGGCACCAGGACTCGGCGCGTATTTCCTCGATACCCTCTTTTCCGATATCGACTCGTTGCTCCTGTACGCCGGCGTGCACGAGCAACATCATGGTTTCCATCGTTTGCTGTCCCGCCGTTTCCCCTTCGCAATCTACTATCGGGTCGATGGCGAGATCATCCGCGTCTATGCCGTCCTCGATTGCCGCCAGGCCCCCGGCCCTCTCGCCTCCCGCCTGAACGCCCCTGACGAGTAACCCGCAATTTCACCACCAAGCGCACGCAGAAGGGCCATCAAGGGCGATTAACAGGAAGAATGGAGGAATGGGATGTGCGCCCTGGGGGGCCGCTCGGCACACCCCGCTGCGCGCACTCCCTCGACGCATCAACCCAATCCGTCTTCCCACCTTCTGGCCTTCCTGTAGACCGTCATTGACCTTCTTCATGGGGAATCAAGCAGACGCGGCGCGGCGGCGGTCGGCGAGGCGGACGGGGATGGCAGCAAACAGCGCGGCCAGGAACAGGAACAGGCAGAACAGGATGGCGTTGGCCAGCCCCAGCCAGACCTGCAGCAGCCCGATCCCGGCCAGCCCGAAGATCGCGGCCGCCCGTGCCGACAGGGCCCAGAACCCGAACCAGCGCCCGGCCTCGCGCACCGGCACCATCATCCCGACCAGGGCGCGCCCGGCCGACTGCGCCGAACCCAGACACAAACCGGCGACAATCCCCACACCGAGGAACACCATCTGCGCCTCCACCGGCCGGCCCAGCATCACGCTTAGCCACTGCGCGATAGTGGTGGTGCCGAAAATCGCCAGAACCGCCAGCGCCCAAAGCGCCAGGGTCAGCCGGTAGATCCGCACCGGCCCGACACGGTCCTGCAGGAAGCCGAAACCGATGGCCCCGATGATCGCGGTGACCTGGGTAATCACGAACATCGCGATGCGCACCGGCTCGTCCCACTGGATCACCTGCGAGCCGTAGATGAAGGTGAAGGAGATGATGATGTAGATCCCGGCCATCATGAAGAAGATGGACACATACAACGCGCGCAGCTCGCGGCGCTGGCCGAGGGTCACCAGCGCCTCGCGCACCCGCCGCCAGCCGAGCCCCAGCTGCATCCGCCGGCGCATCCTCCGGCGCGTACCGCGCTCCTTCAGGAACAGGAAGGTCGGGATCGCCGAGATCAGGAAGAACACCGCGGCGAACGGCCCCACCCAGCGGATACGCTCGAAGTTCTCGGCGCTGACCTCGCCCAGCAGGCCCAGGGCAAAGGCGGTGGCGACCAGCCCGCCGATATAGCCCAGACCCCAGCCCAGCCCCGAGATCCAGCCGAGCTTCTCCGGCGGGCCGAGGCTGGGCAGGAAGCTGGCAATGAAGGATTCGCCGATCGCGTAGCCGAAGTTGGAGGCGATGATCAGCGCCATGCCGAACAGCACCAGCCCCGGCTCGACGAAATACAAAAGCCCCGTCGTCACTACCGTCAGGATCCACGAGGCCATCAGGAAACGCTTGCGCGACGCCGTTGCATCCATCACCGCGCCGGCGAACGGGGCCGCGACCACCACCATGGCGTAGCTGATCGCCAGCGCCAGACTCCACAGCAGGTTGCCCAGCCGATAGTCCGGACCATCCCCGACGATGATGCGGGTGAACAGGTCGCCGAAGATCACCGTAATGATCAGCAGCGTGTAGGCCTGGTTGGCGAAGTCGAACATCGCCCAGCCGAAGATCTCGCGGCGCGGGGCGGGGGCATTCTCGGGGTGACGCCGAATCAGCGGCATGCGGGGATTCCCGGATTCATGACGGACCACATGCTAACGCAATGGAAGCCTGTCGGGTTTGGGTCGAACCGGCTGCGCGCAAAGGGAATGCAGCGCCTTCGAGTACGCCCCCGCGGCCAGCGACCGGCCCCGGCAGCGCGCCGGGCTGGCAGGCCGCTACCGCTCGCGGATCACGAGTGCATCACCAGCCGCCGTGACTTCGAAATGTTCCAGGAAGCTGCGGCCCAGGCGCGAGCGCGGCAACACCGCGTCGGGCAGCACGATCGCGGTGACGCCCGCCTGGCGCAGCGCGCCGACCTGCAGGCGTTCAATGCGCACGCGCTGGCCATGCACATAGCCGTGCTCACGCTGGATGCGCACCGACCGCCCCGTGTCCGGGTCAATCCCGGCGCGCTCGGCATCGGCGGCGCGCAGCAATACCGAATCGACGCCCCGGTCCACCACCAGGGTGATGGCGATACCGTTAACCCCTGCGGTCACGGCATGGTCGCCGCGCGAATCCCGGTGCACGCGCAGCTCGACCCCGCCCGCCGACGATGCGGCCAGCCCGGTTGCCGCCGGGCGCACCCGCAGCTCGTGGCGTTCGCCACGGTATTGCACCAGAGCCGCGCCCGGCCGGGTCCGCAGCACCTGCAGACCACCCGGCCCCGTCTCGCCGGGAGCGATCACAGCGCGTTCACCGTCGACCGACAGGACCGCGCGTTCGCCAAAAACCGCGTGCAGACGCAGGCCCGGCTCTGCCAGAACCGCCGGCGGCAACGCCAGCAGGACCGGCAGCAGCACGAGCCCGAACCGGCGCGGCCAACAAGCCGCACCAGGAGCCTGTCGGGTTTGGGACGGACCTGCTGCGCGATCCCCACGATCCGACGCGAGAGACCGGAACAGGGACCTCACGCTCCCGCCGCTCTCGCGACGATCGTCCAGACTCGACAGGCTCCCCGGTGGATGCGATGCAGCGGTCATACCTCCCTTATAGCGAATCCGGCTGAACAGAACCGGAATGCCCTCAGGGAGACGCGAGATCCAATCAGCGTCTCCTCAGAACCACCGGCTGCGCGGCCCACCACCTGCTACCATCGGCACGTATCCAGGTTGCCGGAGCTACCGTGTCCACGCCCACTGTCCATCCGCCCGGGGCGCCCCCCGCTCGCCATGTCGCGCTGCGCCATGCCTTCACCATGACCGTGCTGGTAATCGGGCTGTGGCTGCTGCACATGTACCTGCGCGTCCTGCCGGAGGCCGCAATCACCCTGCTGTGGATTGGCGTGACCTTGATCATCGCGCTCGGGGCCTTCCGGCGCCATCGGGTCCGGCGTGCCGCCTTCCTGCGCGGCTATCTGGAACCCACCAGCGTCTGGCCCCGGCGCCTGCGCGGCGGGCCACTAATGGCACTGCGCCACCTGCTCGCCGGCATGGTCCTGGGGGGGCTGCTGCTGATCGCCCTGGCGCGGATCTCGAGCCCGGAGGCCTGGGCTGCCCTGCTGGTCGCCGGCTTCGTACTGGTGGCTGGCGATGCCCTGTTCACGCGATGGCTGCGCGGACACGCCCATCCCGACTTCGCGCCCGAGCTGGCCCGCCGCGCCGCCCTGAGGGTAGCCGGGACCCTGCTGATCGCTGCCCTGATGGTACTGGCCCTGCAAGCGCGCTATCCCGACCTGACGGGTGCCAGTCTGGAACAGGCGGTCTGGTTCCTGGTCCAGCACGAGGGTGCGCGCAGTCTCCTGCTGGAGACCGGGCTGCAAATCGTCGCCGCCCAGGATGCCCTGCGCCTGTGGCTGGGCCAGCAATGGTTCCCGCAGGGCGTGCAGTCACTGCCGGCCCTGCTCGGCTGGCTGCTGGTACTGGTCGAACAGGCATTCCTGGCCGTGGGCTTCCTGTTGCTCGCCAACGGCCTGCTGCCGCTGCGCGCGGTCGACCGATCCCTGGATGACCCGCGCAATGCGCCGGTCGTCGAATAGACCCGGCCGCGGAGACCCGTAACCATGGCAACACCCGCAGCCCCTGCAGCCCCCGACGCCGGTATCGTCCGCGCCGGCCTCTGGCTGCTGCTGACCCTGCTGGGCAGCCTGACGCTGCTGGGGCTCGCCAGCCAGCACACGCCGCACGGCTGGCAACCCGATCCGCCATTGACCCTGCAACTGGGCGACCAGCGTTATCAGCTGGACCACGAACGCCTCAGCACCCTTGAACGCTACACGCTGGAGTGGCTGGAGGCTGGCGACCGCGCGGCGCGAGAACACTGGAAGGCGCAGCTGGACGCAAAGCTGGAGGCCCGCTTTGCGGCCCTGCACGAGCGGGTCCCCGAGGTGGCGGAGGCCCACTTCTCGCTGGCCGCGGAATATGCCCGCCTTTGGCTACGCGGTACCCAGTGGCTGAGCGACCCCGACCCGGATGCCGAGGTCCGCATGCTGCGCGAACGTCTGCTGCCCGAGGCGCTATGGGACGCCCCTATACAGGAGCTCGCTACCCGTGTGGAATGGGGGCTGGATGAACATCAGCGGCAGGTCCGTGATCAGTGGCAGCTCGATCTGGCCGCCCATCTGGAGGACGCCCGCATCCCGAACCCGCCACCCGCGGCGGCTGCGGCCACGGCCATGGAGATCGACCACGGCCACCGCCTGCATGCGGCGCTGGACGTGGATATGGAACGCTTCGACCAGCGCACCGGGCTTGCCGCGACCGCCGCCGCTGGCACCGGACTCGCAACCCCGCTGATCGCCCGCGCGCTACAGGCCCGACTGGCGGCGCGCGCCACGCAGGCGGGCGTCGCCCACAGTCTCGGCCGTGCCGGACAGGCCGGCGCCCTGGGCGCCGGGCTGTGCACCTGGAGCGGGCCCTTCGCGCTGGGCTGCGGCCTCGCTGCTGCCGGCGCTACCATCGTGGGAACCGACTGGCTGCTCCTGCGCCTCGACGCCGCCCGCCACCGCGACGACCTCGAACAGGCCCTGCACGAGGCCCTGGACGCCCTGGAGACCGAGACCCGGGCGGCACTGCGCCAGGCCATTGCCGCGCGCGCAGAGGCCCGGCATGCCGCCAGCCGCGCCAGCCTGGAACGCAGCTTTCAGCCCTGGACCGCAAACCCGGAACCCTGAGCGGAACGCCCCGCATCGACACCATTCGCGGCACATCCACCACAGGGTCGCCGGGGCGCAGCCCCCTCCGGCCCTCCCGGCCGGAGCGCAGCGCACAGCCGGGATCTCCGCCGCCCGCTCCGCTTCGACACCGGCCGAAGCGCGGAACCCCGGCTCACCATGCAGCGAACCAACCCCGGCACCAGAGCGGCGTCTCGGCAGTCGCGCCGGGCTGCGTTACACTCCGCGCAACATCTTCCCGCCCTGCGTAGCTCAACATGAATACGACCCCCACCCGCCGCAAGACCGTCCCCGTCCGCATCGGCCATGTCACCGTCGGTGGCGATGCCCCGGTGATGGTGCAGTCGATGACCAACACCGACACCGCCGATGCCCTGCGTACCGCCGTGCAGGTAGCGGAACTGGCGCGTGCCGGCTCCGAGGTCGTGCGCATAACGGTGAACTCCGAGGATGCGGCAAAGGCCGTGCCGGAGATCCGCGAGCGGCTGGCGACCATGGGCCTGGACGTGCCGCTGGTCGGGGACTTCCACTTCAACGGCCACAAGCTGCTGACGAAATACCCGGAGTGCGCCGAGGCGCTGGCCAAGCTGCGCATCAATCCCGGCAATGTCGGCCGCGGATCGAAGCGCGACGCCCAGTACGCCGCGATGATCGAGACCGCGATCCGCTTTGAGAAGCCGGTGCGCATCGGCGTGAACTGGGGCAGCCTGGACCAGGCCCTGCTCGCGCGCATGATGGACGAGAACAGCCAGCGCACCGAGCCGGCCGCTCCCGAGGTGGTGATGCAGGAGGCGCTGATCGCCTCGGCACTGGAGAGCGCGGCCGAGGCCGAACGCATCGGCCTGCCGCATGACCGCATCATCCTCTCGGCCAAGGTCAGCGGCGTGCAACCACTCATCAGCGTCTATCAGGACCTGGCCGCACGCTGCGACTACCCGCTGCACCTCGGGCTGACCGAGGCCGGCATGGGCGCGAAGGGCATCGTCGCCTCTACCGCCGCGCTGGCCGTGCTGCTGCAGCAGGGTATCGGCGACACCATCCGCATCTCACTGACCCCGGAACCCGGCGGCGACCGCACCCAGGAGGTGCTGGTCGCCCAGGAGATCCTGCAGAGCATGGGGCTGCGCAGCTTCCTGCCGTCGGTGGTCGCCTGCCCCGGCTGCGGCCGCACCTCCAGCGAATACTTCCAGCACCTGGCACAGGACATCCAGTCCTACATCCGCCAGCAGATGCCCAGCTGGAAGCAGCAGTACCCCGGGGTGGAGGAGATGACCGTCGCGGTAATGGGCTGCGTGGTCAACGGTCCCGGCGAGAGCAAGCACGCCAACATCGGCATCTCCCTGCCCGGCACCGGCGAGCAGCCGGTGGCCCCGGTCTACGAGGACGGCGAGAAGACCGTGACGCTCAAGGGCGAACACATCGCCGAGGAATTCCAGGCCCGCGTCGAGGCCTACATCGAACGCCGCTACGGCCAGACCGCCTGACGCCTGCTCCACGCCTTCGTCACTTTAAGGAAACACTGATTAATGTACACGCTCGCGCTCGAGTCGCTTTTGCGTGCGAACAAGGCGCGGCGACTGCCGTGCAGTCATTCCGCACAAGGGCGCCGCAACGCCGTGCGCGCGCCCGTTTTTGATCAACAACGGGCGGCCGAGCCCCGTCTTTCAATCGCTTGTGGGGTTGGCACCCCAGGTGTCCCGCATCCGCATTGCGGCGCGCGTCAGTCAAACGGGTTGACCCGCCCCAACGGGCTGTACCACCCGTCTGGTCTCGGAACATCTGGGGTACCAACACAGCCGTATCTCGTGACCGCATGGCCCCGGGGGCAATTGCCCCTCAGCGATTGCATCGATGCGCGAGGATCATTTCCACGCCCTGCCGCTTGAACGGCGGGATGGCCTCTAGGATCTCCCGCACACCCGACTGCGGCAGGCGTTCGCAGATCCGCGCCAGCGCGTAGTTACTCAGCCCCCGCGCCAGGCGGCCGACGTCCTCTGCCGGCAGCTGCCGCACCACATGGGCCTGGGCATCCTCCGTGAGCCGCATCAGGCGCAGCCGCGCAGTGCCGGGCTCGCCCCCCTGCAGCGCACGGCTTACGAGCTCCAGCGCCGCATCCGGACGCTCATCACGCCAGAGGATGGGGGCCACCGCGCCCGCATCCATCCCGGGAAAATGGTTGTTGTTCAGGTGTTCTGCGTAGATCGGGTTCATCGCGTTTCTCCTCGCCAATGAGCTGGCGTCAAACATGACGCGCAGCAACAACACGGCCGCACTCAACATGCGGAACAGAAACGTGAAGGACGGTGGCGGGAATGAAACGGTTGAACGGTGGCGGGGGATAAAGGTACGTACCCACTTGCGTGCCATCGGGGATGTCGCGGCGCGCAAGAGGCAGTGAAGGGCGGGCAGCTAGATGACCCGAGTCCCTGGTGCTTCCTGACGCGACAGGCGACAAAACCGCTTCAGGCCATCACCGGCCTTCACGTGTTTAGATCGACTACTGTCACTTTCCATTAATGCAATGGCCTCTGATGCTTCGGAAGTGCCCCCGGCGCAAACCGAGAACACGCAAAATTATATCTGCGGCTGCCTTTACCTGAAACCCCTCCTGCGTCGGAATTTCAGAAAAACCACACATGCCCGGCGTGCCACGGGAAAACACGGACCAACATTTGCCTGGCAGCCATGCGTCGGCTATACCGAACGATGGCCCGACCAGACGGCTTTACGCCTCTTCCTGGTGCTACAGAAAAGCCGTTTCGTTGAAGGAACGCAGCTTGCGGCTGTGGATCTCCTCGATGGGCATCTCGCGCAGCAACTCCATCGCGCGAATCCCGATCTCCAGGTGGCGGGACACCTGTGTTCGGTAAAAGCTCGACGCCATGCCCGGCAGTTTCAGTTCACCGTGGAGCGGCTTGTCGGAGACGCACAGCAGCGTTCCGTAGGGCACACGAAACCTAAAGCCGTTGGCCGCGATGGTGGCGCTTTCCATATCCAGAGCGATGGCTCGGGACTGGCTGAGTCGCCGCACCGGGCCGGACTGCTCCCGCAACTCCCAGTTCCGGTTGTCGATGCTGGCGACCGTGCCGGTGCGCATGATCCGCTTGAGGTCATAGCCTTCGAGTTGCGTGATCTCCGCCACGGCATCCTGCAGCGCAATCTGAATCTCGGCCAAAGCCGGGATCGGGACCCATACGGGCAGATCAGCATCCAGCACGTGGTCCTCGCGCACATAGGCATGGGCGAGTACGAAATCCCCCAGCGCCTGGGAGCTGCGCAGCCCGGCGCAATGGCCGACCATCAGCCAGGCACGCGGACGCAGGACGGCGATGTGGTCGGTGGCGGTCTTCGCATTCGATGGCCCCACGCCGATATTGACCAGCGTGACTCCCGCGCAACCCGGTCGCTGCAGATGGAAGGCCGGCATCTGCGGCGAACGGGTCCGAGCGGGGATCGGCGCGTCGGGGTCGGTGATTACGACGTCCCCCGGCGCCACCAGCGCACTGTAGCCGCTGTCGGGATCGCGCAGCTGTGCGCGGGCGAAGGCCTCGAACTCGTCCATGTAGAACTGGTAATTGGTGAACAGGACGTGGTTCTGGAAATGTTCGGGCGCAGTGCCCGTGTAATGCGCAATCCGCGCCAGCGAGTAATCCACCCGCTGCGCGCTGAACAGGGCCAGCGGCAGGGAGCCATCCTCGCGCGCCACGGCATCGCCGTTGGCCGCTTCGTCATTCATGGTAGTCAGATCCGGCACATCGAAATTGTCGCGCGGCGAGCGCTCCTGCCCGTCATGCTCCGGCGGCTTCACCTCACCCCTCCCGGCCATGGCAAATTGCAGGGGTATCGGCGTGGTGGAGGGACCCACGCTGACCGGGACACCATGGTTCTGCATCAGCAACGTGATCTGCTGATACAGGTAATCTCTGAAAAGATCCGGGCGGGTCACCGTGGTTGTGTAGGTACCCGGTTCCGTCACGTGACCGAAGCTCAGGCGCGCATCGATTGGATCAAAGCGCGCGGTGGAAAAACGGATTTCCGGATAGCAAGCCCTGAAACGGGCAGCCGGCGGCTCACCTCTGGAAACACCTTGAAATGCTTCGACAAGAAATTGTGTTGCGTCCGTGTAGAGCTCTTCGAGACAGGCGACCGCCTGGTCGGCATCCGTAAAAGAGCGAAACTCGGGCACCGCAGGGGTATGAATTGGAGGCAAGCTGTTCGGCGTCATCCGGATTCTCCTTTCTGTTTGGCCAGTGCCTCGGTGCCTGAATCGCATCGGCTCGGTAACAAGCATGCTTACGTGTCCAGCGCCTCGACCTCAGGTTCGTTACGGCAGTAGACATATGCCACGCCGCTCAGACGGCGATTGAGTTGCTGGAAATCGTCGAGGATCTCCCAGACCGGATACGGCAGACCGATCTGCGTGCGCTTCGCCTGGATCAGCCAGCTACTGTTCTCCTGCTTGCGTTCCAGGATCTTTCGCCCCAACTCGGGGCGTTCGCGCATCAGCATCCGGGCGACTGTATTCATCTGCTGCGAGAGTCGCGTCGCGGCCTCGGACAACACCGGGCGTGCGGCCGCCAGCGCATCGGGATGCGCCTGCAACAGCCGCTCGACATCCTCGTGCAGGTTCGTTCCCAGCGTGCGCACGATGACCGGCAGTTCGCGCATGAAGTCGTCCAGGGTCTCCTTCAGGATCTGATCGTTTGTATCCAGCGCGTCGTCCGGAATCCCGTCCAGAAACTCCACCAGTTCGTCACGAACCTCCAGGATCTGCCAGCGCCGGTGATCCATTTCCGTCTTCAGCCCGGCAGGGAGCTGCCCCTCGGCAAGGGCGAGCATGGCCCGTTCGCGAATCAGGTGCAGTTGGTCGAACATCTTCAATGTCTCCCGCAGCACGGCGTTGAGCGCCAGCACCGGATTCTGCAGGAGCAGCGGATCGAGGCTTGTGGGTCCGGAAGGCTCGGTCATCGCCGGCTCGGGGACCAGGATACGAACCCAGCGCCCCAGAACGGCTGCGAACAAGATCGCCGCGCAGGCGGCCAGGTTGAACAGCGTATGCCCCCAGGCCGCCTGCTGCGGCAGTGTACCGGGCAGCATTTCCAGCGATGTCAGTGGCACATGCAGCAACACGGCGGTCAGGACCACCACCAGCGGGCCCTTCACCAGCAAACCCGCCAGACCGAGCCTGCGTCCCTGACGATCGTTCCAGCCGGCGACCAGTACCGTCAGCACCAGGCCGATATTCGCGCCCAGGACCCACAACAACAGCATGGTCAGATCCACCTGGCCGCTGGCAACCAGGGCGAGCGCGAGCGCGATCGACGCCGTGGCACTCTGCATCATCAGTGTCAGCAGCGCGGCGCCAATCAGAAACAGCAGCGGCAGCTGCCCCAGCGCAGCAAACAGATTCACAACGGCAGGATCACTGCCGAGCACGCGCGCGGCATCCCCCAGCAGCCCCATCCCCAGCAGCATGAAACCGAAGGCCAGCAGCGCCTGCCCGACACCTCGCGGCCGCGGCGCCTCGACATACAGGAACAGGACCGCACCCAGAGCAATGAACAGGCCGGCAAACGCCTGCAGATCGAAGGACAGCACCTGAATCAGGGCCGTCGTGCCCAGTTGCGCCCCCAGCAGGACCGCCAGGACATTCTCCCAGGCGACATTTCCGCGGCGGGTCATCTGCACCGAGAGGAGTGCCGCAGCCGTGGACGACGGCATCACCACCCCACCAGCGACACCACCGACCCATGCGCGGGGACGGGTACGGGTAAAACCCTGCAGCCAGTCGATCAGGTCGCCCCCCATCACCCTTGCAAAGCCTTTTCGCAGAAAGCGCAGGCCAAACAGGATCAGCAGGACGCCTGCCACCAGATTGATCATTTCCATCACGGCACCTGCTCAACGGTTCAGACTCGGTTCGTGCCCTTTCAAGCATCGAAAGTGGTTGCTCGGCGCACCCGACAACAGGCCGATCACCCACGCAAACGGCTGGCGGCCGACCGGCCCATGATCGGGCAGCCGGAAACCTGACGCGACCTGACTGCAGGTTATGGAATCGGCGTTGGCGAGCACAGGGCCTGTTCAGATTCAGGCCCGGAAAAAGAAACGGGCCGTGCCCCGGCGCTGAGTTCCGGGAGACGGCCCGCAGGGCAAGGAAACCCGGTTTCCTTGCCGTCCGGTTGGACGACGTCTCAGAAGTTCAGCGTATATCCGGCAACCAGGAGGTCCTGCGCATCACTCTCATCGCGGGATGCGTAGGTCAGGGAGAGCGTACCGAAATCAAACGTATACGCCGCACCCAGTTCCCAGAAGGTCGCGCTGTCGTCGTCGGCCGGATCGTCATAGCCCACTCCGCCAAAGAGCTCGGTACGCGGGGCAACTTCATACTCGGCGCCCAGGAACCACACGCGGCTGCCTTCGGCATCGCGATCGTCGGCATGGAGCACATAGCTGACTTCGGCGAAGACCGGACCCCACTCGGCCCCGATGAAAATCTCGCCCTCGTCTGCATCATCCAGGCGGGAGAAGTGGAAGTACTCGTACCCGAATTCCATCCCGACCGGCCCGGCGTCGAAGGCATAGCCGATGAACGGGACCACCTCGATGCCGTTTCCGCTCCCCAGCGTGGAGGCCTCGACACCGGTAAACACGCCACTCTCAAGGTCGAACTCGAAGCCGCCCTGCAACACCGGGTCGTTGTCGGACTTGGATTCCCCATTGTCGATGTAATCGGTGAACAAGCCGATGTGGAAATCGGCCTCGGCCGCCTGAGCCGCCGGGAAGCCAAGGGCGAACACACCCGCCACGGCGGTGGTCAGGAGGCTGCGCGGTAATTTTCGATCAGTCATGTCAGTTCCTTTTCTATCAAGATTGGTTTACAGCCGTGTTGCCGGGGCCGCCCCCGACAACACGATCAAGATTTTCCGTTCAACCCGCCGTCGGCATGTGCGCGCTCAGCAGCCAGGCAGCCATCCCGAAGTACACGGCCAGGCCGGTGAAATCCTTGATGGTGGTGATGAAGGGGTCGGCACCGGGCGCGTGATCCACGCCGATCTTCAGCAACAACCACGGCAGCAGGAAACCAAGGAGGGAGGCCGAGAAGACGGAGAAGAACAGCGCAACACCGACCACGATGCCCAGCTGCGGGATGTCGTTCGGCGCACCCTGCCAGAAGTAGGCAATCGTCCCGGCAAGCACGGCAATGGTGACCCCCATGGCCAGACCCACAGCCGCCTCGCGCACCATGTGGCCGCGGAAGAAGCGATTCAGGTTGATATGTCCCAGTGCGAGCCCGCGGGCGAAGATCGTGGTCGACTGCGTGCCGACGTTACCGCCCATATCCATCACCAGCGGGATAAAGATGGCCAGCGCCACGACCGCGGCCAGGGTGTCTTCAAAGAAGTCGATCACGCCACCCACGGCCAGGCCACCAGCCAGGGTCACCATCAGGAAGGCCAGGCGCACCTTGACCGGATAGCCAATCCCCCCGGAGGTCAGCTTTTCGGAGCGAACGACATCCTTGTGATGCAGCAGATCCCCAATACCCGCCTTCTTGTAGAAGTCTTCCGAGGTGTCTTCCTCAAGCACGTCCATCGCATCATCGATGCGCAACACGCCCACCAGCAGGCCGTCCGCATCCACCACAGGCAGCCAGGGCAGGTCTGTGCGCTGCAGCAGCCGGGCGGCCTCCACCTTGTCACCGGTCGGCGTGGTGTAGAAGTCCCCCATCTCGAGGAGTTCACCCACCGGCTGTTCCGGCTCGGCACGGAACAGCCGGCCCAGGCGCACAAGCCCGCGGTAGTGCTGGTCGCGATCGGTGATCAGCAGCGCCGCCCCGACATCTTCGGGCATCTTGGAGTTGTCGCGCAGCCGTGCAGTGACCTCACCAACCGTCTCCTCCGGCGTAACCCAGAAGACCGGGCGGCGCATGAAACGGGCCACGGTGTCCTCGTCCTGACGCCACAGGGCGCGGACCTGGTCACGCTTGGCGCCCGGGAGGGCGTTCAGGAAATCCTCGGAACGCCCCTTGCCAACGAGATTCAGGGAACGCGCCAGGGTGTAGGCCGGCAGACGCTGGACCAGCTCACGCGCTGCGGGGGCCGGCATCCGCTCGAGCAGGATGGCCTGCTCTTCGTCGTCCATGGCCAGGAAGATGGCACGACGCTCATTGAAGTCCACGCCTTCCAGCACGGTCCAGCGCGCAGCCGGTTCCAGTTCAGCGAGACGTTCGGCCGTGATGGCCGGGACTGGGTGTATCAGTTCGGAACGGGCGCGTTCCAGCTCACCCGCGTCAATCATTTTCTGGATGATGTCGTTCATCAGTAATGCTCCTCGTACGTGTAAGAGTCATACAAAGCACGCAGGGCATTACAAAAAGACAAAAGAATCCCGTGACCGCTGGCGGCGGTCTTTTACAAAACCCCCATCAGCGAGACGAACACACTTTTACTTTTTCCACTGCCCTGCAGTGTTACTTCGGGCCTAGACCCGGGGTCGTCGTCTTCAGGTGCTGGCATGGCAGCCTCCTGTTCGTTGGCTGGTTAAGAGAAAACGGACACGCGCACAGCAATACGCACCCCGCTCCACCGGGGACACGCAGAGCGTTCCCCGATACGGGCAGAGGCGGAATATTATCGAACGGCATGGAGCCGCGCGCCGCGCACAAGGCTGGCGCAGCACGGGGTGGGGCTGGGGAGGCGCCCGTCGTAACGGGCAGGAAGGGGAAGGAAGGGCTTGTCATCCCCCCCGGAATCACGCATATCGCTGACACCGGGGAGACACCACCGAATTACCGGATGGCGGGACCCCGCTGGCAACGATATGCACGCTCGTACCGGCCACCAGCCCTACGCTCATGCATACATCGACAACAGTCCATTGACATACCTCTGCTACTCAAGATGTTCATTAGTTTAGCACCATGTAAGTTTTGTGCAACCCCATAACAGAAAATTCATCAATTCTTTTGTTCAAAACGCTGGATCAGGGCTTTCAACTCGACAGCCTCGGCCTGCATGCGTTCACTGGCATCTCGTGCTTGTCCGGATACCGAGCCGGTTTCGCTCGCCACATCGCGGATGGAGGTCACGTTGCGGTTGATTTCCTCGGACACGGCGCTTTGCTCCTCAACCGCTGTGGCAATCTGCGTGTTCATCTCGGTGATCTGCGCCACGGCCTCCCGGATCGTCACCAGCGAATCGCCCGCCGCCCTGGCCTTCTCTACGCCGTCGGCGGCCTGTTCCTGACTGCCCCGCATCGCGGACATCGCTTCCCGTGCTCCACTTTGCAGGGTCTCGATCATGTTGCGGATGGTCACGGTCGATTCGTCGGTGCGCTGCGACAGCGAACGCACCTCGTCGGCGACCACGGCGAATCCGCGGCCGTGCTCACCGGCACGCGCCGCCTCGATTGCGGCGTTCAGCGCCAGCAGGTTGGTCTGCTCGGCAATCTCGCGGATCACGCTCAGGATCTTGTCGATCTCGGCCGTGCTGGCCTCGAGCTTGCCCAGCTTCTCCGCGGTGGCCTCCACCTCGGCCGCCATCCGGTTAATCACGGACACCGTGCCATTGACCACTTCCTGACCGGCGTCCGTTTCCTTCTCGGCATGATTGGCGGCTTCGGCCGCACGCGCCGAGTTGCTCGCCATCTCATGGATGGTCGAGGTCATTTCGTTCATGGCCGTAGCCACCTGATCCAGTTCGTTTTGCTGGCGCTCGACACCGGCAGCGGTCTGCTCGACGTTGCTGGCCATCGCCTGGGCGTCGGTACTGACCACCGCGGCCTTGTCCTGGATACGTCCGAGCACGGTGCGCAGGGTCGCCTGATTGAAGTGCTGGATCATCTCCAGCGAGGCACTGTCATCGCGACGGCCGGTGTAAATCGCTTCCATCACCGGGTTGTCGAACACGGCCCGGGCCCGCTTGATGGCCTGCCGGATCCCGGATGCGAAGGCCAGCGTGACAGCGCCGCCAACGACAAAGATCACCACCATGAGCCCTGCCAGAATCAGCGGCGAAGACACAAGACTGACCGCCGCAAGCGCCAGCAGCAGACTCACCGCCCAGGTGCCCGCAAAGCGCCCCGTCAGATTGTGATACCAGCGCCGATGAAAACTCCGGCCCTTGTTGAGCGCGGCATAGACCTTCTCCGCGCGCGCCACGTGATCACGCTTCGGGATAGCACGCACCGACTCGTAACCGACCTTGCGCCCATCCTCGTACGACGGGGTAACAAAGGCATCCACCCAGTAGTGGTCGCCATCCTTGCGGCGGTTCTTGACGATCCCGATCCACGGCTGGTCCGACTTCAGGGTTTCCCACATGTTCGCGTAGGCGGCCTCCGGCATGTCCGGGTGGCGCACGATATTGTGGGCAGAGCCTTCGAGTTCGGACCAATCGAAACCGCTGACTTCCACGAAATCCGCGTTCGCATGCTGAATACGACCCTTTTGATCGGTGGACGAAATCAGGTCGCCGAACCGATCAATCGGATACTCCGTCTGCGTCACAGGAAGGTTCTTGCGCATTGCGTGATGTCCTTTTTCCAGTATCGAGGGCGCCTGCTCCACCGGAGCGTCGCATCTTTATGCGCCCGGGCAGGTCCCCATGCCTTGTATCCGACTCTGTACCTGTATCGGACACCGCGCCATGGACTTGAGCCCCTTGTCGGCCCCGGGCGGAACTCCACAGGACTCAGCCACCACTCGGTCGTGAGGCCGCCTCCAGCACCTGAGCGAAACCCGCGAACGCGACCGGGGTCAACTCGAGGTCAGGCGTACGGCGGTCCGCATAGACCATGCCCAGAACCTGTTCTCCGTCGGCCACCCGACCCACAAAGCCGGCCACGCCACCGGTGAGCTGGCGCACCTCGGCAGGCAGGTCCGCGAGCGGAACGTCCCGGCCCCACCACTGCGGCTGGCCGCTCTGCAGCGTGCCCGCCAGCGGACCCAGGGCCGCCACCGGGATCGTGAAGTGGCTGAATTCGGGCTCGTGCAACGTGCCGACCAGATATTCCGCCCGCAGCGACTCGCCATCGCGTGCCAGCCGCGCAAACACCACCCGATTGAGCCCGAGCCCGAACTGCATCACCCGCAGCATGCGCCGAATCCGCCGCACCGGGTCGACCTCGGCACGCAATGCGGCCAGTCCTTCATCCAGGATATCCTGCCGTGGCAACAAGCCCAGAGGCGTCTGATGCCGCGGCGCCCCGATCCAGACCCGCCCCGGGATCCCCCGCTCCAGCGGCGAGCGCCGGTACACCGCCGCGTCCTGGTTGAAGCGTTCGATCACCCCATCCAGTCGGTCCACCAGCACCTTCTCATTCTGCCCCGCCAGGCGCGCCAGCAGCTGCAGGTCGCGATCGCCCCGCGCCGTATCCATGCCCCGCAGGATCTGCCAGGCCAGCGCACTGGAGGCCATCACTTCCAGGGCCCGAGGATGCATCGCATTGACCGCCCGCTGGGTGCCGGTCAATAGCTCCGGGAGCGCCATCTGTTCGGTCATGGCCCGGGACAGGTCGTCCGTCGCATAGCCCAGCGCCACGTAACTGGCTTCGTCAGGCAAGGCATTCAGCTCCAGCATGACCAGCAGACGGTCAAGCCGCGGCTCGTCCGCGATCAGCAACGCCAGGAATCCAAGCTGATTCAGGAGTGCCGCCAGCGCGACCTCGCCCGGCTCGCTGTCATGGCGCAGACCTGCAACCTCGACCGCGATCAGGGCCGCCAGGCGCGACTGGGCTGCCAGGTCGCGATACGCCTGGGCCCTGCGGACCGCATCGGCAACCCGCGGCGCCTCCCGCACAATGCGGTGAACGCCCTGCAGACCGAGCATACCGATGGCATCGGCGAGCGCGTGCACCTCGTGACGCAGCCCGCGGCGCGAGCCGTTGGCCTGCTGAATCAGACGCAGGGCCAGTCCGGGGTCGCGTTCGGCGTACTGTGCAAGTTCGCGCAAAGGACGCGTCGCCAGGGCATCGGGGTCATCAAAGGTGGAGGCGCTGGCCTCGAGAACCGGCCAGTCCAGCCGACTCAGGGTTCGCGCCTGCGCGCTGTAGGGTGCGTCCTCGTCCCGGGACATGCTGTACCTCGTACGGGGGAGCCGTTATCGTAAAGCTAACCAACTATAGCAATGCGTACGGACGGGTGGTCTGTCCGGTGGACACGCTGCAGCAACGTGGGGTCGCGAGCCGTGAAGTACGTTCTTGGAATCGTCGTGGTTTTTTCGTCGGTTTTTGGCGGATATCACTTTCATGGCGGCGACCTCGCTGTCATGTGGCAGCCATACGAATACTGGATCATTGGAGGCGCGGCAATCGGGGCGTTTCTGATCGCCAACCCGATCGGCGTGGTCATGCGCGTCTTCAAGTCCATTCCCAGCCTGCTCAAGGGCAGCAAGTACAAATCGGAAGACTACCTCGACCTGCTGGCGCTGATGTACAAGCTTTTCACCAAGGCCCGCAAGGAAGGCCTGATGGCGGTGGAAAGCGACATCGAGGAACCCGAGAGCAGCGAGGTCTTTCAGGCGCATCCGCGTATCCTCAAGGATCATCACGCAATGGAGTTCATCACCGACTACATGCGCCTGATCATCTCCGGCAGCATGAACCCGCATGAACTCGATGCCCTGATGGACCTGGACCTCGAGACCCACCACGAAGAGTCGCACCAGCCTGCCCATGCCGTGCACCGCGTCGCCGAGGCCCTGCCTGGCTTCGGGATCATCGCCGCAGTACTGGGGATCGTGATGACCATGGGCAGGCTCGACGGATCGGTCGCGGAGATCGGTTCCAGCGTCGCGGCCGCCCTGGTTGGCTCACTGCTCGGGATTTTGATGGCCTACGGCTTCGCCGGACCGACCTCGACCGCCCTCGAATCCCGCGCACAGGAAGAAGCCAAGTTCCTGCACAGTGCATCAAGGCCTGCATCCTGGCCAACGTACAGGGCTACAGCCCTCAGGTCGCGATCGAGTTCGGCCGCAAGACCATGGAAGGCGCAATGCGCCCGACCTTCGCAGAACTTGAGGAGCACGTGAAGGGGGCCTGACGGCACCCGGATCACACCCATGGGCGTCGAGGACAAGACCCAACCGATCATCGTCAAGAAGAAGGTGGTCCAGGCAGGCCACCACGGCGGCGCGTGGAAGATCGCGTTCGCCGACTTCACCCTCGCGATGATGGGTTTCTTCCTGGTGATGTGGCTGATCCTCGCCCTGGACGACGACGATCTTGCAGGGATCTCCGAATACTTTCAGAATCCGTCCGCGTTTGTGGGCGAGGCCGCAGCCCCCGGACCGGCCCCGGGCGACGGCACCGGTGTCGATCCCTCCATCCTCGATTTCGAGGGCATGCCCGAGATCCTGATGGATCCGGAAGCGATCATGGGGCTGGACGCCGAAACCCTCGAGGAGCTCGCCGAAGCCCGTGATCGCGAGGCACTCGAAGTGCTGCAGGAGGCCCTGGAGGAAGCCCTGGACCGGAGTCAGGCGCTGGAGCCCTTCAAGGACCAGCTCCTGCTGGATCTCACCCCCGAGGGCCTGCGCATCCAGATCATCGATCGCGAGAACCGCCCGATGTTTGCCAGCGCCAGTGCGCGTCCGCTGGACCACGCGGACGCGATCCTGCGCGAGCTGGCCGGCCTGATCAACCAGGTCCCCAATCGGGTATCGATCACCGGACACACCGATGCGCGCCCGCTACTGCGGCCGGACTACACCAACTGGGAACTCTCCACCGACCGCGCCAATGCGGCGCGCCGCGCGCTGGTCCAGGGCGGGACCGAATCCGACCAGATCGCGCGCGTCGTGGGCCTGGCCGCCAGCGTACCGTTTGACCGCGAAAACCCGGAGGCCGCCATCAACCGACGCATCACCCTCATCGTGCTGAGCCAGGAAGCGGAAGAGGCCATGTACCGCAGCCTGGAGAGTGAAGCGCGTGCACCGGAAACGCTACGTGCCAGCCCCGACGCCGCCAGCGAAGGAACCGAATAACATGCAGCAACACCAGAACATCCCGCTCAATCTGATCACCGGCTTTCTTGGAGTCGGCAAGACCACCGCCATCCGCCAGCTGCTGGCGCAGCGCCCCGCGGGCGAACACTGGGCGGTTCTGGTCAACGAATTCGGCGAGATCGGGGTGGATGGCAGCCTGCTGGCGGATACCGGCATCGCGCTGGAGGAAGTCCCCGGTGGCTGCCTGTGCTGCGTCTCCGCACAGATGTTCACCGTCGGCCTGAATCGGCTGATCCGAAGCCAGCAACCGGATCGCATCCTGATCGAACCCACCGGACTCGGGCATCCGGCACAGATTATTCGCACCCTGACCGAGCCCCCCTACGCCGGCGTGCTGGACCTGCGCGCCACGGTCACCCTGATGGACGCCCGCCACCTGGCATCGCCCCGGCATCGCGAACACCCCACCTGGCGAGACCAGGTCGCCCTGGCCGACGTGCTGCTGGCAAACAAGGCCGACCTCTACGCAGAAGACGATCGCGAGGCCCTGCGTAACTTTGTCGCCGCGATGCCCGCGCCCCGGCCCCACGTCGTGGAGACCACCCAGGGCCGTATCGAACGCGACTGGCTGGACCATCCCCGACTCGACCGCGGGGGCACCCTGTTCCCCGAGGCCCGCGAGTTCCTCGCGAGCACGCAGGTGGAGTCCAGCCACGACCACGACCACGACCACGAGCACGAGCACGAGCACGAGCACGACCACGACCACGACCACGAGCACGAGCACGAGCACGAGCACGAGCACGATCATGCTGCGGCGCACTCGTCGGCCCCGTGGGTCAGCATCGACACCCGTGGCGACGGCTACATCGGCCGCAGCTGGCTGCTGCCCGCCGGCGCGGTCATCGACCACTCAAGCTTGTCCCGCCTGGTTGCGGACTTCACCGCCGACCGCCTGAAAGGGCTCATCGAGACCGACCATGGCTGGCACCGGCTCAACCGGGTGGACGGCTGCGGCGAGCTGGAACCCATGGATGCCCCCGCCCCCCCACTGCGCCCGCGCATCGAAGCCATACTGCCGGAGTCCGAGGCCGCTACCCACACCCTGGATGCACTCGCTCGGGCCCTGGAGGCCTCGCACGCCCGGGCCACCTCACCCGCGACCGGTTGAGAGGTCACACCTGGCGCACGCCGGTCAGACGACTGCGCGGTCACTGAACGCCGCGCGGTAGAACCACTCGTTGCCCGGCAGCGCGTTCGGGTTGGGGAATACGATAAATCCGGGCTCCGGCGCGCGCACCTCGGTCCCGTCGGCCCGCACCCCAATCAGGTCGCCCGCCTCCAGCCGGTCGAAGCTCTTCCACTCGCGCGCGAAACGGTCGTCCGGGTGATCCCGGTCGATCACCTCGACCAGACGCAGCACCTCCGGGGCATCCTGCCCCGGCGTCGCCGGCGCCGGCGCCGGCAGCATATCCAGATGCGCCAGGGTGTTAATGATCGCGTTGTATGCCACCACCGGGGCCTGCGGATCATCATGCTGACCGCACTCCAGCGTCACACCGTAGCCGCCCTGACTGCGCATGTATTCGGTGGTGCCAATCCCGTAGCTCGGGTCCGTGCTGAGCATCTGTGCACGCTGGCTGGCGTTCGGATTGCGCATCCGCCGGGCCACGCCGCGTGCGTAAGTATCCAGCCAGCCCTCGACCATCCGCTGCGGCCCCAGACAGGCGGCCAGCGCCTCCTCCTCCCGGGCCTGCCCAAAGTCCTCCAGCTCGCCATCATTGTTGCGCGGACCCAGCATGATGAACGGCTGCCCGCCGGTATGGAACGAATGCAGATCCAGCAGCACGTCGTGTGCCGCCAACAGCGGGCACAGCACGTTGGCGATGCGGTCCTCGAAATCCTGCGGGGCCGAGGTCACGCGCAGATTGCGGTTCAGATTGCGCTCGCCCATGCGCTGCCCGAGTTCGTAGGCCAGCGGATTGGTACGCGGCACCAGGGTCAACGTCCCGCGCAGCAAACACCTCGCACCGCTTTCCAGCTCGTCCTGCAGGCGCTCGGCGGCCCGGGTGCCACAGGTCTCGTTCCCGTGCACCGCCCCCAGCACAATCAGGCGCGGCCCCGGCTCCAGACCATGAAAGGTGACGGAACGCAGCGCGGTGGGATGAACCGGCTCGGACATCGGGCAACTCCAGGTGGTGAATGGCTGCACAAAGGCTACCCGAGGCCCGGGGGCAATGCCACGGGCGCGGCACGATGATCCACACGGGTGCAGACTTCGAGCGCCCGGGTGAAAATGCTATGGTTTGCGCCTATCACAACCGGACCAGGCCATGTTCAAGCAACTCGAAAGCGATGCCCCGGGCACCCGTCACCCGACTCATGAAGTCCTGGCCCGACTGAAGCTCAATGCCGATGGCCTGGTCCCGGCCATTGCGCAGCAGCACGACACCGGCGAGGTCCTGATGCTCGCGTGGATGAACCGCGAGGCCCTGGACGAGACCCTGGCCACCGGCCGCGTATGCTACTACTCGCGCTCGCGCCAGGCGCTGTGGCGCAAGGGCGAAAAATCGGGTCAGGTGCAGCATCTGCACACGCTGCATATCGACTGCGACGGCGACACCCTGCTGCTGAAGGTCGACCAGACCGGCCCCGCCTGCCACACCGGGCGCCGCAGCTGCTTCTACCTGCAAGTGGAGGGCCCCACGGTCACGATTACCAGCGCTCCGGAGATCGCCCCGGAAACCCTGTACGGCAAGGGGAGCGGCACATGAACAAGGGACGCACCCTGCGCCTGCACAACACCCTGGGCGGGCGCGACGAGCCCTTCGTCCCGCAGGACCCGTCGCGGGTCACGCTCTACGTGTGCGGGCCCACGGTGTACAACCGTGTGCACATCGGTAACGGCCGGCCGGTGGTGGTGTTCGACGTGCTGTTCCGGGTATTGCGCGAGCTCTACGGCCCGGATCACGTGGTCTACGCCCGCAACATCACCGACGTCGACGACAAGATCAACAAGGCCGCGGCGGAGAACCAGGAGCCAATCGCGGCCCTGACCGATCGCTACACCCGCGCCTTCCACGAGGACGTCGCCGCCCTGGGCACGCTGGAACCCACACTGGAGCCGCGCGCCACGGATCACATCCGGCCCATGATCGAGCTGATCGAACGCCTGCTCGCACGCGGCCACGCTTACACCGCCGAGGACCACGTGCTGTTCGACGTGACCTCCTACCCCGAATACGGCGCACTGTCGGGGCGCACCCTTGCAGACATGCAGGCGGGTGCCCGCGTGGAGGTTGCCAGCTACAAGCGCCACCCCGGCGATTTCGTCCTGTGGAAACCGGCCGCCGCCGACGAACCCGGCTGGGACAGCCCCTGGGGCTTCGGGCGTCCGGGCTGGCATCTGGAATGCACGGCAATGATCCGCACCCACCTGGGGCCGATGATCGACATCCACGGCGGCGGGCACGATCTGGTGTTCCCGCACCATGAGAACGAGATCGCGCAGGGCTGTGCGGCTGAAGGCTGCGCCGAGCACGGGACACATTACGCCCGGTACTGGGTGCACAACGGGCACCTGACCATCGACGGCGAGAAGATGTCCAAATCGCTGGGCAACTTCCGGCTGCTGCACGACCTGTTACAGCACTATCCGGGCGAGGCCCTGCGCCTGGCCCTGTTGTCGCGTCACTACCGTGCGCCGCTCAATTTCTCGGAAGAGACGCTGAACCAGTCGCGCAACAGCCTGAACAGCCTTTATCGCGTACTGCGCGATGCCAGCGACATCACCCCCGAGACGGTCGCGGCAGCGGAGACCCCGGTGTTCGAAGCCCTGCTCGATGACCTCAACACCCCGGCCGCGATCACCGCGCTGCACCGCCTGGGGGATGCACTGGCGACCGCCTCCGCCGATCGCCGTGCCCGTTGCAAGGGCGAATTGCTGGCCGGCGCGGCCCTGCTGGGCCTGCTGCAACAAGCGCCCGCGACCTGGTTTCAGGGCAGCAGCGATGATGCCGACCTCGCCACCTGGGTAGAGGAGCGCATCGCGGCGCGCCAGGCCGCACGCAAGGCGCGCGATTTCGCCACAGCCGATGCGATCCGCGACGAAGTCACCGCCCGCGGGATCGAACTCGAGGACACCCCGGACGGCACGCGCTGGCAACGAGCACCCTGACCCGATGCACCTCCACCGTCGAAGCGCCCGCCTGGCCCTGCTGGCGGGCCTGTTGCTGCCCGCCACCCTGATCGCCCATCCGCATGCCTGGATCGACCTGCGCGTGGGGCTGGTGTTCGACGGCCAGGGGCAGTTGCTGCACATGGACCAGTCCTGGCGGATCGACCCGACGTACAGCCACATGCTGCTGGAGGACCTGACCCACGAGCTGGACCACACAATCAGTATCGAGACCGCTCTGGAACATGCCGCCGAACGCATGCTCGACAATCTGGCAGCCCATGACTATTTCACCGAGATCGGCCTGGACGCCGACGACCTGGATGTCCCGCATGCACGCAATGCCCGTCTGACGCTGGAAGACCGGCGCCTGCACCTGCGCTTCGAACTTCCCCTGGAGGGGCTCGACATCCGCGCCGGGGACCCGCTCACCTACCGGGTATTCGATCCGGAATACTGGATCGAGATCCTGCACGACCCGGACGACATCGTGTTCGTGGAGAATGCACCCGGTTGCATGGTCGAAATCACCCCGCCCAGCCCGGATCCGCAGCTAATCCGCTACGCCGCGACGCTGGACCGTCAGGACCGCAGCCCGATTGCCAACCTGGGACGCCACTTCGCAGAAACGGCCACACTGGAATGCGACTGAGCCCCCCCTGATGAACCGCTGAACAGGGCCATCCTGACCTTTTCAGCGCACGCGGCGCGGCATCGGCCGGTTTTGCTTTGCATGGGCCAGGAGGTTGGCCGCCAGGCTCGGAATCCAGCACTGGCCATGGTCGGTTCCGGCGGTACATCCCTGTGCCACGGGGCATACCAGACGGACGGCCGCCGAACGCACAACAGGCGGCAGCCAAGTGTTATATTGTTTCATCATGACGAACAAGCCCCCCCTCACTGCCCGCCTGCGTCGCTACGCCCTTCCAGGCCTGTTGCTGGTGCTTTTGCTGACCGCGTTCGGCCCGACAAAGGCCGAGAACGCGCATCCGCTGGGCGCACCCACCGCCGCCCCCGCGGAGAGCGAATCCGCACCGCCCCCCGATACCCTCGGGATCACCACCCCGCTGGCCGAGCCTCCCGGCACGCTGGAACGCCTGACCACGTGGGTACTGCAAACCCAGCGCCAGCTGCACCGCGACCTGACCGAGGGCCTGCACGCGCTGCGTGACGGCCCGACCGCACAGACCGCCGGCGCCCTGATCCTGGTCAGTCTTCTTTACGGCATCTTCCATGCCGCCGGCCCCGGCCACGGCAAGGCCGTGATCAGTGCCTACCTGCTGACCCAGCCGCAGAACCTGCGCCGCGGCATCCTCCTGTCTACGGTGTCCGCGCTGGCGCAAGGGGTCACCGCCATCGTCCTCGTCGGCGTATTGATCGGCCTGTTCGGCTGGCTGGCGCGAGACACCCTGGACCAGGTACGCACCCTGGAAATCGCCAGCTTCGCCCTGGTGGCCGTGCTCGGCCTGTGGTTGATGCTGCGCGCCCTGCGCCACACCTGGCGCCTGTCCCGCGCTCGACACACCGCCACACCTGCAACCCACCCCGACCACGACGATGGGCACGACCATGGGCACGACCATGGGCACGACCATGGGCACGACCATGGGCACGAGCACGGGCACGAGCACGAGCACGGGCACGGGCACCACCATGAGCATGGGGACCATGACCACGGTCACCAGCACTCGCACCAGGTGAACTGCGGGTGCGGCACGCCGCACCACGTCGATCCCAACCACACTGGCACCTGGTGGGCCACCGTACTGGCCGTGGGCATCCGCCCCTGTTCCGGAGCCGTGCTCATCATGGCCGTCTCCACCGCCCTGGGCCTGGCCTGGGCCGGCGTCGCCGCGGTGCTGGCCATGTCCCTGGGAACCGCGGCGACCGTCTCGGTGCTCGCAACTCTGGCCGTCTCCGCCCGCGACTGGACCCGACACTGGCTCGGCCCCACGCGGATGGGCCGCCTGACCTACATTGGCCCCGCCCTGGGGCTGACCGGTGGCAGCATCATCGCCCTGATCGGCTTCACCCTGGTATTCGGCGCACTCGCCTACCAGCCCACAGCCCATCCCCTGGGCGTCCGCTAAGAACCTGTCGGGTTTGGACAACCGTCACACGCGTGAGCGGGAGAGCAGCCCCGAATCCGCCAGAGTCCCCGGACAACAACGTGAATGCTCGCGGCAACCCCCGGGGGTTGCCCGACCCCGCCTCCTGATTCGAAAAACGGGCGTCAGCCAGTCTCAAGGCCGTGCAGGCCCGGGTCTCCAGCCGCCCCCTCTTGCTCATCAGCTCCCGCCTTGTGGCCCGAATACGTGACACGAGTGCATCAAGATCAGGCCGGCAGCACCATCGCCGCAGAACCACCACCGGCTGCACACCACGCCTGGTCCCGGCAAGCCCGGTTGCCAACGCGAGCGTATGGACGCATCGGGGCTTGCCCCCGACATGGACGTCCTCTAACTTCCAGAGGGTCTTCACTTTGCACGCGAGGTTTCCATGTCATCGACGGCCATTGCACCCAACCAGGCGCCAACCCTGCCGGCCCTGTTCCGCGCCCGCGTGTCACTGACGCCGGACACCCCGGCCTACCGTCAATTCAACAGCCGCGAACAAATATGGCAACAAACGACCTGGGGCGAGATGGCCACCATGGTGGATCGCTGGCAGGCCGCACTGGCCCGCGAGGGCTTCAAGCCCGGCGAACGGGTCGCACTGATGCTCGGCAACTCGCGCGAATGGGTCGCCTTCGACCAGGCGGCCACCGAGCTCGGCCTGATCACCGTCCCGCTCTACACCGATGACCGTCCCGACAACATTGCCTATATCGTCGGCCAGACCCAGGCGCGCCTGCTGTTACTGGGGGAAAACGCCCACAACCGGCGCCTGTCCGATCACGTCGAGAACATGCCCTCGCTCAAGCGCATCGTCTGCCTCGGAGGCACCGAGGGCCAACCCAGAGACGACCGAGTACTGAACCTCGATGCCTGGCTCGAGCGCGGCGACCCCGAACGTGTACAGCGGCCGGACCTGGACCCGCAGGGTCTCGCGACCATCGTGTTCACCTCCGGGACCACAGGGCGTCCCAAGGGCGTGATGCTGTCGCACCGCAACATCCTCGACAATGCCCGGGCCTGCTCCACCGCAGGCCCGCTCTCGCAGGCAGACCGCTTCCTGTCGTTCCTGCCGCTGTCGCACATGCTGGAACGTACCGGCGGCTATTACATGCCCATGCTGATCGGTGCCGAGGTGGCCTTTGCCCGCTCCATCCAGGGACTGGGCGAGGACCTGATGTCCGTCCAGCCCACTGTGCTGATCTCGGTCCCGCGCATCTACGAGCGCGTGCATGGCCGCATCCAGGCCGGTCTCAAAAAGAAGTCGGCACTCGGCCGCAGTCTGTTCAAGGCCACCGTCGCGATCGGCTGGCGCCGCTTCGAGCATCAACAGGGTCGTGCATCCTGGTCGCCCGGCTTCATCCTCTGGCCACTGCTGGAACGAATCGTCGCGCACAAGGTGCTGGATCGTCTCGGAGGCAAGCTGCGCTTCGCCGTGTGTGGCGGCGCCCCGCTGCCACCCCCGATCGCCCGTTTCTTTATCGGCCTGGGCCTGCCCGTGCTGCACGGCTATGGCATGACCGAATCCAGCCCGGTGGTCAGCGTGAACACCCCGGACGACAACCTGCCTGCATCCATCGGCAAACCACTACCCGGGATCGAGGTCAGGATCGGCGAGGCGGATGAACTGCTCACGCGGTCGAGTTGCGTGATGCTCGGCTACTGGAAGAACGCAGAGGCCACCGACAATACGATCGACGCCGACCAATGGCTGCACAGCGGGGATCAGGCACGGATCGACGAAAACGGGCACATCTTTATCACCGGGCGCCTGAAGGACATCCTCGTGCTCACCAACGGGGAGAAGGTACCGCCCGCGGATATGGAAATGGCCATCGCACTGGATGCACTGTTCGACCAGGTGATGGTCGTCGGTGATGGCCACGCCTTCCTGAGCGCCCTGGTCGTGCCGGAAGCCGAGGCCTGGGCGACCTTCGCGGAGGATCACGGCCTGCCCCCCGACAGCAGTGGCCGCCCGCCGCGTGCGGCCGAGCGCGCGCTGCTCCAACGCATGCAGTACCAGCTGCGAGACTTTCCCGGCTACGCCAAGATTCGTCACGTCTACGTCGTGCACGAACCATGGTCGGTGGATAACGGCATGCTGACCCCGACCATGAAACTCAAACGACTGGTCATCAGCCAGCACTATGCCGACGCGATTGAGGCCATGTACGCCGGCCACGACTAGCGGGCTAGCGGGCCATCTCGATTCACGACAAAGCCCGCTCAGAAGCGCGACGTAAAGCCTGAGCAGAAAAACGGGAAAGTCGGGGGATTTACAAGCGGCGCCGAGCAACCAGCAACCTCCCCCGCAAAACCCGGACGCAAACGCGTCTCGGACGCCCTCCCCCGGTTCAGCTCCCCTGCTGCCAATCTTCCTGTTAAACGACTTTGAATGCCTTCGCCGCTTCGCGCGCTCCGCGGTAAAAACATGCTGCAGAGCAGCGGACGGGACCCACCACCAACGAAAAAGGCCCCGCGGCGCGATGCCGCGGGGCCCTGAAGGCGCATCACACGCGCGGCCGGTTCAGATGAACAGGCAGATATCCGCCTCGCCCGCGAACTCGAAGAACGCCGCCGCCCCGGCGTACTCCACGCCGTCGATGAACTCGCTGGTGTCCATGTCGAAAAGGTCCACCGTCATCTGGCAGGCAATCATGCGTACCTCGGCCTCCTGACACAGTTCGCGCAGGTCGCCCAGATCCGAGACGCCCTTGGCCGCCATTTTCTTTTTCATCATCACGGTCATCATCTTCTGCATGCCCGGCAGCGCCTGCAGCAGGACCGGCATGGGCATGGGCATCGGCATCCCCGGGTTACCCAGCGAGGTCACCTGCAGGTCCAGCTTCTTGCGCAGCAACTGCAGGCCGTAGAACGTGAAGAATACTTCGCAGTCATAGCCCAGCGCGGCCGCCGTGGAGGCCAGGATGAACGGAGGATAGCCCCAGTCCAGGCTGCCCTTCGTGGCAATGATGGCCATCTTCTTTTGATCACTCATGATTACTTTTCCTCCAAATGGTTAAAGGGGTTGCGCCCGCCAGACCCCCCATCTGTCCGGGCAATCCTCAGTTCATTGAAACCGGCCGGCCGGTGCGTGCATCTAACTCGATGTCTGACGCCCCTTGCGCCAGTCACGAATCAACGCACATCCGGCACAGACCCCGAGTGCCGCCATGCTGGCCCAAACCGAAATCGGGACCAGGATCATGGCCAGTACAAACATAATCCACGCCAGTATGGTCATCGTTCTCCTCCTGCACAACGCTTGCGGCCGGAAACCGCGCCCCGTTGTAGCCTTCGTGGTAGCTGCGAGCCGCTGTTGGAGGAGGTCTGCGACCTACCCCTGGCGCTTCTCCGACGCCTCCGGCTCGACGTGGTCACGGGGCGGATCCATGCCCGGTGTCGGTTCCGCAGCCGCAGTCTCCTGCTGGGGCGGATCGTAGGCATCCGTGGCGGAGGCCCGGCCGCCCTCACGCGAAACCGGGCTTGCATCCACGAACTGGTTGTTCAAGCGCTGAATGTAAGCCTCGGCACGGTCACGCAGCTGGTGCAAGCGCCCGATCACCCTGCGGCCCATACCCAGCGGCGTGCGCCGCATCATCGGCCGCCACGGACGGGTATTCTTCTCGAAGGCCGCACGCCAGTTTCCGGCCGCAGTCTCGACAGGCAGGGAGCGGGCAATGCGCCGCGCGATCCAGCCCCGGTTGAAGAAGTGAATACCCGCCAGCACGATCGCCAGCACGGCCACTCCAAACCCGGTCAACATGGGTCGCTCACCCATGGCCTGCCAGGCTGAACCATCCACTAACGGCGTAACGCCGCCTGCAGTCTGGGACCCGACCACCACCGCGATCACTGCGACCAGCGCAAACATCCCGGCATCAAACTGCAGCACGCGCCGGCGCCAGTCACCAAGCGCCTTCTGCAACGCCGGCAAGGCATCCTTCTCGATCGACTCGGCGATCGCCTGCAGCGAGCCGAGGATACGATAGGAACGCGACGAGCTGATTTCCTGGATCTTGGCGTGAATCTCTTCGCGATCGCGGCGGGATTTCCCCTCAAAACGTTGCCGTACCTGCGGATCCTCGATCTCCACCGCTGCACTCTCGTTATAGAGGCAGTAGAACCGGCCCGTCGCATTGCCCTGGCGCACTACCGCACGCTGCCATGCGGACACGACTTCTTCGAGGTTGTCCTCGCGCCAGGTGGTGTCAATCTGGTTAAGCACAAAGACCAGCTTGGTGAAGTCGTTGCGCTCGGCAACGCGATTGACCAGATACTCGAGCGTATCCCGCATGGCCCCTGGTTCGGGATGGCGGGCGTCGAAAAACACCAGCACCAGATCCGACAGGTCAATGATGTGATCGGTCAACTGCAGAATGGCAGTGCGCTGCTCATCGGCATCGAATCCGGGCGAATCGATGATGATCCGACCACGCAGGCGTTCGGACGGCGCGGTCTTCATCGCCAGGAAGTGGTCCACCGTACGCCCGCCACCGTCAGTCAGGCGTTCGATCTCGTCGGAAAAGCGATAGAACGGAAACCGCGGATCGCCGTCCAGCGCAAGCCCCGGTAGCTCCTGAACGCGCCCGCTGCCCCCGTAGCTGATGACGGTGAATTTGTCATCTACGGCCTGCGAACCACTGCGTTGCACGGGCATGCCGACATATTCGTTGATGAAGGTCGACTTGCCGGCCGAGAACGTACCCAGCGTAGCGATCATCGGCCACCACGAGATGGTGAAGGCGTAAGATTCCTCTACAGGGTCCAGCAACCCCGTGGCATACCCGATCCGATCCAGGTTACGGAAAGGCTCCACGACACCCGTGAGGACTGGATTCTCTTCCGCCAGCCGATCGCTCAAAAGCTTGAGCTGTTTACGTACCCGAGGGCCAGGTCGATTGAACATGCAGACTCCGTCAGTCTAGTCGTGATCAACGCGGGTGGTAGGGTCCGGGTGAACCGCGCGCGGGCCCGCCCTGATCACTGAATGGGTTGAACATGTTCATCATACCCATTGGGGCACCCACATTGCGATTCAGGCTCCACATATCATGCTGCATGCCCGTGATCGACCCCGCCATCACACTGGTATCGCGCGTCATCGAACCGATGTTGGCGTCCATCGAGTCGGTATTCGACGCAATGCCGACGATTTCATCGGTCATGTTGCGCATCGTGCCGCTGATCTCCGTCATCTGGTGATCCATGGAGTTCATATCAGCCGCGATGGAGGACATGTCACGATCCACGACACGCGTCATCAGAGAGATCTCCTCGGTCAACTGGCTGACATCCCGAGTCAGGCTGGTGATCAGCCAGAAACCGTAGATCGCCAGGACCACGAAAGCCACCAGCGCGGCGTAGACAATCAATTCCACGCGTCGCGAGCGGGCGTCCGCCTCATCGGCCTCCTCGCGTACGGCGCTGAACTCATCGAGATTCGGGTTACTCATCAAACGCCCCTGAAACTAGTGATAATGAGGTCTCCCCCGCTAGAACGCACCCTCGGCGGCACGATCGATGATTTCCTCCAGCGCTTCCTTTACGAACACCGCCTGCTCATGCAGTTCGTCGGGCAACGGGCGGCCGCCGTGGATCATCGGCTCCAGATCCAGGGTCATCAGCCACAGATTGCCCTCGGCATCTTCCTGCAGCACGATCCTGCAGGGCATATAGGCCGCCATGGCCGGGCTGTAGCTCACCATCTGCGCCGCGATGGCGACATCGCAGAACATGTAAATCTTCAGGAACGGGAAATCCTCTCCGGTGACGCTACGCACTTCCTCGCCCATCGGCAGCTCACCGACATTGCGAACATTCAGCTCGTTCGCCACCAGGCGCAGAACATCTTCCACCTCTTCAATGCTCAGGCCTGCCTCCACCCGCCGCTTGTACACCATGGCTTCCGCGGCATCTCCAGTCTCCAGCACCGTCCGTGCCATCTGCGCATAGACGGTCGGTGCCTGGGAATCCAGCGAACGCGCCTGCCCAACGTAGGGTTCAAAGACAAATATGGCATAGGCCACCCCGGCCAGCGCCAGGAAACCGAACAAGGCCAGGACATTGCGGATCACTCGCATGGGACTCTCCTTCTTGCCTTACAGCATCCTGACAACCCCGGATGCATGAGGTCTTGGCTATTGACGCCGGCCACCGAACACGGCCACGGCGAGCGCATCGAGCTCGGCCGCGGCCTTGCCGCGCGGCTCCAGCTCGTGAACGGACAGTCCTTCACTGAACGAACGTCGAAATGCCATGCGTTGTTTCAGACGCGGCTGCAACAACCGAACGCCCTCGATCTGCTCGAGGGCCGAACAGGTCTCGTCGCTTTCCCGGACCGCCGTGTGAGTATCCGCTCGGTTGATGAATGCGAGAATTTCCGGTCTGTTGCGGTTCCCGCGTTGCTCCAGAATGCGCGTCACGAAACGGTAGGTCGCCCATACATCCGCCTGACTGGGCGGCACCGGGATCAGCACCCGGTCGGCACCCTCCACCGCGGCCATCAACGCAGCCATGTCCGACGCGCCGACATCGATGAGGATCTCGTCGTAGTCACCTTCGTGAGCCTGTGCGGACTCGAGGTCGGACGTCACATCGAGAGCGGGTTCGAAGCCCTCCTCCTGGCGCACTTCCAGCGCATCACTGAGCGTGCACTGGGGGTCCAGGTCCACCGCCAGGACCCGCCGACGGCCTTCCAGCAACCAGAGGCCGAGATTGAAGGCTACGGTACTCTTGCCGGTCCCCCCCTTCAGATTGGCAACGACCGTTCGCATGCTGCATCTCCTTGGAACGCTGCGGACTGCCGACTACGCGGCAGCAGGCAGTCCGGAACGCTCAAAAACGGGGCCTGCCCGAAACGGGCAGGCCCAATCGAGGGATGGACTTAGTTGCCCTCACCCTGCGGCTGCTGCGGCATCGGACCCTGCGGGCCATAGCCGTAGTAACCCGGGCCGTAGCCGTAGCCGTGACGCGGATAGCCATAACCACGGCCGTAGCCGTCGCCATAACCATGACCGTGACCATAGCCATGACCACGACCGCGACCGCTGGCGGAGAAGTCAAAGGCACCGTCGCCCATCATGTCGCTGAACATGTCGCCCATGCCGTAGTTACGACCGGAACCGTAACCCGGGCCACCGAAGAACGGCATGCCATAACCATAACCCGGGCCGTAGTGACCGGGGCCGTAGCCATAACCCGGGCCGCCCCACTGGGCGGAGGCCATCATCGGGGCGGCCAGGCCACCCAGGGAAACGGCGAGAACGGCTGCTTTCACAAACTTATTCATGGTACTACCTCCTGAAGGAGTCATGCCCTCGAAATCGAATTACGCGCAGACGACGAGGGCTTCTCGAACGCGCGCCTTACTTGTCAGAGGAACGGGAATCCGCCCATTCCCCAGGGGAGGACCGGGAACGATCCGCCCAGTCCCGGGACGCCGGGCATTCCCGGAGTCCCGTATGGATTCCCCCACGGCATCCCGCCGGGGGGTTGGAACAAAGGCACACCGGGCACGTTGTATGGATAACTCAACGGAGAACCCGAAGGGTGGCTCAGCTGAGAACCCGAAGGGTGGCTCGATGGAGCGCCCGAAGGGAAGCTCAGTGAAGAACCCAACGGGTAGCCCGTCGACGGCGCACCCCATTGGTAACCCCATGGAACACCCGTCAACTGGCCCGGAACCAGTTGCGCAGGAGAGGACACGTCTTCGGACTCAACCCGTCGCGACGGGTCGTAATCTCGATCCGGAAACCGCCCACGCAGCTGCTCCGGCGCCGCACGTTGCATATCCTGCACACCGGAGGCCCACGGGTTTTGACGTTCGCTTGCAACCAGCTCAGCGCCGGTCCCCAGGAATCCGGCGGTCGCCACGACCCCGAATACCAGGAGCTGTCGCCCCCAAAGGGGCTTCATTTGCCCGGACTGTCTGCCTAGCATGGCGAACTGCCTCCGTCTCGCGTCCACTGCGACGGACGCCGCGGCGTCCGTCCCTTCGTGACCACTGATCCCTGGATCAGTAGTCACCGCCTTCTTCCATGGACTCGCGACGTTCGCGCATCATTTCCATGCGCCGCTCGCGCTGACGCTCCATCTCTTCCTTGAACGCCTCACGGCCCGCTTCCATGGCCTTCTGACGCGCCTCGCGCATCGCCTGCATCTCTTCCATGCGTTCCTGGCGCTCAGCGTGCTGGGCCTTGATACGATCACGCATCTCTTCCGGCATGTCTTCCGGCAGGTTTTCCGGATCGAACTCCGGCATCTGGCCGTAGCGCGGCTGCATCATCTCCGGGGCGGCATAGCCTTCACGCTGCCACTCGGGGGCGTAACCACGACCGTAACCGTAACCCGGGTAGCCGTGCCCGTAACCCTGCCCGTAACCATCGCCGTAACCACGCCCATAACCCCGGCCATGGCCGCGCCCGGACATGCCGAAGCTGAAGTCACCTGACGCATCACGTTCCTGCACCATGCCCGCACCGGGATGCATGCCCATACCGTGACGCTGGTACGGGGCATAACCGTAAGGACCCGGGACCGGACCCTGCTGGCCCGCTGCGGGGCCCTGGCCATAACCCTGTTCCTGTTCCTCGGCCTGGGCCACGCCCAGAGCCAGAACGGACGCTACTGCGGCGCCGGCCAGCGTAGTGGTGATCATTCGAATGTTGAATCGCTTCTTCATCGGAAACCTCCTTGAGGTCTTGGTTGCATGTTCATTTCAGTCGAATTCCGCGCCGCGAGCGGCCCTTGGCGGTTGTTGCCGACTTGCCACCCGTCTTCGCGGTACCGCCGCTCTCCTTGCGGCCGCTATTGCTGCTCGCAGCTGGGGCTGCTTTTTTAACCCCACCGGTCATTTTTTGATCGTTCTCTGTCTCTGGCATCGATTCTCTTTTAGCATCGCTACCATCTCCCGCACCTTCGTCAGCGCCGCCGGCTTCGGCGTTGCCTGCAGGGGCCTGTCCGGTTTCCCCGGCGGTCGTATCAGACGCGGGAGCCGCGTCGGGGACAGGTCGCGCTCCACGGTCACCTTCAGCCATACGGGACTGCGGCTCCCCGACCGTACCAGAAGGGCTACCGGTGCTGCCGACTTCAGACGACCGGCCCGCGTTATCGCCGGCTGCCGGCGGGATTGCCTCCGCGGTCGACTGCGGAGCGTCGTGCGCGGCGGACTCCGACGCCCGTGGTGCCGTGTCGGAACCGTCCGGCGACTGCGGGCGCTCGGGGGAGTCGGCACGCGTCGAGACATCACCGGGTCCAGCATCCGTGGCGGTCGCACCTGACCCGCCGGACCCGCCCTGCGGCCCTCCGCGACCAGACGGACCTGACCCGGACGGTCCACCTGCACCTCCGCCTGCCGGGGGCGGGGTGTCGTCATCGTCACCACCGCCACGGCGCTGATTCACGAAGGCACGGACGAGGCGCCACAGTGCCAGCATCAGATCACGCAAGCCGGCCAGGATTGCCAGACCCAGCGACTTCATGGAAGCCCCCGCGAACTGAACAGCCTTGGTCACCGGACCACCGTCGGCGGGGCCAAAGAAATCGCGCTCGCCGGCTCCTGCGCCCGGACCTCCACCAGTGCCATTGTCACCATCGGTGGCAGAGACCGCCACCGTCTCACCATTCGCGTCCACGGTCGCCGGGACAAACGCGCGTTGGCCAGAAATACAGCCCAGCGGGATCACCACCAGGGTCAACAAAGTGGCGACTACCGTACCAAACATCAGCGAGATCGCCATACCCTGGAAGATCGGGTCAAACAGGATGACACTGGAACCGGCCAGCAGCGCCAGCGCGGTGATGATGATCGGGCGGGTGCGCGCCTGGCATGCCATGATCATCGCGTCACGCACATCATAGCCCTCGTTCACCGCCTGGCGGCCGAAATCCACCAGCAGTATCGAGTTGCGCACGATAATCCCTGCCAGAGCGATAAACCCGATCATTGAGGTTGCGGTAAATTCCGCGTTCATCAGCCAATGGCCGGGAATGATGCCGATCAGCGTCAACGGGATCGGGGCCATGATGATGCCGGGCAGCACGAAGTTACCGAACTCCCAGACCACGAGCATGTAGATCAGAATCAGCGCAATGGCAAACGCGATGCCCATGTCGCGGAAGGTCTCATAGGTCACCGTCCATTCACCGGCCCACTCGAAGGCGGTCGCGCCATCATTGGGCGGCGGACCCAACCAGTGCGGCTGTACCTTGCTGCCATCAGGCAGGCGGTAGTCCTCCAGTTGTTCCTGGACTTCCAGCATGCCGTATACGGGTGCAGCCAGGCGTCCAACCACTTCACCGGTGACGTATTCCACGGGCCGCAGGTTCTTGTGGTAGATCGGCTCATCCTGCGGGCGCTGGACGAATTCGCCCAGCTCACCCAGCGGGATGGATCCACCCTGCGCGGTTGCAACCGGAATCATCTCCAGCTGCCGAATGTCGTTACGTATCTCCTTCGGGAGGCGCATCTCGATCAGGTGTGGCTCCACCAGGGATTGTGCCTTGATGTCCCCGAGGATCTGGCCCCCAATGGCGGCTTCCAGTGTCTGGTTGACGGCCGCCACCGTGACGCCGCGGCGCAAGGCCTTGTCACGGTCCACCTCGAAGTGCCAGACGCGGTGCGGTGCCTGCAGGAAGCTGTCCACATCATCCACATGTTCGGCCTGCGCGAACATGCCTTCGAGATCCCGGGCGACCGCCCGCCGGGTAGCCGCGTCAGGCCCGTACACCTCGGCCACGATCGACTGTAGCACCGGCGGTCCCGGCGGCATTTCGACGACCTGAATACGTGCGCCGGCGGCATCCGCCAGCGGGGTCAGGCGGGCGCGCGCTTCAGTGGCAATCTCATGGGAGGTGCGGCTGCGATCCCCCTTGTCCACCAACTGGACCTGGATATCGCCCTGCCAGGGTTTGTCACGCAGATAGTAGTGACGGACCAAGCCATTGAAGTTGAATGGCGACGCGGTACCTACATAGGACTGCAAACCGACGACTTCGTCCATGTCCCGCAACACCCGCGCCATGTCATGGCTCAGGGTCGCGGTCTCGGTCAGGGCCGTGCCTTCGGGGAAGTTCACCATCACCTGGAACTCGGGTTTGTTGTCCAGTGGCAGCATCTTCACGCGCACGTCGGTGGTCATGAACAGGCTGACCATCAGGAAGAACATCACGATCACGCCGATCAGGAAACCGTAACCGCGCACGGGGTTGTCGGCCAGGCCCGGAATCGCCGTGCGGTAGAACTTGCCCAGCGCCTCCGCCTGACGGTGTTCCTTGTCCGTTGCCTTTTCCAGGTACGCCATGCTGGGACGCAGGCGCTGGGTGAGCCATGGGGTAAACACGAAGGCCGCCACCAGCGAGAACAACATCGCGACCGACCCCAAAACCGGGATCGGCTGCATGTACGGCCCCATCATGCCGGAGACGAAACCCATCGGCAGCAACGCCGCGATGACGGTAAAAGTCGCCAGGATGGTCGGATTGCCGACCTCGCGCACCGCATCCACGGAGGTCTCGGTGTCGATACCGCGCTTCATCAGCCAGCGCCGGTAGATATTCTCTACGACGACGATCGCATCATCGACGAGGATGCCAATGGAGAAGATCAGCGCAAACAGGCTGACACGGTCGATGGTGTAGCCCAGCACCCACGCGCTGAATACGGTAAAAAGGATCACCACGGGGATGACAATCAGCACTACCAGTGCAGCACGGAGACCAAGGAACAACCCGACCAGGATAGTCACCGCGAAGGTGGCGATGAAAAGCTTGAAGATCAGTTCGTTGACCTTCTCGTTGGCGGTCTTGCCGTAGTCGCGCGATACGACGACCTCGACATCATCCGGAATCACCGTGCCCTTGAGGTCCTCCAGCCGGTCAAGCACGCCATTGGCGACCGTAACGCCGTTGCTGCCGGGCTTCTTGGCGATGGCCAGAGTCACCGCGGCAGCCCCCTCCGGCGCGGCATCGGGATCGAGCGCCGCCGGACCGGAGTAGTGCCGTACGAACCGTTCGAGTTCGCCCGGACCGTAGCTCACATTGGCGACATCGCTCAGGTAGACCGGCTGGCCGTCGCTGACCGCAACCAGGAGCTGTTCCAGATCCGAGGCTCCGGTAAAGAAATTCCCGGTATACACGGCGGTGCTCGAACCACCACTTTCGATATGGCCTGCGGTCCCCTCCACGTTCGCGGCCTGAACCGCACCGGCAATCTGCTCCTGGCTGACACCGAAGCTGGTCAGGCGTTCCGGCAGCAAGTCGATACGCAGGCGTTCGGCACGCCCGCTGACCACGAAGCTCTGACTGGTATCGGGAACCTCGTTGAGCTGCTGTTGGGCGTCCAGTGCGATCTGGCGCAGCAGGGCATCATCCACCTCGTGGGACCACAAGGTCAGGTTGACCACCGGCACGTCATCCGCGCCCTTGGCCTTGACCATCGGCTCACTGACGCCCGGCGGCATCAGGTCTCGATTCGCGAGCAGTTTGTCGTGCACCTTGACGATGGAGGACTCCATGTCCTCGCCAACATCAAATTGCACCGTGACCATTGCCTCACCGCGATGCGAGACGGAGTAGACGTTATCGACCCCCGAGAGTTCGCTCATCAGCCGCTCCAGCGGCCGGGCGGCGAGGCTGGCAACCTGCTCTGACGGCACCCCCGGATACGCCACCATGATGTCCACCATGGGGACGGAGATCTGCGGATCCTCCTGGCGCGGCGTGACCATCAGACCGAGGATGCCGATCGCAATACTCGCGAGCAGCAACAGCGGCGACAGCGGCGAATGAATGAACGCCGCCGCCATACGCCCGGCGATGCCCAGATCTCCGTGCTTGTCCTGGAGATCACGATCGGATTGTTGTTGATTTTCTGACATCAGGCCTGAAACATCCCTTGTCGATCCCGTGTTCGCATCACCTGGCGCATCCGCTTACATCCGATGCCAGGGGTCAGATTCCCGCGAGCCCTGACCGGAGGTGCCGCGCCCCAGGGACTGGCCGGAACGGATACTCGCATCCGGCCGTGCCAGGATCTGCATACCCTCTTCCAGGCCCGAAGTCACCACCACCTGGTCACCCCGGGCGCCACCCAGACGTACCATGCGCACACGGACATGGCCGTCGCGATCGAGTACTGCCACGCGCGGCAGTGCACCACCAGGAATCAGGGCGGAACGCGGTATCACGACCCGGCCACTACGGACGGCATTCTGAGGCAAATGCACGGCGGCGTGCATGCCCGGGCCGCCGCGCACACCCTGAGGCAGATCAAACTTGACCGTTACGGTGTGGCGCTGGGGATCTGCCAACGGGAATATGCGCGCAACCCGAGCTTCGACCTCGTCTCCGGTATCCAGACGCACCCGTACGTAGTTGCCCTCCTGCAGGCCTGCAACCAGCCGAACGGGCACCTGGGCCTCCACACGCAGAAACTCGACGTGCCCGAAGCGCACCAGCGGCTGTCCCGGCTGGACCGTGTCACCCACTTCCACATGTTTGTGCATCACCAGGCCGTCGAAAGGCGCCTCGGACCGGGTGTCACGGATCGCCGCATCCAGTTCGCTGACGCGAGCACGTGCCTGTTCCCAGCGCGCCTGCGCCTGATCCACCCCAATATAACGGGAGAAGAGATCGGTACGGCGCTCCAGATCAGTATCACCGATTCCCATCGTATCGCCCATTGGCTGGGTGATCAGCTGATCGAACATCGAAGGGATACCCATACCGGGCATCTGACTCAAACTCTCCGATCGGGGCGCTGCCATCTCGCGGCCATACTGCATCTGGGCTTCACGAATGGCCGCCTCGGCGGTGCGCATTTCCGCCTGCGCGGCCAGGCGCTGGGCGCGCAGGCGATCGTCACTGATGGAGACCAGCAGCGCATCCTGCTCGAAACGGTCACCCTCGGCGCCGGCCACCTCGGTCACCCGCCCGGCGGATTGCGCGGTCAGGGTCACCTCGCGAAACGGGATTACCGTACCGCTTACGACCTGAGTCGCAGCGCGATCCGATTCGACAGTCACCACCTGACTGGAAGCCTGGGCGCCCAGCGGGCCGGCCAGTATCAGGGCTACCGCCCCACGCAGAAAGATCCGGAATATTCGAGCAGGCATGTTTCGTCTTCACCTCGCGCCGATGACCGCAATGGTAGAAAAAATCGGGCCGGGGGTTGTCGCAACGAACCGGGCACCGAGCAGAGACACTGCCACAAAATGGCATACGCCTGCAGGGGAGCCGACAAATGTCGGCCCTGCAGAAGTGGCAGCGTCGCGATCAGTAAGTGTGGCCATCGACGTGAATGTATAAGAACTCATGGCCAGTCACAAGCAACGCATATGCCAACATTACGGTGTTCTTATTAAACAATCAGTTAATCAGGATTCTCTAATCTTCGGCAAGCCAGTGTTGCAACACCCCGGTTTCGCGCTATAACCGGGTTAGGGACTGGCAAATCGGGCATCTGGGGAGTGTTGCAACAAGAACCCCGTGTTGCAACACTCGCCCGCTTCCGCCACCCCGTCCAACAAAAAAAAACGAAAGGAGAGGGGATGACCACAACCGAGCTAGCCGAGATCTGTATCCGGCACAGTCGCGACCCGCACCTCGTCAGCGATGCCCAGGGCCGCGTGCTCTTCACCAATCCGGCCTTGCGGCAAACCCTGCAGATCCCGGAGAAGGCCCCGTTAACCCTGGACCAACTGGGGCCACTTAATCTTGAGACGCACCTGAAAGAGGCTGCCATGGCTGCAGGCGAACCGTCCGACGCGAGCCAGGCAACAAGCCCACTGCAGTTTTCGCTGATGGCCAAACTGGCAAACGACACCCTGCCGCTGGAGGTCATCAGCCAGCCGCTGCACTTGAATGACGACGCGCGTGTACTGCGCTTGATTACTCTGCAACCCCAGCGCCGTCGCACCATCGCGGTCGAGGCCCTTCGCGAGGATGGCCACGAGGGACATGATGGCGGCCATTTCCACTCCCACGACGAGGCATGCCGCAGCGCATTGCAATTCGCCCGTCGCATCGCGGCCAGCGATGTGCGCGTAATGCTGCTGGGCGAATCCGGGACCGGCAAAACCCGCCTGGCGCGCGCGATCCACCGTTCGAGCAGCCGTGCCAGTGCGCCGTTCGTTGAGATTAACTGTGCGGCGATCCCCGAAGAACTCCTGGAATCCGAACTCTTCGGCCATGCCCGCGGGGCCTTCTCCGGTGCCGTCAACGACCGCATTGGGCGCTTCGAGGCAGCCGACGGTGGCACTCTGTTTCTGGACGAAATCGGCGAAATGAGCCCGCGCCTGCAGGCCAAACTGCTGCGGGCGGTTCAGGACGGGGCATTCGAACGCGTCGGCGAGAACCAGACCCGTCAGGTGGACGTGCGAATTCTCTCCGCCTCCAACCAGGACTTGCGCGCCCGCGTAGAAGCCGGCGAATTTCGCACTGACCTGTTCTATCGACTCGCGGTCGCCACGGTTGAAATGCCGCCTCTGCGCGACCGTCCGAAGGATCTCGCGGCAGCCCTCGAGACGTTCCAGGTACGCACCGGCATCCGCATCTCGCAACGCCTGAAAAAGCGGCTGCAGGCATACTCCTGGCCGGGCAACTTCCGCGAGATGGAGAACATCTTCGAGTGCCTTACACTGCACGCCCGTGACGGCCACGTGGATGATTTCCCCCTGCCCGAGCCAGTCCGTGTCGACTCCGGGGCCATCGGTGCCGTCCCTTGCGACGACCATCATCCGACCAGCGCCGCTGCAAACGAGGCAAGCGGGGCCGGAGAATCCCGGAACCAGCCGGCCCCGGCAAACGAACACCCGGAGGCTCGACGCCTGCGCGAGGCGCTGGTGGCCCATGCCGGGAACCGTTCGCAGACAGCGCGCGCTCTGGGCATGGATCGCAGCACGCTCTGGCGCAAGATGCATCGCTATCAGCTGGTCTGACGCACCAGCCAAGAAAGAGGCCCCGCGGGTGATCCACCTGCGGGGCCCGGGGGCCTGTGGGGGCTGGGACAGATCCGCTGCGCGTGCGGGACAGCAGACCCTTTTTCCGCTCTCTCTCGTTACATCACCCCACTATGCGCCTCGGGAGACCGAAACGAGCCTCGCTCCCCTGCCCAACGCCCGCAACGATCGCCCAAACCCGACCGTTTCCTAGCGGTACTGCCGCAGATGCCGGACACCATCGCGATGGTGACGGTCGTACAACGGCGCCAGGCGCTGCATCAACATCCGCCGTTCGTTCGCTGGCAGCATTCCCAGCGCACGGTCCCATGCCCGCATCGCGCCATGCGCATCCCCGCTGGCATACAGGGCATTCCCCAGCTCGCCGTAAAGGGCCGCGCGCTGCTGCGAGGTCTCCGGGATGTCCGTCAGGGCATCACGCAGCACAACCGCCGCGGCCCCGGGGCCTGCGTTCCAGTACGCCGCACGTCCTGCCTCCAGCGCTTCCTGGACCTGGCGCGCAATCTGCTCCTCGCTCGCCGACTCGGCAGCTGCCCGGTCCGGGGTGCGCTCCTGCGCCTCGACGGCCTCTTCGCGTTCGTCATCCTCAATAGCCGTCGCGTCAGCATCATCCTCCGTGGGCCGACCCTCGGCCGGTGCGCTCTCCGGAGCCGCCTCTTCTGTCATTGCGACCGCTTCAGTGTCCGCGTCTTCCCGCACGGCTTCTGCCTCGGCTGCCGCCTCAGCCTCTTCATCCTCGCGTGCGGCCTCCGCCTTGGCGGCAGCCTCGGCTTCCGCGGCCTCGCGCGCAGCCTCTGCCGCGGCCTCGGCCTCTGCGGCCTCCCGCACGGCATCCGCCTCAGCGGCCGCTTCAGCTTCCACGTCTTCGCGCTTGGGCTCTGCCTCCGCAACGGTCTCGGTTTCCGCATCGTCCTGTACGGTCTCCACGCCGGGAGACAGCACGTCACGGGCCGACCAAGCGATCAGCCACAGCACGATCACGATCAGGACCCAGTAGCGATTAACGAAACTTCTCTGCTTTTTATCTGCTTGTTCCATGCTTCACCTTTGCCGATTGATCCATGGCGAAGAGTCCCCCCTTCGCACAATCCTGTGCCTTATCCTGCACCGATCGGGCCTCTGCTTCCAGCACAAACCGACCGCGAGAGCCTGTCGGATTTGCGACGGATCGGCTGCGCGTGCGGGACAGCCGCCCCTTTTTCCGCTTCCTCTCGTTACATAGTCCCCACCATGCGCCTCGAGAGACCGAAAACAGGGCCTCACTCTCCTGAACTGCGCTCGCGACAATCACCCAAACTCGACAGGCTCCCGGGCAGTGGCAACAAGACGGCATCTTAGGGAAACATGGATGGATGTACATACTCGACGCCGTGTCGCCGCCAGCGATGTACACCGGTCAGCGCCAGCCCAGCACATCCTGGTGTCCCACGGTCAGTTCGACGGTACCGCTGGCCAGCGCCCGCGCACGCGCGTCACCCCAGGCTCGCAGATCCCCGGCCCGCTGTGGGCAAACCTCGGACGCGGCCCCTACCCAGCCCTCGATGAGGGCCGCCCCCAGAACCGCCTGCTCTGCGCCGATCCACCAGTCACTGGGACGGATCTGCACCTGATAGCCCAGCGCCTCCAGCTGTTCCGCGCAGGTCGCGGCCGCAATCGGCCCCAGCGCCGGCCCGAATCCCTTGTCCGAACGCTGATGCCGATTGACCCAGGCCTCCACGTCCGCGTCCAGGGGGTGCGGCCGCGACCAGCGGATGCGGCCGTCATAGCTCAGGGCGAACAGTACGGCGGCACCCTGTGTGAAACAGACCGATAGCAGGCGCTGCAGCCAGTCCCGCGAGACCAGGTCGAGCAAGGCCGCGCCGGTCACCAGGGCCTCGTCCCCGGTCAGCGCCCTGGCCGGCTCCGCTGCCAGATCGCAGCGCTTGCGCTCAATCTCGACGCCACCACAGGGCGCCCGCGTCTGCGCCAGCAAACCGCGATCATGATCCACAAGCCGCCAGTGCTGCGGCCGCGGCAGGCGCGGCGCCAGATAGCGCAGGTTGGAACCGCTGCCACTGCCCAGATCGGTCACCCGGATCGCAGTCGATCCCGGCTCCGGCAGCGCATCTCGCAACACGGGCACCAGGCCCTCCGGGCGCGCTGCATGGTCCGCCGGCTCCCGCTGCTGAAGCCAGTCCAAAGCAAAGGTTTCGATCATCCCAGCCATTCCGTCAGGGTTCGCTCCAGCGCATTCACGGTACCCGTCCAGTCGGGACGCATGCCCATTGCGGCACGCCCGGCCCGGCCCATACGCTCGCGGGTGGCAGCATCCGGCAACAGCGCATCCAGCGTCGACGCCAGCGCGGGCACATCGCCCGGGGGCAGCAGACAGCCGGCCTCTGCGGGCACGGTATCGGGTATGGCACCGCCGGTCGTGGCGACTACGGGGAGCCCGCGGGCCATGGCCTCCGTGAAGGCCATGCCATAACCCTCGTAGGCACTGGGTAACACGAACAGCGAGGCCCGCGTATACCAGGCCTCCAGCGCCGTCTCGTCGCACTCTCCCGCCCATTCAAGCCGGTCATCGATGCCGGCCGCCGCAATGGCCGCCTCGACCTGCCGACAATATGCCGGATCACGGGAGCGGGAACCCACCAGCGCCACGCGCCAGTGCGTCGCCTGCAGCCGCCCCAGCGCCTGCACCAGTTCCAGCTGGCCCTTGCGGGGTACGACGGACCCCACCGCCAGCAACAGCGGCGGCTCCCCCGGTGCCGGCCCGATCGCCTGCGGGCGCCGCTCCACACCCGGCGGGACCGCGCGCAGCCGCGCCGGGGCCACACCCCAGGCGGCCACCTCGCGGGCGGTATGGTCGCTGGTCGCCAGCACCCCGTACGCCAGCCCCAGCGCGGCCCGCTCGGATTCCAGCAGTGCCCGCGCGCGCGCCGCGTCGAGGCCGGTCTCCAGCCCCAGCGGATGATGCAGCAGGTAGATCAGACGCAGGCGTTCGGCATGGTGGGCCAGAACATGCGGGAAGGCCCCCGCGGCCAGGCCATCCACGACCACCCCCGAGCCATCGGAAAGGCCCGCCAGTGCAGCAGCCAGGGCCGCCTCGGCGGCAGGCTCCGGGCCGGGAAACGCACCCGCCAGCTCATGCACCTCCAGTTGCCAGCCACGCGCGCGCAGCCCCGACACCAGCTGTGCATCATAGCGGTAGCCCCCGGTACGCTGAGCCAGCGCCCCGGGCACCAGCACGGCCAGGCGGTGCATCTCGCGGTCGACGGGGCCCGCTATGGCGCCGCCTCGTAGCTCGCCCAGGCCACATGGGATTCGTTCAGGGTCACGCAGACCGCATCGAGGTCACGGGCCGACTCGCCCAGCTCGCCGGCCTGGATGGCCCGGGCGAAGCGTTGATGCAGCGCGTGGGCCAGAAATTCGGTGGTCGTGTTACTGCCACGGAACTCCTCGCGCTCGTCCAGGTTCTGGTAGTTCAGATCGGCCAGCAGGGCCTTCAGCACCTCGGAGGCGCGACCGATATCGACCACCAGGCCGTCGGCATCCAGCGCCTTGCGGCGAAAGGTGACATCGACCACATAGGTCGCCCCATGCAGCTTTTGTGCGGGGCCAAAGATCTCACCGGCAAAACTGTGGGCGATCATGAAGTGATCGCGGACATTCAGGCTGTACATCGGGCATTTCCCCGTAGTTCGCGTGGATTCGCAGGCATTCGGGTCAGTAACGGATGCGATGGCAGAGTGTCTGTGCCGCCTCCGGGCCGGTGACGCGCGCCATCACCGCGGGCAGATCGGCAAACGCATCCTCCCCGGTCATCAGGGCATCCAGGGCCGGCTCGGCGAGCAGCGACAGGGCCAGCGCCAGGCGCCGCCGGTAGTCCCAGCGTGCGGCGCGCTCGGGCGGCAGACGCCCGACCTGGGAACTGCGCAGGGTCAGCCGCCGCGAGTGGAAGGCCTCGCCCAACGGCACCGGCACCGACTGATCGCCGTACCAGCTCATCTCCACCACGCGCGCCTCCACCCCCGCCAGCGCCAGCGCCTGTGTCAGTCCCTCCGGATTGCCACTGGCGTGCAGCACCCGGTCAAGCCCCTGCAGATTGGTGTCCGTGGCGGCAGCCGCCGGCGGAAGCAAGCGCAACCCCAACCGTTGCGCCACCGTCGCGCGCGCGGGATTGGGGTCGACAACGGTCACTTCGACACCCGGGATGGGCCGCAGCAGCCACGCCGCCAGCAGACCGACCACCCCCGCCCCGATCACCGCAACGCGGTCGCCGGGACCGACCCGCGCATCCCAGACGGCATTGATCGCGGTCTCCAGGTTGGCGGCCAGCACCGCACGTCCGGAGGGTACCGCGTCCGGGATCGGCACCACCGCGTTGGCCGGCACCACATACGCGCTTTGGTGCGGATACAGGCAGAAGACCCGCTGGCCCCGTTCGAGTTCGGACCCGGCCATCGCCGTCGCGCCGGCCTCGATCACGCCGACACTGATATAGCCGTACTTCACCGGCCCCGGAAACACCCCCTCCTGAAACGGCGCACGCATGGCCTGGTACTGGCTCGCCGGCACCCGGCCATGGAATACCAGGGATTCGGTGCCCCGGCTGATGGCCGAGAACCGGGTACGCACGCGCACCTCGCCGGCGCCGGGCTCCGGCAACGGGTGCGGGCGCAGCTCGCCGACGCCCGGCGCCATGACCCAGAAGGCCTGCTCCGGCGTCATGGGCGGACTCCGGAACCCGGCACGACGGGCTTGCGACAGGGCATCATCATCCGCGCAGTGTGGGCGAAGCGCCGGATCAGCGGCAACTCCCGCCGCGGCCCGTGGTCCATCCAGCAGACACGGACGTACGGGCCAGCAGCCGGCCGGATTCGGGACCGATCGGCTGCGCGCGTGAGAGAGCAGCCTCTGTTCCGCTCTCTCTACGTTACATGGCCCCAACACGCGCCCCGAGAGACCGAAAACAGGGCCTCGCTCTCCTGCCCCACGCGCGCAACGCCCGCCCAGACCCGACACAGGCTCCTGGAGGACTACAATCCCGACATGATCTCATCCAACCTCCAACCCGGTCCCGGTGCACGCCTGCGCAACGGCGCACGCACCTGGGCGGCGGACTGGGTACTGACCGGCCTGTTGGGGCTCGGCGTCACGCTGACCCTGCAGGCCCATACCGGCCTCTCCGGCCCTGCATTGCCCGTCACCTACAGCCTGCTGTGGCTGGGCCTTGGCGGACTGCTTGCGGGCACCACACCGACAGCCGACCTGGTACCCGGTCGCCGGGGACCCGGGCCGGCCAACCGGGTCACACTGGTGCGCGCGGCCCTGACCGCCCCGCTGGCCGCACTGGTGTTCATGGCCCCTGCAGCAGACACCCTGCTGGCACTCTGGGTCATCGCCCTGGCAGCCCTGGCCCTGCTGCTCGATGGGGTCGACGGGGCCGTGGCCCGCCGCAGCGGCAGCAGCACGGCCTATGGCGCCCGCTTCGACATGGAACTGGACGCCGCGATGATCCTGGCGCTGGCGCTGCTGGCCTGGCAGCTCACCCCGGTCGGCCCGTGGGTCGTCCTGATCGGACTGATGCGCTATATCTTCGTGCTGGCCGCCCGGCCATGGCCATGGCTGGCCGCAGAACTGCCACCCAGCCGCCGGCGCCAGGCGATCTGTGTGCTGCAGACCGTCATCCTGCTGCTGGCGCTGACCCCCGCTTTGCCCGCCGCCGTAGCCATCACCATCGCCCTGGGCGGCCTGTTCGCCCTGACCCTGTCCTTTGCCGTGGATATCCACTGGCTGTACCGCCACTCGACGCCCGCTGACGGAGGTGCGCAATGACCGCTACCCGCAACAACCCATCCCCCCAACGCCGGCTCGGGTGGATGCCCTCCTTGCTGCTGGCACTCGCCCTCGCCCTGCCCGGAAGCGCGCTGGCCGGGACCGACCGCTGGGTCATCGACCCCGACCACTTCGCGGTCGGGTTCCTGGTAGACCATGCCGGTTTCGCCCGGGTCATGGGGATGTTCCTGGAGGCCGAGGGCGAGTTCAGCTTCAATCCCGAATCCGGCGAGCTGGAAGGCGGCCACTTCGTCATCCAGACCGACAGCGTCTTTACCAACCATGACGAGCGCGACGACCACCTGCGCAACGAAGACTTCCTGAACGTCGAGGAATACCCCGAGATGCGCTTCACTGCCACGGGCTACCAGCCCACCGGCGACAACAGCGGGCGCCTGAGCGGCGGGCTGGAACTGCTCGGCGAGACGCGCATCATTGAGCTGGACGTGACCATCAACAAGGTCGCGCGCTATCCGTTTCCGCTTGGTGGGCTGTTCGGCCGGCCCTACGTGCTCGGGGCGTCGATGCGCGGGAGCTTCAACCGCTCGGACTTCGGCATGACCTACGGCCTGACGCGCGACATCGTCGGGGACAAGGTCGAGCTGATCATTGAATTCGAGGCCCAGCGCCAGTAAGGCCCCGGTGCCGCAATGGACTCACCACGGGGGGCACGGAAAACGCGGAGAAGAACGGGCCTCAGGCGCCACGGGACGGACTCCAGGACAATGCGCTGGACCGGCCGAGGGTCACGGATGATCGCGGGTATGCCCCGTCATTCCGGCCGCAGCGCTGCGCACAGCCGGGATCTACGGCCCATGCCCCGACGCCGACCCCGGACCAACCCGGGCGCCTGACAGTGCCCCCAAAACGCGGATCGCAAGTGCAGCCGGCTGCGCGACGATGATGCCGGGACAGGGCTCTTCTCGAAAAAATCCGGTTCGAGGGCTCAAGTCTGCGGGCAAGCCGCCGTCACCCCGGGGAGACCCGTCCCGCTGTTGAGCACCACGGGCCTGCACATTCAGAACCCGGAGTACCATGATGGACGCAAGCGCGATTGCCGCGATGGCCACGCAGAACAGCCAGCAACAGCTGGCCCTGCAAAAAGACGTGGCCGTACAGAAGAAGGCGATGGAATCTCAGGAGGTCGCCGCTCAGGCCTTGCTGCAGACCATGCCGGACATCGGCGAGATGCAGGCCTCCACGCAGGGCCTGCCGGACAACATCGGCACCCACATCAACACGACCGCCTGACCCTTTACCGTCCGTCCCGAACGGCCCTGACGCATCCATGCCCGGGGCCTCCTCATTACTGGGCCATCACTGGTCCGGTTCCAGCAACAATCCGGCTGGTCCGGGTCCGGTTACACGCCCCTGCCCTTCCTGCGTCTCTGCGTGCCCTTTGCGGTAAAAAAGCGCCCCTGCCCTTCAGCCCGAATCCCCGTCGTTACGGTCAGACGCATCCGCCTGCGCAGCGCAGACCCGAGCGGCAAAGCGCCGCATCACGCCACGCGCCACCCGCTCATCCGGGTCGATGCAGAAACCGGCACGCTCCACCGCGGCCTCGGTATCCCGATTCGGGTGACAGCCCCCGGAGACACAGGTCCAGGCCGGCTGCACCCGGTCCTGCCAGCGAGCCACCCCGGGCCGCGCGTGACGCACGTGCTCCAGCATGCGCAGTTCGCCCTCGGCGCCGAGCACACGGCGCACCTCCGTCAGCGCACGCGGCGGGTCCTGCACGCTGCAGAACACCAGGCCGGAGACCACGGTATCGAAAACGCCGTCGGCGAACGGCAGAGCCTCGGCGCGCGCCACCACCAGCGGCACGGAAGGTGCCCGCCGGCGGGCCCGACGCAGGGCGGCCAGATCCGGGTCCATCCCGATCACCCTTTCCGGGACCGCATACAGCGGCAAGTTGCGGCCGGTCCCACAACCAACCTCCAGCACCCGCCCGCTCACACCCGCAACCAGGCGCCGGCGCCAGCGTCGCAGGCCCAGACGGTCGGCCGCGGCCATCAAACCATCGTACAGCCAGGGGATCTGTTCCAGACCACGCATCGAGACTCCCGGGAAACTAAAGTGTGAGCCACCCCATTCTTTCGGCGAATGCACCGAACCTGTTTCCACTGTCCCTGTCCACCCGTACAGGTGGCGTGGATGACCGTGTCGTGGCAACGGCGGGCGGTCATTCGCCGTTCGGGCCAGAACCCTCCATCACACGGGTGTCCGAACGTTTTATTGGCCCGGCCTTCGCGCCGGGCCATTTTTTTGTCTGCCGCCCAGGCCGGAATGCCACGACGTCCCGCAGGAGCACGTCTCGCGCGAAGCCCCTGCCCGCGGTGGACATGACTCCGACTCGGGTTCGCCGCTGCAGCCGGCGCCTGCGCTGTTCCGAGTCTTTGTCATCGCGGCAAACCTGAAGCGGGAGGTCCCGGCTGTGCGCTTCGCTCCGGCCGGGATGACCACGCGGCACCTGAAGGAAGGCCGGTCAGCCACCCGTCCGGCCAATCAGGTTCAGGAATTCACGCCGGGTGCGGCCATCCTCGCGGAAGGCACCCAGCATCACCGAGGTCGCCATGGAAGAGTGCTGTTTTTCGACACCGCGCATGGTCATGCACATGTGCCGGGCATCCACCACCACACCGACCCCCTTGGCCCCCGTGACCTGCATCAGCGCCTCGGCGATCTCGCGGGTCAGGCTCTCCTGGATCTGCAGGCGGGCGGCGAACATGTCCACGATGCGCGCGATCTTCGACAGCCCGATCACCTTGCCATCGGGCAGATAGGCCACATGCACCTTGCCGATGATCGGCAGCAGATGGTGCTCGCACATGGAGTACAGCTCGATATCGCGCAGCACCACCATCTCGTCGTTGTCCGAGGTGAACAACGCCCCGTTGACGATGGTATCCAGGTCCTGATGGTAGCCACGCGTCAGGTACTGCATCGCCCTGGCGGCACGCATCGGCGTATCCAGCAGACCCTCGCGCTGCGGGTTCTCGCCCAGCCCGGCGAGGATCTCGCGGTAGTGCTCGGCCAGGGCCTCGGGGGCGGCCAGTGGCGCACCTGCGGCCGCCACGGACCCGGACTTCGTGCCAGCTTGTGCTTCCATGGTCGAATCCTTGTCTTCACTCATGCTTGCTTGTTCCTGTTACCAGCCCGGTTCAGGCCAGCAGCGTGACCGCCAAACCGGAGGCCAGCGCCAGCATTGCTCCCGCCGTCAACACCAGGCGCAGGCCCAGATAGCCCGGGGGCAGGGCCCGCTGGCGCAGGCTTGCTCGGTCTACCCAGAGCACCCCGAGAAACAGCACCGCCAGCGTCATCAAAGATTCCTGCAGCGGCTGCAGCAGGGCGAGCCAGGCCAGGATGGACGGCACCACCGCCCATACCGGCGCCTGCAACGGTCCCACACGGTGCTGCCGGTCTACCAGGTAGATACCCCAGTGGATCGCGCCCAGAAACGACAGGATCACGGCACCATAGAGTGCCAGGGCCTCCAGGGCGAAAGCCTGCCATTCCGGCCGGGCCATCCAGGCTGCGACCCCGAAGAAGGCAAAGGGTATCAACCCGCCGTAGCCCAGCACTGTCACGGCCGGCGCCGACGCATCCGACCGGGCAGCGGGCGCAGCGGCATGGCTGCCGCCATGCCCCAGGTACTCCCGCAGCTCCGGCAGGCCGCCGATTACGCCCTCGCGGGAGATAAAAAAGGGTAACACCGCGGCACCCGTTGCCTGTTGCAGGGCATGGAACTGCTCACGGTTGTACGCGGAACCCATGCCCCACTCCAGACGCACCCAGCGTTCCGGCCGTTCGGCCTGCAGCAGGGCCTCTGCTTCGCGCAGGTCCGACAAGCCCGAGGTGATGGCCACGATCTCGTGGTTTGCCAGCGCCTCGCGGATGGCCGCCGGCCAGGCCTCTGCGCCCGCGATGCCGGATCGCCCGTGTACCCCGCCGTACTTGTCCGCCTGTTCGTTTGCCACATGTACCCCTGCTTTCCGAAGGTTTACAGGTATTGTACAGGTCCTGTATAACAGTGACCAAATTCGGTTGATCTGGAGATTCACTCCCATGAAACGCTCGCGCATCGCTGTCATCGGTGGCGGCATCGCCGGCCTGTCGGCTGCCTGGATCCTCCAGACTCGGCATCAGGTTCAGTTGTTCGAGGCAGAGCCCATGCTGGGGGGGCATGCCCACACCGTAGAGATTGCCGATTCGCAGGGCGCCACGGCCATCGACACCGGGTTCGTCGTTTACAACGAGCGCAATTACCCACTGCTGACACAACTGTTCGCGGATCTGGGCGTGGCCACCCAGGACACCGACATGTCCTTCGCCTACTCACGTCAGCCTCAGGGGGTGGAATACGCCGGGTCGAACCTCAATACCCTGTTTGCCCAGCGCCTTAACCTGCTGCGCCCGCGATTCCTGCGCATGGCCGGGGACATCCTTCGATTCAACCGTCTGGGCCGGGACCTGTTCGAGCGTGGCGAGCGCGCGGAGGGGACGCTGGGTGCGTTTCTCACCCGCCACCGTCTCGGCCGTGGCTTCGCCGAGGACTACCTGCTGCCCATGGCCGCAGCAATCTGGTCCTGCCCGCCCGAGGAGATCCGCGATTTTCCGGCCGCCAGCTTCCTTCAGTTCTTCTATAACCACGGTCTGCTGAACCTGCGCGACCGGCCGCAGTGGCGCACCGTCACCGGAGGCAGCCGCGAATACGTGCAGCGCCTGGCCGCCCGGCTGGAACCGGACACCACCGTCCACCGTTCCGTTCGGGCGGTACAGCCCGCGGGCGACCAGTGGCAGGTGGTGACAGATGGCCCGACCGCCGCGTTCGACCGTGTCGTCTTCGCCTGCCACGCAGATACTGCCCGCAACCTGCTGAACGGCGCGGACCGTGCACGCGACCGCCTTCTGGCAGCTTGCCGGTTCCAGTCCAACCACGCGGTGCTGCACACCGACCCGGAGCTGATGCCCCGCACGCGGCGGGTCTGGTCCTCCTGGAACTACCTGAGCAGTCACCACGGCCATGCTCGCAATCAGGTCTCCGTGTCCTACTGGATGAATCGCCTGCACCGCCTGGACCGGCGCCGGGACTACATCATCAGCCTGAACCCGCTGCGCGACCCCCACCCGACCACGGTACTGCGCGAGCAGACCTGGGAGCACCCGGTGATGGATACCGCGGCCGAAGCCGCCCGCACACGGCTGGCTGCGACTCAGGGCGAAAACGGCCTGTACTTCGCCGGTGCCTGGATGGGCTACGGGTTCCACGAGGACGGCCTGCGCTCCGCAGTGCGGGTCGGCCAGGCCATGGACATCGAGCCACCGTGGTCGCAATCGGCCGGCACGCCGGCGCAGGAGCCGGGCGACACCCGGACGGTTACGCTCGGCGGCGGCCCTGCCCCCGCCAGCGCGCCGGCCTCCCATTCCAGGGGTACCTGAATGAACGCGGCCCTGGTACCCGGCTGGGTCATGCACCAGCGTTTTGTCCCGCAGCAGTACCGGTTTCGCTACCCGGTCACCAGCGCGCTGTTCGATATCGATCGCCTGGCAGAGACGGCCCGCCACTGCCGGCTGTTTTCGCTGGACCGCCGCAACCTGTTCAGCCTGCGTACGCGTGATCACGGTCCCCGCGACGGGCGCCCCTGGCGACCCTGGATCGAGGCCCGGCTGGCCGAACACGGCATTGACCTCGCCGGCGGACGGATCCGCCTGCTGACCATGCCGCGAGTCCTCGGGCACGCCTTCAACCCGCTCAGCATCTGGTACGCCTGGCATGCCGACGGCGGGCTGCGGGCGATCCTGCTGGAGGTGCGCAACACCTTTGGCGAACACCACCACTATCTGCTGCACGAAAACGGCGCCCCCATGGCCCTCCCGGTGCGTCAGGACAAGGCCAAGACCTTTCACGTATCGCCGTTCATCGACATGCAGGCGCGCTACGCCTTCACCCTGACACCCCCGCGCGCAGAGCCCGGCGCCGCCCTGCGCATCGCCATCAATGAATACCAGGACCGGGACCTGATGCTGACAGCGACCCAGCATGGCCGACTGCAGCCTTTCAATGACCGCGCATTGCTGGGCGCATTCCTGCGCAAGCCCTGGATGACTCTCAGGGTCCTGCCTCTGATCCACTGGCAGGCCCTCAAGATCTGGTGGCGCGGGGGCCGTTATCACCCGCGCCCGCCACGTCCGGCACAGGAGATCGACTAATGTCCTCAGACCAGCTCGACACCCCGCACGTCGCGACGGCCCGACGCGACTGGGCCCTGCGCCTGATGGCCCGGGCACTGAAAGACATCGAACGCGGGCAGATCACCCTGATCGGGCCTGGCGGTGACCGCATCACCGTACGCGGACGTCGCGCCGGCACGGAGGCGATCTGGCATTTCCGGCGCCCCTGGCGTGCGATCCTGCGTCTGCTGCGCCACGGCGACATCGGCTTTGCCGAGGGCTTCATCGGCGGCGACTGGATCACCCCCGATCTGCAGGCCCTGCTGCGTTTCGCAGCCGACAACCGGGGCACGCTGGCCGCCCTGGCAGATCGCCCCGCCTGGCAGCGCGGGATCGACCGTCTGCGGCACTGGATGCACCGCAACAGCCGGCGCGGGAGCCGCGCCAATATCCGCTTCCACTATGACCTCGGGAATGACTTCTACAACCTTTGGCTGGACCGCAGCATGAGCTACTCGGCGGCGCTGTTCACCCGCGGCGACGAGGCCCTGGAACAGGCGCAGGAACGGAAATACGCGCGCCTGCTGGATCAGCTCGATGCCGCCCCCGGCGCGCATATCCTGGAGATCGGTTGCGGCTGGGGTGGCTTTGCCGAGATGGCCGCAAGCCGCGGCTACCGCGTCACCGGTGTCACCCTGTCACGGGAACAACTGGACTATGCCCGTGCCCGCATCGAACGCGCCGGCCTTGGCGATCGCGTGGAACTGCGCCTGCAGGACTACCGCGACCTGGAAGGCCGCTTCGACCACGTGGTGTCCATCGAGATGTTCGAGGCCGTGGGCGAACAATGGTGGCCGACCTTCTTCGCCAAGGTGCGCGAGTGCCTGCGTCCGGGTGGACGCGCGGCACTGCAGGTCATCACCATCGCCGAACACGCGTTCGAGCATTACCGCCGCAATGCCGACTTCATCCAGCTCTACATCTTCCCCGGCGGCATGCTGCCGTCGGTCCCGCGCTTCAACGCAGAAGCCGAACAGGCCGGCCTGAGCGTGGCGGACCAGGCCTTCTTCGGGCCGGACTATGCGTACACGCTGCGCCACTGGCACCAGGCGGTCCGCCAGGCCGAACCGGTCATCGAGGCACTGGGCTACTCCCCCTCCTTCCTGCGCATGTGGCGCTACTACCTGGCCTACTGCGAGGTGGGGTTCGACACCGCCCGGGTCGATCTGATGCAAGCGGTCCTGCAAAACCCGGCCCCTCCCGGGAAGCAGGACCCGCCCGGCGCGACCGGTTGAGGTGAACACCTTGCGCTGGCCGCAACTGTTCGCCTACGGCGGCCTGGGCATGCCGCTGGCGGTACTCGGGTTGCCGCTGTACGTATTCCTGCCGGCGCACTACGCCGAGCACACCGGACTGGGAGTCACCCTGGTCGGCCTGTTCCTGCTCCTGGCGCGACTACTGGATGTCGTCACCGACCCGCTGGTCGGCCACCTGTCCGACCGCATTCCCGGCGCCTGGCGCCGCCGCGTGGTCATGCTGGCCGGCGTACCCCTGCTGCTGATCGCTGCACCCTTCCTGTTCCTTCCACCACCCGAAGCCGGTGCCGGCTATCTGCTACTGTTCAGCACCCTGGTCTACCTCGGCTGGACCCTGGTCGCCCTGCCCTATGCGGCATGGGGCGCCGAGCTGTCCGGCGATTACCACGAGCGCTCGCGCATCACCGCCGCGCGCGAGGGCTTTGTCGTGCTGGGCACGGTCACGGCGGCCGCCCTGCCCGCCGTTCTCGGGCTGCAGGACGACGCCGGCGCCGCACTGGCCGCATTGGCCGTACTGCTCTGGGTCCTGCTGCCACTGGCCTTTGTGGTCCTGCTCTGGCGAGTACCGGAACGGCCGGGGCGCCTGAAACCCGTACCCTGGCGCGCCGGTTGGGGGCTGTTGCTCGGCAATCGGCCGTTCCGGCGTCTGATCCTCGCCTGGATTCTCAATGGCACGGCCAACGCGATCCCGGCCACGCTGTTCCTGTTGTTCATTACCCATGTGCTCGAGGCACCGGAGCATGCCGGACCGCTACTGCTGGTCTATTTCGCCACCGGTATCCTCGCCCTGCCCGTGTGGTTGCGGCTGGCGCGCCGCCTGCCCAAGCATCGGGTCTGGACGCTTTCCATGCTGCTGGCATCCAGTTTCTTTATCTGGGTCCCGTTCCTCGGCTCCGGCGATGTGCTGGCGTTCTACATAATCACCGTGCTCACCGGCCTCAGCCTGGGCGTCGATCTCGCACTGCCGGCGGCGATGCAGGCGGACGTGATCGACCAGGACACCGCCGATGGCGGCGGCGAGCGTGCCGGCCTGTTCTTCGGACTCTGGGGCATGGCCACCAAACTGGCCCTCGCCCTCGCCGTCGGCCTCAGCTTCCCGCTACTGGGACTGGCCGGCTTCTCGGCCGAAGGCGACAATGGCCCCACCGCACTGCTGGTTCTGGCGCTGGCCTATGCCGGGCTGCCGGTCCTGTTCAAACTCGCAGCAATGATCCTGATCTGGCATTTCCCGATCGACGCCGACACCCAGCATGCCCTGCGCGAGCGCATCCACGCGCGCGAACAGGCCTCTTCACCCGCCCCATCCGGAGGACCCACCCCATGAGACCACGCCATCGCATCATTCCCGCTGCCCTTACCCTGGTGCTGGCACTGTTCCTCGCCCTGCCGACCCAGGCGGAAACCGAGATCAGCGGCGTAACATTTGCCGACACCATCACCATCGACGACACCGAAATTCCCCTGCGCGCCGGACGCCTGTACCGCTACACCGTGTTTCGCGTTTACGTGGGCGCGCTGTACATCCCCGAGGACGTTAAACCGGATGCAGTCCTGACCGCGGACGTCCCCAAACGCCTGGAGCTGGAATACCTGCGTGCGATCAGCGCCGACGACTTCCGCCGCAGCGGCAACCGCCTGCTCGAAGACCAGCAGGACGAGGAGACCCTGGACGCCATGGCCGACCGTCTGGAAACCTTCAATGCTGCCTACCGCGACATGGAGGCGGGCGACCGCTACGCGCTGGAATACCGCCCCGGACACGGGACCCGTCTGCTGCAAAACGGCACGCAGCTGGTCGAGGTTCCCGGCGCCGATTTCGCCGAGATCTACTTCGGCATCTGGCTGCACCCGGAAAACCCGCTGTCCCGCCGCTTCCGCGACACCCTGATCGGGGAAAGCTGAGCGCCTGCCGGCATCCGGGCAGCACCCGACCGCCTGACGCACAGGAAGGCACAGCCTTCGGGCCCGGCGCCCTGCGCGCCCGGGCCGGCGGCCGCCAACTCCTGCAGCCCCGGCCCGCACATTTCCTGAATTTGGACCATGATCGCGCAAGTTAGCCGCTTAAAGGGGAGCTTTCCGTGGAGGTCCCGTATCGGGGCATACGCCCGATCGACCCCCCCTGCGCGGACAGGAGACAGGCAAGGGCGGACGTCAACCATGAACGATTCGGATTAGGGAACCATCCACAGGAGCCCGGCGGGTTGGGGGCTGATCGGCTGCGCATGGGCAGGCGAGCGGCCTTCTCTTCGCGCGCTCTCGTTCCATGGCCCCAACGCTGCGCCTCGAGAGACCGCAAAGAGGCGTCACGTCCCCACACGATCACGCCGATCGACCCGACCCGACAGGTTCCTGGCGATGAACTAAACTCTTCTGTCCGGGGTCGAGACCACGCAGCTCCAGGGCGCCATCCAGCGACACCCGACCAAGGCACTCCGGAGGAGAACCCCATGCAGCAACACATCACCTTCCGGGAAGCCAGCTGGCCTGCCGACGCTGCCCCCCTGTCCCGCATCCGCCGCGAGGTCTTTATCGAGGAACAACACGTACCCGAGGCCCTGGAGTTCGATGGCCTCGACGCCGCCGCCTTGCACTGGCTGGCCAGCGGGCCGGACCAGGAACCCATCGGAACCCTGCGCATGCTGCCGTCCGGGCAAATCGGACGCATGGCGGTACGCGCCGCCTGGCGCGGCCACGGCATCGGCTCCCGACTGCTGGAACACGCCCTCGCGGCTGCCGCCCGCCACGGCTGGCAGGAAGTCTGGCTGAATGCGCAGAACACGCGCATCGGATTCTACGCCCGCCACGACTTTTTCGTCATCAGCGACCCCTTCGAGGACGCCGGCATCCCCCATCGCCGCATGCTCCACCGCATCCCGCGCCCGACCACCCCCCACGCCTGCCCACACCCCCACACCCCGTAGGAGCCTGCTTGCAGGCGGAGCCCCTGCCCGCATCTGACCCAGGCAGGGCCTTCGCCGGCGAGCCGGCTCCTGCAGCAGGCTTGCGGTGTTCCGGGTTGCTCGTCACGCCGGGTGCCGAGGCCCTGCCGATCCGCCTTTGCCGCCGCACCTTCAACTCCGTCGAACGGCCCAAACGCTCCGCTCACGCCGTCGGGGCGGGACTGCAGCGGTCGCAATGATGCGAAGCCACATCCACTCCCCTATGCTGAAAGAAGAACCATCAACCGCACCGAGCCGCCCATGACCGCCCCCGAACGCGACCCCACCCTGAGCGATGCCGAGGCCCGACTGGGTGCGCTCCTTTCCGCTGCCCACCGCCGCTTCTGGCTGCACGCACGAGTGGGCCTGCTCGCCGAGATCGCAGGGGCCGACCTGGGTACCGCACTGGCCGGTATCGCCCGCCGCCACCGCCATACCGATATCCGCCTGCTGGTCGACGACGACCTCGCGCTCAAGGAACAGCTGCCAAGCCTGGTCGAAAGCATCAAACGCCTGCCCAGCGCCATCTCGGTACGACGACTGGACGCCAGCGAGGAAGGCCCGCAGACGCTGACTGCCATCGCCGACCACAACGGCTGGATGGAGCTGACCCAGGCTCGCGGGCGGCGCATCCTGCGCGGAGATATTGACGACCGCCCCGGAACCCAACGTGCCGTACAGGACTTCGAGGCCAACTGGATCCTGAGCGATGAAGCCATCGAACTCCGCCGCCTGCTCGTCTGAGCCACGCACAATGACCGCGCGTCGTCACCTGCTGCGGGGCCTCCTCGCCCTGACGGCCGGCAGCCTGATTCCCGGGATCGCCGGCGCACGCAACGAAGACGGCGAGGTCGCCGTTCTGCCATTGCAGCATCGTCCGGCGAACCGCCTGCTACCCGAACTCCAGGCCCTGTTTGGCGACACCGCCACACTGCGCGGCGACGGCTTCCGCCTGCTGGTGCGCGCCGATACCCGCACCCTGCAACAAATCCGCGAGATCGTCACCGAACTCGACACACCGGTCCAGGACCTCGTCCTCTCCGTGCGCCGCCACCACGACGCCCCGCGCCTCGAACGCGGCACCGGCCTCGAGTTCGAGAGCACCCCGGAAGGCGCCGAGGGCCGCATCACCACCCAGCGGCGGCGCACCACCCGCCGCGATGACCAGACCCGGCACCTGCGCCTGCGCGAAGGCCACGAGGCCATCATCCTGGTCGGCGAGACCCGTGCCGCCGGCTTCCGCATCCTCCACAGTCGTGCCGGCGTCGGCATCGAGCCCCTGCTGCAGGAAACCAGCCGCGGCTTCCGCGTGCGCCCCCAGGTCCAGCCCGACGGCCGCATCCGCGTCGCCATCTCCCAGCTCCACGAACGCCCGTTCCCGCGCGGCGCCGTGGACCGCGACGCCATCGACACGCAGCTCACCCTGGAGCCGGGCACCTGGCACACCCTCGGCGGTGTTCACACCGAAACCGACGCGACTGAACGCGGCCTCGCCTCCCGCCGCACCACCCGCGACCGCGACACCCTCACCCTCGAAATCCGCGTCGATCCCGCCCGCTAGGGAAACACTGATCAATGTACACACTCGCGTTGGTACCCCAGGTTTTCCGAGACAAGGCGCGTCGTGCAACAGGTAGTGGTTCTACCCGCCCGTTTTCGATGGATTCGGGGCGCAACGCAGGATCGGGGAACCTGGGGTGCCAACCCCACAAATCATTGAAAGCAGGGGCTCGGGCGCAAGTGTGTACATTGACTGTGTTTCCCTGGCCAACTCCCATGATTCGCTTCGCTCATCAGCATCCTGCGGAATAGCACTGCCCGTAGGGTGCGTTGAGCCCCGCGAAACGCACCCACAACGGCGGGAGTCACCCCTTCGACCAAACCCGACAAATGGCACGCCGACACACCCGATCATCGTCCCGGAAACCGCAACGCGGTTATCCGGGATATCCCCCGCCCGCCCGAACATACCCCTCTGGCACGCCCCCACACCGTGGTGATACAGTCGTTTAAACAATGTCTATACATCTTGCGGGTGGAGCAATGGCCGAGACACGACTGAACATCAAGCGCTGGGGCAACAATCTGGGCGTCCGGCTTCCTGCGGCCATCGCGCGCGCAGCGCACCTGGAGGCGGACCAATCCGTGATCGTCTCCGTCGAAGGCAACCAGATCGTAATCCGTCCGGAAACCACTCCATCCATGAGCCTGGAGGAACGCCTGAAAGGATTCGACCCGGACAAGCATGGCGGCGAGGCCATGTGCACGGACGTGATTGGAAATGAACGATGGTAAAGGGTGCAGCACCCAAGGACTGGGTACCCCGGCGCCGTGACGTCATCTGGATAGACTGCAACCCTCAGGCCGGGCGGGAAATGCGAGATATTCACCCCTTCCTGGTCCTGTCGCCGACCCAATTCAACGCCCACACCTCGCTGGTTCTGGGGCTCCCCATGACCACTGCCGATTACAATGCGACCAACCCCTTCGCCGTGGTCGCGGGCACGACGCCGGATGCAAGAACCAGCTACATCCTCTGCCACCAGGTAAAGTCCTTCGACTGGCGCCAACGCAACGCGACACCCCATCCAGCCGGACAAGTGCCGCAGGGGACCTACCGGGAAGCCTGCGCGGTCCTCAACCAGATCCTCGAACTCTGCCCCGATCCCGCCTAGCGGACGTTTGTCGTACGGGCGGGACTCACGTAGGCCGGCCGCGTCCACGTCACCATCAGAACCACGGGAATCGGATCGCACCGAATCGACGGAATCGACGGGGTCAACGAATCGACGGGGTCAAACCTTGCCTTTTGCCCTCGAACGAATCGACGGGGTCAAACCTGACGAATCGACGGGGTCAAACCTTGCCTTTTGCCCTCGGGGACACAATCCGACTCACTCGCGAAAAATGACGAATCGACGGGGTCAAACCTTGCCTTTTGCCCTCGGGGACACAATCCGACTCACTCGCGAAAAATGCAGGCCAAAATGGTCACCGATAGCTTTCAGCGTGTAGCCACCGGACGCATACGCGCGCCGAATGGCTTCATTCCTCGGGAAGCTTGCCTCCAGGGATTCGAGCGTCGGCGGCACAGGCCGCTGCTGGGCCTTGGGGTATTCCGGGTCCAAGTCCAGCCTGCCGGACTTACCTGCCAGCCGCGCCTCGACAAAGGCGTCGGAGCCAAGAAATAGCTGCGCATGCAGATCATTCCAGGGAGATGTGCGTCCGATTCCCTCCTGGACAAACCGCCGATAGGCCTGCTGCCGGGAGGCGGCCGGGCCGAATTCGTCCAGCACGCGATCCGTCGATAGCCACGAGGCGGCATCCGAAAGGCCCGCGGTGGCCCGGTAGCTGCTCCACTCCCAGTCCGCAGGATCGTCGATCAGATGCGCGCGCACCGGATTGAGGACGATGTAGCGCGCCAATTCCAGAAGATACGACTCGCGCTCAACGAGTATCGCCTTGTACCGGCCTTGAAGCACATGACCGACACGCCGGTGACGGCGGTTGAACCGCTGCGTGTAAACGCCGTTCAGCCACTGCATCCCCCGGCTCAGGTTCGCATCCGGCGTCTCTAGCAAAAGGTGATAGTGGTTGCCCATCAGGCAGTACGCGAAGACCACCCAGTTAAATCGCTCGACCGCCTGCGCCAGCGTTTCTTCGAAGCGCCGATGGTCAACGTCATCCAGATAGATCCAGTCCCGCCGATTGCCGCGCGCCGTCACGTGATACAGCGCCCACGGATACTCCAACCGCACCGATCGAGCCATCCCTGCTCTCTCCGTCTTGTCCCTGCCCCCCGCTAGTACACCCTAAAGCAGACCGATCCGACAAGCCGAGCACCGCCCACCAACCAGTCGGGCAAAAGGCAAGGTTTGACCCCTGAGGCTCCGCAGGCGAGGTTTGGCCGCGTCCAGCTGGCTCCGGACAGCCGGGGCCGGAAACGACGAGGGCCCCGGAATTCCGGGGCCCTCGAGCGGTTTGCGCTGACAGGATGCGGCGACCGGTCAGAACACCAGGGCGCTGGCCAGCGGAAACAGCAAGGTATCGAGCGCGATCACGACCGGCTCAATAACGCTCTCCAGCGTACTGAAAAGAGGGTTGAGGATCTCGAGACCACCGTTGAAAGCTTTGAGAGTAAATGAGGCCATGGCATTTCTCCAAGATATGGTATGGACGATCCATCCCGAGCGAGACAGCCGGGAAGCTTGGGCTTTTCGAGTATACCCGTTCGGCCGGCACGACAACAATCGTGGAGGCCTGGGGTCTACGCGAAATCCAAAGGTAGACCCCTGAGGTGCTCTGAAAGGCAAGGTTTGACCCCTGAGGTGCGCAGCCGGGCAAAAGGCAAGGTTTGACCCCTGAGGTGCGCGCGAAATCCAAAGGTAGACCCCTGAGGTGCTCTGAAAGGCAAGGTTTGACCCCTGAGGTGCGCAGCCGGGCAAAAGGCAAGGTTTGACCCCTGAGGCTGAGGTGGCCTGAGGTGGCCCCACGCACGAACGGGGCCAGAAGGTGCGCACAAAAAAACGGGGCCCCGGAGGGCCCCGCCAATACACACACAACTGTATTGTTATACCGCTCGAAGCGATTCGGGCTTAGAAGGACACCCGCATGCCGCCACCAACACCGGTGAAGGACAGGTCACTGTTGTTGACCCCAGCGTTATCGGTGCTGTTGTAACCCACACCGGCGAACGCCATCACGCGGTTGCTGAAGTTGTGCTTCACGGCAATCGCGGCATAGTCGGTGTTGTTGGCGTTATCGATACGGCTGTGGCCCAGGTTCAGGACAAAGTCGTTACGACCCATGGTGTAGGTACCCGACAGGAAGTACGTATTGAAATCCTGGCTCATACCGCCAACGCTGTCGCGGGAGATGTCTTCGACTTCACCCACCACGCGGAAGGCTCCGGCGGACCAATCAGCACCAAGCTTGGTATTGCGGGAGCGGGAATCGCGAGCCTCGAAATCGCCAGCGTCCACGTGCGCCACATACAGGTCGACGTCACCCAGATCGACGTTCACGCGACCGGAGAACGCGGTATCGCTGTCATCCATGTTGTCGATGAACGCGCCCACATCGACGCTCACCATGCCAAAGCTGTTGCTGTAACGGATACCGCGATCCACATAAGCACCGTTACCAAAGCCGCCGTCACCACCCAGGCGCGCGCCGTTGGTACGGCCCTGCATGAAGGTCGCGTTCAGCGGGTCCTTGCCGGCGGTGTTGTAGGAGGATGTCATGCGACCGGCGATGACACGACCGAAGTTGCCGTCCAGGCCAACGTAGATGTCGCGGGAGCCCGTGTTGAAACCACCGGTCCCGTCACCACCAGAACCCGTGTGGAAGTCGCTCTCGAGCTTGGCCAGGGCGGTCAGGCCGTTACCAAGGTCGTGAGCGACCATCACGCCGAACGCATTGGGGCCAGCGCCGTCGGTCGGGCCTCCCACGGAGCCGGCGTCGTGCTGACGGAAGCCACTGTCAAAAGCACCACCGTCGCCGGAGGCGCTATGGTGGACGACCTGCGTCTGCAGCTGGCCGAACAGGGTGACGTTGGTGTCGGCGGCGGCGAAGGCCGGGGCGGCGAAGGCGCCGGCAACGGCGACTGCGAGGATCTGCTTTTTCATGTTGCGTATCTCCCAGGAGAGGTGTTGTGTTTCGTGTTTTATCCCAGCATCCACGGTCGATGCCGCGAATGACAGGTGTTTTATATACACCACGGTGTCGCATTTCAACCCCTAAGGGCGAAAAATTGGCCACAGTCGCCCCGGTTCTGGCCCCAATACCCCCGTTCGAAGGATCAAGCACTTGCGTACAGACGCTCGAAAAACGTCAGAACATGAACGCAACCCACTGAATATGCAGATCAACAAGATTTCCCGGATCCACCAGCGGCCGTCGAAACTGCGAAACTCGTCAGGTTTCACTTATTTTTTCGGTGTTGTGGGAAATGTTCGTTTTTCGTGTTCGTGACGCGGCGGTGTCCGCCGCGCAGAGACGTTGCGTTTTTGCAACAATCAGAGATTCGGGCAGGGTCACGCGCCGAGTGTGGCGGAAAGCAGACACCGGGTGCGGCGGCACGAGCGTGGGTTGTCACGACTCGGGGGCTTTTGGGCTTTGGCGGGGGCTTCGCGGGCAAGCCCGCTCCTACGGGGCTTCAGCCAGCGGCACCCGCGGGAGCCGACATGGCGGCGAAGCCCCTGGCAAGGTCTGGTTCGGGCGAAGTTAGGGGCGGGGCAGCGGCTGTAGCCGTAGGAGGCCAGCCCTCTGGCCGATGGGGTCATCCAAGTGCCCGATCGGCCAGAGGGCTGGCCTCCTACAGGGGGTTTCGGTGGGGGGGGTTAGTCGAGGCCGAAGGCGCGTAGGGCGAGGCGGCGTTTGAGGGGAGCGGCTTGGTCGACCAGGCGAATGCCGAGGCCGCGTAGCTCGGGGAGGCCGGCGGCGTGGGTGGCGAAGATCAGGCGGAAGCCGTCCATGGCGCGCTGCATGAAGGCGTTCTCGGTACGCCGGTCGCGGGTGTAGGCACGCAGGACGGTCTCGGCACCGGGGTCGCGGCGGGCGGGGCCATGCAGGCGCTCGACCAGGGCGCGGGCGTCGGCCAGGCCGAGGTTCAGGCCCTGCCCGGCCAGTGGGTGGATGGTGTGGGCGGCATCCCCCGCCAGCACCACGCGGCCGGCGTAATAGTCACGGGCATGGCGCGCCACCAGCGGGAAGCTGGCGCGCCGGGAGGTGGCGGTGATCGCGCCCAGACGGTGGTCGATCGCCTCCTCCAACGCCTCACAGAAACCGACATCGTCCAGCGCCAGCGTCGCATCCGCCTGATGCTCGGGCTGGGACCAGACGATGGAGCTGCGCCCATCCGCCAGCGGCAGGAACGCGATGATCTGGTCGTCGACGAAGCGCTGCCAGGCGGTGTCCTCGTGCGAGCGCTCGGTGGTCACGGTCGCGACCACGCCCCGGGCGTGGTAATCCTGCTCGCGCACCGGGATGCCCATGCGGTGGCGCAACGGGGACAGCGCACCGTCGGCCGCGACCACCAGCCTGGCGGAGGCAAGCAGCGCGTGATGGGGTCCGTAGAGGTCCACCCGGTCCGGGCGCGCATCCACGCTTTTCCACTCCGTCTCCGACCACAGGGCGACGCCGGCAGCCTCCAGCTCGGCCCACAGCGCCGCCTCCAGCGCGGCGTGTTCCACGGTCCAGCCCAGCGCCGGCACGCCCAGCTCGTCGGCATCGAAGCAGATATGCCCCGGGCCCTGCGCGTCCCACACTGTCATGCCAGAGAAGGCGTGGGCACGGCGCGCCTCCAGCGCGTCCTGCACGCCCAGTGTGGCGAGGAAGTCCATCGAGGCGATGTTCAAGGTCGCCACCCGCGTGACGGGCGTGGCGTCAGTAAAGGTGGGCGCGGCGTTGCGTTCCAGCAGCCCCACGCGCAGGCCCTGGCGCGCCGCCCCCAGTGCGATGGCGCCGCCCACGGCGCCCGCCCCCACGACGAGCAGATCGAGTACTGCGCCGGAACGGCGTGTGTTCATGCTGCGCCCTCCGTATCCGGCCGCGCGAGATGCCGGGCGGTGTGACGCGGCAACGGGCCCAGCCCCATGGCGGCCCGTGCAATGTGATCCCGCGCCGGGCGCAGGCGATCCAGGGCCATCATGCCACCGCCCAGCGCATGGCCGCGCAGGCCGGCCGCGTGCAGCATGCCGCGGGCCAGGAAATCGGTCGTGGCGACCACGCCGGTCACGTCGCGCTGGCGCGCGCGGGCATAAGCGGCCAGGGTCGTCGCCACACCGGGGTCCGACGTAAATCGGGGGCGCCCGTCCGGTGCGCGATCGGCGCGCAGCGCATCCAGCAAGGTGGCGACATCGCGCAGGGACAGGTTCAGCCCCTGTCCCGCCACCGGGTGCACCGCGTGCGCGGCATTGCCCAGCAACAGCGCGCGTTCCGCGGCCGGCTCGGGGGCATGCACCCGCTCCAGCGGAAAACGGACCACGCGGCCGGCCGGGCGCAGGCGGCCCAGGCTCCAGCCGAAGCGGGCCTGCAGCTCGCGCAGGCGCTCGGCCTCATCCCGCTCCAGCCGCTGCTCGCAGGCCTCTGGCGGGGCCACCCACACCACATTCATACGCCCGTCCGCCTGCGGCAGCAGGGCCAGCGGCCCCTCGTCGGTAAAGCGCTCGAAGGCCTGGCCGTTGTGCGGCCGCGCCGGCTGCACGTCGAATACCAGGGCGTCCGCCGCGTAACGCAGGCGGTTGACCGGAAGGCCCAGGGCCTTGCGCGTGGGGGACTGGATGCCATCGGCGGCCAGGATCAGCCGGGCCGCCCAGGTACCCTCGCCCTCGGGGCCCCGGATGCGCAGCGGCCGGCGGCCATTGTCCACGTCTCCCACGTCCGCCAGCGTCGACTGGTAGCGCACGTCCACGCCGGCATCGCGGCAGGCCGCGTCCAGCATCGGCTCCAGCGCGACAGCCGGCACTACCTGCCCGAGGGCCTGGCGGCCATGGTCGGCGGCATTCAGATGCACCCGCCCCAGCCCGCCGCGGCGGCTGACAATGATGGAACGGATCGCGGTGGCCCGCTGCGCCAGTGGCGCCCAGTATCCGAGATCGTCCAGGAACTGCACGGAGCCGGCCGCCAGGGCGTAGCCGCGAGTGTCGTTGGCGTGTGCATCCGGTGCGGGCGGCGCCCCGCGCTCGAACAGCGTGACCGCATAGCCCGCACGCGCCAGGGTGCAGGCGGCGAGGCCGCCCACCGGCCCGCCCCCGACGATGGCGATGTCGCAGGTGTTGGTTGTCAAGACTCACCCCGCAAGGGTGGGTCCGACGCTCCATTCGCCTGCAAGCAGGCTCCTACGGGGGGTTGGGTATCTCTGTAGGCGCCTGCTTGCAGGCGAATCGAACCGGCCCGGACTCCCGGTCGCTTACTGAAGCGGAAGAGACGATGGCCGGGCATGGTCAGTCCCACCCCGGAAGGTCGCCGGCCATGCAGGCCTCGATGTCGGCGACGGTCTTGGGGCAGTCGGCGGTGAGGACCTCGCAGCCGTCGCGGGTGACGGCGACGTCGTCTTCGATGCGCACGCCGATGCCGCGCAACTCTTTCGGCGCGTCGCTGTAGGGCCCGAAATACAGCCCGGGCTCCACGGTCATCACCATGCCCGGTTCCAGCTCGCGCCAGGCATCGCCGACGCGGTAGTCGCCGACGTCGTGCACGTCCAGCCCCAGCCAGTGGCCGGTGCGGTGCATGTAGAACGGGCGGTAGGCCTGGTCGCGGATCAGCTTGTCCAGGCGGCCCTTGAGCACGCCCAGCTCCTTGAGCCCGCGGGTCAGTTCGCGCACGGCGGTGGCGTGCGGGGTGTCCCAGTCGTTGCCCGGGCGCACCTGTTCGATGGCAGCAAGCTGGGCGGCGAGCACGCACTCGTAGACCTCGCGCTGGCGGGCGTCGAAACGACCGGAAACCGGAAAGGTCCGGGTGATGTCCGAGGCGTAGCCCTGCACCTCGCAACCGGCATCGATCAGCAGCAGATCACCGGCGTTCAGCTCGGCACGGTTCTCGATGTAGTGCAGGATGCAGCCGTTCTCGCCACCACCAACGATGGAGGGATAGGCCGTCTCGGTGCCGTAACGGTGGAACTCGTGCAGCAGTTCGGCCTCCACCGCAAATTCGGTAAGACCCGGCCGACAGGCCTGCATCGCGCGCACATGCGCCTGCGAGGAGATGGCGGCCGCGTGGCGCATCAGTTTCAGTTCCGGCGCCTTCTTGAACAGCCGCTGCTCATGCAGGTGGTGCTCCACGGCGACGAACTCATGCGGGGCGCGGACCCCGTTGCGCGCCTTCGCGCGTACCCGGTTCACCCAGCCGAACAGGCGCTGATCCAGCGCCTCGTCACGCCCGAAAGGGGCGGCCATTACGGCGCGGTTCTCCAGCATCCCCGGCAGGATCTCGTCGATATCCTCGATCGGAAAGGCGCATTCGGCGCCGAAGGCCGCGATGGCGCCCTCCGGTCCGGCGCGACGCCCCTGCCAGGTCTCCTGGGTCGGGTCGCGGTCTCGACAGAACAGGATGTACTCGCCGGCCGGGCGCCCGGGGGCCAGCACCGCGACGGCATCCGGTTCCGGGAAACCGGTCAGATAGAGGAAGTCGCTATCCTGGCGAAAGGGGTATTCGACATCCCGATTGCGGGTCCGCTCGTGGGCTGCGGGAACGATGATGATCGAATCCGGACCCAGCGCCCGCATCAGGCGCTGACGGCGACGGGCAAATTCGCCCGGAGGAATCTCCGGCATCCGTCCTGGCCGGGGGCTGCGTCGCGCTCCAGTCATTGCATCGGGATCCGTTTCGGGTCATCGGGGGCCAGTTCGTCGGCGATGAGCAGAACCCCTACACGTACGTATTCATTCAGCTCCTCGAAGGCGGCGGCGTTTTCCTCGTCGTCCTCGGGCTCCAGCTCGATGCGTGCGATCTCGGCGAAATCCCGCAGGATCTCGCTGGCCTCGGCCGAGGGCTTGAGCCGACTCAGGCGTGGCATCTGCCCCAACCCGCCGATGAAGCCATCCACCCATTCCGACAGTGCCTGCGCCTGCGCCTCGATGGCGTCGTCTTCGGGCAGTAGCGGACCAAAACCCAGTTCGACGTCGTACAACTGCGCCAGCAACGCACGGCGGATGGCCTCCACCGTTTTGCGGAACTGCTCTCCCGCACCTTCGGTCAGCGGCAGGGCCTCGCCCAGACTCCGCTCCAGCGCCCCGACATCGGCACCCGGGTCCGCCACCAGGCAGCCAGTGAACAGCCCATGGGCCGAGGCCGGTGTCTGGGCAAACCCCATGCTGCGCAGGCCGTGCGCCAGTTGCTCGCGCAAAGCGACAGGGTCTCGCTCCAGGCCATCCTGCGCTTTCGCGTTGCCACCCGCATCGCTGGTCATCAAAAGCCCTCCAGACGGGCTTCGTAGGGAAACAGCAGGAAGCGGTAGAGCTCCTCCCCCACCTGCAAATGGGTGAACTGCGGCTCCCCCAGCTTGATGGCACTGGAACCGGTGGAGGACAGCATGTTGAGGCCGAAGCGCTTCTCCGCGATCAGGTCATTCAGCAACTGTTCCAGCTCCGCGCGCGGCACGGTGCCGGTATTGTCGACAATCCGGCACGGCTTTCCGTTGTGGGCCGTGCCCTCGATGACAGTGGCCTCGGGGCCGGGTTCGGGGGGCTGGGTCATGGGCAAGAACACTCGTCGGGTACACAGTCGTGTGTATTGTGGCCAGCGCGAGCACCGGCCCGCAACAAACCCCGGCATTGCCGGTGTGCGATCACGAAAAAGTGCATGCGTTCCCGCCAGGAACCTGCCGGGCCTGGGCGATCGTCGCGAGCCTGTTGGGAGACCAGGGCCCTTTTGTCGGTCTTTCGGGGCGCCATAGTGGGACTGTGTAACGAGAGAGAGCGAAAAACGGGGCCGCTTTCCCATTCGCGCAGCCGATCCGGCCCAAATCCGACCGGCTGCCAGCATGCGGCCCAAGTTGACGCCTCGCGCGAACCCCTCCTAGACTCCATGGCTCGTATGACCTGCGGCGAAGGCCGCCAGCCAACCGGGACCAAGGCCATGCAGCCGACCGACGACGCCGCGATCGACCCAACCGAGCGCCTGGAGGCCGTCATCACACGCCTGCTGGAAGAACACGCGGCCCTGCGCAAGGAGAATCACCTCCTGCAGGAGCAGGTGCGCCAGCTCAAGAGCGAGCGCGCCGCCTTCAAGGAGCGCAACGAACAGGCCCGCCACCGGGTCGAGAACATGATCGCGCGCCTGCGTTCGATGGAGCACAGCGAATGAGCCAGTCCGAACCCGTCCGCATCTCCATCCTGGGCAAGGAATACCAGATTGCCTGCCCGCCCGAAGAACGCGCCGATCTGTTTGCCTCCGCCAGCGTGATTGACGAACGCATGCGGGAGCTGCGCGACAGTGGGCGAGTGGTGGGCGCCGAGCGGGTCGCGGTGATGGTCGCGCTGAATCTGGCGCATGAGCTGCTGGAATGTCAGCAGCGGGCAAACAGTGCGGATGCGGATTCCGGCGCGCAGTCGGCGCGGCTGATCGATCTGGCCGACCGCATCGAAAAGAGCCTGGACTCCTCGCGCTAGCGCGCCTGCGACCACGCCCCGCGCCGTCCCTTCCACCAGCGAGCCCGGTTACGTCCCGCTACCCACCTCAGCACGACCTCCACCATCCGGCCTACGCGTTGGCTTCGCTTGGCCGCCTGCCTTGAAGTGGAAGGCACCGTAAACACCGACGACGAACCGGGCCTCGCCTCAACAAGGCAGGCGGCAGACCGAGGGCAAACAAACTTTAGCGGCAACGCTGGCCAAGCCAGGGGCGCCGCAGCCGTCCGCATTACAGAGCAGAGCGGGTGCGCGCTAGCGCTTGACGGTGGAGCGCAGCGCGAGACGCACCAGCGTCTCCACCGAGTCGGCCTGGTCGCGGACCGCCGCGACCATCTTCTCGGCACTGGCCCGCGGGTAGCCAAGGGATTCCAGTGCCGCCAGGGCCTCGCCCTCCATCGCCGCGGCCGGCGTGGGCTCACTGCCCGCCGCAGCCCCGGCAGGCGCGGCGGCAAACCCCATCTCGGCGAGGCGCTCGCCCAGTTCCAGGACCACGCGCTCGGCCGTACGCTTGCCGATGCCCGGTACCCGAGTCAGTCCCTTGACGTCGCCACTGCTGATCAGACCGGCCAGCTCGTCGCCGGCGTAGGTGGAGAGCATGGCCAGCGCGAGCTTGGCACCGATGCCATTGACCCGGATTAGGCGCCGGAACAGGTCCCGGTCGCGCTTGTTCAGAAAACCGAACAGTTGATGGGCGTCCTCGCGCACCACAAGATGCGTCGCCAGCACGACCGTCGCGCCCGGCTCCGGCAGCGCCGCCAGCGTGGACAGCGGGACATCGACCTCGTAGCCGACGCCGCCGGCATCGATGACCACGCCGTGAACCTCACGACTGATCAGGGCCCCTTCCAGACGGGCAATCATGAAGCCCCCCCGATCGTGGCGGCGGTGGAATCCAGCAGGCGCGCCGCGTGCTGCCGGGTGTGGGCATGGCAAAGTGCAACGGCCAGGGCGTCGGCGGCATCACTGGTGGCCGGTTCGGACAGACGTAACAGTTGCTGCATCATGTGCTGGACCTGTTCCTTGTCGGCCCCGCCAACACCGACCACGGCCAGCTTGATCGCGCGCGGGGCGTATTCGTGGACCGCCAGCCCGGCCTGGGTAGCGGCGCAGATCGCGGCCCCACGGGCGTGTCCAAGCTTGATCGCGGACTGGGCATTGCGGGCCACGAAGACCGTTTCGATCGCCAGCACGTCGGGCTTCAGCTCCGCGATCACCTCGGCCACACCGGCAAAGATCTCGCCCAAGCGCTCGGGGAAGGCGCTGGCCCTGGGTCGGATCACGCCGTGTCCACAGGAGCGGCCCTGACTGCGGCTGTATTCGACCACCCCGAAGCCGGTGACCCGGGAGCCGGGGTCGATCCCGAGGATACGAATGCTGCTCACATCGCCGCCGGATCAACCGGCACCGGTTTCCGCGGGGAAGTCGGCATTGGTGTAGACGTTCTGCACGTCGTCGAGGTCGTCCAGCATGTCCAGCAGCTTGAGGATGGATTCGGCGGTATCCGCATCCAGCGGCGCCAGGGTATCCGGACGCCAGGTCACCTCCGACTGCTCCGGCTCCAGCCCGCGATCGAGCAGCGCCTGGCGCACGTCCTGATAGGTGTCGGGTTCGGTGATGACCTCGATGGCGCCATCTTCCTCCACCTGCACATCCTCGGCACCGCCTTCCAGTGCGGCCTCCATCACCACCTCGTCATCCAGCCCCGGGCCAAAGCGGATCACACCCTTGTTCTGGAACAGGTAGGCGACCGAGCCATCGGTGCCGAGGTTGCCGCCCATCTTGGAGAAGGCGTGGCGCACCTCGGCCACGGTGCGATTGCGGTTATCGGTCATGCAGTCGACCAGGATGGCCGCGCCACCGGGTCCGTAGCCCTCGTAGCGGATCTCCTCGACGTCGTCACCACCGCTCTCGCCCGCGCCACGTTTGGCCGCGCGTTCGATGGTATCTCGGGTCATGTTTGCACCCAGCGCCTTGTCGACCGCCAGGCGCAGACGCGGGTTGGTCTCCGGGTCCGAGCCGCCCTGGCGCGCGGCCACGGTGATCTCGCGAATCAGCTTGGTAAAGAGTTTGCCGCGCTTGGCGTCCTGGGCATTCTTGCGGTGCTGGATGTTTGCCCATTTGCTGTGGCCTGCCATTGGGTCACGACTCCTTGAGTTGGGTTCGGTGGCAGCGGTGCCGACACAACGCCGAACCGCAGAGTGTGCACAGTCTAATCGCTGGGGCCGCCGTAATCACGAGGCCACCACACGCAGCACCCTGCCGTGCAACCCGTCCGTGCGCACCGCGCCGGGCCGCGGCAAAGCCGGGGCACCCACGGACGTCAGGGCAGGAATTCGCCGACGTCCAGGAAGTGCAGGGTCTCGCGCGCCACGGTGGTGTCGAACAGCATGCCCATGTGCGAGACCGGCAGCGTCAGATGCCGCGAGACATCCGGGCTGCGCGTCTCGTCCACGGCCACGATGCCATCATGCGGGTGCGGCAGACGCGCGAACAGCGGGCCCGGGCCGAACGGCCGACTGCCAGCGAGCATCCCGATCTCGCGCCCGCGCAGGATCGGGCTGCCGCCCAGCAGACCTCGATCCAGCGCCGCACCCAGCCACCAGCAGCCGAGCCGGTTGCGCGCCAGCCGCGCGGCCACCCGGCTGCCCGCCAGCGGCGATCCCAGCATCACGATGCGGCCCGGGCGCTGGACCGGGGCCACCGTGAACAGGTGTCGCACGATAATGCCGCCGAGGCTGTGGGCAACCAAATGCACCAGGTCGCCGGGGACATCCTCAAGGAACGCAGCCAGGGCGCGCGCCGCCTGTTCCGGCGTCTGGCGACGCGAGGCGTAGTGGAAGCGATGAACCTCCAGCCCGCCTGCGCGCAGGCGGCGTTCCAGCCAGGCCAGTTCCATGCCCGGCATGTGCCAGCCATGGACCGTGACCACGCTGGCGCGCATGCCGGTCACAGGGGGAGGCGCCTATCCGGCCTGCTGGGTGGCACTGGCGCGCAGGCGGATGCCCAGCTCGCGCAACTGCTTCTCGCCCACCGGCGCCGGGGCGTCGGTCAGCAGGCAGGCGGCGGTCTGGGTCTTGGGGAAGGCCATTACGTCGCGAATGGAGTGGGCGCCGCTCATCAGCATCACCAGGCGGTCCAGGCCGAAGGCCAAGCCGCCGTGCGGCGGGGCACCGAACTCCAGCGCATCCAGCAGGAAGCCGAACTTCTCGCGCGCCTCATCCTCGCCGATGCCCAGGGCCTCGAACGCGGCCCACTGCATCTCGGGGCTGTGGATACGGATCGAGCCGCCGCCCACCTCGGTGCCGTTGAGCACCATGTCGTAGGCGCGGGACAGGGCCTCGCGCGGGTTGTTGCGCAGATCGTCCGGGCGGTCCACCGCCGGGGCGGTGAACGGGTGATGCAGGGCGTACAGGCGCTTGTCCTCGTCGTCGTACTCGAACATCGGGAAGTCGACGACCCATAGCGGCTTCCAGCCCGCCTCGACCATGTCCAGGTCGTGGCCGAGCTTCACGCGCAGCGCACCGATCGCCTCGTTGACCACCGAGGCCTTGTCCGCACCGAAGAAGATCAGGTCGCCGGCGGCGACCGCGGTCTTCTCGAGGATCTGCCGGGTCACGTCCTCCGGGAGGAATTTCAGGATCGGCGACTGCAGACCGCCCGCGAGATCCGTCGGGTCGTTGACCTTGATGTAAGCCAGGCCCTTCGCGCCGTAGCGGCCAACGTACTCGGTGTAGACGTCGATCTCCTTGCGCGTGAGCTTCGCCCCGCCCGGCACGCGCAGCGCGGCCACGCGGCCCTCGGGGTCGTTCGCGGGGCCGTTGAAGACCTTGAACTCCACCGCCTGCATCACCTCGGTCAGCTCGGTGAACTCCAGCGGGATGCGCAGATCGGGCTTGTCCGATCCGAAACGGGCCATCGCCTCGGCGTAGGCCATGCGCGGGAACGGATCGGGCAGCTCCACGCCCTGCACCTCTCGGAACAGGTGCCGGATCAGGCCCTCGGTCACGTCCATCACGTCGGCCTCGTCGACAAAGGCCATCTCCATATCCAGCTGGGTGAACTCCGGCTGGCGATCGGCGCGCAGGTCCTCGTCGCGGAAGCAGCGGGTGATCTGGTAGTAGCGGTCCATGCCGGACATCATCAGCAGCTGCTTGAACAGCTGCGGCGACTGCGGCAGGGCAAAGAAGCTGCCCGGATGCGTGCGGCTGGGCACCAGGTAGTCGCGCGCGCCCTCCGGCGTGGCCCTGGTCAGCATCGGGGTCTCGAGGTCGAGGAAATCGCGTTCCTCGAGGAAGCGGCGCATGGCCGCGGAGACCTTTGCGCGCAGGCGCAGGCGCTCCTGCATCACCGGGCGGCGCAGGTCCACGTAGCGATAGCGCAGGCGGGTATCCTCGCCGACGTCCTCGTCGTCCAGCGGGAACGGCGGGGTCTTCGCGGCGTTCAGGACCTCCAGCTCCAGCCCCAGGATCTCCACCGCGCCGGTGGACAGGTCGTAGTTCTCGGTGCCCTCGGGGCGCCGCCGTACACGGCCGGTCATGCGGATCACGAACTCGCTGCGCAACTGCTCGGCACGGGCGAAGACCTCCTCGCGGTCGGGATCGAATACCACCTGCACCCGACCGGTGTGATCACGCAGGTCGACGAAGATCACGCCGCCGTGGTCACGCCGGCGGTTGACCCAGCCGCAAAGGGTCACCTCCGAGTCGAGTTCGTTCTCGGTGACACGTCCACACAGATGAGTTCGCATTGCGCTGTTCCAGCCGAAGGGCGCCCCGTCCGGGGCTGCACGGTTAGTCGGGAAGGCGGGGCGAACATGGCGTTCGCGCCCGCGAAAAGGCCGGAAATCTTACGATTTGCCCTGCCCTTGCGCAACCGGAGCCGGGGCATCGTCCATGCTTCTGAGCGGGGTCACAACCCCCATGGACATCACGAACTTGAGGCCGTCTTCCACCGTCATGTCGAGTTCGACGGCCTCCTCGTGCGGCACCATCAGCACGAAACCGGAGGTCGGGTTGGGGGTGGTCGGGACGAACACGGTGATCACCTTGTGTTCGGTGCGTTCCTGCACCTCGCCGGTTCCAACGCCGGTCATGAAACCCACCGACCACAGGCCGCGGCGCGGGTATTCGATCAGCACGACCTTGCGAAAGGCCTGGCCTCCGTCGGAAAACACCGTCTCGGTGACCTGCTTGACCGCACCATAGATCGAGCTGACCAGCGGGATGCGATGCACGATGGCCTCGCCCAGCGCGACCAGCTTGCGCCCGACGATATTGGCCACTACCACGCCGGTCACGAACACGACCGCTACGGCCAGTACGATGCCGGCCCCCGGAATAGAAAAGCCCAGGATCGCCTCCGGCCGCCAGCCCGGCGGCAGGAGAAGAATGGTGAAGTCCAGCAGGTCGACCAGCAGCTTGATTATGAAGCCGGTGACGATCAGCGGCAGCCAGACCAGTAGCCCTGCAATCAGGTAGCGGCGCAGGGAAACCAGCACGGATCAGCTACCGGTCTTGGCACTGCCGGAGGATGCCGATTCCGACTTCTTCGCACTGCTGCCACTGGTACTGCCACCCTCCTTCAGATTGCGCTTGCCATCCTTCTTGAAGTCGGTCTCGTACCAGCCACCGCCCGCCAGGCGGAAACCGGCCGCCGACACCTGCTTGGTCAGGGACTCGGCACCGCACGCGGGACAAACGCTGGCCGGCGGATCGGAAATCTTCTGCAGGATCTCGGAGATCTGACCGCATTCCTTGCACTGATATTCGTAAATGGGCATGGCTGGAATCCTCGAAATACATCCACGACAACACGGGTTGACGCGTATTATGCGGCCGTTTTTCGGGAATAAAAGGCCTTCCTTATTGGCCGTCCGTGTTTGCGCCGCAAAGCCTCAGCGCGGATCATTCCCCCGACAACGAGGGGAAACACGGACCGTGTGCCCACGCTTACTGCAGCGTCGCCTTTGCGTACGGCTGGTGCGCGGCGGATTGCCGCGCAACGGCACTGCACGAGCAGCACATCGATTCGCGTACACACCCGCACGGGCACCCCGGATTTTCCGGGGCACCGCAACGACCGCACAAGGACCCGACATGGCCGAAAAGATCGTGATCATGCTGCTGAACCTGGACCTCGACCGCCCCGGCACCCTGGGCGCCCCGTTTTTCCAGGCCACCGTCGCCTCCGCGATGGATCTCGAGGTCGAGATCTACTTCGCCGCCGGCACCACCCGCCTGCTGCGCCAGGGCGTGGCCGACAAGATCTACCCCGGCGAGGCGCAGGAAAAGTCGGTCTACAGCTTCATGCAGGATGCCCACGAGGCCGGCTGCCGCTTCTACGCCTGTGCAGGTGCGATGGACGAGAACGGCCTGACCCTGGAGAACGCGGTACCCGAACTGGACGGAATGCGCGGCGGCGGCGCCTTCATTGGCGAAGTCGTCGAGGACGACGTTGCGACGCTGACCTACTGACGCCGCCACGATGAGCCCGTCCACCTCACGCGCAGTCCTGATCACCGGCTGTTCCACGGGCATCGGGGCCTGCACCGCCCGCATACTCCGGGAGCGCGGCTACCGGGTCTTCGCGACTGCACGCCGCAGCGAGGATGTCGCACGGCTGAAACAGGAAGGCTTCGAGGCATTGCAACTGGACCTCCTCGACTCCGCCAGCATCCACGGCGCGGTGGCCGAAGTCCTCCACCGTACCGATGGGCACCTCTACGCCCTGTTCAACAACGGCGCCTATGGCCAGCCCGGCGCAGTGGAGGACCTGAACCGCGCCACCCTGCGCGCGCAACTGGAGACCAACGTGCTCGGCTGGCTGGAACTGACCAACGCCGTGCTGCCCGCGATGCGCCGCGCCGGCGAGGGCCGCATCATCCAGAATTCCTCGGTGCTCGGCCTTGTCGCGCTGCGCCTGCGCGGGGCCTACGTGACCTCCAAGTTCGCGATCGAGGGCATGAGCGACACCCTGCGCCAGGAACTGCACGGCACCGGGATTCACGTTGCACTGATCGAACCCGGGCCGATCCGCAGCGAATTCCGTGCCAACGCACTGAAGGCCTTTCGCTACCACATCCAGCGCGACCACAGCCCGTGGCACGAGACCTACCGCGCCGCGGAGGCTCGCATGGCGAACGCGGAGGCCGACGCCCCCTTCACGCTGGGGCCCGAGGCGGTCGCGCGCTGTGTGGTCCATGCGCTGGAGGCCCGGCGCCCACGCGTGCGCTACCACGTGACCTTCCCGACCCGTCTGTTCGCCTTCCTCAGGTGGCTGCTGCCGGCACGGGCAATGGACGCCGTACTGCGCGGCGTATCACGCGGGGAGAACCGCTGATGCGCGCACGTCCGGGGGCGGGCCTCGCATGAACCTGATCTTTCTCGCCCTGATCGTGATCGCCGTGGCCACGGCCGCGATCCGCGAGATCCGCTCGACCGATCCCGATGAACGCCCGATGCAGGCCCTGTCAGAGGGTGCGATCGATGCCGCCGGCTCGGCGGTAGAACTGGCACTGGGGCTGGTCGGGGTAATGGCGCTGTTTCTCGGTCTGATGAAGATCGCCGAGGCCGGCGGCTTGCTGACCGTGCTGGCACGCTTGCTGCGCCCATTGATGATCCGCCTGTTCCCCTCAGTGCCACCCGAGCACCCGGCCATGGGCGCGATGATCCTGAACTTCTCTGCCAACATCCTGGGCCTGGGCAACGCCGCGACACCCTTCGGCATTCGCGCGATGCAGGAACTGGAGAAACTGAACCCGCACCCCGGCACGGCGACCAACGCCATGGCCCTGTTCCTGGCGATCAACACCTCCAGCATCACCTTGCTGCCCACCGGCGTCATCGCGCTGCGCGCCTCGCTGGGTTCCGAAGCGCCTGCCGCGATCCTGCCGACCACCCTGTTCGCCACCCTGTTCGCGACCATCGCCGGCATCACCAGCGCCCTGATCCTGCAACGCTACTTCCGCAGCCCGCCCCCTACACGCAGCCCGGACACGGGCGCCGCCACCACGGACTCGGGGGCGCCGGAAGACACAGCCCTGCAGGACGAAAAGACCGGAACCGGGACGGCCGCCCACGCGCATCGCGAACCGGATGACCAGCCAACCGACCAGCAGCCCATGAACATCGAGGTGCCCGCCGAGGGGTACCCCGCCTGGGTCTCGATCCTGGTCCTGCTGGGGGTGCTGGCGATCATCCCGCTGACCATCCTGTACGGCCAGGCGATCGCACCCTGGATCATTCCGGGACTGGTGGTCGGCTTCCTGTCCTACGGGGTGATCCGCGGGGTTCCGGTATACGAGGTATTCGTGGAAGGGGCCAAAGAGGGCTTCAACGTCGCCCTGCGCATCATCCCCTACCTGGTCGCGATCCTGGTCGCGGTGGGGATGCTGCGCGAGAGCGGCGCGCTGGGGATGTTCGTCGGCCTGATCGGGCCGGTGACCACGCCGTTCGGCCTGCCGGCCGAGGCCCTGCCGATGGCACTGCTGCGGCCCCTGTCCGGCTCCGGCGCCTACGGCATCATGGCCGGCATCATGCAGGACCCGGCCACCGGTCCGGACACCCATGTCGGCATCCTGGTGTCCACCCTGCAGGGTTCAACCGAGACCACCTTTTACGTACTCGCGGTGTACTTCGGCGCGATCGGCGTCAAACGCGTCCGCCACACCCTCGCCGCCGCACTGAGCGCCGATGCAGTCGCCGTGATTGCAGCCGTGGCAATCGTGGGATTCCTTTTCCTTTAAAGAAAAAATGCCTTCTTGCTTCGAAACGACGTTCAGCCGATCTCGGGGATGGTTTGCTCCCGGACCGGTACCCTTCCACCGCCGAGGCCAGGGTGCGGTTGAGGGACGCTGGATCAGAACACCCGGGCTGCGCGCTGATCGAGGGCGTGTGCGAAGGGGCCTGGCCAGAGGCCCTGGCCGCACACGGGATATCAATACGTGGGCAGGAACCGCGTCGCAGCGCGTCAGTATCAGGATGACTACGCGGCAGCCCCCTCGCATCACGCACACGCAAAAAAGCCGTGCTGCATGTACATGCAGCACGGCTTGTCCCTGCTCAAGGCGCTCGGAACCTCAGTTGGGCGGTCCGCCGGGATTGATGTCCTTGTCCTTGACGATGAAGTAAACACCGATCGCGGCCAGCGCCATCCACAGCAACAGCGCAACAACCCCCAGGTATTCCCACAGGGCAACGAAGAAAAAAAGCATCAACGCGGCAGCGCCGAGAAAGATATTGCCGATCACGAAATTCGAGGGACGGCGGGATCCGTTGTCGGACATTCCTGGCTCCTGAGCAAGCAGCGCGTGGGCCGCTACTGTTTCTTGTAAGGGGCGAAGTCGAACTGTCCGGCCGTCATGTCATCCCAGAGATCGCTCTGCAGCACAGCCAGCAGCTTGAACAGCTTGCGCAATTCCGGGTCATCCATGAAACGCTGATCCTCGCTGGCCTTCAGTGTCTCCACCAGCGTTGCACACTGTTCACGGCTGATACCGAGGACATTCAGGCCCTCTTCTCCCATCTCGACATCCATCGAGCATCTCCGGTTCGTTCGTTTGAAGGCAGCCGCATTGTAACGGCTCGCGCAGCAGCCGCGAAGACACGGACCACTGACAACGGCATTGCGCCCGCAGGCGCAATGCCGGCTACCCCTACGCCGCCTGGGCCCGGATCAGATCAACCCGGTTACGCACGTACAGGTAGTACAGCACCGGGATGATCACCAGCGTCAGCAGCGTGGAGACGAACACGCCGAAGATCAGCGAGATCGCCAGGCCGGAGAAGATCGGGTCATCGAGGATGAACCCGGCGCCGACCATTGCCGCCAGCCCGGTCAGGACGATGGGCTTGGCACGTACCGCACCCGCATGGATCACTGCCTCGATCACGTCCACACCACGGCGGATCTCGTCGTTGATGAAGTCCACCAGCAGGATCGAGTTGCGCACGATAATCCCGGCCAGCGCGATCATCCCGATCATGGAGGTCGCAGTGAACTTGGCATCCATGATGAAGGCATCCATGAACGCATGTCCCGGCAGCACCCCGATCACCGTCAGCGGGATCGGCGCCATGATGATCAGCGGCACCATGTACGAGCGGAACTGCGCGACCACCAGCAGGTAGATCAGGAGCAGACCCACCGAGTAGGCAATACCCATGTCACGGAAGGTCTCGTAGGTCACCTGCCATTCGCCATCCCACTTCAACGAGAAGTTGTACGGGTTGTCCGGCTGGCTGATGAACAACTGCTCCAGCGGCTCGCCATAGACCATCGGCTTGTCACGCATGCCGAAGAACATCTCGAACATCCCGTACAGCGGGCTGTCCAGCCCGCCCGCCAGGTCGCCCATCACGTACACCACGGGCAGCAGGTTCTTGTGATGGATCGAGTGCTCGAGGGTGGAGTCCACCACATTGACGACCTCGGACAGCGGGACCAGGGTGCCATCACGCGAACGCACCTTGAGCCCCAGCACCGGAGCCAGACTGCCCTTCTCGGTCTGATCGAATTCGAGCCGTACGGGCACCGCGTACTTCACGTTGGAACCGTAGAGATAGGTCACGTCTTCCCCGGACAGCGAGGTCTCGATCGCCTGCACCACCGCCTGCTGGGACACGCCCAGTCGTGCGGCCCGCTCGCGGTCCACCTGCAGGATCTTCTTCGGCCCCGGATATTCCACCGAGTCGTCGATGTCGGTGATGTCGTCGGTGTTCTCGAACACCTCCCGCACCCGCTGCGCGATCTCGATCTGGCCGTCGTAATCCGGACCGTAGATCTCCGCCACGATCGGCGACATCACCGGCGGCCCCGGCGGGACCTCGACGACCTTGACCGCCGCATCGTGACGATCGGCAATCGCGTTGATCGCCTCGCGCACGCCCAGCGCCACATCATGGCTCTTGCGGCTGCGTTCGGAGGCATCTACCAGATTCACCTGGATGTCGCCCACATGCGAACCCTCGCGCAGGTAGTACTGCCGCACCAGACCATTGAAATTGATCGGCGCCGCGGTGCCCGCGTAGGTCTGCACGTTGTGCACCTCGGGGACGCTCTTCAGGTAATCGCCCATCTCCGCCAGCACCATGGAGGTGCGCTCCAGACTGGTGCCCTCGGGCATGTCCAGCACAACCTGGAACTCCGACTTGTCATCGAAGGGCAGCATCTTCATGACCACCAGCTGGAAATACGCCAGCGAGACGGAACCGAGGATCAGCAACAGGGTCCCCACCCACAGCGCCAGACGGTTGACCGTCTTGCGACCGCCGGTCCCGAGAAACGGCAGCAGCAGGGTGTTGAAGATCTTCATCAAGCCGGCGGAGGCACTCTCGCTTTCCGGAGCATGACCGCCGGTCGCCGGGGCGGCATGCTCATGCTGCTCGGCCTGACGGCGCAGGACCTTGTAGGTCAGCCAGGGGGTAACCACGTACGCCACCGCCAGCGAGATGATCATCCCCATCGAGGCGTTGATCGGGATCGGGCTCATGTACGGGCCCATCAGGCCGGTCACGAAGGCCATCGGCAGCAGCGCCGCGATCACCGCAAAGGTCGCGAGGATTGTCGGACCACCGACCTCATCCACCGCCAGCGGGATGGCCTCGAGGAACTTCTTGCCGCCCTGAACCATATGCCGGTGGATGTTCTCCACCACCACGATCGCATCGTCCACCAGTATCCCGATGGAGAAGATCAGGGCGAACAGCGACACACGGTTGAGAGTGAATCCGTAGGCCCAGGAGGCGAACAGTGTGATCGCCAGTGTGATCACCACTGCCACACCGACAATGAAGGCCTCGCGCCAGCCCAGCGCGATCCAGACCAGGATCACCACCGAAGCGGTCGCCAGGATCAACTTCTGGATCAGGGTGTTCGCCTTGTCATCCGCGGTCGCACCGTAGTTGCGGGTAATCGTGGTCTCGATACCATCCGGGATGTAGGTGCCCCGCAGCTGGTCCAGTCGATCGATCAGGGCATCGGCGATATCCGGGGCATTCGTGCCCGGCTGCTTGGCAATCGCGACGGTCACCGCCGGGTGGGTTTCGCCATGGATGGCGCGGTCGGCGGCGGCACCATAGGCAAAGCGCACCTGCTCGGTCGGGTAGGCCGGTCCCTGCACCACCTCGGCCACGTCATCCAGATAAATCGGACGCTCGTCCTGGATGCCGACGACCAGTCCACCGAAGGCCGACGGCTCGGTAATGAAGTCGCCGGCCTGGATCAGGATCTCCTGATCGTCCTGGTAAATCTGCCCGGCATCTCGCGAGAAATTGGAGACCTGCAGGCTGTCGCGGAGGTCATCGACCGACAAGCCGTAGGCCGACAGTGTCTCCGGATTAAAGCGCACGTGAACCACGTGCTCCGGCCCGCCCACGGTGTAGATGTCTCGGGTGCCCGGTACGCGCTTGAGCTCGGATTCCAGCGCGTGTGCCACGCGCTGCAGGTCATGCCCGCCCCGCTCCGGGTCTTCGGTCCACAGCGTCACGTTGACGATCGGCACGTCATCGATGCCCATGGGCTTGATGATCGGCTCACCGACACCCAGCCCATCGGGCAGCCAGTCCTGGTTGGAGAACACCTGCGTGTACAGACGCACCAGCGCTGCGGTGCGATCTTCGCCCACCTTGAACTGGATGGTGACCTGCGCCATGTTCGGGCGCGAAACCGAGTAGATGTCGTCGATCCCCTCGATTTCCGAGAGCACCTGTTCGGCCGGCGTCGAGACCAGTTCCGAGACCTCCTCTGCGCTCGCCCCGGGGAACGGGATAAACACGTCGGCCATGGTCACGTTGATCTGCGGCTCTTCCTCGCGCGGGGTCACCATGATCGCGAACAGGCCCAGAAGCAGGCCGATCAAGGCCAACAGCGGCGTGATCTGGGTGGTCAGGAAGGCCTTGGCAATACGGCCGGAAATACCCATGCGGCCCTCTGCCGCGTCGGTGCTGGCATCACTCATCGGCGCTCACCTGCTGGTGTTCCTTCAGCCAGATCTGGGCATGAATCGGGTCCAGTGCCACACGCTCGCCTTCCATCAGACCGCCATGGATCTCGATCATCCCGTCGTGCTGACGCCCCACACGTACCTGGCGAAAGCTCACACGATCGTCGTCATCCACCACATACACGGCCACCACCTCGCTGCGGTACACCACGGCCTCCGTGGGCACCAGCAACCGCTCGACGTCGTCGACCACAAAAGCGGTCTTGGCGAACATGCCGGGGAACAGCCCCAGATCCTGCTGCTCCTGCAGATTCACACGGACACGAAAAGTGGAGCTGGCCGGATCGGCATAGGGGAAGATGGTCAGACTCTCGGCCATCACACGATCACCGTTCAGCAACACCTCGGCCGTACGCTGCTCGCGCACCCGATGGATCAGCCGTTGCGGCACGTCCACCGTCACCCGCAGTTGATCGAGGCTGATACCCGACACCAGCGGTGAACCGGGGCTAACCGATTCGCCGACCTCGACATGGCGTTCCGTCACGATGCCCGAGTACGGTGCATACACCTCGGTATAGCCCAGCTGCTCGCGGGCCTCTTCAACCCGGCCCTCAGCGGAACGCAGACGCGCCCGGGCCGACGCCAGACCGGCTTCGGCACGATCGAACTCCGAGCGCGACACCGCCCCGCGTTCGAACACATCCTCGATGCGTTCGAATTCCGAGCGCGCCTCGTTGAGGCGGGCCCGGGCATCGGCCACGTCACCTTCCGCCTGGCTCAAACGCGCCTGCTGCTCGGTGTCACTGAGCCGGACCAGCAGTTCGTCGGCCTCGACAAAGTCGTCGACATCCACGTAGATCTCGCGAATACGACCGGAAGTCTGAGCGGAGATCGTGGAACGCTGCACGGCCTCTACCCGACCATCCAGGATACGTTCCTGGATGATCGAATGACGTTCGGCGGTGGCCGTCTCGAACGGGAGTTCTGCCTGCGCCGACAACGGCAGCAGCAGCATGGCCCAGAGGGCCGGACGCATCCGGTTTTTTAACATGGTGGCGTTATTTCCTTGCGCTGGTGTCGCGACCCGGACCGCCGTTGACACTGGCCCGGCCCTTCCGCGAACTTAATATTAGTAAATGGTAATATACTGCTTGATGATATCTGGCGCAATGCCCGCAGGCCAGCGCCCCCCCTCGGATCGCATCCATCCATCTTCCCTGCGCGGAGTATAGTCAAGCTCTCCGATCTTTCACGCGGCCGCGGGCAGCCCGCCGTATTGACGCGATCATCGCTGCACCGGCTCGGCGCTCCCCGTATCATAGTCGCCAATTCGCCGTTTCACCGATCCGCCGAACCGGAGAGAACCATGCCACTGCTGCGCGTCGAGACCAACACCCGCCTGCCCGAGGACGCCGACGGCCTGTGCCAGCGCCTGTCCGCACAGGTCGCCGACTGGCTGGGCAAGCCCGAGTCCTACGTGATGGTCGCCTGCACGCACAACCCTGCGATGTGCTTTGCCGGCAGTAACGACCCGCTCGCCTACTGCGAGCTGAAGAGCATCGGCCTGCCCGAAGGCCTGACCCGCGAACTGTCGCGCAGGCTGTGCGATACCCTCCAGGCCGAGCTGGGCCTGGACCCGGCCCGCGTCTACATCGAATTCGCCGACGCCCCGCGCCATTTCTGGGGTACTAACGGCACCACGTTCTGATCCTGGCCGGCACCGCCGGGCCCGTTCCACCCACTCAACCCGACAAGGCACTGCCCCGATGCGCGTCTCGCAATTCCCGCTGAACACCCTGAAGGAAACCCCGGCCGACGCCGAGATCGTCTCCCACCAGCTGATGCTGCGGGCCGGCTACATCCGCCGGCTGGCCTCCGGGCTGTACACCTGGCTGCCGCTGGGCCTGCGCGTGCTGCGCCGGGTGGAAAACATCGTGCGCGAGGAGATGAACCGCGCCGGCGCCCTGGAGGTGCTGATGCCGGCGGTGCAACCGGCCGAGCTGTGGCAGGAATCCGGGCGCTGGGACTTCTACGGCGCCGAGCTGCTGCGCCTGAAGGACCGCCACGAGCGTGACTTCTGCTTCGGCCCGACGCACGAGGAGGTCATCACCGACCTGGTGCGCCGCGAGGTCCGCAGCTACCGCCAGCTGCCGGTCAACTACTACCAGATCCAGACCAAGTTCCGCGACGAGCGCCGCCCGCGTTTCGGCGTGATGCGCGCCCGCGAATTCCTGATGAAAGACGCCTACTCCTTCCATATCGACGCCGACTCGCTGGGCGAGACCTACCAGCAGATGCACGCAGCCTACACCCGCATCTTCGAGCGCTGCGGTCTGGACTTCCGCGCGGTGGAGGCCGACACCGGCGCGATCGGCGGCAATGCCTCGCACGAGTTCCACGTGCTGGCCAGCTCCGGTGAGGACGCCATCGCGTTCTCCCCGGCCGGGTTCGCCGCCAACGTCGAACTGGCCCCCTGCCCGGCGCCCGAGCCGGCCCCGGCCCCCGGCGCGGCGCTGGAGAAGATCGCCACGCCCGACGTGCATACCATCGACGATCTCGCGAAATTCCTGGCAATCCCGACGCAGCGCACGGTGAAGACCCTGGTGGTTGCCGCCTCCGACGCGATTGACGCCGATCTGGTCGCCATCGTGCTGCGCGGCGACCACGAGCTGAACGCGGTGAAGGCCGAGAAGCATCCCTGGGTCGCCGAGCCGCTGCGCATGGCCGAGGCGGCCGAGATCCGTACCGCCTTCGGTGCCGATCCCGGCTCGCTGGGCCCGGTGGGCTGCCCGATCCCGGTGCTGGCCGACCACGCCGTGCTCGGCATGGCGGACTTCGTGGTCGGCGCCAACGAGGACGGCCACCACCTGACCGGCGTGAACTGGGGCCGCGACCTGCCACAACCGGAGACCGCCGACCTGCGCAACATCACCGAGGGCGAGCCGGCCCCGGACGGCTCCGGGGCAATCGAGATCCGCCGCGGCATCGAGGTCGGCCACATCTTCCAGCTTGGCGACAAGTACAGCCAGGCACTGGGTGCCCGCGTACTGGACGAGGACGGTCGCGAACAGGTGGTGACCATGGGCTGCTACGGCATCGGCGTCTCGCGCGTGGTCGCCGCCGCGATCGAGCAGAACTCCGACGAGCGCGGCATCTGCTGGCCCACCGCCATCGCCCCCTTCGACATCGCCCTGTGCCCGATCGGCGCCAAAAAGTCCCAGCGCGTGCGCGAGGCCGCAGAGCAGCTGCACGACGAGCTGGAGGCCGCCGGCTTCCAGGTCCTGCTGGACGACCGCGAACAGCGCCCCGGCGTGATGTTCGCCGACATGGAGCTGATCGGCATCCCGCACCGCCTGGTCATCGGCGAGCGCGGCCTCGACGCCGGCGAACTCGAATACCAGGCACGCACCTCCAGCGAGGCCGAACACCTCCCGATAGACGGCCTGCTCGACGCCCTGCGCCAACGCCTGAACGGCTGAACCCGGGGCGACCACGATGGAAGAGGTCGCCTTCACCCTGGAGATGGGGATCGTATTCGGCCTGCTGGGGCTAACGATCCTGCTGTTCGTGACGGAGGTGATCCGGATCGACCTGGCGGCGCTGAGCGTGCTGTTCCTGCTCGGCATGGTCGCGCTGGTGCCGGGGGTGGCGCCGATCGTCGAGGGCGAGGCGCTGTTTTCCGGCTTTGCCTCGAACGCAGTGATCGCGATCATCGCGGTGATGATCATCGGCAAGGGGCTGGACCGTTCCGGGGTGATGAACCGCCTGGCGGACCTGATCCTGCGCTTCGGCGGGCAGACCGAGCGCCGCGTGATGGCCACCACCTCGGGGGCCGTGGGCATCATCACCAGCTTCATGCAGAACATCGGGGCCGCCGCATTGTTCATGCCGGTGATCAACCGCATCGGCGCGGCCGCGCGCATCCCGCGCTCGCGCCTGCTGATGCCGATGGGCTTTGCCGCGATCGTCGGCGGCACCCTGACGCTGGTGGCCTCCAGCCCGCTGATCCTGCTCAACGACCTGTTGCCCGGTGATGTCGAGGGCTTCGGGCTATTCGACGTCACCCCGATCGGACTCGCCCTGCTGGGCATGCTCATCCTGTACTTCGCGCTGTTCGGACGCTGGGTCCTGCCGGCCCGCGACCCCCGGACTGAGGACCCGGACGAGAGCCGGGTGCAGACGACCTCGGCCTGGTTCCGTGATGTCTACGGCATGGATTTCGGCGTGCGCGAGGCGCGCCTGGGCGACGACAGTTCTGTGGCCGGGTTCAGTGTAGGCGACTTCGAGGCGGCCTTCGGGGTGCACGTCGTGGGCGTCACCACGGGCGACGAGACCCGCATCGAACCCAACCGGGACGTGGAGCTGGAGCGCGGGGCACACCTCGCCATCCTCGGCCCGGTCACCACCATCGAGACGACCTGCGACCACACCGGCACCGTGCTGAAGGACGAACTGGACGTGTTCGCCCGCGCCCTGTCCGCCCGCCACGGCGGCATCGCGGAGGTGATCATCCCGCCCGGCTCCGACCTGATCGGCCAGACCGTGCGCGACAAGGGCATGCGCCGCAGCTACGGCATCTCGGTGCTGCGCATCCAGCGCGGTGATGACCTGATCGTCGACGAGGTCCCGGATACCCCGCTGAAGGCCGGCGACACCCTGGTCGTGCATACCCCGTGGGAGAACCTGCAGGCGCTGGAGGACGACCGCGACTTCGTCGTGGTCACCAGCCGCTATCCACGACGCAAGCAGGAGGCCTCAAAGACCCACCGGCCGCTGGCCGCGCTCGGCTCCCTGACGCTGGGGCTGGGGCTGGTGCTGTTCACTGACCTTCCGCTGGCACTGGCCCTGCTGGGCGGGGCCCTGGGGATGATCTTCACCGGCGTGATCACGATGGACGAGGCCTATCGCGGCATCAGCTGGAAGACGGTGTTTCTGCTGGCCTCGTTGATCCCTCTGGGGCTCGCGGTGGAGAACTCCGGTGCCGGCGAGTGGATCGCGACCAATGGCATGCAGCAACTGGAAGGGATGCCGGTCTGGGTGCTGCAGGTCGCAGTGTTCCTGCTGACCACCTTCTTCACGCTGGTAATGTCCAACGTCGGGGCGACGGTTCTGCTGGTCCCGCTGGCGGTCAGCTTCGCGAGCGTCGCCCAGGGCATGGGCATCGACGCCGACCCGCGCGTGTTCGCGCTGATCGTCGCGATCGCGGCCTCCAATTCCTTCATCCTCCCCACCCACCAGGTCAATGCACTGATCATGGACCCCGGTGGCTACCGCGTGGCCGACTACCTGCGCGCCGGCGCCGGTGTGACCCTGCTGTTCATGGTCGTCTCGCTGCTCGTCATCAACCTGCTGTTCTGAGGGAAACAGTGTTTCCCTCAGCCCGGTTCAGGGCCGGTACAGGCTACTCGCACAGACTCGGCTACAAACCCACACGGAAATCGCGCATGCCCGCAACGCTTCGTCTGTACCCGGTCCTGGCAGCCCTGGCACTGCTGCTGGCCGCCTGCAGCCCGCGGATCTACGGGGTAAGCGAAGAACAATGGGACGCCATGGGCGAGGCAGAACGGGTCGAGGCCATCCGCGCCTGGGAATCGGTGCAGAAGGCCCGCGAGGCCCGGCTGCAGGCCGAGGCCGAGCAGGAGGCGGCACTGGCAGCCGAACGCGCCGAGCGGGTCGCGGCCATCCGCAGTGGCCAGGCCGGCCTGCCCGGAGACCTGATCCGCGTCCGTCTCAGCGGCGGCACGCTGCAGATCGGCGGTCGCGAACGCGCGCTGGAGCCAACGGCCTTTACCCTCGCCAGTGGCGAGAGCCGCAGCATCGAGGTACACGCCGAGCGCTACCGCAGTGAGCTCGAGGTCGCCTATGAAGACGGCCTCTTGCTGATCGACCTGCCGCGCCATTCGCGCACCGGGGCGGCCCGCCTCGCCTGGGACGGCGCCTGGATGCAGGGGGCCGAGACCCGCATCCGGTCGGAAGGTCCGCACCGGCTGCGCGACGTGCGTGCCTTCGTCCAGGTCATTCCGCCACCGGGTCGCCCGCTGCGGCGCTACTGAGGCACCGCCGAGTCAGCCCGTGGAGAACTCGCGCGGCGCCGGCTCCGGGGGTTCCAGCTCCTCGGCCTCCACCGCATCCACCCGCGCCATGCGCGGCCCGTCGGCCAGCCACTCCTCCAGCGTGTCCAGCGCCCTGCGCGGGCCCACGGCCAGCACCTCGACGCTGCCGTCCGGCTCATTACGGGCATAACCGGTCAACCCGAGCCGCCGGGCCTCGTCGCGGGTAGAGGCGCGGAAGAACACCCCCTGCACCTGACCGCTGACACGCCAGCGGCGGGCATGGTTATCATTGGCCTCCGTCATTTTTCATCCTCCGGAGTGGATTCATGTCCGATGCCCCTACGCTGTACCACAACCCGCGCTGCAGCAAGTCGCGCGCGACCCTGGCACTGCTGCGCGAGCAGGGCGTGGAACCGCAGATTGTCGAATATCTGAAGACGCCGCCGGATGCCGCCACCCTGCGCGCCATCGTCGACCGACTGGGCATCGCTCCGCGCGAGCTGCTGCGCACCGGCGAGGCGGAGTACCGCGAACTGGGCCTGAAGGACGCCGAGCTGGACGACGAGGCACTGATCCAGACCATGGTGCAGCACCCGAGACTGATCGAGCGGCCAATCCTCGTGCACGGCGACCGCGCCCGCATCGGGCGTCCGCCGGAACAGGTGCTGGAGATCCTGGCGTGAGCGCGGCGCCCGAGGTCCTGGTGCTGTACTACAGCCGCTATGGCGCGACCGCCGAGCTGGCCCGCCACGTCGCCAGCGGCGTGGAGCGGGCCGGCGCGATCGCCCGCGTGCGCACCGTGCCGCCGGTGAGCACCGGCATCTCTGGCGACGCCCCGGCGGTTCCCGCCGATGGCCCGCCCTACGCGGAGACCCGCGACCTGGAGGAGTGTGCCGGGCTGGTCATGGGCTCGCCCACCCGCTTCGGCAATATGGCCGCCCCGCTGAAATACTTTCTCGATGGCACCAGTGGCCTTTGGGCCAGCGGCGGCCTGGTCGATCGCCCGTTCGGGCTGTTCACCAGCACCGCCACCCAGCACGGCGGGCAGGAAACCACCCTGCTGACCATGGCCCTGCCCCTGATCCACCAGGGGATGCTCTGGGTCGGCGTGCCCTACACCGTGCCGGAACTGAGCACCACGACCTCCGGGGGCTCGCCCTACGGCGCCAGCCATGTTGCCGGGGCGCAGGGGGAACAAGCAGTGACCCGCGCAGAGCAGCGCATCGCAGATGCCCTGGGTGAACGCGTCGGGCGTCTCGCGCTGCGCCTGCGCCGCGAGGACCCGGCATGATCCTCGCGGCGCGAGTCCTGGCCCTGGCCGGATATCTGGGATTACTGGGGCTGATCCTGGTCTGGACCACCTGGATCGACCGGCCGGAGATCGTACCGGTCTCCGTAGCCCTGGTGATCCTGGTCCTGCCGCTGCTGTTCCCACTGCGCGGGATGCTGCACGGGCGCCGCTATACCCACGCCTGGTCCAGCCTGCTGGCACTCGCCTACGTGACCCTGGGGATCACCCTGGCCGCGGCGGCCGATGCGCGCCTGTACGGGCTGCTGATGACCGCCGCCAGCCTCGCCTGGTTCGGGGGCTGCCTGCTCTACGTCAAACTGGACGCCCGCCGCGCCCGCCAGACGACGCCCTGATATTCACCCTGAAGGCATGGGAACCTGTCGGGTTCGGGTGATCGTCGCGAGCGCGGGGCAGGAGAGCGAGGCCCGTTCGGGGACGTGCATGGCCCACCCCGGATTGGGTTGACCAGACCTTCCCGGGAATGTCGCCACCCCGGGGCCCTTGCCCCATCCTGTCAGCCCGGTCGGAGCGCCCGAAACGGCGGCGCATTCCGAAACGCGAGGGGTCTCCCGTAACTCCCGACAAGCCCACCCTTCCAGGCTTCCCGTGAACGGCTTTTGACCTTCTTCGTGCGCCTCCGTGGTGCAATTCAGAAACGCGCGAGCTGATCACGAATAAAGGGGATGGTCAGGCGTCGCTGTTCAGCCAGAGCAGCCAGGTCGAGGCGATCCAGCAGCTGCAGCAAAGCGACCAGGTCACGGCGGTAGTGGCGCACCAGATAGTCCGCCACCGTCTCCGGCAGTTCCAGACCGCGCAGTGCCGCGCGCTGCGCAAGGATGCGCTTGAGATCATCTTCCTCCGGTGCCTGCATGCGGAACACCGGACCCCATGCAAGCCGCGAGGTCAGGTCGGGCAACGGGCTGGCAAGGCCGTCAGGCGCGGCAAGGGCCGCCAGAAGGACGCGACAACCACTGTCGCGCAGCCGGTTCAAAAGCCCGAACAGGGCTTCATCCCAGCCGGCTCTCCCGATCACGGCATCCAGATCATCCAGCGCCAGCAGGCGCGCGCGTTCCAGCCCGTCCAGCACCGCCAGCGGCGGCGCCGTGGCCAGCTCGGCCAGCGGCAGGTAGGCCACTGGCTCACCACGCTCGTACGTCTGGTGGCAGGCTGCCTGCAACAGGTGGGTCTTCCCCACGCCCGCCGGACCATGCAGCAGGATCTGTGGCGCAGTCATCGCGCTGCCGACGGCCAGCGCCTCGACCGCATCCCGAGCCAGACGGTTACCACCCGGATAGAAGCCCGCGAAGCGCGAGGTATCGCGCAGACGCAGATCCAGCGGCAGCTGGCGCTGCTGTTCGGTACTCATGGTCGCTCGCCTCCGCCGCTGGCGAGCGGCGTTTCAGCGGCATTCAGACGCCGGTAATGCTCCAGTGCATGACGCACACCCACGGCCAGCACGGCCGCCACCGGCAACGCGAGCAGAACCCCGAAGAACCCGAAGAGCTGCCCACCGGCCAGCACGGCAAAGATCACCGCAACCGGATGCAGACCGGTACGGTCGCCTACCAGCCACGGCGTCAGCACCATCGACTCCAGCACCTGGGCCACGGCGAAAACGGCCAGCACCACCAGCAGCAGGCTCCAGCCATCGCCCTGGAACAACGCCATCGCCCCGGCCAGTAGCACGCCCACGATGACACCAACATAGGGAATGAAACTGACCACCCCTGCAATCAGGCCGATTGCCAGCCCCATCTCGACCCCGACCAGAGTCAGAGCCACCGCATAAAAGAAACCCAGCGCCAGCATGACCAGGAGCTGACCGCGGAGAAACGCGGCCAGGGTTGCGTCCGATTCCTGTGCAAGACCCAGCACAGCGGGACGCCAGGCCTGAGGCAGAAGGTCCCGCAACCCCTGCTGGAATCGCGGCCAGTCACGCAGCAGATAAAAGCTCACCACCGGGACCAGCACCAGGTTCAACACCCCCAGCAGCAGGGCCCCGGTGGAGCTGCCAATCCATTGCAGTGTCCCCCCTGCCAGTCCTCCGGCCTCGCGCCAGTGCTCCGTCACCAGGGCCTGCAACGCGGCCGCATCCAGTGCCGGGAGGTGCTCCCCGGCCCGATCCTCCAGCAACGGCCGCACCTGCTGATCGAACCATGCCAGCAACTCCGGCAGCGCCAGCGCAAGACGCTCGAACTGGGCAATGGCCAGCGGGATCAGGAGCAGCACAACGGCGGCAAGCGCCAGCATCACCAGCAGGAAGACCAGCACGGTCGCCAGCGTACGCGAGCCGCGGATACGCGGGGCGAGGCGCGAGACCAGCGGGTTGAACAGATAGCCGATCAGGACGGCGACCACGAACGGCGTCAGGATGGGGGCCAGCAGATACAGCACACCGCCCACGACGAGGAGCCCGACCAGTGCCGCCAGCGTAACCGTCGACCAGGGCCCTGCCCGCCCCTGAGCTTCCGCTGTCACGGCGTCTCCCGTTCCGCGGCGGTGGTGCCATGCCGCAATTGACGCCGGGCGTACACACCCCACTGCACGGTATACGCCAGCCCGCTCGCCAGGGTCGTGAATGCCACCACGACCACCATCAACTGCACCCAGATCGGGTCCAGATCCAGCAGGCCGACCTTCACGATGACCACCAGTACCAATGTGATCTGCAAGAAGGTATTCACCTTGCTGATGAACAGCGGACGGATCACCAGCGGCCCAACGAACACCCGGTACAGGGCCGACCCCGCGGTCAGCCACAGATCGCGCCCTACCACCAGGAGCAACAACCAGAGCGGGAGCAGCCCCGACCACGTCACTGCCACGTAGATACCCAGCATCAGCAGCTTGTCCGCAGCCGGGTCCAGCCAGGCCCCAAGCCGGGTATGCCAGCCATAGCGGCGGACCAGCCAGCCATCCAGGGCATCACTCAATCCGGCCAGCGCCAGCAGCACGACCGCCAGCAGGTAGTGCTCCAGCACCAGAAGCCATACGATCGGCAGGATCAGCACGATCCGCGCGATGGTGACGGCATTGGGGATCTGGTGGCGCGGGATCATCCGGACACAGGGGGCGTCAGCTGCGACCCAGCCAGACAGCGGCCGCGTCAAGGTCATCCGGGGGGTCGGTCCGGCCGAAACCGGACCCGCGCAACAGGTCCGCCAGGTCATCGGTCTCCAGCCCCGTGCGCACCTGCAGTATCACACGATCGGCCATCAGCGAATCCAGGCGCGCCGCCTCTACCGCCTGCAGGCGCACCAGCTCCGTCCGCAGACGCTGGAACGCGGCGTAATCCGGCACGCCGACGAAACCCAGGCGTACCCACTCCGGCTCGGCCGCCACTCGCGCCAGGCGCCCGGCCACCTGGTCCAGCCCCTGTGCCACTGCCGCGCGCGCGGCCGCGCCGGCATCGGCCGCCGAGGCCGAACTCCGAAAATCGCGGCCATCGTGCACGGCGACGGACCGCGCCTCGGCCCCGCTCACGGTCTCGCGCACATGCAGCAGGATCACGCCATCGGCCTGATACCGGCGTGCCGCTTCCAGCAACGGCTCGGTGACCCCGCCGACGATATCCGAGGGCTGAACCGCACGGCGGTCCTGGAGATCCCCCAGCGGAAACAGCAGCGGCGTGTCGCGCTCCGCGGCCAGCGCCTCCAGCGCGGACAGCACACCGCGCCCCTCCACCGCATCACCCAGCAGCTCGCGCTGACCATCACGGTCGAGCACCGCCCAGACCAGGAGTCCGGGGCGTTCCCCCAGCACGGCCGGTACGCCGGCGTCACGCAGTACCGTACGCAGACGGAAGGAGTCGAACTCAAGGCGGTAGACGCCCTCCTCGACCTCGCGCAGCCGCTGCAGCGCCGCAATCCAGCCGTCATCGTCACGCTCGGCCATAAGCGCATCGACACGATCCAGAACGGGCTCCGAGCGCAGCCCGGCAAGGCGCACCAGTGCCTGTTCCAGGCCCTGTTCGAGCGCCGCCGCCTCATCCTCGGCCGCGACTTTCGTCACCAGCGTATCCTGGGCCACCGCCTGCGGCGCCAGCAGCAGAAGGGCAAGACCGAGCAGGACGGCCACGGGATAACGGGTGCGCAGGTGCAGGGACATGGTCATGATCGGTTGTTCGACAAGCGTCCCAAAATACCACAGCCATGGCAGAGGCTGGCCGTACACAACGCACCTTTCTTTGCACGCCCGCAGCCGGCTCGCTACCATGCCGGGTTCTTCGAGGCCGCCACCGTGGCGGCACTCCCGTGCTGGTTGAATCCCGGGGAACCCATGTCCGAATCCCGTTCAGGCCTGACCTACCGCGAGGCCGGTGTCGACATCGAGGCCGGCGCCGAGCTGGTTGAACGCATCAGGCCGCAGGCGGCGCGCACCCGACGCCCCGGCGTGATGGCCGGCCTGGGCGGTTTCGGCGCCCTGTTCGAGCTACCAATGGACCGTTACCAGCAGCCGGTGCTGGTTTCCGGCACGGACGGGGTCGGTACCAAACTGCGGCTGGCGCAGCAGACCGATCGCCATGACAGCATCGGCATCGACCTGGTCGCGATGTGCGTCAACGACATCGTCGTCCAGGGCGCCGAGCCGCTGTTTTTTCTCGACTACTACGCCACCGGCCATCTGGACGTGGACATCGCCGCGGATGTGGTCACTGGCATCGCGGAAGGATGCGAGCAGGCCGGCTGCGCCCTGATCGGCGGCGAGACCGCAGAGATGCCCGGCATGTACCACGGCGAGGACTACGATGTCGCCGGTTTCGCGGTCGGCATCGCCGAGAAGGAGGCCCTGATCGACGGCCGCCTGGTCGCCGCAGGTGACGTGGTGCTGGGTCTGGAGGCTTCGGGCCCGCACTCCAACGGCTATTCCCTGATCCGGCGGGTACTGGAGCACTCCGGCGCCTCCCTGGCCAGCCCCCTGCCCGGCGGCGATGGCATGAGCCTCGGGGATGCCCTGATGGCCCCCACGCGCATCTACGTGCGTCCGCTGCTGGAGCTGCTGCAGCACTTCCCGGTGCATGCAATGGCCCATATCACCGGCGGCGGCCTGACCGAGAACCTTCCGCGCGTGCTGCCCGAACACCTGGGCGCACGCATCGACCCGGACAGCTGGTCCAGGCCGCCCGTATTCGACTGGCTGCAGCAAACCGGTGACATCGCCGACGACGAGATGCTGCGCACCTTCAACTGTGGCATCGGCATGACCGTGATCCTCCCAGAGGACCGGGTCGAGGCCGCCCGTACGGAGCTGGCCCGTGCCGGCATCCGCAGCTGGCCCATCGGCATGATCCAGGAACGCGACGCGTACCAGCCTGGCGTCACCTACCGCGCGGCATGACGGAAACTGCCAGGCAACCCGCTGCGGCCATTCCGCAGCGCCTGGTGGTCCTGATCTCCGGGCGCGGCAGCAACCTGGGCGCGCTGATCGAGGCCTGCGAGCAGGGCCGGCTACCGGCCACGATCGTCGGCGTCATCAGCAACCGGCCGGATGCCGGCGGACTGGAATTCGCCACACGCCACGGCATCCCCAGCCAGGTACTCGATCACCGCACATACCCTTCTCGCGAGGCCTTCGACACCGATCTCGCTCGCGTCATCGAAGACTACGCCCCCGATCTGGTCATCCTGGCCGGGTTCATGCGCATCCTGACGCCTGCGTTTGTGGACCGCTTTACGGGGCGGCTGTTGAACATTCACCCCTCCCTGTTGCCGAAGTATCGAGGCCTGCACACCCACGCCCGCGCCCTGGCCAATGGCGAGCGCGTGCACGGGGCCAGCGTGCATTTCGTAACCCCGGAACTCGACGGCGGCCCGGTGATCATGCAGGCCCGTGTGCCAGTCGCACCGGATGACACGCCGGATACCCTCGCCGCTCGCGTCCAGCGCGCCGAGCACCATCTGTATCCGGAGGTCGTGCGCCGACTGTGTTCAGGGGAAATTCAGTGGGCCGGGCGAATCCTGCAGGCCGACGGCACGCCACTGCCGGCGCCACTGCAACTCGACGAGGACTTTGATGATCTTCCAGCTTCCTGAGGTTCCGCTTTCCAGGGCAATGCCCCTGCTGCGGTTTGGCACCGTACTCGGGTTCCTGCTGGCGCTGGTCGCCCTGCCGGCCAGCGCTGCGGAGAACAACACGCACTCTATCCCGCCCTATACCGCCAGCTACGAGGCCACGGCCCTGGGCAACACGCTCAAGGCGCGCATTACACTGAACCACGAGGACGTACAGACCCGCATGGCCATGGATGCCCACGTGTCCGGCTTCCTGCGCCTGCTGGGCCGGTTCGAGCTGAGCCGCGAAGCGTTGATGAACCGCCAGAACGGCGAGCTGCAGCTGGCACGCTCGCGCAGCCAGCAGATCACGCCACGCCGCGAACGCAAGGTCGAGACGCGCCTCGACCGGGACCGCGGCCTGGCCATCGGCACCATCGACAACGAACACTTCCAGCTCGAAGTGCCGGACCAGACCCTGGACTTTCTCGGCTCGCTGTACCTGATCATGCAACGGCTGGAGCGCAGCGAGCTGACCCGCGCAGACAATCGCTCGACCGTCCAGGTCCTGGAGCGCGACCGCCTGCGCGAATATCGCTTCGAATATGGCGAGCGCGAGACCATGGACTCCCCGATCGGACGCCTGGAAACCGTTCGCATCGACCGCCGTACCGACGACAGCGATGTCGCCCTGTCCGCCTGGTTCGCACCCGAGCTGCACCATGTCCCGGTGCGCTTTGACTACGAGGCCGACGGCCGAGTGTTCGAGCTGAATCTCACGCAGCTGGAGTGGCACGACCCGATCATTGATCTGACCGACGAGTAACCATCCATGAACGAAACCTTTGACCTGGCCATCATCGGCAGTGGCCCCGGGGGCTATCGTGCCGCCGTTCTGGGCGCCCTGCGCGGACTCAACGTTGTCATCATCGAAAAAGGCGACTGGGGTGGCTGCTGCCTCAACCGTGGCTGCGTGCCGAAAAAGGACTGGTACCACACGGCACGCACGGTCGCCGCCCAGCGCCATTTCGAAGGCCGCGGCATTAGCGGCCGCCTCACGGCCGACATGGACCGCGCCTGGGACCACCAGAAGGAGGTTGTAACCACGGTACGCGACTCCTACCTGGGTTACATGAAGCACCTGAAGATCCAGTACCGTCATGGCGCTGCCCGTTTCGTCGACGCCGAGACCCTGGAGATCGCGACGGCGGACGGCAACGAGACCGTCCGGGCCCGCCACACCATCATCGCCACCGGGGCCACCGCCACCGTACCGGCCCCGTTCGCGGCCGCGCCCGGACGCGTACTGACCACCGATATGCTGTTCGACGAACGCCCCCCCGCGGGCGCTCGCGTCGCGATCATCGGCTCCGGCGTGGTCGCCACCGAGTTCGCCTGGATCTTCCACCACCTCGGGAAGAAGGTAACCTGGCTGTCGCGGTCGAAGCCGCTTTCCACCCAGAAATTCAGCCCGCAGGCGCTGGGCACGCTGAAGGAACAGCTGACCGCAGACGGCATCGAGCCGGTGCGGGTCAAGGGCTACGAAAGCGTCGAAACCTCGGACGACGGCGTCACCATCACCGACAGCGACGGCAACACCTTCGAGGTCGACTGGGTCCTGCTCGGCACCGGGCGCACCCCGCATACCGAGGACCTGAACCTCGACGCCATCGGGGTCAAAACCGATGCCCGCGGCTTCGTGAAACGCCGGGCCACGCTGCAGACCGATGTCGACAACATCTACGCCATCGGCGATGTCGCGAGCGAATGGCAGACCGCCAACCACGCCCTGGCGGACGCCACCATCGCGGTGGAGAACATCCAGAACGACAACACCCGCGAGCAGGACGAGCGCTTCGTGCCGATCGCGATCTACTCCGCCGTCGAGATGGCCCGCCTCGGCATGGACGAGGACGACGCCGAAGATGAGGAACTGGAACCGGCGGTCGGCTTCGCCGCCTTCGAGACCTCCCCGCGCGCCCTGGGTCAGGACGAGCCGGAGGGCTTCGTGCGCCTGATTGGCGACATGGACACCGGCGCCCTGCTGGGCGGCGAGGTCATCGGCAGCGATGCCGGCGAGCTGATCCATTTGCTGTCGCTCGCGCCCGATCGCGAGACTGCGCTGGCCTGGATCGCCAGGGGCCAATGGAACCATCCGGCCCGTGCCGAGGAATTCCTCAACGCCACCGAGACACTCGCCTCCAAATGGAACCTCAAATCGGAGATCTTCGGCCTCTGACCTGCCCCGTTATAGCCCCTGGCGCCTGCCTGATCGCGGCGCCCGGTGCCCCGCGCGGGCGCGCCCACGCACGGCCCCGATCCCGCGATTGCAGACCTTCGGCCACCCGGCGCGTGTGATCCTGTGGCATGCTGCCGATCGCGGGGCGACGCATTTTTTATCGCTGCAGGGCCGAGCTCGGGCTTCCCGGGACAGGACGCGCTACGCCGTCGGGCGTAATCACCGTCCGCGGTCGCTGGATGGGTCCGATTGCTTCGGGGTGCAACGCAGACTCGCCTCCCGAGCTGCCAACGCGAGTGTAGACATGAACCATGTTTTGCCTTAGCCGGGTGCGTCGTGGGCCCATCCTCGCCGGGCTGCTGGTCCTGGCCGCGACAGCGGCAAACGCCAGCGAGCAGAGCGATACCGCCGAAGCCGAAGCCGATGCGCAATGGCTGCAGCAGCCGCGCGAAGGCGCCCGCAGCCTGACCTACTGGCTGGTTCGCAACGTGGATGGCTGGTTTGGCGACAAGCCATTTGACGACAGCGGCGGCCAGGCCGGTGGTCGTATCCAGATCGGCGGGCTCCATCGCGAGGACTCCGGGTTCCAGGCCTCCACACGGTTCCGCCTGGACGTGACCATGCCCAACGTCAACGAACAGGCCTATCTGTTCGTTGGCCGTGGCACTGAAGACGAGCTGGTACAGGACCAGCCAGAGGCCTTTTCGCGGGCGCAGCTCCTGCTGCCGCAGGATCGTGCCGAGGATCAGGCCTACTTCGGCGGGCTTGGCTACCACCTGCGCGAACACATCGACTTTCGCCTGGGCATCCGCGGCGGGTACAAGCCCTATGCTCAGGCGCGCTATCGTCGGGTCTTCTGGCCAGGCGACACGACTGCACTCGAGTTTCGCGAAACCCTGTTCGTGGCCTCCGGCGACGGCCTTGGCGCGACCACCGCGCTCGACCTGACCCATGCCCTCAGCACGCAGCGCATGCTGCGCTGGCGCAATTCCGCCACCGTCAGCACCCGGACACGCGGAGCGGCCTGGTCCACCTCGCTGGGGGTGTTCCACCGCTTCGGGCCGGAGCGGGAGATCTCGCTGGAGGCCCTGGCCAATGGCGAGACCGCGCGACCGGTGAAGGTACGCGAATACGGCCTGCGCGGGATCTATCGCCAGCCCATCTACCGCGACTGGCTGATCGGCGAGATCATCATCGGACATTTCTGGCCCCGCGACGACCGCGACCCCGACCGGCGTGAGTCATGGGCCCTGGGCATCGGGCTCGAAATGATCTTCTGAAGCGCGAGACCACAGGCCAGGGACCTGCCGGATTTGGGACGGATCTGCTGCGCGGGGGCAGGTTCGCAGCGTGCCCCCGCCCGGACCCCTCACAAAAAAGCCCCGCACAGGGCGGGGCTCTCCAACAACCCGGCGCTTGCGCGCCGAGGTTGTCTTGCTTACTGCGCTTCGACGTTCGCGGCAGCCGGACCCTTCTGGCCCTGCTCGACGTCGAACGAGACGCTCTGGCCTTCGGCCAGCGACTTGAAGCCGCTACCCTGGATGGCGCTGTGATGGACAAACACGTCCTTGGAGCCATCGGTCGGGGTAATGAAACCAAAGCCTTTTTCGTCGGAGAACCACTTCACTGTACCTGTAGCCATTTCGGTTACCTCTGTTTTGTACGTACTTGGATTGGGATTTCGAGGGGGGAGAGACTGGAGGGCAACCGAACGACGATGAAACTTGATCGTGATTCCTGCGGGCCCGTAAACGGGACCGGAACTGCGAATCTGAACGCCCCTTCCGGGGTGTCGCCTGGTGCAACATGGAGCCTGTTACCGTTACCTCGCGGTCATTGTCCTCCCAAACCGCTGTGCATTGATAGTGTTTTTTCGTTTTTTCCGCACTGTACCGGAACAATGGCTTTTTTATCCGTCACTTGCGTACGCATATAATTGACGCGAGGCGCGAGTGAGCACCCGCCTGCCCGGCTGCAAGCGACCCGACAGCCCCATTGGAGCCTTGACGTCGACCGCCGCATCGCCACGTCCAGGCATCCACAGCACGGCCAGCACCGGCAATGAACTCGTGCGCCGTTGCCCTCAGGATCCGTCAGCACTGGCGGAGGCCTCTTCCGACCCACCGCCCGCCCGGTGCAGGTTCCGCGAGAGAGCCGCCAGCAGGCGGTCGCGTAGCGCATGCAATTCTGACACTCGGGCCAGCGCCTGCTCGCGGCACCCCTGTGCATGCAGCTCGAGCAACTCCTCGGCCAGCTCATGCACCTCGCGCTGGCGCCGCAGCAGGGCGGACCCCGCACCCTGCAACGTCTCTCCGGCACGCTCCAACCCCCGTTCGAACCCTTGGCGGTCCGCCTCAATCGATGGCACCCTCCGGGCCTGTCCGCGAAGATAATCCTCCAGCAATCCCACCCAGGCTCGGTGGGATACCCCGGCGCGCATCAACGGTATCGTCTCGCGCCCGATACGCGACATCCTTGCCCAGTGCCGGGGCGGGCGCCAGGTCGCGATCCATTCGGGCACCTGTTCCGCCGGCATTGGGCGCGCAATACCGTAGCCTTGAGCCAGCTCGCAGCCAATCAGCAACAACATGTCACCGAGTTCGATTGTTTCCACGCCCTCGGCAATCAGGCGGCGCCCGAACGCCTCGGCCAGGCTCAGGATCCCGTCCAGGATCGCCAGGTCCTCGGGGTCTTCCAGAATATCGCGCACAAAGGTCTGATCGACCTTCACCGTATCGGCCGGCAACTGCTTGAGATAGGTCAGCGACGCATAGCCCGTGCCGAAATCGTCCAGCGAGACCTGCACGCCGAGCGCCCGACAACCCTCGAGATGCCGCGTCACCTCCAGCATGTCACCCAGGGCACTGGTCTCCAGGACCTCCAGCTCCAGAGAGGCCGGGGCGATATCGGGGTACCGCCCCAGCAGCAACCGCAGACGATCGACGAAGTCCGCCTGACGCAGCTGGAACGCGGCGACATTGACACTGACAGCCAGATCCAGGCCCGATGCCGCCCAGGCACGCACCTGCTGCAAGGCCCGGTCGATCACCCATTCGCCCAGCTCGACCGCAAGCAGGTGATCTTCGATCGCAGGCAGGAAGCGGCTGGGTGGCAGCAATCCGTGCTCCGGATGCTGCCAGCGGATCAGGGCCTCGACCCCGATCACCTCCCCGCTGCGCATGTTCACCTTGGGCTGGTAGAACAGGACGAATTCTTCCTCCGCCAACGCACGGCGAATATCGGCCAGCGTCTCGTGGTGCGTGCGCGCTGTGCGGTCATGCTCGGCATCAAACACATGGAAACGCCCCTTGCCCGACAGCTTGGCCTGGTACATCGCCTGGTCGGCGTGGCGCAGCAGCTGGTCCGCGTCCATGTCGGCATTGTCCTCGGGATAAAAGGTCACCCCCAGGCTGGCGGACACCTGGAGCCGCGCACCCTCCTGGAATACAGGTTCGGCGGCGGCCTTCAGCATCCGTTTCAAAATGGCCTCGCAACCGTACAGATTGTCGACATCGACCAGCACGGCGACGAATTCGTCCCCACCCATGCGCGACAGGGTGTCTTCCGAGCGCATGACCGCCTTCATACGGGCCGCAACCTCCACCAGCATCCGGTCCCCTGCCGCATGCCCGTAGCGGTCGTTGATCTGCTTGAATCCGTCCAGATCCAGGTAAACCACCGCCAGGCGCGCGTCATGGCGCCGCGCGCGCGCCATGGCCTGCTGCAGACGGTCCGCCAGCAAGGAGCGATTGGGGAGGCCGGTCAAGGCATCATAGTGCGCAATCCGCTCCAGCTGCCGCTCGTGCTCCTTCAACATCGTAATGTCGGTCGAGATACCCAGCAGGCCAATGATGCGTTCGCGATCGTGGTCATCCCGAATCGGCGTCTTGTTCTCTAGGTAGACCCGGCGGCGGCCACCCGGTTCGACCACCTCGATCTCTTCGGTGGTCTGCTCGCCGGCCAGCACGCGCTGGTCAATCTTCTGCAAGCGCCGCACCGTCTCGGTCGGGAAAAAGCGGCTATCCGTGCTTCCGGGCAGGTCCTCGGCCGTCACGCCAAAAAGCCCCAGGCAAGCGCTGTTGGCAAACGTGTAGCGCCCCTCCCGGTCCTTCATGTAGATAAAGGACGAGACATAATCCAGCGCGTCACGGAAGCGCTGCGACTCGGCATGGGCCTCGCGCAACGCCAGCTCGTCATTCTTGCGGTCGGTAATATCCGTGGCGGTGCCGATCATGCGCAACGGGCGCCCGTCGGCGCCCCGGCTGACGATCAGGCCACGATCCTCGATCCAGATCCAGTGACCGTCCGCATGCCGCACCCGATATTCCCGAGCGTAGTAGCCGCGCTGGCCGTCGAGATAAGCTCGCAGGGCCTCCTGCACGGCGACACGGTCATCCGGGTGGATAAACTGCTCCCATGCCCCCATGGAAAGGCCGAGTTCGGCCGTTTCTCCGCCCATGATCTCGCGACAGCGAGGGGAGAAATAGAGCTCGTCGCGCGGGATGAACCAGTCATACAGTCCGCTGCGGGAGCCCTCCAGCGCAAAGCGCCAGCGGAACTCGCTCTCGCGCAATTGTTCTTCCCGCCAGCGCAGTTCTTCCGTCAGGCTCTCGGCGATCGCCTCGGCCCGCGCCCGCGTGCCGGAGAGCGTCAGGATCAGCCCGAACAGCAGTACGCTCAGCGCCAGCCCGGCCCCCAGCGTACCCCAGGCACTGGCGTAGGCCACCGCCGCGTTTGGGTCCCGGTGGTCGAAATGCAGTAACCAGACACGGCCATTGAAGTCGATCTCGCGCGCCTGAGCGAAGCGGCTGGGGGCCTCCGGATCGATCTCGCGGTTGCCGTACAGCAACCGGTCCGCATCCACCTCGGGGCCGTCATAGATCTGCAGCCCAAGGGTCCCGCCCTCCAGCAGATCCCGGTCGCCCAGGATGCCGGTCATCAGGTCGGTCATGCGGTAGGGCGAGTAGGTCCAGCCCTTGAGGGCTTGCGCACGCTGCTCCGGCGTATCCGTCGGCAGGCCCACCTGATAAACGGGTACATACATCAGCGTGCCGGCCTGCACGTCCACTGCGGTCTCCTGCACCAGCTGGACGCGCCCACTGAGCGCTGCCCGTCCGGTGTCCCGGGCCTGAATCATCGCCGCCCGGCGTACCGGGTCCGAGAACATGTCGTAGCCGAAAGCGCGTCGATTGCGAGCATCAAACGGCTCGATATAGAGGATCGGCGCATGGACCTCACGTGACCCCGACGGAGAAACGTTATAGTCCGGAAAGCCCTCGGCCCGAACCGTCGCGATATGTGTCTCCAGCTCATCGGATCTCAGCAGGGGAGCAAAACCGACCCCCTGCACCCGTTCAAGGGCATCGGCCACTCGCAGCATGCTCACATAGTCTCGCCACTCCGCACGCGTAACCTCTTCGGATGCGTCGAACAGACCGGCGGCCCCACGCAGCATCAGTGCGTAGGCATCCAGACGTTCCTCGATCCGGATCGTCACCTGATCGGCCGCGAAGACAAAGCGATCCGCGACTTCGGAGTCCAGCACCTGCTTGACATGCTGCGCCGCCAGCAACGAGAGCAGGACGCCAGAACACAGCACCAGCAGCGCAAAGCCGTAGCGGCCGCGGGCATGACCGCGCCAATGGAGGGACGGGATGAACTTCACTTGGGACCCCAGAGAAACACGGGGTTAATGTACCCCTTTACGGCTGCGTTGCCTTTGCGTGCGTTGCATGCCGTGCCCCGACTCAAGCAAACGGCTTCGCAAGAGACGGGGGCAGGTCGCACTACGACTCGCTATACGACACGCCTTACCTCGGAAAAGCCGGGCTGCCAATGCGAGTGTCTCCATGGGTCGGTGTTTCCCCGGGCAGTTTCAAAGCCCAAGTTAAGCATGAAAGAAGTGCCGGGCAAACCGGTTCATGCCCGACGCCACGCACAGATCAGTCACCGGCGACGGTCATCGCCTCGATCAGAATCGAACCCGTGTGGATGTTGCCGCGGCAATCGACATCGGTACCCACCGCCGCCATGCGCTGGAACATGTCCTTCAAATTGCCGGCGATGGTGACTTCCTCCACCGGATACTGCAGCTCGCCGTGCTCGACCCAGAACCCGGCCGCACCACGCGAGTAATCGCCCGTGACCATATTGACGCCCTGCCCGATCAGCTCGGTCACCAGGAAGCCGGTGCCCATCTCGGCCAGCAGAGCGGCGAAATCCTTGTCCCCCGGTGTCACGGTCACGTTGCGCGCACCACCGGCATTGCCCGTGGTCTTAAGCCCGAGCCGCCGCGCGGCGTAGCTGTCCAGGGTGTAACTCTGCAGCACACCATCGGCGATCAGCGCGCGGTTGCGCGTGCGCACCCCCTCGCCGTCGAAGGGCGCGCTGCCCAGCGCACGCGGGGTCCGCGGGCGTTCCTCGATCTGCATCCAGCCGGGGAACACCGACTCGCCGACAGCATTCAGCAAGAACGAACTCTCGCGATACTGGGCCGGTCCCGAGATCGCGCGGGTAAAGCTGCCGATCAGAGTACGCGCCATCTCCGGGGCGAACAGCACCGGACAGCTGCGGGTGGACAGCTTGCGTCCACCGAGGCGGCGCACCGTGCGCTCGGCGGCCTCGCGGCCGATACTGGAGGCGGCCTCCAGGTCATCGGCATGACGCGCGACGGAGTAAGCATAATCACGCTGCATGCCGGCCTCATCCCGCGCCACCAGGGCACAGGACAGCGAATGCCGGGTGCTGCGGTAGCCGCCCATGAACCCCTGACTGTCGCCCAGGAAGGCGATCGCCCGCCGGGTGCTGACACTGGCCCCTTCGGAATTCTCGATGCGCGCGTCCGTGGCAAACCCGGCGGCCTCGATGGCACAGGCCAGCTCGGTCGCCTCGGCAACATCACAGGCCCAGGGGTGATCGAGATCGAGATCCTCCCAGGTCTCCGCCTTGAAGGCCGGGTCGGGCATGCCGGCGTAGGGGTCCGGCTCGGTGTAGCGGGCAATGCGGCAGGCCGCCTCGACAGTATCGATCAGGGCCTGGTCGCTGAAATCCGTAGTCGAGGCCGCGCCCTTGGACTGACCGAAGTAGACGATCAGCGACAGGCTCTGGTCCCGTTCGTGTTCCAGGGTCTCGATCTCGCCCTTGCGCACCCCAAGCTCCAGCCCGACGCTGTGGCTGACCACCGCCTGCACGTCCGAGGCACCGCGGGACTGTGCGGCCTCCAGGGCGCGCTGTACCCGCGCCTGCAGCGACTCCGGCGAATGCGACAGGGCCCGGGCCTCGCCATCACGGGAAGGGTCTTGCGGAATCACGCGTTCGGGAGATGTACTCATGCAGGTTTCACTACTCGCTATCGGGTCAGAAATGGGTTCGGACAACAAAAAACGGCCAGGCCCCGGACGGTCCGACCCGGGGCGGCATTTTGATGGCAAACGGTCGGGGAACCCGTAGCAGGTGCAGGACCGCTCCCGCACACGCGCCGCAGAACGAAGCCGGACCCGACAGGCCCCTGGCGGGCCACGCGGAAAGTTCGGTAACCGATCGCTTGGCCAGAAGCGCCGGCGCTGCGTTGGGCCCGTTTGAAACAGGGTCGCTATTCCGGCACTTGCCCGCCTTGCTCCGGCACTTCTGGCTGTGATCCATCGTCACCGAACTTCCCTCATGGCCCCCTAGTCGACCCGGGCGCCGTGCTTGTGAACCGCGCCAACGTTGCCCCAGCGCTCCAGGTCATCGACATGGACCCCGACCCAGTAAAGCATGCCGACGCTGTCACGCGTCCAGCCACCGACCAGATCCTGGCCCGCGCCCAACTCGACGTGATGGGCAAACTGCTCGGCCTTTTCGCGCGCCCGGAAAACATGCCACTGCACGATCTGGTCGTGGCCATGCCCTTCCGGCAGGGAACGTTCCTGTTCGAGAAAATCGAGATTCATCTGCTGTGCCTCCTTGTCGTCGTGTCGACGCCGTTCGCCGGCCCAGTAAGCCTCAGGCCGCCTGGGTGCCGCCCACGGTCATGCCGTCGATCCGCAGCGTAGGCTGGCCCACACCGACCGGAACGCCCTGGCCCTCCTTGCCACAGGTCCCGATCCCGGAATCAAGCCGCATGTCGTTTCCGATCATCGAAACCCGGGTCAGCACATCCGGGCCATTGCCGATCAGGGTCGCACCCTTGACCGGATACGTCACCCTGCCCTTCTCTACACGATAGGCCTCGGAGGCGGAAAACACGAACTTGCCGGAGGTGATGTCCACCTGCCCGCCGCCGAAATTGACCGCATAAAGGCCATCATCCACCGAGGCCAGGATCTCTTCCGGATCGGCCTCGCCGGCCAGCATGTAGGTATTGGTCATGCGCGGCATCGGCAACCGGGCATAGGATTCACGACGGCCGTTACCGGTCGAGTGCGTGCCCATCAGGCGCGCGTTCATCTCGTCCTGCATGTAGCCGCGCAGGACGCCGTCCTCGATCAGCACGGTCTGCCGGGTCGGGTTGCCCTCGTCATCCACGTTCAGCGAACCACGCCGTCCCTCCAGGGTGCCATCGTCGACGATGGTGATGCCCTTCGCCGCTACCTGTTCGCCAACACGGCCGGAGAATGCGGAGGTGCCCTTGCGGTTGAAGTCGCCCTCCAGCCCGTGACCGATCGCCTCGTGCAGCAGCACGCCAGGCCAGCCGGGACCCAGCACCACCTTCATGCTGCCCGCCGGGGCCTCGCGCGCCTCCAGGTTGACCAGGGCCTGACGCACGGCCTCACGGGCATAACCGGCGGCACGCTCATCCTCCAGGAAGTAGCGGTACCCGAAGCGGCCACCCCCACCGGAGGTGCCGGATTCCCGGCGGCCACCCTGCTCGACGATCACCTGCACATTCAGACGCACCAGAGGTCGCACATCGGTCGTCAGCTCGCCGCGGGCGTTCAGCACCAGAACCACCTCGTGCACCCCGGCCAGCGAACACATCACCTGGGTCACGCGCGTGTCCGCCGCGCGGGCCACGGCGTCCACCTCTTTCAGGAGATCGATCTTGGCCTGCTCATCCAGCGAATCCAGCGGGTTGTCCGGGGCGTACAACGCCGGACGCGAGGGTGACCGCGCAGCGACTGCGATGCGGCCACTCTGACCGGCAGCGGCGATACTGCGCGCAGTGCGAGCGGCCTCGAGCATCGCCGGCATCGCAATGTCATCGGAATAGGCAAACCCGGTCTGCTCGCCACGAACCACACGAATTCCGACCCCACGCTCGATATTGAAGCTGGCGGACTTCACGATGCCGTCCTCCAGCGACCAGCCTTCCTGACTGGCGAACTGAAAATAGCAGTCGCCGCCGTCGATCCCGTGCCCGAACGTGGCACCCATCAGCGTGCTGAGTTCGCTGTCGCCCAGGCCGGCGGGATCCAGCAGGGTCTGTTGTGCAAGGCTGTCGATCATGAAGTCCTCTCGGGTTCCGCGGAATCGCCGGCCACCACAGAACACCTGTGGCACTCGACGATATTGACTTTCAGTATGGAGCTTGGGGCACCCGTTCCGCTTTCAAGCGTGCGGGTGTTGCGGGATTACCCCCATGCCTCGCTCAAACGGTACCGGGGCAGGGCAGACGGCGGTGATCCACCGCCGGGAAACTGCTGCGGATGCGCGCCACCTGGGCATGGTCCAGTGTCGCCAGCAGCACCCCGGGGTTGCGCTGGAGCTGACTCACCACCCGGCCCCAGGGGTCGACCAGGGAACTGTGGCCATAGGTCTCGCGGCCATTGACATGGAATCCGCCCTGAGCCGCCGCGAGGATGTAGCACTGATTCTCGATCGCGCGCGCCCGCAGCAGCACGTCCCAGTGTGCCTGTCCGGTCTGGGCAGTAAAGGCCGCGGGCAGGACCATCCACTCCGCGCCCCGGTCAAGCAGGGCCCGGAACAGCTCGGGGAAACGGAGGTCGTAGCAGATCGCCAGCCCCATGCGCCCCACCGGGGTGTCCACAACCACGACCGCGTCGCCGCGTTCGAAGACCCTCGACTCGGTATAGGCCTCGGTGCTGTCCGGCAGGCGCACATCAAACAGGTGGATCTTGTCGTAGCGCGCCACCTGCTGGCCGTGATCATCGAACACCAGACAGGCCGAACGCGCGCGCTGGCCGTCTGCGGTCTGCAACGGGACGGTCCCGCCCACGATCCACAAACCCAGACGGCGAGCCTGTTCGGCAAGGAAGGCCTGCAGCGGACCGGCACCATCGGGCTTCTCCGCAATCCCGAGCACATCGGTCTCCTGCATGCCCATAAAGGCGAAGTTTTCCGGTAACACTGCCAGGCATGCGCCCTTGTCGGCCGCTTCCTGCAGCAAACGCTTGGCCTCCAGCAGGTTGGCCTGGGGCTGGGGTCCGGATGCCATCTGTATGGCGGCTACCTGGTTCATGTTGCTCCGATCATGGTTTGCTCGCGACCCGCTCCGGGCCCGGAGACGTCAGCCCATGCCGACGTCAATCGTTGTCGTTTCCCCCGGTTTCGGCAGCCGGCTCCACCAGCATGCGCACCTGCGGGTCATCCCATGAGCCGGTCACCGAATACTCCACACGGGCCGCCTCCTCCATCTGATCTCCAATGCCCAGCATGCGTTCCGCGAGCAGGACTACAACACCGGTAACCGGGCCACCCACCAGAGCCCCGACGAGGGGCAACGCCGTCCGGATACTGGGCACCACAACGAACTCGTGATCGTAATCTCGCACCACCAGCCCCGTACGTCCGCTCAGACGTACCCGCGCGGAAGGCCCGTCCATGCGCAGCGCGGGCACGTACAGATTCCCGTCTCGCAGCGCCGCATCCGCGGTGAGCTCACTGAAGCTGAGACCCTCGGTGAACACATCACGAAAGTCCAGCCGCAGACGCCGCGGCAACACATCCAGACTGACCAGGCCCAGCACGCGCCCGGCTCCCGGTTCCACATCGGCCAGGCGTCCGTCGGACAGCACCACCTCCATGGAACCGGTCAGCTGTGCGAGGCGCGGGCCATACAGTGGCCCCTCCCAGGCCAGGGACAGCATGCCCTCGCCGGAGCTGCCCAGCAGGGCCCGCGACAGCCGGGAGGAACGCATGCCGGAACCCCAGTCGGTACCCGCCAGCTCCACGTCCAGGCGCGCCTCGGGCCGCCCGTCGGCGTCCACCTGCCAGGCCCCGACCGCATCCGCCCGCAGATCGCCTTCCGGCGCCCGCAGCGCGAAGTCCCTCACCACCAGCCCGTTCGCCCGTGGCGCCAATCCCAGCACGACATCACCGAAACGGTAATCGTCCAGCGCCAGACTGTCGAGGGTCAGATCAATCGCCGGCCAGGCACGCGGGTCCTCCAGCGTCCCGGTTGCGACTGGCTCCACGGCCACTGTATCCACCGCCATGGTGTTATCCCGGCCGATATCCTCCAGGGTCAGGTGACGCAGATCCGCTTCCAGATGCCCGCGGCCGTCGCCGTCCGCCGGGCGCCAGCGGCCCTCGCCCGCGAGCCAGTCGGATACCACCTCCAGGTCCCACCCGAGGTCGCCGCGGCGAGCGAGAACGCGCAGCCCCGGCAGGGTGCGCCCGCCCCAGCGAATCTGTTCGCTCACGTGCAGATCCACACGTTCCAGCAGCACCGCGTGCGTGGCCGATGCAGACGCTTCACCGGGCGCGCCCTGGGCCACCGCGCCGTCCCAGGGTAGCTCGCCCAGTACCGTCCGCCAGGGCTCCACGTCCACCCGCGGCAGACGTACACGCACCGACACTCCGGAACCCGGCAGCGACAGCGGCGTAGCCTTCGGCGCCCCGATCTCCAGCGCCAGCGCTTGCAACCCCAGGCCCCGCGCCGCGACACGGGGCTCGGCCCCGCGCACGGCCGGATCCTCCGGGGCCTGAGCCGGCGACAGGCGCATATGCGCACGCAACACCTCACCCAGCCGCAAACGACCGACCCCGGGGCCGGAGTGTCCCAGCGGCAGGGTCAGCTCAAGATCACGGGCAGCGTCCGCAGACTTGCCAAGCGGTTCCGGCCCGTCGATCGCGACGCCCTCCAGATCCGATGCCAGGTCCAGGCGCACCCCGTCCACCCTTGGCCCCAGGCGCAACCGCGCATCCCAGTGCGCACGTCCGCTCAGGTAGGGTGCAACCTCGGGGAAGACCTCCAGCCAGGGCTCCAGGGGTTGCGCGCCACGGGCACGCAGGCGTACCTCCTCGCCGTCCAGCGGCCAGTCCGCATCCAGAGTCACAGCTTCATCATGCACCCGGGCCGCGACTGCCTCCGCCCGGATCCGCTCGGCGGTATCGAACGCGACCACGCCGGTGACCGCCTCCAGCTCGGCGGGCCAGCCCGGTACCTGGAAACGCACCCCGTCCAGGTCGAGTTCGCCGCTCACCCGAGTCGCATCCATACGCCCCGCCTGCAACGGCAGTTTCAGGGCAAGGTCCAGCCGTGCCGGGCCTGCCACCTGCGCCCGATCGCGGATCTCGGCGGCCTCCTCCAGCAGTTCCGCGCGTTGCAGATAGGTCAGCAAATCCGCCGTATCCCCCTCGGACCTCCCGGTCAGCTCCAGCACCGCCTGCTCCATGTCGGCAATCCGGATGTCGGCATCCCGGACCTCTGTATCCAGAATGCGCCCGCGCGCGCCCAGCGCCCGGAAGCCTGCATTGCGGAATTGCAAACGGCCACTCAGATCCTCCACGCGCGGCCAGTCAGCCTGGTAATCCAGGACGCCATCTTCGACCTCGGCCCACAGATCGAACACGCCTTCGTCCTGCGCGAACGGAAAGTCCCGACCGCGCCCGCGATAGACCATCCCACCCCCGGTCACGCGACCACTTTGAATGCTGTTGCGCAGCCAGGTGTCAGTGGCTTCAGGGAGATGAGAGGCCGGCAGGTAACGGGCCGTATACGCAGCATCTGCCCGCAGGATGTCGAGCGCGAGATCGACCCGGGGACCCGCGGCATGCTCGTCCAGCAACATCCGCATGCGCCCGCGCGCAGCCGCATGCGCGTTGGCCGCGTACAGTCCTTCTCCGGCCAGATACCAGTGCCCCTGCGGATCGCGCTCCGCGCGCAGGCGCCCACGCGCCCGATCCAGGTCAACCGGCCCCGCGAGCACCTGCGGGAGGTCCAGCCGCATCTCGCGACCATCCAGTAACAGCTCCACGCCCCCGCGCCGCCATTGCATGTATCCCGTCGCGCCGCGCACACCCGGAGCCGCGCCCACCGCCTGCCACTCCAGATCGCGCACATCGGCCTCGGCCCATACCGGCAGCAGGCGCGCGTCCTCACGCTGAGCGTGCAGGCGGGCCTGTTCCAGGTGGCCGCGCGGGCGCAGTGCGGCTACCTTCCCGGCAAGCTCCGGGGCCGCCTGTTCAAGCAGGGTCAAAAGCGGCGCGTAGGGCTCGACCTCCAGATCGCGGGCAGCCAGTTCCACCGCATCCACGACGAGCGCCCCCGCGTCCCCCTCCAGACGATAGGCCAGGCGCAGATCGCCCGAGCCCGGGTGGGTCCCGCTCCAGGACGAGCGGTGGCGAGCATCGGTGACCTGCCAGGCAAAACGATGACCGATCGCGGTTGCCACCGGTTCACCATCCAGGCGCAGGGTCGTGTCGTGCTCCCCGCGCAGCCAGCCCACTCGCCCGTCAGCAAGCCCCCCCCACAACCGCAGCGAGGTCGATCCGGCCGGTGCAGTCCAGCCCAGGTAGGCCAGCCAGGGCTGGACCGCCTCCAGATCGATCTCCGCCGCCTGAAGAAAGAAGCGCGCAGCACGCAGATCCGCCGCCGGCGCTTCCACCCCCAGTGCAACCGCCGCCCCGGGGCCCGCGCCATCCGGGACCCCGCTCAGGTGCAGACGCAGGGAACCGTCACGAGCGGTGCGCAGCGCAGCACGGTCGAGGCGCAGGGCGGACTCCCGCTCTGCGACCCGGTCCTCCCAGGAGAGCTGCAGGTGCTCGGCCTGCACATCCAGCCAGTGCGCCCGGCTCAACCAGCGCCCCTCGTCCGTCCCGAGCTCCCGGCCGTTGAGGAAAAACCGATCGTCAGCAGCGCGCACCAGGCGCAGCTCCAGACCCCGCACTCGCACATCCAGCACCGGGTGGAGACTGCGCAGACTGGCGCCCACGTTCAGCGAGACCCCCAGGGAGTCCGTCACCACCGCCTCTCCGGGATCCATGTCCATGACGACATCGCGCGCCACCAGTGCGGGGGACCAACCGCTCCACCCGAGCTCGACGCGCGCAGTCGTGACCACGTGACCGAGCTGTTCGCTGGCGCTGTCTTCCACCCACGCCTGGATACCGTCCCAGTGCGGCAGGGCAAGCCGCAGCGCCAGCAGCAGGATCACCAGCAGCAGAACCAGGCCCAGCCCGATCCACGCCAGGCCACGCAGGATCGGTGAAGACCTACTCATTTGCTTGACCACGGGGCATTGTCCGGCCATTCCGGCCGGCCGCGGGCCCCATATCCGCCGGGCCCACCTGTGCAAATCACTTGGCGCCTCCTCTCCCCCCGAAGAACGGACCCCGGGGCCCGTGGAACCTCGGACGGAAACCGCGTCAGACGAACACCACGTCGAACTGCTCCTGGGTATACAGCGTCTCGACCTGGAATCGAATCGGAACGCCGACAAAGCTCTGCAGTTCCGCCAGGGCGGCGGACTCCTCATCCAGCAGCAGATCAATCACGTTCTGCGAGGCCAGCACACGCAGTTCGCGCGCGTCATACTGACGCGCCTCGCGCAGGATCTCGCGGAACAGCTCGTAACAGACGGTCTCGGCAGATTTCAGATAGCCGCGGCCACCGCAGACCGGGCACGGCTCGCACATCTGATGCTCGAGGCTCTCGCGGGTACGCTTGCGCGTCATCTCGACCAGACCCAGCGGCGAGACGTCACAGATCTGCGTCTTCACGTGATCGCGCTCCAGGGCCTTCTCCAGTGCACGGATCACCTGGCGCTTGTGCTCGTCGTCCTGCATGTCGATGAAATCAATGATGATAATCCCACCGAGATTGCGCAGACGCAGTTGCCGTCCGATGGCCTGGGCCGCCTCCAGATTGGTCTTGAAGATGGTCTCTTCGAGCTTGCGATGCCCGACGAATCCCCCGGTATTGATGTCAACGGTCGTCATCGCCTCGGTCTGATCGAAGATCAGGTAACCACCCGACTTCAGTCCCACCTTGCGTTCCAGTGCGCGCTGGATCTCCTCTTCCACATTGAACAGATCGAAGATCGGGCGCTCACCGGGGTAGTGTTCGATGCGCCCGATCAGTTCCGGCAGGTAACGCTCCACAAAACCGCACACTTTCTGATAGGTCTCGCGCGAGTCGATGCGGATGCGCTCGATATCCACCCCCACCATATCGCGCAGGATACGCTCCACCAGCGGCAGATCGGTGTACACCTCCGTCCCCGCCGGGGCACTGGCCACCTGTTCCTGCAGGCCATCCCAGACCTTCTTCAGAAAGGCCGTATCGTTATACAAGGCCTCGTAGTCCGCCAGTTCGGCAGCCGTACGCACAATGAAACCGTGCTCCGGGGCCAGCTCGTCGCGCAGGGATTCCATGGCCTCGCGCAGGCGCGCCCGCACCCCTTCGTCCTCGATCCGCGTGCTCACGCCCACGTTCGCCTGTTTGGGCATCAGCACCAGATTCCGCGAGGGCAGCGTGATATAGGTCGTCAGCCGCGCGCCCTTGGATCCCAGCGGGTCCTTGACCGCCTGCACCAGGATCTCCTGGCCCTCACGCAGCAGCTCGCGGATCCCCTCGCGCGCGGCCGGGGCGGCGACGGTACTGCCATTGCCGTTCACCGTGGCGGCCCCTTCCACGCCCACCAGGGCGTTCCCGCTGAGCTCCTCACGTTCCACCGGGGCTACATCGGAGGCGTGCAGAAAGGCCGTGCGCTCCAGACCGATATCCACAAACGCGGCGTCCATGCCCGGGAGCACCCGCACGACCCGACCCTTGTAGATATTGCCCACAATCCCGCGGCGCCGGGTCCGTTCCAGATGGAGTTCGGTCAGCACACCGTTTTCCACCAGGGCCGCACGGCTTTCCTGGGGCGTCACGTTCATCAGGATTTCGGTACCGGTCATGCGTTCTTCTTGTTATGAGTGAATCGGGCGGGCAGGACCACTACCCGCTGCGCGACACACCTTGCCGCGGAAACCCTGAGGGGCGAGCGCAGTGTGTGCATGAATCAAGTCTTGCCCTCGGGAGGGGCCATGTCCGCCGCAGTCGCGTCCGCCGCTTCGATCGGCTCGGGGCTGGCCGGTTCGAGCCGTGGCCAGGACTTGATCACGGCATGCACCAGGGTCGCCAGCGGGATGGCGAAGAACACCCCCCAGAGCCCCCAAATGCCCCCGAACAGGAACACCGCGGCAATAATCGCCACCGGATGCAGGTTGACCACCTCGGAGAACAGCAGCGGTACCAGCACATTGCCATCCAGAAACTGGATCACGCCATAGGCGATCAGGATCCATGCGAACTCGGGTCCGATGCCGAACTGGAAATAGGCCACCGCCGCCACCGGGATGGTCACCACCGCCGCCCCGATGTACGGGATAATCACCGAAATACCGACCATGAACGACAGCAGGACCGCGAATTCCAGCCCGAACCAGTTGAAGGTCAGGAAGGTCACCACCCAGACGATCATGATCTCGATGAACTTGCCACGCACGTAGCTGGCAATCTTCACATTGACCTCGCGCCACACCTCACCGGCCAGGTGGGAATCACGCGGCATAAAGCCGCGCACCCAGCTCAGGATCAGATCACGGTCCTTCAGCATGAAGAACACCATCAGCGGCACCACGATCAGATAGATCACGACATCCACCAAATGCCGCGCGGAGGCCAGCGAGAACGAGACCACCCGCTGACCCAGCAAGGTCGCCTCGGCCTGGATCGCCCCCATCAGATCCCGTACCTGATCGTCCGTGATCAGTTGCGGGTAGTGCTCGGGGAGCTGCAGCAGCAAGGACTGCCCCTCGCGGATCATGCCGGGCAGCTCGCGCACCAACTGCGTCACCTGGGCCGACAACAGCGGCACCACGCTGAACAGCGCCGCCACAGTCAGGGCGAGAAACGCGAGCAACACGATGGTGACTGCCAACAGGCGCGGCACATGCACCCGGGTCAGCTTCTTGACTCCACCCTCCAGCAGGTAGGCGATGATCAGCGAGGCCAGCAGCGGCGCAAGGATGCGGCCAGCAAAGACGACAACAAGAAAACCCAGCAACAGCAGGAACGCGAGAATCACCACCTGCGGGTCGGTGAAATGCCGCAGATACCACTGACGCAGGACTTCGATCATGGAGTCGGTCCTCCCGCCCCCGATTCGTCCGGGGCATCCTGTTGATCCGTGCGCGCCGGATCCTCAGCGACCGCCTTCTCGTAGTGACTGCGGAACACCACCTCGAGCTCGTCGATCACCTCGACCGCCTCGCGCCCCTGCATCACGTGCTGGGCCATCAGGGCGGAGGTCTCGTTCAGCAGCCTGGAGCGGTCCAGCATGTGATAGGTGGCGGACAGCCGCCGCATCGCCTTGATCACGGACTCGCTCTCCGGACGCGGGATGGGCTCCGGTTCCGGCAGTGGCTCCGGCGCCGGTGGCGGCGACTCCTGCTCCAGGAAGCGGGCAAACTTCAGCAGGCTGGCCTGATCCTCGGCCGACAGCCGCGCGGCGATCTCGGCGATCGCACTGGCCGGATCGTCCCCGCCCTTCTTGCGGGCACCCCCGAGCACCGACCCGAAGCCCCCTCCGGGCAGACTACCTGCCCCATCGGGGCCCAGTGGCGGGATCATCCGTCGTCCTCGATCTTCAGACTGAACACCGGCATCTTGCGCCGCTCCTGCATCAGCTCCAGTTCCTTGACCACAGCCACGATTACGTCCGAGGTCACCTTCTGCATCTCGCCCCACTCCATACGCGCCTCGCCCAGGAGCTCGCCCATGTTCGGCGGTGGATTGTGGCGGGCCTCCATGATGATGTCTTCGAGCATGCCCGGCTTCATCTCCGGCCGGAAAAGCATGCCATAGGTCAGGGCATCCGGGCGCACGGCCAGCCAGTCGCCCTCGTCGTCGACCAGGATTGGCTCCAGCCCTTCCGGCAGAGACACGCTGCCATTGACCAGCTGCAGCACGCGCCGACCGTCCAGGGTCTCGGCCAGAGCATCACCAGCACCAGCCGCGGTCTTGTGCGCCGTCACGAAGCGGGCCCGATACATCGGTTCTTCGTGGGCCGTACCGCCGGCCTGCTCGGCGACCAGCAGCCCCCCCATGCCCAGCCCCACCACCGGGCGCTTCGAGCGCCGGAAGATATCGATCAGGGACAGTTCATCCGGGACCTGCGGGTTTTCCTCGCGATCCGCAGTCGGCCACGCCCCGCCGAGCAGCCACAGACCGTCAAACTGGGCCGCAGAGCCCGGCAGGTCCTGACCCACGAACGGACGGTAGTAGGAGAAACCGATATCGCGCTTTTCCAGCTGCGATTCGATCAGCCCGAGGAATTCCGAATACGTATGCTGCACCACGCAGTAGTTCTTCATGTCGCATCAATCCTGTCTGGTTTCTTGAGCCGGGGCCGGTGCGCGCTGACCGGTGCAGTAGCCGCTGAGGAACTGCATCAGCACCTCCAGCGTGGGCACACGAAACTTCTGACGCGCGTGCACCAGAGAGATCGGCCGTTCCAGCGGCGGCGACAGCGGCAGCGCCACCAGTTCGCCCAGGGCCAGTTCCTTGGCTACCACCGCCTCGGACAACACCGAGACCCCCATACCGGCCACCACCGCCCCCTTGATCGCCTCCGGGCTGCCCAGTTCCATGCAGCCACGCAGGCTGTTGCGGTCGTACCCGGCACGCCCAAGGTACTCCATGATTACCTCGCGGGTCCCGGAACCCTCCTCCCGGCATATGAATGGGCGCTCGATAAAGTCGGCCACGTGCACGGTCTCGCGCCCTGCGAGTTCGTGTTCCGGCGGCACAATGAGCCGCAACTGGTCCACCAGGCAAGGCTGCACCTGCAGACTGCGATGGCTGACAGGGGCCTCGACAATACCCAGGTCCACGCTGCCCTCCTCGACCATCACCACCACATTCTCGGTGTTGCCAACACGCAGGCGGATACCAATATCGGGGTGGGCGCGGCGGAAGGTCCCCAGCAGGGCCGGCAGCATGTATTCCGCCACCGTGGTACTGGCACCGATCACCAGCGCCCCGCCATCCGCGCCCTTCAATTCACGCAGCGCGGCCTCGAGTTCGCTGTAGGTATCGAAGATGCGCTCGGCATAGCGCTGGACCAGGCGCCCGGCGTCGGTCAGAGTGACGCGATTGTGATTGCGATCAAACAACCGCGTGTCGAGCTGTTCCTCGAGCTGGCGCACCTGAAAGGTAACGGCCGGTTGCGTCATGTGCAGCACCTCGGCCGCGCGCGTGAACGACAGCAACCGCGCCACCGTCAGAAAGACCTGCAAACGCCGATCGGCCATGCCGCCCCGCCTGAATATCCGTTCCGTCCAAACGCGCGCATGCTACCAATCCACCATCGGCGGCAACAGCAACCCCGACGCCTACGCGGCCCGGAAACCGCAGCACCCGTCTAAAGCGCCCACAAGACCCCTGAGCACGCGTCTGCAACCCCATGCACGACGGCAGACCCCACGGAACCGCCGCGTCATGCACACGCTCGCGTGGACACCCCGGCCTTCCCGATCCTGCGCAGCGCCCCGAACCCTGCAAACGAACCCGTCAGGAACGGGCAGGCAACACCATGCCCCCGCACGACACATCCGGCCCCGGAAAACCCGGGATGCCAGCGCGAGTGTGTATATTCATTTCGTATTCCCCTTGATGGCCCCGCTGTTGTGGCCCCGGTGCTGGTAACTGCAGGCTGCAACACAGAACCGCAAAATCCCGGATGCAACGCGAGCGTGTTCATGAATCAGCGGCACCCCGAAGGAGCTGGAATGACGCAACCTCCGGCTGCCACGTGGCAGCCGGAACACCCGCAGCGTATTCGCAAGCCCTGGCGCATCGCCGGCGCCGCCGCCACCGTCGCACTCATGGCCCTGGTGGCCCTGCTGGTATACAAGACCGGCGGCACCTCGACCGCTTACCTCAATTTCATCCTGATTCCGGTGCTGCTGGGTGCCGCACTGTTCGGCCTTTGGGGCGGTCTTGCCTGCGGTCTCCTGGCCGGACTGATCCTGGGACCCTTCATGCCTCTGGACAGCGCTGCCGGGATCCCGCAGCCCACCCTCAACTGGGCCACACGCGCCACGATCTACGTCGTCCTCGGCGGCTTCGCCGGCTGGCTCTTCGACACCCTGAACCGGCACTCCCGACGACTGCTGGACCAGGCCTACCACAACCCGGTGACCGACCTGCCCAACCGCGAGGCCCTGGAGAGGTACACCCGCCACCTGATGAAACAGGCCGAGGCCCCCACCCCGCCCGCCACCCGCGTCTTCATCATCAGTCTGCAGATGGACAACTATCAGGACACCATCAGCGCCCTGGGCTTGACCGCGGAACGCCCCCTGCTACTGGCCATCTCGAAACGCCTGTGCGACACCGCCACCGCCAGCGGCTCCACGGTCTTTCATGTCCACGACGACCATTTCGTCCTGATCCTTCCGCATCGCAGCCGGCGCGAGGCCCTGCAACTCACGCAGGCCGTTATCGACCGCCTGCAGGCCCCGTTTCAGGTCCACGACATTCCGATCTATCTCGGGGCTCATGCCGGCCTTTCGTCCTTCCCGTTTCATGAACAGGACGAACCCACCCGACTACTGACCAAGGCCTGGCTGGCCATGCACCAGGCGAGCCAGGCCGGACGCTACTACCGCAGCTACGACCGCCGCAGCGATGACCACAGCCTGCAAACAGTGGAACTGCTGGGCGAACTTCAGGGGGCCCTGAACCAGGACCAGTTACGACTGTACTACCAGCCCAAACTGGACCTGAAAACGGGTCACCTGAGCGGCATGGAGGCGCTGCTGCGCTGGGAGCACCCGGTCCGGGGGCACATCCGTCCGGACACGTTCATCCCCCAGACCGAACGCACCGGATTGATCCACCCCCTGACCCGCAAGCTTCTGGAACAAGCGATTAACGACCTGACAATCTTCCGCAGACACGGACTCGCCATGCCTGTCAGCGTGAACATCTCCGCGCGCAATTTCCTCGACCCCGATTTCGCCGAGGACGTGCTGGCCATGGTCCGACACTCGGGACTGCCACCCTGCGCCCTGGAGCTGGAATTCACCGAAAGCGCCGTCATGTCCGAGCCCGACGCGGTTATCGCCGCCCTGCACCGCCTGACCACCGCCGGCCTGAGACTGGCGATCGACGACTTTGGCACCGGCTACTCGTCTCTTGCTTACCTCAAACGCATGCCGGTCTCGACCCTCAAGATCGACCAGACCTTTGTGCGCCATATGCGGGAGCAGCCGGTCGATGCGCAGATCACGCGCGCCAGCATCAGCCTCGCGCACGATCTCGGTCTGAAAGTCGTGGCTGAGGGCGCGGAGGACCAGGCCACACTGGATGCCCTGCGCGCCCTGGGCTGCAACGCGGCTCAGGGCTACGGGGTTGCGCGGCCGATGCCGCTGGATGCTGCCATCGCCTGGGCCGAGGCCTGCGGCATCGAAGCTGGCGTGCAGGCGCGCTGCAGTCCCCACCCCGAATGAACCTGTGCGTCTCACTTGCACCGCCCCCGGGGCTGCGCTATAGTCCGCCGTCTTTCTGGTAGACCCAAATTCCGGAGTCCCCCCGATGTCCCGAGTATGTCAGGTGACCGGCAAGCGCCCGGCGACCGGTAACAACGTTTCGCACGCCCACCGCAAGACGCGGCGGCGCTTCCTGCCCAATCTGCACTCCCACCGCTTCTGGGTGGAGAGCGAAAATCGCTTCGTGCGCCTGCGCGTGAGCAGCAAGGGTATGCGCATCATCGACAAGCGCGGCATCGATGCGGTCCTGGCGGACTGCCGTGCCCGCGGCGAAAAGATTTAAGGAAGATTCACAATGGCTGCCAAGACCGCACGCGACAAGATCCGCCTGGTGTCCTCCGCCGGCACCGGACACTTCTACACCACGTCCAAGAACAAGCGGAACATGCCCGAGAAGATGGAGATCAAGAAGTTTGATCCCGTCATCCGCAAGCACGTGATGTACAAGGAAGCCAAAATCAAATAATCGGGCCTGTCGGTCCACCTGTTTGACTCCCTGGCTCAAAAAAGGCCCAGCCCGCAAGCGCGGTGCCGGGCTTTTTTGCGTGTGCGTGAGTGCGACGTGCGTTCAGACGGGGTCAGCCTGCCCGCCCTCTGCCGGCGCAACACCGCCCTTTGCGGCCGTTTCCGCCCAGCGCGTCATCTGCCGGCCCCAGCGATGAGCCGTGGCCGGGTCCAGTTCGATCTTGGTATAGCGCTCGCCATCGCGGATAATAACGCGCAGCAAAGGGACTCCCGAGTCGTGCAGGATCTGCCGCAGTTCCACGACCTCGCCAAATGGCGCATCAATCGAATCCATGGTGTGTGTTCCTCCTGAGCCGGCCAGCTACGAACCGTCAAGGCCGCCCATCTGTCTTTTGACCAAGCGCAAGCATGCAACCAATTTTTGTCGGCCGGCAACCCATCTTCGATGATCAGGAGAAGCTGATTGGCTTCGAATTGCTCTTTCGCACGGGGCACCTCGACACCGCCTCGGTGACCGACGGCGACCTGGCCACCTCGGATCTGCTGCGCAGCGCCTTCGTCGATATCGGACTCCAGCACCTGGTCGGCGAGCACCTGGCCTTCGTCAATCTTACCCGCGGCTTCCTGGAGCACGACGTCATCACCAGCCTGCCGCCCCACCAGGTGGTGCTGGAGATCCTCGAGGACATCGAGATCAACGCCGAGGTCGTAGCCGCGGTCCGACGCCTGAAAGACCAGGGGTTTCGCATCGCGCTGGACGACTACCAGTTCCAGGAACACCATACCGAGCTGGTCGAACTGGCGGATCTGGTCAAGCTGGACGTGCTGAATCTGGGGCACGAACGCATCGAACAGGAGTTCACCAACCTGCGCCAGTTCGGCGTGCAACTGCTGGCCGAGAAGGTCGAGACCCCCGAGGACTATGCCCTTTGCCGTCGGCTCGGCTTCGACCTGTTCCAGGGCTTTCATCTGTCCCATCCGCATGTCATCGAAGGGCAACGCCTGGAAAGCCTGGAACTGGCACTGCTGCGGCTGCTGCGCGCACTGCAGGCGCCGGACCCGGAGCCGAGCGAGCTGGAAGACCTGATCGCCACCGAACCCGGTCTGGCCATCGAGCTGCTGCGCATCGCCAACAGCCCTGCCTATCGCGGCGCGCGCGCGACCGAATCCCTGCACGACGCGATCCTGCGCCTCGGCCAGGGGCGTATCAAGCGCCTGGCAATGTTGATGGTGCTGCGGGGTTCCGCAGGTCAGACCCACGGCCTCGAACAGGTGATGATCCGTGCCCGCATGGGGATGCTGATGGGGCGCGCCCTCGATCTCCCGAACGCGGAGTGCGAGCGCTATTTCACCCTCGGCATGCTCTCCGGACTCGACCGGGTGCTGGGCGTCCCCCTGCGGCGCATCCTCGGCGAACTGCAGCTGTCTAGCGAGATGGAACAGGCCTTGCTGGAAAGCAGCGGGCCACTGGCCCCGTTGCTGTCGACCATCGCCGCCTTCGAAGACCCGACATCCGCGCCGGAGGCCGAAGATGCTCTGGTCCCGGTCACAGTATCCAGCCATCTGTACCTGGAATCCGTGCGCTGGACCGAAGACCTGCTGGCCTCACTGACCCGGGACCCGGAAGGATAGCCGGCCATGACCCTGAACCTGCGCAGCCGGCTGCTACCGGAGGCCGCGAGCGACCCCGATACCGGCATGCACGTGCACCTGGGCGCGCCCGCCAGTGCCGACAATACCCGCGACGGCCTTCTCGAGATCCATCCCGGCCTGGAGGCGGTGGCACCGGACGCCTATGTCGAGTCCTGGACTACCCGCGGCAGTCCCCGCCCCGAACGTCGGGGCCCTCTGCGGCTGCTCGAATATCCGGAGATCCTGTTCGCAAGCTGGGAAGGGCCGGATCATGGCCTGCGCGACCAGACCGAACAGGCCTACCGTGACCTGCTGAGCGCCTGCCATGCGCGCGGTTTCGAACACCTGGCGCGTATCTGGAACTTCTTTGGCGACATCCATGGCGAAGAAGATGGCCTCGAACGCTACCAGGCCTTCTGCATCGGGCGCGCCGCCGCCCTGGAGGCCCTTGCAATCCCGCAGACCGGCATGCCCGCTGCCACGGCCATTGGCGGCACCCAGCCGCGGCTGGTGATCTACCTGATCGCGACCCGCACCCCGGCTACGGCACTGGAAAACCCGCGCCAGGTCAGCGCCTACCGCTACCCGGAGCGCTACAGTCCGAAGAGCCCGACCTTTGCACGCGCCACGCGGCTGGACACCACGGGTGGCCCACTGATCCTGCTGTCAGGCACCGCCAGCATCGTCGGTCACGAAAGCCGGCATCCCGACGATGTCGCCGCCCAGACCCGCGAGACGCTGGCCAACCTGCGGGCCCTGCACGAGACCGCCGGGCGCCACCTGCCACCTCCGCGCTGGCTGCGAGTCTACCTGCGCCGTCCCGGGGACCGCGCCTGTGTCGCTGCGGTCCTGGCCGAACATTTCAGCAATGCGTGGCCGCCCCCCGTGGTGCAATGGGCGCGCGGCGATATCTGCAGGCGCGAACTGCTGCTGGAGATCGAAGGCGTACATGCCTGAACTGCCCGAGGTCGAAACCACCCGACGCGGCCTTGCACCGCTGCTGAATGGACGCAGCATCCGTGCCCTGGAGGTACGCGAGGCGCGCCTGCGCTGGCCGGTACCGGAGGCGCTGCCCGAGCACCTGGCGGGTGCTCGCGTGCAGAGCCTGACCCGACGCGCCAAGTACCTGCTCCTGGATACCGACCGGGGCGGCCTGCTGCTACACCTGGGCATGTCCGGCAGCCTGCGTCACTGCACACCTGATACCCCGTTGCGCCGCCACGACCACCTGATCTGGCACCTGGACAACAACCGTCAGGTCCGACTGCATGACCCACGCCGTTTCGGCTGCTGCCTGCCCCTGCCCGCAGACCCCACACACCACCCGCTCCTCGCCGACCTCGGTCCCGAGCCACTGGATGCGGCATTTGACGGCGACTACCTGTTCCGCCGCAGCCGCTCCCGGCGCAGCCCGGTGAAGGTCTTCATCATGGATCAGGCCATCGTGGTTGGCGTGGGCAACATCTACGCGACCGAGGCACTGTTTCTCGCCGGCATCCGGCCGGGGCGCGCGGCCGGGCGGGTGACCCGGGCCGAATACGAACGCCTGGTGCTCCATATCCGCGCCGTGCTGACGGAGGCAATTGAACAGGGCGGCACCACCCTGCGGGACTTCCTGCGCGAAGACGGCACGCATGGGTATTTCCGCCAGTCCCTGCATGTCTATGGCCGCGCCGGCGAGCCCTGCCTGACCTGCGGCACCACCCTGCAGACCCGCCGTATCGGACAGCGCGCCAGCAGCTACTGCCCCAACTGTCAGAAATAGCATCGCTTCTGCGGCACGGCCGCGTCGCAAGGCCCCTTCACCACAAAATTCCCGGATAACCGCCACGCTCCGGTCGGGCTGACACTGGGAGGCGGCGGCCGCGATTACGGGAGTAAACAGGACAGACGGAGACCGCCCCCTTTCCATATTTGTGCATGGCCCGGCAGCGCCCTCCGGCCCGATCAGTGCAAGCGACCTTCTATGCCTTGCGCCCGGCCCTGCCCCGGCACCACGATCGTGAATGTCTCCGTGTTCTCATGTGGCGACATCAAGGGACGCCGCCCCCCCGGCATCAGAGGTAGCGCGACACGCGGGGCACGGCGTTCAACAAGTGGCGCGTGTATTCGGCCTTTGGACTGGCCAGTACCTCCGCGGTCGCGCCGATCTCCTCCATCCGCCCGTCGTGCATCACCAGCATGCGGTCGGAGAAGTATTCCACCACGCCCATGTCGTGGGTGATGAAGATCATCGCCAGCTGCCGGTCCACCCGCAGCCGGCCGAGGATCTGCAACACCTCGGCCTGCACCGACACATCCAGCGCACTGGTCACCTCGTCGCAGATGATCACGTCCGGGTCCAGCACCAGGGCACGGGCAATCGCGATGCGCTGGCGCTGGCCGCCGGAGAACTCGTGCGGGTATCGCCACAGGGTATCTTCCGGCAGCGCGACCTGCTCCAGAACCTGCCCGGCGATCGCGATGCGCTCTTCCTGATCCGCCCCGATCCCGTGCACGCCCATGGGTTCGGTCAGCAGGGTCATCACGTTCAGGCGCGGGTTCAAGGATGAGGCCGGATCCTGGAACACCACCTGCAGGTGGCGCCGTAGCCGACGCAGCGCCTTGCGCGGCATCGCGCTCAGCGACTCGCCACGGTAGCGGATCTCGCCGCCGGTCGGCTCGACCAGGCGCAGGATCGCCCGGCCCAGCGTGGTCTTGCCGCAGCCGGACTCGCCGACCACCGCCAGCACCTCGCCGTTGTCCAGCGCGAACGAGACGTCATCCACCGCGCGTACCACGTCCACCTGGCGCCGCAGCAGGCCCTTGAGCACCGGGAAGTGCACCTGCAGCCCGGCGACCTCCAGCAGCGCCTCGCGCCCGGCCCCGGGCACCGGCGGCAGCGGCGGCAGGTTCTCCGGCAGGGCCTCGATCAGCCTGCGGGTGTAGGCGTCCTGCGGGTCGCGCAGCAGCGGGTGGCAGGCGCCCTGCTCCACGATGCGGCCCTGGCGCATCACCGCCACGCGGTCGGCCACCGAGGCGACCACGCCGAAATCGTGGGTGATCAGCAGCACCGCCATGCCGTTACGCTCGCGCAGACGGTCGATCAGCTTCAGGATCTCCGCCTGAATGGTCACATCCAGTGCGGTGGTCGGTTCGTCCGCGATCAAGAGGTCCGGCTCGGCCACCAGCGCCATCGCGATCATCACCCGCTGGCGCTGGCCGCCGGAGAGCTTGTGCGGGTACTCCTCGCGACGCTGCTCGGGGTTCGGCAGCTGCACCTCGCGCAGCACCTCCAGGGTGCGCGCCGCGCGCGCGGCAGCATCCATCTGCGGGCGGTGCAGGCGCAGCACCTCCTCGATCTGATCGCCGATGGTCAACACCGGGTTCAGCGAGGTCATCGGTTCCTGAAAGATCATGCCGATGCGGTCGCCGCGCACCGACTGCATTACCGCATCCGGCAGACCCAGCAGCTCCTGGCGCCCCTCGCGTCCGGCCAGCCAGACCTCGCCCGACGGCCGCTGGAAGCCGCCATCCAGCAGGCGCATGATCGCCAGCGCGGTGATCGACTTGCCGGAACCGGACTCGCCGACCAGCGCGAACAGCTCGCCCCCGCGGATGGAGAAGCTGGCGGCCTCCACCAGGGGCGCCTCGCTGTCGCGGTGGCGGATCTGCAGGTTCTTCACCTCCAGCATGATCAGCGCACCCCGCCGCGAGTCGCGCCCCCGGCGCCGGCCGCCGGGGTGGCGCGGTTGCGGCTGCGCGCCGCGGAGCGGGCATGCGGGTCCACCGCATCCCGCAAGGCCTCGCCGATCAGGTTATAGGCGAACACGGTCAGGAAGATGGCCCCGCCGGGGAACGCGGCCATCCACCAGTTGAAGGTGGAGCTCTGCACCGCCTGGTTCAGCATCTGCCCCCAGGAGGGCTCGTCCACCAGGCCCAGACCGAGGAACGAGAGCGTGGCCTCGGCCAGGATCGCGGAGGCCACGCCAAAGCTCGCCGCCACCAGGATCGGGGCGATGCCATTGGGCAGCATATGCCGGAACAGGATCGACGGCAGCGACAGCCCGGAGGCGATCGCTCCCTGCACAAAGTCCTGCTGGCGCAGGCGCAGGAACTCGGCACGCACGTAGCGCGCATAGCCGGACCACGAGGTCAGCCCGATGATCAGCATCATCAGGTACAGCGAGCGCCCGAAGAAGGCGACGAAGGTCAGCAGCAGGAACAGGGTCGGGATCGCCTCGAAGATTTCCACCAGGCGCATGCCGATGATGTCCACGATGCCGGAGAAGTAGCCCATCAGCCCGCCCAGGATCACGCCGATCCCGAGCGCGATACCGGTGGCGATGAAGCCGATGGACAGCGCGATACGCGAGGCATGGATCATGCGCGAGAGCACGTCGGCGCCGTTGTCGTCGGTGCCGAACCAGTGCACCCGATCGGGGACCTCGCGCGGGGCCTCCAGGCCGGTATCGGCGTAGTCGCGCAGGTAGTCGCGCGCGGAATACGGGATCGGTGCCCGGATCACCGCCTGGTAGGCGCCGGCTGCCTCGGCCTCGCGATACTGCTCGTAGACCACCAGCGACGGTGGCGATACCGTCTGCCAGGCCACCGCGCCCAGGATCGCACTGAGCAGGCCCCACAGCAGCAGGCGCCGCCAGGGTCGGCCGGGCACGGCCCAGAACAGAGCCGCCAGCAGCAGCATGCCGAACAGGGTCACGTCGGCGGCGCTCAGATAGCGCAGAAACGGCGCGGCCCAGTCGCCATCGGCGGTCTGCAGCAGCAGCGGGTGCGAATTGGCCAGCAGCGGGGCCAGCACCGCGATCAGGGTCAGCAGCGCGATCCAGGCGATGCCCAGGCGCGCGCCCCAGCGCAGCAGGACCTCGCCCACGACGCGCCGGGCCCAGGATCGGCTGCGGCGGTCGGCATCCGGGTCGCGCACGGCCTCAGTCATAGTTCACCCGCGGGTCGACGATGGCGTAGGCCAGATCCGCCAGCAGATAGCCCACCAGGGTCAGCACGCCGGAGATCAGGGTAATCGACAGCACCAGTTCGCGGTCCCGGGTCTGCACCGCCTCCACCGCGAGCTTGCCCATGCCGTCGATGGAGAAGATCGCCTCCACGATCACCGAGCCGGCCAGCAGTGACGGCAACAGGGTTGCGGACACGGTAATCAGCGGCAGCAGCGAATTGCGAAACACATGACGCCACAGCACGTCGTGCTCGGACACGCCCTTGGCCCGGGCGGTGCGCGCGTAGTCCGAGGTCAAGTTCTCCAGCACCGCCGAACGCGACAGCTTGGCGAGAAAGGCGAGCCCGCCGTAGGACAGGCACAGCACCGGCAGCACCAGGTGCCAGGCCCGATCCAGCAGGAAGCCCGGCACCATCTCGCCGGGCGCGAGGCCAAGCGCGAGTGCCAGTCCGGCCCCGAGGCCGGCGGTCGCCAGATAGAAGCCGCGTAGCACGCCCCAGTCGCTGTGCGCCATCAGCCCGCCCACCACGAGCCCGATCCCGACCGCGACCGTGGTACTGATGGCCCCGGCCACGGCCAGATCGCGGAACATCAACCAGCCGCAGACCGCCCCGATTGCTGCGCCCAGCCCACCCCGAATCAGGGCGGGCAGATGGCGCGCCAGATAGAGGCCAAGCGCCGCCCCCAGAAACGGCAGCACCAGCAGCAGCGGCAGCGCCCAGACCACCTCCACCGTGGGCAGGAAGGTCATGTCCAGGGCCGCGCGCTGACTGAGCCCGCCGGTGGGGAACCACTGCCAGAACTGGTCCGATGCGAAGAAGCCGATCAACAGCACCCCGGCCAGCATGGTCGGTACCGACCACAACGCCAGCAGCACCACCCCGGACTGCGAATCGAAGGCCTCGCCATGGCGCGTGGCCGCGCGCACCCCGACCGCGACCGCGATCAGGTAGATCAGCGGGATCGACAGCACGTTCAGCAGCAAAGTGATCGGCAATCGCTCCGCGATCAGGTCGGCCACCGGCCGACCGTAGCGGAAACTGGTACCCAGGTTCGGGGCCTTCAGGTGCGGCCAGCCGGTGAGCGAGCCGTCCTCGTCCTGCGCAAAGCCGATCGGGGAGATGTTGTTCAGCCAGCGTCCGAACTGCACCGGTGGCGGCTGATCCAGACCGTAGAGGCGGTTGTAGTACTCCTCCATCGCCTTCTGCGCCTGCGGCTCCAGGCCCTGGCCCTCGACCAGGGTCAGCGCGCTGATCCCGCCGGGCGCGGCCGCCATAACCGTGAACACCACCACGGTGATGCCGAACAGGGTCGGCACCATCAGCAACAGCCGCCGCAGGATATAGGTCAGCATCGCGCGGCGTGCCGGCCCGACAGGCGCCCGGGGTACACCGCCCTACTGCCCGTAACGCTGCTGGTCGAAGGGGACATAGATCTCCACCGGAACGAACCCGAGGTTCAGACCCAGTGCGGTCTGCTCGAGGTTGCGGATACGCCGGTCGATGAAGGCCAGGGTCTGGCGCCGCATCAGGAAGGTGTAGGGCTGATCTTCGACCAGGATGCGTTCAGCCTCGCGCCAGTGCCCCATGCGCGCGGCCTCGTCCACCTCGCCGCGGGCCGCCTCGATCACCGCGTCCAGCTCGGGGTTCTGGTAATGGATGAAGTTGTCCCCGCCGGAGACGGTCTGACTGGAGTGGAACATCTGGTAGATGTCCACCTCCACCCCGCTGGTCCAGCCCAGGGTGATGGCATCGAAGTCCTGGCGGCTGAGCCGCTCCAGCATCACGGACCACTCGGTCGGCTGCGGGCGCATCTCGACCCCGGCGCGGGCATAGAGATCGCGCAGGAACAGGGCGATGCGCCGGGTGTCCTCGTTATCCTGGAAGTACACCAGGTCAAAGGAGAACGACTCGCCATCCGCGTTGACCAGCACCCCGTCCCGGTTCTTCTCGCGGTAGCCGGCCTCGGCCAGCAGTTCCAGCGCGCGCTCGACATTGTAGGGAATCGGGTCCAGCTCGGGGTTGTGCTGGTCACTGCGCGGGCTGAACGGACTGATCGCACGTTCCGCATATCCCAGCATCACCTCCTCGATCAGCCGGTCGACGTCCGTCAGGTAGCTCATCGCGCGGCGCACCCGGGGATCCGCGAAGCGGGTCGGCTCGCCATCGCGCTTCTGGTTCCAGGCGATATAGGAATAGCCGGCGGTCGGGCTCATGTACTCGAAGGCGTCGGCGCGTTCGCGCAGGGCCTCGTCATCGCGCAGCCGCGCATACTCGCGCGGGCGCGCGCCATAGACATCGATATCGCGGTTGCGGAAGGTGGTCAGCCGCGCCGAGTCATTCTGGATCACCCGCCACACCAGGCGATCGAAGGGCGGCTCCACCGGCCCCCAGTAGCGCGGATTGCGTTCCAGCTCGACCCGCCCGGCATCCGGCGTCCAGCCTTTGGGGTCTTCCATCCGGTAGGGGCCGGACCCGAGCAGGATGCCGCGCGATTCGTTGAAGGTCTCGGGCTCATTCAGGTAGCGCTCGTAGAAATGCTTTGGCAGCACGTCCAGGCCACCGGCTACCCGCACCGCGTCGAAGAAGGGCTCCTCAAACACGAAGCGCACGCGGCGCTCGTCCAGCGCCTCCACCGACTCGACCTTCTCCAGGGAGGCCCGCGCCCGCGGTACCGCGATGGCATCGGTCATCACGAAGTCGAAGGTAAACTCCACGTCCGCAGCGGTCAGCGGCTCGCCGTCGGAAAACTGCAGCCCCGGACGCAGGCGGAAAGTCAGCTCGGTACCGCTGTCGTCGAATTCCCAGGATTCGGCCAGCAGGCCCTGCCATTCCAGCGACTCGGGATCACGCTGCACCAGCGATTCCATCACATAGCCCTGCACCTCGGAGGCATAAGCGTCGGAGGATACATACGGCGTAATGGTGGCCAGGCCGGTTCCAAAGGCCCGCACCAGCCAGTCGCCCTCGGCGTAGTCCTCCGCGGTCGCAGCCTCGGCTGCGCGCCGGAAGGCCGAGGGTACCGCATCGTCCTGCGGCGCCTGTCCGGCTTCGGCCCCGGCGAAGCGGCCGGAGGCCAGATCCCCCTCCAGGCTCTGCAGGCTGCGACGCAGGGCGCGCAGGTCCCGCGCCTGTTCCGTCATGGTGCTCTGCATCGCCGCCATGCGCTGCCACTGGCGATCCACCTGCACCATCACCAGCAGCAGCAGGATGCCGAGGACGATCAGGGTGATGATCCAACCAAAATGACGACTCACAGGACCTCCAGTTTCACGGCGGCACATACCCGGCGGCGACACGCTGTTCGGCACTATAGCAGTCCACGGCGCCGCCCTCGACGGGTGCTGGCCGGACCCCGGGCACATCGGTATGATCCCGAGACAGTCGCGTTCGAAGGCGGTTCCCCCGCCATCGGGCGCTGTCGAGACCGCCCGTTCAGGAGCCTGCCGGGTCTGGGCGATCGTCGCGAGCGCGGGACAGGAGAGCAAGACCCTTTTTCGGTCTCTCAAGGCGCATAGTGAAGACTATGTAACGATCGAAAGCACGCAAAAGCCCTCCCTGCTTACGCGTAGCACACCAGGCCCGAATCCGGCAGGCTCCCGGGTGCATCGACACCGAATGCTCAACACAAGGAGTTGCAAATGGGGTTTCTGAAAGGCAAGCGCGCCCTGATCGTCGGCGTGGCCAGCAACCGTTCCATCGCTTACGGCATTGCCGCGGCGATGCACCGCGAGGGTGCGGAACTCGCGTTCACCTACCAGAACGAGCGCCTGCGCGACCGCGTCGAGAAGATCGTTGCGGACTTCGACTCCGACATCCTCGTGCCCTGCAACGTGGAGGACGATCGCGAGATCGAACAGGTGTTCGAACACCTGGACGATTACTGGGACGGGCTCGACATCCTGGTGCATTCGGTGGCCTTCGCACCGAAGGAACAACTGGAAGGGGATTTCCTCGACAACATGACCCGCGACGGCTTCCGCATCGCGCATGATGTCAGCTCCTACAGCCTCGCTGCGCTGGCCAAGGCCGGGCGCGGGATGATGAAAGATCGCGATGCCTCCATCCTGACGCTGAGCTATCTCGGTGCCGAAAAGGCGATGCCCAACTACAATGTAATGGGCCTGGCCAAGGCCAGCCTTGAAGCCAATGTGCGTTACCTCTCCTATACCCTGGGGCCGGAAAGCACCCGCGTAAACGCCATCTCCGCCGGCCCCATCCGGACCCTGGCAGCCGCCGGCATCGGCGAATTCCGCCGCATCCTCGACCATGTCGAGGCCAACGCCCCGCTGCGCCGCAACGTCACGATCGACCAGGTCGGCAATGCCGGGGCCTTTCTCTGCTCCGATCTGGCGTCCGGCATCACCGGCGAGGTCATGCACGTCGACTCCGGCTACAGCACCGTGGGTCTGGGCGCGGCCGAGATCGGTCTCGACAAATAGGCCGCACGCAACACCTGCCGCAGGCACAAAAAAGCCCGGCACCGCATAAGCGGGCCGGGCTTTTTTTATTCCGGACAGGCAGCCGGATCAGCGCGGGACAACTACCGGAGCGTGCCGTGCGGCCGCCCTATCCGGCTCCTCGCTGCACGCCCCGATCTATTCCAGCGCGCGCGGGAAGCGCTCGATATCCGCCTGGTCTTCCAGCCAGGCGAGATAGGCCCGGAATTCGGCACTGGCATAGGCATTCTCGAGCTGATCCCGGGCTTGCTGCCGGGCGGCGGGCGTCACTTGATCATCCCCCATACGCACCGACTCCAGCACGGTCACCGCGAAGTGGCCATCCCCCACCCGGCTGCCGGCAATCTCGACGTCGCCCTCGGCCGGTGCCGGCATGCGGAACAAGTGTTCCTGCAGCCCTCGCGGCAGATCGGCGGCCTGTGCACGTGTGACCTCGACCGACCGCTGCCAGTCAGCGCCCTCGGCCACCGCACTCCAGTCCTCAGCGTCACGCAGGCGCTCGATCAGCGCCTCGCCCTCGGCCTGTGCGGCCTCGGCCGCCGCCTGGCTTTGCAGGCGCTCGCGGATCGTATCCGCCACCGCCTCCAGCGGACGCACCTCTGACGGCTCGTGAGCGTCGACACGCAGGACCACCGTCGAGCCATCCTGCAGATCGACCACCTCACTGTTGCCGCCATCCTCCAGCACCCGCGGCGCAAACGCGGCATTGCGAATCGAGCGGTGCGCGGCAATACCGTCGCCGGAGGCCCGCGTGAACCATTCACTGGTCTGAATCCGGAGCCCGGTGGCATCAGCTGCCGGCTCGAGGCTGTCCGCATATTCCACGGTCAGCGCCATCAGGTCATCCAGCGCGTCGATCTGCATCTGTTCGGCCGTGCGGTCGCGCAGGTCCCGCTCCACATCATCCCGTACTTCCTCGAACGGCTGCGGGCGGGCCGCCTCGATCCCCGTGACCTCGAGGATGAACCAGCCACGATCCGTACGGACCGGCTGGCTTATCAGACCCTCGGGCAGGGTAAAAATAATAGTCTCAAGGGTGGAGTCGAGATCGCCACGCGCGACCTCGCCCATGCGCCCACCACGATCGGCGGTCAGACTGTCCTCGGAGTACGCCTCGGCCAGTTCGGCAAAGTCCTCGCCCGCATCCAGGCGCTCGCGCAGCTCGCGGATACGGGCCTCGCCGTCGGCATCGGTATCCTGAATGCGAATCTGACGCACATCCCGCAGTTCCGGCTCCTCGTAGCGACTCCGGTTCAACTGATAGTGTTCTCGGATATCGTCCTCGCTCAGTTCGACCGCGGCCTCCAGGCCTTCCGGGTCCAGACGCAGGTATTGCACCCGCACCCGCTCCGTGGTCGAAAACTCATCGGGGTTGCGCTCGTAAAAGTCCCGAATTGCATCTTCATCGACCACATCCGGGCGATCGAAATCTGCAGCACGGAAGAGACGCCAGCTCGCCACCCGGGTCTGATTACGCAGCCGGCTGTAATCATCCACCACCGCCGTGTCCACCACCCCGGTGGCCTGAATGCCGCGCTGAATCTGCGACATCACGATGCTGTGGGCAATATCCCGCTCGAAGTCCGCCGGGCTAATGCGCTGGGCACTCAACAGCTGCCCGTAACGCTCGCGACTGAAGCGCCCGTCTTCCTGGAAGACCTGCATCCCACGAATCTCGCGCAGCACGCTGTCCCCGGCCGCCTTGAAGCCAGCCGAATCCGCGGCCTGACGCAGCAACTCCCGGCGAATCAGGGTTTCCAGAGCCTGCATCCGGATGCCATCTTCATCGAGTACGTCGTCGGGGATCTCGCCCCCGAACATCCGCGCCATCTCGTCGCGCTGCGCCCGAGCCTCCTGGTGGACATCCCGCACCGCGATATCCGTGCCGTTCACCTCGGCCGCCACCAGCGGGCCGGCACCCCCGAAATACTCGCCCAGGCCCCAGAGGGCAAAGGGAATGGTGATCAGGCCGATGATTACATAGGCCAGCCAGCCGCTGGCGCGGTCACGAATCGCTTGCAACATGATGGTCTCTGCTCACTCCGCCGTGGGAAGGCAATCGGGAATCAGCCGCCGATGGTAGCAGGCGCGCCCGCGCGCGTCTTCGCTTGCACCAGAGGTCAGTTGTCTACCACACAGCACACGCCGCCGCGATGAAGCGCAAGGGCCATTCACAGGAAGGCAGGGAGGTCCTTTCGTTATGGACGGATTGCGCGGAGAGCGCCTGCCGACCCGCCGCCCGCAGTCAAACGCCCCCGTCAAACCCCTTCCTGCCTCCCTGAGAAGGTTTTCGTCCTCAACCTTCGTCGCGGCGGCGTGTGGCTCGTGGTCGCTGAAAAAGAAAAAGGCGCCACATGGGCGCCTTTTTCGGTGTTGGCGGAGCGGACGGGACTCGAACCCGCGACCCCCGGCGTGACAGGCCGGTATTCTAACCAACTGAACTACCGCTCCGAATTCTTCCTGCAGTGCAACCGTAAGCGGAGTTGCACTTGGTGGGTGCTGACGGGTTCGAACCGCCGACATTCGCCTTGTAAGGGCGACGCTCTACCAACTGAGCTAAGCACCCGATAAAGCGTATCAGTTTACTCGATCCTTGAGCGCTTTACCAGCCTTGAACGAAGGAGTTTTCGAAGCGGCGATCTGAATCGTCTGACCCGTGCGCGGATTGCGGCCCGTGCGCGCTTCACGCTCGCGCACCAGGAAGGTCCCAAAACCAACCAGGGACACCTGGTCACCCTTGGCGAGGGTATCACCCACGACGCTCACCATGGCATCCACGACCCGGCCGGCCTGGGCCTTGGGTACATCGGCTTCCGCCGCGATGGCGTCGATCAGTTCGGATTTATTCATGAAGTACTTCCTTATCTCAGTGGTGACTCAGGCTGTCTGCGGGACGAGCAATAGCTTACAACAACCAGGGCGCTTGGCTCCATGGCCCCGCCCCTGCCCTGCGTCATGAAATCAGATGGTTCGGATGGGGTTATAGCAAGCCCCCCGAAAGTGAGTCAAACGGGGAACGGATGCCATCACTGAACCCGTACAAACGAATGCGCGCAGGAACCGTGACACCAGAGAAAAACCGGCCTCGCGGTTCCTGCACCATTACAGACGCTTAGTGATGACGCACCCGTCGACGCCCGGATTCCTTGGCTGGCTTCACCACTTCCTCGACCTTTTCCGGGTGGCCGCTCGGTTTTCCCTCCGGCATGTGAACAAGGGCCACTTCCAGCACCTCGTCGATCCAGCGGACCGGCCGAATATCGAGCTTCTGCTTGATGTTTTTCGGGATATCCACCAGGTCCTTTTCGTTTTCTTCTGGGATCAGGACCGTGCGGATGCCGCCCCGATGCGCAGCCAGCAGCTTTTCCTTGAGACCACCGATGGGCAAGACCTGCCCCCGAAGGGTAATCTCGCCGGTCATCGCGACGTCGGCGCGTACCGGGATTCCGGTCAATGCCGAGACGATGGCCGTACACATCCCGATACCTGCCGAGGGGCCATCCTTCGGCGTCGCGCCCTCGGGAACATGGATATGCAGGTCCTTCTTCTCGTGAAAGCCTTCGTCCAGGCCCAGCGCCTCGGCCCGCGAACGCACGACGGTGAGGGCCGCGTGGATGGATTCCTGCATCACATCGCCCAGTTTCCCGGTCTGCTGCGTCTTGCCCTTGCCCGGCACGACGCTGGCTTCGATGGTCAGCAGCTCGCCCCCAACCTCGGTCCAGGCCAGCCCCGTCACCTGACCGATCTGGTCGTTCTCCTCGGCCAGGCCAAAGCGGAAGCGACGCACACCGAGATATTTCTCCAGGGCCTTCGGGGTCACCGAGGTGGTCCGGGAGCGTTCCTTTTCGCTGGCCAGCAAGCGCTGCTTGGCCACCTTGCGGCAGACCTTCGCGATTTCGCGTTCCAGCGAACGCACACCCGCCTCGCGGGTGTAATAGCGCACCATGTCACGCACGGCGGCATCCGAGATATGAATCTCGTCGGGCTTGAGTCCGTTGGCCTTGATCTGCTTGTTCAGCAGATAGTTGTGGGCGATGTTGACCTTCTCGTCCTCGGTGTAGCCCGACAGGCGGATGACCTCCATGCGATCCAGCAGCGGGCCGGGGATGTGCATGCTGTTGGCCGTGGCCACGAACATCACGTCGGACAGGTCGAAATCGACCTCCAGATAGTGGTCGCTGAAGGTGTGGTTCTGCTCCGGATCCAGTACCTCGAGCATGGCCGAGGCGGGGTCTCCGCGGAAATCCATCGCCATCTTGTCGATCTCGTCGAGCAGGAACAGCGGGTTGCGCACCCCGACCTTGGACAGGTTCTGGATGATCTTGCCCGGCAGCGAGCCGATGTAGGTGCGGCGGTGGCCGCGGATCTCGGCCTCGTCGCGCACCCCGCCCAGCGCCATGCGCATGAACTTGCGGTTGGTCGCACGGGCGATGGACTGCCCCAGCGAGGTCTTGCCGACACCCGGCGGACCCACCAGACACAGGATCGGCCCCTTCAGCTTGCGTACCCGCGACTGCACGGCAAGGTACTCGAGGATGCGTTCCTTGACCTCTTCCAGGCCATAGTGATCCTCGTTGAGGATCTTTTCCGCGCGCGCCAGATCCTTGCTGACCCGGGTCTTCTTCTTCCACGGGACATTGACCAGCCAGTCGATGTAGCTGCGCACGACAGTGGCCTCGGCCGACATCGGCGACATCATCTTCAGCTTGTTCAGCTCGGCGGTGGCCTTCTTCCTGGCCTCCTCCGGCATCCCGGCCTTCTCGATCTTCTCGGCCAGGTCTTCCTGTTCGTTCGGTGCGTCCTCAAGATCGCCCAGCTCCTTCTGAATGGCCTTCATCTGCTCATTCAGGTAGTACTCGCGCTGGGACTTCTCCATCTGCTGCTTCACGCGGCCGCGGATCTTCTTCTCGATCTGCAGCACGTCCATCTCACCCTCGATCTTGGCAACCAGGTGTTCCAGGCGTTCGCGCACGTTGGCAATCTCGAGGACCTGCTGCTTCTCCTCGAGCTTCAGGGACATGTGCGCGGCAATGGTGTCGGCCAGACGCGAGGTGTCGTCGATCCCGGCCAGCGAGGTCAGGATCTCCGGCGGGACCTTCTTGTTCAGCTTGATGTACTGCTCGAACTGGTTCAGCGCAGAGCGACCGAGGACCTCGAGTTCCTTGTCCTCGCTGTCATACTCCTCGTCGATCAGCCGGATATCGGAGACAAAGTAGTCCTCCTCCTTCTCCGCATCCCCGGTGGTGGACACATCCATCACGCGGGCACGCTGGGCCCCCTCCACCAGCACCTTGATGGTGCCGTCGGGGAGACGCAGTAACTGCAGGATGTTGCCCAGCGTGCCGATCTCGTGCAGATCAGCCACCTCGGGCTCGTCGACCTCGGCGCTTTTCTGCGCCACGAGCATTACCTGCTTGTTCTCGGCCATGGCCGAATCCAGTGCCCGGATCGACTTCTCGCGACCGACGAACAGCGGGATGACCATGTGGGGATAGACCACGACATCGCGCAACGGCAGCACCGCGACGCGCTTGACGGGGGAGTCCACCTCGTTCTGGGAGGTATGGGTATCGGTCATGTTGCCCCCTCAGGGCTGGACGAATGTACGGAAGGAAGTGGGGGCAGCAGCACCCTTTTTCAAGGATGCTGCGACACTTCCCGTCAGGAATCCGCGGACGCCTTCTTCTGGGCAAACGAGTCGTTCTCGTAGACCAGATAGGGTTCGGCATCGCCGCGGATCACCGCCTCGTCGATCACCACCTTGCTGACGCCTTCCATTGAAGGCAGCTCGTACATGGTGTCGAGCAGGATGTTCTCCATGATGGTACGCAGACCACGGGCCCCGGTCTTGCGCTCCATCGCCTTGTGCGCGATTGCGGACAGGGCATCGTCGCGGAATTCGAGTTCCACGCCCTCCATCTCGGACAGGCGGGCATACTGCTTGACCAGGGCATTCTTCGGCTGCGTCAGAATGGTGATCAGGGCGTCTTCATCCAGCTCTTCCAGCGTCGCCTGTACCGGCAGACGGCCCACGAACTCGGGGATCAGGCCGTAGCGCACCAGGTCGTCGGCCTCCAGCTGCTTCAACCACTGGCCGCCCGACTTGGCTGCCTCGGTGGTGCGCAGCTCGGCGCCAAAACCAATGCCGCCCTTCTCCGCGCGCTGCTGGATGACCTTCTCAAGTCCCGAGAAGGCCCCGCCACAGATGAACAGGATATTGCTGGTATCCACCTGCAGGAATTCCTGTTGCGGATGTTTACGCCCGCCCTGCGGCGGCACCGAGGCCGTGGTGCCCTCGATCAGTTTCAGCAGGGCCTGCTGCACACCCTCGCCCGACACGTCACGGGTAATCGAGGGGTTGTCCGACTTGCGCGAGACCTTGTCGATCTCGTCGATGTAGACAATGCCGTTCTCGGCCTTTTCCACGTCGTAGTCGCACTTCTGCAGCAGCTTCTGGATGATGTTCTCGACATCTTCGCCCACGTAACCGGCCTCGGTCAGCGTGGTCGCATCGGCGATGGTGAACGGAACATTCAGCACCCGCGCCAGGGTCTCCGCCAGCAGAGTCTTGCCGGAGCCGGTCGGGCCGATCAGCATGATGTTCGACTTGGACAGCTCGACGTCGTCCTTGCCGGCCTTGGCCTGCAACCGCTTGTAGTGGTTGTAGACGGCGACGGACAGGATCTTCTTGGCCGAGTTCTGGCCAATCACGTAGTCATCGAGAATGGCGCGGATCTCGTGCGGCGTAGGCAGGGAATCCCGCTCGGCGTGGCCGGCCTCCTGCATCTCCTCGCGGATGATGTCGTTGCACAGCTCAACGCACTCGTCGCAGATGAATACGGATGGCCCGGCAATCAGCTTGCGCACCTCGTGCTGGCTCTTTCCGCAGAAAGAACAGTACAGGAGCTTGCCGTCAGCGGAGGGGGTTGTTTCGTCGCTCATCCGTTTGCCTCGGTTGCGATTTCAGTGTTCTTCAGAACATGCCCCGTTTGGCAGGCGGTTGCAAACGGGCCGAACTGGAGTCCGGTATTGAGGCCTCGCCCCGGGTACCGGGGCGCGGGCGCGGACGACCGGGATCAGGCGTCCGCGGAGCTGCGGTGGGTCAGCACATGGTCGATCAGGCCATATTCCTTCGCATCGTCTGCGGTCAGGAAACGGTCACGATCGGTATCCTGTTCGATCTTCTCCACCGGCTGGCCGGTGTGGTGGGCGAGCACGCGGTTCAGCTCTGCACGGATCTTCAGGATCTCGCGGGCATGGATATCGATATCGGATGCCTGGCCCTGGAAACCACCCAGCGGCTGGTGGATCATCACCCGCGAATGCGGCAGCGCGTGGCGCTTGCCGGGGGCCCCGCCCGCCAGCAGCACTGCCCCCATGCTGGCCGCCTGGCCTACGCACAGGGTGTTCACCTCCGGCTTGATGAACTGCATGGTGTCGTAGATCGCCATGCCGGCCGTCACCGCGCCGCCCGGGGAGTTGATGTACAGGCTGATCTCCTTGTCCGGGTTTTCCGACTCGAGAAACAGCATCTGGGCCACGATCACATTGGCCATGTAGTCCTCGACCGGACCCACACAGAAGATCACCCGGTCCTTCAGCAGGCGGGAATAGATGTCGTAGGCGCGTTCACCGCGGGCGGTCTGTTCGACCACCATCGGCACCAGGTTCAGCCCCTGGGTGTGCAGCGCACCCTGATCGGCCATGTCTTGGCTCATTCAGTCGACTCCTTGTTCGGGTTCATGACGTCCTGGAAGCTGGACTTCTTCGCGGTAACCGCAGCCTGCTCGACCACCCAGTCGACCACCTGATCTTCCAGCACCAGCGACTCCAGGTTGCTCTTCGCCTGCGGGTTGGAACGGTAATAGTTCTTCACCTCTTCCGGATCCTCGTAGGTGGCCGCCATCTCTTCAAGGTCGCGCTCCACGCGGTCGGCGTCCACCTCGAAGCCCTTCTGCTCAATAATCGCGCGCAGGGCAAGGCCCAGGCGCACGCGACGTTTGGCCTCGTCTTCGAACAGGCTGTCGGGAAGCGGCTGGCTTTGCTGGGCACCGCCGAAACGCTTCTCCGCCTCCTCGCGCAGGCGGTTGATCTCGGACTTCACCAGTGCATCCGGCAGATCAAAACCGTGGCGTTCAACAATCACTTCCATTACCTGGTTCTTGACCTTGCCCTTCAGCGCCTGGTTCAACTCGCGTTCCATATTCGACCGCACATCGGCGCGAAGTTGCTCCACCGAGCCATCCTCGATGCCAAATTTCTGCGCAAACGCCGCGTCGACCTCCGGCAGCTTCGGTTCTTCGACCTTCTTGATGGCAAGGGCGAACTGCGCGGTCTTGCCCTTCAGGTGTTCGGCCGGGTAGTCCTCCGGGAAGGTGACATCAATGGTCGGCTCTTCGCCGGCCTTCACGCCCTTGAGCTGCTTTTCGAAGTCTTCGAGCAGGCGACCGGAACCCACCTCGATCTGGAAGTCCTCGGCCTTGCCACCCTCGAACGCCTCGCCATCGACGCTGCCGGCAAAGTCCAGCGTGATGCGATCGCCTTCCTGCGCCTCACGCGTGACTTCGGCCCAGTCCTTGTGCTGTTCGCGCAGGGAATCGATTACGCGCTCGATGTCCTCCTCCGCGACCTCCGCGTCCAGACGTTCGATCTCGGCGCCCGACAAGTCGGCGACTTCCACTTCCGGGAACACCTGGAAACTGGCGGTGAACTCGATCGCATCACCGCCCTCGAGAGAGGTCGGCTCGATGCTCGGATTCCCCGCCGGCTCCAGCCCTTCCTGCTGCACCGCCTCGCGATAGCTCTCCTGCAGGACCTCGCTCAGGACTTCCTGATAGACCCCGGAACCGTAGCGCTGACGCACCACCTTCAGCGGGACCTTGCCCGGGCGGAAACCGTCCAGCTTGACCCGCTTGGCGAGGGACTTCAGGCGATTGTCGACCTCGGTGTCGACCCGCTCGGAGGGGACCTGGATGGTCATCTTGCGTTCCAGGTTGCCGGTGGCTTCAACAGAAACTTGCATGGAGGGCCTCGTCATAGTTCGAATATCGGTCATCCCTGCCGATCGCAGTGGTAACCTTCATGGCTTGTAGGAATGCGAACGGTGGTGCGAAAGGAGAGACTCGAACTCTCACGGGTTTTACCCCACTGGGACCTAAACCCAGCGCGTCTACCAGTTCCGCCACTTTCGCGATCTTGCAGAAAACGCTCGTCTCGCGCGCGATTACCGCGCAACAACCGTCCATTCTAGCGTGTTCCCCGCCCACAAACACAAAAGGCCCGTATGAACGGGCCCTTGTGCCGGTCCGGGGACCGGAAAGATGGTGGGTCGTGTAGGATTCGAACCTACGACCAATTGGTTAAAAGCCAACTGCTCTACCAACTGAGCTAACGACCCGTCTCGTCCTGGTCCGACGCCGCCCCGGGGGCACCGCCCGACCATCCTGCCTGGCAGGGGCCGGATTGCCGAACCACCTGCGTCGCGTAGTTTACGGCCCGGCGGGGAAAACGCAAGGCATTTCCCCCGCCGCGACCCCGTCAGATGGCTTCCAGCTTACGCATACCCCCCGGCAGCAGCTTCATGTCCACCAGCGAGGTGACCAGGGCCTTGCCGAAGGTGGCCTCGTCTTCGTAGACCATCTTGTAGTACTGGATCTTCATTGTCAGCGCAGAGCCGAACACGATGAAGGCGAAGGTCAGGAAACCACCAAGCGCAAGCGTCGAAACCCCGGTGATTGCCTGCCCCACGGTACAGCCCATCGCGAGGATGCCGCCCACCCCCATCAGGATGCCGCCAACGAAGTGGTTCCCGAAGTCACGGAAGGACGAGAACCATTCGATGCGGAAGCTGCGCGAGATCAGGGCCCAGAAGAACGACCCCAGGATCACCCCCGCCAGCGCGACCACACCGAAGTACAGGAAGCGGCTATCAAAGCCTTCCTTCACATAGCCCACGCTCTGGCCCATCGGCGCGATGAACGTAAACGACTGGTTTTCCCAGAACCGCACCTGGTCGGCCGGACGGTCTTCTCCCGGCTCGCCGAGGAATTCCCAATCGCTCAGATAGGCGGTCGGGGTATAGGTATCACCCATGTCGTCCGCGATCTGCACGTTGCTGGTCAGCCACCAGGCACCCACCACCACGAGGCCGATGACCAGACCACCCAGGATATTGTCGAAGCTCTTGCGAAAGTCTGCAGCCTTGAAGATCAGGGCCAGCAGCAGCACACCAATCAGCAGCCCCAGCACCAGACGGGCGCCAGTGGCGTTGTCGCCGGCGACAATGGAGCCGAGATCCTGGCCACCGGAGAGGGTGATGGAGGTGTTACCCATCCAGCCGAATAGCAACTGGTTCAGGGTCTGCCCGGTACCGAACACCGGCTGGGTGCTGAGCAGGAGGTAAGCCACCACGCCGATCAGGATCATCACCATCACCGACTTGATGTTACCGCCACCGACACGCACCAGGGTCTTGTTACCGCAGCCCGAGCCGTACGTCATGCCGATACCGAACAGGAAGCCACCCAGCACGTGACCGAGCCAGTTCAGGTTTTCCATCCGATAGGGAGGGAAGGAACCCTCGGCGCTCAGGACGCCGAAGAATTCGAGGGTACTGACCCCCAGCATAGCCACCGCGATCGCCAGCAACCAGGAGCGCATGCGCCCGGTATCCCCCATGTTCACCCAGTCGGAAACGGCGCCCATGGTGCAGAAATTGGTCTTGTTCGCCACGGCCCCCATGATGAAGGCAAGGATGAACGTACCTCCCAGGAACGCCATCGCAGCGGTTGAGAAACTGGAGAATTCCATTGCGTTTCCTCTCGATGAAAGGTTTCAGGACACGCCTGCACCCAAAGGGTGCGCAGCATACATCGGACGCTAGACGAGTTCGACCTGCTTTTCATTCCGGGGTCGCGCAGTGGCCGCCGGCGGCCGCTCAGGCGGTGATATAGCGGGTGGGATCGGGCACGCCAGCGGCCGCGAAGCCCTCGCGCCGGATACGGCAACTGTCGCACTGGCCGCAGGCGCGGCCATCGTGATCCGCCTGATAACAACTGACGGTCTGACTGTAATCGACCCCGAGGTCGACCCCCGCGCGGATAATCTCCGCCTTGGACCGATGCATCAGCGGGGCCCGCACTTCCCAGGCCACGCCTTCCACGCCACTGCGAGTAGCGACCTGCGCCAGGTCACGAAAGGCCTCAACGAAGGCCGGACGGCAATCCGGGTATCCGGAATAGTCCACGGCGTTGGCTCCCACGTACAGCAGGCGCGCATCCAGGGTCTCGGCAAGCCCGAGCGCGAGGGCAAGGAACACCGTATTGCGGGCCGGCACGTAGGTGACCGGAATACCCTCGGTCGGGGCGGTTGGCACCGCGATCCCGGGATCGGTCAGCGCGGAACCACCGATCGCGGTGAGATCCACAGTGACCACGCGATGATCGGTCACGCGCTGCGCCGCCGCAACACGGCGGGCCGCCGCCAGCTCGGTCCGGTGGCGCTGCCCGTAATCGATGGACAGGGCATGGCAGTCCAGCCCCTCGGCACGGGCCATCGCCAGGCAGGTTGCGGAGTCGAGCCCGCCCGACAGCAGCACCACTGCTCTCTCCGTGTCGCGATGCATCTCAGCGCCCCGGCTGGTCGCCCCAGAGCAGCTTGTGCAGCTGCACCTGGAAGCGCACGGGCAGACGTTCGGCAACAATCCAGTCGGCCAGCATGCGTGGCTCGAGTTCGCCGAACACCGGGGAGAACAGCACCTCCACCTCCGGTGCCAGGTCCAGTCGGGCGCACTCGTCCCGCGCCCAGTCAAAGTCAGCGCGGTCGGCGAGCACGAACTTGAGCTGATCCCCCGCCTTGAGGCACGCGATGTTTCCGGGACGGTTGCGCTGGAGCTCGCCCGAGGCGGGGGCCTTCCAGTCCATCACGATCACGACGCGGGGGTCCACGCCGGCCACATCGAGCGCCCCGCTGGTCTCCAGCGAGACGTGGTAGTCCGCGTCGCACAGGGCCTCCAGCAGAGGCCGGCAACCCGGCTGCGCCAGCGGCTCGCCCCCCGTCACGCAGACATGGCGCACCCCGCTGCGCGCGACCCAGTCCAGGATGGAGTCCGGGCGGTACACAGTGCCTCCTTCGAAGGCGTACGCGCTGTCGCACCAGCGACAGCGCAGCGGACAGCCGGTCAGGCGCACAAAGGCGGTGGGCCAGCCCACCTGGGCCGCCTCGCCCTGCAGCGATACGAACATCTCGCTAATGCGCAGGCCGCGCCGGCCCGGGTCGGCCGATTCGGTGCTGCGGGCATCGCGCAGCAGGGTGCGGGTCATTGGGACGCGTCGATACGCCGCAGGCGCTCGCGGGCCAGACGATCCAGGGTAGTGCCACCGTAGTCGGCGCGCACGGCTTCCAGCGCCGCGCGCGCGGCGTCGAAGTCCTCCAGCTCGTAATACGAATAACCGATCTTCAACAGCGCATCGCCGCTCTTGTCGCTGTCCGGGAACTCCTCGCGCAGGCGCTGAAAATCCTCCAGTGCGGCCTCGAAGTCGCCGCTGGCGTACTTCGCCTCGGCCAGCCAGTACCAGGCATTGGCCGCGAACAGCCCGTCCGGGAAGGTCTCGATAAAGCGCTCCAGTTTGCCCATGGCGCTTGCATAGTCCCCGGACATCAGGTCATCGAAGGCGTCCTGGTAGGCTTCGTGCTCATCGGCCTCCGGCAGATCCAGCTGGACCACCTCCTGGCCTGTGCCCACCTCCGGCGCCAGCGCGCCCCCCTCGACCGCGGCCACGCGTTCATCGAGGTGACGGAACTGATCCCGCTGCCGGGTCGAGAGCCGGTCCACCTCGTGACGCAGCGTATCCACCTCGCCACGTAGCTCGCGCAGGTCACGGCCAAGCGTCTCCGAGGTCTGCAGCAACTCGTTCATCGCGCTGGAATCCAGCACGCGCTCGATCCGGTCCAGACGCTGCTCGACCTGGCGGATCTGCGCCTGGGTCGCAAAGACAGAACTGTCCTGAGCCCCGGCCGAACCCGACAGCAGGGGGAGTGCGACAAGCGCCCCGAGCAGACCGGCGGTCAGAGCCAGCGAATACCCGGAGAACCGAAACAGAAATGCCCCCGAGGGGGCATCTCCACAAGACGTCTTGTACATCAAGGACATGGCGTTTCCCGTTGCTTACCGCCGCGACTCGTAGACCAGCTCGACCCGGCGATTCTTGGACCAGGCCTCCTCGTTTTGCTGGAAGGCGACCGGCATTTCTTCACCATAACTGATGACCTCGAGTTGGTCATCCGAAACCCCGTTCAGGTTCAATACGCGCCGGACCGACTGCGCCCGGCGTTCGCCCAGTGCGAGATTGTATTCGCGCGTGCCGCGCTCGTCGGTATGACCTTCCAGACGCATGCGCGCGCCCGGGTTCTCCGACAGGTACGCCGCATGGGCCTCCAGCATCGGCATGAACTCGGACTTCACCTCGTCGCGGTCAAAGTCGAAATACACCAGACGCTCGGCGAGCGGGCTGTCGGGATCATCCAGGGCCGCAGCATCGAACTGACGATCGCGACCCAGTGCACGTGCCTCGGCCTCGGCAGCCTCGCGCTCGGCACGTTCCTGCTCGGCTGCCGCCTCGCGTTCGGCCGCACGCTCGGCCTCGTCGGCATCTCGGGTCGGGGTCGCACAAGCCGACAGTGCCGCCATCACGATGGCGGCCAGGGTCAGACGGAACACGGTATTCATGGCTTTGGTTTCCTCGGGAGCAGGCAGGTTTGGAAGATCAGCTGAACCAGATGCGTCGGGGAAACACGGGCGCATGTGTTTCCCCGGGAGACAATCCATAGACGGCCATCACCATTCATGGCCATCAGTTCGGGGGCGACCAGGCAGGCTCGCGGACCTCGCCCTCGCGAGCGGCGATGCGCTGGTGCACCTGACCATCGCGGCTTACCGAGCCGAGCAAACCCCGTCCCGCGTCGGTCATGGCATACAGAATCATGCTGCCATTGGGGGCAAAGCTTGGCGACTCCGCATCGCGCCCATCCGTGAGCTGCGTCACACGCCGGTCATCCAGATCCAGCCGCGCCAGCCGAAATCCACCCCCGCCGCCCTCGACGTAAACCAACGAGCGGCCATCCGGGGACACGGTCGCCGCCGCCGCATAGCCGCTTTCGAAGGTGAGGCGACGGGCACTGCCACCACTGACCGGCTGGGCATAGATTTGCGGACCACCCGCGCGGTCGGAGGTGAAATAGATGGTCTCGCCATCGGGCGACCAGACCGGCTCGGTCTCGATGGCCCTGGAACGGGTCAGCTGGCGCAGATCGCCGGAGGCCAGGTCCATCACATAGATGTTCGGCGAACCATCGCGCGACAGACTCAGCGCCAGCTGGCGACCGTCCGGCGACCAGGCCGGGGCACTGTTGATCCCGGAGAAGCTTGCGATTCGGGAGCGCTCGCCGGTTTCCACATTCTGTCGAAACACCTCGGAGCGACGGTTCTCGAAGGACACGTACATCAGCTCACGCCCGTCCGGCGACCAGTCCGGGGACATGATCGGCTTCCGCGAACGGAACAGGGTGCGCGGGTTGGCGCCGTCGGAGTCGGCCACTTCCAGGCTGAAGGTGCGCGCATCGTCCTGGCGGTCCACGCTGACAAACGCGATGCGCGCACTGAAGGCCCCCGGATCCCCGGTGATCTGCTCATAGACGATATCCGACACGCGGTGGGCACCACGCCGGAGCAGATCGGCCGGCACCGGAATACGCCAGCCTCCCAGGCGTTCCTCCGCGAGGATATCGTATACGTGGAACTCGACGATCACGTCGTCACCGTCCGGACGCTTGGATCCGGTTACGAGGTACTCCATACCGGCATCGGCCCACGGCTGAGCCAGAAAATCGACCGGACCGGAAGGCACGGGAGGCAGGCCTTCACGTTCGACCTCGAACAGCCCGCTGCGGGTCAGATTCGCCGCCAGGATTCGACCGACATCCTCATCCGGGCGACCTTCACCCTCCCAGGCGAACGGGGCCACGGCCACCGGAATGGCGCCGGTAACCCCTTCGGTCACCGTCACTTCCAGCACTGCGTGGGCCTGGGTGGAGCCCAACAGCATCAACCCCAGCAGCATTGCGCGAATCATTCGTTGCATGGTACTCCCTGCGCGCCCGACTCAACGGGCCGGTCAATCCGGTTCAAAACGGATCCGCACCCCGTCCCGCACGGCCTCTGCATCCGATGGACGCGGCAGCGAGGTCAGGCGATCCATGGTCTGCCGCACCGACTCGCAGAAGGCAGTTCCGCCGGAGCAGCTCTCAATGTTGAAGTCGATGATACGCCCCGTCTCGTTCACACGCACGAGAACAATGGCACGATCCGATGCATCCAGACCCGATGGTTGCCGCCAGCGTCGCTGCACCACCGCCTGCACCTGCGCGCGCCATTCGTCAAGTTCTTGCGCCTGCTGGGCCTGGCGTGCAGCCGCCGCGCGCCGCTCCGCGGCCTCGGCCATGCGCTGACGTTCCGCCTCCATCTGTTCGCGGCGACGCTGTTCTTCCAGCTCCCGCGCCTGCTGGGCCCGGCGCTCCGCCTCCTCCCGCTCGCGGCGTTCGGCCTCCTCGCGCTCGCGCCGCTCTGCCTCTTCCCTGGCCTGGCGCTCCGCGGCCTCGCGCTCCCGCCGTTCCGCCTCCTCGCGCTCGCGCGCCTCTTCGGCCTCGCGGCGCGCCTGTTCCGCCGCCTCGCGTTCCTGGCGAATGCGTTCGCGCTCGGCCGCAGCCTCCTCCTGCGCCCGCCGACGTTCTTCCTCGGCCTCACGCCGGGCCTGTTCGGCGGCCTCAAGGGCCTCCTGGCGGGCGCGTTCTTCGGCCTCGCGGCGGCGTTGCTCTTCGGCCTGGCGCCGCTCCTCCTCACGCCGCGCCTGTTCTTCGGCACGACGCCGTTCTTCCTCGGCCCTCAGGGCCTCGGCAACCCGCTCCTGCTCGGCCACCTCGCGTTCATGCGCAACGCGATCGAAGGTCTCTGCATCCACTACGACCGCATCGATCACCTCGACATCCTGCTGAGTGCCGATCTCCACCGCGGCGCCGGTCGCACTCGACGACACCAGGCTCACGTTCAGCAGCAACGCAGCGAAGAGGATGCCATGCAGGAGCAGGACCAGAAGCAGGCTGAAAGGATGGCGGCGCAGGAGCTCGAACACGGTGTGTGGCTCAGTCCGAGGGAAACACTGATTCATGTACACGCTCGCGCGCGAGTCGCTTTTGCGTGCGTTTAATACGCGGTGACTGCCGTGCAATCATTCTGCACAAGGGAGTTGCAACGCGGCGCGCGCGCCCGTTGTTATCAAAAACGGGCGGCCGCGCCACTGCTCTCAATGGCTGGCGGGGTTGGCACCCCTGGTTCCCCGATCCTGCGTTGCGTCCCGAATCCATCAGAAACGGGCGAGTAGAACCACTACCCGCTGCGCGACGCGCCTTGTCTCGGATAACCTGGGGTGCCAACGCAAGTGTGTACATGAAACAGTGTTTCCCTAGTTATCATCGCGCGGCGGTTCGGTGATCAGGCCCACCCGGCCGCCGCCAGCACGCTGCAGGGCCACCATGGCATCAATCACGCGACCGTAATCCACGTTGCGATCGCCGCGTACGTAGGTCGGGGTGCCCGGGTTCTGTGCCAGGAAATCACGCACGATCTCGGTCATCTCCTGCGGTGCCAGCGGCTCGTTCACGTGTGGACCCTGGTTCAGGCTCATGGCGCCCGCCGCATCCACGCTGACCACGAGCGGCTCGGCGGCCTGCGGGTCCTCATCAAGGGCCTCGGCATCGGCCTCCGGCAGATCGACCTCCACACCCTGCTGCAGCATCGGGGCCGTAATCATGAAGATGATCAGCAGAACCAGCATCACGTCGATGAACGGCACGACGTTGATCTGCGACATGGGCCGCCGCAGACGGCGGCTGTTACGACGCGATTCGGCCATGGTTCAGACCGTAGCCCCGGAAGCGCCCGCAGCGGCCTTGGCCGCACCCTGGCGGTTCAGCAGGGCCACGAACTCGTCGCTGAAGTTCTCCAGTCGCGACGCATTCCTGTCGACATCGCCGGCAAAACGGTTATAAGCAATCACCGCCGGGATCGCCGCGAACAGGCCCAGCGCGGTGGCAATCAGCGCCTCGGCAATCCCCGGCGCCACCATCGCAAGCGTGGCCTGCTGCACCCCGGACAGCCCCAGAAAGGCATGCATGATGCCCCACACAGTCCCGAACAGGCCGATGTACGGGCTGGTGGAGCCGACCGTCGCGAGAAACTGCAGATAGCGTTCCATCTCGTCCGTTTCGCGTGCAATGGCCACGCGCATCGCACGGTAAGCGGGCTCGCCTGCCGCCATGCCATGCTGGCGCGCCCGCAGAAACTCCTTGAAGCCCGAGGAGAACACGTGCTCCATGCTGGACATCTCGGATTTGCGCCGCACCCCCTCGTACAGATGCGAGAGATCCGCGCCCGACCAGAATCGCTCCTCGAACTCGTCACTGGCGCGCCGGGCCGCATTCAGCGAACGCGACTTGATGATGATCACCAGCCAGGAGAGTACCGAGGCGATCACCAGGATCACCATGACCAGCTGCACGATCAGACTGGCGTCCATGATCAGCTGGTACATCGAAAAGTCGACTGTCACTTGTTCCATCTCCGGTTATGCCGTTGTTCCGTCCGCCGCCCGCATCGCGCGCGCCACTTCGTCGGGGATCGCCACAGGCGCCTGCCGGGCCACATCGACACAGGCAATGGCCACCTCGCCAACTGCCAGCGCCGTCGCCGCGCGCTGCACGACCTGCTCGAACTCGACGCTGGCCCGGCGCATGCGCGTAACCTGACAGGTGACTGTCAGGGCCTCGTTGAAATGCGCGGGGCGCTGCATCTCCACCGCCAGACGCCGCACGGCGAACACAAGCCCGTGCTCGGACCGCAGCCGGTCCTGCTCGAAGCCGAGGGCGCGCAGCCATTCGGTGCGCGCGCGTTCCATGAACTTCAGATAATTGGCGTGGTAGACCACACCACCGGCGTCGGTATCCTCGTAGTACACCCGCACCGGCCATTCGAATGCTGCAGTCATGACGGGCGCGGGCCCTCCGCTGCGGGCATCAGCAAATCGCCCTCGTCCATACGCGTCAAGCCGAACATCGCCAGCGTGCGCCGGGTCGCCTGGCGGCCACGCGGCGTGCGCTGCAGGTAACCCTGCTGAATCAGGAAAGGCTCCACCACATCCTCCAGCGTGCCACGATCCTCGTTCATCGCCGTGGCCAGGCTCTCGACCCCGACCGGGCCACCATCGAACTTCTCCACCAGCACCTCCAGCAGGCGACGGTCCTGGGCATCCAGCCCGGAGGCGTCGATCGCCAACAGATCCAGCGCCTGTGCCGCAACCTTGAGGGTCACCACGCCGTTCGCCCGCACCTGGGCGAAGTCTCGCACTCGTCGCAGCAGGCGGTTGGCCAGACGCGGGGTACCGCGGCCGCGGCGAGCAATCTCGGCCGCGCCCTCGGGCTCAATCCCCACCCCCAGCAAGCCTGCGGCACGATCCACGATATGCGCCAGATCTTCAACCGTGTAATGATCGAGCCGCTGCACGATGCCAAACCGGTCACGCAACGGCGCCGAAAGCAGGCCCGCGCGGGTGGTCGCACCCACCAGCGTGAACGGTGGCAAGTCCACCTTGATCGAGCGCGCCGCCGGCCCCTCGCCAATGACGATATCCAGCTGACCGTCCTCCAGGGCCGGGTACAGCACCTCCTCCACCACGGTCGGCAGACGGTGGATCTCGTCGACGAACAGAACATCACGCGGCTCCAGCGCCGTCAGGATGGCCGCCAGATCACCGGCCCTTTCCAGCACCGGACCGGAGGTCTGGCGCAGCCCCACGCCCAGCTCGTTGGCGACGATGTGTGCCAGCGTGGTCTTGCCAAGTCCGGGCGGACCCGCCACCAGCGTATGATCCAGGGCCTCGTCACGCCCGCGCGCAGCCTCGATGAACAGCCCCAGTTGCTCCACCACCCGCGGCTGACCGGTGTAGTCCGCGAGGCGTTTCGGACGCAGGCTGACCTCCGCCCGCTCCTCTTCGGACCGACTCTGCATATCCACCAGGCGTGATTCCATAGCCCCGCAGTATGCATGGCCGCCCGTCCCGTTTACAGGGCAAGCGCAGGTTTTCGCCCTCGGGGAACCACAGATGGTGCAGATGCGCCAGGAGCCGGTGGGGTTTGGGACGGATCGGCTGCGCGCGCGGCCCCACGCTTGCGAGGATCGCCCGGATTCGACCGGCTCCTGGCGTTTTTACCTCAGGCTGCAGGCAGTTCCCGCGCATGCACCAGGAACACCCCGTGACCGCCGGCCTCGAACTCCAGCCAGATCAGCGGCAGCTCCGGAAAGGCCGCCTCCACCGCGGCCTGGCTGTTGCCGACCTCGACGATCAGCACACCGTCTGCCGTCAGGTGCCGGTGAGCCCCGGCCAGGATACGACGCACAACATCCAGCCCGTCATCGCCGGCCGCCAGCCCCAGGGCCGGCTCGTGACGATATTCATCCGGCAGGGCCGCCATGTCCTCGGCATCGACGTACGGCGGATTGGATACGATCAGTTCATAGCGATCGCCGGGCTCCAGCCCGTCCAACACATCCGACTGCACGGCGCGCACCCGGTCACTGACCCGATGGCGCTCGATGTTCACCCGCGCCACTGCCAGCGCATCCGCCGACACATCCGCCAGATCCACCTGCGCCTGCGGCAGGGCCAGCGCCGTCGCTATCCCGATGCAGCCACCACCGGCGCACAAATCCAGGGCCCGGGTCACCGCATCCGGGTCCAGCCAGGGCTCGAAGCCGGCCGCGATCAGCTCGGCCAGCGGCGACCGCGGCACCAGCACGCGTTCGTCCACGTAAAAGGACAGCCCGGCAAACCAGGCCTCCCGCGTGAGATAGGCCGCCGGCTTGCGGGTGGCAGTCCGCTCCCGCAGCACCGCGACCACGCGCGTGCGTTCCACCTCGCTCAGGCGCGCGTCCCACCACGACTCCGGCAGATCCAGCGGCAGGTGCAGGGTATGCAGCACCAGCCACGCCGCCTCGTCGAAGGCGTTGTCGGTGCCATGACCAAAGTTCAGGCCGGCGGCGCGAAACTGACTGGCGCCAAAGCGAATAAAGTCGCGCAGGGTGCGCAATCCGGTGGTCGAATCCATGCCCGGTCTTTCCGTAACGTACAAGGGCGGTCATCATACCGCCTCGATCGTCCCATGTACGCCCGAACGAGACCCCTTGATGAGCTCACTCGACCCCTGGCTGGCACGGCTGTCCCATCTGCTGCCGCAGCACGCCCTGTCGCGCCTGGTACACCGTCTGGCGCGCCTGGAGTCTCCCCGCCTGCAGCCCCTGCTGCGCGCCTTCGTGCGCCGCTTCGGCCTGGACATGAGCGAGGCCGCCGAACCGGACCTGACCACCTATCGCAGCTTCAATGCCCTGTTCACGCGCGCCCTGCGTGCGGACGCACGGCCGCTGGAGGGCGATGCCAGCACCCTGGTCAGCCCGGCCGATTCCCGGGTCAGTGCCGCCGGCCGCATCGAGGCGGGCCAGATCTTCCAGGCCAAGGGCCATCAGTACACCGTGCAGGAATTGCTGGGCGGAGACACCGACCTGGCGCAGGCCTTTGCTCACGGCCATTTCGTGACACTGTATCTCGCCCCGCGCCACTACCATCGCCTGCACATGCCGCTGATGGGGACACTCACGCACATGATTCACGTGCCGGGGCGACTGTTTTCGGTTGCCCCGCGCATCGTGCGCCACGTCCCCCGACTGTACGCACGCAACGAGCGGGTCGTGGCCTGCTTCGACACCCCGGTGGGTCCGATGGCCATGGCTCTGATCGGTGCGCAGAACGTGGGCTCGATCGAGACCGTATGGGCCGGCGAGGTTACCCCGCCACGCGGGCGCGCACTCAGCGTGCGCGAGTATCCGGACCGCGACATCACCCTCGAACGCGGGGCCGAGATGGGCCGTTTCAACCTCGGCTCCTCGGTGGTGCTGTTGCTGCCGGATCACCCCCTGGAACTGGCGGAACACCTGGCACCAGAGACCGAACTCCGGGTCCGCTCTACACTGGGGCAGTTCTACTGAACCTTCACCCTACGAGCACCGGAACCGCGACGGCGGCGGGGTCGCCACAAAGCCGCTCCGGACACCGAACCAGGGCCATTGAATCGAAACCGGGCCGGTAGAACCACAACCGGCAGCGCACCACGCCGGGTCTCGGACGCCCCTGCGCCAACACGGGCACGCCCGTTGCACGTCATTTCTGGCTGGAAAAATAGGCCTCTTTCCAGCTCTCGTAGTCGGCGACGAGTTGCTCGACGTCGGCCGCATCAAACGGCCGCAGGCCACTCAGCACCAGGTGTTTGCTACCTTCGGCGACCACGGCATCGTCGACCACCAGCTCGTAATCCAGGCGGATCTCGCCACGCTTGCCATTCACCGTCATCACGGCGTCCTTCAGACGCGCCTCCGGCAACCCTGCCGTGGCTGCCAGCGGCTCCGGCAAACGAAACCCCATGCGCTCGTACATCACCAGCGGCCGTTTGGGGTTCACCATCACCCCGTATTGCTTCATCAACGGCACCAGCACATGCGGAAAGTTCTCGCCGGAGAACCCGACATAGCTGCGGATCAGGGCCTCGATCACGGCCCGATCGTGGACCACCGGCCCGGAGCGCTCGACCTCGATCACACTCTTGCCGCTGTCATCGGTGATCGCAAATGCCGCACCCGGGGCCTCCGGGAACACCAGGGGCACATTCCCGCCCACCATCCCGGTGAAGCGGAAATGCATGTTCGCGCTGGCCCCGTAGGTCTCCAGCACCAGGGCGAACAGGAGATCGCCGGGCACACAGAAGCGGCGGCTGTCGGCATCGTGGATGGGATTGAAGTCACCGGCGAGTGACTTGGCAAAGTCACTGCCCTGCTCCGGGGTCACGACGCACTGGCCATCGCGCACGCGGTAGAAGTCTTCAAGGAAACGTTTTTCGGTCACGCGGTCTCCCCGACGTTATGGTTCGATAGGTGTTTTTGCAGGCCACTATAGCCCGAAATGTTCGGCAATGGTCCGGACAAAGGCATCCCCGTAACGCTCCAGCTTGTGCTGCCCCACCCCCGAGATACCGGCCATCTCGTCGCGGGTGCGCGGGGCGGAAGCGACCATCTCCAGCAAGGTCGCGTCGCTGAAGATCACATAGGGTGGCACCCCCTGATCCCGCGCCAGTTCCGTGCGCAACGCCCGAAGCGCCTCCCACAGCGCGCGGTCCTCGTTGTCCATCGCCGCCACACTGCGCGCAGTATCACGGCGGGCCGGCCGCGCCGCGCGTTGCGGGCGGACCGCCTCCTCGCGCAGATGGATCGACTCCTCGCCCCGCAGCACCGGCCTGCAGGCCGGGTCCAGCCTGAGGCCGCCATAACCCTCCTCGTCCAGGCGCAGGAGGCCGCGCGCGAGCAGTTGCCGGGCCACACCCCGCCACTGGGCCTTGTCCAGTTCCTTGCCGATCCCGAAGGTACTGAGCCGGTCATGCCCCAGGCGGCTCAAACGCTCGCTGGACGAACCATGCAGGACGTCGATCACGTGCCCCGCCCCGAAACGCTCGCCGGTACGGTAGATGCAGGACAGCAGCTTCTGTACCGGTACGCTGGCGTCCCAGGTGGCCGGCGGCTCCATGCAGTTGTCACAGGTCCCGCAGGGCTCGGGCATGTGCTCGTCGAAGTAGGCGAGCAGGGCCTGGCGGCGGCAGCTGGTGATCTCGCAGAACCCGAGCATCGCCTCCAGCTTTTGCTGCTCGATGCGCTGACGCTCGGCACCGGCCCGGGAACCCTCCAGCATCTGGCGCAGGGTCACAACGTCCTGCAGGCCGTAGACCATCCAGGCGTTCGCCGGCAGGCCGTCACGCCCGGCGCGGCCGGTCTCCTGATAATAGCCCTCCAGACTCTTGGGCAGATTCAGGTGGGCCACGAAACGCACGTTGGGCTTGTCGATGCCCATGCCAAAGGCAATGGTCGCCACCATAACCACCCCCTCCTCGCGCAGGAAGCGGGTCTGGTTTTCGGCGCGGGTCGCCGCCGGCAGCCCCGCGTGATAGGGCAGCGCGGTAATGCCCTGCTCCGCCAGCCATTCGGCCACGACCTCGACCTTCTTGCGCGACAGGCAATAGACGATGCCGGCATCGCCGGCGTGGTCTTCGCGGATGAACCGCAGCAGCCGGTCACGGGCCGACCCGCCGCGGCCGCCATCGGCCTGGGCGATACGATAGCGGATGTTGGGGCGGTCAAAGGAGCTGACGAACGCCCGCGCCTGCTGCAGCCGCAGACGTTCGCGAATCTCCTGCCGCGTAGGCCCGTCGGCCGTTGCGGTCAACGCCAGGCGCGGCACCTGCGGAAAGCGCTCGGCGAGTACCGCGAGCTGGCCGTATTCGGGGCGAAAGTCATGCCCCCACTGCGAGACGCAGTGTGCCTCGTCGATTGCGAACAACGCGAGCTCGATGCCCTCCAGCCGCTCCAGCATGCCCGGGGCGAACAGGCGCTCCGGTGACAGGTAAAGCAGATCCAGTTCGCCCGCATGCAGTGCCGCCAGCACGGAACGCGCCGCGTCCGCCGTCTGACCGGAATCCAGACTGGCGGCCGCCACGCCGTTCTGGCGCAGCGCCGCCACCTGATCCTGCATCAGGGCGATCAGAGGCGAAACCACGATGCCGCAACCACGGCGTGCCAGCGCGGGGATCTGATAGCACAACGACTTCCCGCCGCCGGTGGGCATCAGCACGACAGCGTCACCGCCTGCCGTCACATGCTCGACGATGGCCTGCTGCTGGCCGCGGAATTCCGTATAGCCGAAGGTCTCGCGCAGGATCTCCAGTGGCGCCGCCGCCGGAGCGCTTCCCTGCGCCTCTCCAGCTGCAAGACCCGAGGGTTCCAATGGATGTACTCCCAACCACATTTCCGAACGCCGAAGACTGCCGAATGCCCGGCACGGCTGCAAGGGAGACACGGTTTCATACAATCACCGCCCGTGCCATCCGGCCGGCGTACGCGTCCGGGTTACAGTAGGCACACCCCCAAGCCTCGGACCCGACCATGCGCGGTCATTCCAGCGTGCACGACGCCCCCGACGATGCCATCAACTGGCGCATCATCCGCTCCCTGTTTCCCTATCTGGCAGAGTTCCGCGGCCGCCTGTTCCTGGCCCTGGGCCTGATGGCCCTGGCCAAGCTGGCCACCGTGCTGGTCCCGCTGACGCTGAAGTACATCGTCGACCACTTCGAGGACTCCGGCACCGAGGCGCTGGTCGCGATCCCGGTGGCGCTGGTGATCGCCTACGGCCTGCTGCGCTTCGGCAGTACCCTGTTCGGCGAGCTGCGCGACGCGGTCTTCGTACGGGTAGCCGAGCGGGCCATGCGGCGCGCGGCCCTGCGGGTATTCGAACACCTTCACCGGCTCGAGCTGAGCTTCCACCTGGCACGCGAGACCGGCGGCCTGGCACGCGACATCGAACGCGGCACCAGCGGCATCAGCTTCCTGCTGCGTTTCATGGTGTTCAACATCCTGCCGACCATCATCGAGATCGCGCTGGTCGCGGTGATCCTGCTGGTGGCGGTCGGTCCGGTCTTCACCGTCACCGTGATCCTCGCGGTGGCCGCCTACATTGCCTGGTCGGTGTGGATCACCGAATGGCGTACCCGCTTCGTGCGCGAGGCCAATCAGCGCGACAACGAGTCCAACACCCGCGCGATCGACTCGCTGCTGAACTACGAGACGGTGAAGTACTTCGGCAACGAAGGCTTCGAGGCCCGGCGCTACGACGAGGGCCTGGCGACCTGGGAACAGGCGCGCACCAAGAACGTGCTGTCGCTGGTGCTGCTGAACTCCGGCCAGGCCCTGATCATCGCCGCCGCGATCACCGTGATGATGCTGCTGGCCGCCAGCCGGGTCGCCTCGGGGCAGATGTCGCTGGGCGACCTGGTGATGGTCAATGCCTACATGATCCAGCTGTTCATGCCGCTGAACTTCCTCGGCTTCGTCTATCGCGAGATCCGCCAGTCGCTCGCGAACATCGAGCGCCTGTTTGGCCTGCTGGAAAAACCGGTACAGGTCGAGGACCGGCCCGGGGCGCCGGATCTCGACGTCGCGGACGGGCATGTGCGCTTCGAGCAGGTCGCGTTCCATTACCGGCCGGAACGTCCGATCCTCGAGGACGTGTCGCTCGAAATCCCGGCCGGGCACAAGCTGGCGGTCGTCGGGCCCAGCGGGGCCGGCAAGTCCACGCTCGCACGCCTGCTGTTCCGGTTCTTTGACGTGACGGACGGGCGCATCACTATCGACGGCCAGGATATCCGCGAGGTAACACAGCAAAGCCTGCGCCGTGCGATCGGCGTGGTCCCGCAGGATACGGTGCTGTTCAACGCGAGCATTCGCTACAACATCGCCTATGGTGATCCGGAGGCCTCCGAGGAGGCCATCCGGCGCGCGGTGCGTCTGGCGCACCTGGACGGTTTCATCGAGCGCCTGCCCGACGGCCTGGACACGATCGTCGGCGAACGCGGGCTCAAGGTCTCCGGCGGCGAGAAGCAACGCATTGCCATCGCGCGCATGCTGCTGAAGGACCCGCCGATCCTGGTCTTCGACGAGGCCACCTCGTCCCTGGACTCGGGCTCGGAGAAGGCGATCCTGCAGGCGCTGAACGAGGTCTCGGCCCGACGCACCACACTGGTCATCGCACATCGCCTGTCCACGGTGAAGGATGCCGAGCAGATCGTGGTCCTCGATCAGGGCCGCGTGGTCGAACGCGGCACCCACCGCGAACTGCTCGCGGCGGGCGGCGCCTACGCCCGCCTGTGGCAGCACCAGCAGGAACACGACCCCGCCACCCCGGCCCCGAACACCGAGGCCTGACGCCTTCACTCACCGTGGGGCACTTCAGGGTCAAGGCCATCTACAGGAAGACGGGAAGAGAGGAAGGGTGCTCCGGAATGGACGGCGGGCCCGGCCGGTCAGACGACCCGGGCTCTCCCGCAGGCGCGGTTCGCAACATCAGAACCCTTCCCGTCTTCCTGTGAACCACCCTTGATCTCCTGCGTTGTGTACGGGGAGTCCGGGGCCCTCGCGCTCAGCCGGGGTCGACACGGCCGCGCAGGGCCTTCTTGCGGCCGCGGCGGGTCTTGCCCTCCAGACGGCGCAGCTTCGAGGCCCGGGTGGGGCGCGTCGGCTTGCGCGTCTTGATCGGGCGGCCGGCCTCGCGCAGCAGCTCCGCCAGACGTTCCAGCGCATCCTCGCGGTTGGCCTCCTGGGTGCGGTACTGCTGCGCCTTGATCACGACGACGCCTTCCTTGCTGATGCGCTGGTCATGGCGGCGCATCAGCCGTTCCTTGTAGACGTCGGGCAGACTGGAGGCGTGGATATCGAAGCGCAGATGAATGGCCGAGGCCACCTTGTTCACGTTCTGCCCGCCGGCCCCCTGGGCACGGATCGCGGTCAGCTCGATCTCGTGCTCGGGGACGCTCACGCTGTTGGAGATGCGCAGCACCGGGCAATCAGCGGAAATCGCCGTCATGGATGTGGCCGTCCTCGTCCAGTTCGGCGAAGAAGCGGCTGTTATCCGTGCGGTATTCGCGGGTCGCCACATCCCCCGGCAACACCAGTGTTACGTCCGGGTAGACGCGGCTGAAGGCCTCGGGGGTGGGACGGGTTTCCAGAAAGGCCCGAAACGGCTCCATCTGCGTCACCATCCCGGGGCGCGGCTCGGGCGCGTCGCTCCGCGCCTGGGTCTGATCCGGCGCGCAACCGCTGATTCCCGGCACCAGTATTACCACCAGTCCGGCGATCCATCGAAGCACTTGAGACATGCCACCCTCCGGCGTCGGTCGTATGCAGCGTCATCACGAGGAGCACAGCGGCGCGACCACCGCCAGGCCGGCATGACGGTGCCCGGTCCGCGCCCGAGGGCCTACTCCGCCGGCTGGCCGTGTTCGCGGGTGGCCTCGAAGCGGATCTCCGGCCACTTTTCCATCGCCATCTGCAGGTTCACCCGGGTCGGCGCGATATAGACCAGGTCGCCGCCGTGATCGATCGCCAGGTTGGCCGCGGCCTTCGCCTTGAACTCCTCGAACTTCTTCGGGTCATCGGATTCGACCCAGCGCGCGGTCTGGACGTTCACGTTCTCGAACTGCGCCTCCACCTTGTACTCGGTGCGCAGGCGCTCGGCGACCACGTCGAACTGCAGCACGCCGACCGCACCCAGGATCAAGTCGTTGTTGGTCAGCGGGCGGTAGAGCTGGGTCGCCCCCTCCTCGCACAGCTCCTGCAGGCCCTTGGCCAGCTGCTTCATCTTCAGCGGGTCCTTCAGCTGCGCGCGCCGGAACAGCTCCGGGGCAAAGTTGGGAACGCCGGTGAAGGTCAGGTCCTCGCCCTGGGTGAAGGTGTCACCGATGCGGATGGTGCCGTGATTGTGGATGCCGATGATGTCGCCCGGGTAGGCAGTCTCCACATGCTCGCGGTCAGAGGCCATGAAGGTCAGCGCGTCGGGGATCTTCACGTCGCGCCCGATGCGCACATGGCGCAGCTTCGCGCCCTTGTCGAAGGTGCCGGAGCAGATGCGCATGAAGGCGATGCGGTCGCGATGCTTCGGGTCCATGTTCGCCTGGATCTTGAACACGAATCCGGTGAACTTCCCCTCGGTGGGCTCGACCTGACGTGAATGGGTCGGCCGCGGCAGTGGTCCCGGGGCAAATTCGACGAAGTCGTCCAGCAGCTCCTCGATACCGAAGTTGTTGATCGCGGAACCGAAGAATACCGGGGTTTGTTCGCCACGCAGGTAAGCCTCGGGGTCGAACTCGTGGGAGGCACCCCGCACCAGTTCCATCTCGTCCCGCAGTTCTGCGGCCTGGGCACCCAGCACCTTGTCCAGGCGCGGGTTGTCCAGACCCTCGATAACCTCGCCGGTGGATTTCTTCCCGCCCTCTTCCGGGGCGTACAGATGCACGGCGTCGCGGCGGATATGGTAGACCCCACGGAAACGCTTGCCGGAACCGATCGGCCAGGTGATCGGGGCACACTCGATCTTCAACACCTGTTCAACCTCGTCCAGCAGCTCGATCGGGTCGCGGCCCTCGCGGTCCATCTTGTTGACGAAGGTCATGATCGGCGTGTCGCGCAGCCGGCAGACCTCCATCAATTTGATGGTGCGTTCCTCCACCCCCTTCGCGGCATCGATCACCATCAGCGCGGAATCCACCGCAGTCAGCGTGCGGTAGGTGTCTTCGGAGAAGTCCGCATGCCCCGGCGTATCCAGCAGGTTCACGATACGGCCCTTGTAGGGGTACTGCATCACCGAGGAGGTCACCGAGATACCGCGCTGCTTTTCCATCTCCATCCAGTCGGAGGTGGCATGGCGCGAGGCCTTGCGCCCCTTGACCGTACCGGCGAGCTGGATTGCACCGCCGTACAGCAGGAGCTTTTCGGTCATCGTGGTCTTGCCGGCGTCCGGGTGCGAGATGATCGCAAAGGTCCGGCGGCGACGGGTTTCCTCAAGAAAGGACATGCATACTGGCCGCTTGGATAAGCCCGCCAGTTTAACTTGAAAAGAGATCGGGTGCCCCCGAATCCCCCGGAGCAAAGGGCAAAGCGGCCGGGATCATCGGGCCGCTCCGCAATCCACCGCGCGGGCACGACCCGGAATACCCGGCGGGCAAAAACTCGCCCTGAAGATACGCGGGGCCCTGCCGGCCCCGACGCAGCGCTTGCGATTTACCGGCTGGCGGCGGCCGCCCGAATCTCGGCATTGCGTTCCTTGAACTGACTACGGGCAGTCACCAGATCGCGGTTGTTCATCCGCGCCTCGAGACGGGCAAGCCGTTCGGCATCCTCGGCCAGGCTGTACCACACATGGGCCTGCACCAGATCGCGCTTCACTCCACGACCGTTCTGATGCAGGCGGCCCATCCCGATCTGGGCATGACGATAGCCCTGCTCGGCGGCGGCGGCATACCAACGGGCAGCCGCGGCGGCATCACGCGACGTCCCCTCACCCCTCTCATGCAGCAGACCCGTGTAGTACTGCGCTGCCGGCACCCCCTGTTCCGCCGCCCGCAGCAGCCACTCCAGCCCGGCGGTCGGATCCCCGCCGTCACCGGCCAGCTGGCTGCCCAGCCAGTACTGAGCATCGGCATGGCCCAGCTCCGCGGCGCGGATGTAGTGCTCGCGGCTGCGCTCCGGATCAGCGCTGGTGCCAGTGCCTGTCGCGAACAGATATCCCAGGTAATAGTGAGCACCGGCGTGATCCGCTTTGGCGGCACGGGCAAACCAGTGCAGCGCCCGAGCATGGTCGACCGCAGTGCCACGACCGGAATAATGGGCCAGGCCGACATCGAACTTTGCACCCACGTTGCCGCGCCTGGCGTTGTCTTCGCGGATTTCGTACCAGATTCCCAGGAGCTCCTGCTGACGTTCGGCGTCGTGCCCAACGGACGACTGGGCGTGGGCGGCCCCGCCGAACAGCAGCGGCAAGGTCAGCGGGAGCGAAACACACAATGCACGCAGGTATCGGGACACGGGGCACCTCATACGGGTTCGGGGCTATTACTAAAGTTAACCATAGTACTTGCGGGTACGCACCCTCAACGCGCAGAGTCCAGGACGAGAACCAGGGCGACAGAACGCGGCTGCGCTGCGGCATTGGCAGCCTCCGCTGTGAAGACCATCAGATCGTCTACAGGCCAGAATGATCAGCCCCGGCCGCTGCCATGCAGCGTCGAGACAGTACCCAGGCGTCTTCACGGCCGCTGGGCAGCGGGTAGTAACGCGGGCGCGTACCGATGTGCTCGAAGCCCTCGGAAAGGTAGAGGTGCACGGCGGCCACATTCGAGGGTCGTACCTCGAGGAACAGGGCCTCGACCGGCTGGCTGCAGACATATTCAAACAAGCGCTGCACCATGAAGCGCCCCAGCCCGTTGCTCTGCCAGCGCGGGTCCACTGTCAGATTCAACAAATGCGCCTCACCGGCCGCCAGAGTCAGCACGCAGTGACCGACCTGACGCCCGTCGACCTCCAGCACCCGACAGTCATAGCCCACCCGGATACAGTCTTCGAAGATACGCGCCGTCCAGGGGTAGGCGTAGGCCTCGCGCTCGATCCGCATGACGGCGTCGATATCATCGATTCGCATACGCCGCAGTGCGGGCTGGACACGAGGTTCGGCACTCATGAAACGGCTTCCTCCGGCGCAGGGCGTGGGTAGCAGGCTTCGGGCTTCGGGCTTCGGGCTTCGGGCTTCGGGCTTCGGGCTTCGGGCTTCGGGCTTCGGGCTTCGGGCTTCGAGAAAACATGGAAGAACGTACATGCCCGCGTGGGCACCCCGTCTGCCCGGGTCCGACAGGTCCGCGGGGGCCCTGGCCGCGGTCCGGAGAAACTCGGGGTACCACCGGGGAACTAATGCATGAATCCGTGTTTACGTAAACCTTCGGAGCCCCGTGCGTGCCCGGGAGTTCCCGCGCCCGCGGGGCAGCATCAGGGAGAAGACAGACAGGCACGAGCGCGCAGCAGGTCTTCCCAGGCACGCGCCTTGTCCCCCGGTTTGCGCAGAAGATAAGCAGGGTGATAGGTGGCAATCAATGGCCGCCCGCGATAGCGATGCTCGCGCCCGCGCAAGCGTCCCAGCGGCACGTCCGATTCGAGCAGTTCGTGGGCAGCAATGCGCCCAAGAGCGACGATCACCTCCGGCTGGATCAGCTCGATCTGCCGGTCCAGAAACCCCCGGCAGGTACGGACCTCCTCGGGTTTCGGGTCGCGGTTACCCGGGGGGCGACACTTGAGGACATTGGCGATGAAGACATCGCGCGTCCGGTCCAGGCCGAGCGCCTGCAACATGTTGTCGAGCAGTTGCCCCGCGCGGCCCACGAAGGGCTCCCCGCGCCGATCCTCCTCTGCACCCGGCGCCTCGCCGATCAACAGCCAGCGCGCGCGCCGGTCACCGACCCCAAAGACGGTGCGGGTGCGCTCGCGCGCGAGTTCGCTGCAGGCCGTACAGGCGCCAACACGGGACTCCAGACCCTCCCAGTCCAGCACCTGCACCGAGTCCACGGCGACCTGCGGGGCCTCATCGACTGCATCGGATACGACGCTGCCGGAAACGGGCGGGACCGGTGCGTCATCCGCGCCGGCCGGGTGACCCGGGAGCGGGCCGCGCGCACGCCATACCGGGATCCCCATATCCGCCAGAATCCGGCGCTGACGCACCGAAAGCGACATCTGGCTATTCCTCCGCGGGCGCGCGGCGGCGATGGCGGCGCCAGCGCTCCAGTGTGAGCAACGGACCCGACAAGGCGTAAATCACAAACCCGGCCAGCAGCACCTTGGGCGGATCCAGGGCCAGCAGCATCAGGGCCACCACGACACCGACGATCGCGAAGAAGGGTACCCGGTGCTTGAAATCCATATCCTTGAAGCTGAAGTAGGTCAGATTGCTGACCATCGCGGCACCCGCCAGCACGGTCACGATCAGGATGCCGATCACATAGGGGTCCGCCAGCTCGGCCGGGACTCCCCAGTCCTCCAGCACCCAGACCATCCCCACCAGCAAGGCCGCACTGGCCGGACTGGGCAGCCCCTGGAAGAAACGCTTGTCGCTGACGGCCAGACGACTGTTGAACCGGGCCAGTCGCAGCGCCGCCGCCGTGGCAAAGAAAAACGCGGCCACCCAGCCAAAGTTGCCCAGGTCATGCAGTTGCCAGAGGTAAACAATCAGCGCCGGGGCGACACCGAAGGAAACCAGGTCCGACAACGAATCGTACTGGGCACCGAATTCGCTCTGGGTATCGGTCATACGGGCCACTCGCCCGTCCAGGGTATCCAGCACCATGGCCACGAATATCGCGATGGCGGCGGTGATGTACTCGCCATCAATCGCGGAGACAATGGCGAAGAAGCCCGAAAACAGCACCCCTGTGGTGAACAGGTTGGGGAGCAGATACACGCCACGCCGCCGCCGACCCTGCAGCGGGGCGCTGTCAGCCGCGTCGTCATGCAGCGGGCCTTCGCCCGCAATACGGCCGTCTCGCTCGCCGGACGGGTCGGAGCCCCCGGCGCTCATTGCATCACCTCTGCGGTACCCTCGCGGTCCCCGTCGGAGCCTGCCCCCGGCAGCCCGCCCAGCAGGACGGAGCCGGCCAGCACGTGCTGCCCGGGTTCAACCATCACGTGCGCGCCCTCCGGCAACCAGATCTCGAAGCGGCCGCCGAAGCCGGCGAAACCCATGCGTTTGCCACGTCCCAGACGATTCCCGGGGATGTTGTCCTGCATGCGGATCATGCGCGGCCAGTGGTCCACACTGAGCGCGAGGGTCATGCGCACGCCCTCATCGTTCTCGAGGGCATAGGCGAGACGCCCTTCGAGCTGGGCGTCCGGGGGCGTATCCGTCTCCTTGCCCGGCCAGACCCGTTCACGGATCTCGGCCTCTTGCGGGGCGTGTACGTTGTACTCGCCAAGGCGCCGCTGGCGCAGGCGGATACAAACCGCCGGCTTTCCGGTAAACGGGTCTCGCGCCTCGGTAACCGCTTCGACCGTCGCATCAGCCGGGGCAATCACGCCCAGCGCCGGAGCCGGGACCGGTGCATTACGCCGCAGGTCACGGAACACGGCCATCAGGAATACGGTGAGGATCACCATGAACAGCCCCAGCTCGGCCTCGCCAAAGAGCAGCGAGATCACCGCCATCCAGGCAGAGATAATCACGAACAGGCGACCTTCGGGAGCGAGCGGGAAGAGCATGGCGACCTCGGAAGGAAGACGGGAGCGGTCCGGGGCTTGCGTCCCGGACCGCTCCCCAGCCATCAGTTACGGGACTTGTCGACCAGCTGATTGGCCTTGATCCACGGCATCATCGCACGCAGGCGCTCGCCCACCTGCTCGATCTCGTGGGCGGCGTTCAGACGGCGGTTGGCGGTCATCGACGGGTAGTTCATCGCGCCTTCCAGGATGAACTGCTTGGCGTATTCACCGTTCTGGATGTTCTTCAGCGCCTCGCGCATGGCCTTGCGCGACTCGTCGTTGATCACCTGCGGGCCGGTCACGTACTCGCCGTACTCGGCATTGTTGGAGATCGAGTAGTTCATGTTGGCGATGCCGCCCTCGTACATCAGGTCGACAATCAACTTCAGCTCGTGCAGGCACTCGAAGTAGGCCATCTCCGGGGCGTAGCCGGCCTCGGTCAGGGTCTCGAAACCGGCCTTGACCAGCTCCACCGCACCGCCGCACAGCACGGCCTGCTCGCCGAACAGGTCGGTCTCGGTCTCGTCCTTGAAGGTGGTCTCGATGATACCTGTGCGACCACCGCCGATTGCGGAGGCGTAGGACATTGCGATGTCACGAGCCTTGCCGGAGGCATCCTGCTGGATCGCGATCAGATCGGGGATACCGCCGCCACGCACGAACTCGGAGCGCACGGTGTGACCCGGGGCCTTGGGTGCAATCATGATCACATCCAGGTCCTTGCGCGGCACGATCTGGTTGTAGTGGATCGCGAAGCCGTGAGCGAAGGCCAGGGTCGCGCCCTGCTTCAGGTTCGGCTCCAGCACATCGCGATACAGGGCGGCCTGGTATTCGTCCGGGGCCAGCACCATGATCAGATCGGCGCCCGCGGTCGCAGCGTCGACATCGGCGACCTTCAGGCCGGCCTCTTCGGCCTTCGCACGCGAGGCAGATCCGTCGCGCAGACCCACGGTCACATCCACGCCGGAGTCCTTCAGGTTGTTCGCGTGGGCGTGGCCCTGCGAACCGTAGCCAATGATGGCGACCTTCATGCCCTGGATAATGGAGAGATCGGCGTCTTTGTCGTAGTAGAGATTCATCACAATTTCCTTGATATCGGGCAAACAAACGGGCCCGGCCCCACCAGCGGGGGCCGGCCCCGGGGATTCAGATCTGCAGGGCGACCTCGCCCCGAGCGATGCCCATGACGCCGGAACGCACCACCTCCAGCACCGGGAACGACCGCAGGGCATCGAGGAAGGCATCCAGCTTGGAACCTTCGCCGGTGATCTCGATCACGTAGGTCTCGTGGGTCACGTCGATGATGCGGGCGCGGAAGATATCCGCCAGCCGCTTGACCTCTTCGCGGTCGGCGGCCTCCGGCACGCGCACCTTGACCAGCGCCATCTCGCGCTCGATGTGCGGATACGCGGTCATGTCCAGCAGCTTGATCACGTCAATCAGCTTGTTCAGCTGCTTGGTGATCTGCTCGACGATCTCGTCGGAGCCACTGGTGACGATGGTCATGCGCGACAACGACGGGTCGTCGGTGGGCGCGACGGTCAACGACTCGATGTTGTAGCCACGCGCGGAGAACAGCCCGGCGACCCTTGAGAGGGCGCCAGCTTCGTTTTCCAGCAGGACACTGATGATATGACGCATATGGCTCTTCCCTGTACCCGGCTCAGACCAGGATCATTTCGTTCTGGCCGGCACCGGCCGGGATCATTGGATAGACGTTCTCGGACTGATCGGTGATGAAGTCCAGGAACACCAGGCGCTCCTTCTGCGCCAGGGCCTCCTTGATCGCACCCTCGACGTCCCCGGGCTGGGTGACCTGGATGCCGACATGACCATAGGCCTCGGCCAGCTTCACGAAGTCCGGCAGGGCATCCATGTAGGACATCGCGTAGCGACCCTGATAGAAGAATTCCTGCCACTGCCGGACCATGCCCAGGTAGCGGTTGTTCAGATTGAGGATCTTCAGCGGCAGCTGGTACTGGAAGCAGGTGGACAGCTCCTGGATGCACATCTGGATGCTGGCCTCGCCGGTGATGCAGCCCACTGTCGCGTCCGGGTGCGCGAACTGCACGCCCATCGCGAATGGCAGACCCACGCCCATCGTGCCCAGGCCACCGGAGTTGATCCAGCGATTCGGCTTGTCGAAGCGATAGAACTGCGCGGCCCACATCTGGTGCTGACCCACGTCCGAGGTCACGAAGGCATCGCCCTGAGTCAGTTCCCAGAACTTCTGCACCACGTACTGCGGCTTGATCAGTTCGGAATTCTGGTCGTACTTCAGGCAGTCCTGCGCCTGCCATTCCTCGATCTGCTTCCACCAGGTGGCGAGGGCCTCGGCATCCGGCTTGCCGCCGTTCTCGCCCAGCGCCTTGATCAGCTCGCGCAGCACCGGCTCCACTTCGCCGACGATCGGCACGTCCACCTTCACATTCTTGGAGATGGAAGACGGATCGACGTCCACGTGCACGATCTTCGCATGTGGGCAGAACTTCTCGATGTTGCCGGTCACGCGGTCATCGAAGCGCGCGCCGATCGCAATCAGCACGTCCGCGTGGTGCATGGCCATGTTGGCCTCGTACGTCCCGTGCATGCCGAGCATGCCCAGATACTGCTTGTCGGACGCCGGATAGCCGCCCAGCCCCATCAGGGTATTGGTGATCGGATAGCCCAGCTTGCGGGTGAATTCCGTCAGCGCCCCGGAGCCCTTGCCCAGGATCACGCCGCCGCCGGTGTAGATCATCGGCTGCTTCGCCGACAGGATCAGGTCCACTGCCTTGCGGATCTGCCCGGTGTGCCCCCTGGAGGTCGGGTTATAGGAGCGCATGCGGATGCTCTCCGGGTATTCGAACTCGCAGCTGGCGGCGGTCACGTCTTTCGGGATATCCACTACCACCGGGCCCGGGCGGCCGGTGGTCGCCACGTAGAAGGCCTTCTTGATGGTGCTGGCCAGGTCTTTCACGTCCTTGACCAGGAAGTTGTGCTTCACGCAGGGACGGGTGATACCGACCGTGTCCACCTCCTGGAAGGCATCGTTGCCAATCAGGCTGGTCGGGACCTGGCCGGAAAACACCACCAGCGGCACCGAATCCATGTACGCATCGGCAATGCCGGTAATCGCATTGGTGGCACCGGGGCCGGAGGTCACCAGTGCGACACCGGGCTTGTCGCAGGACTTGGCGTAGCCCTCTGCCGCGTGCACCGCGCCCTGCTCGTGGCGGGTCAACACATGCGAGACCTGGTCCTGCCTGTACAGCGCATCGTAGATATGCAGTACCGCCCCCCCCGGATACCCGAATACAACCTCAACGCCCTCGGCCTGCAGGCTGCGGCAGAAGATTTCGGCGCCGGTGATGGCGGTGGAGGAACTGGCGGTCTCGGACATGGTGGTCAACTTCCTTACCGGGGGCTTGCACGCGATCGTCAGCCGATCCCGCACTTAGAATCAAAATAGCCCACCATCGTAATATGAAATCGCTCCCGTTTCACGCCATGACGCGCAAAACCGGGGCAATGCCGGGTCTCAGACCGCGTCGGCGCCGGCCTGTGCAGTGGGCAGTTCGGCGAAGTGCTCGCGGGCGCGGGCGACCAGCTGCGGCGGCAGGCCGTTCTTTTCCGCGATCGTCAGGCCGAAGGAGACCCCCGGCTCGCCGAGCAACAGGCGATAGGTCGGCGACAGGGTCTCGGCGTCGAACTGCATGGACGCATTGATGATGCCCTGATGCTGTGCGGCATAGTCCTTCAGCGGCGCGAGGTGGGTATTCACGATCCCGCGGGTGCCGCGGTCACGCAGCTCGTCCAGCATCGCCATCGCCAGGGCCGCGCCCTCGTCGGGGTCCGTACCCGTGCCCAGCTCGTCGAGCAGGATCAGGCTGTCCGCACTGGCGTGTTCCAGGATGCGCTTGAGCACCTCGACATGCCCGGCAAAGGTGGACAGGTGGTGGAACAGGCTCTGGTTGTCGCCGACATCCACCATCACCTGATCAAAACGCCCGATGCGGCAGTCCTGTTCTGCCGGGATATGCAGCCCGCACCAGGCCATGGTGACCAGCAGCCCCAGCGTCTTCAGCGCGACCGTCTTGCCACCGGTGTTCGGCCCGGTGATCAACAACAGCGGCTGCTCGCCATCCAGCCGGATCGACAGCGGCACCGGCTGCGGGCCATTGCCCTCGGCGAACTGCAATAACAGCAGCGGGTGGTAGGCCTCGGCCAGTTCCACTGTGGCCGCATCCTCCAGTGCCGGGGCATGGGCATTCATCTGCGCGGAGAGCTGCGCCGCGGCGGAGGCCAGATCAATCCAGGTCAGCGCGGTCAGCATCAGCTCCAGCGCCTCGCCATGTTCGCGCACGTAGCCGGTCAGCTCGCGCAGCAGACGCTGCTGCTCGGTGTTGATCTGGCCATTCACCGTATCCAGCTGGTTGTTCAGCGGCACCGCCTCGATCGGCTCGATGATCTGGTCACGCCCGCCCATCGCGGTGCCGCGGCGCACGCCCTTGACCGCATTCGCGGCGTCGCCGCGCAGCACCATCACGGCGCGCTCCTGATGCCACTGCACCTTCAGTGCATCCTCACCCTTCTGCACGACATCAGAGGCCGCCAGACGCTTTTTCACCACCGCCTCCACCTCGTCGCGCAGGCGGTTGCGCTGTTCGAAGCCCTCGACCAGCGACGGGCTGGCATCCTCGCGCAGCGAGCCACCGGGGTTCAGACAGGCCGACAGGCGCTGCTCCAGCGCCTCGGGCGGGTACAGCTTGTTCAGATCTGCCGGGTAGATCTCCGGGGTATCGGCGAGCTGGTCCGCCAGCTCGCGGGCATGGCGCATGATGGTCTGCAGGTTGTGCAACGCCTGCACCGGGAGGGCCGCGCCGGGATTGGCCGCCTGACGCAGCGCCGCACGCACGTCCGGCAGCTGCCCCAGCCGCGGCAGGGTACCGGCGTCCAGGCGCTGGCGCGCGACGGTGACCGCCTTTTGCAGGGCCCGGGCGGCATCCAGGTTCGGCGCCGGCTCCAGGCCGCGCGCGGCATCGGCACCGTAGGGGGTGGCGGTCAGGCGCTCCAGCAGGCGCTGGATCGCGGGGAATTCGAGGGCCTTCAGATCAACCTGCATGACATACCCTTGTTCACGAAATCTTTACCCTGGATTGGGCTTCGGGGCCTGCGCAGGAACGTGCTTGCACTCGAAGCCCCTGACAAAGTCGGATACAGGCAGGGGCTTCGCCGGCAAGCCGGCTCCCACAAAGGTGTCAGCCTTCCTCGGCCTTCTGGAACATGCCGAGGTAGGCCTTTTTGTCCATCATCGGCTCGCGCATCACCGCCAGCATGTCGTCCAGGTGTGCCGGCGTACTCATACCGACCAGCGAGGTGCCCAGCCCCGGCGTGGAGCGGTTGAACTGCAGCGCGCGCTGGGCCGGATTGGGCAGGCTGGCCAGTTGCTGCTCCACCACCTCTACCGACTGCTGCGCCAGGTGCCCCTTGAGCATGGAATGCGAGGCAATCATGTACACCTCAAGCTGGTGCGCCGCCTGCAGAGGACTCGCCACGTTGCCCTGCCCGGTGGCGGTGTTGAAGCGGGTAAAGCCCTCCAGCATCACCTGGTTGAACGGCAGCATCGCAATCTTGAAGTGATGCCGGGCATGGTCGTCGCCGGTCACCGTCTGCGCGGCGCGCTCGGCCAGCCCCTGCATCGAGGTCAGCGACTGGAACACCGCAGCATCGGTCTCCTCGCGAAAGCCCTCGAAGGTGGAGATGCCGTAGGCGCGGATCTTCTTCTCGCGCGCGGCGCGCTCCAGCACCTCGAACACCGGCTCCAGCTTGCGGTTGGTCGCTTCCTTGCCGATCTCGTGGATGTGCACCTCGGGCTGGTCGATGATGAAGGCATCCAGCGTCTCCACCCCCATCAGCGAGCGCGACAGCTCCATCTGGTAGTGGATGTATTCCGGCGTCAGCAGGTGCGCGCCCTTGGCCAGATCGTCTTTCGTCCCCATGCCCTGGGACTCGATCTCGCGCTGGAACCAGGCCTCCATGTCCTCCGGCGGCCCGCCGCGCAGGGTCAGGAAGCCGCCCTTGGAGATCAGGAACATCGCCTCGCGCGGGACCCCGGCCTCCAGTGCGGTACGCACGCCCGCCCCGACGGCCGCCAGCGAGCGCCCGTACCGGTAGTGCGCCCCGGTATCCACCACGTTGACGCCCTCGGTCAGCCCGCGCGCGACAATCGCGGAGATCTGCGCGTCCACCTCGGCGGTGGCCGCGCCACCAAAGGTGCCGATTCCGAGGCTCGACAGGCGCATCTTCGCGCGCGAGAACTCGCTGTAATGCCCCTCGGCGGCCTTGCCCTCGGCCACGAACTGCTCCGCGTAGCGGCGCGTTGCCTTGGCGTTGGCGTATCCGGGTATCAGTTTCTGCTCGGACTCCATGCGTCTCCTCGCTCGATCAGACGTCGTACCGACCGGGTGCCCCCCAGCCTGCAAGCTGTGGAATCCTACGTCAGCCGACGGGATTTGCGAAAACCCGCAGGCGGGCCGGGCTACTCCCACCCCGCCTCACTCCGCCGCAGTCAGCCTTGCGCGAACAAAGGATGCGTGGCTAAAAGGTGCTCCAGGCGGGCGTTGAGTTCAGAACGGACCGGGCCCGAGCGGTCGGCGTCGAGGCGGGAAACGAACAGGTTGTCGTACCAGTCTTCCTCCTCGTCCATGTCCCAGTCGACCTCGCGCAGCAGGGCCTGGCCGGCCGCCGGGATTGCGGCGGGGAGCTCGCGATCGGTCAGCAGGGCCCAGACCCCGGTCCAGCAGCGCGCCAGTGCCAGCGGGTGATAGCCGCCGCCCCCCAGGACCAGGAGTTTTGGCGTGCCGTCGGCGTGGCGCGGGCTGGTCTCGATCACGTCGTCGATGCAGGCGAGGAAGCACTGGGTGGAGATGCCGAACTTGCCGAGCGGGTCCGGCAACAGCGCATCGGTCCCGGCCTGGACCACGACCGCATCCGGCTGCCAGCGGGTGCGCACGGCCTCCCAGACGGCCGTGAAGGCGGCGCGAAACTCCGTGTCGTTGGTCTCCTTCGGCAGCGGCAGGTTCACGGCGTTGCCCAGCGGTCCGGTGTCCTCGATGCGGCCGCCCTCGAACGGGTAGCCGTATTCGGTGTCCATGTGCAGGGAGACGGTGAGCACGTCCGGGTCGTCGGTGAACGCGGCCTCGACCCCGTCGCCGTGGTGGGCGTCGATATCCAGATACAGCACGCGCTGCCCGGCCTGACGCAGGCGCAGGATCGCCAGTGCCGGGTCATTGAAGTAGCAGAAGCCGCGCGCCTGGTCGGGTGCGGCGTGGTGCATGCCGCCGGCCGGGTTGAAGGCCATGCGCCCGTCCAGCACCACCTCGGCGCCCTGGATGGAGCCCCAGGTGGCGGTGGCCGGGGTCGCGAAGAAACCGGCGAAGAACGGGTTCTCGAAATTGCCGATGTTGTGACGGTCGCGGTAGCGCTGGAAGACCTTGCCCAGCGCCTCGGCGCGCTGCATCGCGGCCACGTATTCGCGGGTGTGGAACCACTCGAGCTCGGCCGGCTGGGCACGGCGGGTGACCGCCATCTCCTGCGGCGTGATCGCGTCATAGGCCTCGATCAGATCGATGGTCAGCGAGACGCGCGGGATGCCGAGCGGGTGGTTGTCGCCATAGCTGTGCCCGCGATAGCGCGGGGCATGCAGCAGCGTGGCATGACGGCGGGCCGGGCTGCGTTTCGAACCACAGGCCTCGGCGGGCGTATCGCTCGTTTCGGGGGTGGCACTCACTGGCGCAGCCTCAGGTAGATCTCGGGCAGACGGCGCGGCAGCTCGTCCACGTGGTCGATGATGGTGTAGTGGCCGGGGCCGAAGATCGCCGGCAGGTACTCGGAGCCGGACGGGTCCAGGGTGATGCAGAACGGGTGTACGCCGGCGTCCACCGCTTCCTTCATCGCCATGCGCGTGTCCTCGTGCAGGTAGCGCTGGTCGCCGCCGTCGTCGTAGTCGGCCGGGCGGCCGTCGGACAGGATCAGCAGCAGCCGGCGCTGGGCCGAGCTGCGCCGGAACGCCTCCAGCGAGTGGCGGATGCCCGCGCCCATGCGCGAGGCCAGGCGCCCGGAGACCCCGGCGATGCGGGCGCGGACGGTGTCGTTCAGGTCCTCGTTGAAGTCCTTCAGCCAGTAGTAGTTGACCTGGTCGCGCTGCCTGGAGGCGAAGCCGGAGATCGCGTAGGGGTCGCCGACCTTCTCGATCGCCTCGGCGAACAGCATCATCCCCTCGCGCACGCGGTCGACGATCTTGCCCTGCCCGCCCGGGTGGCGCGCCATGATCGAGGTGGACATATCCGCCAGCATCAGCACGGCGGTATCGCGGTGCTGCACCGCACGGCGCCGGTAGATGAAGGCCTTCGGCGATAGCCCCGCCTTCTTGTCGGCGATGTAGTCGATCACCGCCTCGGTGTCGAGTTCGTCGCCGTCGAGCTGTTTTCTCAGCGGCGCCAGGCGCATCGGGCGCTGCATCTCCAGGCCGCGGGTCAGGCGCTTCAGGGTGTCGGCATTCTCGGACAGGATGGTGGCCGCCCGCTCCGGGTCCTCGTCGTCCAGCACCCGCTCATAGAGGTTCACCCAATCGGAGATGTAGCGCTGCTCGCGGTAGTCCCATTCCGGATACGGGATGCCGTCCTTCTTCGGGGTGTAGGGGGCCGCGCGCTTGGCCACCTGCGCCGGCTGCGGGATTCCGGTGCCGATGCGCCCGCCGGTGCCGGAGGTCTCCTGCTGCGGGGTCTGGATGTCGGCGTCCGGGTCCTTCTGCGCCTGCTCCGGGGCCTGCTGCGGCTGTTCCTCCTGCTTCTGCTGCTCGAACTTGTGCTCGTCGTGCGCCTCGTGGTCACGGAAGTCGGCCAGACTGCCGTCGCGTTTACGCTGCGGATACACCGGCAGCGACTGGTTCAGCGACAGCCCGGGCAGATAGGCCTCGGCGCGCTCCTCGATGGTGATCTCGGGGAAGGCCTCGTCGGCGAACAGCTCCTCGCCGACTGCCCAGGCGATGACCACATCCGTGTCCGGCTCCAGCACGCGCGCCAGACGCGGGTCCTGCGGCTCGTCGTGCAGCAGGGCCTGGTGGGCCTTCAGCGCGAAGTCGAAGTACACCCCGGCCGCGCCCTCCGGGCGCCCATGGGCCTCGGCCAGCGCCACCAGACGCGGCAGGAAGTTCGGGATGCGCGGGGCCAGGCGCGCGTTCACGCGCAGGTCCTCGGCCAGATCGAACAGCACCTGGAAGCGGAACATGCGCGCCTCGAAGGGCGCGAACAGCGGACGCCAGGTGATGCGCGAGCGGTCATCCAGCGGCGGATGCTCGACGCCGGCGCGGGCGAACAGGCGCTCCACGTCGCTGTGCGCATAGGTATCGAATGCGAGATGCGCGGCCGCGTGCTGGGTGGCGACGATGGCCTCCTCGCGCGAGTCCATCACCGCCGGCATGAACAGGCGCCGACCGTCGGTCTCGAGCATCGGGCGGCCCTCGCCCGGCTTCCAGCTGGAATCCGCCAGCGGGATATCGGCGTCCAGCCAGGCCATCAGCACCAGACGCAGGAAGCGCCCGTGCATGCGCGGGCGAAAGCCCGGCAACGCCTCCAGCAGCAGCTTCAGGCTCTCGTCGCTCTCCAGGCGGAAATAAGCCTCGCCGCGCGAGCGCCCGGCCTTCAGCAGGTCCGCGCCGCGCCGCGCCCAGGACAGCAGGCCCTGGTCGCCGACCAGGTTGCGGGCAATCGGAGCGCCCTCGAGGTAGGCGTCCAGGGTCAGGCCGCGCTCGTCGAACAGGGTCTCGGCCGGCTCGATCAGCGCCCGCAGGCCGTCGATTCCACGCCCGCCGGCGAGCTTCTCGAAGTCGGTCTCGAAATAGGCCCGCGCATCCGGCAAGCTGCGCGCGCACCAGCGCAGACCGATCTCCGCCCACTCGCGCTCGCCGGCCTCGCCCCAGGTCGCATACACGCGATCGGCCTGGGCCATGAAGCCTTCCAGCGCGTAGTTCGAGTTGACCCACTCCTTGAAGCGGGCCGCCTGCTCCAGCCACAGTTCCACCGTCTGCATGTGCTCGGCGAGCCGCGCCGAGTGGCGCATGAAGCTCTTGCCCGACTCCCGGTCATGGAAGAACAGGTCGCGCGCGGTCTCAATCCAGCGCCGCGCGAGGGTGGCGCCAAACGGCCGGATGGCCGGCAGGGCTTCCTTCGTGTCGCGGTGGGCGACGAAGCTGATGTCCTCCAGGTGCTGGAGGATCTCCTCGATCTCGACGAGTTCTTCCGCCTCCGGCTTCGCGCCGCCGTTGGTATCGATCTCGCTCACGCGGCTTCGGACTCGGGGAAGTGGGCGTCGAAGATCTCCTCCAGCGCCTGGATCAGTTCGGGATCATCGGTGATCGGTGCGACCATCGCCGCGCGACAGGCGATGCGCGGGTTCAGACCTGCCTGCATTAACTCACCGGCATAGGCCAGCGCGCGCGTCGAGGTCGCCTCTTCCAGCCCGTGATCCTTCAGCGCGCGCGCCTTGCGCCCGGCCGCCACGAGTTTTTCGACCCGGTCGGCATCCAGGCCGCCGGATTCCTTGGCCACGATCTCGCGTTCGACGTCCTCGGCGGGGTAGTCGAAGTGGATACCGACAAAGCGCTGTTTGGTCGAGGGCTTCAGGTCCTTCAGCACCGTCTGGTAGCCGGGGTTATAGGAGATCACCAGCATGAAGTCCTCGTGCGCATCGATGATCTGGGACTTCTTGTCCAGCGGGAGCTGGCGGCGATGGTCGGTCAGCGGGTGGATCACCACGGTCGTGTCGGTACGCGCCTCGACGATCTCGTCGAGGTAGCAGATCGCGCCCTCCTTGACCGAACGGGTCAGCGGGCCGTCCTGCCAGACAGTCTCTTCGCCTTCCAACAGGAAACGCCCGACCAGATCCGAACTGGTCAGGTCCTCGTGGCAGGAGACGGTCACCAGCGGCTGGCCGATGGTGTGCGCCACGTGTTCCAGGAAGCGCGTCTTGCCGCAACCCGTGGGGCCCTTGAGCATCACCGGCAGGCGCTTGGAGTAAGCCGCCTTGAAGATCTCGATCTCGTCACCCTGAGGCTTGTAGAAGGGGGCATCGCCGGCGTCGCCCGGCTTTTCGATGACGTCGCGTTCCACACCGCGGATGCGGTTGATCAGGTTCTTCATGGGATCTCCGGGCAGGGTCTGGTGTACGCGCGTGCGCGGCGTTACCCTCCAGCGCGCTGGGCGGGCCGCCGATCGTGTTCGCGCAGGCTTTGTTGTATCATTCGTCGTTTATATTCTATCGAACCTGCGCACCTGCATGAACCAAACGCCCCACAGCCGCGGGGTTGGACGCGGGCAGGCGCCGCCACTCGGATTCAGCGCTTCAACAGAGGACCCGGTATGAAACTTGTCAAACTCGTCAAGCTGAACAACCTGCAGTACAACCCGAACCGCGACCCGGAGGTGTACCGCCGTCCGGTCAACGAGGAATTCCGGGTGCAGGCCATGCTGAACGGCTCCGGCACGGCCAGCTGCACGTTCTCGGTGGAAGGCGAAACCCTGTGCGAGAGCAGCGTCTCCCTGCCCGGCAGCTTCGACTGCAAATTCAGCTTCGACACCGCCGGCACCCGTGTGGGTGACCTGGTGATCGAAGGCAATGGCGAAACCTTCCACGAGAAGGTGCGCATTGATGTGCTGGAGCATGCCTGGATCGGCTGATCCCGGACTGCCTCACCCCGGCCCGGTGCCGGGGCGCACGATTCGAAGAAGGCCCCGCGGCGAGCCGCCCGGGGCCTTCTCACGTTCAGGCCCCACCGCGCTTCCCTGGCCACCCCGACCGCACGCCGCTGCCCGTCACCCCGGCTGTAGCGCAGTGAAGAGCCCGGCTCCCCGGGAGCCGGTCTTTTCCGGACGATTCACGCCCTCGCGTCTCCTCCGTGGTGGAATCCCCCCTGCCCCGCTTCGTGTCTGCGTACGCTTCGAGCGTGCAACGAAGACACGACCCCGGATGCAGAAAGCCCCGCCGGGGCGGGGCTTTCAGGCAGTGCGAATGCCGGCGTCGTTCAGTCGATCTCGCCGGTCACCCAGTACGCGATGTGCTGCGGATGGTCCTCGATGAAACGCTCCACCGCTTCTTCGTAGGAGTTCTCCTGGGCAAAGAACATCGCCTCTTCCAGCACCTCCAGATTGAGATGCATGCGCGAGATCATCATGGCCACGTCGTGGTAGTCCTCGGCGAAGCCCTCGCGCGCCAGGGCATGGATGCGCTCGAAGCCACCCAGGGCCTCTTCCGGATCTTCCAGGTAGCGCAATTCGTAGGCGCCAAACTTCCAGTGCGGGCTCCAGCCGGTCACCACGATCCACTCGTCCCGGCGGATCGCACGATCCAGTGCAGAGGTCATGCCTGCACCCGAGGAAATCTGCAGGTTGTAGCCGTCGAGGTCATAGGTTTCCAGGGCCTGCTCCGAGAGCCGCGTCAGGCCTGCGCCCGGGTCAATGCCGGTAATCCGCCCGTCCAGCTGGTCGCGCACCGAATCCTTGTTCAGATCCGCGATCGAGCTCAGCTCGTCTTCGGGGATGTAGTCCGGAACCGCCCAGCCAAGGCGGGCGTTGCCATAAAGCGGCCCCAGGTCCACCACGTCCTGACCGACCCGCTCCATGTAGTCCTCGTGCGTGCCCGGCAACCAGGCCATCAGCATGAGGTCGATGTCACCGGAGGCCAGCCCCTGATACTGCGGGGCGATGTCGGTCTGGATGAGGTCCACCGAATAGCCCAGCTCATCCTCGATCACGCGCTCGGCCAGCTTGGTCACGAACTCGGCATCGGACCAGGCGGTCCAGCCAATCTGGATGTCGTCGGCCTGGGCCGTGGACAGACCCACGGAGGCGGCCAGCACACCGCTCAGCAGGGTTGAGGCGACGGTCTTGTTCATCGTGCTACTCCTTCTTGAGGTGAAACGAATGGCCGGGGGCGCGTCACGCGGCTGCGCGACGCCGCTGCCCCACGCTCTGCGTGATCCGGTCGAGCAGGATCGCAAGGATGACGACGCCCAGGCCGCCCTCGAAGCCCAGTCCGACATCCAGCCGCTGGATGCCGGTGAGCACGGTGTTGCCCAGGCCGCCGGCGCCGATCATCGACGCGATCACGACCATGGAGAGGGCCAGCATGATGGTCTGGTTAATGCCTGCCATGATGGAGGGCATCGCCAGAGGCAACTGAATCTTGGTCAGAAGCTGGCGCCGATTGCAACCGAACGCCAGCCCGGCCTCAATCTGCTCCCGGTTCACCTGGCGGATGCCGAGGTTGGTCAGACGCACCACCGGCGGCATGCAGAACACCACCGTGGCGATCGCCCCCGGCACCGTCCCCAGCCCGAAGAAGATCGCGGCCGGGATCAGATACACGAATGGCGGCATGGTCTGCATCAGGTCCAGGACCGGGCGGAGGGCCGCCTCGACCCAGTTGCTGCGGGCCATCGCGATCCCCAGCGGGATACCAATGGCCAGCGCAACGGCGGTTGCCGCCAGCACCAGCGACAGGGTCTTGATCGTCGGCTCCCAGAGGTTCATGCCCAGGATGAGCCCCAGCGCGACGATCGCGAACAGGCCAAAGCGCCAGCTCACCCGCCACCAACTGAGCGCAACCAGGGCCAGCACCAGCAGCCATGCGGGGATCGCCAACAGCGCACCTTCGAACGAATGGGTCAGCAGCCCCAGAAACCAGGCAATGCCGTCCAGGGCCGGTTCCAGGTTATCCAGAATCCAGTCGACCGCATTCTCGATCCAGTCCCCCACGGGGATATTGATACGGTCTTCCATCCTACAGCCCTCCCTGGCCGGTAGCGGCTGCCCGGCTACGATCCAGTGCCTCGACCAGTCGCGGCAGCGTGACCAGGCCGCGGAAACGCCCCTCCGCATCCACCACCGGGATGGACACCGGCATTCGTGCAGCGCGCCCCGGCAACTCCGCCAGGGCCGTATCCTCGGTCACCGGCTCCACCTCGACGGCCACCTCGCTCGCCGGACGATCCACGGTCAGCTCGCCCAGGCGCTTGGCCTGCACGACCGACAGGAAGTGCCCATCGGCATCGACCACCACGGCCTCGTTGCCCGCCCCCCGCGCGATCCGGCCGCGCGCCTCGCCAACGGTGATATCCGCCGCGAGCAGCGGGATGTTCTCGCTGTCCATGATGTCGCAGGCCTGGAAGACCTGGGTGATGTCCACCCCGTGGAAGAACGAACGCACGTATTCGTTGGCGGGCGAGACGATGATCTCCTTGGGTGTCCCGACCTGCACCACCTCGCCGCCCTGCATGATCGCAATGCGGTCCCCGATGCGGATCGCCTCGTCCAGATCATGGGAGATGAAGACCACGGTACGCCGCTGCTCGCGCTGCAGCTCCAGCAGACGGTCCTGCATCTCCGTGCGGATCAGCGGATCCAGTGCGGAGAAGGCCTCGTCCATCAACATGATGGCGGGGTCAGTGGCCAGGGCCCGCGCCAGCCCCACGCGTTGCTGCATGCCCCCGGACAGCTCATCCGGGTAACTGCGCGCATGTGCCTTGAGCCCGACCTGGTCCAGCGCCTCCAGTGCCCGCTCGCGACGGCGTGCACGCCCGATTCCGGCGATCTCCAGACCAAGGCCGGCGTTATCGAGGACGCTGCGGTGCGGCATGAGCGCGAACGACTGGAAGACCATCGCCAGGTCTTCGCTGCGCAGCCGGATCAGCTCGCGCTGACTCATACGCGTGACATCGCGGCCCCGGACCTCGACAGTGCCCGCAGTGGGCTCGATCAGTCGGTTCAGCAGCCGCACCAGGGTGGACTTGCCCGATCCGGACAATCCCATCACCACGAAGATCTCGCCCTCGACGATATCGAGATTGCAGTCCTTCACGCCGACTGTATTGCCGGTGCGGGCGAAGATGGTGTCCTTGTCCAGCCCGTCCCCAATCATCCGCAGGCCTTCCTGCGGATTCGGGCCAAAGACCTTGTACAACTCGCGCACCCGAATGATGGGTTCCATTCCCGGCTCTCCCTGTAACAAAGCGGTGTACGGACCGGCGCGGGCCGGTCGGGTTACCAGTCGTACATGCGGATGAATTCGGGCAGCTTGGTGGTCATCTCGTCGCGCCCGAAAAAGCGGTCGGCGCGGGCCAGGCGCATCTCATCCTGGATATCCGGATCGCCGCCGAAACAGAATACCGGAAGGTTAATCTGATATTCCATCCGCAGCATACGGATCACGTCCAGCGGATCGAACACCTCGATCTCGTCCAGGTCCAGCAGGAGGAAACGGTACAGCAGCACCTCGTTCCAGGGGCCCAGCGTCTCCAGGTCAGTGACCCGGTGCAGCTGCCAGTCCGGCGGTAGCAGGGCCTGCAGGCGCGCGCTCAGCGCCTCATCCTGTGTCATCAGGATCAGGCGCTTCTCCAGACGGCGTTCGATAGTCGGTTCGGACATGGGTTCTCCGCTGTTATTCGATCGGTGCGCAGGACACCGGAGCCGCAGGTCAGGCGGTCGCAATCCCGCGATAAAGCCCGTCGACCCGGGCACTGATCTCGTCGACTACCGCCGCGTCCAGGCGGCCATTCAGGCGCGCGCGCACCCGCAGGCGTTCCGGCGACTCCCCGATCAGCGCACTCTCGAGGACAGCCGCAACTGCGGGGTCCTCACACCAGATCCGGGCGATACGCGCGCCCTCCACATGCAGACGCAGGCGCCCGCAGGCCCCGCGGGTCTCAAAGACGTGATTGTCGCGGTTTACCCGGATGCCATTACGGACTGCCGGCGCACCCTGACCATCGGCCAGGTCCGCCAGCTCCTCGCGCCCGGCCGCCAGCCAGCGCGCCCGCGTCTCGGCATTCGGCTGCCAGCGGCGTACCGGGGCGCCGAAGCGCCGTTCCAGCACCGCACGCAGCGTCGCGCCGATCCGCGCCGGCTCCGGAGTCTCGGGACACTGGCGAGCGCAGTCCGTCATGCCCGACTCCAGGGCCGGCAACAACCACTCGCGGTAACCCTCGCTGGGGGCGTGCACGCAGGCCAGGAAGCGCTCGACCGGAAACCGGCGCAGAAAACTTGCGCCGAAGACACACCCCTCGTCGAGGGTCGCCGCCCCGGTGCCCATGATCTTGCGCCCCTGTACCCAGACATCCTGCCCACGGGCCTCGACGCCAGCAAGCTCCAGCTCGCGCAGCACATCCATCGCGATGCCGAGCCCCAGCGCGAACAGGTGACGATGCCCGCGTGCCAGGACATGCCGGGGCTGGATCAGGAAGAAACAGGCCTGCTCGGCATCCACCCAGACCGAGCCGCCACCCAGTGGCCGCCGCACCACCGGGACGCCGGCGCGGGCACAGGCCGCGAGGTCCAGATCGGCTGCGGCGTCCTGGCTGGCACCCACGGAGATATGAGCCTCGTCGGCGTGGGCCCACAATACGCGCGGAGGCGCATCCGGTGGTGTTGTACTCGCCAGCCCGGCATAGAGGGCGTGCAGGTCCTCGGCGGAGCAGCCCCCGACATCAATCCACTCCGGGGCAACCGTCGCTGCAACCAAAGGTCAGCCCTCGCCGGAACCCTGTCCACCGCCGGCATCGCCAGACTTGTCATCGTCCGTTCCGGGCTTGTAGAAGTAGCGGAAGTAGAAATCGCTGCGCGAGAGATCCTCATACAGCTTGGCGCGCTCCTCGACCCCCCCGCGCATGATCTCGACCATGGCCATGGCCTGTTCGCCATCGATGATATGGATGCCGCCCGTCAGCTCCTGGTCGGTATCGAGAAAATGCGCCGCGAGCTCTTCCGGCTCCTGGATATAGACCAGAAAGGACTGACACTCGGCGTCTTCCAGGTCCAGGGGCTGCATCACGATCTTGCCCAGCCAGGCCAGGCGCGCCACCTGGTTGAACTGGTGGATATCGAGCTTCTTGCCCTTTTTGTACTTGTTCAGTTCGTTGCGGATTTCGCCAATATTGGCGATCTTCATCGATTTCATGGGGGTGCATCCTGCCGCGTGTGTTGCGGGAGCATAAAACAACTGCCGGGAGCGAACGTAAAAAAACCCCGGCGCACCGGGGTTCTTGAGCAGGGCACACGGTCATTCCGTGTGTCCGTGGCGCCATCCATGGCGCCCTGATCCAGCGACGGACGCTACCACTCGAACCCGTCGGCCTGATCTTCCTGATGGCCCGCCGCGGCACGCAGGGTCGTTTCCAGCTCACCCGGCGAACTGCGCAGCGTCATGAAGCTGTGATCCCCCATCATGCTCAGATCCGGGAAATGCAACGCCTTGCGGAACCGCATGTGCAAGGCCTCGACATCCCCTCCACGCACCATGAGCTCGATGGGCACCGTTGCGGTATGGCGGAACTCGCCCACATCCACCGCACCAAGCTGATGCAGATCCGCTGCATCCTGTTCGGCACCATCGGCCTCGCGCACGGCCACGCCAATCACGGTGACATCCTGCCCGGGGATCTCTACACGGTAGACCTCGCTGACACCCGCAACCTGATTACCCAGATTCCTGTCCAGCTCTTCCAGCGCCGCGCTGCTCGACCCATGACTGGCCAGTTCGTAGGGCGCATCGAAGCGTTCCATGCCGAAGGTGTAGCGATAACGGTTCAGGGCGCGCTGGCTCTTGCCGTCCTCGGAGCCGAATTCACGCTCGGCACCCAGGGCATCGGCCAGGCTTTCGCTGATACCGGACACCGGCGCATCCAGACGATAGGCATGCCGGAAGTACTCAAGGTTGTTGTAGCTCACCTGCAACTGCCCGTTGACCGCGGTCACCGCCACCCGTACCGGCGCGATATAACCACCCCGGTCCTCGGAACCCGCAACCGCCAGCAGGTCGTCGTGAGTCACCACGATTACATGCTGCTCGTCACTGACCGGGTACTCCCCCAGAAAACGAAAATCAGCGCCCTCCAGGCGTTCCCGCACGTTGGCGACCTCAGCGGAGACATCGACCCCCGATTCGGTGTAAGCCAGCACGAACGGACGGTATGGATCTGCCGCCACGACCTGGCTGGCCGCCAACAGGGCCACCGCCGCCATGGTGCCGGCGACACGTATATAGCCGCGCAAAATATGCATGGCATCCTCCTTTTTATATCGTTGGAATCGTCGAGCGAAACACTCGACAGGAAAAAGGCCCGGGACACGTCCCCCGACGTGTACCGAGCCCATCTGCCCTGCCCATCCCTGGCCGGACCGGCCTTCCCCCGAAGGCCGGCGCGCCACTCCCGGGCGCGCAACGCCGGAAGCCGGTGCGATCACACAACCGCCCCGGCCCCTACGGTCAGAACCGGTACGCGTACCCGACTTCAAGCTCGTACTGCTTCATCTCGATCTTCGCAGTAGTCCCCTGATCGTCGAACGGGCCCGTCACGCTGTTCGAGGGTGCATACATGGCCGCGAAGTTGAGCTCATGCTGCGAGCCGAAGCTTTTGGTGAAACCGGCAGTGAAATGGTGCTCGATCACACCGGGTGCCAGCACATTGAACGCAACATCGCGGGAACGGATCGGGTTCTGGCCGCGGTTGTAGCCAACGCGCCAGGTCCAGTCCGTATCCGTCTCAAACTGCGCACCCAGCTTGAAGACATTGATGTCGCGCCAACCGAAACCAGGCCCATTGTCCGAACCCAGCGGTGCCTGATTGGTGCTCGGATTGGAGATCGCATCCACGTCAGAGTAGTTGATCCGGAAATAATCGGCGCTGACGGTCACGGAAGGCGTTACTTCAGCGGAGACGCCGAGGCCAACGGTCGACGGGATGTCGAAGCTGCCCCCGCCCGCAAACAGCCCGCGATAGTCGTCGAAATCACTATTCCGAATCTTGGAGCGATAGCTGCCACCCACGGTCACGCCATCGGCAACCTCGGCCTTGAAACCAATCTGGGCGCCGTAGCCCCAGGTCGCATCCGTGCCGTTATCGCTGACGTGCTGAGGACTGACGCTGGTCGGGTTACCCTGCTCGTCAAACGCGAAGGCACCAATACCCTTCGCCTTGAAACGCTGATAGCTGATGATCGGGCTCACACCGACGCTCACCTGACCATCGGCAAACTGCTGCGCATAGGTCGGGATGATGGCCAGCTGCTCCAGATTGACGCCCGCAGCCCCGCCACAGAAAACGCCGTTGCCCGCACTCTGCGGCGGAGCCGGACAGCCGGGATTCTCAATCGCCGGATAGTCGGTGTTGAGTCCACCGTTACCCATCAGGGCAATACCCCAGGAACGCGTCGCGTCGATCTGCTGCACGTAGCCAAACGAGGGGATAAAAAAGTTATTGCTGTCGGAATCGACCGACATCGTTCCCTTCCCGCTGTCGATGGTCAGCGACCGTTCGGGACGGAAGTAGGCAAGCGAGCCATCAATTCGCGTTTCCATGCCGGCGATACCGGCCGGGTTGATCGCCGGGGCGTAGGCATCCTGGGAGATGGCCATACCGACCCCCCCCATCCCCTTGGCCTTGGTGCCGTAGCCGTGGGCGAAATAACCATTGGTGGCGTGGGCGACGCCCGCGGAGCCCATGGCCAGGCCGACCGCGATCGTCACCAGACTGCGGCGAATGCTGCGTGCTTCCATTTTGACATCTCCTTTGGTGGTCTTCTTGTTGTTGTGTTGCAGGAACACCCCGGTTGCGGGCGGCCCTCTTGCCTTGCCGCCGCCCCGGTAATGGCGGCATCCCCACAGCCCGCGGCCCGGCTACTAACCGTGTCGCAGGCATTTCGGCGGATGCATTCAGGGGCATCCTGCGCATTGCCCCTGAATGCATCCGGCCAACTCCTGAATATTCAGGAAATCTTATTGACCCCCTTATGCAAGAAAGCCCCGGGGTTGCCGGGGCTTTCAAGGTGCCAGGGGTCTGTCTGTCGTGCGTTGTCAGGCGGTCTTTTCGTCTTCCGACTCGTCAGCGTCAAAGTCGAAGGTACCCACCTCTTCGCCCGCCATCTGACGCTTGACGAAACCGACATCGGTCGAGTTGAGGGCAAACGGGAACGACAGGATATCGGTCGGGCTGGAATCGCCGTAGGGGCGGTTACAGGCCGAGACTTCCTCGTCCGACTTGCCGGGACAACCGGAGGTCTGGAACGGCTTGCCGGAGGCGATCAACTCGTCCACCTCGGACTGCGGCAGACCGAAGTCCACGACCTGACCGTCGGCGTTGAACTTCATGTCGTCAATACGGCCACCGGCGTAGTCGATGACGAAACGACCCAGCTGCACACGACGCCACTGGTCACGCGGGACCGGGTTCCAGTCTTCCATCAGCGAGCCCTCTTCCGGGAAGAAGGCAAACATGTGATTGTGGCCGCCCAGGTCACGGATGCGCTGACAGACCTGGAGGATCTCTTCCTCGGTCTCGCCCATGCCGCAGATCAGGTGGGCCCCGAACTTCTCCGGACCAAAGATCTCGGCGGCCCACTCAATGGCCTGCCAGTACTTGTCCCAGCTGTGCGGGCTTTCCACCGCCTTGCCACGGGTCCGCTCGAAGATCTCCGGGGTCACCGCATCCAGCGCGACCGTGAAGATATCCGCGCCCTTGTCCCGCAGAAGCTGGAGGTCATCAAAGCTCATGGTGGTCGGGTTGGACAGGATCGAAACCGGGATGTGATTGACCTCGGCGACCCAGCGCTCCAGCAGCTCGACAGTGTCAGCATCGGAGTTCGGATGCGTGATCATGGAGATGCACATGCGCTCGAACTGGCCGGCGTCGGCGTGGTTCTTCACCCGCTCGATCACCTCGTCGTACTTCGCGGTCGGCCAGTCGACGCGGATGAAGTTGCGGTCGGCGTAGTCACGCGATTCCTCGCGGTGACGCGCCAGCCCGCAGTAGGAGCAGTTGGCACGGCAGCCTTCGGGATAGGTCACCAGAAGATTCAGACAATGCGTGCAGGCCGTGCGATGCATGGTGCCCGGTACCAGGCCCAGCGTAATCGCCGCCGCCGTGGACATCTGCACGTACTCCGGCGAACGCATGTCCGGGGTCTTGATGTGATAGTCGGGCCGGTAAAAGTTGATCGGCGCGACCATCTCCTCTGCACTTGCACTCATGAATTCCTCCAGCGTCGTCTCGGGGATGCGCAGCATCCGTAGACCGGGGCCCTCTTACGCGACCCGGGTACCATCGTTGAAATACTCGGAAAATGCAATCCATCCGCGGCGCTGAGTGGCGTCTTCCTGCGCCCGGGGTGTCCGCCAGTGTTCGTTCAGGAAGGCCCGCCGCTCGCAGGCACGATCGAGTGCCGGACCGTACTGGTCATGCATCTCTTCGTCGTAGTCGTCCAGGGCCTCGGGATCGCCGTCAAGGTGCCCGATCGCCGCCTCGGCCGCGGCCTCGCCGGAGACGACCGCCGCCGCAATCCCGGCGCCGGTAATCGGATGGGTCAGGCCTGCCGCATCCCCGACAAACAGGACATCACCCAGGAACAGGGATTCACGCAGCCCCCCCACCGGTATCGCCCCCCCGGTGCGGTAGCGGATTTCTTCGCCAAGCAGCCCCTGCTCCACGAGCTGGGCATGCAGAGATTCCAGTGGCGTCTTCAGGTCGCCGGCGAGGCGCTTGTCCGCGCCCAGGCCCAGGTTGGCCCAGTCGCCCTTGGGGAACAACCAGGCATAACCACCGGGATAATCATCCGAGAGCCACACATCGGTAGCCGTGTACGGCTTTTTCAGCGGTACCGTGTACTGACGGGTCTGTACGATCGGCAGGGCCGGCAGTCCCAGCGCCTCGGCAGTCGGCGAGTGCGGTCCATCCGCGGCGATCAATACGCGATAGGCCACCTCCTGCTCCTGTCCCTGATGCCGCATCCGGGCGATATGACGCTCGGCGTCCACACCCAGCAGCGGGGTGGACGTCACCATGCGCGCCCCGTTGGCCTCGGCGGCACGGATGATCGCGCGATCGAATTCGCCGCGATCGACCATCAGGCCCGGGAAGTCGGAGTGCTCCACCGCCCCGGAAGGCAGAAAGCTCTGCATCGAATCGATGCGCTGCAACAACACGCCTTCCGGTTGAGCATAGGCGCCCATGGGGTTCGGGATAAACTCGGCACACTGGACCGGTTCGCCAAAGGCCTTGTTGCGTTCAATCGCGAGCACCGACAATCCGGCGCCGGCGCACACCCGCGCGGCCGAGGCGCCGCCGGGCCCCAGCCCCACAACCAGCACATCAACCTGTTGCGGCAACATCAGCCGAGTCTCCGAACGGATACGAACCTGTTCATTCAGCCGCCTGTTCGACCTCGGCCTCGGCAAACGCAGACTGGATGGCCGCAATGATGTCATCCACACTCAATTGCAGCATCTCCACATCGCGTTCGGCAAAGAAGGCGCGGACACGATCCTCCATCTCCGCCTGCGGGGTATCGCGCAAGGCCGCCTCAAGATCGGCGATGGTACGCGCAGGCTTCACGAAGATATCCCCGGTAATCCACAACTGCTTCAGGCGCTTGCGCTCGGGGTCAAGGGCGACACCCACCCGCATCAGGCCGCCATCCGACTTGTAGATGGACTCGAACAGCGGGGCATCGGTCGCCGGACGATTGCGCTGATAGACCCACTCGTCGCTGTCGATCTCCTTCAGGGCCTCATCGAATGCGGCCCGTTCCGCAGGCAACAGGTCGGCCACCTCGGTGCGAACACCGAACTCCTCGGCAAAGGCAGAGGCGATCGCATCCTTGATCACATCCAGCTCCGGCATCTCCACGAGCAAGGTGGCAAGGTTGACGACCCGATCTCGGGCCGACTCGATCGCCTTGTTGGAGAGCTTCTCGGCCGGGATACGCAGGATGCGAAGCATATCCTCCACATCAAATTCGATCAGCAGCGTGCCCTGGTACATGACCGAGTCGCCGTCGAACGCCCCGCCGGTCCCCGAGATCTTGCGACCATCCACCTCGATATCGTTGCGCGGCCGGAACTGCGCATCCACGCCCAGCGCGCGCATGCCCGCCGCCGCGGCATTGCAGATGCGGGCCGCGATCTGCCCCATGTCCGCGGTGCCCAGGAAGCGCTTGTCCAGATACAGCTCCCAGCCCAGTTGGGTGGCATCAAAGTAAATCGCGCCGCCGCCGGTAATCCGGCGCTGAATCGCGATACCGTTTTCCCTGCAGTACTCGGTATTGATCTCCTGGTCCACATTCTGGTGGAAACCCACCAGCGCACAGGGCTCGAACTGCAGGAAGCGCAGGGTGTGCGGAGAGATCCCTTCCTGGTGACACTCCAGCAGCGAACGGTTGAAGGCCATGTTCTCGGCCGCCCGACGCAAGCCGGTATCCAGAATGCGCAGGCTGTTCGAATCGCGTTCAGACATGGCAACCCCCTCCGGCCGCGACGTTGCCTTCGGTGACGATGCGGATGCCTCCCAGGCCCTGCCGCGCCTTGCGCTCCTGCTCCCGGCGCCGGCCCTCCTCGGCCACGATAGTATCCAGGTCCAGCTCCACGCCGCTGCCGGCGCCGGCATCTTCCGCCATTACCTCGTCGCCCACGGCGATGGAGCAGCAGGCGGGCGTCACACGGACTTTCTTGCCCAGGCGCGCTGCCAGTTCCACCACCCCCTCGGCCGGATGCGCGATACCGGACAGCCCCGCCATCACGGCGTAGCTGTCGATCTGGCTCTTGGCGGCACCCGGTGGCCGGGCACAACCCAGCAACAGCGAGGTGTCACCGAGGCGTTCGCGCGCATCGTGGAAGAAGCGCCCAACGGCGTGCACGTCCGGCGTCTCGAACGGGCGGCTGGCCGGCGCGTAGAACGGCATCACCACCACCAGCACCACGGCGTCGGGCAGGTGGCGGGCCAGCATCTCGAGCGCGTTCCACTCGCCGAGCAGCTTGCCGTAATGCAAGCCCACGACGATATGCGGCACCACCTTCATGTTGGTGTTTACAAGGCTTTCGAGCGTCCGCTCGAAGTCGTCCACACTGCGCCGCAGGTGATAGACCTGCGTGATCGTGTCCTGGGCACCGATCACGTCCATCATCGCGGCGTCGATACCCGCCTGCTCCATCGATACTGCGATGTTGTCATCCACCAGCGCGGTGTGCATCGCGATCCGAAAGTCCGGGAACTCGTCCTTGATGCGTCGAATCGTCGGATAGAACGGGTCGTACTCCACCTCGTTGCGATGGTTCGACCCACCGGTCAGCAACATGCCCTGGGCTCCGGACTCGATCACCTGATTGACCTGGCGCCACAGATCCTCCGGGGTGCGGACGGGGATCATCGGCTCCAGGATCTTCGCCTTGCAGTGATCGCAGGCCAGCTTGCAATCGCCACCCGTGATAGACATGGCCGGCCAGGCGCTCTTCCCGCAGTCCGCCAGCTCACTGGATTGATAGGACTTGAACGTCGGGGTGTAGAAATGCACCGACCCGGGGTCCGCACCGTCGCGCAGGCTATGCTGGAGGTCATCAACCAGCGACGGATCGACGGGGATATCCTCGAGGGGCTCTACCCGCTGGATTACATCATTCCAGCTTGTCATGGGCGTACTCCGGGGTCGGCGAATTTCTTGAAGGTTTTACTCGGGTATTCCCGAAAAAAAGGGGCCGCCGACCCTTGGGGGTGGCGGCCCTTCTTCAGACCGAATCAGCAGCCGCCGAAACCGTCCGCTTCCATCTTGGCTTCAAACGCGGCCAGCGCGTCCGAACCCGTCTTCAGGTCACCCACTTCGCCGTCCCAGTCTTCCGGCTTCAACTTGATCAGCCAGCCTTCGCCATAGGGATCTTCGTTGATCAGGCCCGGGTTGGCGGCGACCTTCTCGTTGGTTTCCGTGACTTCACCGGTCACCGGGGTCTTCGCCGGCCCCACCCACTTGCCGGATTCGACGGTGGTGCAGGACTTGTCCTTCTTCACGGTCTTGCCGACCTTCTTCGGGGTGAAGGACACGATGGTGCCGGCCAGCGAGCAGGCGTAGGAAGTCAGGCCCACGGTGGCGGTTCCGTCGCTTTCCTTGCGCACCCAGACGTTGTTTTCAACGTTGTACATCAGATCTTCCGGAATATCACAACCCCGAACTGCACCCATGTCTTCCTCCAGGAATATTCAAAATAAAGCGGGAAAATTAAAACGTAATCGTTTTATCACTGCGTAGTATCAGGTCCGCTAGCTCGCTCGCCCGATTGACTTCATCGACTTCGTCGACGAGATCCGAAGACGCGTCGATTCTATACCCCGGCAAAGCGGGCTGGCAAACATGAAGCTGCACCCCGGCACGCTTGGCGTCCTGGATGAAATCCTTGATCAGCTTGCCATCTTCCATGGCGCGCAGGTCGTCGGCCACCCCCCTCTCCATCAGACGCACCCCTTCCATCGTAAAAAAGATGTGCACGTCCACATCCATCGAGGCCATCACCGCCCCCAGATAGAACGGGGTCGCGCAGCGATTCGGCGTCGACGGCCCGGAAGTCATGATGATCACGACCGTCTGCTCGTCGTTGTCCAGATAGTAGTCGTCGTCGAGATTCGTCATCAGTCTGATCACCGCAGCTTGCGCTGGCACTGGATATCGTCATCCTTGGCGCGTTTGCAGTAGCCTTCTTCGGCCCGATCGCCGGTTAGAAATTCCTCCAGCGCTGCTTCCACGCCGTTGATGGGCTCCACCCGCGCGATCCAGGCATTGTAGGGGTCTGAGTTCAACAATACCGGATTCTCGAGCACGTCCTCATTCCCCTCGACGATCTTGCAGTCGATGAAATTCGGAATGGGACCCGCCCATTTCCCGCTCTCGATCGTCGCGACCGGCTTCCCGGGCGGTCTGCGCGTCCCCGGACGCCGCACGCGCACATGGATAATCTTGCCCGCGATAGTCTGGGAGAGGTCCGTCATCCCGACCGTCAGCGTGTCGTCATCCTCGCGCCGCAGCCAGATCTGGAACTCGTCGTCGTAGAACAGTTCAGGGTGAAACTCGCAGCCGTTGCAATCCATGTTTCGCCTCGTACCCGGGACCTTGTGCCCTCGCCTCCACAAAAAACGGGCGCCACGCGCCCGTCTTCTGCACTTAACTATACGCCATGCAACGCATGGGATCGGGGGATCAGATGACCCCCTTCTCCTTCAACAGCCCCACCGAGTCGCTCACGTTTTCGTGAATACCCAGCTTGCGCGGGGACAAACCCATGGCGAGCCCGAGCAGCTGCGTGAAATACAGCACCTTGACTTCGGTCTTGATCCCGAACTCGGTCTCGGCACGGACCTGGTGCATCTCCAGACCCGAGTGGCAGGTCGGGCATTCGGTCGCGATGACCTCTGCACCGGAGTCCTCGGCCGACTGCAGCAGGTTCAGTACCAGCTGGGTCGAGGTATCGGAATCCGACAGGGTATGCGCCCCACCACAGCACGATGTCTTCAACGGGAAGTCCACATTGACCGCACCGGCGGCGCCCAGCAGATCATCCATGAAATGCGGCTGGTAACTGGAATCCGAACCCGGGCCATTATCCTTCTCGGGGAAGATCTGGCGCGGACGCGTATACATGCAGCCGTAGTAATTGGCGATCTTGATGCCGTTCAGGCTCTTCGTCATCTTCTGCTTGATGCCCTCGGGGCCGAGTTCCTCCATCAGCCACTCGAGCAGGTGCAGGGTCCGCACGTCACCGGTGTACACCGGGTCATCGGACTTGCGCGCTAGGTCCTGGACGGTGTTCATGGCGTCCTCGGAGGTCGCCGTCTCGTATTCGGCCTTCTTGAGGTTGTGGTAGCAACCGTTGCAAGGCGCCATCACGGTGTCCATCCCCATCTGCTCGGATGCGATGGCCATGTTCCGCGCGGAAAGATACGTCTGCAGCATCGGATGAACGTTCTTCACCTCCATCGCGCCGCAGCAGTTCCAGTCCCGCAGGTTCTCCATCTCGAGCCCCAGCGCCTTCACCAGCACGCGGGTGGAGCGGTCGTACGGACCGCCAGAGCCCTCGAGCGCGCAACCCGGATAGTAAGCAACCTTAGCCATGAGCGGCCTCCTTCTGTTCACGCACGTAGTTCTTCAGAACGTCCCCGGTCTTGCCCCAGGACTTGGTGCGCGGCGTATGTACCGTGTTGAAGCCCATGGTCATCAGGTGCTTCACCGGCAGGTGTTTCATCATGCGGAAGACGAAGATCTTCATCCATTCCTGAACCAGCGGCTGGCCGGTCTTCTTGAAGAAGTTCTGCATCACCTTCGAGTCTTCGATGCGGCCGGTCTTGTAGATCTGATCGGCAAATTCTTCGTCGAAATGCGTGGACGGGGCCTTTTCGGTGATCCCTTCCTCTTCCATCCAGTGCGCCAGCGCCTTCATGACGCCCTCGGGCTTCACGTCCTTCGGGCAGATGTTGGTGCACTTGTTGCAGGACACACACTGCCAGATGATGTCCTTGTCCTTGACCAGCTCTTCCTTCATGCCCAGGCGGGTCAGGTAGATCCAGTAGCGCGGATTGAACTGCACATTCTGCGCATACATGGTGCAGGAATTGGTGCAGGACCCGCACTGCCAGCAGCGATGAACGTTCTCGCCACCGGCAAAATTCTGGATCTTCGCCTCGAAATCGTCGTCGTAATCGCGGACGGTGCGCGGCGCGATCATGGTGTTCCAGTGACCGGACACATCCACACCGTCCACCACCAGCTCGTCGTGCTGCTGGAGGCGCTCGTCCTCGATCAGTGCCTTTTCATGTATTGCCATGACGTCTCTCCGAAAACCTGTGTAGCCAGGCTCAAACTCGTTCCGTTATTCAATGCAGCGACGCATCGTGTCCTTTCAGGCGACCTTCCGAGGAATCAATCCCCAGGAGTTTGACCCCGAGTTCCAGCGGGTCCTGCTTGCCCCCGAACTGGTTGTCGATCATGCCCAGACTCATGGACAGTGACCGGGCGTAATCGGAATAGGCCTGCACCCAGACCAGATCCGTTACAAACGGCAGATCGCGATAGAAGCCTTCCTCCGCCAGTGCCTCGAAGAACCACCGTCGGGCCCCTTCAACCGCACCCAGCGACTCGCCAATCGGGATGGACCGCAGGGTATCGTTGCCACGGATGAACTCGCGCAGCGCCCCTGTCGTCGTGCCCGTATCCCAGACCCAGCGCGTTGCCAGTGGTACCGCTTCGGGATCGGCGAAGTGCAGGATCTCGGCCCCGAAGTCCCAGAATCCGCGCCGGAGCTTCTTGTCCTCGCCACCCAGATCGGCGAACACCACCAGCCGAGAATCGGGATCAGAATCCGCACGCACCAGGGCGCGCAGACCCTCAACCAACGCGCCCTGATGCTCACCCATCACCGTGCCAAGCTTCCGGCGAACCGCAAACACCAGTCCGGCGAGGGTGCGCAGGTCTTGCGCGTCCATCTCGTCACCCTTGGCCACTATGGCGGCAAACACCTCGTGCTTGGACCGCAAGGCCTCGATGAACGTCTCCAGCCCGTCGACGCCACCGGCTTCCGCGATGGCCTCGTTCAGACTGTTGAGCTTAGTCGCGAGGATCTCCTTGTCAAAGGTAACCTGCAGCGGCTCCGGGGCGAGCCCCGAAGCCGCTTCGTCGCTGACGACCTCAGCCGGCTTTCTGAACCAGCGCATGCAGATCCGCCACCGCGCGCCCACCGGCCGCAGCGCCCTGGGCGATCGAATCGTCGATCGTTTCCGGGCCATAGGCCGCACCGCAGGAGTAAATCCCCTTACGCGTGGTGCCACAGGTATTGGTGTACTGCTCAGCCTTTTCAATGAAGCCGTGCTTTTCGAGACCGACACCGAAGACCTGGGAGAGCTCCGGATTGTCGGCATTCGGATCCATGCCGATGGCGTGCACGACGATATCGAACGGAATGATGATCGGACGCTTGACCAGGGTATCTTCACCCTTAACCAGCAGGCGACCGTCACCGGAGGAGGTGACTTCCGCAATACGGGCCTTCACAAACTTGGTTTTGAACTCTTCCTGGGACTTCCAGTAGAACTTGTCTTCGTACAGGCCGAAGGTACGGATGTCCATGTAGTAGATGAATACGTCCGTTTCCGGCGACAGTTCCTTGATCTCCATAGCCAGATTGGCAGAGACGGTGCAGCAGATCTTGGAGCACCACTCGCGGCCGATCTGACGGTCACGCGAACCGACGCAAAGCAGGATGCATACCCGCTCCGGCACGCGGCCGTCGGACGGACAAGCGATATTCCCGGAGGCGACCATCTGCTCCATCTGGGTCGTCGTCAGGACGTCTTCGTAGGTACCGAAGCCCCATTCCGGCTTGTTGATGGAGTCAAAATGGGTGAACCCGGTGGCAAGCACCACGGCACCGGCCTGGACCGATTCGCCGTTGGTCAGCGTGGCGGTGAAGTTACCGGCTTCGCCTTCCAGCTTCTCAACCTTGGCGCCCTTGTGCACGGTGGCGCTGGAATCATCTTCCACACGCTTCACCATGCGGCCGATGGCATCCTTCGCCCACTCGCCGGACGGGACCAACTTGGCATAGCCCGACAGGATCGGAGCGCCACCCAGGACATCTTCCTTCTCGACCATCACGGCCTTGAAGCCGGCCGAGGTGACATTGGCGGCGGCGGCCAGACCGGCCGGCCCACCACCCACTACTAGAACGGTATCTTGCTGCATCAGACCTTGCCCCCGTAAGCGAGTTCAGGATTGTAGAGGTATTCGATATTCCCGGCCTCGACCTCCTTCAGGTATTCCTGGAAGGTCTTCTTGGCCTCGGACCAGGACATGCCCATCTTTTCGACCAGGTCTTCGCACGGGGATGCGTGCCACTGCAGCTGCACGATCTTGAACGGGTCCGCGCCGCAGGCCAGGGCCGCGAACTGGACTTCCGCCATGATCGGGATCTGGAAGTTCTGGTTGTGGGCCTTGCCGATCCACTGGTTCTTGTCCATCGTGGTGACACAGCCGGTGTCGTTGGCCAGCATCACGTCGGCGTTGGCTTCCTCGCGGGCCACGCGGATCTTGCGATCCATCGTGAACGAGCGGGTGAACTCGCGCTCGGAGATGATGTGGCGGAAGCCGAAGCCGCAGCAGTCGTACCACGTCGAATAGTCGATCACCTGGGCACCCAGAGCCTGGGCGGTGGAGGTGATGATCGCGGTACGGTTACCACCCAGCACGGACGGATCGTAGACCGCGTCCTCGTGCACCATCTTGTAATAATGGCAGGCCACGTGCGCGGTGGTGCGGATATTGGAGACGTCGATGGTCTGCAGTTCGGATGCGATGCGGTTGCGCATCACGTGCACCCACTCGGAGTAGTGGATGATCTCTTCCGGGATGACCAGCTTGCCGTCAACCAGGCGCCCCAGTTTGCCGAGGATCTTGGTGACCTTCTCGCGCAGCTCGGCGGACTCGACCAGGTACTTGCGGATCTCCTTGTAGTTACCGAAGGAGGTGCCGCAGTGCACGAGCGGGTAGAAGTGACCGAGCTCGTGACCGTGCTGCTTGCCGGAGACGTAGGCCTGATGGAAGTTCCGGAGGAACACTGCCGCCAACGACTCGACGTTCCCGATACCGGAACCGTGGTAGTTCCACGCGGTGCAGGAAGTCTGGTCCGTCTCGTCGAGGTAGTCCTTGCCCGGTTCGAAACCGAACTTGTTCATGAACCACAGCAGCGAGGTCGGGTAGCCCGGGATGTTGCCGCACTGGCCGCAGGACTTGTGGTGCCACAGCTGCTTGGTCGGGACCTTTTTGTCCCAGCCGAACAGCGTCTGCACCATCTGTGGCTCGTGTTCATCGTTAATGCGGTGAACGATGATCTGACCATCCTTCTCGAGCTCGTACATATGCTCACGGATGTCATCCATACGGTCGCCGAGGTCGATGGTGCGGCGGTCAACGTGCTTGCGCACCCAGTCGGTCGCCTTGACGGCGTCTTCCTTCGACAAATCGGTCGACTGGAAGAACGAACCGTGACCGGCGACGCCCTGACCGTCGGTGTTGTGGAAACCGGGCTTCATGGTACCGGCACCGGCGCCTTCACCATTCTGGTTGTGATTGCCTGGGGTCTGTTCACTCATAACGCTTCTCCTGATGTCTTGGAACCGGAATGCGGCGAGCGACTTACTCGTCGTCTTCCTCTTCCTGCTCCTCGAGCCAGTCTTCGTAGTCCTCGCGCTTCTCGTCGATGAAGTCTTCGATTACGTCGAAGAGATTCTCGTCCATAAGCTCGAGGGACTTCAGGACACCGGTCATTTCCCAGATGGTGTACATCTCGACCGAGGTCTTCAGCGACACTTCCCAGGCGGTCTCGACCGTCTGCAGCGTCTTCACCGGAATCGCCTTGCGCAGGATGCGCAGATCGCCTTCTACCTTCTGGATGTTGGGGCCCCAGTCAGGGAAGTGGTCAGGCTGGATCATGTCAGGCGACAGCTGGTTACCTGTCGTAATCAGCTTGAGCATGACGCGGCCAAACGGACGCAGCACGTCCTTGGCGGACTGCATTTCATGCTTGATGGCCACCTCGCGCATGATCGCAACCAGGCCACCGGGGGAATTCTTGAACGGGCAGCGCGCGGCACAGGTCATGCACTGGGCGCAGGCCCAGATCTTTTCCTGCATCGCGTCATAGATCTGCTCGACGTTTTCGGTCCAGAGCAGCTGCACGATCTCGCGCGGCGAGTAGTCGTAGAACTGGGCGGACGGGCACGTGGCCGTGCAGATCCCGCAGTTCAAGCAGCCATTGAGCTCGTGGTCGTAGCGAAAATCTCCGCGAATATCGTCGAAGATTTGCTGCATCTCAGCGTATGTCGCCATATCTCACACCTCTTCGCTTTTGGCGATGCAGGTTTCTTGTGAACCTTGCGCAGCCAGCCTAGACCTCGTCCAGGCGCCAATCCAGTTACCGCATGGCAACCGTCGTTTTTTCAGGATTCGGGGCGACAACCCGTGCAGGCTGCCGCCCCGAATCGAGCACTTTGAGCGCCCTCAGGCCTTCTTCATGAGGAAGTAGAACTTGCCGCCCTCTTCCTTGTGCTCCATCAGTTCGTTGCCGGTCTGCTTGGCGAACGCCTGGAAGTCCTTCACCGCACCCGGGTCGGTGGCGATGATGTGCAGAACCTGACCGGCATCCATCGCAGCCAGCGCCTTCTTGGCACGCAGGATGGGCAGCGGGCAGTTCAGGCCGGAGGCATCGAGTTCTTGATCAAAGTTGGCCATCGTTCAGTTCTCCTTTGAGTGCATTTATCAGCCGGGTACTGCAGTCCGTTTCGGCCCACCAGTGGGCGCCGGCCGTGACCGGACCGTTACCAACCGAATCCCCCACTTATAGGCGAATCGGAATTGGAATACAACCGAATTCTAATCAGGGTTTACCACGGGCTTGCCGGACCGAGCCCAGCCGACGATGCCACCACGCAGGCTGCTGGCACAGTCCACGCCCTGCTGCGCCAGGAAGGCACAGGCCTGTGCGGAACGCGCGCCACTCTGGCAATAAATCACCAGGGCGGTATCGTTGCTGGCAAACTCGTCCTTGCGCATCGGCAGACTGACCAGGGGGATCAGTTCCGCGCCCGGGATCACGCCACGGCCAGTCTCGCCCGGCGAGCGCACGTCGATCAGCCGAAACTTGCGGCCTTCGCTGCGCCACTGCTCGAGCTCATCCGGGGTTATCTCGCTGAATCCGTACACGTCAGGCTCCGGGTCAGATGGTAAAAGTTGAACTCGCACCACGGCCGCTCCAGCGGGCATGGAGGATTGGAGTGGGCGCGGAGCATAGCGAAACCGGGCGCAAATGCAAACTGGCAACAATGGCGCTGGGTGGATGGTCGCCCGGGCCCGAAAGTTCTGCTATCGTCCCCAGCGCTTAAGAAAACGCTGATGCATAATGCACAGCTTCATTGCTTCGCGGAGGATATCCCGGTGGACAAGAGCGAATTCCAGGTAGACGGCCACTATGCCGTCACGCTTAAAGACGAGAATGGCAAGCTGCGCCCCGCCAACATCTATGTGCACGACATGCAGGATGACTACATGATTGCGCGCCGCACCTCCGGTGGCGATGTGGGCCTGCTGTTCAAGATGAGCTATGACGATGTCGTCAAGATCGTTCGCACGCACAAGGTGCTGGACCGCAAGAAATTCATGGTGCCGGAGGCGATGCTGAAGCCCAAGCTGTGGGAAACCCGTGACAGCATGCGCGCCTACTCTTCGGCCCCGGGGCTTGGCAAGTAACCAGTACCCACGGCATCACCGCACAGTGGGGCTGGCGCCCGCCAGTCCCCGCGGTGGGCCAGCCCTTGTGCATTTTCTGCTGACCGCGTTACTCGCGCTGGTCATGCTGGCAGCCTCGCCCGCTCACTCTAGCGGCGTATCCCTGCCCGATCTGGGCGAGGCATCCGGAGGGGTTCTGACCCCCGCGGAAGAACGCGAACTCGGCCGCTCCCTGCTGCGCGAGGTACACCGCAGCGCCCCGCTGGTCACGGACCCCGAGATCAGTTTCTACATCGACTCCCTGGGGCGACAGTTGCTCGCCAATGCACGGGATGCCGATGGCCCCTTCTATTTCCTGGCGATCGACAACGGCCAGGTGAACGCGTTCGCGATGCCCGGCGGCATCATCGGCGTGCACACCGGGCTGATCCTGGAGGTGCGCGACGAGGCCGAACTGGCCGCAGTCCTGGCGCACGAGATTGCCCACATAACCCAGCGCCACCTGGCGCGCATGTTCGCGCGCGGACGTGACATCAACTTCACCACTGGCCTGGCGATTCTGGCCGGCGTGCTGGCGTCGACCATCGACCCGACGCTCGGATCCGCGATGATCACCGGCAGCCTGGCCGGCGGCATCCAGCAGCAGATCAACTTTACCCGGGCGAACGAGGCCGAGGCCGACCGCGTAGGCATGCAGATCCTCCAGGGCACGGGCTTTGACCCCAACGCCATGGCCGATTTCTTTGAACGCCTGCAGGAGCTCGCGCGCGGGGTCGGCGATCAGGTGCCGGAATACCTGCGCACTCACCCGGTCACACTCGATCGCATTACGGATGCCCGCAACCGGGCCGGCCAGATGACCGCCAGCGATACCCGCAACCGCGGGCCCGAGTTCCACTGGATGCAGGCGCGTTCCCAGGCACTGAAAGACCCCAGACGCACCCTGGAACGCTTCCGCGCTACCGATTCGACGACACCCGCCCAACGCTACGGCGCGGCCGTGGCGTTTCTCGAGCGCGGCGAGACACCCCGGGCCCGTGAGCAGCTGGAACGGATCGACCCGGGTGATGCCCCCGGGCTGACGCTGGAACTCGCCTTCATTGCCCTGCTCCGCGCAGAAGAGGCACACACGGCGGCACTGGAAAGACTGCAGGACCTGGATGCAGTCTACCCCGGGCACCCCGTGATCCGGGAACGGCTGGCGCGCGTCTACCGCGACCTGGATCAGCCGGATCGCGCCATTCGCATCCTGTCCGACATGGTGCGTCAGGAACACGCCCCGAACCCCGAACTCCTGCGCCTGCAGGCGGATATCGCGGACGCAGCCGGCTACGTGGCCACCAGCCGTGAGGCCATGGCCGAATACTTCTTTCACCGCGCCCAGTACGAGGAAGCCGTGCGCCAGTTCGAGGCCGCCATGGATGCCTCCGATGCGAGCGAACGCGACCGCCAGCGTATCGAAGACAAGCGCAACACCGCGCGTGAGACGGCACGCAAGGCACGCGAAGACCGCCGCTGATCGCCCGGGCGGTCAGCACCTTTCTGCCTTCCGGCACCACGGGGAATGTGAGCGGCGAGCGCTTCGTCTATAACAACGGTTCGTTTCCGGTTCTTTGCCCTCATCACCCACCTGAAAGAGAGAGGTAGGCCCCTTCATGCACATCTCACGTCGCGAATTCATGCAACTGCTGGCCGCCGCCAGTGCTGCCGGTTTCCCGCTCGGCACCGCCGCCTGCAGTGACAACAAGGCCGTCACAGCGGGCGACCCGTACGACACGCTGGACCGCTTCGGCAACGTACACCTGCTGCACTACACCGACTGTCACGGCCAGCTGAAACCGATCTATTTCCGCGAGCCGAACGTGAACCTCGGCATAGCCGGGATGCGCAATCGCCCACCCCATATCGTTGGCGAGCACTTCCTCAAGCACTACAACATCGAGCGCGACAGCATCCACGCGCACGCCTATACCAACCTGAACTTCATGGAAGCGGCCGAGCAGTACGGTCGCGTCGGTGGTTTTGCGCACCTGAAGACCCTGATCAAGAAGCTGCGCGACTCGCGCCCGAATTCCCTGTTGCTGGACGGTGGTGATACCTGGGGCGGCGGGTCCGGCACGGCGTTGTGGACCAATGCCCAGGACATGGTGGACGCGCAGAGGCAACTGGGCGTCGACATCATGACCGGCCACTGGGAATTCACCTACGGGGCCGACCGGGTGGAAGAGGTCGTCAATGGCGATTTCGCCGACGCCGGGATCGACTTCGTCGCCCAGAACGTGCGCGACGTGGACTGGGGCGACCGCATCTTCAAGCCGTACGTGATCCGCGAACTCAACGGCGTCAACGTGGCCGTGATCGGCCAGGCCTTCCCCTACACACCGATCGCCAACCCGCGCTGGATGGTCGAGCAATGGTCCTTCGGCATCCGTCCGGACGACATGCAGGAGCAGGTCAACGCCGCACGCGCCGAAGGCGCCGAGATCGTGGTCGCCCTGTCGCACAACGGCATGGACGTGGACATCAAGATGGCCGGCATGATCGAAGGCCTGGACGCCATCATGGGCGGCCATACCCACGATGCCGTGCCCCAGCCAATGCCGATCGAACGCCCCGACGGCGGCCGCTGCCTGGTCACGAATGCCGGCTCCAACGCGAAATTCGTCGGCGTGCTCGACTTCGACTTCCGCGATGGCGAAATCAAGGACTGGGAATACCGCCTGGTGCCGGTCTTCGCGGAGCTGCTGCCGGAAGACCCGGGGATGGCGACCTTCATCCACAACATGCGCAACAGCGAAGTCAACTACCGCGGCGAGATGTTCAACATGGAGGCAAAGCTCTCCGAGGAACTGGCTGTCGCCGAGGACCTGCTGTTCCGCCGCGGCAATTTCAACGGCACCTTCGACCAGCTCATCTGCGATGCGCTGATGGAGGTCCACGACGCCCAGATCGCGTTCTCGCCGGGATTCCGCTGGGGCACGACCGTACTCCCGGGCATGCCGATCACCTTCGAACACGTGATGGACCAGACCGGCCTGACCTATCCGGAGACCACCCGAAACGCCATGACCGGCGCGCAGATCAAAGACATCCTGGAAGACGTGGCCGACAACCTGTTCAATGCCGACCCGTTCTACCAGCAAGGTGGCGACATGGTCCGCGTGGGCGGCCTGAAGTACGCGATCAACCCGGAGGCCGAGGTCGGCGACCGAATCTCCGAGATGGAACTGGGCGGCGAGAAGGTCGACCCGGACAAGGAATACGTCGTTGCCGGTTGGGCAAGCGTGCAGCAGGAACCGGCCGGCGGCACCGGTGCCATGATCTGGGACAGCGTGGCCGACTACCTGCGCAATCAGACCGATGGCGTGCGCATCAGCGACCTCAATGAGCCCAAGGTCAAAGGCATCGGTACGGACAACCTCGGCTTTGTCCCCACCACCGAGGACATGTACCGCCGCGCCTGATCCGTTTGTATCCTCCCGCCCGGGGCCGCCCGGGACGCAAAAGCCCCGCATTGCGGGGCTTTTTTGTATGGGGCTTTTGTGCAGTCCGCCGTGCCTCAGGCATCCACCCAGCGACCGCTCTCATCGCGGCAGGCCGTACCGGTAATCGTCTCGGGGCGGCCTTCGATCGTGGCCTGCACCTGATACTCGCGACAGTCCTTGCCTGCCGAACGATAGGTCCGGGTGGGGGTTGCCCGGTACTCATGCCCGGTATTCGGGTTGCGCCAGGTCGAGGCCTGATGGTCGGGCGTCGTCTCCAGCGTGCGTGACACCCGCATGCGGTCGACATCGTCCATGCTGCGCCCCACCGATCCCCCGATCGCGGCACCCGCCAGCGTTCCAGCGATGATTGCCGCCGTGCGGCCACGCCCGCCACCGATCTGGCTGCCGATCACGCCCCCGGCCGCACCGCCAATCACCGCGCCGGTCTGCTGCTTGCTCGCCGTCTGGCAACCCGCCAGAAACGCCACCGAGACCGCCAGCAATCCTGCCATTGCCCATCTGTGCATCGTTCATTCTCCCGGCGGCACGCGGCCACCTTTGGCAACTTCCATACGTCAGACTGCCGGGTGGCGGCTGAACACAAGGTGAAAACCACCAAGGAACGCTTCAAATCCGGGGCAGATTCAAATCCTGGACACGCAAAGTCGCTCACGCCCGCAATCCGGCCGCAAGAACAAAAACACTGGAAACATAATGGTGGGCCGTGTAGGAATCGAACCTACAACCAATGGATTAAGAGTCCACTGCTCTACCAATTGAGCTAACGGCCCCCGCAAAAAGAAGGGGATGGGGTGACCGATGGGACTCGAACCCACGACAACCGGAGTCACAATCCGGGACTCTACCAACTGAGCTACGGTCACCACCGTGCGCTGTACAGATCCATACTCTGGGCGGCGCTGGCGCGCCCGGCAGGACTCGAACCTGCAACCGTCGGCTTAGAAGGCCGATGCTCTATCCGGTTGAGCTACGAGCGCATTGCCGCCGAGCACAGGGTGTTTGCACCCTGGTTACGAACCTGCCCGAAGTCCAGACCGGGAGAGGTTTGGTCGGGGTAGAGGGATTCGAACCCCCGACATCCTGCTCCCAAAGCAGGCGCGCTACCAGACTGCGCTATACCCCGTCGAGCCGTCCCCGCAAAAGGGCCTACACAGCGAGCGCAGGAGTCTATCGCCGCAGGGGGCACCCGGTCAAGATCACGGGTGCGATTACGCAACCGCTGCGGCTCAGGACACCACCGCTCTTCCCTCGCGACCGTAACGACTCTCGCCCGGCAACGCCGACTGCCGCCGCCCCCGCGCCTCGCGCTTGAGCGGCCGCCCCGGCCATGGGAAGATCGCGGGCATTCCACCAAGGCGAAATCCCATGACGGCCCAGATCATCGACGGACGCGCAATCGCGCAAAGCCACCGCGCACGGATCGCGACCGAGATCGAATCCATGACCACCCGCGACCTGCGACCACCGGGTCTTGCGGTGGTACTGGTGGGCACCAACCCGGCCTCCGAGGTCTACGTACGTAACAAGCGCAAGGCCTGCGAACAGGTGGGGGTCGTCTCGCACTCCTACGATCTGCCGGCGGGCACGCCGCAAACCGACCTGCTGGCCTTGATCGACCAGCTCAACGCCGATCGCACCATCGATGGCATCCTGGTGCAGCTCCCGCTACCGGATCACATCGACCCGGAGACGGTCATCGAGCGCATCGCCCCGGCCAAGGATGTCGACGGCTTTCACCCGTACAACGTCGGCCGCCTGGTGGCGCGCGTACCGCGCCTGCGCCCGTGCACCCCCTGGGGCGTGATCCAGTTATTGCGTCATATCGAGGAACCCTTCAAGGGCCGCACCGCCTGCGTGATCGGTGCCTCCAACATCGTCGGACGCCCGATGGCGCTGGAGCTGCTGCTGGCCGGCGCGACTCCGACCATCTGCCACCGCTTCACGCCGGATACGGCGGCCATCGCCCGCCAGTCGGACATCGTCATCGCGGCCGCGGGCAAACCCGGACTGGTGACAGGCGACTGGATCAAACCCGGCGCCACCGTAATCGACATCGGGATCAACCGGCGCGATGACGGCACCCTGACCGGGGACGTGGGATTCGATGCAGCGGCCGAAAAGGCCGCCTGGATCACCCCGGTACCGGGCGGAGTGGGCCCGATGACCGTCGCGATGCTGCTGGACAATACCCTGCGCGCCCGCGCCTTCGGGACCCACGAGGCCGGCTGACGACGCCCCCGGGCTCGTGCGGAACCCCACTCAACCGGCCGCGGCAATCTCCTGCGCGGCCCGCAGCCGCGCCCGCACCCGCTCGCGCCCCAGATACTCCCAGATCCGCGGCAGCTCCGGACCAAAGGTCTGCCCGGAGAGGGCCGCGCGCAGCGGCATGAACAGCTTGCGCCCCTTGGCACCGGTCGCGGCCCCCACGGCCCTGGCCAGCGCCGGAAAGTCCTCGACGTCATCCAGCGCCGCCAGCGCCGCGCCATAGAACTCCGCCCCGGCCCCCGACAGCTCCTGGCGGGCGCTGTCGCTGTACGGCATCGGGTCAGCCGCGAACGCCGCGACCCACACCGGCGCCTCGGCCGCCCGGCTGATGTTGTCTCGCAGCAGGCGCGCCAGGGCCGGGCGCTCGTCGGCGGCGACCCCCTCGAGCACACCGGCCGCTTCCAGATAGGCCTGCAGTGACTCGTCCGACAGCCCGCGCAGGGCCTCCGACTGCCAGTGCTCCAGCTGCTGCGGATCATGCCGGGCCGCGCTGTGCCCGATCCGCTCGCGGCTGAAACCGGCCGCCAGCGCCTCGGCCGAGAGCAACTCGTCCGACTCGAAGCGATGCCCGAGCCGCGCCAGGTGGTTCAGGATCGCCAGCGGCAGGTAGCCATCGGCGCGCAGCTCCTCGACGCTGGCGGAGCCATTGCGCTTGGACAGCGGCGCCCCGTCCTGCCCCATCACCAGCGGCAGATGATGATAGGCCGGCGCCGCCAGCCCCAGCGCCTCCAGCAGCAGCATCTGGCGCGGGGTGTTGGCGATATGGTCCTCGCCACGCACCACGTCGGTCACGCCCATCAGGGCATCGTCGATCGCGTTGGAGAAGAAGAAGGCGGGCGTGCCGTCGGAACGGCGGATCACGAAGTCGCCGATCTCGTCGGTGCGGAAGCTGACCGGGCCGCGCACCCCGTCCTCGAAACGGATCGTCCGGCCCAGCGGGACGCGAAAGCGCAGGGTCGACTTCTGCCCCTCGGCCTCGCGGCGCGCCGCCTCCTCCGCGCTCAGGTGGGCACAGGTCCCGGGATAGCGCGGCGGCTTGCCCTGGGCGCGCATGCGCTTGCGCCCGCGGTCCAGCTCGGCGGCCGAACAGAAGCACGGATAGGCCAGCCCCTGAGCGGTCAGCTGCCGGTAATAGCCCGCGTAGAGTTCGCCGCGTTCGGACTGCGCATAGGGACCGGCGTCACCCCCGGCCCCGAAACCCTCGTCCCAGTCCAGGCCCAGCCAGTGCAGATCGCGCTGCAGGGCATCGACGAATTCCGGGCGCGAACGCTCGGCGTCGGTATCTTCGATGCGCAACAGGAAACGCCCCCCGCGCGACCGCGCCAGCAGGGCACTGAACAGCGCGGTGCGCACATTGCCCAGATGCAGCAATCCGGTGGGGCTGGGAGCGAAACGGGTTCGGGTCATCGTCTTGGTCATTGCGCGCATGGTAGCGAAGCACCGCCGACCCCACCAGCACCGCCCCCCACGCTCCGGGCGCTGCGCGGGTGCAAACCGCTTCTTCCGAGTGTGTCGGCTGGCAGGCCTCGCCGGTGGCGGGTACCATTCGCGCCTCGAATTCTACGAAGGTCAGAACCATGCAACGCATCCGCACCTGGCTTGCCATTGCGCTGGCCACCGCCCTTGTTGCCCTACTGCTTTTTTCAGGAGCCCCCATGGCCAATACCAACCCGCAAGTCGCGATCGAAACCAACCATGGCCGCATCGTGCTGGAACTCAACGCCGAGGCCGCGCCGGAGACGGTTGCCAACTTCCTCGCCTACGTGGATGACGGCTTCTACAACGGCACCATCTTTCACCGCGTAATCCCGGGCTTCATGGTCCAGGGAGGCGGTTTCAACGAAAACATGAGCCAGAAGCCCACCCGCGACCCGATTCGCAACGAGGCGGACAATGGCCTGAAGAACGAGACCGGCGCGATCGCCATGGCGCGCACCCAGGATCCGCATTCGGCCTCCGCGCAGTTCTTCATCAACGTGAACGACAACGATTTCCTCAACCATACCGCCCCGAATACCCAGGGCTGGGGCTATGCCGTGTTTGGCAAGGTCACCGAGGGCATGGACGTGGTACGCAAGATCGAAGGCGTTCCGACCGGACGTTCCGGTATGCACCAGGACGTGCCGCAGGAACCCGTCATCCTGCAGAGCGTGACGCGCGTCGCGGACTGATACCCCCTTGAGCGCGCCGGCCCTGGTCATCTCCGACCTGCACCTGGATCGCGAACCTGGCCCCCTGCTGGAGGCCACACTCGCCTTCCTGCAGGGACCGGCGCGCAGCGCCTCGGCGCTGTACATCCTCGGTGACCTGTTCGAATACTGGGTTGGCGATGACGCCGGCTTCACAGCCGCCGAACAGCTGGCCAACGCCCTCAAGTCACTCAATATCCCGGTCGCCTTCATCCATGGCAACCGGGATTTTCTGTTGGGCCCGGACTATGCCAAACGGGCGGGGATGCAGCTGGCGCCCGAGCCGCTGCATGCGGCCCTGCCCTGCGGGCCCGCCGTGCTGCTGCATGGCGATTCCCTGTGCACCGACGACACCGAGCACATGGCCTTTCGCCAGCAGGTGCGCAGCGGTGAATGGCAACGGGGCTTCCTGTCCCATCCCCTGGAAGAACGCATCCGCCAGGCAGAGGCCATGCGCGCCGCCAGCCGCGAGAGCGGGCGCATCAAGACCGACGCCATCATGGACGTGAATGCGAACGCCGTGGCGGATACCTTCCGCGACGCCGATGTCCCGCTGATGATTCATGGCCATACCCATCGCCCCGCGATCCACGACCTGACGGTCGACGGTCAGCCCCGACAGCGCTGCGTGCTCCCGGCCTGGGACGAGCACCCGGGTTATCTGGAAGTCGCGGCGACCGGTCCCATCCTGCGCGAGCTGGACGGCTCGCCCTACCCGGCGTACCTGCTGCACGCCTGAACCACGCGCTTCGCGCCGTTGCACGGCTGGGCATGGTTCGTCGTCGGTGTTTACGGCGGCTTCGTTCGGCCGCCTGCCTTGTAGTGGCTGGTCCTGGCTCGGCCTCGGGTGTTTACGGTGCCTTCGGTCCGCATACTGCCGTGCGCTGACTCGCCAGCGCGCCCCGAGTGACTTCTTTGCTCGTGCAAAGAAGTCACCAAGAAACACGCCCGACTGCCGCGACCCCGGCCCGCTGTGCGGGCCGGGGTTTCCCTCGCTGCGAGGGTTTTCGCGGGCGGCGCTGAACTCGCTACGCCTTCGGCTCCGCTCAGACATCCAGCGCCTTGAATCCCGCGAAAACCCTCTCCACTCGGCGCGACGACAACGGGGGTTCAAGGTCAAGACACCGGCCATCCCGACGGTCTTGCCAGTGGATGAAGGCTGGGTCTTCCGACATTCTGGGCACGCTCGGCCTTTGGCCGTTGCGTGCCGCGCCCGCGAGCGGGCGCCGGGGGCTTTCGGGCGGCGTTGTATATGGTTAGGCGCAAACGCGGGAATACGTTTGGTTGTGACCTTCGCTTCCCGTATGGAGCCCCTTGCGGAAGGGTGCTCGGGCCGGGAGAAGGCGCTGGATGTCTGAGCGAAGCCGCAGGCGTAGCGAGTTCAGCGCCGCCGGCCCGAGGGCCCTGGAGCAAGGTTCCCGGGCGGAATCCGGGTGCCCTTCTTTGGGCACTTTCTTGGGCAAGCAAGAAAGTGCCTCGGGGCGCGCTGGCGAGTCAGCGCCAGGCAGTATGCGGATCGAAGGCACCGTAAACACCCGAGGCCGAGCCAGGACCAGCCACTACAAGGCAGGCGGCCGGACCAAGGCACGTAAACACCGGGTCCCAAATCAACCTCGGCCCGAAAGCGGCATAGAGCCCCTCAGACCACGGCTATGGCGATGGTTCGGCGGTGGCCTGGGCCTCCAGTTGCGCCATCTCGGCGTCGGTGAAGCCGGCGGCGCGGCGGGCGGCATGGGCGAAGGGCGGTCGTACGCGGCCCGGCATGTACTCGGCCAGCAGTTCGAGGAACAACGGCTCGGGGTCGAGCCCGTGTGCGTGGGCCAGCTCGCGGAACCAGCGCGTGCCGATCGCCACGTGGGCGACCTCCTCGCGCTGGATGATCTCGAGAAGCGCCACGGTGGCGTGATCGCCCGCCGCCGTCAGGCGCTCGATCATGCCGGGGGTGACGTCCAGCCCGCGCGCCTCCAGCACGCGCGGCACCAGCGCCATGCGGATCATTACGTCGTGGTCGGTCGCGAGTGCGGCCTCCCACAACCCGTTGTGGGCCGGCAGGTCGCCGTAGTCCGCTCCCAGCTCGTGGAGCCGCGCACGCAACAGCCGGAAATGGCGCGCCTCCTCGGCCGCCACCTGCAGCCAGTCGCTGACGAAGGGTTCCGGCATGTCGCGAAAGCGGTAGACGGCATCCAGCGCCAGATTGATCGCGTTGAACTCGATATGCGCGACCGCGTGCACCAGGGCTACCCGCCCGGCCGTTGTGTGCAGCCCGCGACGCGGCAGCTCGCGCGGGTGCACCAGCACCGGCCGTTCCGGACGCCCGGGCACCTCCAACCGTTCCGGCCCGGAACTTGCGAGCGCCTCCAGCTCATCGGCCCACCAGGCGTCCATCAGCGCCAACACGCGCTCGCACTTGGTCTCGGGATCGCACTCGCGCAGCGCCATTTCGGCCGCTCGGTAGAGATCCGGGCTCGCGGGATGGGTGATCGGCTGGCTCATGGCGGCCAAGGATACCCGTTCAGCGCTCGTCGGTCGGCATGTTGCGGCGCAGCAGGATGGAGTTGCCGATGACCGAGAGCGAACTGGCGGTCATCGCGATCACGCCGATCATCGGGTGCAGCAGGCCGACCGCGGCGATGGGGATCGCGGCGGAGTTGTAGCCCCAGGCCCAGAACAGGTTCTGTACGATCTTGCGGAAGGTCAGGCGCGAGAGCCGGACGGCCTCGACGACCCTGGTCAGCTCACCGCGCACCAGGGTCACGTCGGCGGCCTCAATGGCTACATCCGCGCCGGCCCCGATCGCGATGCCCACGTTTGCCTGCTGCAGCGCAGGGGCATCGTTGATGCCGTCGCCGACCATGGCCACGTGGTCGCCGTACTCGGCCTGCAGTTCGCGGATCGCCTCGACCTTGCCCTCCGGCAGCACGCCGGCGCGGACCTCGTCGATCCCCACCTGTGCGGCCACCGCGTTGGCGGTGCGCTCGTTGTCGCCGGTGACCATCACGCAGCGGATGCCGAGGCCATGCAGCTGTTCGACGGCCGCCTGCGACTCCTCCTTGAGCGTGTCGGCGACCGCGACGATGCCGGCCGGTCGCTCGCCGATGGCCACCAGCATCGCGGTCTTGCCGGCATCCTCGAGCTGCCGCAGCGATTCCAGCAGGCCGGAGGGATCCAGGCCCTGCTCCTCCAGCAGCCGCTGGCTGCCGACCAGGACGCGTTCGCCGTCGCGGTGGGCCTCCACCCCGCGCGCGGTGTGCGACTGGAACCGGTCAACCTCGGCGACCGCCAGCTCCCGATCGCGCGCACCCTGCACGATGGCCTCGGCCAGGGGGTGCGCGGAGCCGGCCTCCACGGCCGCGGCCGCGCCCAGCACGCGAGTGTCATCGAAGCCCTCGGCCGCGATCACGTCGGTCAGTGCCGGCTGCCCGCGGGTGAGGGTCCCGGTCTTGTCGAGCACGATTACGCGGATGTCCTTCAGCGTCTGGATCGCGGAGCCCGAGCGGATCAGCACACCCCGCTCGGCCCCCATGCCGGAGCCGACCATCAGCGCGGTGGGCGTGGCCAGCCCCAGCGCGCAGGGGCAGGCGATCACCAGCACGGCAATGGCCGCGAGGATAGCCAGCACGATCGGCGGCCGTTCCGAGTCGACCCAGGGCAGGAAGCCCTCGCCCCAGATCAGGATCGGCTGCAGAGCCCCGGAGAACGCCAGCCAGGCTGCAAACGCGGCCAGCGCGATCACCAGCACCGCCGGTACGAAACGTGCAGTGATGCGGTCCGCCAGCTCCTGCACCGGCACCCGCGAACCCTGGGCCTCGTTCACCAGACGGATCACCTGCGACAGGAAGGTGTCGGCCCCCACGCGGGTCGCACGCACCTTCAGCCGCCCCTGCTGGTTCAGGGTCGCGCCGAGCACGCTATCGCCCTCGGCCTTGTCCACCGGCACCGACTCGCCGGTGGCGATGGATTCGTCCACCGTGCTCTCGCCGGCGACCACCTCGCCATCGGTAGGGATCTTCTCGCCCGGGCGCACGATCATCACCTCGCCCACCTGCAGCGATTTCACCGGCACCTCGACCTCCTCGCCATCGCGTTCGACCCGGGCCGTCTTCGCACCCAGGTCCAGCAGCTTGCGGATCGCCGAGGAGGCCTCGCCCTTGGCACGGTACTCCAGGTACCGCCCGAGCATGTGGAAGGCCATGATGGTCACGGCCATCTCGATGAACGAGGTCATCGGGTAGACGAAGCCGATCAGCCCCAGCAGGTAGGGCGGCAGCGAGCCCATGGAGATCAGCACGTCCATGTTGAGGCTGCCGCTTTTCAGCGCGCGCCAGGACGAACGGTGGGTGGCCGCACCCCCGGCCATGAACACTACCGGGAAGGCCAGCACGGCGATGATCAGCAGATAGCCGGGGATCTCCTGCCAGAACATGTGCGGCATCATCAGCGCCATGATCGCGACGGTCGGGATCATCGCGATCCACAGCCGGCGCCAGGCCTGCTTCAGATAGGCCGCGTCGATCTCGGCGTCGTCCGCCTCGCTGCCGGCCTCCTCGGTCTCCACCGCCGCCACGTTATACCCGGCCCCCTCGACCGCAGCGCGCAGGGCCTCGGCGTCGGGGCCTCCGGGACCGGGTTCCACGGTCACACGGTGATCGCCGATGTTGGTGCGTACTGCCTGGATGCCGTCCAGCTTCTCGATCGCACCGCGCACAATCCCCGCGCAGTGATCCGACCCCATGCCAGGCACCACCAGACGCACCGGACCGGCGGCGCCCGTTTCGCCCTCCACCTGGGCGACGTCGTAGCCGGCCCCCTCCACGGCGGCCCGCAACGCCTGCGGGTCCACCTGCTCCGGGTCGTATCCCACGGTCACCCGGTGGCGGGCGATATTGGTCTCCACCGAGGCCACGCCCGAGGTCTTCTCCAGTGCCGCGCGGACGATCCCCGCGCAGTGGTCCGACCCCATGCCGGGGACGATCACCACTGCCTCACGCCACTGCGGTGGCTCCTGCACCATCGGGTCGCTCCTGAGCGGTTACTGCACCCCGTTGATCGAACCGGTTGCTCCAGCCGCACTCCTCCCGGTGTTGTAGTCCCCCGGCGGGCGAGTTGCCAACCGGCTGACCACCCGCGATACCGGCTACCCCACGGCGACAACGAGCAGCCAGAGCCAGAATCGAGCTCGCCGCCATACCCCGGGGCGAGATGAAAGGGGTCAGAGAGCGTCGAGCCCGCGCGCCAGGTCGCGCTGGATGTCGGCGACCGCCTCCAGCCCAACCGCAACCCGCACCAGGGCCTCGGTAATGCCCTGGGCCTCGCGCTTGTCCGGGTCCACGCGGCCGTGGGTGGTGGTGGCCGGGTGGGTAATGGTGGTCCTGGTATCGCCCAGGTTCGCGGTGATCGACAGGAATTTCGTTGCGTCAATCACCGACCAGGCGGCCTCGCGCCCGCCGGCAACCTCGAAGCTCAGCACCCCGCCGAAGCCGCTTTGCTGGCGCCGCGCGATCGCGTGCTGCGGGTGCGATTCGAGCCCCGGGTAATGCACGGCGGCGACCTTCGGATGGGCCTGCAGCCACTGCGCCAGGGCGAGGGCGTTGTCGCTGTGGGCGCGCATACGCAGGGCCAGGGTCTCCAGCCCCTTGAGGAACACCCACGCATTGAACGGCGACAGCGTCGGCCCGGCGGTGCGCAGGAAGCCGTAGACGTCCTTGCCCACGCGCTCGGCGTCGCCGACCACCGCGCCGCCCAGGCAGCGCCCCTGGCCGTCGAGGAACTTGGTCGCCGAGTGGATGATGATGTCGGCGCCCAGATCCAGCGGACGCTGCAGGATCGGCGTGCAGAAGCAGTTGTCCACCGCCAGCAGCGCGTCATGCCGATGCGCGATCGCCGCCAGCGCGGCGATGTCCACCACCTCGCCCAGCGGGTTGGACGGCGTCTCGCAGAAGTACAGCCGGGTATTCGGCTGGGTGGCGGCCTCCCAGGCCTCGAGGTTCGACAGCTCGACGTAGGTCACCTCGACGCCGAAGCGGGCGAGGTAGTTGTTGAAGAGCACCGTGGTGGTGCCGAAGACCGACCGCGAGCAGACCACGTGATCGCCGGCCTTCAGCAGGCCCATCATGGTCGCGAGGATCGCGGACATGCCGGAGGCGGTGGCCACGCAGGCCTCGCCCCCCTCCAGCGCGGCCAGACGATCCTGGAAGGTGCGCACCGTGGGGTTGGTGAAACGCGAATAGATGTTGCCGGGGGACTCGCCGCCAAATCGCGCGGCGGCCTCGGCAGCCGAACCGAACACGAAGCTGGAGGTGGGGAAGATCGCCTCGGAATGCTCGCCCTCCGGCGTGCGCCGGTAGCCGTGGCGGATGGCTACGGTCTGCGGGTCATAATCCCGGGGGTCAAACCATTCGCGGGCGCAAGCCTCGGGGTCGAACGGGTCGGTATCGAAATCGGTCATCGCAGCATCCTGAAATCCGGGGTGCGCCAGTGTATCAGCGCACCGGCTGCAGACGGTCGGCCACCCGCGTCAGAAGCTCGTAGCTGATCGTCCCCGCGGCGCGCGCGACACGTTCCACGGGCAGACCTTCGCCCCACAGGGTGGCCCGGTCCCCGACCCGCGCATCCGCCACCCCGGAGAGATCCACCGCCAGCATGTCCATGGACACGCGTCCGATCAGCGGGCAAAGCCGGTCGCCCACCCGCACCGGCGTACCCGACGGGGCATGCCGCGGGTAGCCATCGGCATAGCCCATGGCCACGATGCCGGCGCGGCCGGGTGCAGCAGCGGTCCAGGTCGCGCCATAGCCGACCGTGCTGCCCGGCTCGAGGGGCTGAATCGCAATGATCGGGGCCTGCACCGTCATTGCCGGGCGCAGGTCAGCCTGCGGCCCCTCCGGGGGTGCCTCTGGTGGAACCGAGGCAGGATGCGCGCCGTAGAGCATGATCCCGGGCCGCGCCCAGCACGCGCGCGCAGAGCCCAGCCCCGGCGCCCGCCCCCAGCCTGCGAACAGCGCCGCAGAGTTGGCCACGCTGGCCTGCCCCGGCAGCGACGCGACCACAGAGCCAAAGCGCTCCAGCTGGTGGGCATTTAACGGATGTTCCGGCTCGTCGGCACAGGCCAGATGAGTCATCCAGTGCAGACCAACGCCGCCGTGGCCGGCTGCGCCCAGGCGGCGGGCCACCGCTTCGGCATCCAGCGGATCGAAGCCAAGGCGGTTCATGCCGGTGTTGAGCTTGACCCACACGCTGGGCAGCCGGACCGAGGCCGCGTCGAGATGATCAAGCTGGGCGACCTCGTGGATTGCCGGCTCCAGGCCCAGCTCGTGGCAAGCACGCGTCTCAGCGGCATCGCGCGGTCCCTGCAGCACCAGCAACGGGCCGCCAAAGCCGGCCTCGCGCAGGACCCGAGCCTCGCCGACCTGCGAGACGGCCAGGCCATCGGTTGCTCCGGCGAGGGCCTCGGCCGTCCACAGCAGGCCGTGGCCATAACCTTCGGCCTTGACCACCGACCACATGGGGACACCGGGCGCGAGACGACGCGCCACGGCCAGATTGTGCCGCAGTGCCTCGGGGTGGAGCTGGATGCTGGCTGCGCGTTTCACGCCGCGTTTCAGGCCGGCTGGCCAACCTCGCCATAGACATCCGGTGCATAGTTCTCGAAACGGGTGAACTGGCCCCGGAAGGTCAGGCGTACGGTGCCAATCGGGCCATTACGTTGCTTGGCGATAATGATCTCGGCCGTGCCCTTGTCGGGGGATTCGTCGTTGTACACCTCGTCCCGATAGACAAAGGCGATGATGTCCGCGTCCTGCTCGATCGCTCCTGATTCACGCAAGTCCGACATCACCGGGCGCTTGTTCGGGCGCTGTTCCAGCGAACGATTGAGCTGCGAAAGCGCGATCATCGGCACATCCAGTTCCTTCGCCAGCGCCTTCAGCCCGCGCGAGATCTCCGAGATCTCGTGGGCGCGGCTCTCACCACTGCCCGGGAACTGCATCAGCTGCAGATAGTCGACTACGATCAGCTTCAGCCCCTTGTGCTCACGCATCAACCGCCGCGTCCTGGCGCGCAGCTCCGTTGGTGACAGTGCCGGGGTGTCATCGATAAACAGCGGTGCGTTGGACAACATCTGCACCGCACTCGTCAGCCGTGGCCAGTCGCCATCTTCCAGGCGCCCGGAACGCAGTTTCTGCTGGTTGATCCGCCCCATCGAGGACAGCAGGCGCAGGGCCAGCTGCTCACCGGGCATTTCCATGGAAAAGATCGCGACCGGTTCGGCATTCTTCATGGCCACGTACTCGGCGATATTCATCGCAAACGAGGTCTTGCCCATGGACGGGCGTCCCGCCACGATCACGAGGTCGCCTGGGTTCAACCCGGAGGTCAGGCGATCGAGGTCCTCATAGCCAGTCGCCACCCCGGTGATCGGGTTGTCGCTTTCATAAAGCTCCTCGATCTGATTGACCGCCGCCGCCAGCAACGGCTTCATGCCACGGAAGCCCTGGGCACCACGCGCACCCTGCTCGGCAATGCGGAACACCTTCTGTTCCGCGATATCCAGCAGTTCCTTGGAATCCCGGCCTTCCGGGCGATAGGCCGAATCGGCAATCTCGGTACCGACCGAGATCAACGAGCGCAGTATGGAGCGTTCACGGACGATATCCGCGTAGGCCACGATATTCGCGGCACTGGGGGTCTCGGATGCGAGCCGCCCGAGATAGGCCATGCCCCCGGCCTCTTCCAGTTCGGCCGTACGGTCGAGCTGCTCCGACACGGTGACCATGTCGAAGGGGGCGTTGCGATCCGCCAGCGAAGACACCGCCCGGAAGATCAGGCGGTGGTCATGACGATAGAAGTCTTCCGCGGTGATGCGGTCCGCCACCCGATCCCAGGCGGCATTGTCCAGCATCAGCCCACCGAGTACGGACTGCTCGGCCTCCTCGGAATGCGGAGGAATACGGGGGTTGGGGGTCATGCGCGAGCGCCCCCCGTCACCCCGAACGGGTGCCGGGTATCAGCGACCCGCCGGGGCCACCCTCCCGACATCCGGCAGATCACTCTTCGCCGATCACGACAACGCGGATGTCCACATCCACGTCCGAATGCAGGTGCACGCCGATCTCGAATTCGCCGGTGGTACGCAGCGGGCCTTCCGGCATGCGCACTTCCTTCTTCTCCACCTCGGTGCCCTTGGCAGTCAGTGCGTCGGCAATATCGGCCGGGCCGATGGAACCGAACAGCTTGCCTTCACCACCGGACTTGGCCGTGATCTCCAGAACGGTATCTTCCAGCTGCGCCTTGCGTGCCTCGGCGGCGGCCAGGGCCTCGGCTGCGGCCTTTTCCAGCTCGGCTCGACGTGCCTCGAACTCGGCGATGTTTTCAGGAGTGGCAAACTTGGCCTTGCCCTGCGGCAACAGGAAGTTGCGCGCAAACCCCGGACGCACGGTGACGCGGTCGCCCAAGGTGCCCAGGTTATCGATTTTTTCCAGCAGAATGACTTCCATCTTTGGTATTCCTGTAACGTTTGATCAGCCCATAGGAAAACACTGATCGATGTACACTCACGTTGGGAGCCCGGGTCCCCGATCTCGCCTGCGCCCCGAATTCATCAGAAACGGGCGGGTAAAACCATTACCCGCTGCACGGCGCGCCTTGTCTCGGAAAACCCGCGGTGCCAGCCCGCGTGTCTACATTGATCAGTGTTTCCCTCCAGGCGCGCATTCTACACCGGTCTCGGACCGGTCTCACGAATTTGGTTCGTTGCCACCCGGCTGCCCCGGCCCCAACCGCGAACGGATATCTGCCCAGGCGTCGATCACCCCGATGGTGGCGAGCAGCAGGAACATCTGCGGCAACGCCAGGGCCAGCAGCACGTACATCCCCACCAGCCAGAAACTGCTCATGCCCTGGCGAAAGGTCAGCGCATGCATCAGCGCAATACCCTGAAGGAAGAACAGGATCGCCAGTATAAACGCCAGTTCAGTGGCCAGCGGGATCGGCCCCAGATGCCCGATCCCCGCCAGCACCAGCGTGGCTGCACTCGCGCCCCGACCAAACTGCAGCGCCCGGATCTCCTCGCCGAATGCCCCGGGGTTGTATAGCAGGGCCTGCCAATAGCGTCCGAGCAGAAGTCCCAGGGCCATGCTCAGCAATACGATGCCGGCCATCAGGCCGGTCAGGTACGGCGCGGCACGCCGCAGCCCGGCCTCCAGCTCCTGCACGCCGGTGGCGCTGCCCTCCATCAACGGGCCCAGCAGCACCATGCCTGCTTCCGCCCAGGCGGCCTCCAGGTCCGGGACCACCAGATGGACCAGTACAACCCCGAGCCCGGCCAAACCCGCGCCCGCCTGCAGGGTCAGCCGCCACGAAATGGTACGGCGCAGCAGCTCCGCCAGCAGGGCCACCGGGGCCCACTGCACCACGCCGGCCAGCACACCCGCGAACAACGGGGCACCCGGGGTGAGGAAGAACATCGCCACCCCGAGGCCCAGAGCGGCCAGCACCGTGACCAGCAGCGCCTGCCCCAGACCGATGCGCAGACCCACCAGGGCAACAAGCGCACTGCCCAGAAACGCAACCGGAGGGAGGAACAGTCCCGCAATGCCAAAGCCGGAGACCGCGCCCACGGCGCGCCCCCTGCTCTTCATCGCGAACTCGGCAAGAGCACGCATGTTGCGATCAAGGCCCCGGCGAACCGGCGCCGGACTTAGTGGTTATCGCTATACGGCAGCAGCGCCAGGAAGCGCGCACGCTTCACGGCAGTCGCCAGCTGACGCTGGTATTTGGCGCTGGTGCCGGTTACACGGCTGGGAACGATCTTGCCGGTCTCGGTCACAAAACCTTTCAGCAGGTTCAGATCCTTGTAATCGATGTGATCGATGCCTTCGGCGGTGAACTTGCAGTACTTGCGGCGACGCGGAAAACGGGCCATTTCGGATCTCCTAGAACAATTCGGTGAACGAACGCGCGTGGTTTATTCGGCAGCTGCCGAACCGTCGGAAGCGGACTCGCCGCCCTCATCATCGCGCTCGCGGCGACGGCCCTTGCCACCCTCTTCGTCCTGGCCCTTGGCCAGCGGGGAGGTCTCGGTCACGGCCTCATCCATGCGCATGGCCAGATGGCGCAGCACGGCGTCGTTGAACCGGAAGGCGCTGGCCAGCTCTTCCATCGCCTCTTCCGAGGCCTCGATGTTCATCAGCACGTAGTGGGCCTTCACCAGCTTCTGGATCGGGTAGGCCAGCTGACGGCGACCCCAGTCTTCCAGGCGGTGGATCGTGCCCTCGTGGCCTTCGACGAGCCCCTTGTAGCGCTCGATCATGGCCGGGACCTGCTCGCTCTGGTCCGGATGGACCAGGAATACGACTTCGTAGTGACGCATGCTGAACTCCTTGCGGGTAACAGCCTCCCGACGCGCGGTGAGGCAAGGGTTCGGCCCGCCGGTGATGCCGGCCGGGCAGAAAAGCGCAATACCATATACCAGGCCACGCACAACAACAAGCCGCCGGGAGGCGGCGACCGCCCGGCCGCCTCGGGGCGCGGCCGCATCAGGCGCGCGAGTACTCGTATTCCTCGACCAGCTGCTCGAGAAAGCGCATGCCGGCCGCGCTGAGGATGTAGCGCGCAGCGCCGGTGCGGAAGGCGAAGTGGCGGGCCACCAGGAAGTCCATGGCCTCGTCCCAGCCCTTGTCGATGCGGGCCGTCGCCAGCAGGTCGCGGTACTCGGCGTCGGCGGCAAGGGCCTCGAGGTCGTCCTGCGCCAGCCCGGCATCGGGACGCCCGAGATACTGCAGGTCGCGCCCGGTACGCGCGTAATAGCGGCCGATGAGCAGCAGCACGACCTGCACCTTCAGGGCGTTCTCGTCATGTTCCTCCGACTCGTCGTCGCTCCCCTCGCGCAGGTAGAAGAACCCGCCGCGCTCGTCGAACACCAGCTCCAGACCCAGGTGACGATACAGCTCGCGGAAATGCGCGAGGTGGCCGTAGACGACGTTGTACAACGGGTTGTCCTCGAGCGCGCCGCGGTCGGGGTTGTAGACCTGGCGCAGCAGCACCTGGCCCGCCACCAGCTGGCGGTAGATCGCGGCGCTGTGGTCGGGGTGGATGCCGGCGAAACCGCGCACCGGCTCAGTCGGCGGCGTGTTGGGCGCGCTCTCGGTCATCGGGGGATGTCTCCAGCAATTGGCGGCGGCGATAGACCCAGGTATCGCCATCGGTGGCGGTCAGGGTGCGAAAGCGGTTGAGCACCCGCAGCTCCAGCCCCGGACGCGGCTCGCGCTCCAGGCGCTGCACGCAGGCCAGCAGGTCCGGCAGCACATAGCCATCGACCACGCCCTCCAGCCGGCCGTGCAGCTCGGCCACCAGGTCGCCGGTGGGGCGCAGTTCCAGCGAGTCGATCCAGGCATACAGCCGGCGCGAGCGCTCGAGATCCCGACGCGGCCCCTGGCGGCGGGCGGCGACCTCGGGGAGCACGGGCGCCTCGTGGGCGCGGCGCAGGTCGGCCAGGCGCAGCTCCAGCTCGGAAAACAGCATGCGGTAGTAGCTGGTGGTGGAGCCGAAGGCATAAGGGCGCGGCCGGCCGCGGCGCTTGAGGCCCAGCACGAAGCGGTTGTCCCGCGCGAATGCCCCGCCATCGAGGCGCGTCCGGCGCAGATCCTGGGTGCGGGTACGGCGGTGGGCCTCCAGCAGGCGCTGGTAGTGATGTTCCATCGCGTTGTACTGGAGCATCCCGGTGCGCGTCTTGCGCAGGAAGTGATCCACCTCGCGGGCAACCTGCTGGATCGGCTTGTAGGCGGCGTTCAGGCTCAGCCCGGAGCGGAAGACCTGGTCGGCGGCGGCCAGCTTGTCATGCCGCTCCAGCAGTTGCTGGATGCCGTCGAGGGTCGCGAACAGGTTTTCGCCCTCCTCCAGCTGCACGTCGCGATTGAGAAAAGCGAGCGTGGGCTTGATGTGGCGCTCGTAGAGATCGGCGATGCGCCCCAGCAGGTCGCCGCGAAAGCGCTGGAATTCCTCCGGTGCGCGGCTGGCGTCGCCCGAGATGTCGGCCAGATCGCGGCTGATGGCCTGCATGCGCCGGATGTTCTGCCGCACCAGTCCGACCAGGTGGCTCAGCTGGTCGAACAGGTCGTCCAACAGTTCGGTGTAATCGGGGTCGACGTCGCTGAAACTGGAACCGGCCAGGCGCTGCCGGGCATTCCACAGCCCGACCAGCCGCCCGCGCAGGCGGGCGTCGGTCAGCTCCTGGTACAGGGATTCGTTGCAGGTGCGCAGCAACCCGATCAGCGCCTCGTGCAGCACCAGACGCCGCTCGCCGGCTACCTTGTCGGCATCGACCACTAGCCCGCACTGGAACAGGTTGTCGGCACTGAACGCGAGCTCCAGGCGCTGGCGCACGCGGGCATCGCGATCGCGGGTGTAGCGCCGGACCTCGCGCACCAGTTCGTGCTCGGGGATGTAGCGCACCCCTGCGTGGTCCATGCGCTGGATCAGGGGAAACAGGGCCCCGGCGTGCTCGAACGCCAGGCGTGTGGTCTCCAGGGTGCTAAAGCGCTTGGCCATCGTCCTCTTCCAGCAGGGCGAACTGCTCGTGATCCAGCCACCGGGCCGCCGCCTCGCCGTGGGTGAACCCCTCGGCCCCGCCCCAGAACACCACTGTGCGCCGCTTGTCGTAGGGCTGACGGGTGTGCATCCGGCCCAGTTCGCAATGGCGCCCGATCTGGTGAATCAGCTCGCTGCTGGCACTGTGGGTGGCCGCCGCGAACAGGTTGAACCCCTGATGCTGCAGGCGCTCGAGCAATCCGGGGATCTGACCGACGTCGACGTTGGCGACCTCGTCGAGCACCAGCGGGAACGACAGTGCCACCCCGGGCGCCAGCACGCCCTGCAGCAGGCGCCGCACCAGCTCGAGGTTGATCAGCATGGTGGTGGAGGTCGACTGGCTCTTGCTCTCCATGCCGGTCTCGTTGTGCTTGCGCGTGCGGTAGCTGATGCCGGTGATGATCCGGTCCATGGTCAGGCGACAGCCGTGGCGCGCCCCCTCGGCGGGATCGAAGAACTCGGCCACGAACACCCGCAGGCGTTCGTAGAAGGCATCGGACAGCAACTCGCCGGAGTACGGGTCCAGGGCCTCGGACTCCTCCACCAGGTTGCGGAAGCGCGGATCGCAATGGATGTCGACGCGGACTTCGGCGAGGTCGTTGATCGCGACTCCCTCCAGCTCCGTGTTCAGGCGGCGCTGGAAACGCTCGACATGCTCGGCGTTCACCTTCAGCGCCTGGCGGTAGCTGGCGACGCTCTCGTTGTGACTGCCGATCCGCTCCTGCAGCAGCCGCCGCTGTTCCGGCAGCTCCGCGAACACCACGCGCAGCTCCTCGAAGGCGGCCGCGAGCACCCCGGCATCCGGGTACTCGTAGTACAGCGCCTCGGCGTGCTCGACAAGCATCCCGGCCTGCGCGAAGTAGCGCAGCGCTTCGAGGATCTCGCGGCGGCGCAGCTCGAGATCCTCGAGATCCAGTTCGATCGCATCCAGCCGCTCAGAGGTGATCCCGGCCGCCGGCAGCGGCTCCGCCTCCGCCGTGGCGCCACCCGCCTGGCGCTGCAGCCGCTCGACCCGTCGCCGCAGCTCCTCCAGCCGCGCCTGGCGCGCCTCCACCGCGCCCAGGGCGCTGCGCGCCTCGGCCAGCCGCGCCCGGGCCTCCTCGCGCCGCTCGCTGGCCGCGCGCTGCTGCACCTCCAGCTCCTGCTGCTGCTCGCGGCACCCGGCCAGTGCCTGCTCCGCCTCGCGGATGTTGACCTCCGCCGCCGGCAGCTTCTCCAGCAGTGCCAGCGAGGCCTCGATCTCCGCGACCACGCGCTCCGACTTGCGGATCCGTCCGGGACGATCCAGCGTGCCGGACTGTTCCGGAGAGAGCTCCGCGAGGCGCGCGCGGCGGGCGTCCAGCTGCTCCTCGAGTGCCGCGCGGCGCGCCTCCGGGTCCTGCCCCGCCGACGCCTGCGCGGCGAAGCTTTCGTCGAACCAGGCATAGCCCTCCGGGCGCTGCTCCAGCAGCCGCGCGAAGGCCGCCATGACCTCCATCTCCCCCGTCTCCAGCGCGCGGCCCGGGCTGGCCTGCAGCAGGCGCGGCTGTACCGCGCCCAGGGGTGCGGCCACCGCCTCCGGCAGTTGATGATGCAGCTGCCACCGGGCGCGCCGGGCACGGGCCTCCGCTTCCTGCAGTTCCTGCTCCAGCCGCTCGATCTGCGCGGCCAGCTGGGTGCGCTGCTGCTCGGCCGCCGCCTCGTTACGCAGGGCATTCAGGTGGCGCGTCTCCTCCGCCAGCTCCTGTTCGCGCTGCGCGCGCACCTCGTCCAGCGACAGGTCGGCCGGATAGCGCGCACGCAGGGTCTCGCCGTCGCGGCGGACGGCGCTGTACTGGTCGAACTGGCGCTGGTGGGTCTCCACGGCCCCCGCCAGTTGCGCAAGCCGGCTGTCGATGTCGCGGCACTCGTCCTCCAGGGTGTCGACCACACCGCGGTGACTCTCCATCTGCGCGGCCGCCCGCTCGCGCTCGCGTCGCGCCTCCTCCTGGGCCCGGACGAGCCCGGCACCGAACGCCGCGAAGGCCTCCCGCGCCCCGGCCTTCTCGCGAAATTCGTGGTAGTGCGCGGCCAGCTGGTCGAAGCGGCGGCGTTCCTTCTCCATCCGCGTCAGGTGCTCGTGCTCCTTCTTCAGCTGCTGGTGGCGCTGCAGGAACTGGTCGATGTCGAGGTCGAGGGCATCGCTGGAAAACTTCTTGTCGGCCTCGACGATGCTGGCTACGGCCCGCGCCATCGCGGCCTCGTCGGCACGCATCTCGAACAGCAGCAGGATCAGCGTGCGCAGCGATTCGACGCTGCGGTCGTCCGCATCCGCCAGCGGCAGCACGCTGTAGCGCATCGCGTCGTCCGACATCAGGTCGCTGGCGTACAGCAGGGAACGCAGGCGGTCGCGGTCCTGGGCGAACAGGACATCGCGCGGTGCCATCCGGCGCACCGCCTCGGAGACCGTCTTCACCGACAGCTCCGGCACCGCGCGCCCGATCCCGTCGGGGTCGTCGTCAGCGCACCAGAACAGCGGTCGCAGGTCGGCCCACGGCACCGGCGCGAAGATGCGCCCGTAGCCGAGATCGCGGTTGCGATGGAGGATCTGGCAGTGGGTGCCAGCGGGATTGAGCACCTCCATGATCAGGAAGCTGTGCCGGCTCGGGAAGTAGTGCTGGAAGCTTTCCTCGTTGGTGTAGCCGGTGCCCGAGCGCGAGTTGCGGAAACCGAACTTGCGCTGGCTCTTGCGGAAGTTGTTCTCCGGCAGCAGGAACAGCCGCAGGGCGTTCAGCAGGCTGGACTTGCCCAGATTGCCGCTGCCCAGCAGCAGGGCATGCCGGTCCACCGGGAGCTCCACGTAGCAGAAGCCCGCGGAGTCCACCAGCACCAGGCGCCGGATCTCGAAGCGAAACGGGTTGCTGCTCATCGCCACTCTCCCGGGAAACGCCGCCCCGGCGGCCACGGCCGCCTCAAAGGAGCATCTCCTGTTCCATGAAGCGACGGGTCGCGGAAAACGCCGCCGCCAGGCCATCCAGTTCCAGGTCCTGCGCCCGCCGGATCGCGCCGGCCAGCGACGCGGTGGAGTCCGGCGGGCGACGGAAACAGGGATGCCAGGGCCGCCAGTCGGCCGGCTGCAGAAACTCCACCGCCGGGCCCGCGTGTTCCCGCAGCCCGGCATACATCGCCAGCCCGCCGGGGTCGCAGTCGAATGCGCACAGTACCTGCTCGTAGCCGGCCAGCCACTCGCGCACCAGCGGCCGCAGCACCCGGTTCCCTCCGCCCAGCACCACGTCGGTGCCGGCAGGATCCAGCACCTCGTCGCGGAACCGCGAGGCCAGCTCCAGCATCGCCCGCGGGCGGAAGAAATTCTCCTCGTTCTCGATCACCAGAGCCCGGCGCTTGCGCTGGAAGCCCTGGCGGCAGATACCCGGCGCGAGGTAGACCACCGCGGGGCGTTCATCCTCCAGCCCGTGGTGGTGGACCAGCAGATACGACACTGCGGTGTCATGGCGGTGCGAGTCGCCCTGCCGCGCCGCCTCCGCACGGCTGGCCGGGCGCCGGGCCAAGGCCAGCAGGCGCTCCCAGTCGCCGGCGTCCGGGACCTCGACCTTCCAGCGCCCGCCCACCCGCGTGGTGCGGAACATCCGGCGGTGCCGGGCGCGCACCTCCTGCGGCAGGCACTTCAGGAAGGCCTCGTAGTTGAGCGCCTCGCCGCGCACGATGCGATCGAGATATCCCTGCAGCGTCATCGCCGGTCCCGAGTCGTGGTTCCCCGACGGATCAGCCCGGCTGACCCGCCCCCGCAGCGCCGAGCCTCTGGCGCCGGACCTCGAACAGCGTGACCCCGGTCGCCACCGAGACGTTCAGGCTCTCCACCGTGCCTTCCATCGGGATGCGGGCAAGGTGATCGCAGGCTTCGCGCGTGAGACGCCGCATGCCTTCGCCTTCGGCCCCCATCACCAGCACGGTCGGGGGCCGGAGATCGACCTGGTACAGGCTTTGCTGCGCCTCGCCGGCCAACCCGACCGTCCACATGCCGGCATCCTTCAGGCTGGCCAGGGTCCGGGCGAGATTCCCGACGCTGACCACCGGCACGGTCTCGGCCGCCCCCGAGGCGACCTTGATTGCGGCCGGGGTCAGGGCCGCACTGTGATGGCGTGGCATCACCACTGCACCGGCGCCGGCCGCATCCGCCGTGCGCAGACAGGCCCCCAGGTTATGCGGATCGGTCACGCCATCCAGGGCGAGCACCAGATCGAGGCCATCCCGAACGCGCGCGATCAGGCCCCTTTCGTCGACCACCGGGCGCGGCGTGCAGTGAACGATCACGCCCTGATTCTGGAACCCGGGGTGGTGCTGATCCAGACGCTCGCGCCCGACCCGTTCGACCGAGATCCCGAGTCCCTGCGCGCGCTGCAGCAGACGCTCCAGCGCCGGCTCCACCGGGTCGGTGGCCAGTTGCAGGCGCTTGATGCGCTGCGGGGCATGCTGCAGGACGGCCGCGACCGCATGGATCCCGCCGAAGGTCTCGGCCCGGGCGCCCTTGCCGGACTTGCCACCTTGGCCGCTCCGGCTCATGCCCCGCCCCCGGTGCCCGGGAGGCGGTCGCGAGGATCCGGCATCCAGCTGCCAGGGCCCGGCATTGGGCCATGCCACCGCCGCGCCATGGCCCGACTCAGGAGGAACGCCGACGCCGGCCCCGGCGCCGCGGTGAACGAGAGGACCCGCCCGTCTCAGCCTCCGGCTCGACGATGGTATTGCCATCCTTGTCGGTCTCCGGAGACGGGGGCGGAAGGGCCTCGTTACCGGGCTCGGGCGCATCCGGCACGTGTTCCTCCTGTGCCCCGTCAGCCGGGCGGTCCGTCACGGGGGCAGTCTCGCCATCGCCACCACCACGGCGGCGTCCGCCACGACGCCGCCGCTTCTTCTTCGGTGCCGGGGTGGCCTCCGCCTCGGTACCGGGCTCGGCCGCGTTGTCCACGGGCGCCGGTGCGGGCGCTTCCGCATCCTTCTTGCGCTTGCTGCGGCGGCTGCGCTTCTTTGGTGACGCTGCGGGCGGGGCCTGCTCGCCCGGCTCCCGCGCCAGTGCGAGGTCGATCTTGCGATCGTCGAGGCTGACCCGAGCAACCTGCACCTTCAGTTCATCGCCGATGCGGAAGACGCGGCCAGCGCGTTCCCCAGTCAGAGAGTGGCGCGCCGGATCGAAATGGTAGAAGTCGTTGTCGAGGCTGGTCACATGCACCAGGCCTTCGATAAAGACGTCCTTGATCTCCACGAACAGGCCGAAGCCGGTGACCCCGGAGACGACACCTTCGAAGACCTCGCCGACCTTGTCCTGCATGTACTCGGCCTTCAGCCAGGCGACGGCGTCGCGCGTGGCATCATCGGCGCGGCGCTCGGCCATGGAGCAATGCTCGCCCAGCTTTTCCATGTCGCCATGCGAATACGGGAAGGCCTTGCGGCTGCCCTGGCGCAGGACATGACGAATGCCTCGATGGACCAGCAGATCCGGATAACGCCGGATGGGCGAGGTGAAGTGGGCGTAGTCGTCCAGCGCCAGGCCGAAGTGCCCATCCAGTTCCGGCGCGTAGACCGCCTGGCTCAACGAGCGCAGCAGCACGGTCTGGATCAGCTGCTGGTCAGGCCGCTCACGGGCGGCCTTCAACACCGCGGTGTAATCGCGCGGGCCGGGTTCGTCCCCGCCGCCCAGCGTCAGACCTGCCCCGTTCAGGAACTCGCGCAGTTCCTCGATCTTTTCGGTCGGCGGCTGATCGTGGATACGGTACAGGGCCGGCACCTTGTGCTTTTTGAGGAAACGCGCCGCAGCCACATTGGCCATGATCATGCATTCCTCGACGAGGCGATGGGCGTCGGTGCGCTCGGTGGGGACGATCTTTTCGATCTTGCGATCCTGGCCGAAGACAATCTTCGTCTCGGTGGTATCGAAGTCGATCGCGCCGCGCCGATTGCGCGCCGCATGCAATGCCTTGAAGACCCGGTACAGCGACTCCAGGTGTGGCATCACATGTGCGTTCTTTTCGCGCAGGGGCTTGTCGCCGCCCAGCATCGCCGCCACGTCCTCGTAGATCAGGCGTGCGTGCGAACGGATCAGGCCCTCGTGAAAGCGGTAGCTCTTCAGCGCCCCGCGCGCGCCGACCTCCATCTCGCAGACCATGCTCAGGCGATCGACCTCGGGGTTCAGGGAACACAGTCCGTTGGACAGGGCCTCCGGCAGCATCGGGATCACGTTGTCGGGGAAGTACACCGAGGTACCGCGGGTACGCGCCTCGCGGTCCAGCGCCGCGTCACGCTCGACGTAATGCGACACGTCGGCAATCGCCACCCACACCCGCCAACCCTTCCCTTCGGGCTCGCAGTACAGGGCATCGTCGAAATCGCGGGCATCATCGCCATCGATGGTCACAAAAGGTTTGTCACGCAGATCCAGGCGCCCTTTCTTGTCCTTCTCGGCCACCTCGGCACCCAGCTCATCCGCCGCGGCAGTCACCTCGTCCGGCCACTCGTGGGGCAGGCCATGGGCGCGGATCGCGATGTCGATCTCCATGCCCGGGGCCATGTGTTCGCCCAGCACCTCCAGCACGTCGCCTTTCAGGCGCGCGGTACGCGAGGCGGACTCGCGGATTCCCACCACCACAATCTGATCGTCCGCTGCCTCGCCCAGGCCATCGGGCGGCACCAGGATGTCATGGGTGATGCGCTTGTTGTCCGGAGTCAGGATGCCGACACCGTCCTCGATGCGCAGGCGCCCGACCACCTGCGTCGTGTTGCGCTCCAGCACTTCCACGATCCCGCCCTCGCGGCGACCACGGCGGTCCACGCCCATCACCCGTGCCAGGGCGCGGTCCCCATGGAACACGCCCCGCATCTGGCGCGGCGACAGGAACAGGTCGTCATCCTGCTCGTCCGGCACCAGGAACCCGAAACCGTCCGGGTGCCCGATCACGCGCCCGCGGATCAGGTCTTCCTGGTTGACCGGGAGATAGGCGCCGCGGCGGTTGCAAAGCGCCTGCCCGTCACGCTCCATCGCCTTCAGGCGGCGGCGCAGGGCCTCCAGACGATCATCGTCGTCGATCTCCAGGCGTTCGGCGATATCGTCATAGGAAAGCGGATTGTCCGCTTGCTGCAGGAGCCCGAGGATGAACTCGCGACTCGGAATGGGGTTGTCGTACTTCTGCGCCTCGCGCTCGAAATTCGGATCGACGGCGGGCTTGCGGTGTTTTCTTGGCATTCACAAAACTCGTTGGGTGATTCGGTGGCCTGCTACGGTCAAAAGGCCGTGCGGCGCGGGGGAGGCATCGGGCACTGCTCGCGGCAAAGAACACGTCCGCGCCCATCCCTCTTCGGGAACGGCAACGGCCAGCGGTACCCGGCGGCCCGGGCCGATGCAGGCAAAAGGCCTGGCGGAGGCAAGTCCGCACCCCGGCGCGACCGACCGGCTCACTCGGAGGGCGGTGCGGGCCTGTGGGTTCATCGGTACTCCCGGCCCCCATTATGCGGCATATGCGGATTTCGTGCGTGGGGGCGTTGACAGACCCGGGGCTGCGATCTATATTGCGCGCTCCTGAAGCGCAGGACCCGGTCTCGAACCGGCGCTCCAACCTCGTGCCGAGGTGGCGGAATTGGTAGACGCGCTAGCTTCAGGTGCTAGTGAGCGAAAGCTCGTGGAGGTTCAAGTCCTCTCCTCGGCACCATCTTCGGCTTCTCGAACCCCGATTGCACACACCACGTCATCCGAGCATGAAGCCCGGAGGGCCGTTTCGTGTGTGCGCCTGCTGACTGGCCACACCGGCAAGGGCCTGCCCGGGCCATCACCGGGCAGGCCCCCGCCGCCATCCGGCCGCGCGGGTCAGCCGTCGCGAATCAGGCGTCGAAGGGGTCGCGCAAAACCAGGGTCTCGTCGCGATCCGGGCCGGTAGAGATCATGTCGATCGGCACCCCGACCACCTCCGAAAGCCGCTCCAGATAGGCGCGCGCATTGGCCGGCAGGTCATCGTATTCGCGCACGCCCACAGTCGACTCCTGCCAGCCCGGCATTTCTTCGTAGACGGGCGTGCAGGCGGCATAGGCCTCGGCCCCGGAGGGCGGCGCCTCGCGCCGTTCGCCGTCGCAGTTATAGCCCACACAGACCTGCACGGTCTCGAGGCCATCCAGCACATCCAGCTTGGTCATGCACAGCCCGCTGATGCTGTTCACCTGGACCGCCCGTTTCAGCGCGACCGCATCGAACCAGCCGCAACGCCGGGCGCGCCCCGTGGTGGAACCGAACTCGTTGCCCTGACGTGCCAGATGTTCGCCCATGTTATCGAACAGCTCGGTCGGGAACGGCCCGGCACCCACGCGCGTGGTGTAGGCCTTGGTGATACCCAGAACATAGTCGATGTCGCGGGGCCCCACGCCGGAGCCAGTGGAGGCCCCGCCCGCCGTAGTATTCGACGAGGTCACGAACGGGTAGGTCCCGTGGTCGATATCGAGCAGAGTGCCCTGCGCCCCCTCGAACATCACGTCCTTGTTCTGCTCGCGCAGGGTGTGCAGGCGGCCGGCCACATCCGTCACCATCGGCTGCAGGCGCTCGGCATGGGCCAGGCACTGCTCGAGGACCTCCTGCTGATCCACACCCGGCGCCTTGAAGTAATGCTTCAGCGCGAAGTTGTGATAGTCCATCACCTCGCCCAGCTTCGCGGCCAGGCGCTCGCGATGGAACAGATCATCCAGACGCAGGCCGCGCCGCGCGACCTTGTCCTCGTAGGCAGGCCCGATCCCGCGCCCGGTCGTGCCGATCGCCGCCTTGCCGCGCGCCTTCTCGCGCGCGTGGTCCAGTGCCACGTGATACGGGAGGATCAGCTGGCAGGCATCCGACAGGCGCAGGCGCTCCGCGACCGGCACCCCCTTCGCCTCCAGCTGTTCCATCTCGGTGATCAGGGCCTCCGGCGACAGCACGACCCCATTGCCGATCATGCACTCGACACCCTCACGCAGGATGCCGGAGGGGATCAGGTGCAACACGGTCTTCTCGCCATTGATCACCAGGGTATGGCCAGCGTTGTGCCCGCCCTGGAAACGCACCACGGCGGCGGCATCCTCGGTCAGACGATCGACGATCTTGCCCTTGCCCTCGTCACCCCACTGGCTGCCCAGCACCACTACGAAACGTCCCATCGGCATCAATGCTCCACGACCGTCCATTCCCCGTCGCGCAGCTCCAGCCGCGCATTCGAGGGCGATTCAAGTTCCTGTCCTTCCAGCTCGCGCACGACGCGAACCCCTTGCTCGCGCAGGTCGGCAATCGCGGCCTCCAGGGCCGCATCATCGGTTGCGGGTGCGCACACACTCTGGCACGGCCCCACCTCCGGTGCGCGGGCGCTGTCGCCGCGGACAAAGGTGCGCAGATCGGTGCTGAACCCGGTAGCGGCACGGGCACGTCCGAACACCCGACCAATCTCGTTATAACGCCCGCCGCGAGCGATGGCCTGACCCGACCCCGGCACAAAGGCCGCGAACACCAGCCCGGTGTGATAGGCGTAGCCTCGCAGCTCCGCCAGATCCACGTGCAGGTCCAGCCCCGGCTCGCTGGCCTGCAGGCGCGCGACCACGGCCTGCAGGTGATCCAGTGCCGCCGCGACTTCCGCAGGGGCCCCGGCCAGGGCCGTCCGCGCCGTGTCCAGCACCCCGGCACCCCCGTTCAGATCCACCAGCCGCCGCAGTCGGGCACACGCGGCGGCATCCAGCCCCGCGGCTTGCCAGGCCTCCAGTGTCACCTCGATCTCGGGGACACTCTTGCGCTGTAACTGATCGAAAAACTCCTGCTCCTGAGCCGCATCCAGTCCCGCATCCCGCGCCAGGGCGCGGTAAATGCCGACATGGCCGAGATCCATGCTTGGCCGGGTTACCCCGCAAACCGACAGGGTGGCCAGCATCAGGCGAATGATCTCGAGGTCGCTGTCGAGGCCATCGTGACCGAACAGCTCGGCACCGGCCTGCAACGGGCTGCGCGAACCCGACCAATCATCGGCACGGGTCCGCAACGCGCTGCCCACGTAGCACAGACGATTCGGGCCCTGCACGCGCAGGCGGTGGGCGTCGATACGCGCCACCTGCGGGGTCAGGTCGGCGCGCACACCCATCATGCGCCCGGTGAGCTGATCGGTCAGTTTGAAGGTCTGCAGGTCCAGTGCATGGCCGGCGCCGGTGAGCAACGACTCCAGATACTCGGCCAGCGGCGGCATGACCAGGTCGTAGCCCCAGGTGTCGAACTGGTCCAGCACCCGTCGACGAAGGGATTCCAGTCGGCGTGCGGCATCCGGAAGGGCTTCCTCCAGTCCGTCCGGCAGCAGCCAGCGATTGATATCGGTCATCTCGTCCCTGCTCGTGTCCCGTGCCCTACCCGGCAAAAGTCGGGCCCGGAAGATCCGGGCCCGACACATACGGCCACTTAAAACGCGGCCTCGGCCGCCCGAAGGCCCGCTGCCGCGCTAGCGCGGCAGCGGGGCCGGGCGTTCGCCACCCGGTGCATTGAAGAACTGGAAGAACTCGGAGTTCGGTTCCAGGATGAAGGTGCTGTTCTCGCCCGACATGCTGCTGCGGTAGGCAATCAAGCTGCGGTAGAAGCGGAAGAACTCCTCGTCGGCACCAAACGAACGACCCAGTGTCTCGGTCGCTCGGGCATCCCCGGCACCGCGGATTTCTTCCGCTTCGCGGTAGGCGTTCGCCAGGATCACCGTCCGGTCACGATCGGCCCGCGAACGAATACGCTCGGCCTCCTCCTGGCCCCGAGCACGGAAGTCCTGGGCGACACGTTCACGTTCGGCACGCATACGCTCGTACACCGATTCCGACACCTCGTCCGGGAGGTCCATCCGGCGCACACGCACGTCGACCAGGTTGATACCCAGTTCACGCGCGGTCTCCAGCGCCGTCTGGCGTACTGCGCCCATGATCGCGAGGCGCTCGCCGGCAACCACTTCCTGCAGCTCGTAGCGGGCGAATTCGTTTCGCATGCCGTCACGCAGGATCTGGGCCAGGCGCTCCTCGGCCAGGCGTTCGTCACCGCGGGTTGCGCGGAAGAACTGGCCGACATCATCAATACGCCACTTGGCGTAGAAATCGACAATGATGTTCTTCGCCTCGGAGGTCAGGAACCGGTCCGGCGGGATGTTCAGCGTCATGATCCGGGCATCGAACTTCTCGATATTCTGGATCAGCGGAAACTTGAAATGCAGACCCGGCTCCGGGTCCACCTGCCGGATTTCGCCAAGGGCGAACTTGATGACGCGCTCGCGCTCGTCGACGGTGTACGTCGAGAGTGCGACCACGATCGCGATCACGACGACCGCAATACCCGCTATGCGTACCATTAGCGCACCTCCCGCGAACGCTGGACCGACGGATCACGCGTGCTGCCGCCGAGACGATTCATGCCAGTGCCAGTACCCATGGCACTGCGGCGCGTGTCGATCGGCTGCGGCGTCGGGGTGTCATTGCCGTGGCGCGTGGTACCGGTGCCACTGAACAGCTGGTCCAGCGGCAGCATCATCAGGTTGTTGCTGCTGCCCACGTCCAGCATCAGCTTCCGGGAGTCTTCCAGCACGTCCTGAAGGGTCTCGAGGTACAGGCGATCGCGCGTGACCTCGGGGTACTGCTGATATTCCACCAGCAACTGGTCGAAGCGGGAGGCATCACCCTGGGCCCGTGCGATCACCTGATCGCGGTAGCCCTCGGCCTCCTCGAGGATACGTGCCGCCTGACCACGGGCACGCGGGATCACGCCATTGGCGTAGGCCTCGGCCTCGTTGCGGAACCGGACTTCGTCTTCGCGCGCCCGGATAGCGTCAGCGAAGGCTTCCTGCACCGGCTCCGGCGGCTGCGCCTGCTGCATGGACACGGCCGTAACCGTGATCCCCGCACCGTAGGCGTCGAGGCTTTCCTGCATCACCACACGCGCAGCGGAGGCGATCTCGCCACGCCCTTCACCGAGGATGAAATCCAGGTTGGAACGCCCGACCCGTTCGCGGATGGCCGACTCCATCACCCGGTTCACGGTGGTGTCCGGATTACGCACGTTGAACAGGTAGTCCACCAGATCGAGGATGCGGTACTGCACCGCAATATCGATATCGATGATGTTTTCGTCACCGGTGAGCATCAGCGCGCGATGCTCGAGCGTCCGAACGTTATCGACATTCTCGATCTCGATACGCTCGATGGGATACGGCAGATGCCAGCCCGGGCCCGGGGTCTTCACTTCCTGGAACTCACCGAAGCGCAGCACGACGCCGCGCTCGCCTTCCGAAATAATATGGAAGCCGGAGGCCAGCCAGACCACCAGGGCAATGATCAGACCAAGGCTGATCAGGGCCTGCGACCCGCGCCCCATGCCGCCGGAACCGGAACCACCGGAGTCACCGCCGCCGCCACCAAAGATGCCGTTCAGCTGCCGAGACAGCTTGCGCATCATCTCTTCGAGGTCCGGCGGCTGCTGGTTGCCGCCACCGCCACCACCGCTTCCGCGCTGGCCACCGCCACCCCCGCTCCAGGGGTCGCGGTTGTTGTTTCCCGGTTCGTTCCAGGGCATGAACTGAACTCCGTCGCTCGCTCAGGGCTGCGCCCGCGTCAACATCCTGGGACGCCGGCGGGCAGAAGGAGACACATTCTAGGGAGCCGCCTCCACCCGGGCAACCACGCCCGGAAGGAAAGACGGGTTACTCGCTGCCCCAAAGGGACACGAATCAATGGACACACTCGCTGCTTGGTCGCTTTTGCGTGCGCACAAGGCACGGTGACGGTCGTGCAGTCATTCTGCACAAAGGAGCCGCAACGCTGTGCGCGCCCGTATTCGATAACAACAGGCGGCCGAGCCCCTGCTCTCAACAGGTTGTGGGGTTGGCACCCCGGGTTCCCCCGGTCCGGCGTCGCGCCCCGAATCCATCCGAAACGGGCGGGTCAAACCCCTCCTCGCTGCGCACCGCGCCTTGTCTCGGAAAACGCCGGGGTGCCAACGCGAGCGTGGCATTAATCCGTGTTTCCCTCGAGGACCACGAAGGCCTGGGCATATTCGCATTCATCGCTGATGCTGAGATGGATCGTGCGTACACCAAGGCGATTCGCCGTAGCCCGGACCCGCCCGACCAGCACGAACTCGGGACGCCCGCGCGGGTCATGGGTGACGCCCGCCTCGGCCAGCGCCATGTCGGCCCCGATACCACAACCGAGCGCCTTGGCCAGGGCCTCCTTGGCGGCAAAGCGCCGGGCCAGAAACCCGGCCGGTTCAACAGATGGCAGATCGGCCTGCTCCAGCGGATGCAGGATGCGCTCGGCGAGGCGGCGGCCGTGACGCTCCCACATCGCACGCATGCGAGCGACCTGGACCAGATCAGTCCCGATACCGAGGATCATCCCGCTCAGACCGGGTATTGTCCGGCCGGCAGGCCCTGGCGCGCCGCATCCATCAGCCCGCGCATGTGACTGACCGCCTCGGGCAGACCGGTAAACAGCGCCCGCGCCACAATCGAATGGCCGATATTCAGTTCATGGAACACGGGGTTGGCCGCAATCGGGCGGACGTTGTCGTAGTCCAGGCCGTGACCGGCATTGATGATCAGCCCCATGTCGCGACCCGCCGCTGCCGCATCGTTGATGCCGGCCAGCAGGCGTTCGCGCTCGGCGGCGTCACGGGCATTTGCATAGGACCCGGTATGCAGCTCCACCACCGGCGCCCCAATCGCCACGGCGGCCTCCAGCTGGCGCACATCCGGCTCCACGAACAGCGAGACCTCGATCCCCGCCTCGCGCAGCGGCGCCACAAAGGCACGCAGGCGATCCAGCTGACCGACGGCATCCAGACCGCCCTCGGTGGTCAGCTCCTCACGCTTTTCCGGGACGATGCAGCAGGCCTCCGGCCGCAGCTTCAGGGCAATGGCCTGCATGCCCTCGGTGGCCGCCATTTCGAGATTCATCGGCACCTTCAGGCGCGGCTTGATCCCGAACACGTCGTCATCCTGTATATGCCGGCGATCCTCGCGCAAATGCAGGGTGATGGAATCGGCCCCGCTGGCCTCCGCCAGCCGTACCGCCTGCATCAGGTCGGGATAAGGGGTATGGCGAGCCTGACGAATCGTGGCGATGTGGTCGAGGTTGACGCCAAGCTTGAGCGGAGCAGGATGCGACATGAGGCAGGGCCCTTGTATGGTGTACTGCCGGACTACAGCAGACCGCGGGTTCGCAGCGGCCGGCCCGCCAGATGAGTATCGATCAACCGGCGCATGAAGTCGCGGCTGATGCGGGCGAGATTATCCGGGACCGCATGGCCGCTGGCCAGCGCCCGCAAGGCCACCCCGGGTATGGCCGCGTCACCCCCGGCGGCCACCACGTCCAGCCCGCCGGACGGGTCGTAGCGATACCAGCGGTCGGGTTCGAGCTCGGCCGGGTTCAGGTGTTCGAGCCCGGAATCGAGCGGGGCGAGCAGGGCCCATTCGGCACGCCGCAGCACCATGTCGGCGCGCTCGCCGGCGGCCAGACGGGCATACCCCGAAAGCAATGCCGGCAGGGCCTCGGGGATCGGGGCCTCACGCGGGTAAAGGCGCAACACCAGTTCGTTCAGGTACAGACCACAGACCAGCGCGCGCCCGGTCAGCGGATACACGCGCTGCTGTTCCGCGACGCTGAGGGTGGGCAGATCGCCGCGGCCGCGCCAGGCCAGGTCCAGCAGGACGAAGGGCTGCACCGCCCCGGCCTTGCCCCGCACGACTGCCGACAGGCGGCCGGCCTCCGCAGTCAGCAGGTCCAGTACGCGGCTGTTTTCACGCAACGGACGCGCATGCAACACCACACCCTGGGTGACGGCAGGGGCGGCGCTCATCGCTCGTCCCGGGTCGGGCGCCTCACCGGGATTCTTCGATACCCAGCTCGCGCAGGGCGCGCGGATTACAGGTCCAGTCCGGCTCCACCCGCACGGTCAGGCGCAGCATCACCTTGCGCCCCAGCAGTTGCTCGAGCTGGATGCGCGCGGCCTGGCCGATGCGCTTGAGTCGCTGCCCGCCCTTGCCGATCACGATGCCTTTCTGACTGTCACGTTCAACCAGAATCACGGCATCAATATGCGTGGTGCGAGGCTCGTCGGACCAGTCCTCCACGCGTACCGCAACCGAATAGGGCACCTCCTGCCCGAGATGCTCCAGCATCGACTCGCGGATCATCTCCTCGGCGCGAAAGCGTTCCGGCCGATCCGAAAGCTGTTCCGGGTCGTACAGGAAGGGGCCCTGCGGCAGACGCTGCCGGACCTCGGCGATCAGGCCTTCGAGGTTGGAACCGGTGCGGGCCGAAAGCGGCACCACCCCGGCGTAGTCGAAGGCCGCCATGCGCGCCTCGATGAAGGGCAGCAGCTCCTCCTTGGCACGAAACTGGTCGACCTTGTTGATCACCAGCAGCGCCGGACGGCCAGAGTCCCGGATGGTCGCCTCGATGCGCTCGTCGCCCGGATTGAACTGGCCCGCCTCGACCAGGAAGCAGACCAGGTCGGCATCCGCCAGGGCATGACTGGCGGTGCGATTCAGGACCCGGTTCACCAGCTGCGTACGTTCGGTGTCGATCCCCGGGGTATCCATCAGCACGATCTGGTCCTGCCCCTCGGTCACAATGCCGAGGATGCGGTTGCGGGTCGTGTGCGGGCGCCGCGTGGTGGCTGCCAGCTTTTCGCCCACCAGACGGTTCAGCAAGGTCGTCTTGCCCACGTTGGGCCGGCCGATCAGTGCAACCAGACCACAACGCGAGGCGGCGGACTCCGGGGCTTCGGATTCGCTCATTGTTCCTGTACCTGTTGCAGACGCTTCAGGGCGGCCTCGGCCGCCGCCTGTTCGGCGCGGCGCCGCGAGGAGCCCTGCCCACGCTGGGCCCAGCCCTGGCTCGGCAGGTGCACGGCCACGGTGAACTGGCGCTTGTGATCGGGGCCGCTCACCTCCAGCACCTCATAAACCGGGAGCTCGGCATTACGCCCCTGCAAGCGCTCCTGGAGACGCGTCTTGGGGTCCTTGAGCGACTCGGCCGAGGGCAGGTCGTCCAGACGCTCGGCATACAGCGCCAGGGTAAAATCCCGTGCCGCCTGCATGCCGGCCTCGCGATAGGTCACCCCGATCAGGGCCTCCACCGCATCCGCCAGAATCGAATCACGCCGCTGCCCGCCACTCTTGCGTTCGCCCTGCCCCAGATTGAGCGTACCTTCCAGCCCCGTCTCCCGCGCCAGGGCCGCCAGAGATTCACGATTCACCAGGGCCGCCCGCAGGCGGGTCAGATCACCTTCCGGGGCATCGGGCAGCCTCTCGAACAGGGCATCGGCGATCACCAGCCCCAGCACGGCGTCCCCCAGGAACTCGAGCCGTTCGTTGTTGCGCCCGCCCGCACTGCGGTGAGTCAGCGCCTGGCCCACACCTGCACCGTCGCGCACGGCCGGCGGCAGCAGGCTGCGAAAGTTACGACTCACAAAATACCCCCGGGGATGGACAACAACGCGGCCACCCCCTACGGGGCAAGCCTTTCGGTATTCGAGAAGCGCGCGACCACATCCACATTGCCGAGAAACTCGCGACGTACCTCGTACTCCACATGCAAGTGGCGCCCGGCACCGTCCTCGGTCACGGTGAAGTGATCCTGACTGATTCCGTCATACACGGAATTGATCTGGAAACGGCGATTGAGCTCGCGCCAGAGTTCGCGCTCGCTCTTCTCCGCGGCCCCGGTATGGGAGGCAACGTCCTGCATGATGGAACGCACCGTCAAGTACTGGGTGTACTGCGTACCCATCTTGACCACGAAGGTACCCACCAGCAACGCCAGAAAGATCAGTGCCAGGATGGTTACGGCGCCCGCGCCGCGCATCGAATATCTGGAATGTCTAATCATTGTCTGCCCCTGTTGCCCCACGCCCGCGACAGCCACCCAGGCATGACAGGCTAGCGAATCGCCTGACCAATGCGGGAAAAGTCCCGATGGCCTTCATTGTAGTCCCAATGCAGCCAGATAAAGAGGGCCCGGCCTACCAGCAGATCCTCGGAGACAAACCCCCAGGACCGGCTGTCGTTGGAGTTGTCGCGATTGTCACCCACCATGAAGTAGTGGCCATCGGGCACGGTCACGGAACCATCTGCACCGAGTTGCTGCGCGCGCATCAGGGTATTGTAGGTGCGCCCGTCCAGCGTCTCCTCCAGGATCGACGCTCCTGACATCACCTGCCCGGAACCCTCGCCCTCGAAGGTCCCCACACGCTCGGCCGGCTGCGGTTCACCGTTCACGTACAAGACGCGATCGCGGAACGCGATATGGTCTCCCGGCAGACCGATCACGCGCTTGATGTAGTCCTCCTGCGGATTGCGCGGATACTTGAAGACCACCACCTCCCCGCGCTCGGGATCGCGCACGTCAAAGATCTTGGTCCGCGTAACCGGCAGCCGGACTCCATAGGTGAACTTGCTGACCATGATGAAATCGCCCACCAGCAGGGTCGGCATCATCGAACCGGACGGGATACGGAAGGGCTCGGCCACGAACGAGCGCAGGATCAGCACGATCAGCAGCACCGGAAAGAACGAGCGCGAATAGTCCACAAACCAGGGCATCTCGCGCTGGCGCTCCGGGCTGCGACGCCGGCGCAGGATCACCCAGCCCAGCCAGATCAGGCCGGTCACGGCGGTTGCCAGCACCAGGATCAGTTCGAGATTTGCCATACCGCGTCCTTTTTTACCGACCCGCCGGGTCTGATCGCACCCCCGAACGGGGTCGCGAACGGATTGTCATTTCTTGTCATCGTCCACCGACAGCACTGCCAGGAAGGCCTCCTGCGGCACATCGACCTTGCCGATCGACTTCATGCGCTTCTTGCCGGCCTTCTGCTTCTCCAGCAGCTTGCGCTTGCGCGAGACGTCGCCGCCGTAGCACTTGGCCAGCACGTTCTTGCGCATCGCCTTGACCGTCGCGCGAGCAATAATCTTGGACCCGATCGCCGCCTGGATCGCGACCTCGTACATCTGGCGCGGGATGATCTTGGCCATGCGCTCGATGATCTCGCGCCCACGGGACTCGGCATGGTCGCGATGCACAATCGCCGAGAGCGAATCCACGCGATCGCCGTTGATCAGGATATCCACGCGCACCAGCGGGGCCGGCTGAAAGCGCAACGGCTGGTAGTCGAACGAGGCATAGCCGCGAGTGGCCGACTTCAGCCGATCGAAGAAATCGAGCATCACCTCGGACATCGGCAGCTCATAGGACAACTGCACCTGGCGTCCGAGGTACTGCATCTTCGTCTGCACACCGCGCTTTTCCACGCACAGGGTGATCACCGCGCCCACGTATTCCTGCGGGACCAGGATGTTGGCCTCGATGATCGGCTCGCGAATCTCCGCGACCTCGTTCGTCGGAGGCAACTCGGACGGATTGTGAACCGTAACCACCTCCCCGTCGTTGCGCTCTACCTCGTAGACCACGGTGGGCGCGGTGGTAATCAGGTCCAGGTCGTATTCCCGTTCCAGGCGTTCCTGCACAATCTCCATGTGCAGCATTCCGAGGAAGCCGCAGCGAAAGCCGAAGCCCAGCGCCTGCGAGCTCTCCGGTTCAAAGGACAGCGCAGCGTCGTTCAGGCGCAGTTTGTCCAGCGCCTCGCGCAGATCATTGAAATCGTCCGCGCTGACCGGGAACAGGCCGGCAAACACCCGCGGCTGGATCTCCTGGAATCCCGGCACCGGCTCGTCGGCCGGTTTGTTGAAGTCGGTAAAGGTATCGCCCACCTTGGCCCCGGAGATGTCCTTGATGGTCGCGATCAGGTACCCGACATCTCCCACCTCGAGGGTCTCGCGGTCCACCGGCTTGGGTGTAAACACTCCCACGCGGCTGACCTCGTGGGCGCGCCCCACCGACATCGCCTTGATCTTCTGCCCCGCGTAGAAGCGTCCGGCCTTGACCCGTACCAGCGCGACGACGCCCAGGTAGTTGTCATACCAGGAATCAATCACCAGCGCCTTGGGTGCGGCCTCGGGATCCGCAGCCTCCGGTGGCGGGATGCGACGCACAATCTCTTCCAGCAACTCGGCGACGCCCACACCGGTTTTAGCGGAGACACGCAGCGCGTCGGTGGCCTCGATACCGATCACGTCCTCGATCTCGGCCGCCACCCGATCGGGCTCGGCCGCCGGCAGATCGATCTTGTTCAGCACCGGGACGACCTCCAGCCCCTGGTCAATCGCGGTGTAGCAGTTCGCAACACTCTGCGCCTCGACGCCCTGCGAGGCATCCACCACCAGCAACGCACCCTCGCAGGCGTACAGCGAGCGCGAGACCTCGTAGGAGAAATCCACATGTCCGGGCGTGTCGATCAGGTTCAACTGGTAGCGCTGACCATCCCGGGCGTCGTAATACAACGACACGCTTTGCGCCTTGATGGTAATCCCGCGCTCGCGCTCCAGGTCCATTGAATCCAGCACCTGCTCCGACATCTCGCGGTCGGTCAGGCCGTGACAGCCCTGGATCAGGCGGTCGGCCAGCGTCGACTTGCCATGATCGATATGCGCAATAATGGAGAAATTACGGGTGAGACGGGTTTCGGTCATGCAGGGGCCAGTTGGTCCAGCAGTGCCTTTCGGTCGAGGAAATGGCAGCAGAGAATGTCGCCGTCGACCGCAAGCACCGGGACCTTGACGTTGAAACGCGCCTGCAGCTCCGGGTCCTCGTCGATGTCGACGACCGTAAGCGCGAAAGTATAACGGCTTTTGAGCGCCATGATCTCGGCCAGCATGTCATGGCAAAGACCGCAGCTCTCGCGGTGATAAAGCGTCAGCTCGGTCATGCCCGGCCCTGCATGACGCCCGCCCCCCCGGGGCAAGCACCGGACACGACAAACCCCGCGACCGGGCCGCACCGACCCGGCCCGGGTTGGTACAACCGTCGCATCAGTCCCGCGGGACGCGCAGGGCGATATAGGTGGGATTACCGCCCCGGTAGACCAGTACCGGCACCGTGCGGCGGTCACCGACCGCGTCGAGCAGGCGCTCCAGGGTCTCCAGCGAATCCACCGCCTCGCCCCCGATCTGCACGATCACATCACCGGAACGCACCCCGGCCGCGCGCGCCGGGTGATCGACCACCTCGCGCACCACCAGGCCACCTGTAACATCCAGCTCCTCGGCCGCGGAACGGTCCAGCGGCTCCAGGACCATTCCCAGAAGGCTCTGCGGCTGAACCGGGTCCGGCTGCTCCGGACGCGGCCCACCGCGTTGGGCCGAGATATCTTCCGGCAGACGCTCGATCTCGACCTCGAGGGTCAGGGTCTCGCCCCCGCGGCGCACCTCGACCTCGACCTCGGTCCCCACCGGCGTGCGCCCGACGATCGGCGGCAGTGCCGAGGAGTTGGGCACCTCGATCCCGTTGAACGAAAGGATCACATCCCCGCTCTCGAAGCCTGCCTTCTGCGCCGGGCTGTCGGACTGCACCCGCGCGACCAGGGCGCCGGTGGGCTTGTCCATGCCAAAGGAGTCGGCGAGTTCGCGCGTGACCTCCTGGATCAGTACGCCCAGCCAGCCACGGCTGACTTCGCCCTGCTCACGCAGCTGGCGCACCACGTCCTCCACGATCTCGATCGGCACCGCGAACGAAAGCCCCATGAAGCCGCCAGTACGGCTGTAGATCTGGGCATTCACGCCAATCACCTCGCCATCCATGTTCAGCAGCGGCCCGCCGGAATTACCGGGGTTGATCGCCACATCGGTCTGGATAAAGGGTACGTAGTTCTCGGTCGGCAGATTGCGGCCCTTGGCGCTGACAATGCCGGCCGTCACCGAATGATCAAAGCCGAACGGCGAACCGATCGCCAGCACCCACTCGCCCACGCGCAGATCGGCCGAGGAACCCAGCGCCAGCGTCGGGAGGTCGTTCGCGTCGATCTTCAGCAGGGCCACATCACTCTGTGGATCCTTTCCGACGATCTCGGCGTCATATACGCGGCGGTCGGACAGGTGCACCACAACCTCCGAGGCCCCCTCGACCACGTGATTTGCGGTAATGATGTAGCCGTCTTCGCTGTAGATGAAGCCGGAACCCAGCGAGTTACGCTGAAAGCTCTCCGGGGCCCGACGTCCCTCCTCCCCGCCAGGGCTTCCGAAGAACCGCTCGAACAGATCCTCGAACGGCGTACCCTCGAAATCCGGGATCTGACCGCGATGCTGACGTTCGCTCTCGCGGGTCGTCGCGATATTCACGACCGCCGGGCTGTGCTCCTCCGCCAGCGGCACGAAGTCCGGCAGCATGCGCGCGGACGCCGGCAGCGACAGGGCCAGAAAAGTAAGGGCGACCAGCGCCCATTGCATCGATTTCATCATCATCCAACCCGTATTGGAAAAACGTGGATTCATCGCTCCAGGAGCCTGTCGGATTTGGGGCGGATCGGCTGCGCGTGCGGGAGCACGGCCCTATTTCCGCTCTCTCTCACTGCATAGCCCCGCTGTGCGCCTCAAGAGACCGAAAAAAGGCCCTCAATCTCCCAACACGCTCGCGACGATCGCCTCAACCCGACAAACTCCTAGAGAAGGAATCGGACAAGCAAGTTCCCGCCCGGATCAGTTTCTTGATACCACCCCGGGGGCGGCAACGCGATGACGACCGGCAGACGGGTGACGCTCCAGTAAGACCGGGGCCAGATCGGGGGCCCTGCGGCGCAGCCAGCCGCGTACGCCCAGCAGACCGACCGTGAACCCCAGGGCCCCGGCCAGTAGGTGATAGCCCTCGCTCAGACCGGGTGCAACCCACATCAGCAAGGCGGGTGCCGCCACCAGTCCCGCGAGCGGCAGGAGATACATCGCCAGAGCCCCGGAAACCAGCGCCTGATCACGAACACCCAGTGTGACCGTATCCCCCGGCTGCAGGTTGCCGGGATGGCCGATTGTCACCTCGACCGCCTTGCGCCCCAGAACCTCCGACAAAACGCCGCTGCCACAGCCACTGCGGGCCGAGCAACTGCCGCAGGTCGACTGCCGCTCGATACGCACACGGGCCTCGTAACCGGCCACCGCCAGCACCGTACCCTGTTCACGAATCCATTCACTCATGGTGGACATTCATGGGACGCGAGCGCAGCGGATAGCCGCCCTACTCGCCTTTCTCGCCAGGATGATAGACCACCGCACCCAGCACCCCCCGCACGGTCTGCCGCGGGACATCACCGACTGCGGTGACCTGGTGCCCGGCGACGGAGCGCGCGGCACCATGGGTAGCGCCGGCACGGGTCGTCCCTTCGAACATCTGTTCGCCTCGGCCCGATTCGACATAAACAGAGATCGAGGCCAGCCCGTCACTCAATACGAAATGGCGTTGCCGCGCGCCGTCTTCACCAACACGGCGCTCCGTGGCCGCAATCGCCGTAAACCCTTCTGGCAGACCGCTGAAGCCCCACCCGCCCATGCCGGTGCGGTCATCCCATTCCAGCCTCTCGTGGCCGCGGTCGGCCCGCACCTCGATCCGCTCGACATCCGCGCGGCGGGGCTCCAGCGCATCATCAGGGACCCCGTCCAGGCGTTCCAGCTCGGTAAACACCAGGCGCTCCAGCAGGGCGCCGTCCCCGGCGTAGAGCTCGCTCAGCAGGGGCAGCGCGGTATCGGCATGCAGGCAGTAACGATGGCTGTAGCGCAACGTATCGAGCGCCCGCGCGAGGATCATCCGGCAATCGAGCCCGGCCACGCGGTCCATGCCCATATCCTCCAGGGCATAGCGATCGTGTCCCTTGAGGAGAAACACTGGCGCCGAGGCTGGCCAGTGGGGCGCTGTATCCTCTTTGGAGTCGGCTCGGGCACCTTTGAGGGCACTCAGGCGATCAACCGAACGCAGGATCTCGCGCGGGCTGCCGGTCAGGGTTTCCAGGCGCTCGCGATAACCGCCGTTATCGGCCGCATGGACGACACGAATGGTGTCCAGTCGGTCATCGCGCTGAAGGACAAAGGTCCCCTGGTAGCTCTCGGCATGCAGGCTGGCCGTCATGCGCTGCAACCAGTCGCTCGCGGAGGCAGCCCCGGCGAGCAACGAAAGCGGTAGCCAGCAGAGCGCAGTGGCTGCCACCAGGGCAAACGGCAGACTGCGGCGCATTATCGCGTTACTCGTCGCCCATCGAATAGCGTACGCGCCCAAGCGCAGGAGAACCCAGACCGGTCAGTTCCGCGTGTTGTTCGAGGTAGCGTGCAAAGCGCGGGTCCAGGGTCTCGCGTTCGCTTCCCGGCGCCTCGCCGGTACTGACACGCTGTGCCCCGTCGGCCACCTGTGCGGGAGCCGTACTTTCACTGACGACCGGCGCCGCCTCCGGAGACCCGGATTCCGGACCGATCATCTGCATGCCCACCAGGGTCACCATGGCCACGGCCGCAGCAACACCGGTGCCGGCGACGGGCTTCAGCCAGCGCGGGTGCGCCGGAGTCTGTGCCACCTGCAGCGCGGGCTCATCGGCCAGGGCCTTGTGAATATCGTCCATGAAACGAGCGGGTGCGGTGCGCCGCATGCCGCCACGCAGACTGTCGCCGATCAGGTGGTACCGCTCCCAGCGAGCCCGGTCCCGCTCCGACTTCACCAGTTCATCCATCAAACGACGCGTCTCGAAGTCATCCGTTTCGCCGTCTACCAGAGCCGACAGACGTTCATTCTTGGAGACTTGTTCATTCATGGCGCTACTCGTTCAGTTGTCGTCTAACAGCGGACGCAGGGTCCGATCGATGGCCTCGCGGGCCCGGAATATGCGCGACCGGACCGTGCCGATCGGGCATCCCATCGTCTGCGCGATCTCCTCGTAACTCAGGCCTTCAATCTCGCGCAGCGTGATGGCCATCCGAAGGTCATCGGGCAATTCCTCGATGGTGCGACGCACCGCCCCTTCAATCTCTTCGGACAACAGCTCCCCTTCCGGGGTTGCACTGTCTTTCAGGGCAGAATCACCGCCCATCTGTTCCGCGTCCTGCGCATCGACTTCGGCCTCGGGCCGGCGTCGCCCCTGGGAAACCAGGTAGTTTTTGGCCGTATTGATGGCGATGCGGTAGAGCCACGTATAGAACGCACTCTCGCCCCGAAAGTTCGCCAGCCCCCGGTAGGCCTTGATGAAGGCCTCCTGAGAGACGTCCAGCGCGGCTGCGTGATCATGCACGTAGCGCCCGACCAGGTTGACGATCTTGTGCTGGTATTTCAGCACCAGGACATCGAAAGCCGCCTTGTCGCCGTTCTGAACTCGCTTGACGAGGGCCTCGTCGGAAGCCTTCTCGCTCATGCGGGGACTCCCGCCAGCACACCAGTCTTCGGTAATCTATGGTGCATGGACCGCCTGACTCGCATTAAGTTCGCATTGCGCACAACACTGTTGCGCACGGGCCACATTTTGCTCTGGCAACAAGCGCAGCACGTTACCTGAGCCATGGGGTCAGCACAACAACCCCGACTTACAGACGTACTGGTCATCGGGAGCGGCGCTGCGGGTCTCTCGGCCGCTCTGCATCTGGCACCGCATCGGCGGGTCACGGTGATCAGCAAGGGCCCGATGGACGAAGGCTCCACTCGCTACGCCCAGGGCGGGATCTCTGCGGTACTGGACCGCACCGACTCCTTTGATGCCCACATCCGCGACACCCTGGATGCCGGCGCCGGCCTGTGCGACCCGGACGCGGTACGCCGCACCGTCGCCGCCGGGCCCGAGGCGATCCACTGGCTGCTGAACCTCGGGGTCCCGTTCACCCGCGAGCCCATGGAGGGGCGCAGCCGCCTGCATCTGACCCGCGAGGGCGGACACAGCGCGCGGCGCGTGGCCCATGCCGCCGATGCTACCGGCCGCGCGATCGAGGATGCGCTGGTAAAGAACGCCTCCGGTCAGGCCAGCATCGACGTCTTCGAGCGCCATGTAGCGGTGGACCTGATCACCCAGACCGTCGAAGGCACCCGCCGCGTGGTCGGCGCCTACGTGCAGGATGCGCAGACCCGTGAGGTAGAGACCCTGCTCGCCCCCACCGTGATCCTGGCCACGGGTGGCGCCAGCAAGGTCTACCTGTACAGCTCCAATCCCGACGGCGCCACCGGCGACGGCATCGCGATGGCATGGCGTGCCGGCTGCCGCATCGCGAACATGGAGTTCATGCAGTTCCACCCGACCTGCCTCTACCACCCGCGCGCAAAATCGTTCCTGATCTCCGAGGCGGTACGCGGCGAGGGTGGCCTGCTCCAGCTCCCCGACGGCGAGCGCTTCATGCCGCGCTTCGACGAACGCGCAGAACTGGCCCCGCGCGATATCGTCGCCCGTGCGGTGGACCACGAGATGAAGCGACTTGGCCTGGATCACGTGCACCTGGATATCAGCCACAAACCGGCGGAGTTCATCCGCGAGCACTTCCCGACCATCCACGAACGCTGCCTGGAATTCGGCTTCGACATGACCCGCGAGCCGCTGCCGGTCGTGCCGGCGGCGCACTACACCTGTGGCGGGGTGATGGTGAACCCCTTCGGCCAGACCGATCTGCCCGGCCTGTACGCGGCCGGCGAGGTCTCCTGTACCGGTCTGCACGGGGCCAACCGCATGGCCAGCAACTCGCTGCTGGAGTGCCTGGTCTACGCCCGCGCCGCCGCCGAGCACATCCTCTCGCAGACCGATCTCCCGCAGCCGGAACAGCTGCCGGTCCCGCCCGCCTGGGATGAATCCCGCGTCACCGAATCACAGGAAGAGGTCGTAGTGGCCCACGACTGGGACGAACTGCGCCGCCTGATGTGGGACTACGTGGGCATCGTGCGCACGCGCGAGCGCCTGCATCGGGCCGAGCGCCGCATCCGCATCCTGCAGGAGGAGATCCACGACTACTACAGCCATTTCCGCATCTCACCGGACCTGCTGGAGCTGCGCAATCTGGCCATGGTGGCCGAGATTATCGTGAAGAGCGCACTGTCACGTCGGGAGAGCCGCGGGCTCCACTACATCCGCGACTACCCCGACACCGATCCGGCCCTGGACGGTCAGCCGACCATCCTGGCGCCGGACAATGCCCTGCGCCCGGGTGACCAGCGCCGCCCGTAAGGGGCATTCCCGCATGGCAGGCCACCGCAGGCAACGTGGCATCCTGCCGCTTGATCACGCCATGAGTGTTACCACCACTTCTCGTATTTCAGCTGAGCTTCGGGGATACCCCATGCCGCCAGCAGGGTCGCCATGTCCTCGATGAACTCGCGCGAACCGCAGAAATAGAACAGCGCATCGCGCGGCAGGTCCAGCGACTCCAGCAGCGCATGACTGATGCGGCCAGTATGCCCCAGCCAGTCTTCTGCCTCGCGTGTGACCGTCAGGCTGACGTCGATGTTCGGCGCCGCGGCCATCGCCTCCAGTTCCTGCGGGAACAGTACCTCGTCCTGGCGGGCCACACTGTAGACCAGGTGCGCATAGACATCCGGCATCCCGGCATGGATCGCACGCAGAATGCCGAACAGGGGCGTCACCCCGATGCCCGCGCCCAGCAAGACCACGTTCTTTGCCATGCCGGGTTCAAAATAGAAGTTGCCCTGCCCGGAGGTGATGTACACCGTATCGCCTTCCTGCGCGACGGTGTGCAGGTAATGGGTGGCCGCATGATGATCGGCAAACTTGATCGCCAGCTGCATGCGCCCGTCCGCCCGCGGGGCGGAGACCACCGAGTACCCCCCGACGAAGGGCTTGCCATCCGACCGCGGGATCACCAGGTCGAGCCACTGGCCCGCCTTGCTGGAAAACCGCCGCGGGTCCGCCGCCAGCGTAAACACCTTGATCAGCGGGGTGACCTGCTCGATGCGCTCAATGCGGGCGGGCAGAAAATGATCAGGCAGTTCCACGGCTTCGCTCATCTCGGATCCTTGGTCTCGAATTGCGGTTGCGCCGCGCTCGTCGCGGCGTGCCTGCTGGGACAGGGCCTCCTGGCTGGCAAAGTCCAGGGCCTCCAGTGCCTCGCCGCGCGCAGCCGCCAGCGCCTCCATACGGCGGAACCGCGCCTCGAACTTGCGCGTACTCGCTCGCAGCGCACCCTCCGGATCCACACCCAGATGGCGGGCCCAGTTACTGACGGCAAACAGCACATCACCCAGCTCCTCGGTGATACGGGCCGCGCCCTCGCCCTGCGCCACTGCATCCTGCACCTCTGCCAGTTCTTCCTCGATCTTGGCCATCACCGGGGCCGGGTCATCCCAGTCGAAGCCGAGACGCGCGGCCCGGCGCTGAGTCTTGACCGCCCGCGACAACGCCGGCAAGGCCAACGGGATGTCGTCCATCGCACTGGTCTGGGCACGATCCTTGCGCTCCTTCGCCTTTTCCGCCTCCCAGGCCGCTGCACGCGCAGCGTCAGAAGCATACGCCACGTCGGCAAACACATGCGGATGCCGGCGCACCAGCTTATCGCCGAGAGCACGCGCGACATCGTCGAGATCGAAGCGGCCGGCCTCCTCGGCGATACGGGCCTGGAATACCACCTGAAACAGCAGATCGCCCAGCTCGTCTCGCAGCTCGCGGGTGTCTGCAGGCCGACCCTGGTCACGCGCAATCACGTCCGCCAGTTCGAAGGCCTCCTCCAACGTGTGCGGAACGATACTGGCGGCAGTCTGGGCCCGGTCCCAGCCACAGCCACTCTCGGGGTCGCGCAATCGCGCCATGATGGCACGCAGCCGCGACAGCGCAGCAGATGGTGGGGGCGGGGTGTGAGCAGCCATCGCGCGAGTGTACGGCCTCCGGCGAGCGGGCAAAACCAGCTGCGCGGGCAACGAAGATTCGGGACACGCGCATCCGTGTGTCCCGGCACGCCGGGCGCCCCTCCAGCAAGGACGGCCGCCCGGCGTCTGCTACGGGATCAGCCCTGCTGATCGGGCTCGCACAAACGCTGCTTGTGGTCCGGCAGGTTGTCGGGGCACATGCCACAGCCTTCGTTGCCCGGCAGTGCCCAGTCGATCTTCTTCGGATAGGGTAGATCCATCTCGTCCATGATCTTTACGAACTCGGCCTCCGGCTTGCCCTTGCCCAGACGCGGGTTGCGCATCTTCTCCTGCCCGATCGTGGTGATCTGACGCTCCTCGTAGTCATGCCCGGGATAGACCAGGGTCTCGTCCGGCAGGGTGAAGAACTTGTCCTGGATCGAGTGGTACAGCGTCCGGGCATCTCCGGACTGGAAATCCGTCCGGCCACAGGCCTCGATCAACAGGGCATCACCCGAGAACAGCATCTTCAGGCCGACGTGATCCATCAGGTAGGCATGGTGCGCATCGGTGTGACCCGGGGTATACAGCGGGTTGATCACCAGATTACCCACCTGGAAGGGTTCACCCTCGCGCAGCCCGAAGTCACGACAGGGCAGTTCGTCCATGGCCGGGCCACCCAGCTTGCAGCCGGTCTTCTCGCGCAGCATGCGCCCGCCGGTGATGTGGTCGGCATGGATATGGGTCTCGATGGCGTAGTCCAGCGTCAGGCCCATCTCCTGCAGCACGCGCAAGTCGCGGTCGACCGTCTCGATGACCGGGTCGATCAACGCCGTCTTTCCGGTATCCGGACAACTCAGCAGATAGGTATAGGTGGACGATTCGTCCTCGAACAGTTGCTTGAAGATCATTGGTCATTGCCTCCTTGGTCGATAGACCCGGTTCCGATACACCAGATGCTAGCGCAGGTACGCCGGAACCTCCCAAACCACCCCGACTTTCCATGCAGGTGTTTCCCGAGTGGGGGCACTTCTGTCGTAACCGGCACGCGGCTATCATCCGCGGTTGCGACCCCGGGCCACGCCTCACGCGGGCCCGGGGCCGCGTGGTCACACCTTACAAGACAAATCGCACGAATCGGGAGACTCATCATGGAAGCCAGCCAAGTGGCCGCACTCATCCGCGCCGGCCTGCCGGAGGCCGAGAAGGTTGAAGTAACCGGCGGTGAGGGCAAGTTCGAGGCCCTGGTCGTCAGCCCGCAGTTCGCCGGCATGAACGCGGTGAAGAAACACCAGACGGTCTATGCCACCGTGCGCGACCAGATCGACTCCGGCGAGGTCCATGCGCTGTCCATCCGCGCCTTCACGCCGGAGGACGCCCCGGACGCCTGAGGTTTGCACTGTGCTCTCGCCCAAGGGCCGCGAGGAGATCGAACGCCTCCTGGAAGGCGGACTGGTACAGGACTGGGGCCAGGCCGAGACAACCCTGCGCAACGTTACGCGCATGCTGCTGACGACGCGCCCCGACCTGCTGCGGCTGTACTTTACGCCGGCGACCTGGGAACAGATCACCGCCTGGCCACAAAAGAAGGCCGCCAACGCCATCATCGCGGCGCTGCGCACCGGCGTGGTCGACACCCTTGGACGCCCGGCCATTGCCAACCGCGAGCAGGCGCGTTTCTATCTGCTCTGCTTCCAGGACGACCTCACCGAACACGTCGATGCCTGGTGTCGCGAGCACCCCGAGCAGTGCCCCCGACGCGCCCGCGCCCACAGTCAGTCCCGGACTCTTCCCGGTGATACCACCCCATGACCACCCCTGTGCTGGAATGCAGCGATCCCGCCATCGAGGCCGGGCTGCGCGCCCTTTTGACACGCTATGGCCTGCAGCTGGTGATGCACCCGGCGGGTGCCACACTGCCCGGCACCTGGTGGGGCGAACCCGAAGCCGGCATCATCGGACAGACCGTACACGTGCGCCCGGACACCCCGCTGCACTCGGCGCTGCACGAGGCCGGCCACGTGATCTGCATGGACCCGGCCCGGCGCACCTGTCTGCACACCAATGCCGGGGGCGATGATCTCGAGGAATGCGGCGTCTGCTATCTGCAGATCCTGCTCGCGGACACCCTCCCCGGCGTTGGCCAGACCCGGCTGATGCAGGACATGGATACCTGGGGCTACAGCTTCCGCCTGGGCCGCACGGCCGCCTGGTTTCGCGAGGACGCCGCCGATGCACGGGACTTCCTGCGGGCGCACGGCCTGATCGATGCCCACGACCGGCCGCGCTTCCTCTGCCGCGGCGCCACCACCCCGGCGGGCGCCTGTCAGACCGAGGTCTGAACGGCTGCATATCCGGAAGCGAGCGCCCTTTGCCACGCCCTCGCGACAAAGACTCTGCACCTCGGAATACCGCAATAAAATCCGGTCTCCGATCCCACGCCCGCGCCCGCGCCCGCAACAATCACCGCGAACCGGCACGCTCCCGGACGCAAGATCGGGTGCTACACTGCCAGCAAGCAACTGTACCTTCAGTCATACGAGCCCACCTCGGCGGGGTATGGACTGCAAAGCCCGAATCGGGAAAGACTCCATGGACAGCACCCGCATTGATGCGATGTTGAAGGATCTCGATCTGACCTCGAGCCTGTCCGACCAGGCCCGCAGCGAACTGGCATCCGCCTGCGCGACCCGCGAGCTGGAGGCCGGCCGCCGCCTCCGCCCGCAGGATGCAAGCGATCGCTACCTGTTTCTGCTGGACGGCCAGCTCGTTCGTGTCCGGGGCGGGACCCCGGCCCGCATTACCGCCAGCATCACCGTCTCCGACGGCCCGGAGCAGCTCTTCGACCACACCATCGGACAGCAGGACTTCGTCATCACCGAAACCCCCTGCCAGCTGCTGGAGATCCCGACCGCCGCACTGGAACAGGCCCACAGCACCTCGCTGGCCGTCAGTGACACCGATCTGGACGACATCGAAGGCGCCTTCTTCAGCGAACTCTACGACCTGATCACCAGCCAGCAGCTGCAATTGCCAACCATGCCGGAGATCGCGCTGCAGATTCAGGAACTGAGCAACGACCCGAACGCCGACCTGGACTCGTTGACCGAGCTGATCCAGCGCGACGGCACCATTGCCGCTGCCATGCTGCATGCGACCAACAGCCCGCTTTTTCGCGCCTCGAAACCGATCCAGTCGGTGCGTGAAGCCGTTACCCGTCTCGGCTTCCGCAACACCCGAATGCTCGCGATGAACATGGCACTGCGTCAGGCGTTCAAGGCACGCCACGCCTCGACCCGGGAGGCAATGAAACAGTGCTGGAAATTCGGGGCACTGCAATCCGTCTACAGCTACCTGATCGCCGACTCGCTCAAGCAGCTGGACCGCGAACGCGCCCTGCTGGCCGGCCTGATCGCCGGCATCGGAGCGGTACCGATCATCCAGTTCGTCGAGCTGCGTGACATCCAGCCCGATACCGAGGACATCTGGTCTCTGGTGCACCACCTGCGCAATCTCGTCGGGGTGCTGGTGATCAACTACTGGGATCTGGGCAGCGACCTCGTGACCGTGGCCGAACACGCCGGGGACTGGGACTATCGCGCCAGCGCGCCGGATTACGCCAGTATCACCCTGATCGCGGAATGGCTCGTCCGCCACGAGGAAAGCGAGGCCGTTCCGGATGCGTCCGCGGTCCCCGCGTTCGAGGTTCTCGGGATTACGCCTCCGGAAGCGGGCGAACCGATGGCGTGGCTCGAGGAGCGCGCCGATGACCTCGCGGAACTCCGCGCCATGTTTAACGTCTGACCGCTCCGGTGATTAGAGAACGCATCCAATACCTGCATCCGTTCGCCGACCTGGGCGAGCGCGCGCGGGAGACATTGCTGCAGCATGCCCGCACCATCACGGTGAACCCGGGTTTCAAGCTGCACGCGCGCGATGAATTCCGCAACATGATCTTCCTGCTCGAGGGCCGTATGATCCTGGCCAGCGGGCGCCACTCGGCGATGTTGCGCGGCGATGCGGACGAGGCCCTCAGCCCGTTATTTACGACCCACGACTACCACAGCCACGCCATTGCGGCCTCGCGCGCCACACTGGCCATACTCGACCGCAATCTGTACGAGACCCTGGTCGACGACAGCAGCCAGGACAACGTGGAGGTCAGCGAGATCGAACTGTCCGACCTCGAAGGCGAGCTGTTCCGCAGCGTCTACACCCACGCCTACGCCGGCGAGCTCGCCCTGCCACAACTTCCCGAGGTGGCCCTGCATCTGCAGCGCGCCCTGCAGGACCCGGACATCTCCATCGCCAACGCCACCCGCATCATCGAGGAAGACCCGAGTGTCACCGGCCGCCTGCTGAGCGTGGCCAACAGCCCGGCCATGGGCAGCCATCGCGTCATTAGCCGGCTGCAGGATGCGGTCGCGCGCCTCGGTCTGGAACGGACCCGCCAACTGGTCATGGCTTTGGCAATGCACCAGGTATTCATCCATCGCGACAGCCCCCTACACGACCTGCTCGAGCGACTGTGGCGCCGCTCCGCACGCATCGCCGCCTACAGCTGCGTACTGGCCGACCAATGCGAGGCCGCAGATCCGCAGACCGCCCTGCTCGCCGGGTTGCTCCACCGCGTGGGCGCCCTGCCGGTGATTGCCGAGGTCGCGCGCGCCCACCCGGACCACACGCCTCAGGACCTCCAGCGCATCCTTTTGCGCCTGGAAGGCCTGGTCGGCGAACTGGTTGCCCGGCAATGGGAGCTGTCATCCGATATCATAGAGGCCATTCGCGATTCCGGTGGCCCGGAAAACCCCGAGGCTCAGGTACTCACCGACATCGTGCGGATTGCGCGTGCGGCATGCCCGCAAGACACCGAGGATGATCCCCTCGCGGACCACATCGCGCTGGCTGACCTGCGCGCGGTGGACCGCCTGGGCTTCGTGCTGGACGACGCGGGCAACCTGCCCGCCATCGAGACCGCACGTCAGGAAGTCGAGGCGCTGATCCGCGCAGTGGTCTGAGACCGCGCTACCCGATCGCCCCACGCCAGCCGGGACACCACCCCGGCGGCCACGAGATTCAGGTAAGGCCCATGGATACCCGAACCCGTCCGCAGCCCGGCGAAAAACAACGCGCCGCCGACAAGGTCGCACGCATCCCTGTCAAGATCCGTCCGACCGAACGCCCGCAGCGCAAGCCGAAATGGATCCGCGCCCAGAGTCAGGCGCGCCCGGAGGTACAGCGCATCAAGGGTATCCTGCGCGAACAGAAGCTGCATACGGTCTGCGAAGAGGCGAGCTGCCCGAACCTCGGCGAATGCTTTGCCCACGGCACCGCGACCTTCATGATCATGGGCGACATCTGCACCCGCCGCTGCCCATTCTGTGACGTCGCCCACGGCCGCCCGGACGCGCTGGACCCCGACGAACCGCGTCACCTCGCCGAGACCATCCAGGCACTGGGGCTCAAGTATGTGGTGATCACCTCCGTGGACCGTGACGACCTGCGCGACGGTGGCGCCGGCCACTTCGTGGACTGCATCCGCGAAGTCCGCAGCCTGAACCCGCACACGAAGATCGAGATCCTGGTACCCGACTTTCGTGGCCGCATGGACCGCGCGCTGGAGATCATGCACCAGGCCCCGCCGGACGTCTTCAACCACAACCTGGAGACGGTCCCGCGGCTGTACCGCGAGGCACGCCCCGGCGCCGACTATGCCTGGTCGCTGGAGCTTCTGCGTCAGTTCCGCGAGCAGCATCCCGGTGTGCCGACCAAGTCCGGCCTGATGCTGGGCCTGGGCGAAACCCGCGAGGAGTTGCTGGAGGTCTTGCAGGATCTGCGCGATCACGGCTGCGACATGCTGACCCTGGGCCAGTATCTGCAGCCCTCGCGCCACCATCTGCCGGTAACGCGCTTCCTGTCGCCGGAGGAGTTTGACGAGCTGGGCGAACGTGCCCGCGAGATGGGCTTCAAGCAGGTGGCCAGCGGGCCGATGGTGCGCTCGTCCTATCACGCCGACCTCCAGGCCCAGGGCCTCGAAACCGCCTGACCCGCCCTGCCGTTCCCGGCCACTGGGCCAGCATCCCGCGCCCCGAGGCTGGCGCTGGTCCAACCTCAGGTGTTTACGGTGGCTACGCAGGCCGCCTACCTTGTAGTGGCTGGTCCTGGTCCGGCATCCGGTGTTTACGTGCCTCCGGTCCACGTACTGCCGTGCGCTGACTCGCCAGCGCGCCCCGAGGTACTTCTTTGCTCGTGCAAAGAAGTACCCAAGAAACACGCCCGACTGCCGCGACCCCGGCCCGCTGTGCGGGCCGGGGTTTCCCTCGCTCCGAGGCTTTTCGCGGGCGGCGCTGAACTCGCTGCGCCTGCGGCTCCGCTCAGACATCCAGCGCCCCCGTTTCTATTTTGAATCGTCCCGCGAAAACCCTCTCCGCTCGGCGCGACGACAACGGGGGTCAAGGTCAAGACAACGGCCATCCCGACGGTCTTGCCAGTGGATGAAGGCGAGGTCTTCCAGCATCTAGGCACGCTCGGCCGTTGGCCGTTGCGTGCCGCGCCCGCGGCGCGGGCGCCGGGGACTTTCGGGTGGCGGTGCCTATGGTTAGGCGTAAGCGTAGGGATACGGTCGGTTTTGACCTACCCCTCCCGTATGGAGCCCCTCGCGGAGGGCGTGATGGGCCGGCCCGTTTTCCATAAATTCGGGGCGCTGGATGTCTGAGCGAAGCCGCAGGCGCAGCGAGTTCAGCGCCGCCGGCCCAGCGCGCCCGGAGCGAGGTTCCCGGGCGAAATCCGGGTGCGCCTCGACGGGTCCTTTCTTGGGCAAGCAAGAAAGCCAGTTGTTGATCAACAACGGGCGGGGCGCGCTGGCGAGTCAGCGCACGGCAGTATGTGGACCGGAGGCACCGTAAACACCAGGCGACGAACCAGGGCTAGCCAAAAATCGGCAGGTTGCGGACCGAAGGCACGTAAACACCGGATGACGAACCAGGCCTAGCCACACAGGGCAGGCGGCCGGGCGAAGCCACCGTAAAGGATCAGGCCCGGCCTCCGAGCGCGGGACAACATCCCAGCGCCAGCACGCGGACCAACTCGGGCGGCAACGCAGGTTCATGCCGGATGCTCGCAGCCGCGGCGGGAAACAGCTGCGCGGCGAGCTGGGCAAGCAGCTGTTCACGAACTCGAACGGCGTCCAGGGGACCGAGCAGCTGCTGCATGGAGGTTGCAGCGAGCCCGGGATAACCACAGGGGTTCATGCGCCGAAACGGCGCCAGGTCCGGGGCAACATTCAACGCCAGTCCATGGATGCTGCGCCCATGCCGAATACGCAGACCCAGCGCCGCAATCTTGGCCCCGCCAACATACACCCCCGGTGCATTCGCACGACGCTGGGCGTGGATCCCCCAGTGCGCCAGGGTGTCGATCACCGCCTGTTCCAGACCCTCGACCAGGCGCCGGACCCCGAGCCCCAGTCGCGGCAGATCCAGCAGCGTGTAGACGAGCAATTGACCCGGACCGTGCCAGGTCACCTGTCCGCCGCGATCAATCGCAACCACCGGGGTCGCAGCGGGATCAAGAAGATGTTCCGCACGGCCATTCCGGCCCTGAGTGAACACGGGGGGCGAATCGACACACCAGAATTCGTCCGGCCGGGACGCGTCGCGCTCCCGCGCCTGAAGCTGCATTGCCTGCCAGACGGGCACGTAGGGCTGCGCCCCCAGCAGTCGCACAACGGCCCCGGGGATACGCGGGCCGGTCACAGAATCATGCGAACCCGGTCGCAACGTCCGAGGGCCTGATAAAGTCCGTCCAGCTGGTCCTGGCTGGTCGCGGTGAAGGTAATGGTAATGCCGACGAAGCGGCCACCACTGGAGGCGCGCTGCTGAATCACGGCATCGCCCGCATCCGGCACATGTTCGGCTACGCACGCCTCTACAGCCTGCATGAGCTCCGGGTGTGCCTCGCCCATGACCTTGATGGGGAAGCGGCTGGGAAACTCGATCAGGGTCTCGCGATCACTCATCACATACCCTCCGGCGGCAACATGGAGGCACTCGTATGGGCTTCCGACTTGGCGTGTTGATACGCCGCGTGGATCTGTTGCCAGACCGGACCGGGCCGCCCATCCGCCACCGGGTGGTCATCCAGCCGCGTAACCGGCAGCACCTCACGTGTGGAGCTGGTCAACCAGATCTCGTCTGCGCGCTGCAGCTCGCTTGCGGCGAGATCGCGCTCGCAGACCGGGTAGCCGGCATTGCGCGCAAGATCCAGCACCAGCGAACGTGTAACCCCCGGCAACACGGTAGCCGTCAGCGGCGGGGTCACCACCACGCCTTCCAGCACCGCAAACGCATTGCTGGCCGCTCCCTCGGTCACGTGACCGTCACGCAGAAGAATCGCCTCCTGAGCGCCCTGCTCGGTGGCGGCCTGACGCGCCAGCACATTGGCCAGCAGGGTCGTGGCCTTGATGTCGCAGCGCGCCCAGCGCTGGTCCGGCGCGGTCACGGCGGCGATACCCTGACGCCGGGTCGTCGCGGGCAGTGGCCGAATCGGGCTGACCATCGCCAGGACCGTCGGCCGCACCTCGCCCGGGAAGGCATGGTCGCGCGGCGCCACCCCGCGGGTCACCTGCAGGTAGATCCCCAGATCGGGCGTAGCGGGGTCCGCATTGCGCTGCAGCAGGCCGTCCAGCCGTTCACGCCACTGCGTGGGCCCGTACGGGCTGGGGAGCCGGATCGCCGCCAACGACCGCGTCAGACGTTGCAGGTGCTGGTCCAGCAGGAAGAAATGCCCGCCGTAGCTGGGAATCACCTCGTAAACCGAATCACCGAACAGAAAACCGCGGTCCAGCGGCGAGATCCGGACGGCATCCAGTGGCAGGTACTCGCCATTGAAGTACGCAATGCTCACACGCGGCTCGCTCGTCAGAATGGCCAGACCGACTGGATCGACAGGACCGCCTCATCCCAGAGGCGACGGACCAGTCCGCCCTGTTCGACCCCCTGCAGTGCGACCAGCGGCTGGGCGCGCAGTACCTCGTCATTCAGGCGCACGACGACCTCGCCGACCGGCTGCCCCGCGGCCAGCGGCGCCCGCAGCGGCTGGTGGACTTCCATCGAGGCATCCAGATCATCTTCACGTCCCGGAGGCACCATCACCCAGAAGTCGTCCGCGAGGCCGACCGGCACCGCGGTCTCCATGCCGCTGTACACCCGCGGGCTTCCCAGTTCGTATCCACCTTCGAACAGCTTGCGCGTCGCGGTGAAACGCATGCCCCAGTTGACCAGCGCCTGGGACTCGTTCGCGCGCCGGGTACCCCCCTGCTGGTGGTCCGAGGCCTCGACGCCCATCACCACGGCCACCAGCCGACGGCCATTGCGCTCGGCCGACGAAACCAGGTTGTATCCGGCCCCGGACGTCCAGCCGGTCTTCAGGCCATCGAAACCGGCATCGCGCCAGAGCAGCATGTTGCGGTTGCGCTGGGTGATGTCGTTGTACTCGAACGAGCGCTCGCTGTAATAGCTGTAGAGGTCGGGAAAGTCGCGAATCAGGGCCCGCGCGAGTCTGGCCATGTCCTCCGCCGTGGTGTACTGCGCCTCATCCGAGGGCAGCCCGTGCGGATTGGCGAAGTACGAACGCATCATGCCCAGCTCGCGTGCCTGCGCATTCATCAGGTCGACAAAGGCCCCCTCGGACCCGGCCACATGCTCGGCGAGTGCGGTCGAGGCATCGTTGCCGGACTGGACGATCATCCCGCGCAGCAGGTCTTCAACCTCGACTTCTTCACCAACCTCGATAAACATGCGCGAAGCACCGCGCATACCGGTGCGCCAGGCGCGCTCGCTGATGGTGACCCGGTCCTCCAGGCCCATTCGACCAGCGCGGATCTCGCCGAAGACCACATATGCGGTCATCAACTTGGTCAGGCTGGCCGGCTCGCGTTCCACATCCGGATCGCGGGTGGCCAGCGGCAGTCCCGAGTCAAAATCCAGCAGCGTGTAGCTCGCGGCCGTAACATCGCTCGGCGGTCTGGGGACGCCGGCCGCCAGCGCCGCACCCCCGGCCCCGGAGCCGGCTACCGGCAGACGTTGCACATCCGCTGCGACCGGGGCGGCCAGTAGCATCCAGACCGACACCAGGCCGGCCAACAACAATGGAAAAGGGGAAGTACGGACGGACAGATTCATGATTGCACAGGGCCTCCTCGAGAACCCGGATACGATAGCAGAGTTGGGCCCTGGATCGGGCGGCAACAGGCACTCGAGAATCCCGGGGGGCTGTCAGACCCGGGCGCTCGGCGTTCACCCGAACCACGCGTCCGGAAGGGGACTTCAACCCGGATGCTTCATGCATTCGCGCGATGATCGGGCAGGATACGGGCCGCACAGGGGCTTTTCCGGGTAAGCGCCGCATCGGACTGACTGAAGCCCCCCTGTGCGGACATGAGACCCGCGGGGGGCGCATGCCTGAAATATACAGGCTAGTCAGCACCCCCCTCGCGCCCCACGTCCACGATGCGGTAATCCCCGTGAGCGGTATCCTCTAACTGATCCGTGATGGCTTGCACTGCGGCACTGTCCGGCAGGGGCCCGATGCGCACGCGATGAAGCTCGGCTCCGTCCGCGCGCTCGAGGGTCGAGATACGCACGGCATCCAGTCCCAGGGTTACCAGATCGGCCTGCACCCGCTCGGCCGCACGGCGCTCGGCGAAGGCCCCGACCTGGACATAACGTACGCCGTGTTCGGACTCGCCAAGGACAGGATCGTGATCCCCGGCATGCTCCGGGCCATCGGCTGCAGCGGCCGATTCCGCCGCCGGCAAGGGCTCCGGTTCGGGCACGGACCGCGCCACGCGTCCCGCCCCGACATCCCCCGGTCCCACCGCCCGGATGTGAACGCGGGCGACCCCGACATCCGTCATGTCGATGCGATGAGCTGCGGCGTAGGAAAGGTCAATGATGCGACCGTCCACGAACGGACCGCGATCATTGACGCGGACCACAACCTGCTTGCCATTCTCGAGATTGGTGACCCGGACATAACTCGGCAGCGGCAGCGACTTGTGGGCTGCGGTCATCGCATACATGTCGTAGGTCTCGCCACTGGAGGTGCGGCGACCATGGAACCGGGTGCCATACCAGGAAGCAACACCCTCCTCCTCGAATCCCTCGCTGCTTGCAAGCGTCCGGTAGCGCTGCCCGAACACCTCATACTCCGGGGGATTGCCATAGCGGCTGAGTGGCTCGTCGCGCGGCACCGGCTCGGGGATCAACGCAAGATCGGGAGGCACATCCGCTGTCTCGGGATAACCGTCGTAGGCGGCCTCGCCCAGCGGCCGCGAATCACGCTCGGACGTTCCGGAACAACCCGCCAGCAGCAGAACCACCAACAGCAAGCCGCCCCCGAAAACAATTCCGGGATCAAGGCTTACAGGGGAACGCTTCCGACAGGACACGCTCGCTGCTTCGCTGCTTTCGGGTGCGTTTATGCGCGGTGACAGCCGTGCAGTCATTCTGCTACAGGTGAACCGCAACGCCGTTCCCGCGCCCGTTTTTGATAACAACGGGCGGCCGAGCCGCCGCTTTCAATAGCTTGTGGGGTTGGTGTCCCCCCGATTCTGAATGAATATGGCCCGATCCTGCGTTGCGCCCCGAATCCATCAGAAACGGGCGGGTAGAACCGCTACCCGCTGCACGACGTGCCTTGTCTCGGAACGCTTGTCGCCAAAAACTGTGGGGCACCCACGCGGACGTGCGATTCAATCAGCGTCTCCTTAATCTGACACCGCGCAGCCGATCCGTCCCCAATCCGACAGACGCCTAGTCGCTCAGGGCCTCCGCCAGTTGGTGCACGGCCATCGCATACAGCGGGCTGCGGTTATAACGCGTGATCACGTAGAAATTCGGATAACCCAGGTAGTACTCGTACCCGTCGTCGCCCTCGAGGCGGATAAAGGAATAGCGCCCGTCTGCATCCACCTCCTCGGCCGGGTGGATGCCGTGGGCCGCCAGCTCATCGAGCTCAAAGCGGGCCTGATAGTTGCGACTGATCAGTTCCTTGTGAGCGTCGCCTTCGACCCGCGCCTGCGCCACCACGGGCTCGCCATGATTCCAGTGATGCTCGCGGAAATAGTTGGCCACCGAGCCGATGGCGTCGGGCCAGGAGTTCAACAGGTCCCTCTGGCCGCTGCCATCGAAGTCCACCGCGTAATGACGATAGCTGGAGGAGATGAACTGCCCGCGTCCCATCGCACCGGCATAGGAACCTCGCGTCTCACGCGGGTCCAGACCCTCCTCTTCCACCAGGGTCAGGAATTCACCCAGTTCGCGTCGGAAGAAGTCCGAGCGCGGCGGATAATCGAAGCCCAGCGTTACCAGCGCATCGAACACGCGGAAGCCCCCGGTGTGGCGGCCGTAGAAGGTCTCCACGCCAATGATCGCCGCTATCAGATTGGGCTCCACGTCAAAGCGGTCCTCGGCGCGCTTGAGCCAGCGTTCATGCTCCTGCATGAACTCGCGGCCGCGCTCGATCCGCTCGTCGGTCATGAAGATCGGACGATAGTCCTTCCACGGGCGCGCCTCGGCCGGACTGGAGATCAGGTCCAGGATGCGCTGTTGCGGGTCCGCACCCACGAACATCGCCTCCAGCACCTCGCGCTCGCGGCCCGCGGCGACCTGCTCGTCGATAAAGGCCTGTACCTCGTCTCGCTCGAGATACGGCGGGTCCCCCGCACGGAATTCACTGTTTGCCATCACCGAAGTGGAGGCCAGAGCCAGCGCGAGACCGGCCGGCAGCAGGCGGGCAAGACGGGCCCGCAAGGGGCGCAGGTACAGAGTCATCGATTCACCAAGCGTTTCTGAGAGCCTATGCTCATGAGAATACCGAAGGCGACCATCAGGGTCACCAGCGAAGTGCCCCCGTAGCTCACCAGGGGCAACGGCACGCCGACGACCGGCAGCAGCCCCGTCACCATGCCAATATTCACCACCATGTACACCGCAAAGGTCAGGCTGATACTCCCGCCCAGCAGACGCGCATAGCGGTCCTGCGCCAGCGCAGCGATCCAGAGTCCGCGCGCGACAATCGTAAAATACAACAGCAGGAGCAGCGCGACACCGATAAATCCGAATTCCTCAGCATACACAGCAAAGATGAAGTCGGTGGACGGCTCCGGCAGAAACTCCAGCTGCGACTGGGTACCACTCAGCCAGCCCTTGCCATACAACCCACCGGACCCGATCGCGATCTTGGACTGGATGATGTGATAGCCCGCACCCAGCGGGTCGGACTCGGGGTTGAACAGGGTCAGCACCCGCTGGCGCTGGTAGTCCAGCATCTGCGACCACAACACCGGGATAGCCGCCGTAATCGCAAGACCCAGGCCGACGAACCAGCGCCAGTCCAGCCCGGCCAGAAAAATCACCAGGAAGCCCGCAGCCCCCACCAGCATCGAGGTGCCCAGATCCGGCTGCTGCATGATCAGGTACACCGGCACCATGATCAGCACCACCGTCACCAGCAGATCCCGAAACCGCGGGCGCCCACGCCGCTGCGAGAGATACCAGGCCACCATCATCGGCACCGCCAGCTTCATGATCTCGGAGGGCTGAAAGCGCATGAACCCGAGATCCAGCCAGCGCTGCGCCCCCTTGCCAACGTCCCCGATCCACATCACCAGCAGCAGGAGGATCACGCCGGCCACGAACAACCAGGGCGAGATTGCCCGCAGTGCATGCAGGGAGACCTGCGCAACCAGCAGCATAGCGGCAACCCCGAAACCGATGCGCATCAACTGGCGTTCGATGACCACCAGGCTCTCGCCGGATGCGCTGAACAGGACGACCAGCCCCAGTAGCAACAGGATCGACAACAGCACCAGCAGCACACTGTCCAGCCGCAGGTCGCGCAGCACCCACTGCCCCAGCGACAGCTCGCGGCCCGTCACGCTAATCATGAATCCTCCGGGTCGATGGCCATGTCTGCGGCATCCAGCAGAAAGGCATCCATCACCTTGCGCGCGACCGGGGCCGCAACCCGGCCGCCGGACCCGCCATGTTCCACCAGCACGGCCACCGCGATACGGGGATCCTCGGCTGGCGCGTAACCCACAAACAGGGCGTGATCCCACAGGCGCCGGGCCAGTTCAGCCTCGTCATATTCCTGATCCTCGGCAAGACTGAAGACCTGGGAGGTTCCGGTCTTGCCGGCGATGGTGTACTCCGGCCGGGTGCTGCCCACGCTGCCCCAGGCCGTGCCATGGCGCGCATGCACCGCCTTGACCAGGGAGTCGTGAATCGTATCCCAGTGCTTCGGAGCCGCCACTACCGGGTCGCGCACGACCGGCAACGGATACTCCAGCGCCCCGTTGCCGTTGTCCATCGCGCGCAGCAGGTGTGGCTGATAACGCTGACCACGGGTTGCCAGCGCCGCGGTAAAATCCGCCATCTGCAGCGGCGTGGTCAGCATGTAGCCCTGCCCGATCGCGGTAATCAGGGTCTCGCCGGGGTACCAGACCTCGCCGTGCCTGGCCCGCTTCCAGTCCCGGCTGGGCAGTATGCCCGCACGCTCGCCGGTCGAGTCGATGCCGACCCGCTGACCGAGGCCGAACGCCCCGAGAATCGGCACCATGCGGTCGATCCCCATGGTGTGTGCCAGGTCGTAGAAATAGACGTCCGAAGACACCGCAATGGCCCGCGACATGTCGACCCGGCCGTGCCCCTCACGGCGCCAGTCGCGAAAACGCCGTTCATGTCCGGGGATCTGGTAGTAGCCGCGCGCGAATATCTCCCGCTCGGCCGTGGTAACCTCCTCTTCCAGCGCCGCCAGCGCCACCAGCGGCTTCACCGTCGAGCCGGGCGGATACTGGCCACTCAGGGCGCGATTAAACAGCGGACGGCGCTTGTTATCGCGCACCGCAGCGAAATCGGCCTGGGAGATCCCGTGCACGAAGGCCTCGGGATCGAACCCCGGCGCACTGATCAGGGCCAGGATCTCGCCGTTGTTCGGGTCCATGGCCACGATTGCGCCATCCCGGCCTTCGAGGGCACGGTATGCCGCGCGCTGCAGGTTGGCATCCAGAGTCAGGATCAGATCCGTTCCCGGCTGCGGCGGGGTCACCGACAATTCGCGCAGCACCCGCCCCTGGGCATTCACTTCCACCTGCCGGTAGCCGGGGCGCCCGTGCAGCAGTTCCTCGTAATAGCGTTCCACGCCGCTCTTGCCGATATGCGAACTGCCGGCATAGACGCGCGGATCCACCCGCTGCAAATCCTGCTGGTTGATACGCCCGACGTAACCGACCGCATGCGAGAAATCCGCCCCCAGCGGGTAGTAACGCAGCGGCCGGGCCTCGATCTCCACCCCGGGCATCTCGTGACGCGAGACAGCAAGACGCGCCACCGTGACATCATCCAGTCCGGCCTTCAAAAGCACCGGCTGAAACGGCCGCCGCTGCCGAACGCCGCGTTGAAAACGCTCGACGTCCGCCTCGCTCAACTCGACGTAATTGCGCAGCCGGTCCAGCAGGGCATCCAGGTCACCGGCCCGTTCGACCGTGATCTCGAGCTGATAGGAGGCACGGTTGCCGGCCAGCAACACACCATTGCGGTCCCGGATCACTCCCCGAGTCGGGGCGATCGGTTCCACCCGCAGGCGATTGTTCTCGGAAAGGGTGGTGAAGTGCGAATGCGCGCCGACCTGCAGCCCCGACAGCCGCCAGCCGAGCGCCAGCACAATCACTGCCAGCACCACCAGGGCCAGCAGGATACGCGCCACGAAGCGGTCTCGATCCCGTTTTTCCTCGCCGTAGGCGTCGCGTTCGGCCATATCAGGGGGCCACGCTCATGCGGCCACGCGCGCCGCAGGGGCAGACCGGGCCACCCATCCGGGGCGGCCCGGCATTCCCGGGTCCTTGCATACCGCAGGACGCGAGGTCAGATGGTGCTCTTCTGATAACGCTTGTAGCTGGCAACAATCTCCGCCTTGGCCGCTTCGGCATCCGCCCAACCGTCAACCTTGACCCATTTGCCCTTCTCCAGCTCCTTGTAGTGCTCGAAGAAGTGCCTGATCGAATCCAGCAGCTCCTGGGAAACATCTTCCGGGCCCTGGATCTTTTCGTATTGCGGGTGCAGCTTGGTTACCGGCACCGCCAGGATCTTCGCGTCCACTCCGGCTTCGTCGGTCATCTGCAGCACGCCCACCGGACGCGAACGCACCACCGAACCCGGCATCAACGGCACCGGCGTAATCACCAGCACATCCACCGGATCGTCGTCCTCGGACAGCGTGTTCGGGATGAACCCGTAGTTGCAGGGGTAGAACATCGCGACCGTCATGAAGCGGTCGACCACCAGCGCCCCGCTGTCCTTGTCGATCTCGTACTTCACGGGCTGGCCATGGGCGGGGATCTCGATCACGACGTTGACGTCGTTGGGGAGGTCCTTGCCGGCTTCGATCTGGTTGAGGTCCATGCTTGCTTCCCGAAAATATTGGCGAGCCCGCCATTATACAGGGCAGAATCCACGCAATGGGACCCGCACCCACAGCGGCCACGGTTGCGGGAAGACATCCGCAGGCGGTATAAGACCGCGCTCGGGAAACGGTTCGCGACTCGAGCGCGAATGTGTACATTAAGTTCCGTGTTTCCTGGGCGCCTGTCGGGTTTGGGCGAACGTCGCGGGCGCGGCGGGACAGCGAGGCCCTTTTTTCGGTCTCTCGAGGCGCATAATAGTGGCGCCATGTAACGAGAGGGAACGGTGAAAGGACCCGCTGTCCCGCACGCGCAGCCGATCCGTCCCCAATTCGACAGGCTCCCAGCTCCGGGCCGGCTTTGCCCGTTTCACCACCGCAATTCACCGTGCCGTCCCGTTCCCGGCTAGTCCTGCGGGTCGGCACGGCACCAGGCAGGAGTCAGCTATGCGTATCGTCCTGATGGGCGCCCCGGGTTCCGGCAAGGGCACCCAGGCCAAGAAGATGGTCGCCACCTTCGGCATCCCCCAGATCTCCACCGGCGACCTGCTGCGCGCCGCAGTCGCCGCCGAGACCGAACTCGGCAAGCAGGCCCGGAGCGCCATGGACGCCGGGCAGCTGGTTCCGGACGAGCTGGTGCTGGGGCTGATCCGCGACCGCCTGCAGGAACCCGATGCGCAGAAGGGCTTTATCCTCGACGGCTTTCCGCGCAACGTCGCCCAGGCCGAGGCGCTGGACCAGATGCTGAACGACATCGGGTCGCCACTGGACCGGGCGATCCAGATCGATGTGCCCTTCGAAGAGCTCAAGCAGCGCCTGACCGGACGCGTATCCTGTGGTGACTGCGGCGCGGTGTTCAACACCCATACCTTCCCGCCGCAGAAGGAAGGCGTATGTGATCTGTGCGGCGGCGAGCTGATCCACCGCGCGGACGACAACGAAGAAACCGTGGTGAACCGACTCAAGGTATACGAGGATCAAACCCGGCCCCTGATCGAGTATTACGACGGGCACGGCCTCCTCAAGCACATCAACGGCACGCGCGACATCGAGCTGATCTTCGACGAGATCCGCCAGCTCCTGTCCTGAACCGGGGATGACGCACCGACCCGCCAGCCGTACCCCGCGCATCTTGATGGATGCGCAATCGCTGGTGGCCGGACTGGGTCTGGTAACGGTCCTGCTGGTGCCGGCAAACGCCATGGAACGTCCGAGCGGCTGCGAGTTCGCCCCGGGGGTGGAATGGCCGGAACTGCGCACTCTCGAAGGCGGCCTGGCCGACATCGATGCCGATTTCATCCGGCGCGACAAAGAAGGCATTGCGGCCTACGGCAACGTGCAACTGTTCGAGTCCGGACGCCGCCTGGATGCCGAGTTCCTGGAATACGACCGCGCGTCCGGCAGGGTCCGTACCGACGGCGACACCCGTCTGTTCGACGGCGACCTGCTGCTGCACACCGAGGGCGGCCAATACCGCCTGGATGCGCACACGGGCGAATTCCGCAGCATCAACTTCCTGGTGCGGTCCATCCCGGCACGTGGCAGCGCGGCAAGCGGCATACAGCACGCCCCCAGCCGCCACGACTTCGAGGACGCTCAGTACACCACCTGCCCGATCGGCAACGACTCCTGGTGGCTGCGCACAAGTGATCTGGAACTGGATCACGACAGCGGGGTTGGCGTCGCACGCAACGCCACCATCCGCTTCAAGGGCGTACCCATCGCCTACACGCCCTACATCAACTTCCCGCTGGACGATCGCCGCAAGACCGGTTTTCTGCTGCCCAGCGCCGGCTCTGGCGGCCGAACCGGACTCGACCTCGCCACGCCCTGGTACTGGAACATCGCGCCCAATTACGATGCCACCTTCACCCCGCGTGTCATGGCGGATCGAGGCTTCAAACTGGGCACCGAGTTCCGCTACCTGCAACCGCGGCACGAAGGCGCAATCGATGTGCGTTACCTGCCAAACGACCGCGCGACTGGGGACGACCGCCAGTTTGCCCAGTGGCAACACCGCACCCGCATCACCTCCAGCCTCGACCTGCGGGTAGACGCCGCCGATGTCTCCGACCGCGAATACTTCACCGATTTCGGCAGCTCGGACCGCTTTGAAGGGGCCACACCCTTTTTGCGCCGCCGTGCCGATCTGACCTGGGATCAGCCGGCTTACCGCCTGCGCACCCGCATCGAGGACTTCCAGATCGTCGACCCGGATCTGAGCGCGGCCGGCGAGCCCTACCAGCGCCTGCCCCAGATCACGCTGGAGGCCGGCGAATACCTCGGGCGCGGATTATCCTGGGACCTTGCCACCGAACTGGTGCGTTTCGAGCGCAAGGAGGACGCGTCCGAGCGCCCTCTCGGCACACGCATGGACCTGAATCCCGAGGTACGCTGGCGCCACGACAGCGGCGGGTTTTTCTTTGAACCCAGCGCCGGGGTCCGGCATACCCGCTACGAACTGGACCGCCGCGGTCAGGACACGGGGCCGGACTCGATCAGCCGCACCGTGCCGCACGCCTCGATCGACACCGGCCTGGTCTTCGAACGGCCGTTCGCCAACAACCGCCGCCTGCAGACCCTCGAGCCGCGTGTCTTCTATGGCTACGTGCCCTTCCGCGACCAGGACGCGATCCCGATCTTTGATACTGGCGAGGCCGATTTCAGCTTCGACAATCTGTTCAGCCTGGACCGCTTTGTCGGCGCCGACCGCGTGGGTGATACCCATCAGATCACCACCGCGCTGACCACACGCACCCTCGACCAGCAGACCGGGCGCGAACGCCTGAGCCTGTCCGCCGGTCAGATCCATTATCTCGAAGACCGCGAGGTTCGCCGCCGCCCCGGGCAGGACCCCCTGACCGAGTCGCGTTCAGAGCTGGCACTGGAGGGTCGCTTCCGGATCGGCGAAGCTTGGGATGGACGCGGCTCCATCCTTTACGATCAGGATGCCGGCGAGACCACCCTGACGGCGCTCGCAGTCGGCTACAGCCCCAGCGAACGCGCCCGCATCAACCTGGGCTACCGCCAGCGCGAGGCTGGCGCACGCTCCATCGACCAGACCGATATCTCGGCGCTATGGCCGGTCAGCGAGCGCATCGATGCCATCGGACGCTGGAACTACAGTTTCGAACAGGAACGCGATCTCGAACTTCTGGCCGGGCTTCAGTATCGTAGTTGTTGCTATGGTGTTCGCGTGGTGGCTCGCCGCGCACTCGCCTTCGACGAGACCTACGACAACTCGGTCCTTTTCCAACTCACGCTGGACGGCCTGGCACGGTTCGATTCCGGCGTGGATTCGCTATTGCGCGAGGGTATTGCCGGATATGATGCACGTCCCTGAACAACGCGGCCGCCACCACGGTGTTCGCGCCCTGCTACTGGCTGCCCTGGCCTGGGGCCTTGCCCTCCCGGCCACCGCCCAGATGGCCGGCCCGACGGGCGGCGGGCTCTCGCAAGGCGCCGTCGAGGCCCCGGTCACACCGGGCGCCGCCAGTAGTCGCGGGGCCCCGGCCGCCCCGATCACCCCCGAGGGTGACCGCTTCACCGATCGCATCCTGGCCGTAGTCGGCGACGATGTCATCACCCAGCGTGAACTGATCGAACGCATGAACCTGACCGTTCAGCAGCTGATGGAACGTGGCAACCGGCCACCGGACCGGGACACCCTCGCCCGCCAGGTCATGGAACGCCTGATCGTCGAACGCCTGCAGTTACAGGAAGCGGCGCGGATCGGCATTGATATCGACGAAATGACCCTCAATCGGTCGATGGAAAGCATTGCCCGCGAGAACCGCATGAGCCTGCCGCAACTGCGCCAGGCCCTGATGCAGGACGGCGTGGACTTCAACGCCTTCCGCGAACAGATCCGCCACGAGCTGACCATCAACCAGCTGCAGCAGCGGCAGGTGGACCAGCGTGTGCGCGTGTCCGACCAGGAGATCGCCGACCTGATCGCCTCCGAAAGCGGCGCCATCGACCGTGGCGTGCGCTACCGCATCGCCCAGATCATGGTGGCCCTGCCACAGGGGGCCGACGCCCGCCAGATCGCTGCCGCCCGGGAGCAGGCAGAGGCACTGCACGAACGCGTGCGTTCCGGCGAGGAGTTCGCCACCGTCGCCATCAGCGAATCGGAGGGCCCCCAGGCGCTGGAAGGCGGCGACCTTGGCTGGCGCTCCGCCGCCGAGATCCCCACCGTTTTTGCCCGCGAGGCCGTGCTGATGCGCAGCGGCGAGATCAGCGGGGTCCTGCGCTCGCCCAGCGGCTTCCACATCATGAAACTGCTGGACCGCGAGGGCGGTGACCAGACACGGGTGCAACAGACCCGGGTCCGCCACATCCTGATCTCGCCCGATCAGGTCCGCAGCGAAGCCGACGCTCGACGCCAGGCCCAGTCGCTGTACAACCGCATCCGCGAGGGCGCGAGTTTCGAAGACCTGGCCCGCGCCAACTCCGATGACCCCGGTTCCGCCGCCCAGGGAGGTTCCCTGGGCTGGATCAGTCCGGGCGAACTGGTCCCGGCCTTCGAAGAAACCATGGACACGCTGGAACCCGGCGTCGTCAGCGAGCCGGTGCAGAGTCAGTTCGGCTGGCACATCATCGAGGTACTGGAGCGCCGCGAGGTCGATACCTCGCGCGAGCAGATCCGTGCCCGCGCCCGCGAGATCCTGCAGAACCGCAAGCGCGAGGAAGAACTTGAGCTGTGGTTGCGGCGTCTGCGGGACGAGGCCTATGTCGAATACCGGGTCGACGGCTTCGGTTCCTGATCGCCGCGGGACCCACCCGGTCCCGCGCCTCGCCCTGACCGCCGGCGATCCCGCCGGCATCGGGCCGGACCTCCTGATCGCCATGGCCCGCCATCCCGGCCAGGCGCAGCGCGTGGCGATCGCCGCCCCCGAGGTGATCGAGGCCCGCGCCAGGGCACTGGGAGAACCCCTGCAACTGCTTGAGTTCGACCCCGAACGCCCGCGCACGGCGACCCCGGCCCACAGCCTGGAGGTCATGCCCGTGCCCGTAGCCGCGCCGGTCGTCGCCGGCACCCTGGACCCGGCCAATGCCGAACATGTGCTGGCGCTGCTGGCCACGGCCGCCGACGGCTGCCTGAAGGGCCACTTCGAGGCCATGGTGACCGGCCCGGTCCACAAGGGCGTAATCAATCGTGCCGGCATCGCCTTCAGCGGCCATACCGAGTGGCTGGCCGCACGCGCCGGCGCCGCGATGCCGGTCATGATGCTGGCCACCGAGGGCCTGCGGGTCGCGCTCGTCACCACTCACCTGCCGCTGCGCGCAGTCCCCGACGCCATCACCGACGAACGCCTGGAGGCCGTGCTCCGCGTCCTGCATCACGACCTGCGGCGCGACTTCGGCATCGACGCCCCGGTCATCGCGGTCTGCGGCCTGAACCCGCACGCCGGCGAGGACGGTGTCCTCGGACGCGAGGAGATCGAGGTCATCCGCCCGGTCCTGGAACGCCTGCGCACCGAGGGCTGCGATCTGCGCGGGCCGCTGCCCGCCGATACGGCCTTTACCCCGCGGGCCCTGGAGGGTGTAGATGCGGTACTGGCGATGTACCACGACCAGGGCCTGCCGGTCCTCAAGCATGCCGGCTTCGGCGGGGCCATCAACGTGACCCTGGGCCTGCCCTTCATCCGCACCTCCGTGGATCACGGGACCGCGCTGGATCTGGCCGGAACCGGACTCGCCGAGGCCGGCAGTTTCCGCGCCGCCGAACGTCTGGCAGAAACCCTCGCAGCCCGCGCCGCGGCTCGCCGGAGCACCACCGCCACATGAGTCGCATCAAGACCTCGTCTCCGATTCGCAAACGCTTCGGCCAGAATTTTCTGCACGACACCGGCATCCTGGCGCGCATCGTCGCCGCCATCGACCCGCAGCCGGGAGATACCGTCCTTGAGATCGGCCCCGGTCGCGGCGCCCTGACCGCCGTCCTGCTCGAACGCCTGGAGCGCCTGGTGGCGGTGGAGATCGACCGTGACCTCGCCAGCGGGCTGCGGGCCGGCTTCCCGCCCGAGCGGCTGGAACTGCATACGGGCGACGCCCTGCACCTGCGCCTGAGCGAGCTGGGGCCCCTACCCGACGAGGGCTGGCGCGTGGTCGGCAACCTGCCCTACAACATCTCCACCCCTCTGATGTTTCACCTGCTGGAGCAGGTCGGCGCGATCCACGACATGCACTTCCTGCTGCAGCGCGAGGTGGTCGAGCGCCTCACGGCGGCCCCGGGCAGCAAACGCTACGGGCGCCTGACGGTCATGGTGGCCGCGCGTGCCGAAGCCCGGGCCCTGTTCACGGTCCCGCCGGGGGCCTTTCATCCGCCGCCCAAGGTCTACTCCGCGGTAGTGCGCATCACGCCCCTGGCCAAGCCCCGGGTCGCGGCCGCGCTATACCCGACCTTTGCCAAGGTGGTGAACCAGGCCTTCTCCAGCCGCCGCAAGACCCTGCGCCGCGGGCTGGCGGGACTGGCCGAAGTCGCCGATATCGAGGCCGTCGGGCTGGACCCCGGCGAACGTCCGGAAAACATCGGCATCGCCGGATTCGAGGCACTGGCCCGGCAGCTCCACGCAGACGCCGGCTGACACCCCGCGCGAAACCTGCGGCCACGATCGGCTACCATGGCCGCATGGACCTGATCGTTGCCGATGTCGGCGGGACCAACACCCGCGTCGCACGCGCCCATCGCGAAGGGGACAGCTGGTCTCTGCACGACGCGCAGCGCTATCGCAGCCGCGATTACCCCGACCTTGCGACCATCCTCGAACACTGGCGCAACGAACAGACCTCGGTGACGACCCTCGCCGCTGCGGGACTTGCAGTCGCCGGCCCCGTACACGGCGGTCGCGCCCGAGTCACCAACCTCTCCTGGCCGGCCCTGGACGCGCATGCGCTGAGCGCTCAACTGGCCCTTCCCGCCACTCTGCTGAATGATTTCGCCGCCATCGGCGCAAGCCTGGATGCACTGCGCCCGAATGACCTGTTGTACCTGCAGGAAGGGACCCGCGACCCGGCGGGCATGCGCCTGGTCGCAGGGGCGGGAACCGGCCTCGGCACCTGCATGGTGGGGCCACCGGGTGCCGCCACCGTCTATCCCGGCGAGGGGGGGCATGCGCGCTTTTCGCCCAGCGATGCCGAGGAGGCCGCGCTGGCCGCCTTCATTGGCCGCGAACGGGGTCACTGTACCCGCGAGCATCTGCTCAGCGGCCGCGGTATTGCCCGCATGGGTCGTTTCGAGCTCGAGCGCCAACCAGACCCGGATCTGCAGCAGGCCCTGGACCAGGCCAATCCGGCCGCAGCCATCAGCGAACTGGCACTGGCAGGCCATGCGGCCGCCGCAGCCGTGATCGAACGCTTTGTCGCAGTCTATGCCGGTCAGCTGGCCGACATGGCCCTGACCGCCCTGCCCGGCGGCGGTATCTTTCTGGCCGGCGGTATTGCCCCGCGCTGGAGCGCGGCCTTTCGCGGCCCCCGCTTCCGCAGCGCCTTTCACAATCGCCCACCGATGACCCACCTGCTTGAGCAATTGCCCGTGGCCCTTATCATGCACCCCGAACCCGGCCTGCTGGGGGCTGCTGTCAGCGCCAGCCGGTCGGTGCAGCCCTGACACCGGGTCGCGCCCGCAGCCGGGCGCGACCCGTCCACGAACCTGGAGCCCTATCCGCATGAATCCGACCCCAGAGCACGACACCGAGGCCCACAGCATCGAGATTGAAGTCTCCACCGCCTACGTGGAAGACCAGTCGGAACCCGATGACGACCGCTATGTGTTCGCCTACCACGTGGTCATTCGCAACGCGGGCGCGCTGACCGTGCAGTTGATCAACCGTCACTGGATCATCCGCGACGGCCGCGAGCAAACACAGGAGGTCCGCGGCGAAGGCGTGGTCGGGGAACAGCCCCGCATTGCCCCGGGCGACAGCTTCGAATATACCAGCGGCACGGTCATCGAAACCCCGGTGGGTACCATGGAGGGCTCCTACGGCATGCGCGACGAACGCGGCAACAGCTTCGACGCGCCGATCCCCCCGTTCACCCTCTCCGTCCCGCGTACCCTGCACTAGTGGCACTGTACGCCGTCGGCGACCTTCAGGGCTGCCTGGACCCGCTGGAGCGCCTGCTGGCCCGGGTCCGGTTCGACCCGACCCGCGACCACCTCTGGCTGGTCGGGGACCTGGTCAATCGCGGTCCCGATTCGCTGGGCTGTCTGCGGCGGCTGATGGACCTGGGCCCCGCCGTGACGGCAGTGCTGGGCAACCACGACCTGCACCTGCTGGCCACCGCCCACGGGGTTCGCACGCCCGGTCGCAAGGACACCCTGCGTCCGGTGCTGGACGCACCCGATGCCGCCGAGATCCTGGAATGGCTCGCGCAGCGCCCCCTGCTGCAGCGTGACGCCGCACGCGGCTGGACCCTGGTGCACGCGGGCCTGCCACCCGCCTGGGATCCGGACCGGGCCGCGCAAGAGGCGCAGCGAGTAGAGACCGAATTGCGCGACCCGACCCGACGCCAGGCCCTTTTCGAAGTGATGTACGGCAACGAACCGACCCGCTGGGACCCCGACCTCGACGGCTACGACCGGCTGCGCTACACCATCAACGCCTTCACCCGCATGCGCTACATCACAGCCTCAGGCGACCTGGAATTCGCCGGCAATGGCCCGCCGGAAGATGCGCCAGCGACGCTCACGCCATGGTTCCGGGTACCGGGGCGCGCGGCGGCCGGGCACCCGATCGTATTCGGACACTGGGCTGCGCTCGGACATCGGGTGGGACCCGACTGGCTGGCGCTGGACAGTGGCTGCGTCTGGGGCAACTGCATGACGCTTGCCCGCCTCGATCACACCGACGGCGACCCGGCACGCGTCACCACCTGGCAGACGCCCTGCCCCGCCTGAGCGGCGCGGTAACGCACACCGCCTTTCAAACACTCGCCGCTGTCATCCAGCCGCCTGCCTTGTTGTGGCTGGTCCTGGCTCGGCCCCGGGTGTTTACGGTGCCTTCGGTCCACATACTGCCCGGCGCTGACTCGCCAGCGCGCCCCGAGTGACTTCTTTGCTCATGCAAAGAAGTCACCAAGAAACACGCCCGACTGCCGCGACCCCGGCCCGCTGTGCGGGCCGGGGTTTCCCTCGCTCCGAGGCTTTTCGCGGGCGGCGCTGAACTCGCTGCGCCTGCGGCTCCGCTCAGACATCCAGCGCCCCCGTTTCTATTTTGAATCGTCCCGCGAAAACCCTCTCCGCTCGGCGCGACGACAACGGGGAGGCAGGTCAATACAACGGCTGTCCCGACCTTCGTGCTTTTGGTTGGAGGCTGGGTTTTCCGGCATCTGGGCACGCTCGGCCTGCGGCCATAGCGTGCCGCGCCCGCGAGCGGGCGCCGGGGGCTTTCGGGCGGCGGTGCCTATGGTTAGGCGGAAGCGTAGGGATACGGTTGGTTTTGACCTTCGCCTCCCGTATGGGGCCCCTCGCGGAGGGCGTGATGGGCGGCCCGTTTTCCATAAATTCGGGGCGCTGGATGTCTGAGCGAAGCCGCAGGCGCAGCGAGTTCAGCGCCGCCGGCCCAGCACGTCCGGAGCGAGGTTCCCGGGCGAAATCCGGGTGCGCCTCGACGGGTCCTTTCTTGGGCAAGCAAGAAAGCCAGTTGTTGATCAAAAACGGGCGCGGCGCGCTGGCGAGTCAGCGCACGGCAGTACATGGACCGGAGGCACCGTAAACACCAGAGGACGAACCAGGCCTAGCCACCACGAGGCAGGCGGCCAGACGAAGGACCTTGCTGCGATGACGAACAAGCGCCTGGTGAAATACGGTCAGCGCAGGAAGAGTGAATACGCCGGGTTGCTGGTCTCTTCGTGCCACGGATACCCGACCTCCTTCAGGAATTCGCGAAACCGCGCTCGATCCTCCGCCGGGATCTGCATACCGACCAGCACACGCCCGTAGGCCGCGCCATGATTGCGGTAATGGAACAGACTGATGTTCCAGGTCTGCCCCATATGAGTCAGAAAATTCAGCAATGCCCCCGGACGCTCCGGGAACTCGAAACGGTAGAGGCGCTCGTGCCGGACCTCACCACCATGACCGCCAACCATGTGCCGCAGGTGCAGCTTGGCCACCTCGTTTTCGGTCATGTCGAGGACCTCGTACCCCGCTGACTGCAACGCCTCCAGGATCTCCTGGCGCTCGGCATCACCGCCCTGCAATTTGATGCCGGCGAACACCTGGGCGCGTTCGGCGTCCGCATAGCGATAGTTGAACTCGGTGATGCCACGCTTGCCGATGGCCTGGCAGAACTGGCGGAAACTGCCCGGACGCTCGGGGATGGTGACCGCGAACAGGGCCTCGCGGTGCTCGCCGATCTCGGCGCGTTCGGCCACGTGGCGCAGGCGGTCAAAGTTGATATTGGCGCCACTGAGTACCGCGGCCAGGTTCGCCCCCTGGAGGCCTTCGCGCTGGAGATACTGCTTCATGCCGGCCACAGCTAGGGCCCCGGCCGGCTCGGCGACCACACGGGTGTCGTCGAAGACATCCTTGATCGCCGCGCAGATCGCGTCGGTGTCCACCAGCAGCACCTCGTCGACCAGCTCGCGGCACAGACGGAAGGTCTCCTTCCCGACCTGCCGCACGGCGGCACCGTCGGCAAAGATCCCGACTTGCTTGAGGCTGACCCGCCGCTTCTGTTGTAACGCCTTGTACATCGACGGGGCATCGTCCGGCTCCACGCCGATCACCCGGATCTCCGGGCGCAGGCGCTTGATGTAAGCCGCCATGCCAGCCGCCAGCCCCCCGCCCCCGATGCACACGAACACCGCATCAAGTTCGGCCGGGTGCTGACGCAGCAGCTCCATCGCCACCGTGCCCTGCCCGGCGATCACATCCGGGTCGTCGAACGGGTGGATGAAGGTGTAACCGTGTTGCGCCTCCAGCTCGCGGGCGTGCGCCGCGGCCTCATCGAAGGAGTCGCCGTGCAGCACGGCCTTGCCGCCGAAGCGGCGTACCGCCGCGATCTTGATCGACGGCGTCGTAACGGGCATCACGATCACGGCCTTGATGCCCAGATGGCTCGCCCCCAGCGCAACCCCCTGGGCATGATTGCCGGCGGAGGCCGCCACCACGCCCCGTGCGCGCTGTTCCGGAGTCAACTGGGCGATCTTGTTGTAGGCGCCGCGCAGCTTGAACGAGAACACCGGCTGCAGGTCCTCGCGCTTGAGCCACAAGGTGGAGCCCAGACGTTGCGAAAGCGTCGGCATCGGGTCCAGCGGTGTCTCGCGCGCCACATCGTAGACACGGGCGGTCAGGATCTTCTCGAGATAGGGGTATTTCATGGCGAAACCATAGCATGCACGGCAACCGTCGTTGTGCTTGTCGCGGGACCCGAGCAGTCGGTATCCTCAATGAGTTATGGACCGTATATGCGAGAGACGTTGATGAATCAGGACGAAATGAAAAAGGCCGTTGCCGAGGCAGCGCTGGAACGGATCGAGAACGGCTGGGTCGTCGGGGTAGGCACCGGCTCCACCGCCAACTACTTCATCGACGCCCTGGCGGGCATCAAGAGCAGGATTGACGGGGCCGTGGCTTCCAGCGAGGCCAGTGCCGAGCGCCTGCGCGGCCACGGCATCGAGGTGCTGGACCTGAACGCCTCCGGGCCGCTGCCCATCTACGTGGACGGCGCCGACGAGGCGACCCGGCATCTGCACCTGACCAAGGGCGGTGGCGGCGCACTGACCCGCGAGAAGATCGTGGCGGCGGCCTCGAAGACCTTCGTCTGCGTGGTGGACGAGACCAAGGTTGTGGACTATCTCGGCACCTATCCGCTGCCGATCGAGGTGATCCCGATGGCGCGCAGCCATGTGGCCCGCGCCCTGTCGAAGCTGGGCGGTAATCCGGAGCTGCGCGAGGGCTTCCGCACCGACAACGGCAACGTGATCCTCGACGTGCACAACCTGCGCATCATGAATCCGGTAGAGCTGGAATCCGAGCTGGACCATATCGCCGGCGTAGTGACCAATGGTCTGTTCGCCCGACGCGCCGCCGATGTCATGCTGGTCGGCTCCTCTTCCGGTGTCGAGGAGATGGTCGCCCGCTAAAACGGGCAGGATCGCGCGCCATGTCCGAGACGGGCAAGTGGCTGATCCTCGTCGGCGGGCTGATCGTGCTGATCGGCCTGCTGTGGCCCTGGCTGGGCAAGATACCCTGGGGGCGGCTGCCCGGGGACATCATCATCGAGGGCGAGAACAGTCGCTTCTACTTCCCGATCACCACCATGCTGATCGTCAGCGTGATCATCTCGCTCCTGCTGGCGTTTTTCCGGCGCTGACCACACCCGAACCCGCCACCAACAACCGGCGGGCTCGGGCAGGGTTGCGGCCCGGCGGCGTTACAGCAGGACCTTCTCGATACCCCCCTCGCGGGCGCGATCGATGAAGTTTTTCTGCCAGCCTTCGCCCATCAAGCGATTGGCCATTTCGACTACGATGTAATCGGTATCCAGACCGGTATCCTCACGATACCGCGCCAGACCCTGCTGGCAGGCCGGGCAGGAGGTCAGCATCTTCACGTTGCCGTCTTTCGCCTGCTCCTCACCGGTCAGTTCCTTGATGCCCTTGTGCAGTTCTTCCTGCTTGCGGAAGCGCACCTGGGTGGCGATATCCGGGCGACTGATCGCGAACGTGCCCGCCTCGCCGCAGCAGCGGTTGGACTGCAGGACTTCCTGACCCAGCAGCTTGGCCGCAACGTCCGTCGGCTTGTGCGACTTCATCGGCGAGTGGCAGGGGTCGTGGTACATGTACTGCACGCCCGTGAGCCCGTCGAGCTTCACGCCCTTCTCCATCAGGTACTCGTGGATGTCCAGTAGCCGGCAGCCGGGGAAGATGCGCTCGAACTCGTACTTCAGGAGCTGGTCCATGCAGGTTCCGCAGGAGACCACCACTGTCTTGATGTCAAGGTAATTGAGGGTAGTCGCAAGGCGATGGAAGAGCACGCGATTCTCGGTGCTGATCTGCGAGCCTTTCTCGAAATCGCCACCGGCATTTTGCGGATACCCGCAGCACAGGTAACCCGGCGGCAGCACGGTCTGCGCGCCCACGTCGTAGAGCATGGCCAGCGTCGCCAGCCCCACCTGACTGAACAGGCGTTCGGAGCCGCAACCCGGGAAGTAGAACACTGCGTCCGAATCCAGGTCGGTCTTGACCGGATCGCGCAGGATCGGCACATAGCGTGAATCCTCGAGACCCAGCATCTGCCGCGTGGTCTGACTCGGAAGCCCGGCCGGCATCGGCTTCTTCACGAAGTGCACGACCTGCTCATGCACCGGCGCCTTGCCGGTGGTCGAGCGCGGGGTCTTGCCCGCGCCGGTCAGGTTCAGCTTCTTGAACGCGAAGTGTCCCAGACGCTGGGCCGCGTAGCCCATCTGGATCGCGCCCTTGCGGAGGCCCTTGATGGTGGCCGGGTCCTTTGTGTTGAGGAAGGCCATGGACATCATCGTGGCGGGTGTCGCCTTGCGCTTGCCCTTCTTGCTGAGGATCGAGCGCATGTGCATGGTCACGTCGCCGAAGTCGATATCCACCGGGCACGGGTTCAGACACTTGTGGCAGATCGTGCAGTGATCCGCGACGTCGTTCATCTCCTCGAAGTGGTTCAGGGACAGCCCGCGCCGGGTCTGCTCCTCGTACAGGAAGGCCTCGACGATCAGCCCGGTCGCAAGGATCTTGTTGCGCGGGGAATACAGCAGGTTCGCGCGCGGGACATGCGTATTGCACTCCGGCTTGCACTTGCCACAGCGCAGGCAGTCCTTGATCTCGTCGTTGAGATCGCCCAGCTCGCTCTGCTCCAGGATCAGCGCCTCCTGCTTCACCAGGCGCAAAGACGGCGTGTAGGCATTGGACAGCCCGGAGCCCTCCAGCAGCTTGCCGGCATTGAACACGCCGTTCGGGTCGACCTGCTTCTTGTACTTCGCGAACGACTCGATGCGCTCGGGTTCCAGATACTGCATCTTGGTCAGGCCAATCCCGTGCTCGCCGGAGATCACGCCATTCAGCTCGCGCGCCAGGCGCATCACGTCGTCCACCAGGCGCTCGGCCTGGTGCATCATCTGGTAGTCGTTGGAGTTGACCGGGATGTTGGTGTGCACGTTGCCATCGCCCGCATGCATGTGCAGGGCGATGAACAGTCGACTGGTCAGCACACGATCGTGAATCGCCGTCAGACGCTTGCGCACCGGCTCCATCTGATGACCACCGAAGACCTCGAACAGCGGACGCTCGACCTCGGCCCGATAGGAGATACGCAGACTGCGGCGCAGCAACAGGTTCATCAACTTGTCGTGATCGCGAAGATCGGCGCGGGCCGGCGCATCCAGCAGCGCGTCGCATTCCGAGGCAAGCGTGAAGAAATTCTCCGATATCGCGGTCCAGCGCTTCTTGACCGCCTCCAGGAGCTCGACCGCACGTTCGCGCTTGGATTCGAACCACTGCTGCCCCTCGCCGCCGGTATCCTCCAGCAGCTCGCGCAACTCCGGATGGTCGCCGCGCATGCACTCCAGCATCTCGTCGACCATGGTCAGCTTGTTCTTCAGCGACTCGCGCACGTTCAGGGACTCAATCCCCTCGGTGTATTCCGCCAGCCGCTCCAGCGGGATCACCACGTCCTCGTTAATCTTGAACGCGTTGGTGTGATGCGCGATCGCCGCCGTACGGGCCCGGTCTGCCCAGAAGCGTTTGCGCGCCTCGGGGCTGACCGCAATGAAGCCCTCGCCGTTGCGGGCATTGGCCGCTCGCACCATACGGGCCGCCAGTTTGCCCAGGGCCTCTTCATCGTCCGAGACGATGTCGGCAATCAGGACCATCTTCGGCAGATCGCCGCGGGCTCCCTTCGGGGTGTACTTGACCGCACGCACATAGCGTTCGTCCAGGTGTTCCAGGCCCGCCAGCAGGACCGCGTCCTCGGCATCCACCGCGTCCTTGATCTCCACGATCGCCGGCACCGCCTGGTGCAGGTCGGTCCCGTAGAACTCCAGGCAGACGGTGCGAATGTTATCCGGCATCCGGTGCAGGATGAACTCCGCCGAGGTGATCAGTCCGTCGCAACCTTCCTTCTGGATACCCGGCACGCCCATCAGGGTCTTGTCGGTCACGTCCTTGCCCAGCCCCAGCTTGCGGAAGTGCTGTCCCGGCATCTCGAGGACCTCGGGCTCGCCCTTCGGGGTCTTGCCGTCCGGCTGGTAACGCGATATCCGAAAGCGCACCGTCGCGGCGTCGTGGATCTTGCCAAGGTTGTGGTCGAGACGCTCGACATACATCCATTCCGCATCGGGCGTCACCATGGTCCAGGCCGCCAGATTGTCCAGCGCAGTCCCCCAGAGCACGGCCTTCTTGCCACCGGCATTCATGGCCACGTTACCGCCGATGGTCGAGGCATCCTGCGAGGTCGGGTCGACCGCGAACACCAGCCCGTTGCGGTCGGCGAGCTCGGAGACCCGTTTGGTGACCACCCCCGCCTCCACGTGCACCACCGGCACATCCTGATCCACGCCCGGCAAGGCACGCCGTCGGACATCCCCGAGGCCTTCCAGCTTTTCGGTATTGATGACCGCGGAGCGCTTGGACAGCGGAACCGCGCTCCCGGTATAGCCCGTACCGCCCCCGCGGGGAATCACCGTAAGGCCAAGATCAATGCAAGCCGCCACCAACGGGCCCATCTCCTGTTCGGAGTCGGGGGTCAGGACCACGAAGGGGAGCTCGACACGCCAGTCGGTCGCATCGGTCACGTGCGAGACCCGCGCCAGGCCGCCGAACTGAATGTTGTCCTTGTGCGTCAGTCCCTTCATGCGCTTGCGCACCCGCTCACGCAGCGCCTCTGTTTCCGTAAACTCGCGGGCGAACGCCGAAACCGCCGCCTGAGCGCGCTCGGCCAGCTTCAGCGCCTTCTCGTTGCCGTCGGCGCGGGCCGCGATCTGGCCCAGACGATGCTGCATCGCATCGATCAGGGCCTTGCGCCGCTTCTTGTCCTCGAGCAGATCATCCTGGATATAGGGGTTGCGGCTGACCACCCACATATCGCCCAGCACCTCGAACAGCATGCGCGCAGACACGCCCGTGCGGCGTTCGCCGCGCAGCTCGTTCAGGAGGTCCCAGGTATCGGATCCGAGGAAGCGGATGACGATTTCGCGGTCGGAAAATGAAGTGTAGTTATAGGGTATTTCGCGAACGCGTTCGGCGGTCATTGAGGCTTGGCCCCCCGGTTCAGAATGAGCGCAAAGAGTAACGGGTCCGTGCCGGGGGCGCATGAACTCGCACTCTTCGTCCATGCTTTTGGGTGCCAAACTATCTTGCCGCCGCACCCGGGGATGGAACCTGACCCGGTTCCGGAGACGGGAACCGCACCCGTCCAGTCAGGCGCGGCGGGTGCCTGTGCGCCGCCGATCCGCCCGCAACCGAAACGCGCGACGCACCGCAGCGGAATCGGTCAGAAAAGCTTTTCTTCCATCTCCAGGTAGACCGCGTTCGCATTGCTGCGATTGGTCTGCTCGAATGCGGGGAGGTCTTCGTAGTCGCTCCAGTCCATGGCTGCGTAGGCCTCCTCGAAGGAGTCCATGTTTTCCACCGCGACCGCCATGTGCTCGCGCAGCTTGACCAGATAGTCGCGCGTAAACCGGACGGCCCGCGCCGCCTGATCCGTGCCCTCACCATGACCGGGCACGAGAAACTTCAGATCCATCTCCATCAGCTCCTCCAGACGCCGCACCCAGTTACCGGAATCCAGCGCGGCATCGCCCAGGAACGGGATGCGCCCATCGAACACGATATCCCCGGCGAAGACCACACCCGTCTCCTCCACCACCATGATGATATCGTCGGGCGAGTGCGCCGGACCGGCGTGGACGCAACGAAAGGTCTTGCCACCCAGCTGGATGATGTAATCGTCCTCGAAGAATTCATCCGGCGGGATAATCTGGGTGTCTTCATCTACCCAGGGCGCCAGCACGCCCCGCCGCTGCTCCAGACGCGACGCCGCGCCAGGGCCAGCCAGGTACTCACGGGCTCGGGCCTGGCCGATGATCGTGGCATCGGTATGGTCCGCGAAGGCCTGCAGGCCGTAAATATGATCCGCGTGATAATGCCCTGCGATCACGTACTTGATCGGCTGATCGGTAACCTCGCGGATGCGCCGGATCATCTCGAACCCAAGCGGGGGCGTACCCAGCGCGTCGTACACCACCACGCCCTCGTCGGTGACCACAAACCCGGCGTTCGAGGTATGCCCCTGGTTCTCCGGGTCCGGGATACCGGAGATCCCGACCATATACCAGGTATCGGCGCCCTCCACCTCCTGGGCGGACGTATCAACGGTCACGGGCTCGTAGGGGTTATCGGGTACCGACATCAACACTCTCCTCATCCTTTCCGGGTCTTTCCTGGCTGCACAGCCAGCGACTTTGCACGCTTCCTGAACATTCAGACGCCAGCGGACCGCCAGAATTCCTGCCGGTTACCATTGGCCCGGCCTCTACAGGGAGTGTAGCGAGTTTGACGAGGGGCAAGAAGCCAGGGCAAAACGCGGCGCGCGTGCAGTGCTTCGCTGCGCTCCGCCGAACCTTCCAGGTTCGAACCCTGGACTCGCTCAAATATCCATAGAAAAGGGCCCCGCGAGGGGGCCCTTCTCCTGAAGTAACGACCAGTCCGAAGCAAATGGCGGTGAGCCCCGTCGAGGCGCACACCGCCATGGCTGGGGGACCAGGATGATTCGGCGACTGCGCCGCCTCACCCCTTCGGGGCTGCACGCGCGACGCGCGTGCAGTGCTTCGCTGCGCTCCGCCGAACCTTCCAGGTTCGAACCCTGGACTCGCTCAAATATCCATAGAAAAGGGCCCCGCGAGGGGGCCCTTCTCTATGGATGGCTGGGGGACCAGGATTCGAACCTGGGTTGACGGAGTCAGAGTCCGTAGTCCTACCGCTAGACGATCCCCCAGTAAACCGGGTCGGGCGTTGCCCGAAATTCGAGACGTATTTTAACGCTTCGAGTACTGGGTTGCACGACGGGCCTTGCGCAGGCCGATCTTCTTCCGCTCCACCTCGCGGGCGTCACGGGTGAGGTGGCCGCCACGACGCAGCGGCGAGCGCATCTCTTCATTGTACTGCACCAGAGCGCGGGCAATGCCCAGACGGATCGCGCCAGCCTGACCGTTGCCACCACCACCTTTCACGGTTGCGACCACGTCAAAGTTATCGGTCGACTCGGTCGCCTCCAGCGGCTGACGTACCACCATGCGCGAGGTCTGACGGCCGAAGAACTCGTCCAGCGGCTTCTCGTTAACCGTGATGTTGCCCGTACCGGGACGCAGGAAGACGCGCGCAGCGGCGGTTTTGCGGCGGCCGGTGCCATAATACTGATTGCTAGCCATTCGGATCGATTCCCTTGCTGTTTCTTGCGGCTCAGACTTCGAGCGGCTGCGGCTGCTGGGCCGTGTGCCGATGTTCGGTGCCGGCGTAGACCTTGAGCTTCTTGAACATGGCCCGGCCAAGCGGGTTGCGCGGCAACATGCCCTTGACGGCAAGCTCCAGCACTTTCTCCGGATGACGCTCGATCATCTGGGTGAAGTTGGCTTCCTTGATACCACCCGGGTAGCCGGTGTGGTGGAAGTACTTCTTGTCCATGGCCTTGTTGCCGGAGACGCGAATCTTTTCCGCATTGATCACGACGATATAGTCGCCGGTGTCGACGTGCGGCGTGTACACGGGCTTGTGCTTCCCGCGCAGACGGCGTGCGATCTCCGTGGCGAGTCGCCCGAGGGTCTTGCCGTCGGCGTCGACGAGAAACCAGTCGCGTTCGACTTCTGCCGGCTTGGCGCTGATGGTGCTCATGATGTTCGATGCTCCGAGGTCGGGGCGATTCAGAAAGCGCGCAATAATAACGCTTCCCGTCAGCCGATTCAAGCGCGGCGGAAAGGAATTCCACCCGGCAAAACACGGACGCAGGACCGGACGGGCGCGCAAGGCGCCGCGCCGGCCCACGGACAGCTGTTCACGGGCCAGGCAGCGCCGGATTCGTCCGACAACGAACCAGGCGCCACCGTCCGTAAAGCGCGCACAATACAAAAATACAAAAGGGGGCACCCCGAAAGGTGCCCCCTCCTGCCTGCCCCGGGCACCCGGCCCGGGCAAGCTGCTTCACCCGCTTACAGCTGAGCTTCGGCGCGTTCCTGCACTTCCTGCATCAGCTCGGGATCGTTCTGCAGCGCCATGGCGACTTCGTTGTATTCCTCGACGCTCATGCCCGCATCTTCGACCGCGCTGACCATTTCGTCCTGCGCTTCCTGCTGCATGGACTGGGCCTCGGTCTCGTCCTCGGCGCTCTGCAGGCGGTTGGCGAAGTCCTCGCGCACTTCCTGCACGGCAACGAAGGCCGACACGAAGGTGTCAATGTCTTGCTCGCTCAGGTCCACCGACGGCGCTTCCTGCATCGGGGCACCGCCCTGTGCGGCACCACCCTGGGCACCGGCACCACCTTCATGGGCCGGCGGCTGTCCACCCTGGGCACCGCCCATGTCACCGCCGCCAGCACCACCTTCGGCACCGCCATACTGGGCTGAGGCCGCGCCGCCAACGGCGAACAGGGAGGTAAGGGCCAGGGTGAGGATCGTCTTGCGCATGTTCATGTTTAAGCTCCTTATTGGCTTTGAGGATCGTTCCGAACGGGTGTCGGGATCGCATCCCGCCAAGCGTTCAACCCGTTTTCTTCGCAACGTATGGAGGCCGATTCTCCCGGTTGGGTCCGGTCGGCGGCCCTGGTTGCTGCTCAAAGCAAATGCAGGTGGCGTGCCAAAAAAGAAAAATACCAAAAACGAACTTACTAGTCAGATACTTACAAACAGAAAACGACCCCACACAGGGTCCGGCCGGGGCCCGCTAGAGTGGGTCAGGCTGACACATGGGTCGACCTGACCCGGGTCAGGCTGTCACGTCGGGTCGATTTCTCCGAGCTTGCGATAAAGGGTCTTGCGGCCAATCCCGAGGATTCGCGCCGCGCGCTGCTTGTTGCCGCCCACGTGTTCCAGTACCCGCTGGATGTATTCGCGTTCGCGCTCCTCCAGCGTCGGCCACTGGGTGTCATCCGCCACACCCGGCACCGGGGCACCCCCCGCATCCGCCGGCCCAGTTGCGGCGGGGTCAGTCGCGGCCCCTCCCTGCTCGAAGATCCGCTCGGGCAGATCGCAGGGCTCGATGACCTCGCCCGCCGCCAGCGTGGCGGCCCGCTCCATCAGGCTCGCCAGTTCGCGCACGTTGCCGGGGAACGGGTAACGCAGCAGGGCACGCAGCGCCTCCGGGCTCAAGCGCCGTTCGGGGAGACCTCGGGCCAGACTCTGTTCGCGCAGGAACTGCAGCGCCAATCGCTCGACATCCTCGCCACGCTCGCGCAGTGGCGGGATCTCGATACGAAAGGTCTCCAGCCGGTAATACAGATCCTCGCGGAAACGCCCCTCGGCGATGTGCGCCTGCAGGTCCTGGTGCGTAGCGGCCACGATGCGCACGTTCGTGGCGATCTCCTCGTTGGACCCCACGGGCCGCACGCGGCCATCTTGCAGTAGCCGCAGCAGCTTGCTCTGCATCGCCGCAGGCATCTCCGCGATCTCGTCCAGGAACAGGGTCCCCCCGTCTGCCTCGGTGAACAGGCCACGGCGCGCCCCCCGGGCCCCGCTGAAGGCACCGGCGACATGCCCCAGCAATTCCGACTCCAGCAGGGCTTCGGGGATGCCCGCACAGTTGATCGCGACAAACGGCCCCTCGGCGCGCGGACTCTCGGCGTGCAGGGCACGGGCTACCAGCTCCTTGCCGGTACCGGATTCGCCGGTAATCAGCACACTGCCGTCGGCCACCGCAATCCGCCGAATCAGATCGAACAACCGCAACATGGCCGGGCTGGAACCCTGCATGCCATGGAAGCCGTTACCCTGCGCCAGCACCTCCCGGTAACGGCGGACCTCGGCCTGCAACTGGCGGGCCTCAGTGACGCGGTCGGCAGCCAGACGCAGATGGTCCAGATCCACCGGCTTGGTAAGGAAGTCGTCGGCCCCGGCCTTCAGCGCGGTCACCGCCTGATCAATGGTCCCGAAACCGGTCAGCATGATGAATCCGGGGATGGGTGCCAGCGCCCGCGTCACCTCCAGCACCCGGAAGCCGTCAGCCCCCGGCAGGCGCAGATCACTGACTACCAGACTGAAGGTATGCTGCGCCAGCACCTGTTCGGCATCCTCGGCGCTGCCCACTGCGGTCACGGCATATCCCGCCTCGCTCAGCTCCTCCGCCAGGAGCTCGCGGTGGCCTCGATCGTCTTCCACAACCAGGACCGACTCCCGGGTCTGCATCCGGCCACTCATCGGGACATCTCCTCGTCACTGGTGCCAGTGCCTTTGCGATCCCCGGGTTCCATTGGCAGGGTCACGATGAAGCGCGTCGCCCCCGGCACACTGCGATCCAGCTGCACCTGTCCGCCGTGATCTTCCAGGGCGACCTGCACCACGGCGAGGCCGAGCCCGGTGCCCTGACCGGTCGGCTTGGTGGTGTAGAACGGTTCGAACAGGCGCTCGGCCTGGTCATCCCCAATCCCGCGCCCGGCCTCGGGGCCATCATCCGCCACCACCAGCTCGACGCCCTCCGGCACCGCCCTCCAGCTCACCTCCACCGCGCGTGCCGCCGCCTGGGACGCGTTCTCCAGCAGATTCTCCAGGGCCTGCCCCAGACGCAGCGGATCGGCCACCAGCGTCAGCGGTTCGCCATCCACGTGAAACGCCACTGCCCGATCGCAATGACGGGAGCGGACGCGTTCGATCAGATCCGCCACCAGCGTCCCCAGCTCCAGCGATCGCTGCTGCAGCGGGTTACGCCGGGCGAAGTCCAGCAACTGGCGCACAATCACCTCCACCCGCTCCAGCTCGGCCTTCAGGGCCTGCATCTCCTTGCGCGCCGGATCCCCGTCCGGCAGGTGCCGGATCGCGCGCTGCACCCGCCCCGCAATAATGCCCAGGGGCGTCCCCAGCTCATGCGCCACCCCGGCCGCAAGCTGGCCGATGGCCGCCAGCTTTTCCGAGTGCCGCAATTTCTCCTCCAGGCGCACCTGTTCACGGCGCTGAACCTCCAGTTCAGCCTCCGAGGCCTCGCGCCGCTCCATCATGCGATTCATCGACACCGCCAGCCCGCGCAACTCGGCCGGCCCGACCTCCGGTGCGCGCAGACCACGTTGGCCCTCCCCGATCGCACCCATGGCGGCCATCAAGCGCGAGACATGCCGGCCCACCGCGCGGTGATAGCCGAACAGGACCACCAGCAGGAACAGCCCGGACACCGCCAGCAACAACACCAGGCCCTGGCCCTGCAACTGAGTCACATAGGCTCGGAACGGGGTCACATCGCGGGTCACCTGCAACAATCCGACAATCCGCCCGGCGGGATCGGACAGCGGCAGAAAAAAGGAGAAGGTCTCGCGGCCCCGGTGCTCGCCAAAGGCCCCGAGACTCCCGGTTTCGCTGATCACCCGCGCCTCCCCGCGCCGCTGCAGAGTCGGACTCGGGGGACCACTGGCTGCCACCATACGTCCGTCGGCATCGTAGACGTAGACCCCGAATACCTCCTCGATCTGAAACAGCGAATCCAGCGACTGCTGCACCGCCGCGGCATCGTCCTGCAGCATCGCACTGGCCACCGGCAGACGGATCGAGCGCGCGACCAGCTCGATATCCTCCTGCATACGGTTCTCCATCTGTGTCTGGAATTCCTGCAGTCCGAGCGCCACTACGGCCGCCATCAGCAGCAACAGCGGTAACAACACGAAGGACAACACTGCGGTACGCAGACTGTTCAGACGTCGGGTCATGGCAAAGCGGCCGGTCGGGAAAACACGGATGAATGTACACGCCGCACCCGGAGATCACTGTTGTGCGGGCACGGCAGGCCGAGCAGCGACCATGGTAGACATGCGCGCGACCGGGAGGCCAATGGCAGGCAAAAAAAACGCGGGCCAGAGCCCGCGCCAAGAAAACCACCAAAGGAGGATGGAGGAGTCCACTAACCGCTGACAGGGGGAGGTCAGCAATTAGCGTATGCGAATCTTCTAATATGGAGATGCTGGTGTCAACAGAAAAATGCAATGAAAGTCACACATTCACTCTGTCGCCACCAACCCACACCCTCGAAGACTTGCATACCGGAAAGACGCCCACCCAAGCGATCTATTCCCGAGTTCGAGTACAGTCGCCGGGGCGGCACTGATGAGTGCTCCCCGGCCCGAAACCACGCCCTCATTTACGGATCCATCATTATGCTTCGTCACCTGAGCCACCCCGTCACCCCATTGGCACAAAACGCCACCCTGATCTGGTGCGACGTTACCGGCGCCGGCGCCTGGGTCGACCCCGGCGCAGATGCCGCAGACCTGGCGCAGATCGCCCGCGAACAAGGCGTGCGCCTGGATAAGATTCTGTTGACCCATGGCCACCTGGACCATGTCGGCGCTACGGCCGAACTGGCCCGGGTGGCCGGCCTGCCGATCATCGGACCGCATCGCGCCGACGCTTTCTGGCTGGATCAGCTGCCGAATCAGGCGCGGGTCTTCGGGGTACCCGAGATCCCGCCCCTGACCCCGGACCAATGGCTGGAAGACGGCGACCGCGTCGAACTGGGCGAACTCACCCTGGACGTGCTGCACTGCCCCGGGCACACCCCGGGCCACGTGGTGTTCCACGAGCCCGCAAGCCGGCTGGCTCTGGTCGGCGATGTCCTCTTCCATGGCGCCATCGGCCGCAGCGACTTCCCCCACGGCAACGGCCGCGAACTGCTCGAATCCATCACCGGCAAGCTCTGGCCTCTGGGGGACGACACCCGTTTTGTCCCCGGTCACGGGCCGGAGTCCACCTTCGGAGCAGAACGCCGCAGCAATCCATTTGTCGGGGACGCGGCCCTCGCGGCTGGCGGTGCGCCCGGACGCGGCCGGTTCTATTAACCCCGTCTGTTAGGGAGACGCTGGTTCATCCATGCGCCGCGAATGGGCCCCGGCCTGAACGAAGAAGGCCGCCCTGATGGCGGCCTTCCGATATCTGCCAGAGGCCCCGTTACCCGGTTCAGCCGTTGGCACGCAGCGACGCGATGCGCTGCTCGATCGGCGGGTGGCTCATGAACAGTTTCTTCAGCCCCTCGGCCATGCCCCCGCGGATACCGAACGCCGCCATCTGATCGGGCATGTCCACCTGGCGTCCGGAGGCACGCGCCAGCGACTCCAGCGCACCGATCATCTTGTCGCGTCCGGCCAGTTTCGCCCCGGCCTCGTCGGCGCGGAACTCGCGTTGACGCGAGAACCACATGACGATGATCGAGGCCAGGATCGCCAGGATGATCTCGGCGACGATGGTCGTGATCCAGAATGCCGGGCCATGGCCCGACTCGTTCTTGAAGACGACCCGATCGACGAAGTGCCCGATCACGCGCGCGAGGAAGATCACGAAGGTGTTCACCACCCCCTGAATCAGTGCCAGCGTGACCATGTCGCCATTGGCCACGTGCCCGACCTCGTGGCCCAGCACGGCCTCGACCTCGCCCTGCCCCATGTTCTGCATCAGTCCGGTGCTGACCGCAACCAGTGCATTGTTCTTGCTCATGCCGGTAGCGAAGGCGTTCGGGTCCGGCGAGTCATAGATGCCCACCTCCGGCATGCCGATCCCGGCCTCACGCGCCTGGCGCTTGACGGTCTCCAGCAGCCACTGCTCGGTGGCGTTGCGCGGTTTGTCGATCACGTGGACCTTCATCGTCTTCTTCGCCATCCACTTGGAGATGGCCAGCGAGATAAAGGAACCACCAAACCCGAATACCGCAGCAAAGATCAGCAGCGCATTCAGGTCGAGGTGAACCCCCTCGTCGTCGAGGATGCGCTCCACTCCCAGGATGCGCAGCGTAATGCTGAGCACGATGATGATGGCGAAGTTCGTCGCCAGAAACAACGCAATACGTTTCATGAAGCCTTCCTGTACCCCATAGATATTCAATCAGGATGCGCTAATACTCGGGGCACTTTACTGGAATTCAAGCGCCCCGGGAACAGACCACGATTGCCGCTCCGGGTTCAGGCTGGCCGTACTTCCAGGCGATCCCCGTTCTGGTAGCCGCGCGGCAGCCGGCGCCCGCGGCGGGCGCGCGCGGCCACATACGCCGCCCACTCGGCCGGGGCCAGCGCCTTGAAACGCTTGCCCGCATGCACGACCAGGGTGTCCTGTGGTCCCAGAACGGCCGCATCGAGCACCCGCTCGGTGCCGTCCTTCAGTGCTGCAGAAGGGATACCGATCAGCTTGTTGCCCTTGCCGCGCGCCAGTTCCGGGAGGTCAACGGCCGGGAACAACAGCAGGTAGCCGCGGGTGGTGACGACCGCGATGTGGTCCTCGTGCGGATTGCGCACCGGCGCCGGCTGCAGCACCGCGGACCCGTCGGGCACAGTGAGCACGTTCTTGCCCGCCTTCTGCCGGCCCAGCAGATCGCCAAGCTTCACGACGAAACCGTAGCCATGATCCGAGCCCAGCAGCCAGCGGTCCTCCTCCGCCCCGGTGGCCATGCCGACAAAATGTGCGCCCTCCGGCGGGTTCACGCGACCGGATAGCGGCTCACCCTGCCCGCGCGCGGACGGCAGGGTATGGGCGGGAATGGTATAGGTACGGCCGGTGGAGTCGATGAACACGACCGGCTGGTTGCTACGCCCGGTGACTGCGGCCTGGAAGGCATCCCCGGCCTTGTAGTTCAGACCGCGGGCATCCACGTCGTGGCCCTTGGCCGCGCGCGCCCAGCCCTTCTCCGACAGCACAATGGTCAGCGGCTCGGTGGGCACCAGCGCGGATTCGTCCAGGGCCTGCGCGGCGGCGCGCTGGACCAGCGGCGAGCGGCGCTCGTCGCCATAGTCCGCGGCGTCTTTCTCGATCTCGCGGCGCACCTGGGTGCGCAGGCGGCGTTCGGACCCCAGGGTCTTCTCCAGCTGGTCGCGCTCGCGGGCCAGTTCGTCCTGCTCGCCGCGGATCTTCATCTCCTCGAGCCTGGCCAGGTGGCGCAGCTTCAGTTCCAGGATCGCCTCGGCCTGGATATCGCTCAAGCCAAAGCGGCTCATCAGTTCGGGCTTGGGCTGGTCGTACTCGCGGATGATCGCGATCACCTCATCGATGTTGAGATAAGCGGTCAGCAGGCCTTCCAGCACATGCAGCCGCGCCTGCACCTTTTCGAGGCGCCACTGCAGGCGCCGGCGCACGGTCTCGATGCGGAAGGTCAGCCATTCACTGAGCAGCCCGGCCAGGTCGCGCACCTGCGGGCGCCCGTCGAGGCCGATCACATTCATGTTCACGCGGTAGGTCTTTTCCAGATCCGTGGTCGCGAACAGGTGGGCCATCAGCGCCTCGACATCGACGCGGTTCGAGCGCGGGGTAATCACCAGACGGGTCGGGTGCTCGTGATCGGACTCGTCGCGCAGGTCCTCGACCATCGGCAGCTTCTTCGCGCGGATCTGGCTGGCGATCTGCTCCAGCAGCTTGGCCCCGGAGACCTGGTGCGGCAGCGCGGTGACCACGATGTCGTCGCCTTCGCGTTCATAGCGCGCCCGCGCGCGGATCGAGCCCTGCCCGGTCTCGTAGACCCGCCGCAGCTCGGCGGGCGGGGAAATAATCTCGGCCTCGGTGGGAAAATCCGGCGCCGGCAGGTGCTCGCACAGCTCCGCCACCGTCGCCTTCGGGTGCTCCAGCAGGTGTACGCAGGCCGCGGCCACCTCGCGCAGGTTGTGCGGCGGGATGTCGGTGGCCATGCCCACGGCGATCCCGGAGCCACCGTTCAGCAGCACATTCGGAAGCCGGGCCGGTAACACCTTCGGCTCCTCCAGCGCGCCGTCGAAATTCGGCACCCAGTCCACGGTGCCCTGCCCCAGCTCGGACAACAGCAAGCGGGCGTAGCGCGACAGGCGCGACTCGGTGTAGCGCATCGCGGCGAAGGACTTGGGATCGTCCGGCGAACCCCAGTTGCCCTGGCCATCGACAAAGGGGTAGCGGTAGGAGAACGGCTGCGCCATCAGCACCATCGCCTCGTAGCAGGCCGAGTCGCCATGCGGATGGAACTTGCCGAGCACGTCGCCAACGGTGCGCGCGGACTTCTTGTACTTGGCCGTGGCCGACAGCCCCAACTCGCTCATCGCGTAGATGATGCGGCGCTGCACGGGCTTGAGCCCGTCACCGATATGCGGCAGCGCTCGGTCCAGGATCACGTACATGGAATAGTCCAGGTACGCCTTCTCGGTGAAGTCCTTCAGCGGCAGCTGCTCGCTACTGCCGGGGAACAGACCCAGGGTCTCGGTATCGGTCATCGGCGGTCTCGCGGACGTGGATAAGCCGGGCTTTCATGCCGGGCCCGGCCCGCGTACTGTAGCGGGCAAGCGCCGGGCATTCCACGGCGCGGCGGCCAAACGCAATACCGGATCGCAGCAACGGAGGAGCCCGCTCGTGCCGGATACAGGCTGGATCGCCAGTATCACTGCGGCTGCCGTCTTCGTCTTCGCGGCGGCCAGCGCCGTGCACGCCCTGCTGCAGCGCCGCGATACCGGCACCATCATCGCCTGGGTCGGACTGATCGTGCTGCTGCCCCTGGCCGGTTCCCTGCTCTACTGGCTGTTTGGCGTCAATCGCATCCGGCGCCGCGCCCACGCGTTGCGCGCCGGCTACCTGATCACCGACCCCAGCCTCGAGCACACCACCCGGATCGAGCCCCCGGCGCGCTGGGCGCGCCTGCTGCGAGCCGGGGACCAGCTGAGCCCGTTCCGTCTGACCGGCGGCAACGCCATCGACCCCCTGTTCGACGGTGATCGCGCCTATGCGCGCATGCTGGACGCGATCGACAACGCCCGCGACAGCATCGCTCTGGCCACCTATATCTTCGACTGCGACCCGGTGGGCGAACGCTTCATCACATGCCTGCATCAGGCCCGGGACCGCGGCGTGCAAGTGCGTGTCCTGATCGACGCCATCGGCGCTCGCTACAGCCGGCGCAATACCCTCCGCCGGCTGCGCCGCGCCGGGATCCCGGCTGCGACCTTCATGCCGGTTCACCTGCCCCGCAGCCTCGCCGCCTTCAATCTGCGCAATCACCGCAAGATGCTGGTGGTCGACGGCCAGCGCGCGTTCACCGGGGGCATGAACATCCGTCGCGGACACAGCCATGCCGACCCCGGCCGACACCCCGTCCAGGATCTCCACTTCGAGTTGCGAGGCCCTGCCTGCGCCCAGCTGCAGCGCGTATTCGGGGAGGACTGGCTGTTCGCCACCGGCGAGCGCCTGAACGGGTCGAAATGGTTCCCGGAGACCCTCGCTGCCGCGGGGGCAAGGGCCTGCCGCGGTCTGCCGGATGGCCCGGACGAGGACTTCGAGGTCCTCCATTTCACGTTGCAGGTGGCGCTGGCCGAGGCCCGCGAGCAGGTCACCATCGCGACCCCGTACTTCCTGCCCGGCGTCGCCCTGACCGGAGCCCTCAAGGCCGCGGCCCTGCGCGGGGTGCAAGTGGACATCCTGATACCGGCGCGCAGCAACCTGCGTCTGGTGGAATGGGCCAGCCGTCCGCAACAGGCCGAGCTGCTGGAACGTGGCTGCCGACTGTGGCTCACGCCCGAGCCCTTCAATCATTCCAAGCTCATGCTGGTCGACCGGGAATGGGCCCTGGTCGGGTCGGCCAACTGGGACCCGCGCAGCCTGCGCCTGAACTTCGAGTTCAATCTGGAATGCCTGGATCGCGGTCTCGGCGCGGAGCTCGCACGCTGGGCCGACGACCTGCGCGCACAGGCTCACCCCCTGACGCTCGAAGAGGTGCGCGCGCGACCGTTGCTCGGCCAGCTACGCGACGGCGCCGCGCGCCTGTTAACGCCTTACCTGTGAGGTGACATGGACATGGCAACCCGCGAAACCCGCCATAGCCAGCCGATCCTTCCAGGGGGCGACCACAACTCCGGCAGCCGGCACACCGCATCCCCACAACCGCCGCCGCGGCGCACCCCGGCACTGGAACAGGCCTATCGCGCCGCCGACTACGAACTGACGACTGCAACCGGGCGTCACCTGTTCCACGTCGACCAGCCCGCGCCGGCTGTCGCGGCCTGGATGCGCCACCATGGCCTGCACCGGCTGGTGATCCTGACCGCCTGCAACCCCGGCAGCCAGCCCATGAGCGCCACGGCCAACGCCCACCGCCAGCGCCAGCTGGAGGCCGCCGTCCGCGACCGGGGACTGGCGGCCTGGCCCGCCTGCAATCGCGACCCGCAGGGACACTGGCCCGACGAGCCGGGGCTCGCCATCGCCGAACTTCCCGACGCGCTGCTTGCCACCTGGCTGACAGACTTCGGGCAGAACGCGGCGCTGATGCTGGAACCGCCGGCTGCGCCACGGCTCGTCTGGCACCCGGCACTGGGCCGGGGCAGACGTAACGCCAGGTCAGATTGAATCACGCCCGTACGCAGGCACCCCGAACCGGGGCGAGCCCCGGCATTCGCAACGGCGACGAAAGATCCGCTTACAGGGGCAGACGACCACCCGCGGCGACCGCGATGGTCACCAGGCCAATCACCGTATTGATCCCGACCAGGATGCGAATCTGGCCCAGCCGCCGCAGTCCCTCGGCGGCGTTATCCGCCGCAATCGCCTGACGCATGCGGCGGAACGGAGCGAAAAACACGTGGGCAAAAATGGCCATCATGACCAGCCCCAGCAGCAACATGGTATGCACGCTGGGGTGCACGCCCCCCATGCCGCTGAATACCCCGAAGATGATGTAGAACCCGGTCGCCAGGATCACCAGCACCGAAACCCAGACCCAGGGGAAGAAGCGCGCGAACACCCCCTCCCAGAGCTTCAGCCGGGCCATCCCCTCAAGCTGCTGCCCCGCCACCGGGCGCAGGAACATGTAGGCGAAGAACATGCCGCCCACCCAGATCACCACCGCCAGTACATGCAGCACGTTCGCCAGTGCGTATCCCGTCATTACCTGCTTCCTCTGTGTCGTTGTCCGTGAGCCGCGCAGTGTATCCATCCGCGCCCTGTTCTGCCGAGTCTGCGGGCACCCCACAGCGGCGCCCGGATCAGTAGAATAACGCCAGCCTCGACAATCCATTCGGCCGAACAAGGAGCCCGCATGACCCGCGAGATCATCCAGACCGAAAACGCCCCGGCCGCCATCGGCCCGTATTCCCAGGCCGTGCATGCCGGCGACACGCTGTACCTGTCAGGCCAGATCCCGCTGGACCCGACCACCATGGAGCTTGTCGGTGGCGGCATTGAGAATCAGATCCGCCAGGTGTTCACCAACCTGCAGGCCGTCCTCGAAGCGGCCGGGGCGAGCACGGCTGACATCGCCAAGCTGAATATCTTCCTGACCGACCTCAGTCACTTCCCGCTGGTCAACGAGATCATGACCGAGGTCTTTGGCGAGCCCTACCCCGCACGCGCCGCGATCGGCGTGGCCGCCCTCCCCAAGGGCGCCCAGGTGGAGATGGACGCCATTGCCTACTGCCCGCGCGGCTGAACACGCCACGCGGACCGCATCGGTGGACCTGCAGGCCCCGCTGACTACGCTGAAGGGGGTGGGTCCGGCCGTGGCCGAGCGCCTTGAGCGCCTCGGTCTGCGGCAGGCGAGGGACCTGCTGTTTCACCTGCCACTCCGGTTCGAGGATCGCACTCGACTGACCCCGCTTGCGGCACTGCGCCCGGGCCAGGCCGCCCTGTTCGACGGGCGCGTTACCCATGCCGAAGTGGTTCATCGCCGCCGGCGCATGCTGGTGGTGACACTGGCCGACGACCGGGCGCAAATCCTGCTGCGTTTCTTCCACTTCGGGGCCAACCAGCAGCGACGCCTGAGCCCGGGTACGCGCATCCGCGCCTTTGGCGAACCCCGCGGCGTACCGGGCGCGCTGGAATGCGTGCACCCGGAGGTGCAGACCGTGGGGAACACCCCGCCCGCGCTGGAATCACACCTGACCCCCATCTACCCCGCGGCCGAGGGCCTCTCGCAAAACCTGCTGCGCCGGTTGGTGGCACATGCCCTGCCCGGGATGCAGGCCCTGCCAGATCTGCTGCCCGAACTGTCCCGGCAGGGCCTGCCGGGACTGCATCCCGCGCTGGAACAGCTGCACCATCCCCCGGCGCAGAGCGATACCCGGGACGCGCCGGAACCAGCGGAGCCGCGCAGCCCGGCGCGCACCCGCCTGGCTCTGGAGGAACTCTGCGCCCACCAGCTGGCACGCATTCAGCACAGTCGAACACCACGGGATCGGCGCAGCGCCCCGGTCATCCGGCCGCCCGGAGCCCTGTGGCAACGGCTGCGCCAGCAGCTGCCCTTCAAGCCGACTGGCGCACAGGAACGTGTGACCGCCGAGATCCTCGCCGACCTGGCGCAACCGCAGCCGATGAACCGGCTGGTGCAGGGCGATGTGGGCTCGGGCAAGACCCTGGTCGCGGTGGCGGCCACACTGGCGGCGGTGGAGGCCGGCTACCAGGTCGCCTTCATGGCCCCGACCGAACTGCTGGCGCGCCAGCACGGGCGCAACCTCGCCCAGTGGCTGGAGCCGCTGGGCGTCTCCATCGCCTGGCTGGGGGGCCGTCAGACCGCGAACGAGCGCGGTCAACTGCTCGCCGAGCTGGCCGACGGCCAGCGCCAGGTCGCGATTGGCACCCACGCCCTGTTCCAGGAAGAGGTTCGCTTCCACCGTCTGGGACTGGCCATCATCGACGAGCAGCACCGCTTCGGAGTCCACCAGCGCATGGCCCTCCGCGACAAGGGCAATGGCTGGATGCCTCACCAGCTGATCATGACCGCAACCCCGATCCCGCGCACCCTCGCCATGGCCCTGTACGCGGAACTCGCCAGCTCGGTGATCGACGAACGCCCCCCTGGCCGCAGCCCCGTGCGCACCGCACTGATCAGCCACGAGCGCCGGGACGAGGTCATCGAGCGCATCCGCGCTGCCTGCGGTGCCGGTACCCAGGCCTACTGGGTCTGCCCGCTGGTAGAGGAATCGGAACAGCTGGAGGCGGAGTCCGCCGAGGCCACGGCCGAGCGCCTGCGCGCGGCACTCCCCGAACTGAGCATCGGCCTGGCGCACGGGCGCATGAAGGGCCGCGAACGCGATGCCGTGATGGAGCACTTCCGTGCCGGTGGCATTGATCTGCTGGTGGCCACCACGGTGATCGAGGTCGGTGTCGATGTACCCAATGCAAGCCTGATGATCATCGAGAATGCGGAACGCATGGGCCTGTCACAGCTGCACCAGCTACGGGGTCGGGTCGGGCGCGGCAATACCGCCTCCGCCTGCGTACTGCTGTACCGCCCGCCACTGGGCGACACCGCCCGCGAGCGCCTGGAGGCCATGCGTCGCACCAACGATGGCTTCGAGATCGCCGAGGTCGACCTGAAGCTGCGTGGCCCGGGGGAACTGCTGGGCACACGCCAGACCGGCGATCGCAGCTTCCGCGTCGCCGACTGGGCTCGCGATCAGGATCTCCTGGACGCGGCCACCCGGCTCGCGTTGCAGGTCGAAAGCGACACGCCCCGTGCCACCGCCCTGATCGAGCGCTGGCTGGGCAGCGCCACCCGCTACGCCACCGTGGGATAACCGATAAGGCGATCGCACCACGCAGGCAGCAAAGGAAGACCTGATTCGCAACGACGTTCAGCCCGTCCCGGGGATGGTTTGCACCCGGGCCGGCACCCCGCCACCACTGTGACAGGGTGCGGTTGAACGTAGCGAAACGCACCGTGCCCGATTGGCGCAGCGCCCTCGACGGGATTCGCTGGGCGCATCCCATCCTGCGCCCCGAGGTGTGGCGAACGCTCGTCGCCAACCCAGAAGGCAAAAGCAGCAACAGGCAGACGGGAAGATTGGCAGGGGTTGAGGGCAGTGCGATTACCCCGGAATGCTCAACACGAATCTCGTCCTGTCTCCCCACCTTCCTGTGAAGCGCTGTTGACCGCTCTGGCGCGCCGCGCCCCGGGCCGCGGAATCAGGGCCTGAGCAGGGGGCCTTCGACGGCGTCACGGGCGGCCCGCCCGGCGAGCTGCTCGATCAGGGTCAGGGCGAAGTCCATCGCGGCACCCGGCCCACGGCCGGTGATCAGGCGCCCGTCCACCTCCACTAGGGCGCCGCTGGAGGGCACCCCGGCGGCATCCAGGGCACCGGTGTAGGCCGTCACCCGCCGCCCCTCCAGCAGCCCGGCCGCGGCCAGAGCCCTGGGGCCGGCACAGATCGCCGCGACAAAACCGCCACGTTCGGCCTGGGCCCGCAGGAGCCCCTGCACCCGGGCATCATCCCGCAGGTGGTCGGCGCCGGGCAGACCACCCGGCAGTACGATCAGGTCGAAGGTAGCATCCAGCACCGGGTCCAGGGGGGTATCCGGCTGGATGACCGTGCCGCGGGAACAGGTCACCGGGCCGGACTCCAGCCCGGCCACCGTCACCTCGAACCGGGCCCGCCGCAGCAGGTCGATTACGGTGACTGCCTCCAGCTCCTCGGCCCCGGCAGCCAGGGGCACCAGCACACTCGGCATTTGCAAGCCCTCGCTGACTGTACCGTGCCAGGAGCCTGTCGGGTTGGGGCGATCGTCGCGAGCGTACGGGCAAAGCGGGGCCCTTTTTGCGGTCTCTCGAGGCGCATAGCGGGGCTATGTCGAGAGAGCGCGGAAAAGGGGCCGCCGTCCCGCACGCGCAGCAGATCCGTCCCGACTCCTGCAGATTCCTAGCGACGGTTGTAGAAGTTCAGACCCTTGAGCAGGTTGAGCGCCTCGTTCATGCCGTAGTCGCGCTCGGCCAGGGTCTCGCCGTTATCGTCATCGTCGCCGTCTACCGCCTCCGGCAGACCATCGCGCCCCAGGCGCACACCACCATTATCGTCGTCGGAGCGCTGCACCACGAGCTGCTGCAGACGGATATCCGGTTCGATCCCGTCCGAATTGATCGCACGCCCCTTGGGGGTGAAATAACGCGCAGTCGTGAGCTTGATGCCAGTGCTCTCCGTCAGCGGCAGGATGGTCTGGACCGAGCCCTTGCCAAAGGTGTTCTGCCCCATGACCACGGCCCGCTTGTTGTCCTGCAGGGCACCCGCGACGATCTCCGAGGCCGAGGCCGAACCGCGGTTGACCAGCACCACCATCGGCGCCCCGTTAAGGACGTCGCCAGGCGAGGCCCGGTAGCGGAACTGCGAATCCTCGCGCCGACCCTCGGTGTACACGATCAGACCTTCCTCAAGGAAGGCGTCGGACACACCCACGGCGCCGTTCAGGATGCCGCCGGGGTTATTCCGCAGATCGAGGATCAGGCCCTTGAGCTCACCCTCCTCCTGCATCTCTTCCACCGTGCGGACAAGGTCGCGTGCCGTGCGCTGCTGGAAGTTGCTGATGCGGATATAGCCATAGCCATCCTCCACGACCTCGGAGCGCACGCTCTGCACCTGGATCACGTCGCGGGTGATGGTGATCTCCATCGGAGTGTCCTTGCCCTCGCGCAGCACGGTCAGGGTGATATCAGAACCCTTCTCGCCACGCATCGTCGCGACGGCATCGGACAGGGACATCCCCTGCACCGACTCGCCATCCAGACGGACGATCAAATCCCCTGCCTCGATGCCGGCGCGGCTGGCCGGGGTGTCGTCGATCGGGGCAATCACCTTCACGAAGCCGTCTTCCATACCCACTTCGATGCCAAGACCGCCGAACTCACCGGAGGTCCCGACCTGCATGTCCTCAAAGTCCTGCTCATCCAGATAGGCCGAGTGTTCATCCAGACCGGACAGCATCCCCTGGATTGCGTTGTCCAGAAGATCCTTGTCCTCCACCTCGGTGACGAAGTTGCGCTTGATGCGCATGTACACATCGGTGAATCGCTGCAGATCCTCGATCGGAAGCGCAGAGTTCGCGCCGTTGCCACGGTCAGCGTAGACGGCCACCGAAACACTCAGCATGACCCCGACCACCAACCCGACAACCAGGGCATATCCGGTGCGGCAAGACTTACTCATGAACCTGTCCTCACTTGAGGTGACTTGTTGTGGTGATGGTAGCACCGGCAACGTGATCCGCGCCTGAATACGCGCCGTTTTCCGGCCTGTTCGCCCCGGCGCCGGGCACCCTGCCTATTGAGAGGGCCACCAGCCCTCAGGGTTCAATGGCCCCCCGTTGTGGCGGATCTCGAAATACAACCCGGGGGCAATCGCCTCGCTTCCGGTCCCGGCGACCGCCAGCTGCTGTCCGGCCGCGACCGAATCACCCTCGGCCACCAGGATCTCCTCAACATTGCTGTAAAGCGTCAGGTAGCGATCGCCGTGGTCCACGATCACCAGGAAACCGTAGCCCTGCATCCAGTCGGCATACGCCACGCGCCCGTCGTGCACGGACCGAACCGTCTCGCCATTCTCGACCGCCAGCACCGTACCGCGCCAGCGCGAGCGCAACCCGCTGCCCCGCGACTCGTTGAAACGACGGATCACCCGACCCTCTGCCGGGCGCGGCAATTCACCCTCCAGCTGGGCGAAGTCCACACCCGGCCGCATCGCCGGGGCCGCCTCCCGTGCCCGTGCGCGCGCCGTGCTGCGAGCCTCGACCTCCTCGATCACGGCCTCCAGGGTCTCGGCGTTCCGCTGCAGTCGCTCCAGCTCCAGCTTTTCATCCTGGATGGCTGCCTCCAACTCGGACATGGCCTGATACTGGCGCGCCGCCTCGCGCTCGAACTCGGCCAGGGCAGCTCGCGCCTGCGCCTCCTTGTCGGCCAGCACCTCGCGTTCGCGCGCCAGCTCCTCGCGCGCCGCTTCCAGCGCCTCCAGGCCCTCGCGCAGCCCCGCCAGCGCCTGCTCCCGGGCGCTGCGAATGCGCGTGGCAAAGGCCGCGTGGTGACGGTCATCACCGGCTCGATCGGGGCTGCGCCCGGGATGACGCTCGCGCTGCCACTGGTCGCGCACCAGGCGTGCAGCCACCGCGCGCTCGGCATCCAGGCGGTCACGAGCCGCGTCGACACGAGCCTCCTGTTCGGCTACCAGCTTCTCCTGCTGCGACTGGGCCTGCTCCAGCTCGCGCAGCTCGCGCCGTGAGGTCTCGGTCCCGCGGGCGGCCTCCGCCAGAAGGTCTTCCAGGTGCTCCAGCGCCGCCTGGCGCTCCTGCTGACTGCGCTGTATATCCTGTATGGCCTCGCGGGTCTCGCGCAGCTCGGCCTCCGGCTCCAGAGCCACCGCAGCACCCGCCAGCAACAGGGTCAACGGCATACACCAGAACAGGGCACGGAAACCGCTACGGGGAGTCAAGATTGCGCAAATTCGCATATCGGGGTACGTTTAGGTTCTTATATTCTGACCCGGTTGCAAGATCCCCTCGCAACCAAGAAGAGGCATCCCGTGAGCAACGAAACGGTTGAATTCGAAATATCGGTCGAAGACGGCCTGATGTCCCAGGACGAAGACATCGAGCGTGCCTCGCGCTCGCTCAAGGCCATGTCCCACCCGCTACGCCTGAAGATTCTCTGCATTCTCGGTGATCGCGAAATCAGCGTACAGGAAATCGTGGATCAGGTCGGGACCTCGCAGAGCAACATCTCGCAGCACCTGGGTATCCTTCGCGACAAGGGCATTCTCGCCACCCGCAAAGACGCCAACCGGGTCTTTTATCGCGTCGGGGACTCCCGGACCCTCCGTCTGATCGGTATGATGCAGGACGTTTTCTGCAGCTCCTGACAATCACTCCACCGATCTGGTTTCCCGAATGCTTGAACGTCTGCCCGAATTCCTTGCCAATCACCCCATCCTGACCGGCGCCCTGCTCGCCGTCGTCGGCATGATCCTGTTCGCCGAATTCCGGCGCCTGAACCGCAAATACCGTTCGCTGTCCCCCGCCGAGGCGGTGCGAGTGATCAACCAGGACGACACCCTGGTGCTGGACGTGCGCGAGGATAGCGAGGTCGCGGCCGGCCGCATCGGCGGCGCCAAGCACATCCCGCTGGGCAGCCTGCAAAAGCGCATGGGTGATATCGAGAAACACAAGGAAACGCCCGTGGTGGTCTACTGCCGCAGCGGCAACCGTTCTGCAAGCGCCGCACAACAGCTCACTGCAGCCGGGTTTCAGGACGTGGTCAACCTGCAGGGCGGCATCCAGGCATGGCAGTCCGCCAACATGCCGGTGAAGAAGAAATAATGCAGTTCGAAGTCTACTCCAGCGGCCACTGTCCGTTCTGCCTGCTCGCCCGACGCCTGCTCAACCAGCGCGGCTACCCGTTTACGGAATACGCGGTCGACCGCGAACCGGGTCTGCGCGCAGAGATGGAACAGCGCGCCAGCGGCCGGACCTCGGTCCCCCAGATATTCCTTGGCGACACCCATATCGGCGGCTTCGACGACCTGCAGGCACTCGACAGCCGCGGGGAACTGGAGCCGCTGGCCGCGAAGGCCGGGCTGGCACCCGGAACCGACGACGCCTCCGGGTAGGCCGGCGGGCACGGTCTCAGCCGGACCGGCCGACATCCGCGCCCAGACACTTCGTTCGACAACCCACATCCCGAATCCAGGACACTGCGAGACCCATCATGGCTGAAGAGAACACCCCGACTAGCGGCAATGGCGCAGCTCAGGACGAACAAAAGACGCGTCCGGACTTCTCCATCCAGAAGGTTTTCATCAAGGACCTGTCCTTCGAGGCGCCGGACTCCCCCGAGGTGTTCATGCGCGAGTGGAAAGGCGACACCAACATCCAGTTGAACACCAATGCCCGACCGATCGACGACGCCGCAGATGCCTTCGAGGTGGAACTGGGGCTGACCGTAACGACCGAGTCCAACGGCAAGACCGCGTATCTGGTGGAGATCAAGCAGGCCGGCGTGTTCATCGTGCGCAACTTCCCCGAAGACCAGCGCAACCATCTGCTGGGTGCCTACTGCCCCAACGTGCTGTTCCCCTTCGCGCGTGAAACGGTTGCCGACCTGGTCCTCAAGGGCGGTTTCCCGCAGCTGTTGCTGCAACCGGTCAACTTTGAATCGTTGTACGCCCGGCACCTGCAGGAACAGCAGCAAAAGGCCGGCGGCGAAGCGCAAGAACCGACCCAGCAGGCCTGACGCCGGGCGCCCGGGTCAACACGGCTGCATGAGCACGCTCGCGTTGCATCATCCCCAGGTCTCCCGAGACCCGGCGCGCGAGGATGGCATTGCAGCCCCCCTGTGCGAAATGACGGCTCGGCAGTCACCGCACATTCAACGCACGCCAAAGCGACAAAGCCGCGAGCGTGTACACGCAGCCGTGTTTCCCTGAGATGCGCATCGCGGTCCTCGGAGGCGGCTGTTGGGGCACGGCACTGGCACTGCATGCCGCGCGTCTGCATGACGACGTGGTCCTGTGGGTTCGCGACGCCGCAACCGCCGCGCAGCTGCAGGACACGCGCGAGAATGCCCGTTACCTGCCCGGCCACCGCTTCCCCGACAGCCTTCGCGCCAGCGCCGATCCGGCCAGCGTCGATGACCGCGATCTGGTCCTGCTCGCGGTCCCATCCGGTGCATTCCGCGAGACCCTGCGCTGGCTGGCGCCGCGCCTGAAACGGCAACAGATCGTGGCCTGGGCAACCAAGGGGCTGGAGACCGCAACCGGCGCCTGGCTGCACGAAATCGCGGAGGATGAGCTGGGCCCCGAACGACCGCCAGCCCTCGTCTCCGGGCCCTCCTTCGCCGCCGAGGTCGCGCAGGAACAGCCTACCGCGCTGTCCGTCGCATCCACGGACGAGGCCCACATGGACTGCCTGGTGCAGGCCCTGCACGGGCGATCGCTGCGACTTTATCGCAACCCCGACGTGATCGGAGTCGAACTGGGCGGGGCCCTGAAGAACGTACTGGCCGTCGCCACGGGCATCGCGGATGGCGCCGGTTTCGGGACCAATGCCCGCGCCGCATTAATGACTCGGGGCCTGGCCGAGATCCAGCGCTTCGGGGCCGCCGTCGGCGCCCGCCCCAGCACCCTGACCGGCCTCTCCGGACTGGGGGACATGATCCTCACCTGCACCGACGACCAGTCGCGCAATCGCCGCCTCGGCCGGATGCTGGGCGAAGGACTGGACCTGGCAACGGCCCGGGCACGGGTCGGCCAGTCCGTGGAGGGCGTGGAGACGGCCCGGGTCGCCGTCACACGGGCGCGGGCACTGGAAGTGGACATGCCGATCTGCGCCGAGGTACACGCCGTGCTCTACCAGGGCCGCCCGGTCCACGACACCGTGCGCCGCCTGCTGGAGCGCGACCCCACGCGCGAGGAAAGTTAGGAGCCGGTCGGGTTCGGGCAGCTCTGCTTGCCCGTGGGCAGGAGAGCCGCTCTTTCCCCCTGTCTCTTGTTACAGCGTCCCCACGATGCGCCTCGAAGATCGGGAAAAGGGCCTCACGCTCGCGACGATCGCCCAGACCCGACCGACTACCGGGGCGAACGCGCGACAAAATCCCCGCACGCGTCACCCGCACAATCGCCCCGTATCCCGGATGCGGCTACCGTGGAACCTCACGCGAATGCAATGGAGGCAGCGATGAGCAAGGCCTGGAAGGAACTCGACCTCGAAGGCGGTGGCCTGCAGGCCATCAATGCCCGGCTGGCGCAAGAGATGCGGACACGCCCCGCGGCCTACGCGGCCTGGATCCTGTTCCCGCTGGGACTGCACCGCTTCTACCTGCGCGAGCCCCGGGGTGGCGCCGGCTTCCTGCTGCTCACGGCCACCACGCTGGGCCTGGCCCTGCTCGCCCCCGCCGCCTGGTGGCTGGCGCCCCTCGGCATCACCCTGCTGTGGGCGGGCGTGGATCTGTGGTGGATTGACCGCCGTGTGACCGACTACAACAAGGAACTGCGCAAGCAGGTGTTCCTGCGCCGTGGCCACAAACCGCCGCAGGACTATCGCGGCCGCTATACCAGCGACGAGGACGCCCGCCGCGAACTGCAGGAATACCAGCGCATCAAGGAGACCGAAAAGGCCGGACATCCCGGCCCTGCCGGAGCCGACGACCGCGATCGCGACGTGGGCGGCCGCCGCCGCATGCCCAGTTTCAATGAACAGGAGGCCATGCTGCGGCAGATGCGTGGCGACCGGAAGCCCGACACCCGCGAGGACTGACCGCGGGCCCGGGATACGGGTTCGAGCCCCGCGCCGATCAGCTGTCGCCGGGGCGCCATACGCCGCTGGCCGCCTGCGGCGGCGGAGCGGCCTGCTTGCGGCTCTCCACATCCACGAATACCGATTCGGTGAACTGCGACAACTGCTTCAGGTACTCCTTGCGCTCGTTCACCGACTCCGGCATCTGCGCAACCATGAACCCGGTAATCGCGCTCAGGTACTGCACGGCCACGATGGGTTGCTGCGCCTTCGGGTCCACTTCGGTCAGCAGATCCTGGACCTTCTGGATCAGTTCGCCGGACAACTGCAGGGTATCGCTCATGGGTGCCTCTCGCGGTTCGTAAAAACGTCGCGAACAGGCTACGACAAGCCCCGACCGTCCGAAAGCGGCCGCAGGAAGCGCGGGCCTTTCCCTGCCGCTCGCGCCTTTTCTGTTCACCCCGCAGCACACGAAGAAGGTCCCGGGCGTTCAAGGAAGACCGGGAGAAGCGAAGAAACGCCTGCGAGTCGCGTCATCACTGAAAAGCCCCCACCCCATCGCTCTTGCGATCTTCAACCCTTTCTGTCGATGCTCTTTCCTGCGTGGGCTTCGTGGTTCAATTCAGGGCGCAGCTCAAAGGCGCCGACGCGAATCGTCTTCGTCTTGCGCCTCGGGGGCATCGTCGTCCACATCATAGTCCTCATGGACACGATCCGGCGGCACGGTCCATGGCTCGCTGGGCAGGATCCTGTGTTCTCCGGGCCGCGGGGCGTAGCGCTCCGTCTCCAGGCCCCGAATCAGACCTACGACCATCATCAGCATGACCAGCGAAAACGGCAGTGCGGCCAGGATGACCGCGTTCTGCAACACCTCCAGCCCCCCGGCCACCAGCAACACCCCGGTGACCACCCCGATCACCGCGCCCCAGAGGATCAGGTGTATCGAGCGGTGTTCGGTGGACCCATGGGCCAGCAGCGTATTAATCACCACGATGCCGGCGTTCGCAGAGGTCAGCAGGTAGGTGGCAATCAGGATCGTGATTAGAATCGCCCCGACCTGCCCGATCCACCACGGCTCCAGGGTCTCCATGGTGGCGAAGGTCGCCATGGTCAGGTCCTCAGAGACGCGCTCGGCGATGTTCCCGATCCCCTCCACCTCGGCGTGCAAGGCCGTCCCGCCCAGCATGCCAAGCCAGAAGAAAGTGATCAGGGTCGGCACCAGCAGGACCCCCATCACGAATTCGCGCAGCGTGCGCCCCCGCGAGATACGCGCAATGAACAGGCCGACGAAGGGTGCCCAGGCCAGCCACCAGCCCCAGTAAAAGACCGTCCAGTCGGAATGCCACTCATCCATGTGATGGGCATGGGTGTAGAGCGACAGCCCCAGCAGGTTCTGCAAATAACTGCCGCTGGACTGCACCACCAGGGCCAGCAGGTACTGGGTCGGGCCCCAGACCAGCAGCAATCCCAGCAGGGCCACGCTAAACCAGAGATTGGCCTGACTGACGCGCTGCACACCGGACTGCATGCCGGCCACCACCGAGACGATGGCCACCACCGTCAACAGGGCTGTCAGCATCAGCAGTCCGCGGTCGCCCTCCAGGGTGAGCCCGATGGTCTGGGCCAGCCCGGTCTCCAGCTGCTGGATCCCCAGCCCCAACGTGGTCGCAATACCGAACACGGTGGCGATGATTGCCAGCAGATCGACCAGATCCCCCGGCCAGGTATGGCTGTACTTTCCGATCAGGGGGTGCAGCGCAGAACGCAAAGCCAGCGGCTGGCCCTTGCGAAATCCGAAATAGGCCAGGATCAGGGCCAGCAGCGCGAACACCCCCCAGGCATTCAGCCCCCAGTGGAAATAGGTCAGCACCATGGACATGTCAGCGGCTGCGGCCTGTTCGTCGTTGCTCCCCAGGAAAGGGTTGCCGCCGTAATGCGACAGTGGTTCCGCCACGGCCCAGAACAGAAGCCCCACACCCATGCCCGCGGCAAACAGCATCGACAACCAGGACAGTGTGGTGAACTCCGGCACTTCGTCGTCCCGGCCCAGGCGGACATTTTTGTAGCGCCCGACCCCAAGCCAGACCACCATGGCCAGGAAGAAGGCCATGATGACCACGTAGTACCACTCCAGAAATGGCGTAACGAAGCTGCGCGCATCGCCTACGGCCGCGCCCAGTTCATCGGTGCGATAAACCCCCAGCAGGGCGATGATCACCACCAGCAACAGGGCCAGCGGCGCAATACGCGGATTCAGCCCCTTGAACGGGCCACGGGTGGCAACGTTATACATCCTTGATCCTGGAAGCCTGTCAGACTCTGGACAAAGCGGCTGCGCGCGGAAGAGCCGCCCCCTCTCCGCTCTCTCTCGTTACATGGTACCCACCATGCACCTCGAGAGACCGAACCGGAGGCCTCACTTTCCGGCCCCACGCTGGTGACAATCGTCTCACCCCGACAGGCTCCTGATCATGCGCCCGCACGCGGTACCCGGTTGCGCGCGACGCCTGGCGCTCAGAGACCCGACACCTGCGGCGAGCGGGCCCACGTGCCAGCAACGTGCGCGGCAGTGCGGAAACCCTGAATGACCCGATGCACGAAGGCCAGCTTCTCGATGGCCGCCGCAGTCAGGACGAACGGATAGACATGCGGGTGACCCATGCTGCGATTGAGGCTGTTCAGGGCACCCGCCAGTGGCAGCCAGTGGTCAATCAGCAGATCGAACGCTTCCGTAGCATAGGCATCGAAGGCCGGCTGCCCGCCGTCGGCCCGCAGCCGCGCCGATAGCCCGGCCCGAGGCACAATGTCCATACCGTAGGCCGCCGCCGTATCCAGGGTATCCACGATGTGCATATAGTGCGCCCAGGTCTCCGCCCAGTCCTCCCAGGGGTGAGAGCTGGCATAGGCAGAGACGAATGCATCCTGCCAGTCGGCCGGCGGCCCTGCGGCGTAATGGCGCCGCAGGGCCGTATCATAATCCTCGCGCTCGTCGCCGAAATGCTCGCGAAACGCCGTGTGCCAGTGGGTATCGCGGATCAGGCGGTCCCAGTAATAGTGCGCGGACTCGTGCCGAAAATGGCCCAGGATGGTCCGATACGGTTCCGCCATCGCCTCGCGCATGCGCTCACGCACCGCGGGGTCGGCCTCGGCAATATTGAGCGTGATCAGCCCGTTGGCATGGCCCGTCACCACCCGCCCGCCCTCGCGGAAGTCGGGGTTCGGGTCTGCGAGAAAGTCGAACGCCAGGCCTGCAGGCTCGCTCTTCCTGGGCACCACCGGCAGCCCCAGCCGCAGCAGGCCGTAGACCAGCCGCCGCTTCTCGACCTCCAGGCGCTCCCACAGACGCGCATTGCCGGGGACACTGAGATCCGGAATGGTCCTGTTCAGACGGCAGGCGCGGCAGAAGGGATCCGGGTCATCATGCGGGACCAGCCAGTTGCACACCGCATCCACGGCATAGTGCCGACACTGGCGGTACAAACGCCCGGACGGGTCGTCCGCGACCCGCCACAAACCGCCGGGGATCGGACGCCCGCCGGCATCCTTCGCGTCCCCCGCCATCACCAGTGCCGAGACCCTCAGGGCATCCGGGCGAAACCCCAGCCGGTGCCCGCAGCTGGTACAGATCGTGTTGTCGAAATGCACCGCCTGGTGGCAAACCTCGCATTCGAATACCTGCATGGCACCCCCCGCTGTATGCGCGACATGCGCCCGGAACCCGTTTCCGTCCCCAGCCTACGCCGATCGTCCACGGACGTCGCGAACGGATGCCCCGCCACGGTGCAAGACACCCGATTCGAGACGGAGTGCGAGCGTCGGCACCCGCTGCGTGACCCGCCCGCGGTGCTGGATTCTTCAGCATACCGCGTTGTGCAAGCCCGCCTCGCGGGAAAGTCACCGTGGTCAAAAAAGGCCCGCGCAGGCGGGCCTTGTACAGGGTCAAGCTGCGATGCTGCGTCAGGCAGCGGCGGCGGTCTTCCCGAAGTGGAGCTGGTCACCCTGGATGTCCACCGCGATGGTGTCGCCGGGACCGAACTCGCCGGCCAGCAGCGCCTGCGCCAGCGGGTTCTCCAGCTGGGTCTGGATCGCCCGCTTGAGCGGACGCGCCCCGTAGACCGGGTCGAAGCCCGCGGCCCCCAGGTGGTCCAGCGCGGCGTCGGTGATGGTCAGGCCCAGGTCGCGCTCTTCCAGTCGCCTGCGCAGGTACTGGAGCTGGATATCCGCGATCGCGCGGATCTGTTCGCGCGCCAGCGGATGGAACACCACCACGTCGTCCACGCGGTTGATGAACTCGGGGCGGAAGTGGTGCCCGACGATCTCCATTACCGCGCTCTTCATCACGGCGTAGTTCTCCTCGCCAGCCATCTCCTGGATCTGCTGCGAGCCCAGATTGGAGGTCATCACGATCACCGTGTTGCGGAAGTCCACGGTGCGGCCGTGGCCGTCGGTCAGGCGACCGTCATCCAGCACCTGCAGCAGCACGTTGAACACATCCGGGTGCGCCTTCTCGACCTCGTCGAGCAGGATCACCGAGTACGGCTTGCGGCGCACGGCCTCGGTCAGGTAGCCACCTTCCTCGTAACCAACATAGCCCGGGGGCGCCCCGATCAGCCGCGCCACGGAGTGCTTCTCCATGAACTCGGACATGTCGATGCGCACCATGGCCTCCTGCGTGTCGAACAGGAACCCGGCCAGCGCCTTGGTCAGCTCGGTCTTGCCCACGCCGGTCGGCCCGAGGAACAGGAACGAGCCGTTCGGGCGGTTCGGGTCGGACAGACCCGCGCGGGAGCGGCGGATGGCGTTGGCCACCGCATTGACCGCCTCGGTCTGGCCAACCACGCGGTCGCCGATCGCCTGTTCCATCCGCAGCAGCTTGTCTTTCTCGCCCTCCAGCATCTTGGCGACCGGGATACCGGTCCAGCGCGAGACGACCTCGGCGACCTCTTCGTCCGTCACGTTGGTGCGCAGCAGCCGGGTCTCCTGGGTCTCCATCTCGTGAGCCATGGCCAGGGACTTCTCCAGGTCCGGAATACGCCCGTACTGCAACTCGGACATGCGCGAGAGATCCCCGGCACGGCGGGCCGTCTCCAGCTCCAGGCGGGCGCGTTCCAGCTCTTCCTTCAGTTGCGCGGCACCGGAGACCGAGGCCTTCTCGGATTTCCAGACCTCTTCCAGGTCGGAGTACTCGCGCCCCAGACGCTCGATCTCGTCTTCCAGGGTGTCGAGTCGCTTCTTCGAGGCCTCGTCGGATTCCTTCTTCAGGGCCTCGCGTTCGATCTTCAGCTGGATCAGGCGGCGTTCCAGACGGTCCATGGACTCCGGCTTGGAGTCGATCTCCATCTTGATCCGGCTGGCCGCCTCGTCGATCAGGTCGATCGCCTTGTCCGGCAACTGGCGGTCCGTAATGTAGCGCTGCGAGAGCTGCGCGGCCGCGACAATGGCCGGATCGGTGATCTCGATCCCGTGGTGCACCTCGTAGCGCTCCTTCAGCCCGCGCAGGATCGCGATGGTGTCCTCCTGGGTCGGCTCGTCCACCAGCACCTTCTGGAAGCGCCGCTCCAGCGCGGCGTCTTTCTCAATGTTCTCGCGGTATTCGTTAAGGGTGGTCGCACCGATGCAGTGCAGCTCGCCGCGCGCCAGCGCCGGCTTGAGCATGTTGCCGGCGTCCATCGCGCCCTCGGCCTTGCCGGCGCCCACCAGCGTATGGATCTCGTCGATGAACAGGATGACGCGACCCTCTTCCTGCGACAGCTCCTTGAGCACGGACTTCAACCGTTCCTCGAAGTCGCCGCGGTACTTGGCGCCGGCCAGCAGCGCGCCCAGGTCCAGCGCCAGCACGCGCTTGTCCTTCAGTCCCTCGGGGACCTCGCCGTTGACGATGCGCTGGGCGAGACCCTCGACGATCGCCGTCTTCCCGACCCCCGGTTCACCGATCAGCACCGGGTTGTTCTTGGTGCGGCGCTGCAACACCTGGATCGAGCGACGGATCTCCTCATCCCGCCCGATCACCGGGTCCAGCTTGCCCTGCTCGGCGCGCTCGGTGAGGTCCGTGGTGTACTTCTCCAGCGCCTGGCGGCTCTCCTCGGCGTCCGGGTTGTCCACCTGGCTGCCACCGCGGATGTCATGAATGGCCTTGTCCAGCGCGTCCTTGTTGGCGCCGGCATTGCGCAACATCTCGCCCACGCCGCCCTTCTCGTCGACGGCGGCAAGCAGGAACAACTCGCTGGAGATGTACTGGTCCTTGTTCTGCTGGGCCAGCTTGTCGCAGACATTCAGCAAACGCCCCAGGTCATTGGAGACGTGGACCTCCCCGGCTGCGCCCTCGACACGCGGCATGCGGTCCAGGGCCTCGCCCAGGGCCGAGCGCAGCTGGCGCACGTTAACACCCGCGCGGTCGAGCACGTGACGCACGGTACCGCCATCCTGATCCAGCAGGGCCAGCAGCAGGTGGGACGGCTCGATGAACTGGTGGTCGCGGCCAACGGCAAGTGACTGCGCATCGGCGATTGCGGCCTGGAATTTGGTAGTCAGGCGATCCATTCGCATTGGGAAACCCCTCGGTCAAATCTTGGTGAACTGACACGAATCATGGGGGCAACCCGGGCGGCTTCAAGGAGGATCGCGACAAACGACCGCCGTTGAGGGGGAGCGGCCAGGGCCAGGGGCCTGTCGGGTTGGGGCGATCGTCGTGAGCATGGGGCAGCAGATCCGTCCCCAATCCGCATGGCCCACCAGGGAGACGCTGATTGAATCGCACGTCCGCGCTCGAGTCGCTTTTGCGTGCGTTTAATGCGCGGTGACGGCCGTGCAGTCACTCTGCTACAGGAGAACCGCAACGCCGTTCCCGCGCCCGTTGTTGATCAAAAAACGGGCGGCCGAGCGCCTGCTTTCAATAGCTTGTGGGGTTGGTGCCCCCCGATTCTGAATGAATATGGCCCGATCCTGCGTTGCGCCCCGAATCCATCAGAAACGGGCGGGTAGAACCACTACCCGCTGTACGATGCGTCTTGTCTCGGAACGCTTGTCTCCAGAAACTGGGGGCACCCACGCGGACGTGCGATTCAATCAGCGTCTCCCTGGAGTGGCTCGATCCACACCAGCGTGCCCATGCGCCCGGTCTCACCGTCGCGACGGTAGGAAAAGAAGTGTTCCGCCTCGCGGAAGGTGCAGCGGCCACCGCCGGCCACGCGGCGCACGCCCGCGCGCTCGAGCCGTCTGCGGGCCAGCTGGTACAGGTCCGCCAGCAGACGGCCTGCCCCAGCCGCAACAAAGGCGGCCCCGGCCCCCGGGTCCTGCTCCAGGAAGGCCGCGCGGACTTCGGGTCCGACCTCGAAGGCCCCCGGCCCGATGGACGCGCCCATCCAGGCCTGCACCGGAGCATCCGGACGCCCTGCGTGCAGGGCCTCCAGGGTCGCCTCAAGCACGCCACCGACCAGACCGCGCCAGCCGGCATGAGCCACACCCACGGCCCGGCCATCGGCAGTGGCCATTACCACGGGCAGGCAGTCGGCGGTCTGCACCGCACAGACCACGCCGGGGCGGTCGGTGACCACGGCATCGGCCTCGAGGGTCATGCCCTGCGCCTGCGCCGCCTGCAGATCCTCGGCCCGGACCACCTGCGTGCCGTGGACCTGACGCGGCCAGTCGACCGCCTGCGCAAGCCCCAACTCTTGCTCCAGGCGTTGCCGGTTTGCAGCGACACGTGCGCGCTCATCACCCGTGTGCAGGGCCAGGTTCAGCGTGTCCCAGGGGGCGGGGCTGACACCGCCCCGACGTGTGGTCTGCAGCGCGCGTACCGGCGCCGGCAATGCCGCCGGGGGCGGCACGAGCAGGGACAGGGGCTCAGCCATCCGGATGCCCCCCGGCATCGTCGCGCAGGGCGGTCAGCAAAGCCGCGAAATCCGCCGGCAACGGGGCCTCGAAGCTGCAGGGTGCGCCGGTGACGGGGTGTTCGAACTCCAGCCGCGCCGCGTGCAGGGCCTGGCGCTTGCAGGCCGCCAGGGTCGCACGAATTGCCTCGCTCATGCCCCGGACCGGGCGCGGCCGCCCCCCGTAGGTCAGATCGCCCACAATCGGATGCCGGACATACGCCATGTGGACCCGGATCTGGTGAGTGCGTCCGGTCTCCAGGCGCACATTCAGGAGCGTGTGGGCCGGGAAGCGCTCGGCCACGCGGTAATGGGTTACGGCGGGCTTGCCGCCGGCGGTGACCGCCTGGCGCTTGCGGTCGACCGGATGACGCCCGATCGGTTCGTCGATGGTGGATCCGCTGATGACCCGGCCCTGCACCAGCGCGCGGTATTCGCGGTGCACCGTGCGCGCCTGCAACTGCCGCACCAGGGCCGTCTGGGCCTCCGGGGTGCGCGCGACCACCATCAGGCCGGTGGTGTCCTTGTCCAGACGGTGCACCACCCCCGCCCGCGGCAGTTGCGCCAGTTCCGGGGCATGGTGCAGCAATCCGTTGACCAGGGTACCGTCGCGATGCCCGGCCGCCGGATGCACCACCAGCCCGGCGGGCTTGTTGATCACCAGTATCGCGGCATCCGCATATACGATGTCCAGCGCGATGGGTTCGGGTTCTGCCGCCAGTACCGGCGCATCCGGGGGGCTCAGTTCCACCCGTTCCCCGCCCTGAACCGGCGTGCGCGGACGCGGATGCGCCCCGTCAACCCGCAGAGCGCCTTCCTTCAGCCACTGCGTCAACTGACTGCGGGAGTACTCCGGAAACAGGCGCGCCAGCGCCGCATCCAGGCGCTGCCCGGCCGCCTCCTCCGGCAGAAAGGCCTCGCGGGTCGTGCTCATCGCCTCGCCCTGCTCGCCGCCACCGGGGCGTGATGTTGTAGAATCCGTGGACTTTGATTCATCTGTGAGGCCTCGCCGTGATGTTTGTCCCGCAACTGCCGCGCCTGCTCGTCGTTCTGCTCGTGGCTCTCGTGGTCGCCGGCTGTGCCGGAGGGCGCGAAGATCCCACGCTGGGCTGGTCAGCCAGCCAGCTCTACGGCGAGGCCAAGAACGCCCTCAATGAGCGCAACTACGACCTGGCCGTCGACTACTACGAAAAACTCGAGGCCCGTTATCCCTTCGGACGCTACGCCCAGCAGGCCCAGATCGAGATCCCCTACGCCTATTACAAGGCCGGCGAGCCGGAACCGGCCCTGGCTGCAGTCGATCGCTTCGTGCAGCTGAATCCGCGTCACCCGAACCTGGATTATGCGTACTACCTGCGCGGGTTGATCAACTTCAACCGCCAGCAGGGGATTCTGTCCAACCTGTTCCCGCGCGACCCCGCCGAGATGGACCCGGAACCCTTTGATCGCGCCTTCCAGGATTTCGACCGCCTGATCCGGGAATTTCCGGACAGCCGTTACGCTGCGGACGCCTACCAGCGCATGATCTTTATCCGCAACGCACTGGCCGCCTACGAACTGCGCGTGGCCGAGTTCTACATGGAACGCACTGCCTGGGTAGCGACGGCCCAGCGCGCCCGCAACATAGTGGCCGTTTATCCCGGCTCCGAGGTCATGCCCCGGGCCCTCTCCGTGCTCTACCGCGCCTACAGCGAACTGGGTCTGGACGACCACGCCGAGAACACGATGACGGTACTGGAGCTGAACTACCCGGATGCCGCCGTGGCCGCTCGCGCCGGTGAACTGGTCGCGATCGACGGTCACGAACGCGGCGGCTTGTGGCCCGTGCTGGACCGCATCCCGTTCCTCACCAACTGAGCCACCCCCGGGCGCTCGTTCGGTCCGCTTCGGTACAGCGGAAAGCGTCTACAGGAAGACTCGAAGAGGAGAAGGATGATGCCCCGGGTGTGGGGAGCCGGGGTTGGCTGGTGCCGTTACAGCCCCGAACATCCGCGACACCCGCTCATCCTTCCCGTCTGCCCAGCTTCCTGTGAACCGCCCTTGACCTTCTTCGTGCGCTTTAAGGACCCATCAAGCGCACGCGGAACGGTTCTTCAAAGGGCCTCGCTGCCCTCCTCCCCGGTGCGAATACGAACCACCCGCGACATGTCGGAGACAAAGATCTTGCCGTCTCCGATCTTGCCGGTGCGCGAGGCCTTCACGATCGCGTCAATACAGGTATCCACGCGGTCATCATCCACGACCAGCTCCAGTTTGACCTTGGGCAGGAAGTCGACCACGTATTCCGCCCCCCGGTACAGTTCGGTATGGCCCTTCTGCCGTCCGAAGCCCTGAACCTCGGTCGCGGTCATGCCGGCAATGCCCATCTCGGTCAGGGCCTCGCGAACATCCTCCAGCTTGAACGGCTTGATGATCGCCTCGATCTTCTTCATGCGAATCCCTTTGGTTGTGCCCGCCACGCGGGCGCTGAGCGGTTCGCCGAAAGTGTATCAAACCCCCGGCCCTGCGCCGCGATTCCCGCCCCCTCGCAACGTTCGAAGCGGCTCCGGATTCACCCCAAAGCGCACGAAGGCACGGAGAAGGGCCCGGTCAAAGCCAGCGCGCGCCGGTGTGGATCAGTCGGGGTGGTAGCCGGAGGTGATCGGGTAGCGCCGGTCGCGGCCGAAGGCCCGGCGGCTGACACGGACGCCCGGCGGGGCCTGACGGCGCTTGTACTCGGCCCGGAACACCAGCCGCGCGATGCGCTCCACGGTGACCCGGTCAAAGCCATCGGCCACAATCGCGTCCACCGAGCGCTCCTGCTCGACAAAGGCCTCCAGCACCGCGTCCAGCACCTCGTAGGGTGGCAACGAATCGGCATCCTTCTGGTCAGGTGCCAGTTCGGCGCTGGGCGGGCGTTCGATCACCCGCTCGGGGATCGCCGCGCCGCGCGTGTTGCGCCAGCGCGCCAGGCGGTACACCCACTGCTTGGAGACGTCCTTGAGCGGAGCGAAGCCGCCGTTCATGTCGCCGTACAATGTGGAGTAGCCTACGGCCATCTCCGACTTGTTGCCGGTGGCCAGCAGCAGCTTGCCGCTGCGGTTCGACAGCGCCATCAGCAGTACCCCACGGGCCCGCGACTGCAGGTTCTGCTCAGTCACATCTCCCGCGTGGGCAGGCATCGCAGCAAACGCCGGTGACAGCCCCTCGAGGAAGTCCTGCACCATCGGCTCAATCGCGATCTCGTGGTATTCGATCCCCAGCAGCCGGGCCTGCGCCTCGGCGTCCTCGATACTCATGGACGCGGTGTAGCGATACGGCATCATGACCGCCGTCACAGCGGCCGGACCCAGCGCATCCACGGCCAGCGCGGCCGTCAGCCCCGAATCGATCCCTCCGGACAGGCCCAGCAGGACGCCGGGAAACCCCGTCTTGGCGACATAGTCGCGAATGCCGATCATCAGGGCCTGGTAGAGGTCGCGGGCATCCGCCTCGTCCGGCTCCGGGCCGGGATCGGCCAGGGTCGGGCGGATCCCGCAGGCGGACAGATGCATGGTCTCGGGCCGCGGCTGCAACTCGACCCCCGACGGTCCGCGCCCGGCCTGCACCAGCGCATACCCGGTCGCCCAGGCCGGCAGCACCGCGCGCGCGCCGTGCGCAGCGTCGTGTACGAAGGAGCGGCCGTCGAACACCAGTTCGTCCTGCCCGCCCACCTGGTTCACGTAGACCACCGGGCAGTCGGTCTCGGCCACGCGCGCGCCCACCACCTGCAGGCGCTCCTCGGCCTTGCCGCGATGATAGGGCGAGGCATTCAGGTTCAGGATCAGTTCGGCGCCGGCCGCCTTTGCGGAAGCGGCCGGCGCCGCCTGCCAGATGTCCTCGCAGACGGTCAGGCCGATCCGCCAGCCCGCGAGCTCGACCACACAGGCCTGCTCGCCGGCAACAAAATAGCGCTGTTCGTCGAATACCGAATAATTGGGCAGGACCTGCTTGGCATAGCGCGCGATCTCGCGGCCGTCGCGCAGCCACAGCGCGGCATTCACCAGGCCTTGCTCGGTGCTTACGGGCGCGCCAAGGATCACGTCGATGCCCTGCACCGCGCACGTGATCGCCGCCAGAGTCTGTTCCACCGCGCGCAGGAAGGCCGGGCGCAACAGCAGGTCCTCCGGGGGGTAACCGGTCAGGGCAAGTTCAGGGAAGACCACTGCGCGCGCACCAGCGGCGCGGGCCTGTGCGATGGCGTCCTCGATCAGGTGGCGGTTGGTGTCCAGCCCGCCCACGATCGGGTTGATCTGGGCCAGGGCCAGCGGCAGGTCATCGGCAGACGCCATCGCCGAGGGTCAGACGCGATCGAGCGCGGACTGCATGGCCTGGCCGAGCTCGGCCGGGCTCTCGGCCACGCTCGCCCCGGCCGCGCGCAGGGCCGCCATCTTCTGTTCGGCCGTGCCCTGGCCACCGGCGATGATCGCCCCGGCATGCCCCATGCGACGTCCGGGCGGCGCGGTGGCGCCCGCGATGTAGGCCGCCACGGGCTTGTCGAATTCGCTCTCGATATAGCGCGCGGCGCGTTCCTCGGCATCGCCACCGATCTCGCCGACCAGCAGCACGCCGTCGGTCTCCGGATCGTCGCGGAACAGCCGCAGGCAGTCGACAAAATCGAGTCCCTGGATCGGATCGCCGCCGATGCCGATACAGGTACTCTGACCCAGCCCCCGATCCGAGGTCTGCTTGACCGCCTCGTAGGTCAGGGTGCCGGAGCGCGAAACGATGCCGATGCGCCCGCGCTGGTGGATGTAGCCGGGCATGATGCCGACCTTGCAGGCATCCGGGGTGATGATGCCGGGGCAGTTCGGACCAATCAGACGGGTCGGGCTGCCGGCGAGGACCTGCTTCACCCGGATCATGTCCTGTACCGGGATACCCTCGGTGATGCATACGGCCAACTCGATGCCGGCATCCGCCGCCTCGCAGATCGCATCCGCCGCGAATGGGGCCGGGACATAAATCATGCTGACGGTCGCGCCGGTCTGCGCCACCGCATCGGCGACGCTATCGAACACCGGACGGTCCAGATGCGTCTGCCCGCCCTTCCCGGGCGTCACACCCCCGACCAGCTGTGTGCCGTACGCGATCGCCTGCTCGGAGTGGAAGCTGCCCTGCTTGCCGGTAAAGCCCTGGCAGATCACCTTTGTATCGCGGTCGACAAGGATGCTCATGCCACGGCCTCCACCACGGCACGCGCCGCTCGGTCGAGATCCGCGGCCGGGATCACGTCCAGACCGGAACGCGCCAGCGCCTCGCGGCCCTGCTCCGCATTGGTACCTTCCAGCCGCACCACCACCGGCACCTGGACCTGCACCTCGCGGATCGCGGCAATGATGCCCTCGGCGATCAGGTCGCAGCGCACGATGCCGCCAAAGATATTCACCAGTACCGCACTTACCGAAGGGTCCGACAGGATCAGTTTGAACGCGGCCGTGACCCGCTCCACCGTCGTGCCGCCGCCCACATCCAGGAAGTTGGCCGGCTCGCCGCCGTGGTGCTTGATCAGATCCATGGTGGCCATGGCCAGGCCCGCACCGTTCACCATGCAGCCGATGGAACCATCCAGGCGGATGTAGTTGAGGTCGTGCTCGTGCGCCTCTTCTTCGGCCGGGTCGCGCTGGCGCACGTCGCGTTCGGCCATCAGCGCCTTCTGGCGGTAGGCGGCGGAGTCGTCCACGGTCAGCTTGGCGTCGATGGCCAGGAGCTGATCGTCAGCGGTCAGCACCAGCGGGTTGATCTCCAGCAGCTGCGCATCCAGCTGCTGGAACAGGGCATGGGCATTGGTTACCAGCTGGGCCATCGCCTTCGCCGGCTCGCCCGACAGTCCGAGGGCAAAGGCGACCCGGCGCCCGTGAAACGGCATCACGCCCGTGACCGGGTGGATCGGCAGGGTGATCACCGCCTCGGGACGCTCGGCGGCGAGGGTCTCGATGTCCATGCCCCCTTCGGCGGAGACCACCAGCGCCAGGCGCTCGCGGGCACGATCCACCAGCAGGGCGAAATAGAACTCGCGGGCGATATCGGCAGCCGGTTCCAGCAGGAGCTGATCCACCGGCAGGCCCTCGGGGCCGCTCTGGCCGGTGACCAGGCGCGAACCCAGCAGCTTCTCCGCCGCCTCGCGTGCCGCCTCGGGGGAATCCGCCATCACCACGCCGCCGGCCTTGCCGCGCCCGCCGGAATGCACCTGAGCCTTGACCAGCACGCGCTCGCCGCCCAGCGCCTGCCAGGCCGCGGGGAGCTCGTCGGCGTGGGTGATCACCTGTCCGTCGGGAACGGGGATGCCGGCGTCGCGAAAGCGCGCCTTGGCCTGAAATTCGTGAAGATTCATGGGCGTGGAGGATAGCCGTGTGCCCTTTTCCCGACAACTTGCGGGACGGACGCGGGCAGCAGGTCCTCAGGCGGCCTGCACTGGAATATCGTGGCCCGTGCGCACGATCGCGTTGCGGGCGTCGAGATACACGAGATTCGGGGTGTATTCGCGGGCCGCGGTTGCCTCCATCTGCGCATAGGCACAGATGATCACGCGATGCCCCACCGCCGCCTTGTGCGCGGCCGCGCCATTCACCGAGATGATGCCGGAGCCCGGCTCGCCCTCGATCGCGTAGGTAGTGAAGCGCTCGCCGTTGTCCACGTTGTAGATCTGGATCTGCTCGAACGGCAGGATGCCGGCGGCTTCCAGCAGCCGCGTATCAATGGCGCAAGAACCCTCGTACTCCAGCTCGCAATGAGTGACCTGGGCCTTGTGCAGCTTGCCCTTGAGCATGGTGACGTGCATCGGCGATTTTCCCGGCGATAACCTCTGGGGGCGCCGAATTATCCGCGATCCCGGCGACCACGGCAAACTCACCTGTTCGGGGCCGTGTTTTGCACCGCAAAGCCCGCGCAGGAAAACGCATTCACAGGCAGACGCAAGGACTGCGAGCCGAGCAGTGTGCGGCGCAGCGCAATCGGTCACGCGCATTCTGGCCCCGGCGCCGTGGCAAGCCCGGTTGGGTCACGCTCTCCCCGCCTTCCTGTCAATCGGCCTTGAACCGCTTCGTGCCAGGGAGACGCTGATTGAAACGCACGTCCGCGCTCGAGTCGCTTTTGTGTGCGTTCAATGCGCGGTGACGGCCGTGCAGTCATTCGCGCAAGGGAACCGCAACGCCGCTCCCACGCCCGTTGTTGCTCAAAAACGGGCGACCGAGCCGCTGCTTTCAATAGCTTGTGGGGTTGGTGCCCCCCCCGATTCTGAATGAATATGGCCCGATCCTGCGTTGCGCCCCGCATCCATCAGAAACGGGCGGGTAGAACCTCTACCCGCTGTTTGAGGCGCCTTGTCTCGGAACGCTTGTCTCCAGAAACTGGGGGCGCCCACGCGGACGTGGGATTCAATCAGCGTCTCCCTGGCGCGGGCTTCGTGGTGACAAAACGATGGGCTCAGTCGGTGCGGGTGCGGACATTGTCAATCAGACGCACGTCCTCCAGCCAGGCCGCGGCCAGGACCACCAGGTCCTGTTCCGCCAGCGGCACCCCCGCTTCCGGCTCCAGCAGGTCATCGACGCGCCGGATCGACAGGTATTCCGGATCGAACCCGGCCGCGCGCAGGCGCTCGCAGGCGCGCCCCTCCACTTCGGGGACACGATCGGCCTCGAATACGGTCGCGGTGCGGCAAACGCTGGCGACCTCGTCCAGCACCCGCTTGAGTGCGGGCGCCACGGAGCGCGCCGATTCGGGCAACTGGCTGTTGCGCGAGCTGAAGGCCAGCCCGTCCGGCTCGCGCACGATGGGGACCGCCTCCACCCGGGTCGGGATGTCCAGACCCTGCACCATGCGTTCGATCAGTTTGAACTGCTGGTAGTCCTTCTCGCCGAACAGGGCCAGGTCGGGCCGCACCAGGTTAAACAGCTTGGTCACCACGGTTGCCACGCCATCAAAATGCCCCGGACGGTAGGCGCCTTCCAGGATCTCCGACAGCACCGGCACCACCACTCGCACCGGGGACACCCCGTCATCGGGGTACATGTCCTCGCTACTGGGGCAGAACAGCGCATCGACACCGGCATCGGCCGCCAGCCGGGCATCCGCCTCCAGAGTGCGCGGATAGCGTTCCAGGTCCTCGACGCGATCAAACTGCAGCGGGTTCACGAAGATCGACACCACCACCTGCTGGGCGCGCGCCCGCGCATGGCGAATCAGGGTCAAATGACCCTCGTGGAGATTGCCCATGGTGGGCACCAGCGCCACGGTGCCGCGCCCCTTACGCGACCACTCTTGATGCATGGCGACCAACTGTCGCCGATCACGCAGTATTCTCATGCGTCAGGTCCGTCCTGGTCCCGGGGGAGACACGGATAAAGGGGCAGCATGGATCCGTGTCTCCTAACGGAAGGTATGCACACCGGACTGCGGAAACGCTCGCGTGCGTACGGCCTCGCAGTACGCCTTTACCGCACCCTCCAGGGAACCGCCATCGGCGAGGAAGTCCCGTGCGAAACGCGGCGGCTCCGGCGTCAGGCCGAGCACATCGGACAGCACCAGCACCTGGCCATCGCAGCGGGGGCTGGCACCGATACCGATCACGGGCACCCCGGCACTGCGCACAATGGCATCGGCCAGACTCTCCGGGATGCCTTCCAGCAGCAGGGCCTGCGCGCCGACATCCTCCAGACGTGCGGCCAGCGATTCCATCTCCGCCGCCGCCCTCGGGTCGCGTCCCTGGACCCGGTGTCCGCCAAAGCGATGCACGGCCTGCGGTGTCAGCCCCAGGTGGGCGCAGACGGGGATCCCGGCGGCAACCAGCCGCTCGACGACCGGCACCTCGATCGCACCACACTCGATCTTGACCATGTGCGCCCCCGCGCGCAGCAGCGCCCCGGCCTGGGCCAGCGCGGTGGCCGGATCCACGTCGCCCAGGAACGGGATGTCCGCCATGATCAGGGCCTGCGTGCTGCCGCGGGCCACACCGGCAACGTGGTAGACCATGTCCTCCAGCGTAACCGGCAGGGTAGTCGCATGACCCTGGACCACCATGCCCAGGGAATCGCCCACCAGGATCACATCCACCCCGCAGCGGTCCAGAAGACCAGCAAAGGCCGCATCATAGGCCGTCAGGCAGGTAATAGGCTCGCCGGCCTCCTTGCGTCTTGCCAGGGTATTCACGGTAATCGGCCGCATCCTCATGCCTCCCCGGGCAGTCCGGCTCGCCTGGGAGCCTGTCGGGTTTGGGACAGATCTGCTGCGCGTACAGGGGAACGGTCCCCGTTTCCGCTCGTTCTCGTTACATCGTCCCCGCTACACGCATCAAGAGACCCAAAAGAGGGCCTCACGCCCCCAACACGCTCGCGACGATTGCCCAAAACTGACAGGCCCCTAGAGCGAGATCGGCAACGGATTGAAGTAGTGCCGTCCACCCTGAACCGACTCCAGAAACTGCATCAACTGGTCGAAATCGGCCGGGTTGTGTACCCAGTCGATCTCGGTGGCGTTCACGATCACGAGTGCCGGCCCCTCGAAATGATAGAAGAACTCCGCGTAGGCGGCGTTCAGCCGTTCCAGGTAACCGCCATGGATGTGACGTTCATACGGTCGGGCCCGCTGCCGGATGCGTTCCTGCAACACATCCACCGGCGCCTGCAGATAGATCACCAGATCCGGCTGCGGCAGCCCGCCACGCAGGTGGCGGAACATCTCGCGATAGATCTCCAGTTCGTCCGGGTGGAGATTCAGCTCGGCAAACAGCGGGTCCTTGTCCATCAGGTAATCGGATACGTGTCGCTGCTCGAACAGGCCCTTCTGCGCCATCGGCGTCAGCTGGCGCACACGCTGCACCAGAAAATGCAGCTGGGTCGCCAGGGCATGCTTGCCCGGGTCCTGATAAAAACGGTCAAGAAACGGGTTCTCGTCGGGGGCCTCGAAGATACCCTCGGCCCCGAGGTGTTCGGCCAGCCGCTGCGCCAGGCTCGACTTTCCGACACCGATGGGACCCTCCACCGCGATAAAGTCGAAATCACCGAGGCTCATCCGCGGCCCTCCGCGATCGCCTTGTCTTCCCCCGGCTCCTTGATCGGTATCAGCCCTGCGCCGTCGAAGCGCTGCGCGAGCGGTTCCAGCGCACCCAGGCCCGGGATTCGCAGCCCCGGCGCCAGTTCCAGCAGAGGAAGCACCACGAAGTCCCGTTCGGCGATACCGGTGTGCGGCACCTGCAGCCCGGGCAGTTCCAGCTGCCGGTCGCCGAACAGCAGCAGATCCAGGTCCAGAAGCCGCGGCCCCCAGCGGGTGCCGTCACGCTCGCGGCCGCAGGCGCATTCGATCGCCTGCAACCCCTCCAGCAATTCCAGAGGCGCCAGGCGTGTCTGCAGACGGGCCACCGCGTTTACATAGTCGGGCTGGTCCTGGGGGCCCATCGGCGGGTTGCGAAACAGGCGTGACCGACCGGTCAGGCGCGTCTGTGGCAGATCGCGGGCCAGACGCACAAACGATTCGCGAACCTGGGCCTCGGGATCGCCCAGGTTCGCACCAATACCAATATAGGCCTGAACGCCACTACTGGTGGTGGTCATTCGCTACCCCCCTGATCGCCCCCGGAAGGGGAATTGCCGCTGCCACCGTCCTGGCCGCCGCCCCCGGAATCACCCTTGCGGCCACGCCGGCGCCGACGACCGCCACGACGCGCGCGGCCCTTGGGGCCTTTCCCTGAAGCCGTGCCCGCCAGGGCCTTCTGCCCGGCCTCGTCCTGCTCCTGAAGCTCGGTCCACCAGCGGCACAACTCCGGATCGGCATCCCCGGCGCGGGCGCGCAGACACAGGAAGTCATAGCCGGCGCGAAACCGCGGATGCGTCAGCAGACGCAGTGCGCGCCCGCCCCGGGAACGCTCCAGCCGGGCCTGCAGCTCCCAGATCTCGCGCACGACCAGGCTGAACCGTTTGGGGATCGAGACCGTCTTCACCTGACGATCCAGCACCTCGGCCATCGCCTGTTGCCAGGCCGGGATCTCCTGCTCCCCGGCCTCGATGCGCGCCGCCGCCTCCACCTGAACCGGGGCCCACAGGATCGCCGCGTAGAGAAAGGCCGGATTGACACCCAGCCCCTCGTTGATGCGCTTGTCGGTATTCAGCAGCGATTCGACCAGGAACTGGCGACGATCGGCCCCCGTCTCCGGGTCGGCGAAGCACGCGGCCGCCTCCGGGAACATGGGCGCGAACAGCCCGAAGCGTTCCAGCTCGTCCAGACAGGTGACCGCCGCACCGCTGTGGAACAGCTTGATCACCTCGTCGAACAGACGCGCCGGCGCCACGGTCTGCATCAGCGTGGCCACATCCCGGATGCCCGCCTCGACCTCGGGGGCAATACGCAGCCCCAGCTTGGCGGAGAAGCGCACCGCGCGCAGCATGCGCACCGGGTCCTCGCGCAGGCGCGTCTCGACATCATCCCCGATCAAGCGCAACACCCCCGCGCGCAGGTCCTCGACGCCGCCGGTGTAATCCAGCACCGAGAAATCCTCGATGTCGTAATACAGTGCGTTCACGCTGAAGTCGCGCCGCACCGCATCCTGCTCGATCGTGCCGTAGCGGTTGTCGCGCAAGATGCGGCCCTCGTCGGACAAGGCCACCTGCTCGTCACCCTCGGCGTCGTCATGCGGCGCGCGGAAGGTAGCGACCTCGATCATCTCGCGACCGAACAGGACATGTGCCAGACGGAAGCGACGCCCGATCAGACGGCAGTTGCGGAACAGGCCCCGCACCTGTTCCGGCGTCGCATCAGTGGCGACATCGAAATCCTTGGGTTCGCGCCCCAGCAGCAGATCGCGCACGCCGCCCCCCACCAGGCAGGCACGGTAACCGGCCTCCCGCAGGCGGTAGAGCACCTTCAGGGCGTTATCGTCGATCAGGGCGCGCGAGATGCCGTGTTCCGCACGCTCGTAGACGCGCGGTTCCGGCAAGTCGCCGTCGCGACGGGATCGGGTTGCGGGGTCTGCCTGTGTCACTCGAAGCCGTATCGGTGGTCGAAAGGCCCGTATGGTAACAGCTTGGCCCGGTTCATCCCGCTTTTTAAACGCGATGCAGGGCGGCGGTATCGCCGGTCAGACGGTAGCGCAGATAATCATCCAGGATGCGCCGATGATCGAAGACCAGGACCTGGCCCGGATCATCCGGCGCCAGCCAGGCGCAGTCAGCGGCATCGTCGGCCGCCCGCGCCTGGCCCTGACCACGGGCGATGTAGACCGCACTGACGGTGTGTCCGCGTGGATCACGACCGGGGTCGGAATACACACCAAGCAGGGTCTCCAGCGTGACCTCCAGGCCGGTTTCCTCACGCGCCTCGCGTACCGCCGCATGCTCGGTGGTCTCGCCCACATCGACAAAACCACCCGGCAAGGCCCAGCCATGCGGGGGATTACGGCGCTCGATCACCAGCACACGACCCGGCTGCGCCGGGTGATGGATCACCAGGTCGACCGCAAGCCTGGGCGTGACCGGGGCGCCGCCGGCACCTGCGGGTAGACTCATTCGGGGTCGCTCCTGTCACTGGCATCCTGCCGGATAAAACGGCGAATCTTGCGCCGATCACGCTTGTCCGGCCGCCGCCCCGGGGCACTGTCGGCAGCAGCGCGTTCGGCCCGGCGGCGCTCGCCTTCGGCTACGCGCCGGGCCTCGCTTTCGGGGGTCTCGGCATACAGGGTCCGGGCCTCGCTCGCCGGTCGGCGCTGATCATGGAGCGCGACCACGTCCACCTCCCAGACCTGGGGGCCACGATGGATGCTCAGGCGATCACCGGGATGCAGCCGCCGCGCCGGCTTGCAGCGCTCGCCATTCACATGGACCTTGCCGCCACTGACCGCCTCGGTCGCCAGCGCACGGGTCTTGAAGAAACGCGCAGCCCACAGCCACTTGTCGATTCGCAGCCCGGCGCTGCCCGGCGCGTCCGGCCCGTTACCCCTGCCCAAGGGTTCCCCGGGTCGACCGGAGCGGAGACAATGCGCGTTCTTTCCAAGCGAGGAGCCGGCGGGCCGGGGCCACTCGGGACGGCAATCGCCCCACCCGCGGACGCCGAACATCACCATGAATCTGCCGCATCTGCACCTGATCAGTTTCGCTATCTGTCCGTTCGTTCAGCGTAGCGTGATCACGCTGAAATACAAGAAGGTCCCGTTCGAGCTGGACCTGATCAACCTGCTCGACCCACCGGACTGGTTTCGCGAACGCTCGCCGCTGGGCAAGGTCCCCGTGCTGATCGTCGATCGCGAAACCGTCCTGTTCGAATCGGCCGTAATCAATGAGTACATCGATGCCATCACCCCGCCCCCGCTGATGCCGGCGGAGCCGCTGGAACAGGCCCGCACACGCGCCTGGATCGAGTACCTCTCGGAACAGACCCTCGCCCAGTACCAGTGGATGACCGCCAGCACCGAAGACGCCTTCGAGCTGGCACGCCATACCGCCGCTCGCGGCCTGGAGCGCCTGGAACAGCAGATGACGCGGGATGATCACCTGGCCACCCCGGATTTCTCGCTGATCGACGCCGCGCTGGCCCCGATCCTGATGCGCTATACGCTGCTGGAGGATCCGGACAGTCCATGGGAGGCGGATTGCTTCCCGCGGCTGGCCGGGCGCTGGGAAGCTCTGCGTGACATGCCGGCCGTGCGCGACTCCGTGCCAACCGACTTCACCGCGCAGCTGGCCGACTACCTGCGCCAGCGGGAGGGCTTCGCGCCCGCGCATTTCGCGGCGAAGCTCGCCGCATCCACCTGACCCGGGCCTTCCTCGACCACCCGCGCGCGGTTCGGCATCGGGTGTCTGCACTGCCTCCGGCCCGCTTCCTGCCTGGTGGTGGCTGGGCCTGGTTCGGCATCCGGTGTTTACGGTGCCTTCGGTCCGCGACCTGCCAGGCGCTGACTCGCCAGCGCGCCCCGAGTGACTTCTTTGCTCGTGCAAAGAAGTCACCAAGAAACACGCCCGACTGCCGCGACCCCGGCCCGCTGTGCGGGCCGGGGTTTCCCTCGCTCCGAGGGTTTTCGCGGGCGGCGCTGAACTCGCTACGCCTGCGGCTCCGCTCAGACATCCAGCGCCTTGAATCCCGCGAAAACCCTTTCCACTCGGCGCGACGACAACGGGGGGTTAAGGTCAAGACAACGGCCGTCCGGACGTTCTTGCGAATGGATGAAGGCTGGGTCTTCGAACATCCTGGGCACGCTCGGCCTGCGGCCGTTGCGTGCCGCGCCCGCGGCGCGGGCGCCAGGGGCTTTCAAGTGGCAGGGCCGTTGTGGTGTCGCGGGGTCGGAATGCCTTCTGTCTTGACCTTCGCCTCCCGTATGGAGCCCCTCGCGGAGGGCGTGATGGGCCGGGAGAAGGCGCTGGATGTCTGAGCGAAGCCGAAGGCGTAGCGAGTTCAGCGCCACCGGCCCAGCGCGTCCGGAGCGAGGTTCCCGGGCGAAATCCGGGTGCCCTTCTTTGGGTACTTTCTTGGGCAAGCAAGAAAGCCAGTTGTTGATCAAAAACGGGCGGGGCGCGCTGGCGAGTCAGCGCCGGGCAGGCGGCGGACCGAAGGCACCGTAAACACCAAGCGACGAACCAGGACCAGCCTCAACAAGGCAGGCGGTCAAATCAGAGCCACCTGAACGCCCGGGGCCAAACAGCCCTCGGTGCGCAACACCCCGAAAGTGGTCAGGCAGGACGGTACGGACAGGCGCTGTCCAGACAGTCGCCGTACAGGACCAGGGCGTGGTCCTTGATGGAAAAACCGTGTTGCTGGGCAACCTCGCTCTGACGCCGCTCGATGGTCTCGTCGAAGAATTCTTCCACGCGGCCACACTGGTTGCAGACGATATGATCATGATGCCCGCCCCGCTCCAGTTCAAAGACGGCCTGATTGCCCTCCAGGTGCAACCGGCACACCAGCCCCGCGGCCTCGAACTGGGTCAGCACGCGGTAGACCGTCGCCAGACCGATCTCCTCGCCGGAATCCAGCAATTCGCGATAAATCGCCTCGGCACTCAGGTGACGTGTCTCCGAGGTCTCGAGGATCTCGAGGATCTTCATCCTCGGCAGCGTAACCTTGAGCCCCGCCTTCTTGAGGTTGTTTGTCTCCATCACCTGTTTCCTGCGACCACCGGCTTGAGGGCGGCGGTATGCTTTGGTGTACCATGCGCGTTCACGGCCCACTAGACGCCGAGGACCGCCCGTTCAGATGATTAAGATTCTCATTTCTATTGCCGTGGCTGCAAGCCTGCTCAGCGCCTGTGGCGGCTTCAACCAGTTCCGTCTGGACGTGCAGCAAGGCAATGTGATCGATCCAGCCCAGGTCGCCCAGATCCAGCCCGGCATGACACCGCAGCAGGTGCGCTTCCTGATGGGTTCGCCACAGCTGGAGGCCGCATTCCGCGCCGATGATCGCTGGGACTACATCTATCACCGCCGGCCAGGCTTCGGCGCGACCGAACGCCAGCATGTCACGGTCCATTTCGACGACGGCGTAGTCAGCCATGTAGAGGCCAACATCCCGCAGCCCGTGGCGCAGGAAGACCACCCGGTGGACATGAACGCCCACTGACGCCGCGCCGCTCTCCGGCGCACGCCTGATCAGGTTTTCGGGCCGGATGCAGAATCCGGGGTTGTCGCGCCGGCGCCCTCCCCCTTGCTCGGCTTTTTGCGGCCCTTTCCGGCACGCTGGCGGCGCACCTCCTTCGGGTCCGCGAGCAGCGGCCGATAGACCTCGATGCGATCACGCGGCCGCAGTACCGTGTCGCGTCGAGTAATCTTGCCAAAGATCCCGACCTTGACCGTCTCCAGGTCGATCTCGGGGAACTGCTTTTCGATCTCCGACTGCCGCAACGCGGTGTCCACGGTCGTACCCTCGGGCACCACCAGGGGCAGGATGACCTGACGCGCCGGGAGCGCATAGGCGACCTCTACCCGAATCATGCCGTCCTCGGCTGCCGGCGCCGTGGGACTATCCGGCACCGTGCACCTCGCGGGCGCGCTGGACAAAGGCATCCACCAGCGAGTTGGCAATCTGGTTGAACACCGGTCCGATCGCAAACGCCATGATGCGGTTGGCGAACTCGAACTCCAGCTCCAGGGCAATGCGGGTGCGTCCGCCCTCGACCTGGGAGAAGCTCCAGGTCCCGTGCAGCCGCCGGAACGGACCGGAGACCAGACGTATGTCAATACTCTCCGGGCGCTTGAGCGTGTTGCGGGTGGTGAACGACTTGTGCAGCGCCCCCTTGGCCAGCTCGATCGTCCCCTCGACCTCATGTTCACCACGCGGACGCGCGGAGGCACTGCGACACCCCGGCAGGAACTCGGGATAGGCATCGACGTCGTTCACCAGGTTGAACATCTGCTCGCGGGTGTAGGGCACATCCGCGTAGCGTCGAATCTTCGAGGCCATCAAATCAGTTCCACCGCGCGGAGGAACACGAACAGGATCGCGATCGGGGCCACGAAACGGACCAGGAAGTACCACACCTGGTACAAACCGGGGTGCTGCATGCGCAGCTCGGACTGGACCGAACGCTCCGTCATGCGCCAGCCGACGAAGATCGCAATCAGGAAGCCACCCAGCGGCAACAGGATGTTGGCCGTGACATAGTCGAACAGGTCCAGGATGCCCATATCGAACAGGGTGTAGTCAGACCAGACATTCAACGACAGCAGGGCACCGATCCCCAGGAACCAGGCACCGATCGCGATCAGGGTCGTCGCCGTCACCCGCGTCAGCCCCAGATTTTCGACCAGGAAGGCCACGGCCGGCTCGATGATCGAGATCGCCGACGTCCAGGCCGCGAACACCAGCAGCACGAAGAACATGGTGCCGAAATACAGCCCGCCCGGCATGTCGGCAAAGGCCAGCGGCAGCGTCACGAAGATCAGCCCCGGACCCTGCTCGGCCGACAGGCCGGCCCCGAGCACGATGGGGAAGATCGCCAGCCCCGCCATGATCGCAACCAGCGTATCCGCCCCGACCACCGCCGTGGAGGTCCGCGCGATGGAGGCATCACTCTGCAGGTAACTGCCGTAGATCATGATCGCACCCATGCCGAGACTGAGCGTGAAGAACGCCTGCCCCATGGCCAGCAACACCGCGTTCGCAGACAGGGCGGAGAAGTCCGGATACAGCAGGAACTCGAGCCCGGCGAAGAACTGACCCTGAACCATCGCATAGCCAACCATGACCACCAGCATCAGGAACAGCAGCGGCATCAGGATGGTGACGGCCTTCTCCAGGCCCGACTGCACCCCGCGCGCCACCACGATCGCCGTCATCACCATAAAGATCGTATGCCAGGCCAGAAGCGCCTCGGGATCGGCCAGCATGCCACCGAACATCGACTCGGACCCCTCGGCGTCCAGCCCCAGAAAGCCACCGCTCCCCGACTTGAACACGTAGGACAGCGACCAGCCCGCGACCACACTGTAGAACGACAGGATCAGGAAACCGGCCAGTACCCCGATCCACCCGATCATGCCCCAGGCGCGTGACAGCCCCTCCTCGCGCGCCAGCGCCGACATCGTGTTGATCGGACTCTGCCGCCCGCGCCGCCCGAGCATGATCTCGGCCATCATGATCGGCAGACCGATCAACAGGATGCAGCCGAGATACACCAGCACGAAGGCGCCACCACCGTTCTCTCCGGCAATGTAGGGGAAGCGCCAAATATTGCCGAGGCCGACGGCCGAGCCGGTGGCCGCAAGGATAAACGCCAGGCGGGTGGTCCATTGCCCGTGGATCGAGGTCGTGGCAGGCATCAAATGGCTCCTTTTTGAGCGCAGACGAAGGGCACTTGCACGCCCGCCCGCCCCGTGCCCACTCGGGCGCGGCCAGGCGAACGCGGCGCAAAGTCGCTCGGAATTGTGGGGCAGCAGCCAGCGTGGCTCAACTTTCGCCACCCGACGGGTGGTCGTGCACTGCTTCCCGCGGCCACCTGCAGTACACTGCGCAGCCTATGGGAAAGAAGAAGAAACAAGGCGGAGACCCCTCCAGCACCATCGCCCTGAACCGCAAGGCGCGCCACGATTTCTTTATCGAGGACCGTCTGGAAGCCGGACTGGCGCTCGAGGGCTGGGAGGTCAAGTCCATGCGCGCCGGACGCGCGCAGCTAAGCGAATCCTACGTGCTGCTGCGCAACGGCGAGGCCTTCCTGTTCGGTGCGCACATCACCCCCCTGCCCACCGCCTCCACCCATATCCACCCGGACCCGAGCCGCACCCGCAAACTGCTGCTGCATCGCTCCGAGATCAACCGCCTCGTCGGCGCCGTGGAGCGCAAGGGCTATACCCTGGTGCCAATGGCCCTGTACTGGAAGCGTGGCCGCGCCAAGCTCGAGATCGGGCTGGCCAAGGGCAAGAAGGAGTTCGACAAGCGCGCCGCCAAGAAGGACAAGGACTGGGAACGCGAGCGGGCGCGGATTCTGAAGCACGGCTAACGCCGCAGCCCCCCGCCCACCGTCCCCGTTCCGGCTCGCGCCGGGAGTCCCTGCCCCGTCAGTCGCAGTTTCCTGTGCCCTGCTCCAGCCGCCTGCCTTGGTTTGGCTGGCCATATTCAGCATCCGGTGTTTACGATGCCTTCGGTCCGTCGCCTGCCTCGTGGTGGCAGGCGCCGGACCGGGGCCACCGTAAACACCGAGCAACGAACCCGGTCTAGCCACAACACGGCAGGCGGCCGGGGGAACGCATCAGAAGGCCGGAGTAGCGCCAGTGCCGGACGACGGAATCAGGCGTTGGCGCGCCAGCGGCAGGTGCCGCCGGCTGCCTCGTCGAGGGTCTGCAGGAGCGCCTCGTGCGCCGCCAGCTCCTCCGCCGTCGGCTCGATCACAGGCAGCGGCTTGCCCGAACGCCGCGCCTGAACCGGCCCGGCCGCAGCGTCCCCGTCACCCCCGGCATCCAGCGTCAGCGCCACCTGCCCCCCGGTCATCGCCAGATAGACATCCGCCAGCAACTCGGCATCCAGCAAGGCACCATGCAGGGTGCGGCCCGAGCTGTCGACCTCGTAACGCTTGCACAGTGCATCCAGGGAATTGCGTGCCCCCGGGTGCATGCGCCGCGCCATCACCAGCGAATCCAGCACGGTGCAGACCTCGCCCAGCTCGGTCGCCGGTGCCGCATCCCCCAGCAGCCGCAACTCATGGTTGATGAAGCCGACATCGAAGGGGGCGTTATGGATGATCAGTTCCGCTCCGCGCACGAACTCGATAAATTCACCGACCACATCGGCAAAACGCGGCTTGTCGGCGAGGAATTCGTTGGTGATCCCGTGCACTTCGATCGCGCCGGCATCAATCTCCCGATCCGGCTGCAGGTATTCGTGCAGCTTGCGGCCGGTTGGCCGGCGATTATCCAGCTCCAGGCACCCGATCTCGATGATGCGGTGGCCCTCGGCAGGCTCCAGGCCCGTGGTCTCGGTATCCAGCACAATCTGTCGCATGGTGGCTTTCTCAGTTCGGGATGGGTTCGCCGGCCAACAGGGCATCAATGCCGATGTTGGCCAGTTCATCGGCACGCTCGTTCTCCGGGTGACCGCTATGACCACGAACCCAGTACCACTCGATGTCGTGGCGGGCGGCCTGAGTATCCAGCGCTTCCCAGAGGTCGCGGTTCTTGACCGGAGACCCGCTGGCAGACCGCCAGTTGCGCCGTTTCCAGCCCGGCAGCCACTCGGTCACGCCCTGCTTCACGTACTTGGAATCCGTAACCAGCTCCACCGTGCAGGGACGCTTGAGCGTCTCCAGGGCACGGATTGCGGCCGTCAGCTCCATGCGGTTGTTGGTGGTCTCGGGTTCCGCCCCGTACAGCTCGCGCTCGGTGCCCCGGTAGCGCAGGATCGCACCCCAGCCCCCGGGACCGGGATTTCCGCGGCAGGCACCGTCGGTGTAGATATAGACACGCTCGTCAGCCATGAAAACGGCGGGCTCCGGAATGAGGAGAGCGCGAGGATACCAGTCCCGGCCGCAGCGCGGGATTGGGGACCGCAAAGCGGAAGCGACGGGCCGGACGCAGGGGCAGATCCACACGTTTGTGCGCCACAGTCAGGATCATGCTGGCAAGCGGCGGCAGTCCGCGCAGCGACCAGGCATCCATGGGCGCAAGGCGCCTTTGCCAGACCGCCGGCAGCCCCGGCGGCAGCAGGCTCAGGCTCCACTGATCGAGGACCTCGAGATCGGCGGCTTCCAACCATTCGCGGTATTGCCTTCGCCGCAGCCCTTCAGGCAGAGGCGAAGGCCGGACGCCCTGGCGCCCACCCCGCTGCAGGCGGTTGCCTTCCAGCAGGAACACGCGGCCCTCGGGCTCCAGGACGCGCGCCGCCTCGGCCATGACTGTCTCCGGATGCTCGCTTTGCACGCAGGCATGCGCGAGCACAATGCGTCGGGCACAGCCAGATTCCAGTGGCCAGGCCTCCGGGGCCATGCGCAGCACCGGTTGTGCGGGGACGACCCGCACCAGCGGGGCCTGCACGGCATCGCGCTCTTCCAGGATCGGCACCGGGGCCAGCTCTACCGCCAGATCACCAGGGCCGGGATCGCCATAGCGTCGAATCCGTTCCAGCAGGCGTTCGCGAACCCGCTGGCCCTGTGGCTGGCCATACCAGAGCGCCAACCAGTGCAGGAACAGGTCTTGGTGATCCCCCCTCTCTGGTTTATCCTCTAGCCCCATGAAATCACGCCTCCACACGCGGCTTCGGACCGCCCTGATCCTCGGCCTGACGGCCCTGTTCGCCTCTGCCTGTAGCCTACACGACTCCGGGCGCACGCTGGGCACCGATCAGCCAGACGTTGAACCGCGCACCACCGAAGATGTGCAGGCAGCCATGCAGCGCCAGCGCCGCGATGCAGCACAACGCGCCGAGGAAACCGACGACCTGTGGGAGCGGGCCCGACTGGGGTTCGGTTTCAGCGAAGCGCTGGACCATGAACGCGTGGATCGCTACATCGAACACTACCGCGACCACCCGCGCATCATCGAATACTCCACCCGGCGCGCGGAACCGTTTGCCTATTTCATCCTGTCCGAGATTGAGGCGCGCGACATGCCCGCCGAGCTCCTGCTGCTCCCGATCGTGGAGAGCGGCTTTGTCGCGCAGGCAACCTCGGGCAGCAGCGCCGCCGGGATCTGGCAGTTCATGCCGGCGACCGGCGACTATTTCGATCTGACACGCGACCATTGGTACGACGGCCGCCGCGACGTCTACAAGTCCACCCTCGCCGCCCTGGACTACCTGCAGGCACTGCACCGCCGCTTCGACGACTGGTATCTGGCGCTGGCAGCCTACAACTATGGTCAAGGCAACCTCCAGCGCGCAATCAACCGCAACGCGGCGCGCGGCGAGCCCACCGATTACTGGAGCCTGGACCTGCCCTCCGAGCCCACCGGGTACGTACCGCGCCTGCTTGCCCTGCGCCACCTCTTCCTGGAGCCGGACGCCCACGACATCGCGATCACGCCCATCGCCAACAAACCGGCCCTGGAGATGATCAAACCCGGCCGTCAGGCGGACTTCTCGCTGATTGCGGAGCTGGTGGACATGGACACCGAGACCCTCAAGGCGCTCAATCCCGGGTACCACCGGCATGCCACCCACCCCGGGGGCGCGCAGCACCTGTTCGTACCCCGCGAGGTCATGCCGAGACTGCAGACCGCACTGGAGGCACGCAGTGATGAACCGCTGATGCGATTCCGCGAGTACACCGTGCGCAGCGGCGACAACCTTGGGCGCATCGCCAGGCGCGCCGGGACCCGCGTCACGGTGTTGCGCGACATGAACGACCTCGATGGCGACCTGATCCGTGTCGGCCAGACCCTGCGTCTGCCGGCCAGCACCCACGACGACGCCACCACCCACGTGGCCGGGGGCGACACGACCACCGCCGAGGACTACGAGGTACAGCCCGGGGACAGCCTGTGGCACATCAGCCAGCGTACCGGCATGTCGATCAGCGCATTGCGCTCGATCAACGGGCTCGAACCGGGCTCGATCCTGCGACCCGGTGACACCCTGAAGGTCGTGCGGGCCGATCCCGACCGCGGCCGCGATGGCCAGCGCATCGAATACCAGGTGCGCCCGGGCGACTCCCTTTCCACCATCGCCCGACGTCATCAGGTCAGCATCCCCGACCTGCGTCGCTGGAACGGCCTCAACGGGGACAGCATCCGCGCGGGCGAGACCCTGACCGTGTACCTGGCCAGCGCCGATCACGAACAGATCGCCCAGAGCGACGCCTGAACCGTCACTACGGCCCGGGAGCCTGACGGATCGGCTGCGCCCGGGCAGGAGTCGGCCGTACAGGGGGATGTTCCGATGAAGCCCCGTATCGGGCCATCAGGCGTACGGAGGAACATCCTGGGCGCGGACAAGCGACCCGCAGGGGCACCCGCGAGGGCGGGTACCCTTCATGATGAAACATCCTGGTTAGAAACGACGGTCAGCCCGCCTCGGGCTTGTTGACGCTCACCGGGCCGGCACCCTGCCCCATTGGCGCACGTCCCTTAATGAGATTCGCTGAGTTCGTCCTATCCTGTGCCCCCCGGGGGCGGCGGACTCTCGTTGCGAAACAGGTAAAATTTCGGGCTAATGCCCCGCCGGCCGGGCATCGTCGGGAGCGCCGGACTGCAGGTGGACGCGCTCGGGGTCCAGGCCGGCGGCACTGAATAGCTGCTCGAAGCGCCGCTGCGGCAGCTGCAGGCGTAACTGAATGCTCCCGTCCGGCGCCGTCTGCTCGGCCTCCACGGCCTTCTCCCCGTACAGCTGCGCGCGCAGCCGCCCCGCGGCGGCCGGGAGCTCCACCCAGCCCTGCACCATGGCCTCGGTGAAGGTCTCGGCCAGACGCTGCTCCAGCCGCCCGACACCCTCACCGGTACGCGCCGATAACCAGAAGGCATCGTCCGCAAGCCCGAAGCGCTGGTCCGGATCCGCGGCCGGGTTATCCAGCTGGTCGATCTTGTTGTAGACCCGCCAGCACGGGACCTCCTCGGCGCCAATCTCCTTCAGCACGTCCTCGACCTGGCGGATGCGCGCCTCGCGCTCGGGATCGGCGGCGTCGATCACGTGCAGCAGCAGGGCCGCCTCGCGGGTCTCGGTCAGTGTAGCCTTGAAGGCTGCAACCAGCTCGTGTGGAAGATCGCGCACGAAACCAACCGTGTCCGCCAGGATCAGCGACTGGTGCGGCGCCAGATCCAGACGGCGCAGGGTCGGATCCAGGGTCGCGAACAGCTGGTCTGCCTGATAGACGTCGGAGTGTGTCAGGCGGTTGAACAGGGTGGACTTGCCGGCATTGGTATACCCCACCAGCGAGACCGTCGGGATCTCGTTGCGCAGCCGCGCCTGACGCCCCTGCTCGCGGGTGCGCTCGACCTTCTCCAGACGCCGCTCGATGTGCTTGATGCGTCCGGCCAGCAGGCGGCGGTCGGTCTCCAGCTGGGTCTCCCCCGGGCCGCGCAGTCCGATCCCGCCCTTCTGCCGTTCGAGATGAGTCCAGCCGCGCACCAGGCGCGTGGACATGTGACGCAACTGCGCCAGCTCCACCTGCAGCTTGCCTTCGTGGGAACGCGCACGCTGGGCGAAGATATCGAGGATCAGGCCGGAGCGGTCCAGCACCCGGCACTGCAAATGCTTCTCCAGGTTGCGCTCCTGGCTGGGCGACAGCGCGTGGTTGAAGATGACCACGTCCGCCTCGAACGCGCGCACGGCCTCACGGATCTCGTCCGCCTTGCCGGCCCCAACGAACAAACGGGGATGCGGACGGTCCCGCGATCCGCGCACCAATGCCCGCACCTCAGCGCCGGCCGAGCGCACCAGCTCGTCGAATTCCTGGACCTGGGCCTCAACATCGGGGTTATCCCCGATATTCAGCGCCACCAGGACCGCTGCGTTACCAACGGCGGCGTCACCGCCACTCTCGGGACGATCAAACAAGCGGGTGCGAACCTCGGATCATGTTCAGGCGTCGTCCCCGGCAGGGGCCGCCTGTTCTTTCTCGTTGCCCATAACTACCTGACGGGCGGGGACGATAGTGGAGATCGCATGCTTGTAGACCATCTGCGATACCGTGCTGCGCAGCAGAACCACGAACTGGTCGAAGGATTCGATCTGCCCCTGCAGCTTGATCCCGTTCACCAGGTAAATCGAGACCGGGATACGATCCCGCCGCAGCGCATTCAGAAAAGGCTCCTGCAACATTTGCCCTTTGGCCATCGGTGCATTCCTTGATCGTTATTTTTGGCGCCCGACCCATTCGGCACCCGCCCATTCGGTACCCGCCGGACTTTCGCAAAGACTAGCATACCGGCCACCCCGACCCCCCGCCACGCCGCCGCCAGCGAAACGTTCCGGGAACATGGATTCCCGCACACGCTCGCCGTTGCGTTGTTTTCGCGTGCATTCTGGATCCGCAACAGACGTCTGCGTACCGCGCCCTGCCCCGAAAACCGGGTATCAAAACGAAAGCGGGCAGCAATCCGTCTCGCCCCGGAAGCCTGTCGGGTTCGGGCAGTTGTCGCGAGCGTCGGGCAGGAGGTCCCGGGCCTTTTATCGGTCTTTCGCGGCACATCGTGGAACGATGTTTCGAGAGGGATCGGAAAAAGCAGCCACTCTCCTGCTCACGCGCAGCAAATCACCCCCGAACCCGACAGGCTCCCGGGGCCTGTCCCCCTGCAACCGCCGAGGCACCCGCAGCCGCACGGATTGCCGCCAGGGCCTGCGACATATCCGCCTCCTCGGCCGTCAGTCGGCCATGCAGCGGGAATCGGCGCAGCCCGGTGAGCTGACGCTTGGCGAGCTGCCGGGTAGCTGCAATCGCCCGCTCGCGAAAGGTCGCGAAGTCATACTCCCCGGCCAGCCATGCCCAGCCCTGGCGATAGCCAACGGCGCGCTGTGACGGGTGTTCCGCGGTCAGGCCGGGGCGTCGGGCGAGCGCCATCAGCTCGTCGACAAAACCGGCCTCCAGCATCACATCGAAACGTTCGGCGATACGGCTGCGCAGGCGATCGCGATCCTGTGGCCAAAGCGCAAGCGATACCCAGTCTGCAGGCACCGCCACGGCCGCTCCGCTCTGAAAGGAGGACAACGGCCGACCGGAGGCCATAAAGACCTCCAGGGCGCGCAGGATGCGCTGGGGATCGTTCGGGTGAATCCGTGCCGCCGCCTCCGCGTCGACACGCGCCAGTTCGGCATGCAGGGCCACGGAACCGACATGGTCGAGGCGCGCCCGCACCTCGGCGCGTACGGCCTCCGGCACCGGCGGGATTGGGTCGAACCCATCCAGCAGGGCCCGTAAATACAGCAGTGTACCCCCCGCCAGTAGGGCCACGCGGCCACGCGCGTGGATGGCCGCAATCGCCGCACGCGCATCCCGGGCGAAATCGGAGGCGTTGTAGGTATCCTCCGGATCTCGGATGTCCAGCAGGTGATGCGGGGCACGGGCACGTTCGCCCGCATCCGGTTTGGCCGTGCCAATATTCATGCCGCGATAGACCAGCGCCGAGTCGACGCTGACGATCTCCGCGTCCAGGGCCTCCGCCAACGCCAGCGAAAGCGCCGTCTTGCCCGCCGCGGTCGGCCCCGCCAGCATCACCACCGGCGGCCGCTCGGGTCCGAACCCGCCCGGCGCAAATCCGCCGTTCAATGGGCGCATCCCCGCGCCCGCCGCGTGGCCCGAACGCTCCGGAACACCCGCGCAGGGGCCTCCATGGCCTGGCGCTGCCTCACCGTCCGCGCAGAAACAGGCGATCCAGCGCCTGGTGATCCAGCTCGACCCAGGTGGGCCGACCATGGTTGCACTGGCCACTGCGTTCAGTGGCCTCCATATCGCGCAACAACTGGTTCATCTCGGGGAGGGTGAGGCGGCGGCCGGAACGCACCGAACCATGACAGGCGATGGTCCCCAGCACGGCATTCATGGCCCCCTCCGCGCGGTGGCTGAAACCAACCTCCGCCAGATCTGCCAGTACGTCGCGCACGAGCTGGGCGGTATCCTGACCGCGCAGCAGGGCGGGGGCAGCACGCAACGCAAGTGTCTCGGGGCCCGCCCGGTCGAGTTCGAACCCCAGTTCGCCCAGCACCTCGGCCCGGGTCTCGGCCAGTTCCGCCTCGGCCGGGGTGACGTCCAGGGTCTCCGGCACCAGCAATGGCTGCGAGGTAACACGCGCCCCTTCCCACTCGCCCTTGAGGCGCTCGTAAGTAATGCGCTCGTGGGCCGCGTGCATGTCGACCACAATCAATCCCCGGGCATTCTCGGCCAGGATAAAGGTCTCGGCCACCTGTCCCAGGGCAAACCCCAGCGGCGGTATCCCGTCGCTGTCCGCGGCGGGCTCGGGCACGGTATCGGGGGCCCTGCTCGTGCCGGTCTCATAGCGCTCGGGGCGCGTCTCGGCGACCGCCGGGGCACCTCGGAACTCGGACCACGCCGCCGCAAAGGCCGGGTCTCGCGATGCAGACGGCGGCTCCCGGAACCCGGCCCCGGCCGCAACTCCAGCGCCAGACGCCGCCCCCGTTCCGGCCCCGGCCAAATCCAGGCCGGAGAGCGCACGCGCCTGCCCCGGCGGCGGAGCCGATACGTTCGGGGACGACGCCTCCGCTCCCGGCACGGACGCGGTATGCCCCGCATCCCCCGGGCGCAGCGCCGCCAGCGCCTTGTGCAGGCTGTGAAAGATGAAGTCATGCACCATCCGCGATTCGCGAAAGCGGACCTCCTGCTTGGTGGGATGGGCATTGACGTCCACCTGGGTCGGGTCCATCTCCAGCTCCAGCACGAACATCGGATGGCGACCGCTATAGAGCACGTCCTGATAGGCCTTGCGTACGGCGGCCGCCAGTACGCGGTCACGGATCGCCCGGCCGTTGACGAAGAAATATTGCTGATCCGGCTGAGCGCGAGACTGGGTCGGCGCGCCCAGCCAGCCCGACAGCGTCAGCCCGGCCCGCTGTTCGTCCACGCCGGTCGCATGTTCCAGGAAAGACTCGCCGAGCAGGGCGCGCACCCGTTCCGACGGGTCACCGGCCGCCGGCAGATCCAGGGTGACCCGGTCGTTGTGGCGCAGACTGAAGGCCACCTCCGGACAGGCCGCGGCCTGAGTGCGGATCACCGCCTCGCAGTGGTTGTATTCGGTCCGCTCGGTTCGCACGAACTTGCGCCGTGCCGGAACATTAAAGAACAGGTCCCGGACCGCGACCGTCGTGCCCACCGGATGCGCCGCCGGGGCGGCGTCACGAAAGACGTCCGAACCGTCACCGGTCAGACGCCAGCCGTTGCGTTCGCCCTCTACCATCGAGGTCAAGGACAACCGCGACACCGATGCGATGGAAGGCAGGGCCTCTCCCCGAAACCCCAGCGTATGCAGGGCCTCGAGGTCATCCATGCTGGAGATCTTGCTGGTCGCGTGACGCGACAGCGCCAGGGGCATCTCGTCGCGGTAGATCCCGCTGCCGTTATCCGTAATCTGGATCAGGCGGATACCGCCCTGCTCCAGCCGCACATCCACCCGCGTCGCACCGGCATCAAGGGCGTTCTCCAGCAGTTCCTTGACCACCGAGGCGGGGCGTTCGATCACCTCGCCGGCGGCAATCTGGTTGATCAGTTGTTCAGAGAGCTTTGCAATCGCCACGGGCGGCACCTGGAAACGGGATAGCGAGCGACTAGCCTAACCGTGGCGGCACGGTAATGCCTAGGAGCCGCGCGGGATCTCCAGGACCTGGCCGGCATAGATGCGGTCATCTCGTACATTATTGAGTGAGCGCAGCTCCGACAACGACAGGCTGTAGCGATCGGCGATGCCGGACAGGGTCTCGCCCGGACGGATGATGTGCTGGTCCGGCTGCCCGTCCGCGATCAGGGTGCCCGGACGCGCATGGGTGGAGAAGTATGAACGCAGGCCTGTCAGCAGCGCATCTGCCAGCGAGTTCTGGAAGCTGGCGCTGCGCAGCTTGCGCTCCTCGGAAGGATTGGAAATAAACGCCGCCTCGACCAGGATGGACGGAACATCCGGCGAACGCAGCACCGCAAAGTTGGCGCGCTCCACCTGAGGCCTGCGTACCTTGCCGACCCGGTGCAGTTCCCCAATCATCCGCTCGGCCAGCGTATTACTGGCCTCGAGGCTGCCGCTTTGTGCCAGATCCAGCAGGACATTGGCCAGGGAGTCATCCTGACCATTGACGGGCACCCCGCCCAGCATCAGGTCTGCCTGGTTCTCGCGCTGGGCGAGGAAACGCGCCGCCTCGCTCGAGGCACCGCGCTCGGACAGGATGTACACCGACGACCCCTGGACGCTGCGGTTGGCGATGGCATCGGCATGAATGGACACGAAGACATCCGCATCCGCCTTGCGCGCCCGCTCGATCCGTTCGCGCAACGGCAGGAAGTAATCACCCGTGCGAGTCATCACGGCCTTCATGCCGCGCTCTGCGTCCACGCGTTCGGCCAGACGCCTGGATATCTGCAAGACGACATCCTTCTCGCGGGTACCGGACGGGCCGATTGCGCCGGGATCATGCCCGCCATGACCGGCGTCGATCGCCACCACAACATCACGCAAGTCCTCCTGCGATCGGCCGCGACGCGCCCCGTTGTCCCTCGCCGTGCTCGGGGCTGCGGGGGTCTCCCCGGCGTCCAGATCCAGCACCAGGCGATGCGGCGCCCCCTGTGCCGGCATCAGCACGAAACTGCGCGGCTCCACCGGCTCGCGCAGGTCGAAGACCACGCGCAGGTCCGAGCCATTGCGCGCCGCATGGCGCACGGCCTTGATCACCGAGCGCGGGTTGTCACTGATGGACAGGTCCTCTATCGCTCGCGCATTATCGAGATCCACCACCAGGCGGTCGGGGGATTGCAGAGAGAACATGGAATAGTCGGCTTCACCGTCCATGTCGAAGACCACACGAGTCGTATCACCGTCCACCGACATGCGAACGCGCTGCACGCCGGTTCGGGCCAGGGCCGGCAACGGCATGCCGACCAGCCCGAGGGCAGTCATGGCGCGCAGCAGCTGGCGGCGGCGCGGATCCGGCGATGTTGATTGGCCCACGGCGATTCCCTTTGTAATCAGGGGGTCTGCTTACATTGTGGGCGCTTTTCCTGAAAAAGCAATAGGGATTCTCTCGCCTTATGAGCGAGATACCTCACCTTTTGCGCGTACCAGACCAAGTGTGCACCGATGCCGGAACACGCCGGCGCTCGGGGCGCGTTGCGCAGCCAGTGGCCCACAGTGGTACAACCGGCCCAATCTTGATGAACGCGCCTGGCAAACACGCTGGAGTGATTCGGGCCGTAACGCAGGCACCGAGGACCGGAGACACCTGCGCGGACAGGGTCAGGCATCGACGTTTCCGCCATTCAGCCCCGCCGCCCTCAGGGCCTGACGGTAAGGAGCGGCCTGCGGCCCCTCCAGACGCAGCTCGCGCCCGGCGGCGGACTCGGTGCGGTGCGCCAGGCGCACGACCAGGTCCGGCGCGGGCAGCCAGCCGGCACCGCGCTCCGGCCACTCCACCAGCCACAGGGCCCCGTCACCGAAGTCCTCGCGCACCCCCAGGTACTCCAGCTCCTCCGGATCGCCCAGCCGATAGAGGTCGAAATGCAGCACCTGACGCCCATCCAGGGTGTAAGGCTCCACCAGGGTATAGGTGGGGCTGCGCACCGCCCCACCGTGCCCCAGCTCCCGCAACAAGCCGCGCACCCAGGTCGTCTTGCCGGCCCCCAGGTCCCCTTCCAGGAACACGATGCGCGGGGCTTGCAGGCGTGCCAGCGCGGCACCGGCCGCCTCGGTGGCCTCGAGGTCGGCCAGGATCAACGGGGCGAGTGCGGCGTTCACGACACCCCCCCGGCCGCGGCCGGCAGGGCGGCAGCGAGATCCCCCGCCAGCATCCCGCGCTCGCCGCCGATTCGATCCCGCGCGACCCTGGCCGCGGCGCAGTGCCAGGCCGCACCGATCTCGGCGGCCTGGAGTGCCGCAGCACCCTGCGCGCGCAGGGAACCGATGATGCCGGCCAGCACATCGCCGCTACCGGCGGTTGCCATGCCCGAATGGCCGCCGGTGACGCACGTGACCGGCCCCTCCCCGGGGCCGGCGATCAGACTCCCGGCGCCCTTGAGGAGCACCACGCCGCCCAGGCGCTCGGCCAGGGCGCGCACCTGCGCGGGGCGATCAGCCTCGATGCGGGACACGTCCACCCCCTGCAGGCGGGCGGCCTCCCCGGGATGCGGGGTCAGCACCCAGTCCTGTCCCCGGCGCGGCGCGACTGCGAGCAGGTTCAGGGCATCGGCATCCACCACCGCCGGACAGGTGGCATCCGCAACCGCCAACCAGAGCTCCCGCCCCCAGGCGTCCTGCCCCAGGCCCGGCCCGACCACGACCGCATCCACCCGGCGCAGAAACGCCTGCAACGGCGCGGCACCGGACACCCCCTGCACCATCAGTTCAGGGCGTTCCAGGTTGGCCCAGGCGGCATGTTCGGGGTGGGTAGCCAGGGTCACGCGGCCCGCCCCGGCCCGCAGCGCGGCCGTAGCCGCCAGACGCGCGGCCCCGGAAAATCCGGGTGCCCCACCCACCACCAGCACATGGCCGCAGTCCCCCTTGTGCGCCCCCGGCCGCCGGGGCGGGAGCCCCTCCTGCCAGTCATCAGGCCCCAGGCGGCGGCCGACCGGGGCCACACCAGCGACGACCGCGGCGGGCAGCTCAAGGGGATCGATCTCCACCGTTCCGGTGAAGTCCACGGCCGCACCGGTATGCAGCCCCAGCTTGTCCGCGATCAGCGTCAGGGTGCACTCGGCACGCACGGCGCGGGCGCGCACCTGCCCGGTCTCGCTGTCCACGCCCGACGGGACGTCGGCCGCAAGAACCGGGCATCCACTTGCGTTCAGGCGCTCCACCAGCTCGCCATAGGCATCGTCCAGCGGCCGTTCCAGACCGATCCCGAACAGGCAGTCCACCCAGACATCGGCCGCCTGCGGATCGAACGCCTCCAGCGCCTGCACCTCGCCACCCGCTTCCTTCCAGCGTCGGTGGGCGCGGCGCCCGTCGGACCCGGGCCGCGCCCGTGACGGCCCGCCATGCACCCGCACCACCAGACCCGCGGCCTGCGCGAGGCGCGCCAGCACATAGCCATCACCACCGTTGTTGCCGGGCCCGCAAAGGATTCCGATACGTTGCGCCTGCGGCCAGTGCCGGCGCAGGCAATCCAGCAGGGCCCGCCCCGCACGTTCCATCAGTTCGCCCGAGGCCATCCCCGGCAGCGCCATGCCGGCAGCATCCAGGGCGCGCATGCCCGTATTGTCGAACAGTGCGCTGGTCAACACTTGTGGGTCGGGTTCATGATTCACGCCATCACCTCCTCCGCAGAAGTCGAAATCGTGCCTGAGCGTCTCGATCCACGCCAATGTGCCGAACTGGCCGACCGCATCCGGCAATGCGCAAGCGAACTGGGCTTTCAGGGCGTGGGTATCGCGCCCGCCGAGGTCCCGGCACAGGACCGTCAGCACCTGGACACCTGGCTGGAACAGGGCAGCCACGGCGACATGCACTGGATGGCTGCCCGCGCGGACCTGCGCCACAAACCGAATACGCTGTTTCCCGGCGTGCAGCGCATCATCAGCGTGCGCATGGACTATTTCCCCCCGGCCACGCGGCGTCCGGCCATCCAGCTCGCCGACGGCGACGCCGCCTACGTGTCGCGCTATGCCCTGGGCCGGGACTATCACAAGTTGCTGCGCAAACGGCTGACTGCACTGGGACAGTGGATCGAGGGCGAAATCGGGCCGTTCGGCTATCGCGCCTTCACCGACAGCGCGCCGATCCTGGAGAAGGCCCTGGCAGCCCGCGCCGGGCTTGGCTGGATCGGCAAGAACACCAACCTGCTGGCGCGTGCGAGTGGCTCGTGGTTCTTCCTCGGCGAGCTGTTCACCGACCTGCCACTGCCAGTGGACGCGCCAACAGGCGAGCACTGCGGCCAGTGCACCGCCTGCCTGGAGGTCTGCCCCACGCAGGCCTTTCGCGGCCCCTACGACCTGGATGCGCGGCGCTGCATTTCCTATCTGACCATTGAGCTCAAGGGGGCCATACCGGAGGACTTGCGACCATTGATCGGCAATCGCATCTACGGTTGCGACGACTGCCAGCTGGTCTGCCCCTGGAACCGTTTCGCCGAGGTCTCCGTGGAACCGGACTTCATTGCCCGCCACGGGCTGGACGCGGCGCGCCTGGTGGATCTGTTCGCCTGGGACGAGGCCGAGTTCCTCGCGCGCACCGAAGGCATGGCGATCCGGCGCATCGGGCATGTCCAGTGGCTGCGCAATCTCGCGGTCGCCCTGGGCAACGGACCGGCAACGCCGGCCGCCAGTGCCGCCCTGGCTGCACGTGCCGATCACCCCTCGGCACTGGTGCGCGAACATGTCGCCTGGGCCCGCGACCGGCTGCGCAACCAGGCATCACAAGACGAAGTCGCCGCCGCAGCCGATACACTCGACCGCCTGACCCACGCCCCCGGCGGGACCACCACGACGCCCTGAGGCGACTGTCGGGTTTCCGCGATCGTCGCGAGCCTGTGGAGGGAGTGGGGCCGTTTTGCGTCTCTCGAGACGCATAGCGGGGGCGATGTAACGAGCGAGAGCAGCAAAAGGGGCTACTCTCCTGCCCGCGCGCAGCAGATCCCTCCTGAATTCGACAAACCCCTGAGGGCAAAACACCCTGGTGCACTACAACCGACACCCGGGAAGGGCCGAGGCCCTGCCAATCTATTTCTGAGTGTTTTCCTTGGTTTTTGCCGGCGCTTTCGCGCGCGGGTCGGGGACTTGCTAGCGTGAGCGCCAGTCCCAATCGTGAAATAACGCACCCATGCCGTATTCGGAAGAACGCATCACCTCCACGCGCCGCTGGTCCGACAAGACCTTCAGCTTCACCACTACGCGGCCGGAGGGGCTGGAATTCAAAAACGGGCAGTTCGTGACGCTGGGGCTGCGCCCCGAGGGCAAGCTGATCCCGCGTGCCTACTCGATCGTCTCCGAACCCGAGGCCGAGGAACTGGAGTTCCTGAGCATCCACGTGCCGGATGGCGCACTGACCAGCCGCCTGGCCCAGGCCGGACCGGGCGACTCGATCTGGATCAACACCAAGGTCACCGGCTCGCTCACTTTCGACTACGTGCAGCCGGGCCGCACCCTGTACATGCTGGCCACCGGCACCGGACTGGCCCCGTTCATCTCCCTGATCCGCAGCCCGGAGCTGTTCGAACACTTCGACAACGCGGTTCTGGTGCACAGCGTGCGTACCGTGGAAGAACTCGCCTACCGCGAGGAGATCGAGTCGCTCATCAGCAACCGCCTGCGCTACGTTCCGACGGTGACCCGCGAGAGCCACGACTTTGCCTGCCCGATCGCACAGCAGCCGTATGACAACAACCAGCGCGGGGCCGACATGTTCCGCTCCGGCGAGCTCAGCCGCATCCTCAACCTGCCTCCGGCCGACCCGGAGCAGGACCGCGTGATGCTGTGCGGCAACCCGGCCATGAACCGCGAGATGAGCGAATGGCTCACCCAACACGGCTGGACCCAGACCAACTACAAGGGCGTCGGGACCTTCACCGTGGAACAGGCCTTCGTGACCACCATGTCCGACTCGGACGACTGAGCCCGCCTCAGGCGGTACCAGTCCCGTCAGGGATCCGCTGAACAAGGCCGCCCCGGCTTTTTTCAGCGCCCGCGGCCCCGTGCGCGGCCGAGCCCGGGCGTCCGACGGCATCCAGCCCGTACCCGCACGGTCTCGATATCCAGCCTGTCACTCCGTCGCTCATGCGTCCGGGAATTCCCCGTCGACGTAGACCCAGCGCCCTTCCTCGCGTTGAAAGCGGCTGCGCTCGTGCAGACGCACCCCCTGGCCGCGCACCCGGGAGCGAGCGACGAACTCGACCCGGCCCTCCTGGTCTTCCGGCCCACCGGCCTCGGTCGCGCGAATCGCCAGCCCCAGCCAGCGCTGTTCCGGCACCAGCGCCAGCGATTCCGGTCGCGTCGCCGCGGCCCAGGTCGCCAGCAGGTAGTCCTCGCGCCCCTCCACGAAGGCGGCATACCGCGAGCGCATCAGCGCCTCCGCGGTCGGGGCCGCCGCCACACCATCCAGATACGGCCCGCAGCAGACCGCCCGGTCCAGCCCGGATCCGCAAACACATCCACCTCTCTTGCTGCCGCTGGCCTTGCCCAAGTGACACCTCCCATCATCGAACCCCTGCCAGCATGCCGGAGCCATCATCCCGGGTCGAACGAAGCTTTGGGGAAAGACCGATCGGCGTTTCCCGGGGCTGGTCTTCCACCAGCGGACACGTTAGGTTGCGAAAGCCACTCTGGGGGACGGATTCATGGCCAATATCCTGATCATGGGCTGCGGGGATCTCGGTTGCGGCGTCGGCACAGCGCTCGCCGCAGACGACCACGCGGTCTGGGGCCTGCGCCGACAGCCGGAGCGCATCCCGGAACCGATCCAGCCGCTGGCCGGCGACTTCGCCCGCGCGGACGCCCTGCCGGACCTGCCCCCGGCACTGGATACCGTCTATTTCATCGCCACCCCGGACGAGTTCACCGAGGCCGCGTACCGCCACGCCTATGTCGACGGCCTGCGCAACACACTGGGTGCGCTGGAACGCGCCCATCAGCACCCGCGCCGCATCGTGTTCGTCTCCAGCACCTCGGTCCTGGGCGCTGACGACGGGCGCTGGGTGGACGAGACCAGCCCGGCCGAGCCCACCCGTTTCTCCGGGCGCTGCCTGCTGGAGGCCGAGCAGTTGCTGGCCGCCAGTCCATTTGCCGGCGTGGTCGTACGCTTTGGCGGGATCTACGGACCGGGGCGCGAGTACCACCTGCGCAAGGTGCGCGAGGGCGTGCGCGGCCAGCACGAGGCGCCGGTCTGGACCAACCGCATCCATCGCGAGGATTGCGTGGGACTGCTGACCCATCTCTTCCACCTGGACACCCCCGAGCCGCTTTATCTGGGCGTGGACGACGAACCGATCCTGCGCCACGAGCTGCTGGCCTGGCTGGCGCAGGCGATGGAGCTCGATCCGCCCGGGACGCCGCCGATGCCCGAGGGTGCGGTCTCCGGCAAGCGCTGCCGCAACGAGCGGCTGCGTGCCAGCGGGTATCGCCTGCGCTATCCCGACTACCGCACCGGCTATCGCGCCCTGCTCGACCAGATCGCCACCACCTGAGCCACGCCTTCACGCTCTCAGACTGGGCGCGCTCGGGCCCCGATGTTTAGGTGGTTACGCCTAGCCGCCTGCCTTGTGGTGGCTGGCCCTGGTTCGTCGCCTGGTGTTTACGGTGCCTCCGGTCCACATACTGCCGTGCGCTGACTCGCCAGCGCGCCCCGAGTTACTTCTTTGCTCGTGCAAAGAAGTAACCAAGAAACACGCCCGACTGCCGCGACCCCGGCCCGCTGCGCGGGCCGGGGTTTCCCTCGCTCCGAGGGTTTTCGCGGGCGGCGCTGAACTCGCTACGCCTTCGGCTCCGCTCAGACATCCAGCGCCTCTGATCCCGCGAAAACCCTCTCCACTCGGCGCGACGACAACGGGGAGGCAGGTCAAAACAACGGCGGTCCCGACACTTGTGCCAATGGATGAAGGCTAGGTCTTCGGACATCTTGGGCACGCTCGGCCTGCGGCCATCGCGTGCCGCGCCCGCGAGCGGGCGCCGGGGGCTTTCCGACGGCAGTGCGCGTTGTGGTGTCGTGGTGTTTGAATACCTGCTGTTTTGACCTTCGCCTCCCGTATGGAGCCCCTTGCGGAAGGGTTCTCGGGCCGGGAGAAGGCGCTGGATGTCTGAGCGGAGCCGAAGGCGCAGCGAGTTCAGCGCCGCCGGCCCGAGGGCCCTGGAGCAAGGTTCCCGGGCGGAATCCGGGTGCCCTTCTTTGGGTACTTTCTTGGGCAAGCAAGAAAGTACCTCGCGGCGCGCTGGCGAGTCAGCGCCTGGCAGGTTGTGGACCGGAGGCACCGTAAACACCAGGCGACGAACCAGGGCCAGCCACTACCAGGCAGGCGGCCAGACATAACCAACGTAAACACGATAGCGGACAGCGGGCGATGAGCGCGTCGCGCCGTTATAATGCGCGGCTTTCCCCACATTCCGACCCGAGCGCGCCCGCGATCATGGACAAGAGCTTCGACCCCAAGAGCATCGAGCAGACCCAGTACGAACGCTGGGAGGCCGCGAACATCTTCGCGCCGCCGGAATCGGGCGAGGCCAGCTACTGCATCCTGCTGCCGCCGCCGAACGTGACCGGCACCCTGCATATGGGGCACGCCTTCCAGCACACGCTGATGGATACCCTGATCCGCTACCGGCGCATGCACGGCGACCGCACCCTGTGGCAGGGCGGCACCGACCACGCCGGGATCGCCACCCAGATGGTGGTCGAGCGCCAGCTCGCCGCCGACGGCAAGGGCCGCCACGACCTCGGCCGCGAGAAGTTCCTCGAGGCCGTCTGGGACTGGAAGGGCCAGTCCGGCGGCACCATCACCCGGCAGATGCGTCGCCTCGGCGACTCGGTGGACTGGTCGCGCGAGCGCTTCACCATGGACGAGGGCCTGTCCGCCGCGGTGCGCGAGGTCTTCGTGCGCCTGCATGAAGAGGGCCTGATCTACCGCGGCAAGCGCCTGGTCAACTGGGACCCGGTGCTGCACACCGCGCTGTCCGATCTGGAGGTGCTGTCGGAGGAGGAAAACGGCCACCTGTGGCACTTCCGCTACCCGCTGGCCGACGGCTCCGGCCACCTGACCGTCGCGACCACGCGCCCGGAGACCATGCTGGGCGATACCGCCGTCGCGGTGCACCCGGAGGACGAGCGCTACCGGCACCTGATCGGCCAGACGATCCGCCTGCCGCTGGTCGGGCGCGAGATCCCGATCATCGCCGACGACTATGTCGAGGCCGAGTTCGGCTCGGGCTGCGTGAAGATCACCCCGGCGCACGACTTCAACGACTACGCGATGGGGCAGCGCCATGACCTGCCGGTCGTCAACATCCTGACCATCGACGCCTGCCTGAACGACAACGTGCCCAGGGCCTATCGCGGCCTGGACCGCTACGAGGCGCGGCAGAAGGTCGTCGACGACCTGGACGCGCTGGGGCTGCTGGAGAAGATCGACGACCACAAGCTGATGGTCCCGCGCGGCGACCGCTCCGGCACCGTGGTCGAGCCCTACCTGACCGACCAGTGGTACGTGAAGGCCGGTCCGCTGGCCGAACCGGCGATCAAGGCGGTGGAGGACGGCCGCATCCACTTCGTGCCGGAAAACTGGTCGAAGACCTACTTCGAATGGATGCGCAACATCGAGGACTGGTGCATCTCGCGCCAGATCTGGTGGGGCCACCGCATCCCGGCCTGGTACGACCCGGACGGCAACGTGTATGTCGGGCGTTCCGAGGACGAGGTACGCGAGAAGCACGGCCTGGGTGCCGAGGTGGCGCTGGAACAGGACGAGGACGTGCTCGACACCTGGTTCAGCTCGGCCCTGTGGCCGTTCTCCACCCTCGGCTGGCCGGAGCAGACGCCGGAGCTCCGGGACTTCTACCCGACCAGCGTGCTGGTCACCGGCTTCGACATCATCTTCTTCTGGGTCGCCCGCATGATCATGATGGGCGAGCACTTCATGGGCGACGTGCCCTTCCGCGAGGTCTACGTCACCGGCCTGATCCGCGACTCGGAAGGCCAGAAGATGTCCAAGTCCAAGGGCAACGTGATCGACCCGATTGACCTGATCGACGGCATCAGCGCCGACGACCTGGTGGCCAAGCGCACCCGGGGCCTGATGCAGCCGCAGATGGCCGCGAAGATCGAGAAGACCACGCGCAAGGCCTTCCCCGACGGCTTCCCCGCGTTCGGCACCGATGCCCTGCGCTTCACCCTGGCGGCGCTGGCCACCACCGGGCGCGACATCAAGTTCGATCTCGGCCGCATCGAGGGCTACCGCAACTTCTGCAACAAGCTGTGGAATGCCTCGCGCTTCGTGCTGATGAACGTCGAAGGCCACGACTGCTCGGCCGCTGACGACACGGCCGAACACCGCACCCTGGCCGATCGCTGGATCCTCGACCGCCTGGCCGAAACCGCCGCGACCACCACGCAGCAGCTCAATGCCTACCGCTTCGACCTCGCCGCGCAGACGCTGTACGAGTTCACCTGGCACGACTACTGCGACTGGTACCTGGAGCTGACCAAGCCGGTCCTGAACGACGCGGCCACCCCGGACGCGGTCAAGCGCGCCACGCGCAATACGCTGGTCACCGTGCTCGAGGCCCTGCTGCGCCTACTGCACCCGGTGATGCCGTTCATCACCGAGGCAATCTGGACCAGTGTAAAGCCGCATGCGGGGATCGGTGATGACATCGAGTTCCTGGTGCAGCGCCCCTGGCCGGCGCAGGACGGCTTCCCGCGTGATGCCACCGCCACCGCCGAGCTCGACTGGGTCAAGGACTTCATCACCGGGCTGCGCCGCATCCGCGCGGAGATGGACATCGCCCCGGGCAAGCCGCTGCCGGTGCTGGTGAAGAACTGGAGTGACGCCGACCAGGAGCGCTACACCCGCCACCGCGGCCTGCTGGAGTTCCTCGCCAAGCCCGAGAGCGTCACCTGGCTGGACGCCGCTGACGAGGCCCCGGAATCGGCGATGGCCCTGGTCGACGACATGCAGTTGCTGATCCCGCTGGCCGGGCTGATCGACAAGGATGCCGAGCTGGCACGCCTGGACAAGGAGATCGGCAAGCTCGACAAGAACCTCGAGCAAAGCGAGAAGCGCCTGTCCAACGCAAGCTTCGTCGACCGCGCCCCGGCCGAGGTGGTGCAGAAGGAACGCGACCGCGTCGCCGAGATGCAGGCCTCGCGCGAACAGCTCGCCGCCCAGCGCGAGCGCATCCGCGCGATGTAGGACGACTGCTCGCCATAGCGTCTACCCGGGAGACAACAGGAACCCCCGAGTCCAAGGCAGCGCCGCAGGAAGGGCTCGAGAGGCTCCACCACCAGGAGCCTGTCGGTGGCATCGCATGTCGCGGCCGTCCGGGATACGGGAATGCACGAAAGCGCTGATCAATATACACACTCGCGCGGCACCCGAGAGGAGAAAACACCATGAAGACCAAGATGTTGCTGGTCATCCTGTTGACCATGCTGCTCACCCTGACCGGCTGCAGCACTACGGCACCGGTGCACGATATCAGCGACACCACGGTCCGGAGTGTCGATGGCGAACGCCCCGGCGCCGAACAAATGGAACGCGCCATCCGCACTGCAGGCATCACGCTGGGGTGGCAAATGGAAGAAATCGAACCGGGCCTGATCGAGGCGCGTCTCGAACAGCGCGAATCCGTTGCGGTAGTCGAGATTCCGTACGCCACGGGACAGTACAGCATCCGCTACAAGAACAGCAGCAACCTGAACTACGCGGACGGTAAGATCGCCCGCGACTATAATCACTGGATCAAGAGCCTGGACGATCAGATTCGGGCGCGTCTGTCGGCCCTCTGACCGCGCCGCCCCCCGGCGTGCGGGTGATCAACCTGTACGATCGCGAAGGCCGCCCCGTTTCAGAGAGGACATGAACCACCAAGGGCAGGCGGCAGACGGGGGGCAAAAACGCCACCCGCGGCCCCTGCCGTTCGCACCTTCAGGGTGGCAAGCAGCCGGCGGCGTGGTTACGGCCAGCGGCGTTCAGTCGGGGCGCGGGCGCTCATCCGGCTTGTTGCGTTGATCGCCTTCCGAACCCTTGCTGTCCGGTTCGTCGTCCTGGGCATCCGACTCGTTCGCACCCCCTGCCGCCTCGCCCGGGTTCGCACCATAGTCACGCTGCGCCATGTGCGAGAGCAGTTGTCCGGCACGGTCCTCCAGACGCTCACGCGTCGGCTTGTCGGCCAGGTCCTCGGCGCTTTGCGCCAGGTGGTGATAGAGATCGCGGTAGGTTCCCGCCATGCTCGCGAACAACGTGGCCGTGCGATCAAAGTGATCATTGACCTGGCCTCGATAGCGCGTCAGTTCCTGCATGCGCCGGTCCAGTTCCTCTTCGAGCTCACGGATGAGTTTGCGTTCGTCGCCGGTTGTACGCCCCACCCAGAAGCCCACCAGCGCCGCCACCACAATGGCCAGAATCCCGAGGGCGATCCACAGCCCTGTTGCTGTCTGCTCTTCCACCACGATATCTCTCTGCAAATGGAGCCGCTATTGTGCCGCAGGCCCACGCCGAACGCACTGCCAGGGCCAGGCGGAGGGATGCTCCGGTTCGCATCCGCCCTCTGCCGGGAACCGAAGCCCGGGATCGGTGCGGGAATGCACCGCTTGCCCCGCCGCATCGGATTGCCATGGATCTCGAGCGGCTGATGAATGGACGTAGCCGGCAACCCTGCCGGCACCGATGGCCCTGCTTCGACCGGCCCCGGCCATGCTACGCTCGGCACAGTCCGAAACCATTACGTTCCAACACGCACCGAAAGAGCACGTAACACCATGATCGATCCACAACATGCACAACAGATCCGTCAGGCCCAGGCCGGGCTGATCAATCTCGTGGTGCAAGCCACTCAGAACCCGGAGACCCGGCGCGAGCTGGAGCCGGTGCTGAACCAGGCCCACGAGGCCGGCTGGGGTGAACTGATCAAGCGCATCCGCCGTGTCCTCGAGGGCGAGCGCGATGCATCCCTGCTGCACGGGCTGGACGACGAAGACACGGTCATCCTGTCCGCGATCCTGTCCGGCCTGCAGGACCCCTCCACCCTGCCCGACCCGGAACAGAGCGGGGATCCGGCCCAGGCGGCACCGGGGCTGGCGCAGATGATTCATGGCGCCGCACGGGGCGATGCCCAATCGCTGCACTGGCTGTCCCAGATGGCCGAACAGATGAGCCGGGCCGGGGGCGACATGGCACGGCTGGGCGGCATCACCAAGCGCCTGGTGGATGGCGAACGCGATCCGGACGTGCTGTGCCGGGGCATGGGCGCACAGGGAGAATCGCTGGTGCTGTCGATCCTCTCGGAGCTGGGCAAGCTGGAGCGCCACTGAGGTCGTCATGCAGCTCGCCGCCCCGCGCTCGCGCCGATGCTGCCCGGGGCTGACGCCGCCCCGACTGATCCTGATCGCACTCGCGCTGTGGCTGCTGCAAGGCTGTGCCGCAGTCACCCTGACCCCCCCGCCGGTTCCAGATGACCCGGTCACCGTTGCCGTTCTGGATCATGGCCGGCACTCCAGCCTGATCCTTCCGGCCGCGATACCCGACACCTGGGTGCGATACTCCTACGGCGACTGGACATACTACGTCGAGCGGCGCACGAACCTCTCCGCGGGCTTGACCAGTCTGATCCTGCCCACCCGGGCCGGGCTCGGCCGACAGATCCTGGGGGGCTCGGACCTGCCGGACGCCATCCGCTCACAGCTGCGAGTCCCCCTGGAGGCCTCGTACCTGCTGATCGTGAATCGCGACCGGGCAACTGCCCTGCGCGAGGAACTGGAGGCCATCTGGCTGGACGGACATGAAGATCGCCGGGTGTCGGCCGAGTGGGGCATGGCCTTCGTCGAACACCCGGAGGCCTATACCTTGCGCAACAACTCCAACCGCATGGTCGCACGCTGGCTGAGGCGACTGGATGTCGAGGTCTCGCGCACCCCGGTCCTGTCGAACTGGCAGATCGAATCCCGCTGAGCGCAGGCACGCCGCGACCAGAAAAACCCGCCAAACCAGCACGGGAAGATGCGAAAGCCGGAAGGAATGGGATGTTCCTCTGGCCGGACCGGCCGGAGCCCTGTCGCCCACCCCGGCCAGCACGCGCGCGCAACGCCCCCCAAATCCCGCACGCGACGGCCCCGGCCTTTCAAGAGCCTCCCGGCTGCCTGCTCGCGCGTTGCAGGCGTCCTTCGGGGGAACGCAAGCGCGCGCCGGTCAGAGACCGTGGGCCCACTCGAGTACCGCATCCTGCAGGTTCTGCCCCATGCCGCGGTGGGCCCTGGAGTCGTTCACCAGCACCACAACGGCCAGATCCTCCCCGCCCCGAGTCCGCACATAACCGGCCACCGCAGACACCTCGTTCAGGTGCCCCGTCTTCAGGTGCATCCGTCCGCGCAGTTCACGCTGGCTGCTGTTGCGGAAGCGATTGCGCAGCGTCCCGTCCAGCCCGGCCAGCGCCAGCGAGGACTGGAACTCGGGGCGCTGCGGATGCTCCCAGCCGGCCTGCAGGATCGCCCCCAGTTGCGCCGCACTCATGCGCACATCGCGACTCAATCCGGAGCCGTTGTCGATCACCATACCGCCGACTTCAACGCCGAGCTCGCGCAGTGTCTCCACCAGTGCCTCGCGTCCCTTTTCCACGGTCGCCGGCGGCGTAGAATGCCGCGCCCCCAGGGTCAGGAGCAGGTGCCGCGTCATCACGTTGGAACTCCATTTATTGGAGACCCGGATCAGATCCGACAGCGGGCGCGAGGTATGTCGCAGGATGGGCTCGTCGTACAGTACCGGCAACACACCGGGGCGAATCTCGCCGGTCAGCTCCCCACCCCACTGCGCCCAGTGCAGGCGGAACAGCTCGGCGTGGTTGGCCTCCGGGTCAAGGACCGAACGCAGCAGCTCGTAATCCCCGCAGTTGACGGGATAATCACCCACCAGCGTCACGCGCTCCGCCTCGGAATTGGCGTGGAAACGGATGCCGCGCTGCCAGGCCCCGCAACTGCCATGCACGGGCTGCAGGCGGTTCACCACCTCCAGCCCCGGCAACGGCGGGTCCACGGTCACATTGACCCCGTCACCGCCGCGCTCCGGACGCACGCGGAAACGCACGGCATTGGCATTCACATGCAGGGCATAGGGCAGCTGATTGTAGGCACGCAGCGGCTGGCCATTGAAATCGGACGGGTCGCCCGCGGTCCGCTCGAAATGCGAGGCATCCAGGATCACGTTGCCCTCGATACGCTTGAGCCCGGTCTGGCGCAGCTGTCCCAGCATGCGCCAGTGTTCCTCGCTGACCATGCCGGGGTCGCCGGTCCCCCGTATCACCAGATCTCCACGCAGGACACCGTCACGCACGGGACGCGTCGCCCAGATCTCGGTGGTCCATGTGTAATCCGGCCCCAGCGCGTGCAGTGCCGCCAGCGAGGTCGCCAGCTTCATGGTGGAGGCCGGGTTGTACTGCTGGTCGACATTCAGGCGTGCGAGCACCTCGCCATCCGACATCCGCTGCACCCACAGACCCACGTTGTCCGGCGGCAGGCGTTGACTCTCGATCGCCCGTTGCAGGACATCCGGCAGGTGTTCGAACTGCGCCTGGACGGCCGCCGGCACCAGCGCTGCCACCAGGGCCAGCCCCGCCACCACACCCACGAACCCGCGCCGCACGCGCGCCCGGACGCGGGAGAAAATGCAACACCGAGACATACGCCCAACCACCCTGCGCGAGACCATCATGAGGAACCTTATAGTGTGCCGCTGCCCGCGACGGAACAAGCCCCGGGAGTCTGTCGGATTCGGGGCTGCTCTGCTGCCCCTGATCGCGACAACCGTCCCAACCCGACTGGCCCTTCCAGCGACCGGATTCATGCTCGGGGCCAGGGAAAATCGAGCACGTCCACGATATGCGCGCGCCCCAGCAATTGCATCAGCAGACGATCCACCCCGAGAGCCACGCCCGCGCAGTCGGGCAGCCCGGCATCCAGGGCCGCCTCCAGGTGAGGGTCGGCAGGAGGCAGAGGCTGCCCCCGTGCCCGCCGGATCGCGATGTCGCGCTCGCGGCGTTGCCGAAACAGGTCCGGATCGGTCAGCTCATGGTAACCGTTGGCCAGTTCCAGCGCCCCCCAGTACAGCTCGAACCGAGCGGCGTACCCCGGCCGCCCCGGACACGGGCGCGCCAGCACCGCCTGGCTCTCCGGATAGTCCACCAGGATCGTCAACCGGTCCGGCGGGAAATCGGGGGCCAGGACCAGACTGATCAGGGCATCCAGCCAGCCGTCGCGATCCAGTTCGCCGCCCACACTGAACCCCTGCGCCGCCGCCACCTGCTCCAGTTCCGCCGCATCGACAGTGGCCGGATCCACCCCCAGGGTGGACCGGAACAGATCCGCGTAGGCCACCTCCTCGCAACCCCGGGGCGAGCACCATTCCGGCGTTTGCGCCGCCAGCTCCCCGATCAGGGCAACGACCTCGCGTGCCAGCGCGTGGTGATCCAGTCCGTGGCGGTACCATTCCAGCAGGGTGAATTCGGGGTTGTGACGAGGGCCGGACTCTCCACCGCGAAAGACCCGGGCAATCTGATAGATATCCGACGCCCCGGCCGCGAGCAGGCGCTTCATCGGATACTCGGGCGAGGTCTGCAGATAACCACGGGCGCCATCGGGTGCCTCTGCAACCCAGCTTTCCAGCATCGGGTCCTGCGGGGCCCCCTGGCTCAGGATCGGGGTCTCGACCTCGAGCACCCCGCGCGCGGCAAAAAAAGCGCGCAGACCCATCAGCAGGCGGGCCCGTGCGCTCCGGGCCGCCGCCGGCGCGCACGGGCGCCAGTCACTCATGGCGGCCGGCGCCGATCAGACGCGGGAGACGTACTCGCCGGAGCGGGTATCAACCTTGACCGTCTCGCCTTCCTCCACAAACAGCGGGACCTTGACCACCGCGCCGCTCTCCAGCGTGGCCGGCTTGGTGCCGCCCTGCGCAGTATCACCACGCACACCGGGGTCGCATTCGGTGATCTTCATCTCGACGAAGGACGGCGGCACCACCGACAGCGGTTCGCCGTTCCACAGGGTCACGGTGCAGACATCCTGCTCCTTCAACCACTGCCCGGCATCGCCCAGCGCGGCCGAACCGACGGCATACTGTTCGAAGGTGTCCGGCACCATGAAATGCCAGAATTCGCCGTCGGTGTAGAGGTACTGCATCTCGGTATCCATCACGTCGGCAGCCTCCACCGACTCGCCAGACTTGAAGGTCTTCTCCAGCACCCGGCCGGTGCGCAGGTTGCGCAGCCTGACCCGGTTGAAGGCCTGGCCCTTGCCTGGCTTCACGAACTCGTTTTCCACGATGGCCTGCGGGTCCCCGTCCAGCATGAGCTTGAGCCCGGCCTTGAATTCGTTGGTACTGTAGGTTGCCATTGCGCGCTGTTCCTCGCTGATACGTGGCGCGGGCAGACCGCCCCGTCCGGAAACGATCCATGCCCACAAAGCCCATCATGATAACGCGCGAACCGCGCGGAACCCAGCCATCCGCGCCGCGCTCGACACCGGTGTGGCAACAGGCACTGGCCGGCGCCATCCGCGACCCGGACACCCTCCTGCAACGCCTGGGCCTGGCCCCGGACGCCATACCCGGGATGCAGGCCGCCCATCAGCTGTTCCGGACCCGCGTGCCGGAGAGCTACCTGGCACGCATGCGCCCGGGCGATGCACATGACCCGCTGCTGCTACAGGCCCTGCCCCGGGGCGAAGAAACCCACGAACAGCCCGGATTTACCAGTGACCCGGTGGGCGACCACGACGCCCTGGTCGCGCCAGGGCTGGTGCACAAGTATCACGGCCGCGTCCTGCTGCTGACCACCGGGGCCTGCGCCATTCACTGCCGCTACTGTTTTCGCCGCGAGTTCGACTACGCCGACCACAGCCCTGCACGCGATGACTGGAATGCGGCACTCGCCTATATCGCCGGGCGCCCGGAAATCCACGAGGTCATCCTGAGCGGGGGGGACCCGCTGGCGCTGAGCGACCAACGCCTGGCGCGCCTCGCCGAACGCCTGGCGGACATCCCCCAGCTGCAACGCCTGCGTATCCACACCCGGCTGCCGGTGATCCTGCCGGAGCGAGTGGACGCAGACCTGCTCGGCTGGCTCGGGCAGGGGCGACTGCAGCACATCCTGGTATTACATGCGAACCACCCCCGCGAATTTGCGGCCCCGGCCGACCAGGCACTGCGCCGACTGGCCGAAGCCGGGGTCACCCTGCTCAACCAGGCCGTGCTGCTGGCCGGCATCAACGACGACATCGACACCCTGGCCGCACTGCAGGAGACCGGGTTCCGTCTGGGCGTACTACCCTATTATCTGCACCAGCTCGACCGCACCCGGGGTACCGCGCACTTCGAGGTTTCCACCGACCGCGCACGCGAACTCTATCGCGCCCTGCACGCACGCCTGCCCGGCTACCTGGTGCCACGGCTGGCTCGCGAGATCCCTGGCGAGCCCGGGAAGACCCTGCTGACGTCCTCCCCATCGCGCGCATGAGCACCAGTACGACCCGCGCCCGTTGCGTGGTTTGCTGCTAAAGTAACAATGTCATTCGCGTTATCCCGGGCGTCCGCGCCGCAAGCGGCGTCGCTCGGGTTTCAAGCCTGCAAGCAACCGGCCCTGCGACCACTGGACCTCTCATGCTGCAAAGTCTGCCCGATCTGCCCATCCAGCCGGCCGGTCCCGGCAGTTTTCCGCATCGGACCGCGCCGGCCCTGCAAAACTGGTGCGCAGAGCTCCCCGGCAGCGAACCTGAAACGGGCATTCGTCTGCTGGGCGAGGCCCTGGAAGCCCTCAACGCGATCGCCCTTCAGCCCGGTCTGCGTTCCGAGCTTCTGGATATCCTGAAACAGTCCCTGCTGCCCTTGCTCCCGGCCGAGGAGCACCTGCTGCGCCAGCGCCCACTGCCCCTGGGAGCCCGAAGCCGCGAACGCGCGGAACGCTTCGACCACGTACTGCGCCAACTGACCCGGGCCGAGCTACTGGTGGTTCGCGAACGACTGGACACCGAAGGTTCACAGCACGGCAAGGCCCTGACGCGCCCCCTGCAATCCGCAGTAGCCCTGCTCGGGGCGCAGAGCCTCCACTACTGGCGGCTGTACCGCCACTTGCCTGCAGGCCAATGGCAGCAGACGTACGACCTGCTGCGCCTGGCCCGCAGTCAGGGCATCTCCGACCAGCCCGCCGCCACCCAACAGCGCTTCGGGCCGCTGCAAATCGATCGCATCGAGCACATGGCCGCGCGGCTGATCGTGCTGGGAAGCATCGATACCAACGCGCTCAAGATCGGCGAGATCGATCTGTTGACACGCTGGATCAACAACCTCGCAGTGGAGTGTCGCGCGGCCCCCGACGCGAGTACCCATCCGGACCTCCCGGTCCTGCGATGCGAACTGGATCGCGACCGTGCACCGGAACTGGTCCTGCGCGGCGTCCCGCATGGGGAGTCCCCCTGTTTTGTCGAACTTGCCCCCGTGCTGGACGCCCTGCGTGAACACCCGGACTTCCAGGAACGCGGCTCCCGCCGCGGCCCCAGCCAGCTGGCGGAACGCCTGCTGCGCCTGTGGTCGCACCTCCCGACTCGCCGCCATAGCCGCGAAAGCGGGGTCAACCAGCAGCGCGTCTGCGTACTGGGGCTGAAGCACATCCACGATTTCCTGCAGTCCGAACTCGAGGCCAATCGCCGCGCCAGCGAAACCGCGGCGGAGAGCAAACCGGAAGACACCGGGCCTCGCCGCCTGCACGAGCATGACCGGGGCATCAGCGTGTTCGAGATGTCCACCGCCGCTCGGCACGGGTCCGATCTGGCACTCGTTGAAGACCCTTCCCGCCGCCAGGACCACCATGACCTCCAGCCACTGGCAGAGGAGACCCCGGACACCCGCGCCATGGCGTGGGAAGACATCAGCCATACCCTGCAGAACGTCTCCCACGGCGAACCCCACGCCCCCATCACCAAGCGCCACCCACCGGAACACTGGGCGGTGGACAACATCGGCGCCGGCGGCGTGGGCCTGCGGCTGGACAACCCGCAACAGACATTGCTGATCGGCGACCTGGTCGGCCTGCGCGCAGTGGATGGCCATCGCTGGACAATCGGCGTGTTGCGCTGGATCCGGTACGAGGATCCGGCCGCGGAGGCCGCCACCGGCATCGGCGTGGAATTTCTCGCTGACCGCTGTCTGCCCATGCAGATTCAGTACTTTCGTAACGGACTCGCCACCGGCACGCCGCAACCGGGCCTGTTCGCACCGCAACGTACCGACACTGAAGGCGCCGCGCTGTTCCTGCCAGCACAGACCTTCGATCACGAAAAACTCGTGGCCTGCTGGCTGAATGGCCGCGCCCGGGTGCTTGAGCTGGACAACCAGAGGACCGGGACCACACTGTTCACTGAAGTCGGGTGCCGGCTGACCACGCGCGAGGTCTCACCACCCCAGGCAGACACGGACACGCCCGACGACGGCCTGTCGTTCACCGGCCCCGACGGTTCGTCTCCATGAACGAAACCATCCGCACCCTCTTCGTCACCAACAACCCCAATCGTGCCGAAGAGGTCATCAGCAGCATACGGACCCAGGGCAGCGCAATCCGTCCGGAACAGGTCACCAGCCAGGACGAACTGGCCGAGGCCCTGGAAAACCGCCGTTTCGACGTGATCGTGCTGATCGAGCCGGGACTCGAGCTGACCCGCGAACACATCGACCAGGCCCTGCACACCGCAGGTCGCCGGACCCCGCTGGTGATCCTGAGCGCGCGCCCCGAATCCGAACGACTGGAGGACTACGCCGCCGGTGTCCACGCCGTGGTCGATCACGAACTGCACGAGCTGGCCGGCATCCTCACCGTGCGTGCGGCCGAACAGTTCCATCTGCGGCAGCGACTGGCGCGCATGGATGCCGCACTGCAGGAGTCCGAACGCCGCTGCCAGCTCCTGCTGGACAACTCGCGCGACGCCATCGCCTACGTCCACGAAGGGATGCATATCTACGCCAATGCCACCTGGCGCGAGCGTTTCGGGATCGCCGACCCCGAGGATGTCGAGGGGCTGCCGCTGATGGACCTGGTCGCGCCGGAGAGCCGTGACGAGCTGAAGGCCCTGCTGCGCCGCTTCCAGAACGGCGAGGAAGGCGGCCAGGCCCATCAGGTGTTCCAGCTGCAATCCTTCGATGGCACTCCGTTCGAGGCCAGCCTGCGGCTGTCCACGGCCAGCGTCGAAGGCGAGGCCTGCACCCAGGTCCTGCTGGATGCCTCCCGGGAAGCCCCGGAACTGGCGGAAAAGATCGACTACCTGTCGCAGCGCGATCTGATCACCGGGCTCTACAACCGCCAGTACTTCACCGGGATGATCGAGAGCCTGCAGCACCAGGCCGGGCAAACGGAAAAGCCCTTCGCGCTGATCACGATGGCCGTAGACCACTTCACCGATATCCGGGCCCGCGTTGGCATGTCCGCCAGCGACCTGTTGCTCGCCGACATCGGCACGCTGATCGAGAGCCACTTCCCCGAACCGGCCATCGCCGCCCGGCTGGAGGCCGATCATTTCGGGGTCCTGGTCCCGGATACCCGCCGCCACGACGTCGAATCCCGCATCCACGACCTGATCACGGCGGTGACCGACCACGTCTTCGAGCTCAGCAGAGCCTCCACCAACTGCACCCTGTCGATCGGTATCGTGATCGCCGACGAAACCGCCGTCGATGGCGAGGCGCTCGTGTCACAGGCAGACCGCGCGCTGCAGCAGGCGGTGGAGGCCGGTGGCGGAGTCCACCGCTTCTTCCGCCCGGCCGAGGGCGAAATGAGCCAGGGCCAGCTCGACCAGCAATGGAAGCTGCGCATCCAGGAGGCCCTCGACCATGACCGCCTGCAACTGCTCTACCAGGCCATCGTGAACCTGCGTGGCAACGACCGCCCGCGCTATTCGGTCTTCGTGCGCCTGCGGGACAGCGAGGGACACACCCACGAGCCGGAGGCCTTCCTGCCCAGCGCCGAACGCACTGGCATGGCCCACCCCATCGACCGCTGGATCCTCCGGACCGCCCTGGGTGAACTCGCGCAACAACTGCAACAGGAACCGGGCACCCAGTTCTTCATCAAGCTGACTAACGGATCGCTCGGGGATCCATCCGTGCTGACCTGGCTGCACGATGATCTGCACGCCCTGCGCATCCCGGCCGACAACGTCGTGATCGAGCTGAAGGAACCCACCGTGGTGACCCACCTGAAGCCCGCCGTTCGTGTCGCAGGCGGGTTGCAGGAGATGCACGGCCACCTGTGTATCGACGACTTCGGCAACGGCCTGAACCCGTTCCAGCTACTGCAACACCTGGAAGCCGACTACATCAAGCTGGACCCCTCCTATGTGAAGGACCTGGCCGAAAACGAGGAGAACCAGCGGCTGATCCACGAACACATCGAGACCGCACACGCCAGGGGCAAGCAGGTGATCGTCCCGTACGTGGAAGACGCCAGCGCGCTCGCCGTGCTCTACAGCCTGAACGCCAACCTGGTCCAGGGATACTTCCTGCAGGCACCCATGCCCACCCCCGACTTCGACTTCTCCCCGGCCTGACCCCTCCGCCGCTCGCACCCCGTTTCCGCCCCCACATGCACCGAGGACACGGGGAAGGGCCGCTCAAGGGCGATTTGCATAGAGCCTGCAAGACCTCCTGGCACCTGATTAGCCGCAGGCGTCAGCCAGGCTCAAGGCGGTGCGGGCCGGGGCCCCGACCGCCCCCGAACGGGCCTGCCACTGGCGGCCGCTCGTGGCTCATCCGGACTTGGTATGAAGGTTCGGGCCGATGGCCGTGAAATAGCGCGGCCCAAAACAGGCCGCGTCGAACCCAACGAGCCAGCTTCCGCTCTTCCCGCCTTCCTGTAGACCGTTGTTCGGTGGCCGCTGCAGAGCAACAGGCACGAGTGGCCACCGGAACGACGATGGCGGAGTCACCTGGACCAGAACTTCAAGTCATCGAAGAACCCCTTCACCCCGTCCAGCCAGGAATGCGCCTGCGGACTGTGCTTGGTACCACCCGCCTGGGTGGATTCCTCGAACTGACGCAGCAACTGCTTCTGCTCCTTGGTCAGGTTGATGGGCGTCTCCACGATGACGCGGCAGATCAGGTCACCGACACCGCCCCCGTGAACCGACTTCACGCCCTTGCCTGCCACACGGAACTGCTTGCCGGTCTGAGTCTCTGGCGGGACCTTCAGCTTGACCCGGCCATCCAGTGACGGGACCTCCAGATCTCCACCCAGCGCGGCGGTCGCAAAGGACACCGGCACCTCGCAGTGCAGGTCCGAACCCTCGCGCCGGAACAGCTTGTGCGGCTTGACCCGCACCTGCACGTAAAGATCGCCCGGCGGGCCACCATTCATCCCCGCCTCGCCCTGGCCGGCCAGGCGGATACGATCGCCATTGTCCACACCGGCCGGGATCTTCACATCCAGGGTGTTCTGCTCCTGTACCCGGCCCTTGCCATGACAGGCCTTGCAGGGGTCGGGGATAATCTTGCCCGAACCCTCGCAGCGCGGACAGGTCTGCTGCACCGAGAAGAAACCCTGCTGAATGCGCACCTGACCCACGCCATTGCAGGTCGGGCAGGTCTCGGGCGCGGTCCCCGGTTCGGCACCGGATCCGTCGCAGGCCTCGCAGGTAACCGTGGTTGGGATACGGATCTTCACTTCGGTGCCGAACACCGCCTCTTCCATGGTCAGGTCGAGGTTGTACTGCAGGTCGGAGCCGCGGTAGGCGCGCTGGCCACGGCCACCACCGCCACCCCCGAAGATATCGCCAAAGATATCCTCGAAGATGTCGCTGAAGTTCGAGCCACCGGCACCTCCCCCGAAGCCCCCGGCACCGCCGTCTACTCCCGCGTGCCCGTAGCGGTCGTAGGCCGCTCGCTTCTGGTCGTCGCTGAGGACGTCATAGGCGGCGCGCGCCTCCTTGAATTTGGCCTCGGCCTCCTCGTCCCCCGGATTGCGGTCGGGATGGTACTTCATCGCCAGGCGGCGAAAGGCCTTCTTGATATCGGCAGCCGAGGCGTCCTTGGAGACACCCAGCACCTCGTAGTAGTCGCGTTGTGACATAGTCATTTCCAGGTAGATCGTGCGCGCGAGCGCGGAGTGCCCTCACGCAAACGCCCGGAGTCACCAGTGTTTCCCTGGTACCCCGGGCGCGGCGTTCAAACAGGAATGGGGGGCGCGAAGCCCCGCCAGCTACGGCATCAGCCCTGCTTCTTCTTGTCGTCGTCAACTTCCTCGAACTCGGCATCCACGACGTCGTCGCCCTGCTGGCTGCTATCGGCCTGCTCGGTCCCGGCGTCCCCCGCCGCATCCGCGCCCTGCGCATAGGCCTTCTCGGCCAGCTTACCGGAGGCCTCGGCCAGCTTCTGGGCAGACTGCTCGATGGCCTCGGCGTCATCCCCCTCCATGGCCTTCTTGACCTCGGCCACGGCGGACTCGATCGCGGAGCGCTCGTCGTCGGAGACCTGGTCGCCCAGATCCTTCAGCGACTTTTCGGCAGAGTGCACCAGGGCATCGGCCTGGTTGCGCGCGCCGACCAGCTGCTGGAACTTCTTGTCTTCCTCGGCGTGGGCCTCGGCGTCCTTCACCATCTGTTCGACTTCCTCGTCGGACAGACCGGAGGAGGCCTTGATGACGATCTTGTTCTCCTTGCCGGTGGCCTTGTCCTTGGCCGAGACGTTCAGGATGCCGTTGGAGTCGATGTCGAAGGTGACCTCGATCTGCGGCACGCCGCGCGGCGCGGCCGGGATGTCCTGGAGGTCGAAGCGACCCAGCGACTTGTTGGCGCTGGCCATGTCGCGCTCGCCCTGCAGCACGTGCACGGTGACCGCGGTCTGGTTGTCGTCGGCGGTGGAGAACACCTGATTGGCCCGGGTCGGGATGGTGGTGTTCTTCTCGATCAGCTTGGTCATCACGCCGCCCATGGTCTCGATACCGAGCGACAGCGGGGTCACGTCCAGCAGCAGTACATCCTTGACGTCTCCGCCCAGCACGCCGCCCTGCACCGCGGCGCCGACCGCAACTGCCTCGTCCGGGTTCACGTCCTTGCGCGGCTCCTTGCCGAAGAACTCCTGTACCGCCTCCTGCACCTTGGGCATGCGGGTCTGGCCGCCGACCAGGATCACGTCGTCCACCTCGGAGGCGGACAGGCCGGCATCCTTCAGCGCGACCTTGCATGGCTCGATGGAGCGCTTGACCAGGTCGTCAACGAGGCTTTCCAGCTTGGCGCGGGTGATCTTCAGCGCCAGGTGCTTCGGCCCGGTGTTGTCGGCCGTGATGTACGGCAGGTTGACCTCGGTCTGCTGGCTGGAGGACAGCTCGATCTTGGCCTTCTCGGCGGCCTCCTTCACGCGCTGCATCGCCAGCGGATCGCCCTTGATGTCGATGCCCTGGTCCTTCTTGAACTCGTCAACCAGGTAGTCGATCAGGCGGTTGTCGAAGTCCTCGCCACCCAGGAAGGTGTCGCCGTTGGTCGCCAGCACCTCGAACTGGTGCTCGCCGTCGACCTCGGCGATCTCGATGATCGAGACGTCGAAGGTACCGCCACCCAGGTCATACACGGCGATCTTGCGATCCCCGCGCTGCTTGTCCATGCCATAGGCCAGTGCGGCCGCAGTCGGCTCGTTGATAATGCGCTTGACCTCGAGCCCGGCGATCTTGCCGGCGTCCTTGGTCGCCTGACGCTGGGAGTCGTTGAAGTAGGCCGGGACGGTGATCACCGCCTCGGTCACGGTCTCGCCCAGGTAGTCCTCGGCGGTCTTCTTCATCTTCTGCAGCACGCGCGCAGAGATCTCCGGGGGGGCCATCTTCTTGCCCTGCACCTCGATCCACGCATCGCCGTTGTCGGCCTTCACGATGCTGTAGGAGACCAGCTTGATGTCCTTCTGGACCTCGCCTTCGTCGAACTTGCGGCCGATCAGTCGCTTGGCCGCGAACACGGTGTTCTGCGGATTGGTGACTGCCTGACGCTTGGCGGACTGGCCGACCAGCACCTCGCCGTCGTCACTGAACGCGACGATGGACGGGGTGGTGCGAGTGCCTTCCGCGTTCTCGATGACCTTGGCCTGGTCGCCTTCCATCACGGCGACGCAGGAGTTGGTGGTCCCGAGGTCGATACCGATGATCTTGCCCATGATTGAAATCTCCTGATGCGAAAAAATGGCGCTGCAGAGGGTTGTTCTCTGCCAAGTTGTACGGGAATCTGAGGGCCCGGGCCGGGAATTCAAGGTGCGCGCATGACAGCGTCCCGCAACTGTCCCCGGTTGCCGCGGTTCAGGCGCTCTCGTCGATGTTCGGCGAGGTCGGCGCCTTGGAGACCACCACCATCGCCGGACGCAACACGCGGCCCTGCAGCAGGTAGCCCTTCTGCATGGTCGCCACCACGGTGTTGGGCGGATTATCCGGATCTTCCTGCATGGACATCGCCTGGTGACGCTCCGGATCGAAGCGCTCGCCGGTCGGGTCCTCGGCCTGGATGCCGAATTTCTCGAACACCCGGTTCAGGTTCTTCAGGGTCAGTTCGGCGCCCTCGATGATGCGCTCGACGTCTTTGGACTCGCGGGCAGCCTGCAGGCCCATCTCCAGGGAATCGCCCACCTCCAGCATCTCGGAGGCGAATTTTTCCATCGCGTACTTGTGCGCGTTCTCCAGCTCGCGCTCGAAGCGCCGGCGCTGGTTTTCCAGCTCGGCCTGGGCGCGCAGGGCCTGATCACGACGCTCCTCGGCCAGGGCCTCGAGTTCCTGCAGACGCGATTCGACATCTCCCGCGTCCTCGTCTTCGTCCCCGGGGGGCGCCTCGTGACCGGTCTCGAGTTCTTCCGGCTGTTCCTGGGGTTCCCGCTGTTCCGACATGCTGGCCTCGCGAATCAATGAAAAACCAATCCGCCCGCGCGGCCAGCGGCCGGCAGGCGGGACATCATCCTGTTATCTGACGGGAGTCTGGGGGCACTCGCCGCGGTTTCAAGGACCCGGGCGCCGGCAATGTTGCCCCCCTATCGGCTCTCGTTGGTCGGATCACCCAGCGCCGAACCCAACAGACGCGCGGTCACGTCCACGATCGGGATCACCCGGTCGTAGGACATGCGCGTGGGTCCGATGACCCCCAGCACACCGACCACCTCCCCGTCGACGCTGTAGGGGGCAGTCACCACCGAGCAGTTCTCGAACCAGTCGAGGCCGGATTCGCGGCCGATGAAGATCTGCACGCGGTCGCTGCGGATGCACTGGTCGAGTATCCCGAGGATCTCCTGCTTTTCGTTAAAGGCCTCCAGCAGCTGCCGCAGGCGCTCCATGTCCGCCAGCTCCTCGTAGCCGAGCAGATGGGTCTGGCCGGCCACGACCACGTCGTCCGGGTCCTCGTCGCCGACCGCCTTCTCGCCCAGATCAATCGCCGCCAGCATCATCGCGTCCAGGTCGTCGCGCACGTCCCGCATCTCGCGCAACAGCTCGGCCCGCACCGCGTGCAGGCTCTTGCCTGCCAGATGGGCATTCAGATAGTTCGCCATGCGCTGCAGCTCGTCCTGGCCGAAGTCGCGTTCCAGCTCCAGCACGCGGTTCTGTACTTCCTTGCCGTCGATGACCAGGATCGCGAGGATGCGCCCCTCGCCCAGACGCAGGAACTCGATCTGACTCAGCGCGACATTGCGATGCCGTGGCAGGCGCACCATACCGGCCATGCGGGTCACCCGCGACAGCAGGTTGCTGGTGGTATCCATCAGATCCTGGGTGCTGGCGTTCGGATCAAAACCGGACTGGATCGCGCGCACCTCCTCCGGCGAGGGGTTACGCACCTCCAGCAGGCTGTCGACAAACAGCCGATAGCCGGCCGGCGTCGGGATGCGCCCGGCCGAGGTGTGCGGCGAATGGATCAGACCGATGTCTTCGAGATCGGCCATCACGTTGCGCACGGTGGCCGCGCTCACGCTCAGCCCGGAGCTGCGGGCCAGGGTGCGCGAGCCGACGGGCTGGCCGTCCCGGATATAGCTCTCGATCAGGGTCCGCAGCAGGGTGCGTGCCCTAGCGTCCAGATTGATCGTTGCGTGATCCATGGGTCGTCAGCGCTCCACTCGGTCGAGTGCCAGAAAACTACAGTCTTCGGTTACACCCGATACAGGTCAAGAAACCCCGGGTGCAGTCGCAGTCCCTTTTCCGGATAATGCCGCCATGATGCCAGACTTCAACAAGGTCGGACTGGTCGGCAAGACCAGTGACTCGCGCACCGCGCCTCTGGTCGCCACGCTGGTCGATCTGCTGCAGGCGCGCGGCCGCCAGGTCTTCATGGAGCAGGAGATCGCGGGGTTCGAGCGTCCGGAGAGCGTCGCCCTCCTGCCGCTGGACGATCTGGCGCACCGGGTCGACCTGCTGATCATTATCGGCGGCGACGGGACCCTGCTGGCCACCGCCCGCCAGGTTGCCGATGCCGACACCCCGCTGCTGGGGATCAACCTCGGTCGCCTGGGGTTCCTTGTGGACGTCTCCCCGGATACCGCCCCGGAGGAGCTGGGCGAGGTGCTGGACGGTGCCTTCGAGCGCGAACCGCGGGCGATGCTCGAATCCGAGCTGATCCGCGACGGCGTCACCATCCACCACGGGATTGCACTGAACGACGTCGTGGTCCACGTACTGAGCGTGGTACGCATCATCGAGTTCGACACCGCAATCGACGGCATGGACATCGGCCGCCTGCGCGCCGACGGCCTGGTCGTGGCCACACCTACGGGCTCCACCGCCTACGCCCTGTCTGCCGGCGGACCGATCCTGACCCCGCAACTGGACGCCATGGTGATGGTCCCGGTCTGCCCGCACAGCCTGAATCATCGCCCTCTGGTGGTCAGCGGGCGTTCCACGGTGGAGATCCGTCTGTCCAGTGGCAGCCGTTCGCCGGCCCAGGTCGCACTGGACGGCCAGGAGAACGTGGACTTCGCCCCCGGCGACCTGCTGCGCATCCACCGTCGTGAACAGGCCCTGACCCTGATCCACCCCCGCGAACATCACTTCCTGCGCGTGCTGAGGACCAAGCTGCGCTGGGGCGAACAACCCTGAGTCCGCCATGCTGCACCTGATCAGCATCCGCGACTTCGCGATCATCGACCGGCTGGAACTGGAACTGGACGCGGGCCTGAGCGCCCTCACCGGCGAGACCGGAGCCGGCAAGTCCATCCTGATCGACGTGATCGGACAGCTGCTGGGCGACCGCGCAGACGCCGGCATGGTCCGCGAGGGGACCGAGCAGGCCGACCTGTCCGCAGAGTTCACCCTGCCCGATCCGGGCCCGGCCCGTGCCTGGCTGACCGAACAGGACCTCGCGGACGCCGACGACGAAGCGGTGCTGCTGCGCCGCGTCCTGACCCGCCAGGGCAAGAGCCGCGCCTGGATCAACGGCCGCCCGGTCGCGGTCGGACAACTGCGCACGCTGGGCCAGTGGCTGGTGGACATCCACGGCCAGCACGCCCATCACCAACTGCTGCAACGTGATACCCAGCGCCACTGGCTGGACGGATTCATCAAAGGCGACCGCGTGTCCCGCGTACGCGAGACCTATGGCGCCTGGCGCGACTCCGCCCGCGCCCTGGAACAGGCCCGCGAGCACCAGGCGGACACCTCCAACCGTCTCGACCTGTTGCGCTTTCAAACCGGCGAACTGGCCGAACTGGCCCCGGTGCAGGACGAATACCCGCAACTGCTGGTCGAGCAGAACCGGCTTGCCCACGGTACCGAGGTGCTGACCGCGCTGCAGACCGCCAGCCAGCAACTCGAGGATGACGCCGGCGTCGACCCCCGGATCGGACAGATCCTGCACGCGTTGCAGGACGCCGCCCAGCACGACGAACGGGTCAACCCGGCGGTGGAACTGCTGGAATCCGCACGCATCCAGATTGACGAGGCCGGCGACACCCTGCGCCGGCTGGCCGACGGCATCGAACTGGACCCGGAGCGCCTGGCCGAGCTGGACCAGCGCGTCGGCGAATATCTGCGGCTGGCGCGCAAGCACCGGGTCGACCCCGAGGCCCTGCCGGGCCTGTACGACGAACTGCAGTCGGAACTGGATGCCCTGGAGAACGGCGACCAGACTCTCGAGGCCCTGGAGGCACGCGAACAGGAGGCCCGTACCGCCCTGGATACGGCCGCCGCGGCATTGAGCAAGGCACGCCAGCAGACCGCCAGGCGCATCAGCCGGGCCGTCACCGACACCATGCAGGAGCTGGGCATGGCCGGCGGCCACTTCGAGATCGCGATCGAGCCCACCGACGAGCCGCAGGCGCACGGCCAGGACCAGATCGAGTTCCGCGTGGCGGCGAACCCCGGGGCCGCGCCCCAGCCAATGGCAAAGGTCGCCTCCGGCGGTGAACTCTCGCGCATCGGGCTCGCGCTGCAGGTGCTGGCCAGCCAGCAGCAGACCGTGCCCACGCTGATCTTCGACGAGGTCGACAGTGGCATCAGCGGCGCGGTCGCCGAGATCGTCGGGCGCAAGCTTCGAACCCTGGGCGACCGCCATCAGGTCCTGTGCGTGACCCATCTGGCCCAGGTCGCCGCCCAGGCCCATCAGCAACTGGAGGTGCAGAAATCGCACGGCAAGAACGGCACTCGCACCGCCATCCAGCCGCTGGATAACGAACGCCGCGTGGAGGCCCTGGCCCGCCTGATCGGCGGCACCCAGATCACCGAAACCACCCGCACCCACGCCCGCGAGCTGCTCGCCACGGCGGGCTAGTGGGCCACGCAATTCAGAGCCGCGCCGGCCAGGTACCGTCCGGCAGATCGCGCGCTCCAGGCGGCAGGCGCGGCATCCAGTAAACCCAGAGCGCTGCCGGACCCTCCGCAGTCCAGGCGGGTACCAGTGCGCGGCGATACTCGCCGCGGCCGTCCGGGCGCACGCCCTCCAGGGCATCGACACGCGGCAGGGTACGCGCCGGGTCGGGCAGGCGAATCCACTCGCCGTGCACAAGCCCTTGCGCCGCTTCCGGAGCAGGCGGCGCGAGCCCCCGGAACCGGCGCTGCCGCCCCGCATCACAGGACGGGTCCCGCCCGGAACGCAGAAGAATGCTACGGTCCGATATCTGCACGGCGGGATAACCCACCGGCAAGTCATGCAGCGACCCGGCAATGAACGCCGGGCGAATTCGCACGGCCTGCGCGCAGAACGCACGGTGGTTGGCAAAACCCCGCTTCAGCGTCCCGTATACGAACAGGTCAACGTAGCCCGCCATGCCTGCCTACTCCTGCGGAAGCCGGACCACCGGACGCCACAGACGTGCGGACTCCGGGACCTCGCCGGGCCAGTCGACCACATAGTCGATCAGGGGGAGGTCCGGGGCCTCGCACTCGCGGATCACCCGTCCGGCCACCGACACCCGGGCGCGCTTCACGCTCTCCGGATCCCCCGTCAGCAGGGGGTGCCAGGTCGGCAGCGGGTGGCCCTCGAAGCGCAAGCGATAGGCGCAGGTGGGCGGCAACCAGTAATAGTGGGGCAGGTCCTTTCGGGTCAGCTGGATGCAGTCCGGCACGAAGTCCCGGCGGTTGGCGTAGTCCGAGCAGAAACCGGTCTCGCAGTCGAGCAGATCACAGGCGAGCCAGGTAAAGGCCAGCTCGCCCGAGTCCTCATCCTCCAGCTTATGCAGGCAACAACGGCCGCAGCCATCACACAGCGCTTCCCACTCCGCGTGGGTCAGCGTCTCCAGCGGGCGCTCCCAGAACGGGACCGCGGACCGCGCATCGGGTTCAGTCATGCCCCCCCGGCCCCCCGTGGTCCTCGCCCAGCCGCCGGCGGCCCTCGTCGCGCAGACGCTCCACGGTCTGTGCCCAGCGCTCCTGGGTCACGTAATGCATCAGCACACGCCCACGGCGTGGCACCAGGATCGCGAGCCCTGCCTCGGGGTACAGCCAGTAGCCGTGCTCGGAATCGATGCGCATGCGCTCGCTCGGCTCGCCGAAACGCTCGACGATCAGCTCCTCGTTCCAGCGCGCCCGCGGGACATAACTCAACTCCACGATCGGCACGTGACCAAGCGATACCAGGGCATCGTCGCTGAGGCCGTAGCGGCGCGCCCCGCTGGGCATCGGACGCTCGGAAGTCACCTGGGCCTCGATCCGGTCCAGCGCGGCCGCGTCCAGATCCGGACGCAGGATCAGGTTCGCATCAAACGGCGGGATTCGGGCGTTCGCATAATACGCCTCGACCATACGCGAACCGTCGGGATCCACGAACAGACGGATATCCGGCACCGGCAGCCGGTTCACCAGGTCGGCCATCGTGGTCTCGCCCAGCACGATTCCCAGCGCGCGCGTGCGCTGGGAATCCGCCACCTCGATCTGCCAGGGCAGGTCGGTAAACTGCTGACTGCGCATGCCACCCGGGTTGGAATACACCCACATGGCCAGCGCCAGGATCGCCACCATCGCGCCCACACCCACAATCCAGCGTACCTGCATGCCCTGCGCCCCTATGCGTCGTTGGAAAACCGCATCTCGCGGGCCAGCCCCGCGACGCCGGCATTCCGTATAATGCCTGCCTCCCGCTGGCCACCGGATGACAGCTCGCCATGTTCTCACGTTTGTCCGCCTGGATCACCGCCCGCTCCGTGCCCCGCGATGCCCGCGAACGCATCGTCGTGCTGGGCCCGCACACCACGCTCGCGGCCGCTGCCGACTGGTTGCAGGAACTCGCCGCGACAACGGGTGCCGTCACGCTGGGTGTCACCGACGCCCGGCAGGACAACGCGGCCACCGTGCCGGGGCTCGAGATGCCCACGGTTGCCCTGCCCCCGGACCTGGCCCCGGAACGCCTGCCGCGTCTGCAGCCACGCGCGGTGCTGGTCATCGGGGCCGCCGGCGCGCTGGGCCCGGCGCTTGCGCGGCTGGATACGCCGCGTATCTGGGTGAACGCCGCAGGCGCGGCACCGACCGGCGTGGACTGGGCGCTGGTACTGGCAGCCCGCTCAGGCGCGACCGAAGCCCCGGCCGAAGTGATCGGCGACCCGATCGCCGGGGCAGTCACGCTACCGGAGCTGCCGACACGCGATACCGACTTCTGCGAGCGGTTTCGCGAGTATCACGAAAAGGGCTGGCCCATCCTGCTGGCCCCGAACACCGGCCCGGGCGAGGAAGCCTTTGCCTTTGCGGTATTGTTTGCCGTTCTGCAAAAAACCGCCGCGATCCTGCTGCTCGCGCCCGCGGACCCGGCCCGGCACGAGCCGGTCTATCGTGATGCGATCAAGTACTCGCTGCCCATCATTCGCCACAACCGTTTCATGACGTCGTTCGTACCGCGCAAGAACCGGGTGTACTACATCGAGGACCCGGAGACCCTGCAGGCAGCCTACAGCTGTGCCGACATCACCCTGCCCGGGGGCACCCTGGCCGCCAGCGAGACACCACCGGACCTGGGGCTGCCGCTGGCGCATGGCAGCGCCGTCATCTGCGGACCGGCCGCTCACGAGCCGCACCCGGACGCCGCTACCCGCCTGCGCATGGCTGCCGAACACACGGGCCTGGTCGCCCACGGCGAAGATCCCGAACAGGTCGCCCGCGAGGTTCTGGCCCGACTGTCCGAGGGTGTTGATCGCGAGGCGCGGTGCCGGGCGCTCGCGGGCTGGCAGGCCCGCCAAATCGACGCCCGGGCGTCCGTACAAACCCGCCTGCAGGCCCTGCTCGGCGCAACCGGGAAAAGCCAGACCGGCCCTTCCCGGTAGACTGCAACTAATTGATCTATAATCAGGTCTACAGGCCATGAACGCTGACCGCAACGGGCTCTACACATGATGGACGCAAACGCCGCCCTGAAGGGCATCCAGAACGGCATGACCGGCATGCGCCAGCAGGCGCATACGGTGGCGGCCGAACCGGCCGGAACCCGTGACAGCACCACGGCACAGGTCGGCATGATTGCGAGCCAGAATCAGATCGAGGCCGCGGTGAAGACCCTGCAGACCGAAGATCGCATGGTTGGCTCGCTTCTCGATATACGCGCCTGAACGCGCATCACAGGAGACTCGTCGAGACACGCGATGGACGTTCCGGTCACCAATCCCTCGGCTGCGGTACCGCCCGGCACACGCCCGACCGGCAACGACCGGCTGGGCCTCGGGCAAACCGCCACCCCGGCCGACTTCGACCGCCCGCTGAATGATCCCGAGGCAGGCGCGCCCCGGCGTGCGATCGAGGACCGTCCGGAACAGGACCAGAACCGTCGCGGAGAGGGTGAGCAGTCGGAGACGGGTCTCGCCTTCCCGCCGCGCTCGGAACAGGAAATGGCCTCGCGCGCACGGGTCGCAGCGCAGATCGAGGCATTTCGCAACGGGGACGACCCCCGCGAGACCGCGACAACCGACGGCAGCGAACTGGCCGGCCCCGGAATCGAGACCCTGCGCCGCCGCGTCGAGCTCGCGGTCAGCCTGGCCGGCCCAACCGAGCAACCCCGACGCGAACTGAACGTGGTGGTTTGAGAACGCGCTTGCGACGTCCGCCCCATCGCGGACCCGAGCTACTGCAGACGAGCCGACCCCGCCGTTGCATGATTCCTCAGCCATTCCTGAGCCCGCTCACCCGCGTGCAGACGCTGATCCGGGGTTAGCTCGCGGGCAACCCGCTCGCGATAGCGCGCCGCACTGGCCACCCCCATTTCGGCCGCGATGGCGTACCACTTGAACGCCGAGACGTCGGAACGCTCCACGCCCTCCCCCATCGCGAACAACCGGGCGAGATTGGCTGCCCCCCGACCTTCACCCGACTCGGCCGCCAGCAGATACCACTGCGCCGCCTGCTCCGCATCCTGTGGCAGGCCGCGCCCCTCGTCGAACTTGAGGCCCAGATTGAACATCGCCTGGGCGTTGCCGCGCTCGGCCGCGAAATGGAACCAGCGCGCGGCCTCGTTGGCATCCTGCATTACGCCGTCACCCTGCTCGTGCAGAACCGCCAGGTTGAATGCTGCGTCCGGAAAGCCGGCATTCGCCGCCTGTCGATACCAGTGCGCGGCCCCCGCGGCATCGCGCGGCAGGTGCTGCCCTTCGTCCAGCAGGACCCCAAGGTTGTAGGCGCACTGGGCATCGCCGAGACGCGCACCCTGCTGCCAGCAGTGGATGGCCGCTTCGGTGTCACCGGCAGACCACGCCTGCTGCGCCTGCCCGATCAAGTTCTCGATTTCGGAAGATTCGCTCATGTCGGTCCAGTCAGTGTGATCGCTCAAGCGCCGTTCCAGGCCACGACTCTACCGACGCCACTCGCGCCCGTCGATCAACCCTTAAGGAGACGCTGATCAAGATTTCCTCAAGAAAGCGCGATGCTCCACCGGGCCTGACCTGCGACAAGCTCGGCTGCCTCGCCAAAGCGTGCATCCATCACAAAGTGCGATCACCGCCTTGAACACAAGCCGGCGCTGTCTTGTCCCCTGCCCCGAACACGAAGAAGAGCCTTCCCGGCAACATCAACAAGGAGTGCACCCGATGAAACGATCCACCGCCATCATGGCCACCCTCGCCATCGCCCCGTTTGCCCTGCTGGTCGGCTGCGCCGACGACGGCATGGACATGGACGAGTTCGAGCAGCAACAGATGGAACAACAGGAAATGCAGCAGGACGGTGGCATGCAGGCTCCGCCGCCCCAGGAAGGGATGCAACAGGATGGGGGCATGCAGGCTCCGCCCGCTGAAGGGGAGATGCATCAGCCGCCTGAAGGCGAGGCAATGCCCGAGCCGGAAGGCAGCATGCAGCCGCAGGAAGACCAGGAGGGCGGCTCCCAGTACTAACCGCACTGCGGCGAGCACGCTCTGCTCAAGGCTGACGGCAAAAGGCCCGGGCAGGTTTCCCTGTCCGGGCCTTCCTGCATCATGCAGATGTCGCCCAGGGAGACGCCGATTGAATCGCACATTCGCGCTCGAGTCGCTTTTGCGTGCGTTTAATGCGCGGTGACGGTCGTGCAGTTACTCTGCTACAGGTGAACCGCAACGCTGTGCGCGCGCCCGTTTTTGATCAAAAACGGGCGGCCGAGCCCCTACTTTCAATGGCTTGTGGGGTTGGTGCCCCCTCCCCCGATTCTGAATGAATATGGCCCGATCCTGCGTTGCGCCCCGGGTCCATCGAAAACGGGCGGGTAGAACCACTACCCGCTGTTTGAGGCGCCTTGTCTCGGAACGCTTGTCTCCAAAAACTGGGGGGCACCCACGCGGACCTGCGATTCAATCAGCGTATCCCTAGTCGTCAAAAGCCTCTTCCATCTCGTCAGCGGCGTCGTCCAGCGCATCGCCCGCGTCTTCCATCGCGTCATCGATGTTCTCACCGGCCTCTTCCGCCGGGCCCTGATTGTCACAGCCCGCGAGGGTCGCGCTGCCCAGCGCCATCATCAGGGCAAGCAAGAAGACTGTCAGTCGAGACTTTTCGAACATCGGTTCACTCCTTTACGGAAAATTGGATCCTTTGCATAGACAGCCCAACCAGCGAACACAGTCAAAAACCATTGCCAGCTGGACTCGACGGGTGGGACCAACGACAAACGCGAACGATCCACGCAACTCATGGCCGGGCTCGGGTTTTGTGATGCGGTTCCAACTCGCCAGGGACCAGGGACGAAGGCGAGAGCTTCAGTGATATTTCAGCATTCGGACCAGCGGCGGAGGAGGTTGTTATAAAGCCCCGTCAGCCGCACCAAGTCCGTGTCCTCCTCGCCATGGCGCCCACGCAAACCCCGCAACGCCGTATCCATTTCGTACAGGTGCCGCCGCTGTTCCGTATCCTTCACCAGGCTTTGCATGAACATGTAACAGGCCAGGCGCTCGCCACGAGTGACCGGTCGCACTTCGTGAATGGAGCCGGAGGGGTAGACGACCAGGCTACCAGCAGCCAGCTTGATCTGGTGAACGCCATAGATGTCCTCGATCGTAAGCTCACCTCCTTCGTACTCGTCGGGATCCGACAGGAACAGCGTGGCCGAGATGTCGGTGCGAAGATAACTGCCATCCGGCAGCGGACGCAGCGTGCTGTCCGTGTGCAAGCCGTAACGGTTGGTCTCCCCCGTGTAACGATTGAAATTGGGCGGCAGGATCTTGAATGGAAGCGCAGCACTCAGCAGCGTTTCGCTCCGGTTCAGGGCACGCATCACCGTGGTCCGCATATCCTGCAAACGCGGGTCACCCTCGGGGATCTGCAAGTTTTTCTTCACCGTGCGTGCCTGGGGCCCGGCGCTGACCCCCGTGGCCCAGTCCGCCTGACGCAGGCCCTCGCGTAGCGCATCCAGTTCATCTTGCTGCAGCACGTTGTCGATGGTCACCAGCACATTAGTCCCTCCCCTCGAACGGCAAAAAACGCCGGCGCATTGATAGCGCCGGCATTTGCTGGCCGCTTCCGAATCGAGCGGCCTGATGACAATCCCGGAGCAGTGGCCATAGAGTGTAAACCCCAATCATGGCCACCCTGCCTCCAGCCCCTGCGCCACTAGTGCCCCTTAACAATAGTTCGCAGTATTATTGAGGCGCTCGCTTACACGGGCGATGGAGGCGATGATATGGTCGGCGGTTTTGCGCCAGATGAACGGTCGGGGTTCATCGTTGTATGTCTCCAGGTATTCGCGGATGGAATCCTCGAGTTCCCGAGTGCTGCGATGCGAACCGCGTTTGATCCAGCGTTCCGAGATGAGCGCGAAGAAGCGTTCAACCAAGTTGATCCATGACGCCGAGGTGGGCGTGAAGTGCACATGGTAACGCGGCCGCGCAGCGAACCACGCACGCACTTTTTCGGTTTTGTGGGTGCCGTAGTTG
>NZ_KB907123.1:0-85310 GCF_000381825.1 Thioalkalivibrio sp. ALJT
CACAGCGGGCTCGGCGGCTACACCCCGGAGCAGGTCTTTACGGGACGCTTTGAGGCCATCCGTACGCAGCGACAGCAGGTGCTCGATGCCCAGTACCGCAATCACCCCGAGCGCTTCGTCAAAGGGGCACCCGTCGCCGCCCGACCGCCGGAGGTGGTGACCATCAACCCGGTGTCACCCGAAGAGGCGGATGCCGGCGAGTCCATGGTCGTGAATTTCCCGACCATGGGCGCAGCCAGGGCGAGGACGGAAAATACATTATCCTCCGTGTGAGGCGTCCGAAACAGGTTGACAGGTTCCGGGATCTTTTTAAAATCCTCGAGATATGTGCTACGTAGCTGTTTCGCGAATGCGTCCGTCATTCCCTCAGCATAGGCTTCAGAACGAAGCGATGTGTGATGATCGCCAACTACCTTAGAGAGGGCCTGCTGTACCTCGGCGGCTTCGATTTGGCCATTTGCTTCTAGAATCGGATGAAGTTCTTCAAAGAATTCATTTCGAAGCATTTGGAAGTAACCTGTTACGTTACCCAACAACCATCGTTTTTTGGATTCAGGCGGAAAAAGCGCAGGATTGTCGTTCAGATATTCAAGGAACTCTTCCGCGTATTTTTCCAGCGTCTCGTGAGTTGTCCCACCGAGATTCTTTCGATACGTCTTGATTAGAGTTTCCCAAGGAACGTCCATTAGATCGGCGTTTCCGTACACCATCACGCCTACCGGAGCGACCTTCGAAAGAGAAAATAGCTTCAGAGCTGAGTTGTAAATTTTCTGGTCCCCGATAGTGACCGCGCTGTCTGCCGCGAGTGCTATTGCCGAGGCATTTGCAATGGCTACTTCAGCTGTCATATCTGGGCTCCCCGTTCTTGTGATCCGTTGTACTCTGACGCATAACGTTTGCCATCAGTCGCGCGAGGTACGAGCGTCGACTGGATGGCCTTGTTGGCCATCATTTGATATTTATTGCAACAAAGTCACGGATTCTCATGTAGTCCCCGGCGCTATCTTCCGTCACGCTACGGTCACTATCTATTGCAAACCCGGAGGGCACACCATTGAAAGTGCCCGAGATGCGGGCCGCATCAATGCGAATTAGCAACATCCAAAGCATAGAACTCCCAGACGGGTCTAGCGGATAATGCGCGAAACAGGTTGCAGAGGTAATGTCCAAAGTCAATCCACTAAAACCAGTGCCAACTTTCTCCGCGAATGCACCGGCGGCTTTCCCTGATGACAAATCAACGGTAATTCGCGCCATCTTGGCCGGCTTCTCAAATACCGAATGTAGTGACGTTAGATATTTGTTTACAAAAATTTCGGGCGGATTATCTGCAATAACGAGAAGATAACGGGCAGATGAGGTCTTTGGATTTTGCTTCCCTACTAACACCTCCGGCTCTGGCACCAGAACCACAAGCCTGAGCAAATCAGCCATCAATTCTGCAGAGTTGCTAGAGGCGCGCGTATCTTGTCCTGAATTAGTCTTCTTGTAGCACTTTAGGAATTTGGCCTCTACGTAGTTCCTGTAACGCCATCCGTAGTTAGCCAATAACTTTGTGCCTATTTTTGATCCCCCATAATCCAAGAAAATATCGCAGTGACGATTATTCCCACCTGATGGCAATGGTACCTTTTGAGTCGAATAAGCGTGCTCCAATTGAATGCGCTGAATTGGGTCAAGAATGTTTTTCGCATGAAGTGCATTCAGAAGTGAAAATGAGAAACAGCTTACAGCATTCGCCTCTCGCCGCACTTTCTGAAAGCCAAACCCAGCTACCGACTCAGGCAATATTGAAAAAGCACTTTCTACAAGCACGCACTACTCCTTGTCTGGCCAACAGTAGATTAGACAGAATCTGTCATATTGGTGATATACAGATTCTGCATATCATCCCGGCGTTCTCCTCTCGGCGGCACACTACCATCGGTAAACCATGCTTTTATCATGGTAGTGGGCGTCGCGTCGAGCAGCGGGGCGCCTAACGCGCCGGGACGAGCACTTTTCGGCTCTTGTTCAGGTTCTTACAGCGGCTCACCAGGCCAAGATAGGGGAGACCGCAGGGGCCGACGTTAAAGGCGTGCAGGTGGACTGATTCGGGGCGAGACATGGGAAGCGGGGGCGCGGGCGCGACAGAGCGCGGTGCTATACAGAATCGGTATATCACCGTTGTCGCAGTGTGGCGTGACGGGAGGAGCAACCACGCGTGGCCGGACAAACGTGCTTCCGGCGGGAGCTGTGGCGGCGTTCCCTGGTACGATCCGACCAGGCTAAATGGAGAGCCGTGTTGGAAACGCTCATAACAGCGAATCAGGCGGCGGTGGTCTGCGGGATTCTTGAGGACGCCCAGGGGCGGATCTTTCTGGCGCGTCGCGGGGTCGATCAGGCGCTGGCGGGGTATTGGGAATTTCCCGGGGGCAAGGCGGAGCCGGGTGAGAGCCTGGAGGCTGCGTTGTGTCGCGAATTCCGGGAAGAGCTGGCGATGGAGCTCCGGGTGGGGGAAGAAATCGGGCGCACGCCGATTCCGGGTCATGGGAGCCTTGAGTTGGTGGCGCTGCAGGCCTGGACGGAAGACGAGAGCCCGGTGCTGACGGTGCACGATCGCTGGTGCTGGGTGTCACCAGCCGAGGCGCGCGGGCTCGAGTTGGCGCCTGCGGACATCCCGTTGCTCGAAGCCTTTATTGCTGCACGGTCCGAATGAGCCGGGATAACGCCGCCAAATCCCTGCCCGGGGGCGAATGGGTCGGCCTGCATGAACGGCTGGATACGCCGCGGGTACGGCAGGCGCTGGAAGCCCTGGGGCTGGAGGACCACGCCCGCTGGAGCCAGGGGCTGGAGGGCGACGACCTGGCGATGACTCTGGCAGCCGAACTGGCCCAGCGGCTGGCGGAGCGGGCGGGGGAGCTCCGCGAGAAGGGGCATGAGGACTGGACTCGGGCTGTGCAGATCTTGGCGGATGCGCTGGCGGCGGCCGAGCATCCGCTGTCGGGCATCGAGGAAGACCTGCCGCAGCCGCCGTTTCGGCAGTTGTTGGAGGTGTGTTCCTCGGCTGCCGAACAGGTGGGGCAGCAGGAGACACCGCGGCCGGATATACCGTTGGCCCTGTCCAGCCTGCTCACGGGGTCCGATCGCACGCCGAGTCTGGTCACGCAGATCGAGAAGGAACTGGCCAGTGCGGAGCAGGCCGATTGGCTGGTGTCGTTCATCAAGTGGAGCGGGATTCGCGCTCTGCGCGAGACGCTGAAGCGCTTTACCGAGACGCCGACGGCGGATGGCTCGCCCAGGCTGCGGATCGCGACGACCTCGTACCTTGGGGCCACGGATCTGAAGGCGATCGAGTTTCTGCTGGGCCTGCCGAACACCGAGATTCGGGTTTCGTACGACACGCACCGCACGCGCCTACACGCCAAGGCCTACCTGTTCCATCGGAGCACGGGATTTGGCAGTGCCTACATCGGCTCGGCGAATGTCTCGCGCGTGGCGATGGATGAGGGGCTGGAGTGGACGGCCAAGGTCAGCGAATACGAGCTGCCGCACATGTGGCGCCAGATCGAGGCCTCGTTCGAGGCGCACTGGGCAGACCCGGCGGAGTTCGAACCGCTCACCACGGATGACCTACCCCGCCTCCAACAGGCGCTGGAATCGGAATCCAGCGCAGGGCCAGCCGCGCAGAAAGACGCCACCACGTTCTTCGATCTGCGGCCGTATGCCTTCCAGCAGGAGATCCTGGAGGATATCCAGCGCGAGCGCCGTTCAGGGATCGACCGCCATCTGGTGATCGCCGCCACCGGGACCGGCAAGACCATGATCGCCGCGTTCGACTATCGCCGGTTTGCACGCGAGCAGGCGGATAAGGGGCGCCCGTCGCTGCTGTTCATCGCCCACCGCGAGGAGATCCTGCGTCAGGCGATGGCCAGTTTCCGTCAGGTGCTGCAGGACAACGAGTTTGGCGACGTGCTGGTGGGCGGGGCACGCCCGAGTCAGGACCGCCATCTGTTCTGCACGGTAGCGAGCTGGAATGCCCGAGACCTCGATCGCCTCGACCCGGCGCATTTCGATTACGTGGTGCTGGATGAGGCGCACCACAGTACCGCGGGGAGCTACCAGCGCATCCTGGACCATGTGCGGCCCCAATGTCTGCTGGGCCTGACGGCGACCCCGGAGCGCACGGATGCCGACGACATCCGCCAGCACTTCGGCCAGCGTTACACCCACGAGATCCGCCTGCCGGACGCGATCGAACGGCGCCTGCTGGTGCCGTTCCATTACTTCGGCGTGGCCGACCACGAATCCGTGGACCTGAGGCGGGTGAGCTGGCAGCGCGGGGGCTATGACGCCCAGGAACTCGAAGGCGTGTTCACCGGTAACCAGGCGCGGGCCGACTGGGTATTGCGGCAGGCCCATGAACATGCGACCGACCTGAGCTCGGTTCGGGGCCTGGGGTTTTGCATCAGCTGCGACCATGCGCGGTTCATGGCGGAGCATTTTTCGGCCAAGCAGGTGCCCAGCGCGGTACTGACCGGCGAGAGCCCGGACCACGAGCGGGAATCGGTGCAGCGCGACCTGCGCGAGGGGCGCATCCGCTTCATCTTTACCGTGGACCTCTACAACGAGGGCGTGGACCTGCCGGAGGTGGACACCCTGTTGCTGCTGCGCCCGACCGAGAGCCTGACGGTCTACCTGCAGCAGCTGGGTCGCGGGCTGCGGCTGCATGAAGGCAAGCCGCACCTCACGGTGCTGGATTTCGTGGCGCCGCAGGATCGGCGCTTTCGCTACGCCGCTCGGTTCCGGGCGCTCAGCGCGCGGCCGGAGAAGCGGGTGGATCACCAGATCCAAGAGGGCTTCCCCTGGCTACCCAGTGGCTGCCTGATCCACCTCGACCGGTTGGCCACCCAGCGGGTCCTCGACAACATCCGCGCGCAGATCAACCGCCAGCGACCGCAGATCGTGCGCGAGCTGAAGGGCTGTTTCCAGGAGGACATCGACGCCGCCAGCCTGCCCCAGATGCTGGACTGCCTGCATATGGACGATGCCGAAGACCTGCTGCGCAAGGATCTGCCGTCACGGCTGCGCGCGGACTGTGGCGGGGAGTCGGCCGAGGCGCTGCAGCCGTATGCCAACGGCCTCAAGCGTGGGCTGCAACGCCTGGTCCGCTGTGATGATCAACGGTTGCTGGAAACCCTGCAAAGCCATCTGGCGGAATCCGCGGTGAACGTGGATGAGCTCAGCGAGGAAGAACGGCTCCGGCTGGCCCTGATCCACAGCACGCTATGGGGCAAGACGCGCCCGGGGAACGGCGACCTCTCGTCGGTGGACCGCTTCGTCCGCGAACAACGCCCGCTTTACCGGGATCTCCAGGAGGTCGCCGAATGGCGGCGCGAGCGCATGGTGCCGGCCAGCGGCATCACCTTCCCGGACCAGACCGGGCCGCTGGAGCTGCATGCGTCCTACACCCGCGAGCAGATCCTGCTGGCGCTGGGGCTCGGGAGCCTGGAGAAGCCGATTACTCAGCAGGAGGGTGTGCGGCATGTGCCGGAACGGCGAGTGGATGCGCTGTTCGTAACCCTGGAGAAATCCGAGCAGGAGTTCTCGCCCACCACCATGTACGAGGACTATGCCCTCAACGAACGGCGGTTCCACTGGCAGTCCCAATCCGGCACCTCACCCACCTCGGAGACCGGGCAGCGCTACATCCACCACGAACAGCTCGGCTACACCCCCATGCTGTTCATACGCCCGGCCAAGCGCGACGCCACCGGCCTGAGCCAGCCGTTCACCTTCTGCGGCCCCGTGCGCTACCAGCGCCATGAAGGCAGCAAGCCGATGAGCATCGTCTGGGAGCTGGATTACGAACTGCCCGCCCGCCTCCTGCACCTCGCCCGCCGCACGGTCCTGTAGCGCTCAGCGGCGGTTCAGGTGCCGACCGCTTTTTTCAGCTGATGGAAAGCCGGGCATTACTGTTCGGCCGCTTTGCTCAGAGGGCCTGTCCGTGGTCTTCGACGTCGCGGCGCAGTTCGTCGCTGGCCTCGGTCAGATCGACCAGATCGAAGGTGTAGAGCGTCCGCAGGTCCTCGATGCGGCCGCGCAGCCGGCCCCAGTCGCTGACGGAAACGTGCCGGGCCGGCACGATCGCCAGGTCGATGTCGGAGTTCCAGCGCGCCGTGCCACGCGGCCAGGAGCCGAACCAGATTACCCGGGCATCGTCGCCGAATTCCTCGCGCACGATGGCGGCGGCGTCATGCGCCAGCCCGGTCACTCGCTCGCGGGGCGACTGCGCCTTTTCGACCTTCGGGATGTTGGCGTAACCCGCGGTTTCCATGCTCTGGCCGTCCCCTGAGTACAGGAGAACTATAGCATCCGGGGTTGCTGACAAACTCAACTGGCAGAGTGTAAAGTTCGATGTAAAGTGTCACCCCGCAAGAGGAACCATCCCATGAGTCACCCGTCTGCCAGCATGCCGTTGTGCTATGCCCTGGCACAGGTGCGTTTCAATCCCGTTCCCGGAATGGCCGAGTACGTACCGCGGCTGCAGGACGCGTTGCGTCGCGAAGGGTGGCCCGAATTTGTGCCGCAGAAGTCTCAGAGCTTCGAGGTCAAGCAGGTCGAGGGACAGGAGCCCGCGGTTCGTTCTTTGGAGCGGGAACGCTGGGTATTCAGCAATGCGGAGGCCAGCGAAGGCTTCATCCTTCAGCCGGACAGCCTGGTCTTCCACACCACGGGTTACCGCGGTTTCAAGGAGTTACTAGGCTCCATGCTGCGGGGAATGGAACGGCTTCATGAGACGGTCGAGCTGCAGTTCATCAGCCGAGTCGGGCTGCGCTACCTGAACGTGGTCGACCCGGCATCAATGGGTGGCTCGGGGCTGGATGAGCTGGTTCCCGAGCGGCTGCTGGGTCTGTCGGCCTCGCAGGGTGCTGGCCTGCGGCACAGCTTTTCCGAGACGGTGTTCGAGCAGGATAAAACGACCGTGGTCAGCCGTGCTCTGGTGTCGCCGCGTGGCGTCGTATGGCCACCGGATCTCCAGCCGGTCATGCTGGAGGCGCAGGCGCGTTTCCGGATCCATGACCACACGGTGATCATGCTGGACAACGATGTCTACAGGGGCTTCCCGCAGCCACACATTCCGCTTGATAACCAGCGTCTGAGCGAGGTGCTGCGGGATGGCCACGACACGATCGGACAGATGTTCCGGGAAATGACCACCGACAAGGCCCGGTCCATTTGGGGCGTTTATGAGTGAGATAACGATGACCGAGTGCGAAGAGAAAACCGGTCCCGGGGTTTGGCGCACGGCGGCTCTCGCCGTTTCCATTACGGCCTTTTCTCCCTCGGGATATGCAATGCCGGGCACGGGCGGTGACGCCGATGCCCATTATCTGATCCACAAGGGCAACTGGGTCTACGACGAGGCCATCGAGTGCTGGGCGCCGCAGGGAGTGGCCGACGCCATTGCGAACGAAGCGCCGGACGCTCCCCGGGTCCTCGCCGCGTTGCGCGAATCGCTGGGATTGTCGATCACCGACCTTGCTCGGGTATTCGATGTCTCGCGACCCACGATCTACGCCTGGATGAAAGGTGAAACCGAACCCCGCGCTGAGCTTTGGCCCCGCCTGCGGGAGATGGAACAACTGGCCAGCCTGGCACAGCAGTATTCGCTTTCCCGTCCGGCACGTCTGGTGCGCCGACCGGCTCTGGACGGAACCAGCCTGCTCGAACGGTTGCAGGCAGGACAGGAGATCGGTGAGGAGCACCTGCAGGCTCTGGCTGATCTTTCCCGTTACGAGGAGACACAGCGCGCAAAGCCCCGGGGTGGAGCAGCACGCCCTGCCGAGGATGTGGCAGCGGAATACGCTCGCCCGACCGGATAGGGAGGTGAAAGGCAGTGAGAGACGCCTGGGACGGCAGGACAGGCTGGCGCCAGGGCACGGTCGTGCTTGCGCAGGAGCTGGGCGAGTCTGCGAAAGGCACGGACTGTGAACGTGCCGTCGTTATTTCTCACGACTGCGACCTCGCCAGCGCGCCCGACCGGGAGCCCGCGGTCGAAGTGATACCCGCTGAACCACTCGAACACCCCGACGGCAGCAATCAGAACGGCCGGAACCCGCGGGAGCTCCATCTTCGACTGGTCGATCAGGAAGGCAGCGGAGTTGGCTGGTTCCGCCTGCTGTCCCGCGACAAGTTGACCATCCGTAAAGAAGCCCTCCCGGCGGGCGCGCTCTCCGGTGACCAGGTCGACCCGCAACAACACCACGCGCTGCAGGACTGGCTGGCCGCGCGTTACCGTCGCCACGCGCTACCCGATGCGCTTGGAGAACGCCTCGCCGGCCTCTGGGATCACCTCCGTAGCAAGCTTCGAAAGAAGGGCGAGGAGATCATTGGGATATGGATAAACTACGATCCGCGAGAAGAACTGGCTCCCGGTGACCCGTACGAAATCGATCTCTACGTCGTGTTTTCGGTCGATGCCCCCGGAGCAAGCGAGGTGGCGGAAACGCTTGCGGACGGACTCCGCCAGCGTCTTGAGGGCACAGAAAATCTGGTCCCGGGCGAATGCGAGGCCTTGTCGGAAGAGGCCTTCACCCTCCATGACCTCCGGACGACAGAGCAGCTCCGGTTCGAATACATCAGTAACCGCCTCGGACCGGATGCCCCGCGCGCAGACTGACGGAATCCCCCGGTGTTCGTTTGTTTGCCTAGCCTCTCACAGAGTCGTTGAAGGACGATCGACGACGATGGTTCTATGCCGATCCCGAGAACATCGGCTGTGAGGAGGGGCCGGTTCACGTGGTGATGGCGGCGGCGATCGAACCCGAATATTTGCGCATGCCCTCGCTGGTGTCCGGTCCTGTGCGGCCGTTGGGCGGATCCATGAAACATGCGGGCTGTTCGTACCGGGAGGCGCGGATCAGGCCGACTGCAGCGCGGTTTTCTGCTCCCAGGCGAGGGCGTGGCGGACGATCTGGTCCAGGTCGGCGTATTGCGGTTCCCAGGCAAGGGCCTCGCGGATGCGCCCGGCGTCCGCCATCAGGGCGGGTGGGTCGCCTGCGCGCCGTGGGCCGAGGGTGACGGGGAAGTCCACCCCGCTGGCGCGTTTCACGGCGTCGATGACCTCGAGCACGCTGTAGGCGTGGCCGTAGCCGCAGTTGAGGATTTGCGATTCGCCGCCGCGGTCGAGGTGCTCCAGGGCGCGGACGTGGGCGCTGGCGAGGTCTTCCACGTGGATGTAGTCGCGCTCGCAGGTGCCGTCGCGGGTGGCGTAGTCGGTGCCGAATACGGCGATGCCGTCGCGCTGGCCGGTCGCGGCCTGGCAGGCGACCTTGATCAGGTGGGTGGCGTCGGGCGTGGCCTGGCCGAGCTGGCCCTGCGGGTCTGCGCCGGCCACGTTGAAGTAGCGCAGGCTGACATAGCGCAGGTTGGAGGCGGCGCCGAGGTCGGCCAGCATGCGTTCCGACATCATCTTGGAGGCGCCGTAGGGGTTGATCGGCTGCAGTGGGGCATCCTCGGCGACGCTGGCCCGGTCAGGGATGCCGTAAACGGCGGCGGTGGAGGAAAACACGAAGCGGCGTACGTCGTTGGCGGCGCAGGCCTGCAACAGGTTGAGGGTGTTGCGGGTGTTGTTGCCGTAGTACTTGAGCGGGTTGGTGACGGATTCGGGCACGACGATGTGCGCGGCAAAGTGGAGCACGCCGTCGAATCCGCGCTCGAGCACGGCGCCCAGGCGTTCGGTATCGGCGAGATCGCCCACCACCAGTTCGCTGTCGCCCACTGCCCAGGCGTGGCCAGTGCTCAGGTTGTCGTACACGGTGACCTCGTGCCCGGCCTTGCGCAGGTGTTGCGTAACGTGGCTGCCAATGTAGCCGGCGCCGCCTGTGACCAGCAGTTTCATGTGTTCGTCCTGGAAACGGTTCGTATGGGTTCGGGTTAATGTTGCGTTACAGGCTCCGGGGGAGCGCTGATGGGTTGCTGTTTCCCCGGGGCGGCGGCTGTGTAAGGCCATCCTGACTCTTTACGGTGCCTGTGGTGCTGCGGTTTGCGGCTTGCTGCGGGATCGGCCTCGTAATGGTGGTCGATCCCGGCGGCAGCGCTATTTGCCGCAGGGATGAGCCGATTAACCGGCGCTTCCCCGGGGTTCCACTCCGCGGTTGTGTTGCCAGTGATACCACAGAATACCGAGATATTCGTGCATGGCGAGCCAGCTGGTGCGCATGGCGTTGGCCCGGGGCTTCAGCATGCCGATTGAGAGGCCCGTCGTCGATGGCACAAACGCCCCCGTGGGGGCGGGGATGACCTCGACCCCGTAGTGTTCGAATGCGGCGCTTGCGCGCGGCAGGTGGTGCGCGTGCGTGACCAGCAGAACGTTCCGTGCACCCCGTTCGCGCAGGAGCTCGGCGGAGTACCGTGCATTCTCGCGGGTGTCCCGTGCCCTGTTTTCCTGCAGGATTTCCGTGACGCCCCATTCTGTGAGTGCTTCGGCCATCCAGCGTGCCTCGGGTTCGCGGTCGCCTGCAGCGCCGCCTGTCGCGATGACGGGCAAACCGGTGCGTCGGTGCAGGGCTGCGGCGTAACGGAGGCGTACAAGCGCGAGGTCGTTGACCGTTTCTCCGGCGAACTCCACGGCGCCGCTGCGGTAGCCCGCGCCCAGAACCACGATCGCTTCAGCCGCCTCCAGTGCCGGTGCGTCCGGGGGGTGATACGGGTTCTGCAGGGGGGCAATGAGGGCGTGGCTTGCCAGGGGGGTGGAGAAGGCATAGAGGAGCAGCGCGCCGCTAAAGGCCAGCCAGCGGCCCACTCTGAAGCGCATCAGTGCGAGCCCCGCAAGAAGGACCAGCAAAGGGCCGGCCGGGGGAAGTGCCCAGCCGGCAAGAGAATGAAGGGGGAAAGATTCCAACGGGATGCGGCGTCGGTGTGGCTTTGTCTGGTGTCAGTGTGGCGGTTCGGGCAAGATACGCGTACGGATTGCGTAACGCAGACGTTAGTCCGCCAGCCCGAGGCCAACTGGGGATGCGTGGACGCCGTTCACCGTGCGGGCCTACCATCTCAACCTGATCGCGGGATACGGTGGCTGTGAGCGAGACGCTCCAGGACCCGCTGCGCCGATGCGCGCAGTACTCGTTCCGCTTTCCGGTCGGCTGACATCAACAACAACGATCATATTTCAAAGATCAGACTTCCCAGGGGGAACCGCAATGTCCCTGTTGCACGCTCCGAAAACCGGACTCGGTCTGGCTGTCCTTGTACCCGCCCTGCTGCTGGTTGGTTGCGCTACCGTGGATCACCCGGATGCGCCATCTACCGTTGAGCGCACGGTCCTTGAACAGTACGTGATCGGCCCGGGCGACTCGCTCCAGGTGTCGGTGCGCGGCAATCCGGATTTGTCCACCGGTGTGGCGGTGCGGCCGGATGGCCAGATCACCACGCCTTTGGTAGAAGATGTCCAGGCCAGTGGTCGGACGCCCACGGAACTCGCCCGCGTCATGGAGGAAGAGCTTTCTCACTTCCTGCGAGATCCGGTCGTCACTGTGATGGTGACCAGCTTCGCCGGGCCGTACAGCCGTCAGGTCCGGGTGATCGGGCAGGCCGCGGAACCGCAGGCCCTGCAATACCGCGAAGAAATGAGCGTGATGGACGTGATGATCGCGGTCGGCGGCATTACGGACTTCGCCGCAGGCAATCGCGCGGTCATCATTCGCAATGAAGACGGTGAACGGCAGCAGTATCGCGTTCGCCTGGATGACCTGATCAATGGCGGCGATATCTCGGCCAATGTGGACATGCTGCCCGGCGACACGCTGATCATTCCCGAACGCCGCTTCTGATCCGGCCCGTGCGATGTCGTCATCCATCGTAGAGGCGGTGGGCGGGCATCCGGAGGCGCTGGCGGGGCCGTTTGACGCGTCCCGGACAGCCGGTGTCCGCCAGTCTGATGGCGGACACCGGCTGTTGCCTTTGCGGGGCCAATAGTGATGCGGATCTTTGGCCACTATGTACGGCGGCGGGTGTTGATGCTGGCGCTTGTGGAGCTCGCGCTCGCCTATCTTTGCCTCTATCTGGTTCTTACCCTGCCTCCGTTCCAGCCCGAGGCCCTGCACGTTCTGAACCCCGAGCTGCTGGCTGCGACCGTCGTGGTGCTGGCCTCCTTGATGCTGGCCGGCCTCTATGAAGCCGATTATCTGGCGACGCGCGGCACCGGCGGTTTCCTGTTTCGCATGATTCCGGCCCTTGTGGTGGTGGGGGCGCTTCTTCTGCTTTATGTCACCCTGGTCCCCACATCGGTGTTTACCGCCCCGGCCGTCGGGGGTGGCGTGCTGGCTCTGGTGGTGGGGCTGGTGGCGGAGCGATCCCTGTGGCGCACTTTTCTCGAGGCGGATGCGTTCAAGCGCCGCATTCTGGTGCTGGGTACCGGTAGTCGTGCCTGTGCGATCGAGACCATCCATCCCGACAAACGGCCCGAGGAATTGCCCTACCGGATTCTCGGCTACGTGGCGACTGCCGGGGAAAAGGACTGTCCGGACGAGCTCCCGTGCCCGCTCCAGCTGGAACAGGGCACGCGTTTGCTCGATATGGTCCGCGAATACCGGGCCCACGAGGTGGTCGTCGCGGTGCGCGATCGGCGCGGCAACCTGCCGATCCAGCAGTTGCTGGATTGCAAGCTGCATGGCGTCGCTGTCACGGAACTCTCCACGTTTTTCGAACGCGAACAGCAGAAAGTACAGCTCGATTCGATGAATGCGAGCTGGCTGGTTTTCGGCGAAGGGTTTCGCCAGCACTGGATGCGCCAGGCGGTGAAGCGAACGTTCGATGTGGTCGCCAGTTCGAGCCTGCTGCTGGTGACCTTGCCCGTGATGCTGGTCACGGCCCTGGCGATCAAGCTCGAGAGCCGCGGCCCGGTTTTCTACTGGCAGACCCGTGTGGGGCTGGCCAACGAGTCCTTCGATGTCTGCAAGTTCCGGAGTATGCGCGAGGATGCCGAGGTCGACGGTGTTGCCCGCTGGGCGGTGCGCAATGACGATCGGGTGACGCGCGTCGGGCGCATCATCCGCAAGTTGCGGATTGACGAGTTGCCGCAGGTAATCAATGTCTTTCAGGGCAGTATGTCGTTCGTCGGGCCGCGCCCCGAGCGCCCGGTCTTCGTTCAGCAGCTCTCTGAAGAGATCCCGTATTTCCCTGCTCGGCACACGATCCGCCCGGGCATTACCGGGTGGGCCCAGGTTCGCTACCCGTACGGGGCCTCGGTCGAGGACGCGCGCCAGAAGCTGCAGTACGACTTGTACTATGTGAAGAATCACACCCTCTTTCTGGACATGTTGATCCTGCTGGAGACCGTCAAGGTCGTGCTGTTTGGTCGTGGCGCCCGATAACGCGTTGCAGGACCTGACGGCCGTTAACTATTTCATCGCCGCCGCGGCCTTTGTGGTGCTGGCGGCTCTGGCCCTGGTCCCGTGGCGGAAGCGGCCCGGCAGCTTCTGGGTGGCGGGGGCCTCGCTGCTTTCTGTGGTGTGGGCCCTTTACCTAGGGGTAGTGGCGCTGGATTCGCCGTTGACCCCCCTGAGCGGCGGCCCATTCGAAGTCCTGCGCAATGCTGGCTGGTTTGCGCTTCTGCTGGCCATGCTGACCGGGCGTTTTGATGAGGCCGGTCGCCTGTTCGGGCCGTTGCGGACCGTGACCGTCTCGATCATGGTCTTTCTCGCGTTGGCGCTGGTGTTGCTGGCCGTGCCGGCGGCACCGATTCTGGGGGCATGGCCCGCTGTTGCGGTGCTGGCCATGGCCGTGCTGGGCCTTGTGCTGGTCGAGCAGGCATATCGCAATACGCCGCCGCAGCGGCGCTGGGAGATCAAGTTCCTGGCGCTCGGGCTCGGGGCCGTGTTCGCCTTTGACCTGTTCCTGTTCGCGGATCTGGTGCTCTTTCAGGCGGTCGATGGGCCGGCCTGGCAGGCGCGCGGACTCGTCAATGCGATCGTAGTGCCCTTGATCGCGGTCTCTCTGGCGCGTCGACCGCTCCAGCGTGAAGCGCCCACCGTCTCGCGTCAGTTGCTCTTTCACACGGCGGCGCTCACCGGGGCCGGGTTCTATTTGCTGGCGGTGGGCGCTGCCGGGTATTACCTCCGCCACGTGGGCGGCGAGCTGGGGCCCTTGCTGCAGGTCACCTTCCTGTTCGGTGCCGTGGTCCTGCTGGCGGTGATTGTGACGTCGGGCAGCTTTCGTGCGCGGCTGCGGGTTTTTCTTTCCAAGCATTTCTTTCGGTACTCGTTCGATTACCGTCAGGAATGGTTGCGGTTTACCGGGACGCTCTCGGCAGAAGACGGTGAGCTGCCGCTGCGCCAGCGTGCAATCCTGGCGATTGGCGAGCTGGTCGAAAGCCCCGGAGGGCTGCTCTGGGTGCGCGACCGGGATGGTTCGTATCGTCTCGATGGCGTGCTGAACCTGGGCGACCCGGACTATGCCCCCGAGCCGCCGGAAAGCGATCTGGTTGAGTTTCTGGCGCGTACTGGCTGGGTCATCGACCTGGACGAGTACCGGCGCCAGCCGGAGGTTTATCAGCAGCCGCAGTGGCCGGACTGGCTCGTGGATAACCCGCGCCACTGGACGGTTGTGCCGCTGTTGAAAGGCGATTTTTTGCAGGGGTTTGTCGTCCTCGCGCGCCCGCGGGCACCGCGCAAGATCGAATGGGAGGAGCGCGATCTTCTGAAAACGGCCGGCCGTCAGCTTGCGGTGTATGTGGCCCTGGTTCAGACCGACGCGGCGTTGCTGGAGGCGCGGCAGTTCGAGGCGTTCCACCGGCTGGCGGCATTCCTGGTGCACGACCTGAAGAACGTCTCGGCTCAGCTTTCGCTGGTGTGTTCCAATGCGGAGCGTCACGCGGATAATCCGGAGTTTGTCCGCGATGCGTTCCGGACCGTGGCCAATGCGCGCGAGCGGCTGGAGCGCACCCAGTTGCAGTTGCGTCAGGCGCGGCCGGCACCGTTGGTGGTGCCGCGTGCGGTGGATCTGGTGGCCCTGTTGCAGGAAGTCATCCGCTCAAGCGGGGATCTGTTGCCCGTCCCGCAACTGGATGCGCCGGAAGTGCTCATGGTGCAGGTCGACAGCGATGGCCTTCGCAATGTGCTGTTGCACCTGGTCCGGAATGCCCAGGAGGCGACCGACGATCACGGCTCCATCACGCTGACGTTGTATCCGGAGGGATCCTGGGCGATGGTTCTGGTTCAGGATAACGGGCATGGTATGGATTCCGAGTTCATGAAGAACCGCCTGTTTCGGCCCTTCCAGACGACCAAGGGGAATGCAGGGATGGGGATTGGTCTGTACGAGGCGCGCGAGCGCATCATGGCGATGGGCGGCCGGATTGACGTGGAAAGCACGCCGGGCGTCGGGACATTGTTCACTCTGCGTCTACCGCTCGCGGGCGTGGATGGGTCAGTATCCCCAACATGATGGTGGAGGCGTTGTGAGTTCGTTGCCGAAGTTGCTGATTGTGGAAGATGACGATGGCCTGCGTAGCCAGCTTCGGTGGTGCTTCGATGGCTATGAAGTCCTTGAGGCGAGCGACCGCGCGGGTGCCATGACCCAGGTGCGCCGGCATGAGCCCGGAGTGGTCACGCTGGACCTGGGGCTGCCCCCGGACCCGGCCAATGCCTCCGAGGGGCTGCAGCTGCTGGAAGAGATCCTGGCCGAGGCGCCCGCGACGAAAGTGGTGGTTGTGACGGGCAACGATGATCGTGCGAACGCCCTGAAAGCGGTGTCGCTGGGTGCTTATGACTTCTACATCAAGCCGGTGGAGTCCGACCTCCTGCGGCTGATCGTGGATCGTGCGTCACAGCTTTACGAGCTGGAAGCGGAAAATCGGGCGCTGGCGCGGAATTCCCAAAGCCCGCTGTCCGGTCTGATCACCGCGGACCCCGGCATGCTCGAAGTCTGCCGCATGGTGGAACGTGTCGCGCCCTCGGATGCCACGGTGCTGCTGCTTGGCAGCAGTGGTACTGGCAAAGAGGTGCTGGCGCGGGCCCTGCACGATCTGAGTGATCGTGCAGGGGAGCGTTTCGTGGCGATCAATTGTGCGGCGATCCCCGAAAACCTGCTGGAGAGCGAGCTGTTCGGCTACGAGAAGGGTGCCTTTACGGGCGCGACTCGTCAGACCATTGGCAAGATCGAACACGCCAACAACGGGACGCTGTTTCTGGACGAGATTGGGGATCTCCCGCAGAGCCTGCAGGCCAAGTTGTTGCGGTTTCTGCAGGAGCGCAAGGTTGAGCGCCTGGGCGGGCGCGCGGAGATTCCGGTCAATGTGCGTATTATCGGGGCGACCAACCAGAATCTGGAGGCCCTGATCCGCGAGGGCAGCTTCCGCGAAGACCTTTTCTATCGAATCAGCGAGATCAGTATTTCGATCCCCGAGCTCAAGGAGCGCCAGGGTGACGCGAGTCTGATTGCGCACGCGCTCCTGGACCGTTTCTCGCGCGAGCAGAAGAAATCCTATCGCGGCTTCACGCGTGACGCGACCGACGCCATTGAACGCTACAACTGGCCCGGCAACGTGCGCGAGATGGAAAACGTGGTGCGCCGGGCCGTGATCATGGGAGACGGGCCGCTGATCACCTCGCGCGACCTGGGGCTTGACCACCTGAGCGAAGAGGCGCCATCCCCGCGTCTGCGCGAGATTCGCGACAATGCCGAACGCGAGGCGATTCTGCGCGCCATGGCACGTTGTAACCAGAACATCGCTCAGGCTGCCGATCTCCTCGGCGTGACGCGGCCAACGTTATACAGTCTGCTCGACAAACTCGGATTGAGGGACGCAAGATGACCGGCAAGATCCTGAAACAGATGACTGGCGGCGCCATCCCCCGCTTTGGATTGACTGTATTCGCGGTGCTCGCGCTTCTGATGGCCAGCGGGTGCGACAGCTTCGGCAGTGCCAGCGAGGCGGAGTACCTCGAGCGCGCCGAGCAGCGTATGGAAAGTGCCGATTACGCAGCGGCCATTATTGAATACCGCAATGCCCTGCGTCTGGAGAGTCGCACCAGTACCCGTGCCGCCCTGGGGCAGGCCTATTTGGCCGATGGTCAGTATGATGCTGCGGCCTCGCACCTGGAGCGCGCATTCAGCGCCTCCGAGTCGCAAGATCTGCTGCTGCCGTTGTCGCACGCCCTGTTTCAGCTCGATCGCTTCGCCGATCTTGCGGAGTTGCCGCACCCCGAAGGTCTGGAGGCGAAGAAGGCAGCCGAGGTCTTCGGGCATCAGGCGATCGCGCATATCCGTTTGGGCCAGATGGAAGAGGCGCGGGAGGCGCTGCAGGCTGCCCGCGATCGTGATCCGGAGCTCGCCTTGCTTCACCTTGGGGAGGCCTACCTGGCGCTCGACGATGCGGACATCGACGCGGCTAGCGATGCCGCGGGTCGCGCGCTCGAACGGGATGGCGACCTCGCGCCCGCCTGGGCCCTGGTTGGCGACCTGGCGCACCGGGGCGGTGACCCGGACGCGGCCCTGGATGCCTATGATCGGGCGCTTGAGCGGCGTCCGTACCAGATTGCCGAGCGTCTCAAGCGTGGGCTGACCCATCTGGAACAAGGCCGCTATGAAGAGGCAGCGGCCGATGCGCAGTTCCTGCGCCAGGGGGCGCCGGATCATCCTGGTGGCCACTTCCTCCGGGGGCTGGTGCATTTCCAGCAGGAGGAGCTGTCGGAGGCGCAGCCTTACTTCGAGGAGGCATTGTCCCGCAGCCGCAATTACCGGCCTGCCATGCCTTACCTCGCTGCGATCCTGCTGCACAATGGCAATCTCGCGCAGGCCGAGCACCATCTCGAGCGCCACTCCGCCTCCGGCCCGGATACGGCCATGACGTACCGGCTCTGGGGGCGCCTGGAAATGCAACGGGGTGATCCGGAGGCCGCGCGCAGCCGTCTCGAACAGGCGCTCGAGCGCCACCCGGAAATGACGCCGGCGCTAGGCGACATGCTGGCGGGTCTTTATCTTGAGTCCGAGAACCCGGATCGGGGTGTCGAGTTCCTGCGTACTGCGCACAACGAGGGGCAGGGTTCACCGACCATGCGTCGCATGCTGGCACGGGCGCTGCTGGAGCGCGGCGAGGAGGACGAGGCGCATGAGCTGATGGCCGCAGAGCCGGAGCAGGATCAGGTCGCCTGGGCCATGAGTCATATCGCCAACAGTCGCTACGCAGAGGCGCTTGAAGTGGCGCGGGCGATGATTGCCGATGATCGCCAGAACGTGCAGGGCTACAACATCAAGGGCGCCGCCTTGCTGGGGCTCAACCGAATTGAAGAAGGCCGTCTGGCCTTTCAGGAGGGGGCTCAGGCCAATCCGGAGAGTGTCTCCATCGCCATGAATCTCGGTGCGCTGGAAGTGCGTCTGGGCAACCTCGACGCCGCCCGCGAAGTGTTCGAGGATCTGCAGGAGATGTCGCCCGGACACGCGGCTTCGGCGATGCAGCTGGCAAGCATGGCTACGGCCGATGGCGATCACGAGGCGGCCCTGCGCTGGCTCGAGGGTGCGATGCAGCACCATCCGGAGGAGGTCGAGCCCGCGTTGATGCTGACGCGCCTGCCTCTGACCGAGGATCGTGCTCCCGTGGTGCTCGCGCTTCTGGAGGAGGCGCTGGAAAACCATCCGGAGCAGCCCGAGCTCCTCTCGACCATCGCCCATGTGCACGAGGCGCTGGGCCAGCACGCCGAGGCCCTTCCACCCCTGGAGCGGCTGGCGGATGTGAGCCCGGACGATGCAGATGTACAGTTTGCGCTGGCGCGTGTGCGTGCAGCAACCGGCGATGAGCCCGGTTCGACTGCTGCCTTGCGGCGGGTCCTGGAGCTGGACAGTTCGCATGTGACCGCGCGTCATGCGCTGACCCATCATCTGGCGGCTGCAGGTGAAGTCGATGCGGCGCGGGAGGTGTTCGCCCCCCTGCTGGACACGCACGGCGAGGAGCCCGGCGTGATCGCTCGCGATGCCTGGCTGCTTGCCCGTGAGGACGAGCACGCGGCCGCCGTGGCGCGTTACACCGAGGCGCTGGAACAGGAAAGCTCGCGCCAATGGGTCGTCGAGCGCCACCAGTCGCGTCTGCAGGCCGGGCTGGGGGACGAAGCACTCCGCGACCTCGAACAATGGCTCGATGACAATCCGCAAGATCTCGGCGTTCGTCATCTGCTCGGGTCCGCCCAGCTGGGGCTTGACCGGGAGGATGCGGCACGGGAGACGTATCGCGCCATCCTGGCGCAACAGTCGGAGGACGTGGTCGCGCTGAACAACCTCGCCTGGCTGTTGCGCAAGGAAGAAACTGAAGAGGCGCTGGGTTATGCCGAGCGCGCGCGGGACCTGGCCCCCGAAGAGCCGGCGATCCTCGACACGCTGGGTGTCGTGCTTCTTTACAGTGACGACCCGGAGGCTGCCCGTGACGTACTGGAAAGCGCCTACAGCGATGCTGCGACCACGCCCGGTATTGGCTATAACCTCGCCCGGGCGCTAGTCGCCACCGGTGACGAGGAGGCCGCCCGCGACGTCCTCGATGCGGTCCTGAGCGCGGGTGACAGCTTTGCCGAGCGTGAGGATGCCTCCGCGTTGCGAGCGGAACTCGACTGACAGGCGGAAGGCTGGTCAGCCAAACCCTCTGGCGGGCCCGCGTGCGGCGCGGCCCGCTTCCTTTCCGGGGTAAAGCGAACGGGGTTGCGCGGGTCGGCTGGTCAGCCCTCCGGCGAGGCCCTGATTAACCGAGCCGCTCACTCCGGTAGCGCGAGATTTCCGAAACCGGGCGCTGCGCGCCGTCGGTCGTGATATTGCGGGTCGATTCCCGCGGCAGGTCGCGGTACCGGAGAAAATGCGGAGAAATCACCGTTATCTTCAGGAAGTGCCCGCGAATTGCAGGCCAGCGCGATCGTGCTTGCTGAACACCACGACGGCTTCGCGAATCTGATCTTCCGGCACGCAGATGTGAATGGCCGATCCAGGCGCAGGAGGGTTGGCTCCGCCCAATGTTGCGATGCGGGCCCCGCCTTTGGACAGATCGATCAGTCGGCAGCGGATCGTCGCGTCCTCGACCCAGGCCTGGGTCAGTTTGTCCACCCACTGGCGAGGCCAGCGGCGACGTTCGTTCTTGCCAACCGAGTCCTGCGGGGAGGAAGCAGTATCGCCTTGCCGAGCATACTGCCAGGCGAAGGCTGCGCTCCAGTGTCCCTGTTCGGCGGATGTAGCGTAGATCTGGGCCTGGGCCTTGTCGCAAATGGGGGGCGTCCCCAGGTGTTCGATCACCGCTGCGACGAAACGCGAGGCGATCGAATCGTATTCTTCCTGGGTTGGCAGGTCCTGGTAGAGCTGGGCATGGATCTCGTTCAGGACTTCCAGCCGCCCTTCCCAGTCGCGGTCGACCAGGGTTGGCAGCCAGAACTCCGCGAGTTCCTGGGCGAGTTCGTTGTGGTTCATGCCTTGCTCACTCCCCCTTTAAACGGATTTTGACGCTTGATATTCGAAGCAATATCCGGGCCATGCAGAACAAGTCTCTGCCGAAGGGCAGCGATGATCAACGCCTGTACTCACGTTGAGGCTGAAGGCTTTTCGAGGTCGGGGGTGTTGCGCAACGGGTAGTGGCTTTGCCCGCAAGCCTGGCGGTATCGCATCCGGCGGGGTGGTTCGAAATCCTTTAATATATTGACAATTCAGATGGTTCTGGTTTCTTTCGGGCGCTTCCATGCGGCGCGTTGGGTGCGGGGCCGCCGCGCGGCAGTCACCGCGTATTCGACCGCACGCAAGACTGGTTCGAGCGCAGGCGTCTGCATTCGATCCGTTTTTTCGGGCCGGCTCATGGCGACGGGGCGTCTCCCGGGACACGCACAACTAACGGTCAGTCTGTAAACATTCCCGACATTTGTGGACAGAATCATGGAAACGCTTTTCAATGGGCCACATCGTTGTGGCACCGTCTTACGATAGGGTGCGAAACTGACGAACGGCCGGTTCCCGGCGGCCTTTGGACGCCGGGGCTGGAGCATTAATGCCGCATAAGCGCGGTTAGCGGGAACTTCGGGCAGTATGGAAAAGATCGTTCAAGACCTTCTGCAGCATGCGCGCGCGACCTGGCGCCGGCGCTGGTGGATTCTGCCGGTCGCATGGCTGGTCTGCCTGGGCGGCTGGGCCTACGTGCACAGTTTGCCGGATGTGTACGAGTCCGAATCCCGGGTGTTTGTGAATACTCAGTCGGTGCTCGACCCGCTCCTGCGCGGGATGACGGTGCGGCCAGATACCGAACAAAGTCTTCGCATGATCACCAGCACCCTGCTCAGTCGCGACAACCTGGAACAGATCGCGCGTGACAGTGACCTGGACGTGCTTACGGGCATCTCCGATCTGGATGAGCACGTAGAGAAACTTCGCGCCGGGCTCAACCTTGCGGGTGGGCAGCGGAACAATATCTACCGCATCAGTTTCCGTCACCACAATCCGGACGTCGCACACCATGTAGTGCGCGAGACCGTGAACCTGTTCATGGAGCGCGGAATGGGCGATTCCCGCCTGGACATCACCACCTCGCAGCAGTTCATTGAGCGTCAGATGGAAGGGTACGAAAGCCAGCTGCAGGAGCAGGAAGCCAAAATCGAGCAATTCAAGCGTGACAACGCGCGTTTCCTTAGTGGTGACGGGAATTTCTACAGTCGGCTGGAGCGTGCGCGAGAGCGCCTGAGCCAGACGCAGCTGCAGGAGCGCGAAGCCCTGAGCCGTTTGCAGATCTTGGAGCGGCGCGCGGCAGAGGCTTCGGGGCCGGAGGCTGTCGCCCGTTACCAGAACCCGGAGCTGGATCGGCGGATCAACGACCTGCAGGAACGGATCGACACCATGCGCCAACAGTTTACCGACGACCACCCGGATGTTGTCTCGGCGCGGCGCATCCTCGGTGAGCTGGAAGAACGGCGCGAACGCGAGGCCGAAGCATTTGCCGAGAACCCGCAGGCTCTTGAGGGTGTGGGTGCCAGTACGACGGACCCTTTGCAGCACGCCATTACCGAGACTGAAAGCGAGCTCGCATCGTTACGGACCCGCATCCAGGATTTCGAGGAGCGAGTGGCGACACTGGAACGGGATGTCGACCGTGCCCCGGCGGTGGAATCCGAATTGACCGCGCTCACGCGTAACTACGACGTACTGCGCGACTCCTACCGTCAGCTTCAGAACCGTCGCGAGCAGGTGGTGATGTCGGGTGAGGTCGAAAGGCAGACCGACTCGGTGGATTTCCGCGTGCTGGAGCCGCCGCGTCGCCCGATGGAGCCGGCCTCGCCCGATCGGCCCTTGCTGGCCACGGGGGTGTTGCTGCTGGGGCTGGGTGCCGGTACCGGCTTTGCGTTCCTGCTTTCGCAGATGCGGCGGACGGTCGGTGACAGCCGCCAGTTGGCCGAGATCACCGGGCGGCCGGTTCTGGGTACGGTCTCCCGCGTGCGAACGCCCGTACAGACCCGCCGCCGCTTTTCCGAGCTATTGTTCTTCACGATGGGGATTGGCAGTCTGCTCGTCGTCTTCGCCACAGTGATGGCCCTGTATCTGACGGGTTCGGCCTACATCCTGGATGAATTGATCAGGCTGCTGCGATGAGCTTGCATTCACCCAAGCATCTTCCGCTGCCAGGGTCGGTCGCCACGCCTCGCCCCGCATGCCGAAGCGGCCAGCCGCGTGCAACCAAGGGAAGTGCCGCATGAGTATCATCGAGAAAGCCCTCGACAAAAATCGTTCAAGGCAACCTGCTCCCGGGGTCGAACAGCCCGTGGCGGCCGCTCCGGGCCCGGAGCCCGAGTCGGCCCGTTCGCAGGAGGTGGCGATCAATTTCGGCTGGTTGCGCAAGCAGGGGATTGTCGTTCCCGGGGAGCATCGCTCGGCGGCGGCGGAAGAGTTCCGCATGATGAAACGGCCGCTGTTGAACAATGCGTTTGGCCGGCATACGGCCATGCAGGTCCCCAAGGGCCGGATGATCATGGTCACCAGCGCGCTCCCCAACGAGGGCAAGACCTTCACCACGACCAACCTCGCACTGAGCATTGCGATGGAGGTGGATCGCACGGTGCTGGTGGTCGATGCCGATGTCGCCCGTCCCGCGATCCCTCGCACCCTCGGTTTCGAGGCCGATCTTGGGTTGATGGACGTGCTGACGGATCCGGACATCGAGATCCCGGACGTCCTGCTGCGCACCAACATCGACGGGCTTAGTGTGCTGCCGGCGGGGCGGCCGCATGGACGGTCGACCGAAATCCTGGCCAGTGATGCCATGTTGCAGCTGCTCGATGACCTGTATGCGCGCTACGACGATCGCGTGATCCTGTTCGATTCCCCGCCGTTGCTGGCCACCAGCGAGCCGGGGGTGCTGGCCCATCATATGGGGCAGGTGGTGATGGTGGTGGACGCGGATAGCACGCCCGCCGCTTCGGTGGAGCGTGCCATGGAGCAGCTGCAATCCTGCGATGTGGTGCTTTCCATGTTGAATCGTGCCGCCCCCATGCCCGGATTGGGCTATGCAGGCGGGTATTATTACGGGGGGCGAGAGCATGAGAGGGATGCGCGTGAAAAGGCCTGACAAGTTCCACCCGGCGGGGCTTCGTCGGAAGCGGACACCGGGACTGCGCTGGCCATTGGCGGCCACGCTGAGTCTGGTCGCAGGTCCCGCTCTGGCGAGTGAATCGACCCCGGAACGAGAGCCTGCTCTGGCAACCGAGCCGGCGGCGCTAAGCGAGCCGACTCGGGTCGGTTACTTCGGCCTGGCCAGTGGCTGGGAGATCACCCCGCGCGTCACTGCCTCCGCGGAGCTTACCGACAACGCCACCCTTGCACCCCGAGGCCAGGCGAGCTCGGATCTCATTCTTTCCGTGCGCCCCGGTATATCGCTGCGCCAGCAGGGCCCGAGCATGGAAACACGGGTCGATTACTCCCTCAATGCCCGGCGCTTTGTCAGCACCTCGCGCGAGGACCGTACGACGCACTTCCTGCGCGCCAGTAATGATTGGGAGATCGTGCCCAATACGTTCTTCCTGCAGACGCGCGCGAGTCGGACGGAGGATGCCGCCTCCCTGCTGGGGCCCGTCGGGATCGGATCGAGCACGCCGCGCGCCAACCTGCAGGAGTCCACGCGCTACAGCATTTCGCCGCTATTGCGAACGCGCTTTGGCAGCTTCGCCAATCAGCAAATTCGCTATACCTATGATGAAATCCGCTACCACCGCAGCCAGCGCCCCAACAACGACTCGCACCGTGTCGAATATACGCTGGACAGCGGAGCGGCGTTTAATCGCCCCTTCTGGCAGTTGGCCGCATTCTACGAGCAGGAGAACTTCGAGGACGGACTGGAAGGCGAGTTCGGGGAAGTCAGCGCCACCCTCGGCTATCGCTTCGGGCGTTCCCTGCGTCTGTTCGGCACCGCAGGTCGCGAATTCAACGACTTTGCCACGACCCGTGAAGATGACGATGGCAGCTTCTGGGAAGTCGGGGCCGGATGGGCGCCTACCCGTGTCACCAGTATTGATGCGCGCTACGGCGATCGCTTCTTTGGCAAGACCCGTGCGCTTTCGGTGGAACATCGCAGCCGCCGATCGACCTACCGCCTGAGTTATAACGAGGGCATCGGTTCTACCCGCCAGCGCCGGGGTGCGCAATTCGATGCCCTGGCGGACGAGCTGGGTACGACGGTCGATGACTTGTTCGATCAGTTCACGCTGGACGAGATCGCCTTTTTGCTGGCGGTTTCGGGCCTGACCGAAGAGGCCCTGGTCGAGGACTTTTTCTTTAGCCAGTCCTTGCGTGGTGCCTGGCGCTACAACACCGGACGCAGTGTCTTCGGCGTGACGGCCTTCCGTACCCAGCGCGAGTCGGAAACCCGCAGCGGTCTGGGGCTGTTCCAGGACAACAACCGTCGTACGGGTGTGAATGCCTCCTGGGATTGGCAATACGGTCCCCTCACCACGCTCGATCTGTCCGCGGGTTATACCCGAACGCAATTCCTGGGCAGTGACCGCGAGGACGATCGCTGGAACCTGCGGATCGGGTTTGCGCAGGAGCTGTCGCCGGACCTTCGCTTCAGGCTGGTGTACCGCCATCAGCGCCGGGATTCCGACAGCGCTGCGAACGAATTCCGTGAAAACTCCATCATCGCGACTCTGACCAAGGAATTCTGAGGGATGTACGAGGAATTCTACGGCCTGGCAGCGCGACCGTTCGCGCTCAGCCCGGACCCGCGTTTCTATTACGCGAGCAAGGGCCACAGCCGTGCCATGGCGTATCTCGAATACGGGGTGCAGATGGAGGAGGGCTTCATCGTCATCACCGGTGAGGTCGGAGCGGGCAAGACCACACTGGTGCGTGGCCTGTTCCAGATGCTGGACGACAAGCCGCTGGTCGCTGCACAGCTGGTGAGCACCCAGCTGGACGCGCAGGATCTGCTGCGTTCCGTCTGCCTGGCCTTCGGGCTTGATGACGCCCCCAATCACAAGGCTGGCCAGTTGCGGCGCCTGGAGACATTCCTGAAGGACATCCGCGCCCGAGGTCAGCGCGCCTTGCTGGTGGTGGACGAAGCGCAGAATCTCGGGTCGGACGCGGTCGAGGAGCTGCGCATGTTGTCCAACTTCCAGGGCATCGACGGGCCGCTACTGCAGAGCTTTCTCCTGGGCCAGCCGGAGTTTCGGAGCGTGCTCCAGAGCGAGAACATGCAGCAGTTGCGCCAGCGGGTCATCGCGACCTACCACCTGGGGCCGATGGATGCAGATGATACCCGGGCCTACGTCGAGCACCGTTTGCATCGGGTTGGCTGGGGGGAACGGCCGGACTTCGCCGACGATATCTGGGAACGCATCCATCAGTACACTGGCGGGATCCCGCGCAAGGTCAACACCTTTTGTGATCGTCTGCTCCTGATGGGCTACATGGAAGAACGCACCCACTTGGATGCGGCGCATGCGCAGGTGGTCATCGACGAGATCGAGGCCGACCTCGGAGACGATACCCGGCAGTCGCCGACCGCCGCCACAGCCCATGTCGACCCCGGGCAGACTTCGTCGTCAGACGCCGCGGTGGCCAGCATCGCGGCGGAGGCGAGCGATGCCGCGGTCGAAAGTCGCCTGGCGCTGATGCGTGTCGAACAGGACGTCGAGGCCCTGCACGAGCGCCTGCAGCGGATCGAACGCAATATCTCGATCAACTTCCGGTTGAATCAGGAGCTCCTGGCGACCGTGCGCGAACAGTTCGACCTGGAGCAGTCGTCCGAATCCGGGATGGGGGAGCGCTAGGCGCGGCAGGCTGATGATGCATCCCGATGCCCAACCGGTAACGCATGCCCTGACCGTGGATGTAGAAGACTACTTCCAGGTCTCGGCGCTCGCGCCCCAGATCCCCCGCGACTCATGGGAGACCCGCGAGTGTCGGATCGAGCGCAACATCGACCGTATCCTGGATCTGTTCGAGCGCCGCGGCGCCAAGGCCACCTTCTTTACGCTGGGCTGGATTGCGGAGCGTTATCCGCATGTTGTGCGCCGCATCGTCGCGGCGGGCCACGAATTGGCCAGTCACGGCTATGGCCATGAGCGTGTGACCGATCTGAGCCCGAAGGCCTTTCGGGAAGACGTGACCCGGGCCCGTGGTCAGCTGGAGGACCTGGCGGGTGTTGCCATTCGCGGGTATCGGGCCCCCAGCTTCTCCATCGGGGCGGGCAACCTGTGGGCGCTGGAGGTCCTGGCGGAGACAGGTCACGAGTACAGTTCCAGCATTTACCCGGTACGGCATGACCATTACGGGATGCCGGATGCGCCGCGCGAGCCTCATCGCCCGCTGCCAGGCGGCATCCTGGAACTGCCGCCGGCGACGCTGCGGGTGGCGGGGCGCAATCTGCCGGCTGCCGGTGGCGGGTATTTCCGTCTGCTTCCTTATGCACTGTCGCGCCGGGCGCTTCGGCGCATTGAACGGGTGGATGCCATTCCGGCGGTGTTCTACTTTCACCCCTGGGAGATCGACCCGCTCCAGCCCCGCATCGCCGGCATTACGGCCAAGTCGCGGTTCCGCCATTACGTGAACCTGCATCGTATGGAGGCACGCCTGGAGCGTCTGCTGCAGGACTTCCGCTGGCAGCGGATGGATCAGGTGTTTGCCAAAGCGCTTGCCCCGCAGGCCGGAGACGCTGGACGGCCGGAGGATCGCGCCGGTGTATCCGTCGCCTGAGGAACAAGGGGCGAGCCCGCAAGTGGATGCCAGCAGCCTGCAGGTGCGCAGCCTTACCGCTGTCGATCACGCACGCTGGGATGCCTTTGTCGAGCAGCGCCCCGAGGCAACCTTCTTCCACCGTGCGGGCTGGGCGACGGTCATGCAGCGCGCGTTCGGGCATGCGGTGCACTTTCTGCTGGCGGAGGCCGACGGCGCGATTCGGGGTGTATTGCCGCTGGTGCATGTGCGGTCGCGCCTGTTCGGAGATTCCCTCGCGTCCATCCCGTTCGGGGTCTACGGTGGCATTCTGGCCGACTCCCCCGCGGCCTTCGCGGCGCTGGATCGTGCGGCTTGCGCGCTCGCGGAGGAATTGCGGGTCGACTATCTCGAGTACCGCAATCTGGAGCCCCGGCACCCCGAATGGCCGACCAAGGACCTTTACGTGACCTTCCGCAAGGCATTGGCGCCGGAAGTCGAAGCCAACATGAACGCGATCCCGCGGAAGCAGCGGCGCATGGTCCGCAAGGGCATCAAGGCCGGTCTGACCAGTACGTTCGATCCCGACCTGGAGCGTTTCTACCCGATTTTCGCGGCCAATGTGCGGCGCCTGGGTACACCGGTGTTCAGTCGACGCTACTTCGAGACGTTGCGGGAGGTCTTTGGCGACGACTGTCGCGTCCTGACCGCGATGCACGGGGACCAGCCGGTGGCCAGCGTAGTGACCTTCTATTTTCGCGATGAGGTCCTGCCTTATTACGGCGCCGGGACGCCGGAGGCGCGCCAGGTCGCTGGCTATGATTTTCTCTACTGGGAATTGATGCGCCGTGCCTGCGAGGATGGTTGCCGGGTGTTCGACTTCGGCCGCAGCAAGCTCGATACCGGATCGTACAGCTTCAAGAAGAACTGGGGTTTTGAGCCCCAACCCCTGTATTACGAGTACCACCTGGTGCGCGCCGACGCGATGCCGAATGTGAATCCGCTCAACCCCAAATACCGCTATTTCATCGCCGCCTGGAAGCGCCTGCCACTGCCGGTTGCCAACTGGCTCGGCCCCAGGCTCTCGCGCTCTCTGGGGTGATACAGGCCCTTCAATGGATGATCTTCTCTATCTGGTGCATCGGATCCCATGGCCGCCGAACAAGGGCGACAAGATCCGTTCATACCACATCCTGCGCTACCTGGCGCAGCATTATCGCGTGCATCTGGGGACGTTCATCGACGACCCGGCCGATGCGGCGTATCTGCCCGAGCTCGAACGCATCTGCGCGACGGTCTGTGCCCGACCGCTGCCGCGGCGGCGTGCCCAGTTGCGCGCGTTGACCGGCTTCCTGACGGGCCAGGCGCTGACTGTCCCGTGGTATCGCGATCGAGTGCTGGAGCGCTGGGTCCGCGCAACCGTGAGCCGGCATGCAGTCACCCGCACCGTGGCCTTCTCCTCGGCCATGGCCCAGTATCTGCCGGCGGGCGAGGATCAAACCCGCGTGGTGGATTTCGTCGATGTCGACTCCGACAAGTGGACCCAGTACGCTCCGACACGGCGCTGGCCGATGAGCGCGGTCTATCGCCGCGAAGGGCGCCGCCTGCTCGCATACGAGCGTCAGGTGGCAGGGGAAAGCGACGTCAGCCTGTTCGTATCGCCGTCCGAGGCCGAAACCTTTCGTCACCAGGCGCCGGGTGTGGCCGACCGGGTCCACGCATTGAACAATGGCGTGGATCACACCTACTTCGCCCCGGAGCATGTGCCCGAATTCAACCCGTATCCCGCTGGCAGCCGGGTCATCGTCTTCAGCGGCGTCATGGATTACTGGCCCAATGTGGATGCGGTGGTCTGGTTTACCCGCGAGGTGTTGCCGCTGGTGCGCGCGGAGGTCCCGAACGCCCGGTTCGCGATCGTGGGCAGCCGCCCGACACCGGCCGTCTCGGAACTGGCGCGCCTGCCCGGCGTCTCGGTGACCGGTTTCGTCGAGGACATGCGCACCTGGATCGGTCACGCCGACCTGGCAGTTGCGCCCCTGCGCATCGCGCGGGGCGTGCAGAACAAGGTGCTGGAGGCGATGGCCCTGGCGCGCCCCGTGGTGGCCTCGCCCCAGGCCCTGGAGGGGCTCACGGTCAAGCGCGAATCCGAGGTGCTCGAGGCTCAAACGGACCCGCACCACTTTGCCCGGGCGGTGTTGCGCGCCCTCGCCGAGGGTCCCGGCGAGCGCGGTCAACGTGCTCGCCAGCGCGTGGAGCGTGACTATGACTGGGCACGCAACCTTGCGCGTCTGGACGATTATTTGCAGCCTGCCGCCTCTGCGGCGGCGTCTGACGGGAAACTGGCATGAATGGTGTAACGGCGATCCGGGGCATGCTCCCCGCGCGTAACTGGTGGTGGCCCCTGGCCGCCCTGGTCCTGTTGCTGGCTGCGACCCTGGTGCTGTTCCAGACGAGCTATCTGTCCATGGTCGAAACCTGGAGCCGGTCCGAGACCTTCACGCACGGATTCCTCATTGCACCGATCGCCCTGTTCCTCGTCTGGCTCAAGCGGGGAGAACTGGTGGCGCTTGCCCCGGAACCCAACCAGCTCGCCCTGATTCCCCTGGCCCTGCTGGGTCTGGCGTGGGTCATGGCGGAACTGGTGGATGTCACCTCCGTGCGCCAGTTCGCGGCTACGTTGATGATCCCGGCGCTGGTCTGGCTGACGCTGGGTACGGCGGTTGTGAGGGTGCTGCAGTTTCCTCTGGCCTATCTGCTGTTCGCGGTGCCATTTGGCAATTTCCTTGTGGAGCCCCTGATGGACTTCACGGCCGACTTCACCGTCTATGCGGTCCAGCTGACGGGCATCCCCATCTATCGCGACGGCTTGCAGTTCGAGCTACCGACCGGGAGTTGGTCGGTGGTGGAGGCCTGTTCGGGCGTGCGCTACCTGATTGCATCGGTCGCGCTGGGTACGTTGTACGCCTACATCATGTACCGCAGCCTGTGGCGCCGCCTGGTCTTTGTCTCGCTGGCCATCCTGGTGCCGATTCTCGCCAATGGCCTGCGCGCCTACATGATCGTGATGATCGGCCATTTGAGCGGAATGGAGTATGCCGCGGGCGTCGATCATCTCATCTACGGCTGGATTTTCTTCGGTCTGGTGATCTTCCTGATGTTCTGGATTGGCACGTTGTGGCGTGAGGATGACCCGCCCGCACCGGATCATGCCGACCCGAATGCACCGGTGCCGGCGACTTCCTCCCCGCGATTGGGCCGACTGGCTCGGGCGACCCTGCTGGGGGTGCTGGTTGTCGCGGCCGCTCCGGCGTACAGCGAATGGATGAACCAGCGCGACCTCGGCCAGGTGGCGGGCCTGGGGGATGGTGCTTTTGCCGTGGGTGAATGGCAGTCTCCGGCAGACGAGACGCTCGAGGACTGGCGGCCCGGCTATCACTATGCCCGGGCCGAACGGGGTGGCTGGGTGTCCCGGACCTCGGCAGAGGGCGTCGCCGTAGGTGCTCACGTCGCGTACTACCGCCAGCAGCATCGCTACGGCAGCATGGTCGGCTGGGACAATACCCTGGCCGGGCGTGATCGCTCGGACTGGTCGCAGCGCCGTCTGGGATCGCTGACCCTGGACGACGGTGTTCGGGTCGAACGTTTCCGGTTGCGGGGTCCGGGTCGCGAGTTGCTGGTGTGGCGTCTGTACTGGGTCGGTGGTGCGCTTACGACCAGCCCCCATGAGGTCAAGGTGCGCGAGGCCCTGCAGCGACTGCTGGGCGGGCGCGACGATGCCGCCTTGCTGGTCTTTTACGCCGAACATGATGGCAATCCCGATCGCGTCGAGACGGAGTTGCGCCGTTACGCCGAGCGGACGTTGCCAACCCTGCGCGAGCATCTGGACCAGGTGTACACGCAGTGACCGCTGCGTCTTCCGCTTCGGTTTACGCCGTGCGGGACGGGCAGGATTCCCGGCCTCTGGTGGCACACATCGTGTATCGCCTGGATGTGGGCGGCTTGGAGAACATCCTGATCGAACTGGTTCGCAACCTGCCACGTGATCGGTTTCGGCACGTCATCATTTGTATCGCGGACTACACGGATTTCAGCGTGCGGCTGCCGGAGGATGTCTCCATCCATGCCCTGCACAAGTCACCGGGGCTGGGGTTGGGGATGTTCCTGCGTTTGTGGCGGTTGTTACGGCAGCTGCGGCCGGATGTCGTACACAGCTCCAACCTGGCGGCGCTGGAGTGTCAGCCCGTGGCGGCCCTGAGTGGCGTGCCGGCGCGCGTCCACGCCGAACATGGCTGGGATATGGCGGACCTTGACGGCACGAACCCCAAATATCGGCATTTGCGGCGCTGGTTAAGCCCCTGGGTGCATCGGCATGTCACGGTGTCGGCGCATCTCGCTCGTTATTTGACCGACAGCGCCGGGATCCCGCCGACGCGCGTCCGGCATATCGTGAACGGTGTGGATACTGAACGCTTCCACCCCACGGAGACGACAGCGCCGGCCGCAGGCCCCACTTTCGTGATTGGTACCGTGGGGCGTATGGCACCGGTCAAGGACCAGGCGACCCTGGTGACGGCATTCGCGCGGTTGTGCGAATGTCTGCCCGCAGGGGCGCCCGAGCTGCGGCTGGTGTTGCTGGGCGCAGGCCCGGAGTCGGACCGCTTGCGCGAACAGGTCCGGGCGCTGGGGATCGCGGACCGTACCTGGATGCCGGGAAATCGCAGCGACATGCCGGAACAATTGCGGGCCATCGACCTGTTCGTATTGCCGTCGCTGGCCGAAGGCATCCCCGTGACCGTACTCGAGGCGATGGCCTCGGGGCTCCCCGTTGTGGCGTCGAACGTGGGCGGGCTGCCTGAACTCGTGGAGGATGGCATCACCGGCACGCTCGTCGAGCCGGGCGATGCGGAGGCCCTGGCCCGGGTGCTGGCGGACTACGCCGGCGATCGCGAGCGGGTCCGGCGCGAGGGCCTTGCCGCACGCGAGCGCGCGGTCCGGACCTTTGGCCTGGCGCGCATGGTCGATGCCTATGCCGGGCTTTATCAGGAATTGCTGGGGTATCCGATGCCCGAGCGTGATCCTGCCCGCCGGAGTCACTAGCCATGTGCGGATTAGCCGGTATTCTCGCACCCCATGCCAGTGCTACGCCCGATCGCGGATTGTTGCAGCGCATGAATGCTGTGCAGTCCCATCGGGGGCCGGACGAAGCGGGTAGCCACCTGGAGCCGGGCGTCGCCCTGGCGCACCGGCGCCTTTCGATCATTGATCTTGCCGGAGGACAGCAGCCGCTTGCCAATGCGGCCGGTACGGTCGTGACGGTTTATAACGGCGAGATCTACAACTTTCCCGAGCTGGCGCAGGAGCTGCGTGCACGCGGCTACGCCTTTCGCACTCATTGCGATACCGAGGTGATCGTCCACGCCTGGGAGGAATGGGGCGAGGCCTGTGTGGAACGTTTCCGCGGCATGTTCGCCTTTGCGGTATGGGACCGTCGCCAGCAGACCCTCTTCCTGGCGCGCGATCGTCTCGGTATCAAGCCGCTGCACTATGCCCGCCTGCCGGACGGGCGCTGGTTGTTCGCCTCCGAGATCAAGTCGCTGCTTGTCTGCCCGGAACTGTCGCGTGACCTGGACCCGGCCGCAGTCGAGGATTACTTCGCCTTTGGTTATGTCCCCGACCCGCGCAGTATCTTCCGTCACGTGCACAAACTGCCGCCCGGGCACACCCTGACGCTGCAGCCCGGACAGCGCGAAGTCCGTCCCCGTGCCTACTGGGACGTGCACTTCGGGGATGCCCGCGCGCTGACGGCGGACAGCGCAACCGACGAGTTGCGCGCCCGTCTCACCGAAGCGGTGGAGATGCGTATGGTGTCCGAGGTGCCACTGGGTGCCTTCCTGTCCGGTGGGGTAGATTCGAGCGCGGTGGTGGCCACCATGAGCGGGCTGTCGGATGCCCCGGTCAATGCCTGCTCGATCGGCTTCGGTGATCCGCGTTTCAACGAGAGCGATCATGCCCGTGCCGTCGCCGAGCGTTTCGGTGCCCGCCATTTTCTGGATCAGGTAGACGCCGATCGCCTGCGTCTGATTGACCCCCTGGCCTGCATCTACGATGAGCCGTTTGCCGACAGCTCGGCGCTGCCCACCTACGAGCTCTCGCGCCTGACCCGGCAGCACGTCACGGTCGCCCTGTCGGGTGATGGCGGGGACGAGACCCTGGCGGGTTACCGGCGCTATCGCGGTTTTCGCCAGGAAGAACACCTGCGTGCACGCCTGCCGGGCGGGCTGCGGCGCCCGCTTTTTGGCGCGCTGGCGGCGCTATACCCCAAGGCGGACTGGGCCCCGCGGCCGCTGCGTGCCAAGGCGACCTTCCAGGCCCTGGCACGTGACGCGGTCGAGGGCTACCTGCGCAGTGTGGCGGTGGTCGACGACGCCAGCCGGGCGCGACTGTTCAGCCACCGCATGCGCACCGATCTGCAGGGCTATCATGCCCGCGAGGTCCTGCAGACGCATGCGCAAAACGCCGCGCAGGAGGAACCGCTGGATTTCGTCCAGTACCTCGACATGAAGACCTGGTTGCCGGGCGATATCCTCACGAAGGTCGATCGCGCCAGCATGGCCCACGGCCTGGAGGTGCGCGTACCGCTACTGGACCATCATTTTGTCGAGTGGGCCGCCCGGGTTCCGGCGGATCTGCGGCTGCACCGGGGAGAGGGCAAGTATCTGCTCAAGCGCGCGTTCGAGCCGGACCTCCCGCACGAGGTGCTGTACCGCCGCAAGCAGGGGTTCGTGATGCCCATCGCCGACTGGTTCCGGGGCCCGCTGGCGGATTCCCTGCGCGATGCGGTGTGCGGAGAACGTCTGGCCGACTCGGGCTGGTTCGACCCCGACCGCCTGGCCCGTCTCGTCGCCGAGCATCAGTCGGCGCGTTCCGACCATTCGCGTACGCTCTGGGCGCTGATGATGTTCGAGTCGTTCCTGCGCCAGCGCGTTGACGTGGCCGCCACGGATATCTGACCCCCCCCATGCCGAAGCCTGCCTCCGCAACCCGCGCGTCCGCTGTTTCCGCAGCCCCGCTCCTGCCGCAGCCGGACTGGCCGTTGCGCATGCCGCAATGGCTGGCGGGGCGGGTATTCTGGCCGTTACACGAGCGCCTGCGCGGGCGCGAGACGGCCGCGCATCTGCGGGCCCTGCAGCAGCGCGAACGTGCCGGGGCCGCGGATCTTCGGCAATACCATCAGGCCCGGCTGGATGCCTTGCTGGCGCATTGCGCGGCGCATGTTCCCTGGTATCGCGAGGCGCTGGCGGGGCGGGTTCCCGATCTGGAGGCCTTTCCAGTCCTCGAGCGCGACACGGTGCGCGCGCGCGGCCGCGAGCTGCTGGCCGACAACGCTGCCGGTCCGCTGCTGCCCTCCAGCACGGGTGGCTCCACCGGACGCCCACTGGTGTTCTGGAGTGATCGCATCAAGGAAGCGCGCCACAATGCCCAGAAGCTGCGCTTTCGCGGCTGGTTCGGTATCCGGCCGGGCGATCGTCAGGTGGATTTCTGGGGTTCTCCGATCGAGCTCGACAAGGCCTCGCGCCTGCGTGTGATCAAGGATCGCTACTTCCTCAACCAGGTGGTGCTCTCGGCCCATGATCTGACCGCCGAACGCCTGCAGGCCTACGCGGCCTTCCTCGGGCGCTTCCGGCCGCGGCTGGTGTACGGTTATCCTACGGTGATCGTGCGTGTGGCGCAGACCCTGCGCGAGCATCCGCAGCTCGCCCGCGGCTGGCGGCCGCAGGCCGTGGTGTGTACCTCCGAGATGCTCTACCCCCAGGTGCGCGCTACCATCGCCGAGATCCTGCAATGCCCGGTCGCCAACGAATACGGCTCGCGTGATGCCGGCCTTATCGCGCACGAATGCCCGCATGGCCGCCTGCACATCGCTAGTGAACATGTGCACGTGGAGGTCGACCAGCCGGACGCGGATGGCATCGGCGATCTGCTTGTCACCAACCTTGACGGGTATGCCATGCCGTTCGTGCGCTATCGCGTGGGCGACCGCGGCCGGCTGGGTACGGCCGGTACCTGCCCCTGCGGCTCGTCGTTGCCGACACTCGATCGCCTGGAAGGGCGGCGCAATGACTTCCTGGTGGGTGCCGAGGGCCGGCGGGTCCATGGCTCGGCCGCCAACTACGTGATGCGCGAGTTGCCGCAGGTGGCCCAGTACCGCCTGGTGCAGCGTGCGGACCTCTCTCTCGATATCGAGGTGATCGCCAACGGGGCCTGGGGCGATGCGCAGACTCGCACGGTCACCGCAGGGATGCACCGTATTCTGCATGCCGAGGTCCCGGTACGTCTGCAGCTGGTGGACCACATCGCGCCGTCGCCGTCGGGCAAGTATCGCTGGGTCGAAAGCGAGGCGCTGGATACATGAAGATCCTCTACCACCACCGCACGCGGGGCGAGGACGCCCAGGGCATCCATATCCGGGCCCTTTGCACGGCCTTCCGCGAGCTGGGCCACGAGGTGCACATGGTGGCGCCGCTGCAGCGCCGGGCCGAGGCCAGCCCCGCTGCGACACCTGCCGGCGCCGATGCCGACGACAGGGACGCAAGGCCCACGTTGAAGGGTGTGCCCATCCCGTTCTGGTTCTACGAACTGTTATCACTGGCCTACAACGGCCCGGCATTCGTGCTGTTGTTGTGGGCGGTACTGCGCCACCGGCCGGCGTTCATCTACGAGCGCTACAGTCTGTTCAGTTTTGCCGGGCGTCTGGTGGCCTGGCTGACGCGGCGCCCCCTGGTGCTGGAGGTGAACGCCCCGCTCAGCCTCGAGCTGCAGACGCACGGGGATCTGGTATTGCGGCGGCTGGCGCAGCGCATCGAAGACTGGCTCTGCCGCCGTGCCACGCGAACCATCGTGGTCACCCAGGCCATGGCGGATATCTTTGCCGCGCGCGGCGTCCCGCGTGAGCGCCTGATGGTAATGCCCAACGGTGTGGACGGGGCCCGCTTCAACCCGCAGGTGGACGGTCATTCCGTGCGTCAGCGCTACGTGCCTGCGCAGGCACGCGTGGTGGGTTTTGTCGGGTGGATTCGGCCCTGGCACGGCGTGGACGGACTGATCCACGCCTGCGCGGCGCTGGCACCGGCATATCCCGATCTGCACCTGCTCATCGTGGGAGACGGTCCCGCTCTTCCCGGGCTGCGGAAGCTGGCGGCGGATCTGGACCTTGTCGAACGCATCCACTTCACCGGCGCGGTGGAGCGCGATGCTATCCCGGCCCACATTGCCGCACTGGATATCGCCGTGCAGCCGGATGTCACCGACTATGCCTCCCCCATCAAGCTGTTCGAATACCTGGCACTGGGCCGCGCCGTGGTCGCGCCGGACAAGCCCAACATCCGCGAAGTCGTGGATCATGACCGCAGTGCCCTGCTGTTCCCCGCGCGCGACTGGGACGCCCTGGCCGAACGCCTGAGCAACCTGCTGGCGGACGATGCGGCCCGGATCCGGCTGGGCCGCCGGGCCGCGGCGCTGGTGGAGGAGGGTGGCTATACCTGGCAGGCGAATGCGCGCCACGTGATCGCCAGTGTCTGCCCGTCGGATGCAACGGCACGGGATACGGCATGAAGCTTCTCGTTCTGTCGCGGGTGTTCCCGAATGCTGTGCAGCCCACCTACGGGCTGTTCGTGCGCGAGCGCATGTTCCGCGTTGCTCAGCACATCCCGCTGGTTGTGGTGGCCCCGGTCGCCTGGTTTCCCGGCCAGGGGCTGATCCGCCGCTTCTGGAATCCGCACTACCGGCCTCCGGTGCCGTACCACGAGGTACAGGACGGGGTCGACGTCTATCACCCTCGGTTCCTTTGCATCCCCGGCATTATGAAGTGGACCGACGGTCCGTTTCTCGCCGTCAGCCTGCTGCGGCTGGTGCGGCGGCTCAAACGGGAGCAGGGTGTGACCGGCATCGATGCCCACTTCATCTACCCGGACGGGGTCGCCGCCTGGTTGCTCGGGCGCTGGCTGGGTCTGACCCATACCATCACCCTGCGCGGGACGATCCTGCGCATATCGCGCACCCGGCTGGAGCGCCGTATGTCCGCTCGTGCCATGCACGCCGCCGCCCGCGTGTTCTCCGTTTCCGGCGACCTGCGGCGCATCGCCCTGGGCATGGGCGTGCGGGAAGACCAGGTGCAGGTGATGCCCAATGGCATCAACCTGGACTACTTCCACCCCGAGGACCGGACGACCTGCCGCCAGGACCTCGGCCTTCCGGTGGTTGCCAGGGTCCTGATCACTGTCGGCGGGCTCAACGAGCGCAAGGGCTTCCACCGTGTGATCGAACAACTGCCGGCGTTGTTACGACGTTTCCCCGACCTCCATTACCTCTGCGTCGGTGGGGGCGGGCCGGATGGTAATGGCCAGGCCTGGCTCGAAGGCCTGGCGCGGGAACAGGGCGTACAGGACCGCGTGCACTTCACCGGCGCCGCGCCACCCGACCGCCTGCGGTTCTACTACTCCGCAGCCGATGTCTTCGTGCTGGCCACCCGCTTCGAGGGTTGGGCCAACGTCTTCCTGGAGGCCGCTGCCTGCGGCCTGCCTACGGTCACCACGCGGGTTGGCGGCAACCCGGAGGTCATCCACTCGGACTGGCTGGGCCGTCTGGTCGAACTCGGGGACGGGGAGGCACTGCGCGAGGCCATTACGGATGCGCTGGAGACCGACTGGGACCACGACGCCATCCGGGACTACGCCCGCGACAACCGCTGGGAGGCACGCATCCCGGTCCTCGTCGAGGCGTTGAACGCGGCCCACCGCCAGCCTGCCCGGTGATGCAGGCATCCATGTTCCCGGGGCAATAGCGAGAGGCCATCCATTGACGCAAGGGGAAACTGACCGGAGCGACAAAAGCGCAGAGGAACGGGCGCTGCTCGCCGCGTTGGTGTCGGATGTGCGTGTCGGGCTGCTGGCGCGGGTAGAAGCGGACGGGGCGCTCGTGGATGCCTGTCAGAATGCGACCACGCCGCGCGATCACTACGCGCCGGTCTTTCTGGCGCTGGCGCTGCATTCGTCCTGCGAGCGAGACGTCGCCACTGAGGTTCTCGATCATTGGGCGAGCATCCCGGCGAAGCATCGCGGGCACGAGCCCTTCAACCGTCTGGGGCTTGGGTTGATGGCCCAGATGGAGGACACCGAGCATCACTCGGCGGTCGCCGGGCGCCACGAGCATTGTCCACTGCGGTCGCGTTATCCCTCGAACAACTGGGGCTTGCTGGCGCAGGCGCTGCGCGTACGCGAGGCGGAAAGCCCGCGACGGCTGGCGTGGGAGCGACGCCGCTTGCGGGCCCAGGTGCGGCGCTGGACGACCCACGAGGGAGGTTTCATCGACTTCCCGCGGCGGCCGAATGCGGAGCGCGGGATTGCGACACCGGTTGCCTACCACCTGAAATATCTGCTGTGTCTGCACCTTGCACTGGGCCGCGGCCCCGACCCTGAACTGGAGCGGGCCTTGATACGCGGCCTCGACTGGCTGCGCCTGTTCCTGACCGATGCCGGCTACTGCGGCGGTTTCGGGCGCAGCAATCATGCCCTGTTTGGTGATGCCTGCCTGCTCACGGTCCTGCATGGACTGCTGCAGCGCCCTGGTGCGTTGCGGCCGGATGCGGCGCAGGAGGTGCTTCGTGTCGCCCGCAACATTCGCCAGCGCCTTGAGCGCCAGCGTCGCGACGATGGCCTCCTGTGGCTGACGCCTGGGGGCGGCTGCGGTGAAGCGGCCGGGTGGGATGGCTACATGTTCCTCAGCGTGTACAACGCCTGGTTCGCCGGCCTGCTATCTACAACCCTGAACGGCCATCCCTGGCTCACAGGAACCTCTCTGCCGGACTGGACGCCCGCATGGAATCCGGAGCAGGGCATCCACGAAGACCGCGAGGCCGGTCTGCTGCGGTTTCGGGGCGAACGCGTGGACGCGCAGATCTCGACGCGCGGCCAGGCGGTCCAGGGATTTGGCCGCTCGATGGTGGACCTGCGTCAGGCGGCCGTGTGCCCGTTCCATCTGGAGGTAGACGGCCGCCCCGTCGTGGCGCCACCGGCTCGGATCAGTGCGGAGTCCCTCAAGAAACATCCGGAGCGTGCGGGCGGTACACCTATCGTGGAGTCAGCGGGTGCGTTGTTCGGCATGACTCGGCTTGATGCCGTCACGATGGAGGCCGTCGATGCGGGGGTTGTGCTTACAGGTTCTGGAAGCCCGGTTCGCCTGACCCGCGCCCCGGAACGCACATTCGGGGATCGTCTGCGTGCCACCCTGGACTGGCGCCTCCTCGGCGGCCATCTCGGCCGTCAGCAAGGCGTACGTCCGCCGACCCTCCCGGGGCATCAGTGGGCCGCCCGACTGGAGATCGACGATTCGGAAGGTACCTTGCGTTACCTGCTGCGCCTGCATCCGCCCCCCTGCGAGCCAGATTCCCGCTGGCTCAACGCCGCAGGGAGTCGGCGCCTGCTACAGGATTCGGCGTCGGTCGGCGCCCCGAGCCTTTCTGCGCTTGGTCCTGCCGCCACCCACGCGGATCCACCGGCATCCTGGCCGCGTCAGGGCATAACCCGGCAGTGGGAGATCCGGCTTGTCGAGCCGGACTCCGGTTCTCCCGAGCAGGCCTGATAGCCCCACTATGCGCTTCGAGTGGCCGAACAAAGGCCCTCGCTCTCCCGCCACGCTCGCCCAAACCCGACAGGCTCCCGGGCATTTCCGCGTGATCTTCGGGCCTTCGGTGGTGAGAAAAGCCCTTCACAGTTCTACAGGTCGCTGAACAGGCGGCCGTGGCGGCGTTCCAGCTCGGTCGGCAGGTGGCAGGTGCCGGCGGAGTACTGGATGGCGCCCACGTCGGCGCGGCCCTGGCGAGGTTGCCCGCAGAAGTCGTGCTCGACTCGGGGTGGTTCCGAGCCCGCACCCAGCGGGCGGGCATCCGGATCGTTCAGACGCAGGTCGCCCAGCCCCGGCGCCAGGAGCCAGCGTTCCATCGGCCCATGGCGTTGCCCCAGGAAGCTGTCGTGTGCCCAGTCGGCCGTGCCCGCCACCGTCGCGCGGGTCCAGCGCGCAACGCGTTCGGGGATCCAGCTGGGGTAACGCTCCTGGTAATAGCTGATGCGCCGGGTCAATTCGTCGCGCAGGCTCGGCACATACGCAGCGCTGTCCAGCCATCCGGTGGCAATGTTGCCTTCGGTCTCCAGCTCGGCGTCATCGCGTGCCCAGATGGTACCGGTGATCAGGTTGTCCACCACCGTTGCATGTGTCTCCGGGAATCGCCCCTGGATGCCATAGGCATTGAAGACCGTATTGTTGGCGACCAGGGCGCCCTCGGCTCGATTGAGGTAAAGCCCCGGTTCCTGCGGACAGTTCAGGATGATGTTGTTGGTCATCCGACTGTTTACGCTTTCGGGGCAGGTTTCGCAGTCGCCAATGGCCCGCCGGTCCAGCACGCCCGGGCTGGTGCCGCCACCGCCCAGCGACAACCCAATGCGGCGCTCGCCCGTGTGGCGCCATTCGCAGATCACCAGGTTGCGATCGAACAGGGCATCGACTGCACCGCCCTTCACAAAGCCTGGTGACCCGTGCCGGCCCGGGGAACCCTGGGCGATGTCGGCAATAAAGTTTTGCTCGATGCGCCAGCCCTGCCCGCCAACGATGTCGATGGCGACCACCGGCCAGCGCGTAGTGTGGATAGCATCGTTCACGAATACGTTGCGCCGAATCTGCACATGGTCCGGGAAGCGCCGCGGGTCGCCCTCACCGTTGGCCTTGATCGCCGCGTGAAAGTTGCGAAAGCGGTTGCCTGCAACTACCACATGATCGGCCTCGCGCACGATATGCAGGGCGTGGTTGGCGCCGCGATCCCCGCGAAAGTCCAGGTCGCGGATTTCCCAGTGGGGGGCAAACAGCTTGATCGCAGTGGTCTGGCGCGAGTGGATCACCGCCGTACCCGGGATGCGTGCGCGCAGAACAATGGGTTCCGCCGCGGTACCGGCCGAGCGCAGGTTGATCCGTCCGTTCAGGCGGTAGTCGCCCGGGTGCAGCTCGATCACATCGCCGGGCTCTGCCTGATTCAGGGCCTGCTCCAGCTGCTGCGTATTGGCCACTGCGCGCGATTCGGCCGTGGCGGTCCCCCAGGCCACCAGGAGTGTCCCCAACAGCAGCACACCCAGGCCGCTGCGTGCCCCCGGCCTCAAAAGTCGGTCGACCATGTTGTATCCCTCCACTATTCGTGTGCCCGTATGGCGGCCCTGTTATCCGTTGCCTGCGGGGCGCAGCCACAATCCTGCTACTCTGACGTCTGTCTCGAACCCATACTGCCCGCAAGCCATGGAGCCCACCCCTTATCGCCATTTACTGGAACGCCAGGCCCGGGTTGGTTCGCGGCGTTCGGTGGGCTGGTCCATCTGCGTATTCGCCAGCCGTGAGGGTGCGCGTATCCGGGATTGTCTATCAGCCCTGCAGCAGACCACCAGCACCTGGCCAGCGGTGGAACTAACGGTTGTGGTGAATGGGCCGGCACCCGCAACGGCCAGCGCCGCGCAGGAGGCCCTTGGAGGCTGGCGGCATCCGGCCCGGGTGGTGGAGATCGCCCTGGGAGACAAGGCCAATGCCTGGAATCAGTACATCCACGGCCTGCGACCCGAGGCCCGCTGGCACCTGTTTGTGGATGGCTATGTGGTCCCCGATACGGTGGGTCTGGGTGTCCTGCGCGAGCATTGTGAGGCGGCGCCCGCGGCACAAACGGCCGCCACGGGCATGCCTGCCGGCGCGCACGCCGGGGCGGTGCAGATGCGCGATTTCGTCATGCGCCACGGCGGCATCCTGGGCGGACTGCATGCGTTGCGGGGCGAGTTTGTCGAGCGTTTGGTGGCGCGCGGCCTGTTCCAGCCGTGGGGCCTGTACCGGGGCGACGGGCTGATCGGCTCGTGGGTCTGTCACGACCTTGACCCGTGCGTGAACCGCTGGGACAAGCAGCGCATCATCCCCGTACCCCAGGCCACCTGGCAGGGCGAGCGCCTCGCCCCGTGGTCGCCCCGCGACCTGCGCACCCACTGGCGGCGCATGCACCGCCAGGCCCAGGGCCGGATGGAAAACCGGGCCATCAAGGACATCATCTACCGCGAAGGTTATGAGGGCCTGCCGGAGTCCGCCCGTGACCTGGTCGCCCATGCACTGGAGCTGGGGCCGGGCAGCAACGACCGCAGCCTGTTCCGTCGCTGGTTGCGAACCCGCGCCGCCCGCAGTCTCCGGCAGGCTGCCACGCCCGCCCCCGAAGCCTTCCTGCCTCGCGACGGGCTTGCCTGAGTCCTGCCGGCCCCCGCCATGAAGCATACGAAGCTGGCGCGAACACGCGTTTGACCCGTGCCCGCCTCCGCGAGGCTATCAAGTGGCGAATGCTGACCGGCTGCGGTTTGTGACAGTTTTGTGATACCTTGAAAAAACTTTTTTCTTCAGGTTTTTACTTTAATGAGTGCTTTCGGTGAGGGACATGGGCCGGTTTCCCTGTTGTGGACCGGTGGATGGGATTCGACGTTTCGGTTGCTGCAGCTAGTCGAAGACGAAGGAAAAGTGGTTCAGCCCTACTATGTCGATGATCCGGAAAGGCCCTCGGCGACGATCGAGAAACGGACCCTCCGGGATCTGCGCTTGCGCATTATCGAAGAGGGACGCGCAGGCGCGGAACAGATAAAACCGCCCATCATCCTTGCACGGCCCACGCTCGACTCAGACGACCCCATTCTGAGCGCACATGCGGCGATCAATGAAAACACCCGCCTGGGCAATCAGTACACCTGGCTGGCGAAGGCGGTAGAAAAAGCCGCTGTTCCTGCGGCAGAAATGAGCATCAAGAAAGGCCACCTGGCTCACTTGTTCGAGCCCTATCTCAAGGCAGAAGCGGGTGCCGGCGACGGAGCTTTCCGGTTGTCCGAATCTTCCGATCCTGTGCCTGTTCTGTTTCGGAATTTTTCCTTCCCCTTGCTCGGGTGGACGTATGACGAGGTCAAGGATTATGCGGAACAAAAGGGCTGGAACGATGTTCTCTCCCGTACCTGGTTTTGCGCGAACCCCATCTTTTCGAGCAAGCCATGCGGGACTTGCACCCCGTGCGTTCAGTCCATCGAGCGCCCCAGTCGGCGGCCGAAAATCGGGGCGCTGGGCATACTCCGGTACTGGCTTGTCGTAAGGGTTCGCCGCATTCTCCCCGCTGCGATCGCCTGGCGTTACCAGGAAGCGTTTCGGCGGTAAAGGAGACGCTGCTTGAATCGCACGCAAAAGCGACTCGAGCGCGGACGTGCGATTCAATCAGCGTCTCCTGAAAAGCGCTTCCCGTTCTCGCGCGTTCAGCGCTTCTCGGCCTGTTTGAGCTCCACAAAAGCTACCAGCGAACCCACCGTGGCAAACAGCTCCGCGCCGACCTCGTCGTGCTCGATACGGATGTCAAAGCGATCCTCCATTGCGGCGACCACGTAGGCCACTGCCATGGAGTCCAGTTCGGGTACATCGCCCATCAGGCGTGTGTCCGTGTTGAAGCGGCGCGTGCGGCCGCCCAGCTCCAGTTCCGTCTCGAGCATGTCCAGTATGTCCTGCTGAAGGCTCATCGCCCTCCCTCCGATTGTGCGGTGCCGATCGCGCTCAAGGCCTCTACACAGGGGCGCAGCCCTTCCAGGCAGCGGGCGACGGCTTCCGTGCCTTCTCCGTAGGGGTCGCGGATTTGCTGGCCATCGCGGGCAAACCGGTTATCCGGGTGCAGGCTGCCCAGCAGATAGGTGCGCCCCGCAGCGTCGGGAAACTGTTGTTGCATGCGTACGCGGTGCAGCCGGTCCATGATGAAGATGAGGTCGGCCTGGCGGACCGTCTCCTGGTCCAGGCGTTGCGCCCGATGGGTCTCCAGCGATAGGCCGTAGTGCTCGGCGGCGGCGCGGGTGTCGGGATGGGCGGGCGTACCGTCGATCGCACACAACCCGGCAGATCGAACCGTTATCCCGCCAGCGTCGCCGCGCTCCCTCAGGAGCCGTTCCAGCCACGCGGCCGCAAATGCACTGCGGATGATATTGCCGTGGCAGACAAATAAGACGGAACGAGCCGTCCGGATGGTCTCTGCATCCGGCGCCCGAGGCCGGGCGCGCAGGCCCAGGGCTGCATAGCGCACCACGCCCCCGGCACCGAGCCGCATGATGGGGCGCAGCGCGGCATACCAGCGCCACGGCAGTACCCGTCGTGCCACCTTGTTCCAGACCTGCGCGCTCACCTGACGGATCGCGCGGCCGAGGTCTTCCAGTGCCGGGCGGGGGTCGGACAGCTTCCAAAGGGCATCCCGCGTGCGGGGCGATACGCCATCCCAGAGGAACGTGCCGAAATCTGCCGCGGCCCGCCGCGCCGGGTACTCGCCGCTCACGGCCGCAGCAGCTGCCTCGGGCAGACGCAGCAGGTCCCCGGCCAGCCAGCGCATGCGCCGCCCCGGCGTGTAATTCGGTACTTCGGGGGGGGCTCCATGCGCCAACTGCCACTGATACCAGGGGAATGCGATACCGCATTGCAATGGCAGTGCGATGGAGCCCCAGTAGCGTCCGTTGATCTCCATCAGCGCGGTTCGCCCGGTCTTCGGGTCCTGGCGAAATTCCACCATCGCCACGCCCTCCCAGCCGAGCGCGCGCAGCAAACGCAGCGAGTGATCCAGCAGTACCGGGTCGGGCGCTTCGCTCAGGCTGCGCGCCGCCACTCCACCCGCGACCGGGTATTCCTTCAGGCGTCGGTGCTGGAAGGTCGCGATCGCTGCGCCGTCATGTAACAGCACCTCGATGCCGACCCCGTGCCCGGGCACAAACTCCTGCAGCATCCAGGCATCGCCGGCGCGAAAGTGCGAAGCCATCAGCGTGTCGAGCGCATCGCGATCCTCGAGGTAGCGCAGCCGCAGGCTCGTCTCCCGGCCCTTGTCGGCCGGTTTTACGATTGCCGGAAAGCGAAACCCCGCCAGGGTCGTGTCCAGATCGTCTGCGCCTGTCAGCACGCGTGTCTTCGGGATTGGCACCCCCGCCGCCTCCGCGGCCTCCAGCGTCCTGCCCTTGTCCAGTACCTTGCGGAAGGTTTCCGCCGGCGGGCATAGCAGGTGCAGCCTCGAGCGCCATTCCGTTTCGTGCAGGGCGAGCGCCGACAGCACCTCGTCCCCGGTGGGAATGATGGTGTCCACGCCGAACTCTTCGATTACCCGGGTGAGGTCTTCCCGGAATCGATCGGGCGAGAGTGCCGGTGGTCGCAGGTAGCGGTAGCCGGACAGCCACCGCGAGCGCATAGCCGGCGTACCCGGCATCAGCGATGCCGCGACCACGGGGATGCCGCGTTCGGCAAGGCAGCGGGCCAGTGGGATCACCACACGCGGCGTGGCCCCGATGAGCAGGGTGCTGCCCTGTGCCGAGGTTCTGTCTTTGCGGCCGGGGTTCATCAGGCTCTCGTTTCGTCGTGCAATCGGCTCACGCGGGTCATGATGTGCCTCCAGTCCCCTGCCGGAATTCGCGGATGACTGCATCCGAGAGGTCCCCTGGAAGGGGCTTGCCGAGGACAGGCGGGTCGCGCCATAACCCGCCGGGGGAAGTGTACTTCAGAACGATCGGATTCGCTGCCGGAGCGATCGCGGTGTCCCGGGAAACCCGACAGGTTCCTGGGGTTCGCGACCTGTTCGTGGCGATATCTGCATGTCCGTTTTACGTCGTCGGGGCTCGGTATGCTGCTCATCGGGGTGAAATCAAAATGGCCTGGCAGGGGCTTCAAGGAGGCCCTGTCAATGTGCCTGGGACGCTTCTCCGGTCGCTCAGTCTGCCCCGTTGTCGGCGCATATTGTGCTCAGGCGGTGCCTGTGCGACGTGACCACCAGCGGCCGGCCCGCGAGCGTCTGGCGGTTTGTACGGCCAGGCGGAGCGCGGAAGAAGGGGCGGGCAGGAGGTCGGCTGGAAGCTCCACCCCGAACTCCGCGAGCTGGCGTCGCTTGTCGTCGGTAAGGTAGCCGGCGGAATGGACCTGGACCATGGGAAGGTCCCACTTTGTGTTGCCCTCCATGAGCACGGGGCCGTTCGGGGTCAGCGCGATATCCCAGCCGATGGACGGTGTGCCCGAGAACGCCTTTGCCGCCCGCATACAGAGCCTTTTGGCCTCGTCGAAGAAGGGAACGGGCCTGCCGGTCAGACGTTCGCCGGAATCCGGGTGGGAGTCGAACCAGTCGCCGCCAAACTTGGGTTTCGTAACACCTCGAACCAGTTGCCCCGTGTCCAGATCGATGCCGACGGACAGGCCGCCCTTGTCCCAGTTGTCCGCGGCACTGTGGCTGCGCCCGAAGCGCATGATTGCGCAATCGACGTGGACCTCCCCCGAAGGCTCGCAGAAGGTGACCATTCGCAGGCTGTTGATGCACGTGGGGTTGATGGCTGCTATCTCGGCATGTTGCTCCAGGCATTCCTGGATCAGGTAGCCGTGATAAGCGGAATCGTCGAGTGAGTGTTCGTCTTCAGGGAGCGACCTCAAAAGCGGGTCGAGCTCATGGTGGCTGCCGCGAAAATGGTGTATCCCGTCGCCTTGTTGCCCGCCTCTGGGTTTGATGATCCAGTTGACCCGGGGAGTGTTCGAAAACAGGGGCTCGAAATCGGCCCACTGCCGCAGCGCGGTACCATCGAGGTGCTGGCCGAATACGGGGTGGTAGAGCCCCAGTGTTACCGGACTGGGGATGCCCAGCCCGGTTGCGATCTGGTGTATCAGCCACTTGTCCTTGAACACGTACTTTTGACCGCCGCGGTTCACCGCAGGGTGAAAATGCCGATGGATTTGCCGATGGGACATGAAATTCGCACACTCGGCAGACGGCCGATCCAGCAGGCGATACAGCTCGATTTCCCAGGTCTTGAAACCGCTGCCCAGGAGGCGCGTCTTGTGCATCGGATGGTTGGGCATTCAATCCTCCGGGTGAGGGTGTGACCGGTCAACGGAACGTTCGAGTGTCGCCACGGTGAGCAGCCCACCAAGGCAATCCATATGTGCCTGCCCCATCTCGCGGCCCGGTTTGAGCGCGGATGACGGGTCTTTCAGGTGCAAGGCCTCGGGGAGCCATTCGGACCCGGCCAGGCGTTCGGCCGCCTGCTGGCGGAAGGTCGGGTCGTGGCGGGCAATGCGGGCAAAGTTGCCTTCGGCGGGTTGCAGGAACGGGCGGCCCGGCCAGGCGCGGTCAAGCAGGGGGCGCAACTGGCGCGCGATCGCCTTGCCACGGGAACGGGGCCTGGGGTCCAGAAGGGGCAGGCCGGTCTTGTCATACGGGATCGCGGCCAGGTTCGGGTCCAGCCGGTGGATGATGCGGCGATAAAGCCAAGAGCCCCGGCGCAGCTCCCAGGGCAGGTTCAGGGCAAAGTCCATCAATGCATGGTCGAGAGCCGGGGTGCGCACATCCAGATAGTTCTGATTCAGGCGCACAATGTTGTACACGAGCCGGCGGCTGCGGTTCTCCAGATAATGCCGCTGGCTGGCATCCAGCCCCGAACCGGCCTCCGGGTAGGCCGCGTGGATGTAGTCGGTCAGCAGTCGGACCTCTTCGCTGTTGGCGGCAAATCCGAGCGCCGCCGCGTTGTAGCGCATGCGCGCCAGTTGCCCCTGTATCTGTACCTCCCGCGGCTGCTCGCGCAGGAAGGTTGCCTTGAACAGCAGGTCCTGCAGGAAGCCATCGACGGTTGCCGTGGAACCCGTTGCGGCCAGTCGACGGGCGGTACCCACCAGCCGCCAGTGGGCGATGTTGAAATCGCCCGGGCCCAGTGACGGATCGAAGGTTGCCGCGTGCCGCATGTCTTCAGCCGAGTCGAACCGCTCGATCGGGCGACCAAGGTAACGGCCGATCTTCCGGGCGTAGGGCCACTCGACATTGCCGAGGTCGTGGCAATGAAAAAGCCGGGCGCTGTCGCGGAGCGCTGGGTGCAAGGCCAGGTTGCAGCGTGAATCCAGCCCGGCCGTGACGGGCATGGCGACCGAGGATGCCACCAGGCTGGTCGCCCCGGCCCGATGCGCCGACAGGAGTCGCTCGACCGCTGCATCCAGCCAGGGTTCGAGCGGCCCGGCAGGCGCCGTGGGTACGGGCGGGGGTGTCCAGTAGCGACTGCAGCGCGGTGCCGCGCCCGGGTGCGGGAAGCGGCAACGGCTGGCAGGTGGCAGGAGCGAGACGCCTTCCAGCAGGGTGCGGTGGCCCCAGGGGTTGTCCAGGAAGATGGTGGACAGGGTGCCAATCCGGTCCGGCCCGGGTGTTCGTGGCAGCAGTTGCGCCAGATCCGTCAGGCGCGAGGCCAGCCAGGTTTGTCCGTCCTGAACCGCCCAGTGTACCGGGATGGTACCCATCCGATCCGTGACCACCTCCAGCCCCGCCTCGTCCCACAGGATCTGGAGCCAGGAGCCGTTGCGTTTCTCCGGGGCACACCCTTCACTCCCGGGCAGGTGCCGTTCCTGCACGAGTATGCCGTTGTGCAGACGTCCAACCCGGTATGTCTGGTGACGGGCATATATATGGAGACGGATGGCGCCCGTCGCAATACGGAGCCAGTCGTCGGCTTGCGCCGTATCGCCCCGGGGCGTGACCCCGGGATCACGCCCACCGCACACCCCCTGCAGGCTCAGCATCTGCGCCCTCGCGCGTGTGGGTGACTTTGGCTGTTCATGACGAGGATGAAGCCGAACCTGCCCCGAACAGCTGATGCTTGCCCGTCAGTTTCAGTGCCCAGTGCCGTTTGATCAGCTTGCGCTCGACGGCCATTTCCAGCGCTCGGGTCTCCGCGCCCAACGGTCGCCCCGACACGAACCAGAGGGCCAGCAAGACGAGCGCGTAGGCCGTGATACCCAGAGGAATCAGGACCAGGAGCTGGAGGGCGCCGGCTGCGCTGCTGGTCAGTTCGGGCAACCACTGCCCGGTTGCCAGCAGGACTCCGAGCATCGTCAGTGACGCAACTACCGGCCGCCACACGACGGCGAAGAAGTCCTGGCCGCGCATCTGCAGGAAGTGGGAGACCAGCATCACACCGAAGGGCAACAGCAGGCTTGACGCGAAGACCTTGGACCACACCGCCACCTCGAGCCCGTAACCGGCCCATAGCAGATAGGCCATCAGGGGCAGGGTGATCAGGACATCCGCCAGGACAAAGATCCCGACCCAATAGGGCTTGTTGAGCGCCATGAACAGTGAGAAGCGGTTGCCGTGCAGGATGCGCGTGGCGCCCAGTATGGCGAGCACCTGAACCAGCGGGATGGTGACCAGCCAGTTTTCGCCCAGCAGCAGCCAGATCAGGGGTGCCGCCACGCCGACCATGCCGAGGGCGGCGGGTACGGTGAGCAGGGTGACCATGCCCTGGGCCAGCAGGTACCCGCGGCGCAGCCGCGGAAGATCGTGAGAGACCTTGGCAAAGCCCGGGAACACGGCGCGCATGATGGGGGCATAGAGTTCGGAGCTGGGCAGTTTTGCGATGTCGCTTGCGACGCGATAGGCCCCCAGACCGGCGGCGCCCTCCAGGCGGCCGACGATCCAGTCCGGGCCCCGGCCTTGCCCGTACATGGCCGCGTTGTTGAAGGTGACCCAGGCAGAGAAGCCAATCAGGTCACGCCACCCGGAGAGGCTGAGCCGGGGCCGGAACGGGTGCATGCCATAGCTGAGTGTCAGGCCGACGATCGCCGATGTCAGGGAGCCGAGGACCAGGGCCCAGTAACTTTGCAAGTAGAAGGCCATGGCAATCGTGACCACGACGGCCGAGGCCTTCTTGCCAAAGCCGAACAGGAATTCCTTACGGAAGGTCAGCTCCTTGCGAAAGGCAACGATCCCGATGTTCTCGAAGCCGTGCAGGAACGAGATCAAGGCGAAGGCATAGACGATCGCCTCCACGCGCGCATCGTCGAAGAAGGCGGCGGCATGGGGCGCGGCCAGGATCAGTGCCAGCGCCCCGAGAGACTGGTAAACGAGCTTGATGGTCCAGGCGGTATCGTAGTGGCGGCGCTCGGCCTTCTGGTCCCGGATCAGCGCGAGGTCCAGCCCGAAGGCGCCGATCGTTTCCACCAGCGCATAGAGCGCAAAGGCCATGGCCACCAGGCCGAAATCTTCCGGCACCAGGATGCGCGCGAGGATGACGGTGCTGATCAGCCCCATGAAACGCTGAAAGGTGCGCAGCCCCATCATCCAGGCCGCGCCACTGGCCACCTTGTTGCCAAGATCCTTCAACGCCCTTCGTCTCCCCTGGTCGCTTAGTAGCTGCGCAGTTTGCGTTTGCACCAGCGCTTGAAACGGTACCCGCGGGGCAGGCGTTCCAGGATGCGGACAAGCCGGCCATTCAGTCGGGCGCGCCAGGGCAGGCGATCGCCCACTCCCCTGGAAACGACCATCCGGCACGGCACGCAGAATCCGCAGGGTTGGCCGGAGCGCGTGGGCATATGGCAGAACCACGTCTGCTCCAGCAGGTCCAGGAACCCGTGCTGCCGCGCATGGATGCGCATCTCGGCCTTGCCGATGTGCAGGGTGGGAAAGCTGAACAGGTTGAAGAGGCTCTCCGCCGTGGCTTCGTCCAGCGCCGGTTGAACGGGTTCCAGCCGATATTCGCGCTGGTCCGGGGGCAGATCGGGCGCCAGAAAGAAGAAGTTTTCATTGTACTGCACGCATACCTCGATGCCCTGCAGGCCATGCTGGCGCACCAGTTCCGCCAGCCAGATGTACTGTTCGCCGATGCCCCGTGTGCGTACCAGTTCGGCAAATTTTCTGCGTAACTCGGAGTCGGGGCGGGCGGCCCGTGCGTGCAGCACTCTCGGCTCGCCCAGAACGCCCTTGTCCGCGCGCTGGTTGATCTGGCGGCGGAGCTGCGCCATCGTCCGGGTTTCCTGCTCGATGGATTGCCGAGTCTCGTCGCGCACGTAGACCGGGGTGACCGATTCCCCGTGGTGCAGGACCAGGTCGAGCACGCGAAAGGTCGAATCCCAGCCCCCGGTCCAGAATACGGTGCGCCGAGGCGGCGTACCCATGGTGGTCGCTCCTGACGTCGCATTCTGTGAAGCGGTCGATTCCTGCACCCCCCGGCCCCTCCGGCTATCGGCTCCCTGGTGCCCGGATTGTCGGGTCGCAGGGGCTGCGCTGTATGATTCGGCCTACTGTAATGCAGAAGGGTGGCTCCGGTGTCTGGAACCAGCATGCCGCCGTCTGTTCAACGTTACCTGAAAGAGGGGGCAGCCTTGCAACTGCGTTTTGTTGGCGATGTTCGCCTGATGCGGGACCGGACGGCTATGCCCGGGGCTGTGGGGCCCGGCCCGTTCGGTCGCGTGCAGCCGCTTCTGGACCACGCGGATGTCCTGAGCGGCAATCTGGAATGCTTCTTTACCCATGATATGGAAAACCGGCAGGGGCACTGGAAGCACAACAAGGTACTGCGGGTGCCACCTGCCATGTGCAGCAGCCTGGTGGACGCCGGCTTTGATGTGCTGAATCTTGCCAACAACCATGTCATGGACGGTGGCGCCGATGGGCTGGAAACGACCATCCAGACCCTGGATCAAAACGCGTTGCCCTGGATGGGCGCGGGGCGGTCTCTCGGCGAGGCGGTCGCCCCTGCATTGCTCGAGCGCGAAGGAAAGGTGATTGCGTTTCTCGCGGCAGGCGACAACTCGCAGGACTATGCCGCGCCCGAAGGGCCGGGCGTGGCCCCGATGGAGCCGTTTGCCGATTTGCTGGCGCGCACTCGCCAGGCCGCCGAGGGCGCGGATCTGGTCGTGGTGCAGTTGCATGCGGATCTGGAGTTCAGCGAGGCGCCGGCACCCTATCGCGTCAGGCTGAGTCGGCAGTTGATCGACCACGGGGCCCACCTGGTCATCCAGCACCACCCGCATGTGGTTCAGGGGGTCGAGGCATATGGCGGGGGGCTGATTGCCTATTCGCTCGGGAACTTTGTCTTCAACGTGCATGGAAATTCGTATCAAAGTGGCTACCCCGATGCCCGCTACGGGTGGGTATTGTCGGTAGAAGTCGACTTCGCGGAGGATGGGCCCCGCGTGCGGGGATGGCATATGGAACCGGTCTGGATTGCCGAGGATCATCGCCCGGAGCCCCCCGCTCCGGAACGGCGCGAGGCGGCGCTGGTGGAGTTTCGTCGTCGCTGCGAGCTGTTAACGGACAAGCGCGCAATGCGCCGTGCCTGGCGCCAGCGGAGCTGGCGCGAGGCACGCTACCACGCGCTCATGGCGTACTACACGCTGCGGCGAGGCCGCCCGCTGACGGCGATCGCAGACCTGCTCGGTCTGCCGCTGCGCCCACGCAACCGACACTGGCTTCTCGGGGTGCTGGGTCTGGGCCGCTGAACGCACGCCAGGGCGGCTTGTGGAGCGGGGCAGCAGGTTGGGTTTCCCGTGCGTGGCGCCTCTGTGGCGGTTGCGGGCAGGGCGTCGGCGTTCAGGAGGCCCTTGCGGCCGCGCGCGACTCCTGGAATTGCCGTGTGGGTCAGCGGATGCCTTGCGGGAGCCACTGGAGCGGTCGCTCCAGCATCCGGTAGCGAAGCCTGCCGCTCATTAGGGAAGCCGCCCGGTGAGTCGCTGGCCAGTCCAGGACAGGCCGGACAGGAACAGGTAAGGCCACGTGCGCCAGTAGGTGGGCTGGTTGCGCCCCGCTTCAAGAAAGGACGGCGCGGCTGCAGCCCGGTCTCCACTATGGAACAGGTTGTAGCCCATGGAGAAATGCAGGCCAAAGCGCCTGTTGCGAAGCTCGCGCTGCGTGATTCCCTGACCGTCGGGGCTGTTGAGCCCCCACGTCTGGATCGCGGTCTCCAGGACCGAGGCCGCGTAGTTGACCGGTGCCCATTTTCGGGTCGCGCTTTGCGGGTGGCGCCGGTACAGCGCGAAGGAACGCGCCAGGGTTAGAACGGGGCTCAGCCGCGAGGCGCGCAGCCAGTAGTCGTAGTCCTGGGCCAGGCGCAGGTCCTCGCGGAATTGGCCGACGGTTTCCACCAGCTCCCGGCGCATGACCACGGCCCCGGTCCACACGATGGTGTCCAGCAGCAGGCGGTGGTAGATCCAGCCGGAGCGCTCCGGGTCCAGGGCCTGCGGGTCTTCCTCTCCGGTTTCGCGGGCGAAGGCGCCCGGGGCGCGCCACATGCCGTTCTCGTCCGGGCTCCAGAGCGCGAACTCACTGGCCACCATGGCGCATTCGGGATGTGCCCGCAGGCATTCGATCTGGGCCTGCAGCTTGCCGGGCAGCCAGACATCGTCCCCATCCAGAAAGGCTATCAGGTCCCCGCGTGCCGCCCGCAGGCCCACGTTGCGGCTGGCTCCTGCGCCGCTCGAGGGCTGCGCGGTTTGCAGTAGTTGCACCGGGCCCTGAAAACCGCGTGCCACAGCGGCCGTATCGTCTGTAGAGCCATCGTCGATGACGATAATCTCCAGATGGGGATAGTCCTGATCGACGATGCTCTGCAAGGTCTCTTCCAGGAAATCCGCGCAGTTGCACGCCGGTACGATCACCGACACAAGGGGGCTGTCCGTCAGGACCGGCCAGAAGGGAGCAGGAGGGTTGCTTGGCACGTCCAGAAGCTCCTTAGCGTAACCGGCCGGGATCCATGATGGTGCCGCCGGTCGCAGGCGGGGTGCCGGGGGGCGCCGGCGGAGGCTCGGGTTTCTGTTCGGCCGTCTGCGCTGCAGGGGCGTACCGGACAGGAGACTGCCTCACGGGGGTGGTGGTTGGCATCGATTCCAGGAGTTCACGGCGCAGCACAATGGCCATGGCGATAAAGGCCAGGTAGAGGTCGAAATACGCCAGACTCAGGAAGGCCCCGGCAATCATGTAACCGATCAGCCCGATCGCAAGTGCCCATGCCCATTCGGCAATCCACAGGGTCTCCTCCCGCCGTCGGCCTTCACGACTCAGGCGGAACAGCGTCAGCAGGGTGAAGCCGATTAGCATCAGGAACAGCGCGAGCCCGACGAAACCATGCTCGCCCAGCATCTGGAAGTAGATGCTATGTGCGGCGATTGGCCCGCTAACGACCGGGTTGTCGCGATCCAGATAGCTGAGCCAGATCTCGGGGGGTAGACGCTGGATGCTCATGCCGGAGCCGGTGAGGGGGTAATCCATCGCCACGTTCCATGAGACGTTCCAGGCATCCAGGCGCCCAATGGCGGATGCATCCTCTTCGTAGTGGATCAGGGTATCGATCTGGTGCTCGATCTTGTCGGGGACCGTAAAGCCGATCACTGCGATGGCCAGCAGGCCGGTTGCAATCATGGTGCCCTTGTAGCGCATCTTCAGGAAGATGAGCGGGAAGGTAATGGCCAGGGCCACCCAGGCGCCACGGGAGTGGGTGCCAATGATCGAAATCAGATGGAACCAGAAGCCCAGGTACAGGCCCAGACCGATCAGCTTGTGGTGGCGCTCGTAAAGCGGGAAGTAAAAGGGCAGTTCAAAGCGCCCCTGGTATACCTGGCGGGCCAGGACCAGCACCAGGGGAAGCGTCATCACCAGCGCGAGGCCGATATCCGTATTGCCCCGGATGAACGAACCCGGTGGGCCCAAAACCATGCCGCCGAAACCGCTCGCAAGGGTGTACGGACCGCCCTTGAAGCCGAAGAAGGCGATGGACAGCGTGATCACGGCGAGCACGGCCATGGTTCGCACCTTGCCAAAGACCAGCATGGGTGCGATCAGCGTGAACAGCATGATCTTCATCACGGTGTCCCAGCGCTGGAGGGCCACCTCGGGCTGCCACGCGAAGAACAACGAGATGATGGTGATGTGCCCGAACAAGATCACCATCAGTACGCTTTCCCGTGTCAAGGGGAGCGTCCGGCGGTCCTTGTTCAGCACAAGTGCGGCCAGGGTGGCGAGCCCGACGGCCATTGCCACCGGCATCGTCTGCAGGAACCCCCAGGTCAGGCGGTGGGGGTTCATCAGTCCTACCCAGTACCACATGGCGATACCGACCCATGGTCGCCAGAGGATGAAGGGCAGCGAGCCGAAGATCAAAAGGGCAAACAGGATGTCGCGCATGAGCGTAGTGGCGACCGGAATCGCGCCAGAGAAATATCAGACTACGGTAACCGGATGGCGGGTGTTGCGCACCAACTGCGCAAGAAATTTCACTGGATTGCGTGACCAGGGCGTAAAACGAGGTAGCTGGAAACGGTCGGACTGGACGGCGCTGCTGCCCATGGATGTCGAAACGGCCGCACTGAAGCCGGCATCGCGCACGAAGCCTACATCGCGTGCCGTGTAATCCTGGCCGGGCCTCCCGTTCGGGTAGGCGAACAGATCCACGGACTGCCCCGTAATCGCCTGCAGGCGCTGACGCCCCTGGGCAATCTCCGTGGCCGCGGTGCGGGCATCTTCCTGAGCCAGGATGGGGTGCGACAGCGTATGGCCGCCGATGGTCATGCCCGCCTCTGCCAGCTCGCGCACCTGCTGGTCCGTCATCATCAGGTCATCCGGCAGGTCGGCTCCGATGTGCCGGGCAATGGCCTCAACCGACCCTTCGCGCTCCTGGCGCGGGCGCCACTTGATCTCGCGGATGATGTCGCGAATGGCCTGTCGACGGCTTTCTGCATTCGAGAGGGTATATGTTCCCAGCCCTTCCGCGCCCAGATCCAGTGTCCCGTTCGGTGCCCGCCGGATGGTCTCGATCAGGGTGTCGTTGAACATGCGACCGCCGTTCAGATAGCCCGCGGCAATGAAAAAGGTGGCCGGGAGTCCATGGCGTTGCAGCACGGGCAGTGCATGCAGTCGGTTGTCGGCATACCCGTCATCGAAGGTGATGGCGGTGGCGCGGGGTGGCAGGGTCCCGGTCTCGAGGTGGTGCAGCGCTTCGGGTAGCGCCAGCACGCTGGAGTGTCGGGAAAGCAGTTCCATCTGCCAGTCGAACGTGGCGGTGTCCGGTGCATCCGGTCTGAGCGGGTCGGGGGTGGGCAGCACCTGGTGGTACAGCAGGATCGACAGGCGCTGGCCGGGTTGTACCCATGGCCAGAGCTGCTGGACGCCGAATAATGCGGTTTGCTGAAGCATCTCTGTCGAATCGTTTTGGTGGAGGGTTTGTGTCGCGGTCTGTCCGCACCAGTGTGCGCGTTGTTGCCGTGTTTTCCCAGCGTCTCCCTGGGGCTTGTCCGTGTGGCTGCTGACGGCCCTTCCGGGGCCGCATCCCGTTAAGGAAACGCTGATTAAATCGCACGTCCGCGTTGGCGCCCCCCAGTTTCTGGAGACAAGCGTTCCGAGACAAGGCGCCTCAAACAGCGGGTAGTGGTTCTACCCGCCCGTTTCTGATGGATTCGGGGCGCAACGCAGGATCGGGCCATATATATTCAGAATCGGGGGGGGGCACCAACCCCACAAGCTATTGAAAGAAGGGGGTCGGCCGCCCGTTGTTGATCAAAAACGGGCGCGCGCAAAGCGTTGCGGTTCACCTGTAGCAGAGTGACTGCACGGCCGTCACCGCGCATTAAACGCACGCAAAAGCGACCCGAGCGCGGACCTGCGATTTAATCAGCGTTTCCTTAATGCTACCGTTTGATCACATTTTTGTGACGGGTGGCGATTGGTATGGTGGCGGCGCGCGTCTTGCGGCGACGAATTCGTATTGCCTCGGCGAGCGCGGTCAAGAACAGCCGTGTGTAGGCACATGGACGCGATGGCTGGAATCGACTCCGGTTCGGGCCTGGAGCGCCGCGCTACGCAGAGCCTTTGAATGTACCGGTTATGGAAGAGGGGTTTCGTGCGATTGCCCATGTGCCGGGTCCCGGTTTCTCCGGAACGGTTATCTGCGGCGACTGGGCCTCGGGCGCTCTGCGCGCGGAAGCCATTGCCAATGTGCGTTTTTGTCTGCGGCGCTGGCGCGACGGCCTGAGCAGGGAAGCGACAGGACAGAGTCAGCTTGGCTTTTCCGCACCCGCGGCCTTGCATGCGGCTGTATCTCTTTGCGTGGGCAAAGGGGTTCCTGCTTGGAAACGGCGATCAGCCCGTCTTCGATCTCCAATGAGAGGATGATCAACGCCCCGCGCCAACGGTTTGCAGATTGGTGGAGCCAAGTGCTCCGCTGAAGCTTTCGGGCGTTGCTCTGAGGGGGGGGGAGGAGGGGAGGGGTCGAAAATCTTTACACTCGCCCGCTCGGGCGTTTGGCAAACTCCTCGAAAAATCTCATCTATCAGTACCTTGATAGATTTGGTCCGGTTTGTGCTAGCGGTTTCAGTGCGGCCCGCGTAGGTCGGAACCAACTGAGGCAGGAGAGCAACTATGCAGACCAAGACCAAGGTAGTGAGCCTGGCGGTGGCAGCCGCCGTGACCTTCGCCGCAGCACCCGCGAGCGCGGCGCTTGTGAACACCTGGGATTACAGCTATTCGCTGGAGTGGATTACTTCCGGGCCGGGTGCGCCGACTTTCGTCGAGGGCCTCCCGGGCGGTGACAAGGGTACGCAGGTGATCACGGATAGCCTCCTGAGCTGGGGTGGCACCGGCGACCTCCAGAATCCTACTAGTTCCAGCGTTAATCGTAGCGGGCTGGAGATCACCGGTTCACCCGCCACGGGTTCGGTCAACACCGGAGATTCCGTCACCACGAGTGCGGGCGTGACGCATTTCAACAATCCGATCATGCTCCAGTTCTTGCTGCTGGAGACCGCCACTCTTGCGGGCAGCTTAACCCTGACGCCGACCGATCCGGCGGGCTCGCAGCAGTCGCCGATCACGTTCGAGCTCGCGACGTCATTTACGGAAACGCCAAATACTGCGCCGTGCGGTTTTGATGTGGAAACCGTCTGCGATGACATCTTCATTGTGGATATGGGCACTGATCCGTTGGCGCAGTCGTTCTCGCTGGATGGCATCATGTACGACATCAGCTTTATGGCGGAGGGTCTGGGCCCGCTGGATGCGGATACCTGTGCGGCAGCGGGTGAGGCAGCGGGGTGTTCCGGTCTGACCACCCCTGAAGAGGCATTCACTACGGCGAACTTTGGTTTCCAGATCACCCAGGCGGAGGTGCCGAACCCGGCGATGCTCACGCTGTTCGGTACGGGCCTGCTGGCCCTGGGCGCTGTGGCGCGGCGTCGTAACAAGGTCTGAACGAGGCCGTTTGGTCGAGCGGGGAGGGGAGCCTTGTGCTCCCCTTTCTTTTTGACGCACTTTTTTCGATCCGCGATGCCGCTCCGGCCGTTATGAGGGGTCTTGGTTACCGGCCGTTATCCGTCGCCGGCCGCGAACAGCGACAGGCGGTGCCCGAGCGGTGCGCAACGTACCCTGGTGCTGTACCCGCTTCTGGGTGGGATTTGCGGCGATCAGTTCTTCCTGCGGCCCTGTGATGGGCTGACATCCCGGATCATGAAGCCCTTGGAGTGGTGTATGGCGGTCATCGGGGGTCACGAATGAAATGGCAGGGCCGTTTCCTGCAACACCCCCGCTTGACGATGGCGCTGGCCGTGTTCGGCGCGCTCGTCGGCGGGTTTGTCTTTCGCGCTTTGTTGCCCGCTGAGAACTGGTTCTGGTACGACGAGATCTACGGAGCGACCTTCGCCTCCGGGACCCTGTACGAAGCGCTGCTGGGGACGCTGCGCTTTGATCTGCACCCGCCGCTGTATTACCTGCAGTTGTGGTTGTGGGCCCGGGTGGATGCCGGAGATACGTGGCTGCGGTTGAACTCTGCGGCGTGGGGCCTGGTCGCGGCGGCGCTCGCCTGGCGCGTTGCGCGGCAGTGTCTGGGTGAGCGAGAGGCGTGGATTGCGTTGTGGCTGATGCTGGTCGTTCCGGCTGCTGTCGCAACGGCGCAAGACCTGCGCATGTATTCGATGCTGATGGCTCTGGCGCTGCTGTCGTCCTGGGGCGCACTTCTCTGGTTTTCTCCCGGGGTTGCGGCTCGTACCGGCGCCTGGATGCTGGCCCTGGCAGGTGTAGCGGCGGCCTACACCCATGCGACCGGTTTGCTGATCCCGATGGCGGCGGCCGTGTTTTCGTTGTTGCTGTGGTGGAAGATGCCAGCGCATCGGGTGACATTGCGAGGGTGGTTGCTGGTGCAGGGGCTGGTAGCGGCCGCTGTGCTCCCGGCGGTCCTCAACAGCATGATCCGGTCGGTTGGCCACATGACGGTCCCGGATGGGGCTGTGGTCTTCGGCACCCTGGTGCGTCTGCTCCTGGATCAAGCGGCGGTGCAGCACCCTGCCTTGCTGGTGCTGGGCATACTTCTCCTGGTGGGCAGTTTCCTCGGCGCCTGGTGGTCGTCTCTGCGCTGGATGTTCGTGGCGTATGTTCTGTTTCCGATCCTTTTTTTGCTCGCCGTGAGCTATTTCGTGCGGCCTGCCTGGCATTTACGTGCGTTGTATCCGTTAACGCCGTTTCTGGTGATCGGGGGCGCCGTGGCATTGGCACGGCTGGGCGATGCGCTTGCGAGAATAGCCCCCCTGCGAGGGGCCGCATCGGCTCCCGCGTTGCTGATGGCCGTGCTGCTGGGTGTACTCGCCGCGTGGAACGCAGGGTTGGTGGAGAAGACGCATCGTTATCCCGCGGCGGTCGAGTTTGTCCAGCGTCATCTGGCTCCGGGTGACATCGTCTGGGCACCGGATTTCGTCACGGCCTGGGCGGTCAAGCGGTACTGGATTGGACCGCAGTGGGGTTCGATCACTCGGATCCAGGGTGAACCGTCCAGTGAGCAATGGCGCCGGATTTATGATCGGCTGGGTGATACGTGGCTTGCTCGCCTGGGGTTGGCGCCCGAGGCCCGCTCGATTCCTGCGCAAGGTACTCATATCGTCACGGGCCACAATGTCGATGACATGCTCCTGGCGCATCCTCGGATTTGGGTTGTCGGCACCCCGACGGAATCGTTGCGCGCGACGTTGAGGGAGGAGGGGTATGCGGAGCGGGGCGCCAGGGACTTTCGTGGTGTCGCAGTGACCGAGTTTGGACGGTCACCGGCCTCCAACTGACTGTATACCGGGTTCCGGAGCTCCTGTCGTAAGCAGTGCGACCGGCAGCGGGTCGCGTCTTGCCTCGGAGAACCGGCGGGCGGCAGCCGCGGGCGTATTCATGCGTTCGTGGTTCCTTGTGCTTGCAACAGGCGTTGGCGTGCAGATGCGCGCGAGCGGAGGGCTCCCTCCCCGGGGCACGGCCGGGACCGGCGTTCCCGGGGCGTTGGCTTGTGCGAGACTAAAGCGTTTTCGGGTTGGGGTTTCGATGTACGACTGGAGGTTGTCACGAGTTTCGCTGGAAGAGGCCCGCGCGCTGTGGCCGGCGCTGGACATACGTGAGCCCGGTGTCCCCTTCCTGACGTATGCCTGGTTTGACTGTTTGCGGCAGGCCGCTGGTGGCCGGGTGAGGGCCGAACCGGTACAGGTGACGGGGCCGGCGGGCCAGGCGGCGTTTGCGGCGTTGTACCGGCGGCGGGCGTTGCGGTCCCGCGTGATCCCTGTGCGTGTTGTGCACCTGAACGAGACGGGGGATGCGAGCTACGATCGCCTGACGCTGGAACACAACGGGCTCGCCGGGCAGGCCGGGCGAGGGCCGCAGGCATTGCACGAGTTGCTGCGGGATTTGCTGCAGCAGGATCCCGGCTGGGATGAATTCTCGCTGGGATGGCTGGCGGCTACGCGGTGGACCGGCCTGGAGCCGGCCCTGGAGGGCCTGGACTTGCGGCCGGTGGTGGCGGATCGCAAGGCCTTTCACTATGTCGACCTGCAGGGGATGTCGGGGCCGGACGACTATCTGGCGGGGCTCAGCAGGAACACGCGCTACCAGATCCGTCGGGCCATGCGCGGGTACGGCGGCGAGGCTGCGCTGAAGGTCGAGCCGGCCGCGAGCGTGGAGCAGGCGCTGGAATGGTTTCGGGCCATGGTGAACTGGCACCAGGCGGAGTGGAATGCTCGTGGCAAGCCGGGTGCCTTTTCCGACCGCTTCATGCGCGACTTCCATGAATGCCTGATAGCCCGGGGGACGACTGACGGGCTGGCACAGGTGCTCAGGGTCCAGGGCGCGGACGGGCCCGTCGGGTATCTTTACAACTTGGCGGCGGGTGACTACGTCTGCAATTATCAGAGCGGGTTTCGTTACCGTGATGACCCGAAGTTGAAGCCGGGTCTGGTGTGTCATGCGCTGGCGATCGGCCGCGCGGCGGCTCTGGGTTTTGCACGCTACGACTTTCTGATGGGTGACAGTCAGTACAAGCGCAGCCTGGGGAATGGCCAGGGGGAGATGGTGCAGGTGCGACTGCAACGGCCGCGCTGGCGATTCCGGCTGGAACGGGTATTGCGGCGCCTTGTGCGGCGATGAGTCTTGCTCCCTCGGGCGTGCGGGTGCCCTGGTCCCGGGGTGCCTGCGGGGGCGGGGCCCTGGTCGCGCTGGCCATCGCGCTGTATGTGACGCTGCTGCCGTTCCAGTTTGATGATACGGGGCTTGCTCAGGCCTGGGAGACGTATCGCAGCATGACGCTGACGGCGCCGGGGATCGGTGCCCGGCAGCAGTTTGTCTCCAATGTGCTGCTGTTCCTGCCGTTGGGTTTCTTTCTGGCTGCGTGGATCGGGTTTGCCGCTACGCGGTTCCGAACGGTGCTGCTCTCGGTGCTGGTCGCGGCGGTGCTGGGTCTGATGGTCACCGCTTCGGTGGAGTTTCTGCAGGTCTGGCTGCCCTATCGGTATCCGGCGGGGGCCGACATCCTCGGTAACTTTACTGGTGCGTTGCTGGGGGCCATTGGCTGGTTTGTGCTCCGGGAACGGCTGGCCCTGGCCCTGCATGCCCTGGGTCAGGGGGGCGTGCGGGCACTGCAACGGGTGCTCCCGGCCTATTTCGGGGTTTATCTGATCGTCGGGCTGCTGCCGTTTGACCTGGTGCTTTCGGTGGACGAGCTGAGGACGCGCCTGGCCTCGGACGCATGGGGCTGGTGGACGGCTGGCGGGGCCTGTGTCGGAGGCTTCGAGTGCCAGGCCCTGCTGTTTGCGATGGTGCTGTTGAGCCTGCCGGTGGGCCTTATGGTGGGACTCTGGGCCAGGGGCAGAGGGCACAGCCCGTGGCTGGCGCTGATGCTGGTCGTCCTGCTGGCGGCGCTGGTGGAAGCGGCCAACCTCCTGACCTGGTCGGGCACGGCCGAAGGTCGCTCGGCACTGGTGCGTGCGCTGGGCATGATGGGCGGTCTGGCCCTGGCTCGGGTGCTGCCGATTCATCCGCAGCGGCTCCTCCGCACGCTGCAATGGGTGCGTTTGCCCGTGTTGCTGGTGATGGTGCCGCTGTACGTAGTGGCCCTGGCCGGCGTCAATCACGGGTTCGGGCCGTACGGGCTGGATTTCGACGCCGCGTCCGAACGGTTGGCGGGGTTGCGGCTGTGGCCATTTTTCTACCATTACCAGGTTGCGGAGGCGGCCGCCCTGCGCAGTGTGGTATTGCATCTGGCGATGTATGCCCCGCTGGGTGTGCTGTTGTGGCTGGCGTGGGTGCCGCATGGACGGCGCTGGCAGGCTCTGCTGGCTCGGGCGGCGTTGAGCGGGTTGGTGGTCGCTCTGGTGGTCGAGGCCGGGAAGCTGCTGGTGGTGGATGGTGCGCGCCCCGATACCACCACGTTGCTGCTGGCGGCCCTGGCAGCGAGCGGGACGGCCGGGGTACTGGTCTGGCTGCGATGGGCGCTGACCGTAGCCCCCGGCGACGCACCGCGCACGCCAGAACCGGAACCATCCAGCGCTGTCGCGTCGGCGGACAGGGGTGGCGTCTGGCGTCCGGGGTGGCGCCAGATCCTGTTTTTGACGCCGGGTCTGTGGGCGCTCTGGCTGGCGGCAGGCTGGCCGGTGGGCGCGGCTCCTCTGGTGACGGGGCTGCTGGCTTATGCGGCGTTGCTGGCGTGGAGGCCTCAGGCCTGGCTGTTGGTGGTGCCCGTGGCGATCCCGCTGCTGGATCTGTCTCTTTATACCGGGCCGTTGCGGGTGTCGGTGCTGGATTTGGTCCTGCTCGTGACCGTGGCGGTCGTGCTGGCGCGCGGGTCGGGGTGGCGACAGCCGGCCGCGTTATCGCCCGGCGTGCGCTGGGCCTGGCGGTTGCTGCTGGTTTCGACCGCAGTGGCGCTGGTCATGGCCTGGGGGCCGTGGCCATACCTGGGGCCCATCGCCGTGGCGCCGTATCTGACCGACTGGGATGCGTTGCGGGTGGCACGCGGGGTCTTCTGGGCGGCGGTGCTGCTGTGGCTCCTGCAATGGGGCCCGGAGTCGCCGCGGGCGGCGGTGCGCCGCTGGTTTGTCCCCGGCGTTGCCCTGGGGCTCGTGGCCGCGCTGCTGGTCGTACTCAGGGAGCGCGTGGTGTATCCGGGGCTGCTGGATTTTGACAGTCGTTATCGCATCTCTGGCTGGTTTGGCGAGATGCAGGTGGGTGGGCCGACTATCGAAACCTTTCTGGTGCTGGCCCTGCCGCTGGCTCTGGCGTGGTGCTGGACACGACGTTCCTGGCTGGCGTGGATCGCCGGGGGGCTGCTCTTCGTGGGCGGTGTTTATGCGGTCGCGATGACCTATTCGCGGGGCGGCTATGCCGGTCTGGCGGTTGCCCTGGTGCTGTTGCTGGTCGGCCTGGTCGCTGCCTGGCGCGGGCGCCGCTCGTTTCCCGGGCCAGCCGCATTGGCTGCCGGGGTGGCGCTGGCGCTGAGTGCCGCCGCGTTGCCGGCCATGCTGAGCGGGTTTGCGGAGCAACGCCTGGCACAGGTCGGTCAGGGCCTGGAGGCGCGCATGGACCATTGGCATCTCGCGCTGGATCTGCCCGGGGGGCATGCGGTCCACTCGCTGCTGGGTCGAGGGCTGGGCGAGTTTGCGCGGGCCTATCGGGATGCGCACGCAGAGGCGGGGTTGCCGGCGAATTTCGCCTTCGGTGACGGGCGGTTACGCCTCGGGCCGGGAGACTCGTACTATATCAATCAACGTGTGGCGCCGGCGCGGACGGCGCCACACGCGCTGGAGGTGCGCGTACGCGCGGCCGCTGGCGGACGTCTGGGGGTATACCTGTGCGAGAAGCCGGTACGTCACTCCTTCCAGTGTGTTTCCGGGTCCGTGTCCGTTGACCCCGGTGACGGGTGGCAGGAGGGTATCACCGCGCTGGACCTGAGCGAAATGGACGGCCGGCCCTGGCCGTTGCGCCGCGGGCTCGTTCTGTCCATCGACCATGCCGGGGGCGATACGGTAATCGAGGTGGATGCCGTGCGATTGACGGCGCCCGATGGCCGTGACGTTCTGCGTAACGGCGATTTCGAGTCGGGCGCCCGCCACTGGTACTTCACCACCGATCACCTGTGGCCGTGGCGGGTGGAAAACCAGTGGCTGGAGGTCTATTTCGAGCAGGGACTGCTGGGGCTGGTTGCATTCGCCTGGCTCACGCTGGCGGCCGGGTGGGTGCTGTTGCTCCGGGCCTTGCGTGGCGACTGGCTGGCGCTGGGTAGCCTGGCCGCGGTCAGTGGTGTCCTGGTCGTAGGCGTATTCGGGACCGTACTCTTCTCTCCGTCGGTTGCCCTGCTGTTTTACCTGGTGCTCCTGCTGGGCCTGATAGGGTCTTCCCCTGTGCGCACAGCAGATCCGTCCCGGGTTCGACAGGCTCCCGGGGAGACGCTGATTGAATCGTCCGTCCGCGTGGGTGCCCCCCGGTTTTTGGAGACAAACGGTCTGAGACAAGGCGCGTCGTATAGCGGGTAGTGGCTCTACCCGCCCGTTTCTGATGGATTCGGGGCGTAACGCAGGATCGGGCCATATTCATTCAGAATCGGGGGGTACCAGCCCCGCAGGCCACTGAAAGCAGGGGCTCGGCCGCCTGTTGTTGATCAAAAACGGGTGTGCGCACAGCGTTACGGCTCATCTGTAGCAGAACGACTGAACAGCAGTCACCGCGCATTAGACGCACACAAAAGTGACTCGAGCGCGGACGTGCGATTCAATCAGCGTCTCCCTGGCTCGGGGCGCGGGGCGGCCGTAGCGTGACACTCGGTGGAGGCCCTTCGGGACGGCTGAAGGCGATAAAGGGCGGGCGGCCGGTCAGCATGACTTCCAGGCCACCGAGCTGCAGAAAGTACAGGCTTCCGATGCGCCGGGCGCCGAGCCGTTCGTGGGCGCGCAGGGAGCTGGCGTTGTAAGCGGATATGCGACTCAGGCTCCAGGCGATGCCGCGGGCCTGCAGGGCACGGTCTGCGGCCCGCCAGAGCTCCGCGAATACCAGTCCGCCGCGGGCTTCCGGGAATACGTAGACGTCGACATCCAGCGCGCTTGGGGGTTGCCCGGCCGGTCGCAGAACACAACGGTGCTCGTCTTCGTTGTAGGGGCCGAACAACAGCCAGATGAACCCGAGCATCTGTTCTTCCCCGTGGGCAAACGCCGCCAGACAGATGCCGCCCTGCTCCAGGCGGTAGTGCACCTGGGCGCGTGTACGTGGCAGGCGTTCCAGGGCGTCGGGGTCGTTGGTGATGTCACGGACCTGCAGGTCGCTCTGGCGTGCGGCCGGAGCGCGCAAGTGCCCCACTGGCTGGGCCACCAGGTAATAGCGGGCGAGGCCCAGGCGATCGTTCACGTGCTTCAGCGCGCCGTGCAGCCCCAGAAGCAGCGCGTTAGCGAGCCCCAGTTCGCGCCGGCGGCTGCGGAATCGGTGGAGGAAGGTGGTCAAGGGCGTACGGCTCGTCTGTTTGGGGGCGGGTCGGGCTCGACCTGCATCGGTTCTTCACCGAAAGCCTAGTCCGTGTGCCGGGGAGCGGCAACCGGCCCAACTCACGCTCGATTCGGCTTCGTGCTGGCAGGCCCGTAGAATCCACCTTCCAGTCTTTGCCAGGACCGCTATGTTCAAAGGGGGCGGACGTCAGTTTATGCATCGGTTTTCGACGCAGGACGAGGGCATTATTGCCAACAATACGCGCATGGCGCCGAACCGGGTGTCGGTGATCGCCCGGGGTGTAGCTGTGTTGTGCCTGCAGGGGTTGCGCAGCACTTACGCCGTGCAGGTGGTGCAGGCTGCGGTGATGCAGCGCGCGGGGTGCGCGGTCGGGGGCAAGTCGGCATGACAGGATCGGATTTCGAGCAGCGCTGGCGGCGCCGGTTTGTTGAGCGCGGGGCGCAGTGGGACGACGATGCCGGTATCGCAGGCTGGACCCCTACCGGCCTGAGCAGCCGTGTCCGCCAGTTTCGTCACTGGTGGCAGCAGGCCCGTCTGCCGCCGGGGCGCTGGCTGGATATTGGCTGTGGCGCCGGGACGTATACGCGGATGTTGCATGCCGAGGGCCACCAGGTCACGGGCCTGGATTACTCTGCTCCGTCCGTGCAGAAGGCCCGGGATCGAAGCCCCGAGGGGATCGAATGGCTGGCGGCAGACATTCACCAGTTGCCATATCCGGAGGCCTGTGCTGACGGCATCCTCTGCTTCGGCGTCATGCAGGCCCTTGCGGGCCCCGAGGGGGCGCTGGCCGAAATGGCCCGGGTTCTGCATCCCGGCGGTGAACTCTGGGTGGATGCACTGAATGCCCATTGTTTGCCGACCCGGGTTCAGGAGGCCCGGCGGCGCCGTGCAGGCCGTGCACCGCATCTGCGCTACGACACTCGGGAGGGGCTGATGGCGGCGGCCCGGCAGGTGGGTCTGGAGCCGGTTGCCTGCCACTGGATGCCGCTGGTGCCGGGGCGCGTGGCCCGGCTGCAGCCGCTGTTCGAGAGTGCCCCGGTGCGCGGGTTGCTGCGTGCGCTTCCCCCGCTCGGTTCAGCCCTGAGTCATTCCTTCATTTTGCGTCTGCGCCGCAGGTGAGACCCGGATCACGGGTGCTGGCGAGAGCGTCGCCAGGCCTGTCGCGTCTCGGGGGCGTGTCGTAGCCGATGTTTCGTCAAAGTACGATTTCGGCCGGCAGGGGGTGGTCGAGGAAGGCGGCAGGGCTGGCCGTGAGGCCGTATGCGCCGGACTGGAAGATGGCGATCAGGTCGCCCGGTTCGGCATGTGGCATGCGGACGCGCATGGCCAGGCGGTCCAGCGGCGTGCAGAGCGGCCCGACGATGTTGACGGTCTCGGTTTCCGGGTTGTTCAGTCGCGTTGCAAGGGCCACCGGGTAGTTGCGTCGCACCACCTGGCCCAGGTTGCCGGAGGCCGCGAGGTGATGATGCATCCCGCCGTCGGTGACCAGGAAGGTCTCGCCACAGGAGACCTTGCGATCGACTACGCGCGTGATATACACGCCGGATTCGCCGACCAGGTAACGCCCCAGCTCCAGCACCAGCCGGGTCTCCGGCCAGCGCTCCTGCAGTTGCGACTGCAGTCGTTCCAGACCCTCGGTCACGGGGGTGATTTCCAGCGGCCGATCCCCCGGAAAATAGGGGATGCCGAAGCCACCGCCGAGATTGACGAATTCGGGGATGATGCCGGCCGGGCACAGTTCCAGAATCAGGGCCAGGGAACGCGCTTGCGCCTCCACGATCGCGTCGGCGTGGAGATTCTGTGAACCCGCATAGACCTGAAATCCGGCGACGAAGACGGGCAGGTGTCGGGCCTCCTCCAGGATCTCCGGCACGGCCTCGGCATCGATCCCGAACGGTGATGCCCCGCCCCCCATGTGCATGCCCGAGGCCTTCAGCCGAAAGTCGGGGTTGATGCGTATGCTGACGGGCGCGCGGTGTCCGTGCTCGCGCGCCTGATCGGCGATGCGGTGCAACTGGCCGAAGGATTCGACCCCGATGACACACCCGGCGTGGATGGCGGCTTGCAGGTCGTGGTCGGTCTTGCCGGGACCGGCCATGGAGATGTTCCCGGGTGCGATGCCGGCCTGCCGCGCGCGCAGGAGTTCGCCGGCCGAGGCGACATCCATGCCGTCCAGCCAGGGCGCCAGTCGATGCAGCAGTTGCGAGTGCGGGTTGGCCTTGACCGCATAATGCAGCCGAACCCCGTGGGGGAGCCGGCTGCGCAGGGCCTGGATGCGCTCGCCGGCATCCTCCGCGTCGTATACGTACAGGGGGGTGCCGTGCTGGGCGGCGAGTGCGTGCACGGGCTGGCCGGCGATTCTCAGCTCGCCGTGTTCGCCGTGCTCCAGCCCGGGGGGCCAGTAGTGGGTGCCGGATTCAGGTTCGCGTGCCATGGGGTTCCGCTGCTGGTTGGAGGGTGCCGTCCTCCAGCTCGCGCCGCAGACGGTTGCGGTCGATCTTGCCGTGTGGCGTGTGCGGGAGTCCATCCGGAAGCGTGATCCAGATGCGAGGCTGCATGTATCCGGGCAGCGTTTTCCGGCACCAGCGTTGCAGGCGTTCCGGGGTGCTGGCGGGGCTCGCGGGCTGATAGATGACCGCGATCGCCTGGCCCAGTGTGGTGTCCGCTACCCCGAAAGCTGCAGCCGTTATGACCTCTGCGGATTCCAGGAGTACCGTTTCCACTTCGGTAGGGCTGACGCGGTAGCCCGAAGTCTTGATCATGTCGTCCCCGCGTCCGGCAAAATACAGCAGCCCTTGTTCGTCCTGAACCACACGATCACCGGACCACACGGCCAGCTCCGGTAGCGGGTGTTCCGGAGGGGTCAGAGGCCAGGGGCGAAAACGTGCGGCTGTCGCCGCAGGGTCATTCCAGTAGCCCAGCGCGACGAAGGCGCCCCGGTGGACCAGTTCTCCCTCTTCCCCGGGCGCGCAGGGCGTGCCATCTGCGCGTACCACGGCCAGTTCGGCGTTGGGGACCGCGCGTCCGATCGAACTCGGGTACTGGTCGACGAGTTCCGGTGGCAGATAAGTCGACCGGAATGCCTCTGTCAGCCCGTACATCAGGAACAGCCGGGTCTCGGGGGCGCGTTCGCGCAGACTGCGCACCGTGGCCTCGGGAAGTCGCCCGCCGGTGTTGGTCATGCGTCGTAGCGTGCTGAGCAGGGCCTCGGGCCAGGTCTCGCGTGCGAGCGCCTGCCACAGTGTCGGGACCCCCGCCAGCGTGGTGGTGCCAAACTGGGCGGCCTCTTCCAGCAATCCAGCCGGGGAGAGGTATTCCGTGAGCCGGCAGCAGGCCCCTGTATGCAGGCTCGACAGCACCTGGTTGAGTCCATAGTCGAAGCTGAATGGCAGGGCTGCCATGATCCGGTCGTCGGTGTCCAGGCGCAGGTACCCGGCCACGCTTTCAGCACCCGCCAGGAGATTGCGGTGGGACAGCAGGACCCCCTTCGGGGCCCCGGTGCTGCCCGATGTGTAAAGGATGGCGACAGGGTCGTGTTCGGTCACGGTCGCGGACACGTCTAACTTTGCCGTCGGTGACCGATGCCAGTCGCCAGCCTGTCGGATTGGGGGCGGATCTGCCGCGCGTGTGGGGGCGTGACCCCTTTTTCCGCTCTCGCTCGTCAGATGGTCCCCGCTATGGAGCTCGAGAGACCGGGAAAATGGCGTTACGCTCGCGCCTCGATCGTGATGATCGTCCAGACCCGACCGGTCCCTGGCGCTGGATGATCCGGGATTCGCGTGGTTGTCGTGATCGACTACCAGTACCTGCTCGAGGGTGTCCGGCCAATCGGCTACTTGCAGTGTGTCCAGCCGGGCGCTCGACGTCACCAGCACGCGCGCTGCTGAATGGCTCAGGATGTGCGCCACCTGGCGTTGCCGCAGGGCCGGGTTCACTGGTATGAAGATCCCGCCAGCCCGTGCGGTGGCGAGTATGGCGACCACCGCCTCGGGGCGTTTTTCCAGAAAAATGGCGACCCGGTCGCCGCGCTGCAGTCCCAGTTCCATGAGTCGCGAGGCTGCGCGCTGGGTCTCGTTTTCCAGTGCCGCGAAGGACAGACAGCCCCGGGCGCTCTCCAGTGCCGCTGCATTGGGGCGCGCGAGGGCCTGTCGGGTCAGGCACTGGTCAATCCGGATGTCGGGCCCCTGGGGAGTTGTCATGTTTCTTTACGCTTTTTGTCGCGGCGGCCTGTCGTGCCATGGGTGGTTGCAAAAAACACCCGCCCAAACAGAATGTTGCTGGCGTGATCGGTGGTGGTCTCGATTTTGCATGATCATTCGTCAAACAAGAAGTACGCAACCATGATAGGCATCGGGCCGATGATCGCGCTACGATGTGGCTCTGGTTCTCGGAACAATGGCATGCGAGATCGGACGCGAACAAGGCGTGACTAACACGCCCTCGCAACGCGTCTCGGAGGAAAACGGATGAGCAGCGAACAACAGGACCCCCGACCCGACACTTCCAAGGAGTCGCTGGATGCACGCGGGCGCAACCGTCGCCGATTGGGTAAGGCGGCACTGGGCACGGCCCCGGTGCTGATGACGCTGCATGCCGCGCCACTGAAAGCAGCCGGTGCCAACTGCATGCCTTCCGGCTGGGTCTCCGGCAATACGTCGCGTCACGACCAGCCCGAGGACTGCGGTGGCGAGCCTTCGGGTTACTGGGGTGCTGCTGACAGCGAGGGGAATCCGGATTTCAACAGTCCGGCATTCGTGCATCACTCGGGCTGGCGCGATGTGGTCGAACAAGGCGGCGAATTCGTGTCGGAACACGGTTTTCCGGATATCACGAATGTCTATCTGCAACCCGCGGAGTCGGGTGGTAACGGGGGCTCGGTGGACGAAGTTCCACTCACGCTGTTTCGGGCTGTGTCGGACCCCGGCAGTATCCGGGCGCTCACGGGCGTGCCACATGAGCGGGATATCATCCGCCTCGGTGTGGCGGCTTTGCTGAACGCACGTCATACCTCGGGTTACCCCCTTACTGAAATGCAGGTCCGCAGGATCGTGACCGCGACACTGAACCAGGGATTCCTTGTTGCCAACAGTGGCGATCGTCTGGAACCGGAGCAGGTGAAGGCCTTCCTCGAGAATACGATGGGCACCCCGACCTGGGGGCCCTGATCGGCCGGGTTCGGTCTTCCTGCTGTTGGCGGTTGGACCCGAGGCCGTGTCTGACAATGCCCTGCAGATTGTCCAGGGCGTCCACTTGCGCCAGTGCGGTGAGCAGTGGGCTGCATTTCATGTCGGCACTGGCGATACGCATCTTCTCGATGCGGTGGCGGGTGAGATCCTCCACTGCTTGCGGGAACGGGGTCCGTTACGGCGCTCCGATTTGTCCGACTGTCTTGAATGGGATGATGCCGGTGGTGGCCCCCTTGCCGAGTGGGTCGCCGCGCTGTTAAACCATCGGCTGATTCGGGAACATGTGGAGTGTCTCCGGGGGAACGCGGATTGATGTACACCCTCGCGCCTGCGGCGCTTTAGCGTTCGAGGGAGGCAGTGGTGACTGCCGTGCACCCATTTTGTACAAGCCAGGATGCCGCAACGTCGTCACCACCCTTGTTCTTGATCACACCGGGTGGCCGAGCCACCGCATCAATCTCCTGTGGAGTTGGCGCGCCGGGTTCCCCGATCCGGCAGGGTGGTTCGAATGCAGCAAACGTCTGGATAGAAAAACGGGGGCGGGTGACATCGCTACCGGTTGTGCGCGCTGCGCCTGGTCTCCGCAAGTCCGGGATGCCAACGCGAGTGGGTACATTCATCGGGCTTTCCCCGGGAGCCTGTCCGATTTGGGCGATCGTCGCGAGCGTGTACATTGATCAGTGTTTCCCAAGAGACCGTCTCTGTGCGCTGTCTGGGGCCGGATGCGCTGCGTCACCGCCTCGTCGGTGACGGGCTGCTTCTGAAGACCGGCCCCTTTGTAACGCGAATCCGCAGCCGGATCCCCAGCGTGGCCGCCGGGCTGGCTTCGGTTTACCGTGATTACCCCGTGCACGAGCCGGGTGGTTTCCACGATTTTGACTGTGAGCTGCGTGCCCCGCGGACGCTGCGCCGATTTTATCACCCGCAGGTGTTGTTCCTGTCCGACCGGCGCAGTGTGTTCAAGCCGCTCGCCTTTCACCAGGCCTATCCGATGCTCGAGTGGGGCATGAACTGGTGCATTACCAGCCTGGTTCAGCATCGTCTTGTCCTGCATGCCGCGGCGCTGGAGCGGGAGGGTCGTGCGCTTTTGCTGCCGGCTCCTCCGGGGTCCGGCAAGAGCACTCTTTGCGCCGCTCTGTCCCACAATGGCTGGCGTTTGTTGACTGATGAATCCGTGTTGCTGGACGTGGATGCAGGCACGGTATCCGGGCCCGCACGGCCGGTCAGCCTCAAAAACGCCTCGATTGAAGTGATTCGTGACTTCTGCCCGGAGGCACGCCTGAACCCGCCGGTCCATGACACGCTGAAGGGGACCGTATCGCATATGTCTCCACCCCGGGGGGCGGTGGAGCGTGCCGGGGCGCCGGCAAGCCCCGCATGGGTGGTGTTTCCGCGGTATTGCAAGGGGGCGCAGGCGCGGTTTACCGAGCGCAGCCCGGGGGCCTGTCTGGTCGGCCTGATCGACAATACCTTCAATTACGCAGCGTTGGGGGCCCGGGCCTTCCATGGCCTGGGGGCGCTGAGCGATCGTGTGCGTGCCTTTGATTTTGTCTATGGCGATCTCGCCGAGGCGATGACCGTGTTCGATGAGCTGGCCCATGGACGGTAACCCCGCGCTTTGCCTGGCGCTTGCGCGGCCGGAAAGCATGACCGAGCGGACCGGGGCGGAATGGTCCGCGATGCTTGCAGCGGCGCGTGAGACATCCCTGCTCGGCGCGCTCTGGCAACGAGCGCGGGAGGCCGGCTGCGACCAGGACCTGCCGGAACCGGTGGTGTTGCACTTGACGGGGGCGGCATGGGTGGCCGAACGCCGTGCCGAGGCCCTGCGCTGGGAGCTGGAAGAGCTGAGCAGGGGCCTGTTGACGCGCATGGCGCCGCCGGTGCTGTTGAAGGGCGCGGCGTATTTGCTCGCCGATCTGCCCAATGCCCACGGGCGTCTGGCCAACGATATTGACCTGCTTTTTCCGGAGTCCGAGGTCGAGCGCGCCGAGTCGCTGCTGTTCTTCGAGGGATGGGTCGGTTCGCACCATGACGACTATGACCAGCGCTATTATCGCGAGTGGATGCACGAACTCCCGCCGCTGGCCCATCGCCAGCGCGGGACGACCCTGGATCTGCACCACAATATCCTGCCTCGTACGTTCCAGGTAAAGCCGGATGCCGACCGGCTGCACGAACGCAGCGTGGCCGTGCCGGGTCCGTGGCGCTTCCGTATGCTGGCACCGGCGCACATGGTATTGCATGCGATGGTGCACCTGTTCTCCGAGACCGACTGGGAGCGTGGCCTGCGCGACGTATACGACATCCACGTCCTGACGAACCATTTTGCGGCGCGCGACGGCAATGCTTTCTGGGAGGAGCTGGTCGTGGAGGCTGAGGCCCTGAAGGTGACCTGGCTGGTGCAACGGGCGCTCTGGCTGTGTCATCGTCACCTGGGTACCGACATCCCGCGCGAGGCAACGGTGCGTCTCGCCGCTGCGTCGGGTGCGCGGCGAATCAGTCCGGCCGCGCGCTGGATGTTTCGCCACGGCAGCCAGGCGCGGGCCGCTTCATGTACCCCCCTGCAGGATGCCACCGCCCGCGGGTTGCTGTTCCTGCGCGGGCACTGGCTCAAGATGCCGCCGGGTCTTCTGGTGCGGCACTTGTTCTACAAGGCCTTTCTCGCCCCGAAGGACGATGAGGAGAACGCGCGCCACCAGGCGTAGGGAAACCCTGATTCATTCACCCGCTCGCATCTCCCGGTGTTGCGCCCGCCCGTGACGGGACGGGCGCGGGCGGTCAGTTGCCGTTCGCGTGGTATTCATCCAGCAGGGGGCGGATGCGGTCGGACGGTATTGCGTAGCTGATGCCACTGGGCTGGCTGACCGCGGCCTCGCGTCCGCCCTGCACGAACACCTGGTTGACCACGCCGACGACCGCGCCCGAGTCCTTGCGATAGACCGGGCTGCCGCTGTTGCCGGGATAGGCGGTGGCGTCCAGCTGGAACACCATGGGCGGGTTGTTTCGCAAGGCGCGGATACGGCGCTCGTCGAGTTCGGACGAGCTGCGCGCGGGGATGACCATCGGCGTCCGGGCGGCGACGCTCGCCCGATGCGTGGCGGGATAAAGCCCGAGAATCATGCCGATGGGATAGCCGGTAAATGCGAGTTCCTCGCCGATTCGTACCGCGTCGGATGAGCCCAGACGCAGGGCAGGGAGCGACGGGGCGGAAATCCGCAGCAAGGCCAGGTCGTGATCGACCGACTGCGCCACTACCTCGGCATGATGGATCTCGGTATCGCGGCCGTGTCCGCTGATGACCACCAGGCGTTCGCGCCGCTCGGTGTCGAGCGACTCCGGGATGACGTGGAAATTGGTGACCACCAGGCGCCCGTCGCCGACCACGAAGCCCGTCCCCATATAGTCGGCCCGCGGGCTGCGTGTTGGCTTGAATGTGGCAATTCCGACAACCGATTGCTGCACGCGTTCGGCCGTGTCCGGCAGGGTGTCGGCCTGAGCCGTTCCGAGGCCCATGACGAGCAAGGCCCCGAGGGCCATGGCGCCGAGTATCGAGATCATCCTGTCGCGACGTGCATGCATGGTTCTACGCTCCGGAGGTTTGTTTCGGGTCAAGACTGGAGTCTAGCAGCCTGCAGGAGCTGGGGCGGATCGACTGCGCGTGCGAGAGAGCGGTCCCTTTGCCGCTCTCTCGGGTTGCATCGTCCCTGCGCCTCGTTCTCCCAATACGCACGCGAGATCCCCCAACCCCGACAAGTCGCTGGTCCGGAAGGAATACAGAGAGGGTGCGCGGCGTGAAGCGGTAAAGTCCGGTGCGCCGGCAGCGTTAGTTGAACACGACGGTCTTGTTGCCGTGGGTGAGTACGCGGCCCTCGAGGTGGTAGCGCAGACCGCGGGCGAGCACCCAGCGTTCGACGTCGCGGCCCTTGCGGATCAGGTCCTGTACGCCTTCGTCGTGGCGGATGCGAGTGACGTCCTGTTCGATGATCGGGCCGGCATCCAGTTCGTCGGTCACGTAGTGGCAGGTGGCGCCGATCAGTTTGACGCCGCGGGCAAAGGCCTGGTGATAGGGGCGGGCGCCCACGAATGACGGCAGGAAGCTGTGGTGGATGTTGAGGATGCGCTCGGGGTATTCGGCGCACAGCCCCGGGGGCAGGATCTGCATGTAACGGGCCAGCACGATGGTATCGGGGGCGAGCTGGCGCAGGCGTTGTTGTAATTGTTCGAAGGCGGCCTCGCGCCCGGTCCTGGGTACCGGAAGGTGCTCGAACGGGATGCCGTGGCAGGCAGCCAGTGGTTCGAGGTCGCGGTGGTTGGAGAGGATCGCGGGGATGTCCATGGCCAGTTCGCCCGCGCTCCAGCGGGCCAGCAGGTCGCTGAGGCAATGCGGCTCGCGCGAGGCGAGCAGGACCACCCGCGCCCGGGTGTCGGTGGTCGCCAGGGACCAGTCCATGTCGAGGTCGCCGGCCAGCGTCTCCAGGCGCTCGCGCAGGCCGGATTCGGCCGGGCCGGGCAGCGAGAACACCCAGCGCATGAAGAACCAGCCCGCCTCTGCATCGGTATGCTGGGCGGCCTCGGTAATCCAGCCTTCGCTGTCGGCAATGGCTGTGGCAATGCGCGAGACAATGCCGTGCTGGTCGGGGCAGCGAATACTCAGCCGGAAACGCAGTCGATCATCCATGTCGCTTAGGCATCCAGAACAAGGTTAAGGGCGGATAACAGGAAGCAGGAAGTCGGAAAGACGTGAAGGGTTTCCGGGTGTGGTGCCCTGACGTTTGCGGACCTGCCAGTGACGGCGGGTGTGTACGCTGCGTCCCAATCCCGTGTTCCTTCAGTTCTTCGAGTTCTTATCGCCTCCCGCAAGCAGTGTTTTCAGGCGGATTCGCGGCGCAGTGGGACGGGGATGGAGAAGGTGACCGTCTCCTCGCGCCCGGAGAGCTCGGAGACGGTGTCGACGCCATGCGCGCGCAGGCGCTCGAGGACCTCGTTGACCAGGACCTCGGGTGCCGAGGCCCCTGCGGTCACGCCTATGCGCTGTTTGCCCTGCAACCAGTCCGTCTCGATGTCACTGGCGCCATCCACCAGATGGGACTCGACCCCCATGCGCGCGCCGATCTCGGCGAGACGGTTGGAGTTGGAGCTGTTCTTCGAGCCGACCACGAGCAGCAGGTCGCACTGTTTGGCCAGATCCTTGACCGCGTCCTGGCGGTTCTGCGTCGCGTAGCAGATATCCATCTTGCGCGGGCCCTCGATCTTCGGGAAGCGCGCGGTCAGGGCGTCGATGACCTCGGCGGTGTCGTCCATCGATAGCGTGGTCTGGCTGACGAAGGCGAGGCGGTCGGGATTGGCGACCTCGAGGTCAGCGACGTCCGCGACCGTCTCCACCAGCATCATGCGACCACCCTGCGAGTGGTCGAACTGGCCCAGCGTGCCCTCGACCTCCGGGTGTCCGGCATGGCCGATCAGCACCACCTCGCGGCCCTCGCGGGCATAGCGGGCCACCTCCAGGTGCACCTTGGTGACCAGCGGGCAGGTGGCATCGAATACCGTGAGGCCCCGACGTTCGGCCTCCTGCTGCACGCGCCGGGGTACGCCATGGGCAGAGAAGATCACCACCTGCCCGTCGGGGACCGCATCCAGTTCGTCGACGAAGACGACCCCCGCATCCGTCAGGCGTCCGACCACGTGGCGGTTGTGCACGACCTCGTGGCGGACATACAGAGGGGCGCCGTAAATCTCGAGGGCGCGTTCCACGATTTCGATGGCGCGCTCTACCCCGGCACAAAAGCCGCGCGGATTGGCGAGCTGGGCTTGCATGCTCATGCTGTTCTCCTGGGGCCGATTGCCCTACGGTTCCCGTACCGATAGCACATCCACTTCGAAAGTGAAGTTCTGCCCGGCCAGTGGATGGTTGAAATCCACGGTCACGGCACTGTCCTCTACTGCGGTAATGCGGCCGGGCACGGTCTCGCCGCCCGGACTGTTGAATTCGTAGATGTAGTCCACTTGCAGCGGCAGATCTTCCGGGAACTGCGAACGCGGCATCTGCTGGATTGCGGCCGGGTCCGGGAACGGGAACATGACACCGGCCTCGATCGCAAATTCCCGGTGGTCCCCGGCCTCCAGACCCACCAGGAGGTCCTCCAGCCCGGGCAGGATCTCGCCGGACCCGATCTCCAGCGTAATGGGGTCGGCGCCGGTTTCGTCCACGACGAAGCCGCCTTCCAGGATCAGGCGGTAGTGCAGCTCGATATGCGCGCCTTTGGTGGCAGTGGTCATGTTTACTCCCGATGCGTTGACGAAGGGGTGCGGTCATCCTCGAGGAAGGTGGCCACAATCAGTGTGACCGCCCCCACCACGATGGCCATGTCCGCCACGTTGAAGGCGGGCCAGTGGTAGCCGGCCCAGTGAAAGTCGAGGAAATCCACCACCGCGCCCAGGCGCAGGCGGTCGATGAGGTTGCCGATGGCCCCGCCCAGGACCAGCCCCAGCGCAACCACGGACCACCATGCGTTGCGCGGCAGGCGGGCCAGCCAGAACGTGATCAGCAGCCCGATGATCACGGCGATGGTCGTCAGCAGCCAGCGCCCCCAGTCGCCGGCGCCGGCCAGGAAGCTGAAGGCCGCGCCGGGGTTGTAGACCAGCGACAGGTTGAAGAAGCTGGTGACTTCGACCGGGGCGAACAACGTCAGGGCCTGTTCCGCCCAGCGCTTGGTCACCTGGTCGATCAGCGCTATCAGCGCTGCGATCGCCAGACCGGGGAACAGGCCGGACCCGCGCAGCGGCATCAGGCGAAGCGCCGGGTTTCGCCCGGGCCCACCACATTGCTGACACAGCGTCCGCACAGTTCGGGGTGTTCGGCGTGCTCGCCGACGTCCGCCCGGCGGTGCCAGCAGCGCACGCATTTCGGCTGTTCGCTCTTGTGTACGACTACGCCGAGGGCCGTCCCGTCTTCCAGTTCGACGCTGTGCGCGGTCTCCGGGGCGGGGGTGTCGGCCAGTCGTGCCCCGGACGTAATCAGCACGAAGCGCAGTTCGTCTCCGAGGCGTTCGAGCAGGCCGCGCGCCGTCGATGTCGCCGGCAGGAACAGTTCGATTTCCGCGTTCAGCGAGGCGCCGATGCCCTGTTCGTTGCGCGCCAGCTCCAGGGCGCGGGCGACGTGGGTGCGCACCTCCAGGATGCGGTCCCAGTCGGCGTCGGAGAAGGCGGCGTCCGCCGGCATCGGGGCCAGCCCCTCGTACCAGGTGGCGAACAGCACGCTCTCCGGGCGCTCGCCGGGCAATAGCTGCCAGATCTCCTCGGAGGTGAAGGTCAGGATCGGTGCGATCCAGCGGGTCAGCGCTTCGGCCACGTGATACAGAGCGGTCTGCGCCGAACGTCGGGCGTGCGAATCGGCCCGGGTGGTGTACTGACGATCCTTGATTACATCCAGGTAGAAGCTGCCGAGCTCCACCGAGCAGAAGTTGTGCACCCGCTGGTAGATCTGGTGAAACTGGTAGTTGTCGTAGGCACGGGTGACCTGCTCCTGCACCTGCAGCGCGCGGGCCACGATCCAGCGATCCAGCGGCAGCAGATCGTCCAGTGCGAGGGCGTGCTGCTGTGGCTCGAAGCCGTTAAGGTTACCGAGCAGGAAGCGGGTGGTATTGCGGATGCGGCGATAGGCATCGGCGGTGCGGTCGAGGATGTCCTTCGAGATCGCCATCTCGCCGGAGAAGTCGGTGGCGGCGACCCACAGACGCAGGATGTCTGCACCCAGGGTGGAGACGACTTCCTGCGGCGCGACCACGTTGCCGCGCGACTTGGACATCTTCTCGCCGTTCTCGTCCACGGTGAAGCCGTGGGTCAGCACTGCCTTGTACGGGGCCTCGCCGCGCATCGCGACACTGGTCAGCAGGCTGGACTGGAACCAGCCGCGATGCTGGTCGGAGCCCTCCAGGAACAGGTCCACGGGCAGCCTGCCCAGTTCCGGGCGTTGCTCCACCACGGTGGAGTGCAGTACGCCCGAGTCGAACCACACGTCCAGGGTGTCGTTCAGCTTGATGTAGTCGTCCGCCTTGTCGCCCAGCAGTTCCTTCGGGTCCAGCCGGAACCAGGCCTCGATGCCCTCCTGCTCGATGCGCTGCGCGACCTGTTCGGCCAGCTCGGCGGTGTGCGGGTGAAGGCGGTTGGTCTCCTTGTGCACGAAGAACGGGATGGGCACGCCCCAGTTGCGCTGGCGCGAGATGCACCAGTCCGGGCGGTTCACCACCATGCCGTGGATGCGGGCCTCGCCCCAGTTCGGCATCCAGTGGGTCTCGGAGATGGCCTTCAACGTGTCCGCGCGCAGTTCGGCGCGTTCCATGCCGATGAACCACTGCGGGGTGGCGCGGAAGATGATCGGGGTCTTGTGGCGCCAGCAGTGCGGATAGCTGTGCTCGAACTTGCGGTTGACGACCAGCGCGCCGTGTTCCTTGAGTACCTCGATCACGTGGCCGTTGGCCTGATGCACGTTCTCGCCGGCGAAGTAGGGCGTGTCCGCCAGGAAACGCCCGTCCGGCCCGACCGGGTTGTGAACGGCCAGGTTGTACTGCAGACCGACCGTGTAGTCGTCCTGGCCATGACCGGGGGCGGTGTGAACCGCGCCGGTCCCGCTCTCGGTGGTCACGTGGGCCCCCAGGATCAGCGGCACCTCGTGCTCCAGGAACGGGTGCTGCAGCATCAGGCCTTCCAGTGCCTGCCCCCTGGCCCGCGCGACGATGCGGCCCTCGCCCAGCGAGTAGCGGGCCAGACAGTCCTCGACCAGCGCCTCGGCCAGCAGGATGCGCTCGTGTTCCAGCTCCACCAGGGCGTAGTCCAGCTCCGGATTCAGTGCCACCGCCTGGTTGGCCGGCAGGGTCCAGGGTGTGGTGGTCCAGATCACCACGCTGATGGGGCCGCGCGAGCCGTCGATGTCGTCGAAGCGGCGCAGGAAGTCGATATCGTCAACCACGCGAAAGCGCACATCGATTGCCTGCGAGATCTTGTTCTCGTACTCGACCTCGGCCTCGGCCAGGGCCGAGCCGCAATCCACGCACCAGTGCACCGGCTTCTCGCCCATCTGTACATGGCCGCGTTTGTAGATGCGTGCCAGGGCGCGCACCGTATCGGCCTCTACCTGGTGGTTCATGGTCAGATAGGGGTTGTCCCAGTCGCCCAGTACCCCCAGGCGCTGGAAGTCCGCGCTTTGCCCGTCCACCTGCTCCTGCGCGTATTCGCGGCAGGCCTTGCGGAAGCTGGCGGCGTCGACGTCGCGCCCGGCCTTGCCCAGGTTCTGCTCCACCTTCAGCTCGATCGGCAGGCCGTGGCAGTCCCAGCCTGGCACATAGGGGGCATCAAAACCCGACAGGGTGCGGCTCTTGACGATGATGTCCTTCAGGATCTTGTTGACCGCATGGCCAACATGGATCGAGCCGTTGGCGTAGGGCGGGCCGTCGGCCAGCACGAAGCGCGGCCGTCCGACGCAGTGCTCGCGCAGCCGGTGGTAGCGGTCCTCTGCCTTCCATGCCTCCAGCCATTCCGGCTCGCGCTGGGCCAGGCCCGCGCGCATCGGAAAGGCCGTCTCCGGAAGGTTCAGGGTGTCCTTGTAGGGGTTCGGCGGAGCCGGTTTGCGTGCCATGGTCTATCCCGGGGCGGCCCTTGGGGCCGGGTTTCAGCTGAATTCCTTGATGTGTTCGCGCGCCATTTCGACGTCGCGCGCGATCTGGGCGCGCAGGGCGTCCAGGCCGTCGAAGCGTTGCTCGCCGCGCACCTGCGCGATCGGTTCGAAGCATATGGGCTCGCCGTAGAGCTCCGGCGCGCCTTCCAGTACATGGGCCTCGAGCCGCTGCTCGGTACCGCCCACGGTCGGGCGCCAGCCGATATTGGCCACCGCCGGCAGGCGCTCGCCCGAGGCGCGTTGCAGCCACCCGGAGTAGACGCCACGCAATGCCAGCGGCCAGGGCCCCATGCGCAGGTTTGCGGTGGGGAAGCCAATGCTGCGTCCGCGCTTGTCGCCGTGCGCGACACGCCCGTGCAGGCGATAACGCCGGCCGAGCAGTTCGGCCATGCGTGTGAAATCGCCACTCAGAGCAGCAGCGCGTACGCGGGTGCTGCTGATCCGGCCCTCGGCATCCGCAACCGTGGGGGTGGATTCCACCGTAAAGCCCAGCGCCTTGCCGCGTTCGCGCATCAGCGCCTGGTCGCCGGCTCGGCCACGGCCAAAGCGGAAGTCGTCCCCGACCAGCACATGCTGTGCTCCCAGGCGCCGGTGCAGCACCTCGTCGACAAATGCCGTTGCCGACAGCCCGGCCAGCCGGGCGTCGAAGCGCAGGATCCAGACCGCCGTGAGCGCGGTGGCGTCCAGGGTGACCAGGCGATCGCGCAGCCGTTGCAACCGTCCAGGGGGCTCTGGCGCCTCCGGGCGGCTGCCGAAGTATTCGCGTGGCAACGGCTCGAACGTGATCAGCACCGACGGTGCCCCGCGTTCCGCCGCTGCCTCGAGCAGACGCCCCATGACCGCCTGATGGCCACGGTGCAGGCCATCAAAGTTGCCAATGCTCACCACCGCGCCGCGCACGGTGGATGCCGTGGAGGCCCTGCTGTCGGACGGCCCGAGGCCGCGAATCAGCCGCATCGCTCCAATCTCGCGCAAAACCGCCAGTATAACCCGTCAGGGAAACAATGATTAAGGTACATGCTCGCGCTCGAGTCGCTTTTGCGTGCGTTTAATGCGCGGTGACGGCCGTGCAGTCATTCTGCTACAGGTGAGCCGCAACGCCGTTCCCACGCCCGTTTTCGATAACAACTGGCGGCCGAGCCCCTTCGGGGTTGGCACCCCAGGTTCCCCGATCCTGCGTTGCGGCCCTTGCCGGTAGAACCACTACCGGCTGCGCACCGCGCCTTGTCTCGGAAAACCTGGGGTGCCAACGCGAGCGTGTACCTTAACCATTGTTTCCCTAAGCGCCCCGACATCACTACTGTGCTTCCCGCAACAGCAGGTGGCGCGGGCGCAGCCCTGCGGCCAGCAGGGTCAGCACGAGGGTCGTGGCGCCGGCCGCGATCAGCCCGGCCAGGGTCAGCAGGCGGGTGTCGGCCGACCATTCGGTCCACTGGCCGAAGCCGGGCGATAGCAGGACCAGCACGGCCACCATGGCCATCAGCGCGGCCGGCAGGCCGAGGCGCAGCCGGCGCAGCCCCGGCCCCGGCTGGTAGATGCCCTCGCGGATCAGGCCGCGATAGAGCAGACCCGCGTTGATGTAGGCCGAGGCCGAGGTGGCCAGCGCCAGCCCGGCGTGCGCCCCGGGCGTGCCCGACAGGTACCAGGGCAGCACGAAGGCGGCGTTCAGGACCATGTTCCAGAGCATCGCGATGATCGCGATCTTCACCGGTGTCTTCGTGTCCTGACGAGCGAAAAACCCGGGGGCCAGCACCTTGATCAGGATGAACCCGGGTAGCCCGAGGGCGTAGGCCGCGAGCGCCATCGCCGTCATGTAGGTATCGAACTGGGTAAAGGCCTGGTACTGGATCAGTGTGGCGAGGATCGGGACGGCCAGCACGATCAGCCCGAGCATGGAGGGCAGCGCGACCAGCATCGCCAGGCGCAGGGCCCAGTCCAGGGTGCGGTTGAAGGCGGCCGGGTCGGCCTGGTTGTACTGCCGCGCCAGACGCGGAAGGATCACGGTGCCGATCGCGATCCCGAACAGTGCCAGCGGCAGCTCCACGAAACGGTCCCCGAAGTAGAGCCAGGAGATCGACCCCGCCACCAGGAACGAGGCGATCAGGGTGTCCACCAGCAGGTTGATCTGCACCACCGAGGTGCCCAGGATCGCCGGCAGCATCAGCTTCACGATGCGCCGAACCCCCTCGTGGGCGCGGCGCAGGCGGGGCCGTGGCAGCAGCCCGGCGCGCCACAGAAACGGGATCTGGAAGGCCAGTTGCAGGGCGCCGGCGATGAATACGCCCCAGGCCAGCGCGACGATGGGTTCGGCGAACAGCGGTGCCAGCCACAGCGCGGCCACGATCAGCGCGAGGTTCAGGAATACCGGGGTGAAGGCGGGCACGGCAAAACGCCCGATGCTGTTCAGGATGCCCGCGGCCATCGCAGTCAGCGAGATGAACAGCAGGTAGGGGAAGGTGATGCGCAGCATCTGCGCGGCCAGGTCCTGGCGGCCTTCTTCCTGGGTGGCCAGGCCTGGCGCGAACACCCAGATCAGCAGCGGGGCGGCGAGCACCCCGAGCAGCGTGATCACCGCGACCACGGCCATCAGCGTGCCGGCGGTGTGGTCCAGCAGGTCACGCAGGGCCTCGCGCCCGCGCTTTTCGCGGAACTCGGCGAACACCGGCACGAATGCCTGGTTGAACGCGCCCTCGGCAAACAGCCGGCGCAGGAAATTGGGGATGCGAAAGGCGACAAAGAAGGCATCGGTGGCCGAGCCGGCGCCGAAGGTCACCGCCAGCACCATGTCGCGCAGATAGCCCATGACCCGGGAGATCATGGTCATGCCACTGACGACGGCGGTGGAACGGAACAGGCGGTTCATTGCGTGGGGTGGCCTATCGGAAAGCCCGGCAGTGTACTTGAATCACCCGCATCGGACCGCGGCGTTTTCCCCGGTGGGCGTCCAGGGAGACGCTGATTGAATCGCGCGTCCGCGCTCGAGTCGCTTTTGCGTGCGTTTGAAGCGCGGCGGCCGTGCAGTCATTCTGCTACAGGTGAGCCGCAACGCCGTTCCCGCGCCCGTTTTTGATTAACAACGGGCGGACGATCCCCTGCTTTCAATGGCTTGCGGGGCTGGTGCCCCCCCCGATTCTGAATGAATATGGCCCGATCCTGCGTTGCGCCCCGAATCCATCGAAAACGGGCGGGCAGAACCACTACCCGCTGCACGACGCGTCTTGTCTCGGAACGCTTGTCTCGAGAAACTGGGCGGGCACCCACGCGGACGTGCGATTCAATCAGCGTCTTCCTGGATCAAGAGTGTTTCACAGGGCGATCGGAACGGTTATCGGCTGCGGGTGTTTCCTTCATGGTGAACGCAGCAGGGTCGGACCCCTCATTTTTTGCGGTTGGGCTGTTCGGTCAGCGATAAATGACCGTGGCCTTCCGGGGGCAGCGTTCAAGCAATAGATCCTTGATCAGCTTGAAATCGGCTGGCTGGGCATAAATCAGGTTCCGTGTCATGTTGCGGGCGATCAACTTGACAACGCCCTTGCGCTCGTACACTACGACTTTGCGCACCCGATTGAATGGTGTGTGCATGCGTTTGCGCGACAGGGCCAGCAGGCTGGCGCCCGAAGCCGATGGATTGCCGGATGCCAGACCTGCAAGGAACCCCACCCGAGCCAGCAGATCGGTCCGTTTGACCCCTCTGGACGGCATCTCGATGTGATCGATGCCCTTGTCATCCATCTCGAAAAGGATCGAGTAGCGGCCACCGCTGACCAGGACGTAAAGGGGGTATGCGATGATGAACAGACCCAGCATGATGCTGGCAACAATCAAATAGACTTGGCCAAATGCTTGCAGGCCCCTCAAGAAGGACCCCTCCAGGGTTTCGATCACCAGGAGCAGCAGCGCCGGAATCAGCGCTGCCAGCAAAATCAGCCTGAAGAGCATCAAGGGGATGACAGTATCCCTCCACAGGCTAACGTCATGAAGCCAGCGGTACTCGTTGCCGTGCCGGATGACGTTCTCTGATACCGTTTCCCGGGAAGAGTCCGATGGGGCTGTCCCACCCTCGGGTTTGCTGCCTGGCTCACGTGCCGTTTTTGTCATTTCCTGTCCTGCGTTCGTCTTTTGTGGCGGTTGTCCACGGACCTCGGATCATGACGAATCCAAGCGCCTGATTCGTATAAGCCTGACCAGCCCCGCCAGGGGTCGCTCGGAAGCAGGCGGGGCCGCAACCGCCGGCGAGGGCGACCATTCAGCGGTGATCCGCGGACGGGGCCGGCGTGAACACCGGCCGGACCGTATAGCCGCCCTGGCCGCCGCTGCGCGCGACACGGATGAAATAGACGCCGGCGGGAAGTTCGGTGCGTTCGACATCCCGGCTGGAAGTCGACCCGCCCGTCGACGCACGCAGGCTGCGTCCGTCGGCGTCGTACAACCGCAACGTGACGCGAAGGCTCTCCTGCGCGGCGACACTCACCGCCAGCGCGCCTTCGGCACCCGTCTCGACCCTGAACCAGTCCTCGGTGTCGCGTTCGTTTCTGGAAACGTAGCCGAGCAGGCCGGTGCTGTCCGCGCCGAGGTGGATGGGTTGCGCCTCCTCGAGGCTGTCGTTGGGTTCGCGGTCAGGGGTGTAACCGACCGGGTCGAGCCGCGGCGTGATCACGTAACCGCCCTGGCCACGGGAACGCGCGACCCGGGCGTAATAGGTACCCGGCGCCAG
>NZ_KB907123.1:86020-344147 GCF_000381825.1 Thioalkalivibrio sp. ALJT
GTGATGCGCAGGCTCTCTTCGGCCTCGACCGAGACGTCGAGTGCGCCATGCTCGCCGATGTCGAGACGGAACCAGTCCTCGGTATCGCGCTCGTCGCGGTCCCGGTAGCCCAGCAGGCCAGTGCTGTGCCGATCGACCGGGATCGGCTCGCCGTGCTCCTGCACGTCCTCGAGGCTGTCATTCGGGCCGGTATCGTTCGGGATGCTCGGCGCTGTGAGCCGCGTGGTCAGCCGATACGTTCCTTCGCCCCTGGAACGCGCGACCCGGGCATAGTAGGTGCCCGGCGCCAGATCGGCGCGTTCGACGCTGCGGCTCGACGTTGACCCGCCCGTGGACGCGCGCAGGTTGTTGCCGTCGGCGTCCTCCAGCCGGAGAGTGATCCGCAGTTCCGGATCGGCCTCGACCTCGACGCCCAGCGAGCCATGCCGTGGCACCTCGATCGCGTGGCGCTGCTCGCGCGTATCGGAATCCAGTCGGCCGGAGGCCTGCTCCAGGTCGATCACGTCCGGCGGCGTCAGCAGTGCATCGGGATCCACCGTCGCCGCGGGCGGGGCATCCGCGGCGGCAGGTTCGGCCTCATCGGGCGTTGCCGGCGCCGGCTGATCCTGCGCCACCATCACGCTGCGACTCCCGCGGCCGAGGACCAGACCGGCGGCGTTGGTCGCGACCACTTCCACGGTGTAGCTGCCGGGGTTGCTGGCCGAGAACGTCTGGCTGCTGCCGATGGTGCCGTGGGTGCGGGCACCGTCCGGCTGTACCGACCAGCGGTAGCGCACTTCTCCCGGCGGGGTCGGCTGCACGCTGGCGTTCAGCCGCACCTCCTGCCCGGTGACGACCTGGCCACGGGGGACATCGACCAGGCTGCCGCGTTCGGGGTCCCAGGTCTGCGGGGTCGGGCCGCGGTGTACCGGCTCGCTGATCTGCACCTCGTAGGGCTGCCCCGAGTAGGTGGCCTGGATCTCTTCCAGGGTGTCGCCGTGGTAGGGCACCCGCACCCAGACATGCAGCGGGATGTCCTGCAGCGGCGCACGCTCGCCATCGCCCACCGTGAAGCCGATCCGCGACGCATTGTCGGTGTAGGTGCTGCGCGCGCTGGGTTGCACCCAGCGGTAATCAACGAGTTCGGCGGGGAGCGCCGGATCGCTGCGCACCTCCACCTGCACCTCGTCACCGACCCGGGCCTGGCCATCCGGGGGATCGAACACCAGTTCGAACTGCGGCGGCACCACCTCGATCTCGACCTGCTGCGACTCGACCGTTGGCAGGCTGCTGTCCCGGGGCTTGCCCTCGGCCCACAGCAGCACCCGCCCCAGCCGGTCGAAGGTGATTCGCGTCGCCGGCTCGGTGGTCACCGGTTCGTCGAACGTCAGGTCCGGCGTTGCCTGCCAGGTGTAGCGCGTGACTTCGAGCCCGCCGCCGGTCGTCGCCGGCCAGCGGACCTGCGAGCCGTACGTGATCTGGGTCGGCGACTCGGCGATGCGCAGTACCGCGTCCGGCTGGCAGCGCGGCCGGATTCGGTAGTTCCAGGCGGTGCCGCTTTCCGGGCCGTAGACGGTGACCTTGAACGCGTCGGCCGCCGCCTTTTCGAACACGTCGTCGGCCGCGCCCCGCCCCGGGCCGGTCACGCCGCCGGGGTAGAGATCGGATCGGCGCGCGGCGCGCGCGGCCGATCCGCGCCAGCCGGTATCAAGCACCACGTTGCCCACCGGGTACTCGATGACGAACTTGTCGGGCACGGTCATCGCGTCGTAGGAGAAATCGAAGGCCGTGCCTTCGGGCAGGCTGCTGATGTCCCAGACCTCGGTTGTCGTGCCGTAGCCCCCGCTCTTCGACGCGGTCCATTCCTCGCAGACGTCCAGAACCTGCTGGCGTTGTTCCTCCAGTTCGGAAAGATCGGGCGGTTCCGGCGCGGCGGGAGGTTCCGCGGGCGCGGCAGGTTCAGCGACGACCTCGGGCGAGGGCGCAGGCGCGGCCGGGTCTTCGAACTCGATCTCGATCAGGGTGCGGACCGTTTGCACCTGATCGGGAATCCATTGCGGATAGCCGCTGTTGCAACCGCGCTGATAACGCAGCGTGACCTGCGCGGTCACCGGGTAGGTCCTCTCCTCCAGCGCCTGGAACGTCATCTGCCGACCGTCCGGCGTGCGCTGGGCGGTGCCGACCTCTGCGCCGTCCAGCGTCCAGTCGATGTCCAGCCAGAGGTAGTACGGCGGGGTCGTCCCGCAACCGGGCCGCACCTCGTCACCGGCCAGGATGTCGAGCATCGACGCCAGTTCGGCGTGCAGCGAGGACAGGTCGATGCCGAGTGCTTCGAGCTGCACCGATACCCGGTTCAGTTCCGGCGTCTGCGCCGCTTCGGCGAGGGATACGCCGAGTGCCTCAGGGGCTTGCAAGTTCCCGGTATCGACCTGCAGCGTCAGCGTGGCGTCGTCGAGCATTTCCCACCGCTCGCGGAATTCCTGCTCCAGGTCGGCGCGCCGGGAATGCCATTGCGCCAGAATCTCGGGCCCGCACTGCTGCGTCAGGCCGGTGGCCGCGTCGACCGCATCGGGTTCGTCGGGGCTCGCGCGCAGGCCATGCTGCGCAGCGACCGCTGCCCGGTCGGCAATGAAATTCTCGACTTCCTCCGGGGTCGGGAACTGGCGCAGCAACTGCTCGATGCCCACCCGGGGCACCGCTTCGTCAAAGGTGCCGGCCAGCAGGATGCGACAGGGTTCGGCCAGCAGCGGGCCGGGGTCATCGACTTCGACGGTCAGCACCGGGGCGATCACCTGTTCCTGCCCCGTCCAGCTTCCGGGAACCTCCCACTCGGCGAACAGCTCGACGATATTCGAGCCCGGATCGCTGAAACGCAGCTCGACGTCGGCGCCGACCCCCGCCGGCCGGCCGTTGATCTGCCAGCTCAGCGTCGCGTCGTCCGGAATGTTGCGGCGCAATGCGTGGAACTCGTAGGCGCGATCCGGCTCGGCCAGCGCGCCGAGCTCGCGCGGCGGCCGAATCGCCAGTTCGGGCAGCAGGGCATCGGCGTGGACATCGATACTGAGTTCGGCGGTCGCGCTGCCGTCGCGCAATACCCGATCCGATCGGGTCCATTGGGCTCGGACCTCGAGGGTCCGTGGCCCGGGCTCCTCGAACAGATGCAGCAGCGTATCGCCGCGGCCGATTTCCGTGCCGTCCTCGAACCAGACGTAGACCGTCTCCGGCGGAATCGCCGTTGCATCGAGTCCGAATGCGTAGGGTGCATCCGTCGCCGCGCGTTCTTCGATCACCGCCGGTGGCGGCAGAATCGCCAGCGCGGGTTCGACCGGCTGATAGTGAGCACGGAACTCTTCGCGCAGTTCATCGATCCTCGCGCGTTGCGCGCGCGCATGCTCGGAAGCGGCCGAATGCCGAGCACGCAGATCGTGCGCGGCCCACCACTGCACCCGGTACAGCCTTTGCTGAGCATGCGATGCCCCCTGCATCGTCGCCCTGGCTTCGTTCAACCCGATCGTCGCGGCGTGGATTGCCGTCTGGATATGGCGATCGAACGGGGCATCGAGTTGCGCGAGGTTGTCGTTCAGCGCTTCGCGCTTGATCCGCAGCATCTGTGTCTCGTAGCGGTCCAGGTCGTCCATCGTCTCTTGGAACAGACGCACCGCCAGACTGTGATCAAATGCCGGATCGGCGGTCAGTGGCGGCGACCCGGTCAAAGGCCGCTCAAGAAGCGATTCGGCACCGCCAGTCGCGGTGCGATAAAGACTCTCGACGGTATCGCGGATCTCGAGCACCGCCGAATAGGCATCGTGGTAACGCTGCAACGCCTGCATCGCCTCGATGCGCTGCTCCTCGGCGGACCCGAACCAGCGCATGATGACGTTGCGCGTGCCTTCGTGGTTCAACCACGCCATCCCGACGTCGTGGATATCGAGTTCGTGGAACAGACGCTCGACCTCGGCCAGTAACGCCAGCGCGGCCTCGTCGCCGCCCTCGAGCCCCTGCTCGGCGCGATGCCGCGATTCGAGCGATTCCGTCACCGCCGCGCACAGCGCCGCCTCGACATCATCCCAGGCGGCGGTCCGTTGCTCGAGCAATGGCCGCATCGCATGCTGGGCCGCGGGCTCGAAGCGCGACAGCCCCTCCCAGCCCGGCTCTGCCTGCGCCGGCACATGCTCGCCCAGCGCCTCGGCAAAATCGTCGATCATGCCGGTCAGTCCGGCCACCTCGGCGCGCGCATGTTGAACCGCAGGATGCTGCCCCATGAAGCTTGCAGTCCCGCCGTACACGGTGCTCTCGAGCGCGCGCACGAAGGCGCGGGTACCAAAGGCATTGATCCCGCTCAGCACCTCCTGGCTGAAGTTCCGTTCCTCGGACAACGCCAGCGCCCGCGTGAAGATCCCCTCGACCCAGTGTTCTCCACCGGGCTGCAGCACATCGTCGAAGAAGCGGCAAACGGCATCCGACCCGGGCTGGTACCCGTCCAGCCCCGTGAATCTGCCGTCGTCGTCGAAGCTCGCGGTCACGTACAGCACCATGAACTGGTGGTCGAACATGACCGCAGTGGTCAGATCGATCACCGAACCGCCGATCGACTGCACCACCTGCGGCAGCGCGGTCTTGGGCGAAAGCATCAGAATCAGCGACCTGGTCAGCGCGGTGCCGTCGCGTTCGATCAGGCCGGTGTAGAGGTGGCTGGCGACCATCCCGTAGTAGGTCTTCGACGCCAGCGTGCGCCCGAGTGCGATCGCCAGTTCGGCATCGGATTGCGCGTCGCGGACCTGCACCATCAGGTCCAGCCACATCGACAGCGACTGCGCCCGGTTCTGAATCGCCCGGTCGGTGGCGGCGAGGTCGCGGTAGACATCGGCCATAAACTGCGAACTCGCGGTCGGACGGGTCGTCAGTGCCTCGATCTCGGTACCGAACACGCGCAGCAATTGTTGCCCGAATTCGGTCTTTTGCAGGAAGTTGCGCAGGGTGACGACGTCTTCGCGCGCGACCTGCTCGCGCTCGGCCCGGCGCCAGGCCCGAAACTCATCCAGCTGCTGGAGCACGTTCTGCTGTACCTGCCGATCGAGCCGGGACAGCACCTCGCTGCGTTGGCCCTCGGGCAGATCGACCAGTTGCAACGCGAGGACAAAATTGGTCTGGCGGGCCTGCGGACCTTCGGGCATTACCTGGAGGATGTTCCCGAGGGTGTGCGCGTAATTCGCGCGCGCCTGCTGCGCGAGGTTCTGCATGCCTGCGATGTCGCGCGGCGGCGTGCTGACGCCGCGGCCGAACTGGGTGCGCGCCTGCGTGTGCAGGTGATTGTTGACCGAATTGATGCGCCGCAGATACTTGTCACGTTCGTACTCGAGCTGCTTGATTCGGGCTTCGTTGATCGTGCGCTGGCGTGCCGGCACGTCGGCCTGTTCGCGGAGCAGCCGGTCGATGTGCTGCTGCTTGCGCTGGGCCTGATCAACCATCTCGGCGACATACATCCCGGCGTCGTGGTAGTCGATCAATTTCCCCGGCGTGCGCATATGCGCCTCGACCCGGGCCGCCTCGACCCGGCTGTAGGTATCGGCGTCGCGGCGGCCGAAGTGTTCCGCGATGCGCGTGAATTCGGCTTCGGTGGTCGCGTCGTGGGCGACCATGAAATCGGTTCCGGTGTCGAAATCGCGGGGGTCCATCTGCACCGCGCCGCCGCTGCGCCGGCGCACCTCGAGCGCGACGGCCTGACGGTAGGCAGCCTCGACCCGCTGGATGTCCTCGAGCGTGACCGGCCGGCGGTCCTTGCGCCGGACCAGAAAATCCGTATCCGAGCCGACACGCCACTCGCCGGCATCCGGTGCCGGTCGCTGCAGATTGAACTCGTAGTTGTCCAGACTGCTGACCGCCTTGCGCGCGATCCGAAGATTCTCGCGCTGATGCCAGAACATCGCCTCCTGGTACTGACGGTGCGTCAGATCGCCAATGCCGGGTACGCGATCCCAGTACTGCTCGGAAACGCCGCGCAGCGTGTGCAGGTGGTTGATGTTTTTCAGCAGTACCGCCTGGTTGTGCGGGTCGCTCAGGTCGGTGGCGGCACGCCAGATCGCGTCGGCTGACTCGCTCCCGTACGCCGATCCGAACGCGCTGGCGAACAACAGGACAAGGGCGACGAATGCCCGCAATGTGGCACGAGGAACGCGACGCAGGGTTGCAGCCAGAGGTTCGGGGAGAGGGGCTTGTTCCGTACTTGTCGAATACATGGCGCCTGCGCTCGTGAGCAACGCCATGGCGGTGCTTCAAGTGGTTGTTTGTACCGCAATAATCCGTAGGTGGACCAACTATCCAACACCCAGGGCGGCTTCTCTTGGGCTTGTGCGGTTCCGTGGTAACGGTGAGCCTCCAGCCATGTTTCAAGTATAGGTAGCGCCCGCATCATATGCACGTCGGCCAGCCCCATTGGCCATACCCGGCAGATCGGCAGACGGTCGTTGCAACGCGCCACCGGAATCGGCGTTCCGCCGAACAAAGTGGACCCCATGGTCGAGGATGATCGCTACAGAGGGTACAGAGGAAAGCAGGAGCGGTTGGGTGGCGGGCGGGATGCGGATTCGCGCAGCGAATCGCATTCGTTCCAGCGGGCGGCCCGACATCGGTGCGTTTCGCATCGCTCGATGCCGGGCACAAAAAAGGCCGCCCGGAGGCGACCTTTCTCGGACGATCCCGGAGGATCGTCAGCCCTGGGAAGTGCGCCTTAGATGGCGGTCACTTCACCGGCGGCCAGGCCCTTGGCGGTTTCCTGGATTTCGAAGGAGACCTTCTGGCCTTCGGCCAGGGTCTTGAAACCCGAACCGTTGATCGCGGAGAAGTGGACGAACACGTCCTTGCCGCCATCATCCGGGGTAATGAAACCGAAACCCTTGCTCTCGTTGAACCACTTAACAACACCAGTATTCACAACTTGTAACCTCTTCATCTAACAAACAAAAGTGATCGCGGTATGCTGCCAACAGATCAACGGGAGCACTGGTTAAGCAACTAGAAACTTCCTAGTGTTGTCGCTGAACCGCGAGTCACGTCTTCGACTATACGCCCCATTTCCGGCAAAAGCCAACGCCCCTCCATGAACTTTTTTTGGCGCTCCGCCGCCGATTTCCGCACGTTGCAGGATTTGCCACGACGCGCTCGAAGGCACGTGGCCGGTCAAGGACGACTCCCGGGCAGAAGGGAAGGCAGGGAGACCAGCAGGGCCGGACGTTGCGGTGCGGGGCGGTCGGCCTGCGCACGCCCAGCGTCCATGCGGACACCCTTCCTCTCATCTTGTCTTCTGTGGGACACCCTTGGCCTGCACAGACCGGCGTCAGAGCTGGCGGATGTCGACGAAGCTGCCGCGGGGGGTCTGGTGCAGGCGCGGCAGGGTGGCGAGTATGGCGCGCGCGGCGGCCTCGGGGCCGGGCATGTCCTGCGTGCCGCGGGCGGCCTTCAGGCGCTGGAGGACGGGGAAGCTCTCGCGGTCGGCTTCGTCGCACAGATAGTCCTGCATTGCGGTGTCGACCAGGCCCGGGGCGAAGGCGTTGATCGCGGTGTCAGCGGGGAATTCGTGGGCGTATAGCTGCATCATCATGTTCAGTGCGGCCTTGGACAGCGAGTAGCCGCTCCAGCCGGCGTGACCGGAGACCGAGGCGCCCGAGGAGATCGCGATGATCTGGCCGACCCGAATCCGGTTCTGCAGCAGGGCGTCGAGGATGACCTTGTTGGCGAAGGTGTTCACGTCCATCAGCCGGCGCAGTTCGTCCATGGGCGCGTCCTGCATGCGCTGCATGTGTCCCAGGAGCCCGGCGTTGAGCACGACCAGGTCCAGCGAATCCACGCCCTGCAGCATGCGGTCCATCGCGTTGCCGGTCGCGGTGAAGTCGCCGAGGTCCACCGGTTCGTCACCGCTGACCCCGGCCTCGGGACAGCCGCGCCGGCTCAGGCCATATACTCTGGCGCCGCGTTCGAGCAGTACCCGGGTCATCCCCAGGCCCAGCCCGCTGGAGTTGCCGGTCACGAGCGCCGAACCAATACTGCCATCCTGCATGTTCATTCTCTCTTGCTGGGTTGGTGACGGGGATTGTCTACCTTTCAGAGCGCGAAGGCACGAAGCGTGGCGGAGACGTGCGCAATGCACAAACCATTCGGGTTCATCGACATCAACGTAACCATGTACGGCGACCTCCACAGACATTCTCGATTGTGTCCCGGTCGCATACCCTTCCTCCTGCGAGGTGGAGATTCGAGGCCGCATGGGGCGAGGGCCTGTGCGCGGGCAGCGGGGTGATGGTGGCCAGTCCCCCGAGGCGTCTGCTGGCGTTGCCGGAGTCGGATTCCGGCCGCGACCGAGTGTCCCGCTGGCTGGCGCGAATGCCGGCCGGGGTGCGTCTGCTGTGGGTGGGCGCGCGTGCACCGGCCGGTGTGCCGGCCACCCGCCCGGCCCAGGCCGGGCATCGCCTCGGTTCCGAATGCGAGGTAGTGGTGTTCGAGGCAGGCGACCCGGTTGCGGGTGATGCCCTGGCCATTGCTACCGGGCTCCTGCGGGGAGGCGGGATTCTGTTGTTGCTCGTGCAGGCGACACCGGGTTCGGGGGGCTGGGCAAAGCGCTGGCGGGCTGCGCTGCGCGCACCGGTGGTGGAGTGGATCGCGGGTGATCCGGCGCACTGGCCGCTGCCCGCCACGGAAGCTCGGGGGGCGTTTGCGTGGACGCCAGATCAGCGCGCCGCGCGGGGCCTGCTGGAGGCGCTGGCGCCGGGCGAATGCGGCGTGCTCACGGCACCCCGTGGCCGCGGCAAGTCCACGTTGCTGGGGGACTGGATGGCGGCGGCATGGGCCGACCGCGGAATGGATATGCGCCTCACTGGCCCCACCGCGACGGCGGTGAGTGCGGTGGGTGCAGCAGCGCGGGCCCGCCTGGGTTCGTTGCCGGCGGCCCTGGAGTACCGCGCGCCGGGCGAACTGGAGGTGACCGCCGCGCGCGCCGGGACGCTGATTGTCGACGAGGCGGCCGCGCTGCCGGTGGACCGGCTGCTGGGGCTGGCGCGGCGCGCCGGGCGCCTGGTGCTGGCGACCACGACGGGCGGGTTCGAGGGCAGCGGACAGGGGTTTCGCCTGCGGGTGTTGCCGGCCCTGGAACAGGCCGGGGTCCGGGTGCGTCAGGTTCGGCTTGAGACCCCGGTGCGCTGGGGCGTGGCGGACCCGCTTGAAGACTGGCTGGATGGGCTGTTTCTGTTGCGTGCGCGCAGTGCCACGCCGGTGCCCCGGGCCGTGCGGTGGCGCTGGGGTGCGGCTGCCGACCTGGCGGACCAGCCGCAGCGCCTGGAGGCCGTCACGGGTCTGCTGGCGGATGCTCATTACCGTACCCGCCCATCGGATCTGCAACGCTGGCTGGAAGACCCCGCGATGCGCCTGTTGACCCTTGAGGGGGTGGGGCACGGTGGCCTGTTCGGGGCGGTACTGGTGGCCGCGGAGCCGGGACTGAACCGGCCCCTGGCGGAGGCGGTGTGGGCCGGCGAGCGGCGCCCGCAGGGGCATTTCCTGCCCTGTGTGCTGGCCGGCGTCGGGGCTTTGGATCTCGCGGGGCATCCGATCTGGCGGATTCAGCGCATCGCGGTCCATCCACGGTGGCAGGGTCTGGGTCTGGGGCTGCGACTCCTGCGCACGGTTACGGACCGGGCACGTGCGGAAGGGGTCGATTTGCTGGGGGCCAGCTTCGGTCTGGATGCCGGGCTGTTGAGGTTGTGGCGCCGCGCCGGGTTTGATCTGGTCCGGGTCGGGTTGCGGCCCGACCCCTCCAGTGGGCGGCCGGGGGGTGTGGTGTTGCGGTCGGTTGCCACGGCAACGAGTGCGATGCGGGAGCTGGCCGCGGCGCAGGCGCGCGACTGGCCTGAGTGGCACGCACGCTTGTGGCCGGGGCACGAGACGACCCTGGCGAACGCACTGGAAGATGTCATGCCGAAGGTGGTAGCTGCGGATCCCGAGCCCGAGCAGGACTGGCAGGAGATCCGGGCCTTTGCCGAACGTGCCCGGCCGCTGGAGTGGGTGCTGCCAGCCTTGCTGCGCCGGTTGCGTGCCGATCCGCCCACCGACGCGGACGGGCGATTGCTGGCGGCAGCGCTGCTGCCGGATGGCCCGGTCGCCTGGGACGCCCTGGCCGCGCGGCTGCGGGTCTCCGGACGCCGCGGGGTGGTGCGGCGCCTGCGCCGGGCCGTCCGTGCCTGGCGGCGCTGGGACTGATCGACGTCAGAGCCGGAATCGGGCGAGGGCGTGCTGGATCTCGCGCTCCGCCTGCTTCAGTTCGTCCGTGGCGGCGCTGACCCGGTCGGCGCTGTTGGCGGACTGATCGGCCTCGTTGGAGATCTGCACGATGTTGCGGTTGATCTCCTCGGCGACGTTGCTCTGCTCCCGTGCGGCGACCGTGATCTGGTCGGTCATCTCCACAATGGTGGTGACGGCCTGACGGATCTGCTGCAGGGCCGCGTTCACATCGGAGGTGTGCCCCATGGTGGTTTCGGCCTCGTCCTGACCATGCTGCATCGCCGTCACGGCATCGGTAGTGGCGGTCTGCAGCCGCGAGATCATGTCCTCGATCTCGTCGGTGGACTCCTGGGTGCGGGTTGCCAGCTTGCGCACCTCGTCGGCCACGACTGCGAAGCCGCGACCGTGCTCGCCGGCGCGCGCGGCCTCGATCGCTGCGTTCAACGCCAGCAGATTGGTCTGCTCGGCCACGCCGCGGATGACCTCCAGTATGGTTCCGATCTGCTTCGAGTCCTCGCCCAGTCGGGCGACGGTCCCGGCCGCCTGTTCCACGGTGCCGAGGAGCGCGGACATGGACTCGATGTTCTTTTCCATCACCCGTGAGCCATTGTCGACAGCCTCGCTGGCCTGGTCACCGGCCTGCGATGTCGCATCGGTGTTACGCGCGATCTCTTCGGCGCTGCTTTGCATCTCGTTCATGGCAGCGGCGACTTGCTCGGTCTCGTCACGCTGGCGTGCGACGGCCTCGCGGGCCTGATAGGCCTCCTGGTTCAGGTGCTCGGTCGCGCGGTTCAGGGTCTCGGTGCTGCTGCGGGCGTTCCCGACTGCCTGCGCGATCTTGTCGGTGAAGCGATTGAAGGCATGCCCAAGGCGGGCGGTCTCGATCAGGCCGTGTTCATCCAGGCGGCGGCTCAGGTCGCCGTCGCCATCGGCGATCGCCTCCAGGGCCGCGGTGGAACGCGCCAGGGCCCGGCGCACGACCCGGATGATGAAGAACGCGCTGATGACGCCGAGAACGACTCCGATCAGCGCCAGCACGCCCTGAGTGACCCGGGTTGCCCGCATGGTGCCGCCCAGGTCGGCGGCGGCCCCCTCTGCGTGTTCGGTAATGTGCTGGCTGAGGGTCTGCAGTTCGGTGCGGGCCGCGACGATGGCCGGGCCGACCGCGGTGCGGATCAGCCAGGCATCCTGCAGGGCCCGGTCGCTGCCGTGGATGCGGATGATGTCCTGGAGTCCGCGGTCGAGATTGTCCAGTCGCTGTTCGAAGTCCTCCACCGCGATCTGCTGTTCGAAGCCGAGGTCATCGTATTGCTCCCTCAGGCGCGCCACCACGTCGTGGGTCTGGCCCAGATACAGCCGCAGATTCTGTTCGAATGCGTCATCGCGGAAGGCGATAAACCCGCGCAGGTTGGATGTGATCTGCAGCAGATTGCTGCGCAGGGTATGGAAATCGTCCAGTCGCTCAAACGATCGCTGCTCGCGCGGGCGGGCCATTTCCTCGTTGATCATCGTGCTGGTGAGCTGTGTGAGCTCGATGGTCGCCGGGTTGACGCGGGCGTTGGCGACGCCCTGGGCCGGCATGTTCGCGGCCATATCCTCGGCGATCTCGCTCAGGTGGTCGCGGTGGGCCGCGAAGGCATTAATGCGCTCGCGCGCGCGAGCGGCGATCTGCGTCAGCTCTTCGGAGCCCGCAACCATCGGGTCCTGTGCCAAGTTGTGCATGGCCTGGTCGAGGTCTTCCATTGCCGTCAGCCAGGCGTCGCGATGCTCGGATTCCGCGCTCATCAGGTAGAAGCCGAGGAAGGCCGCGCTCTCCTGCAGCAGTTGTTCCACGTCGTTGGCCCGGGCAACCGCCGGATAGTCCGCCTGGGTGAGTTCGTGGATCCCGCGGTCACCCACATTCAGGGCCCTCAGGGCGAGCAACGAGTTGATGATCAGGATGGCGACGACCAGGCCGAACCCGGCGATCAGCAGTCCGCGGATGGAGAGTTTGTCCAGCATGCGATAACTCCTTTTTCGCGCCGTGGTCGGATCCCTGCGCGATACGGGGCCTATGGCAGTTCAACCTCTGTTACGGCCGCCACGGGCAGGAGTTGAGGGGGCTGGTCTCCTCGAGGCTCAGTCGGATTCCAGTTCCTCCCAGCGCTGGTAGCACTGGTTCAGCTCGGTTTCCACCTGCTGCAGCCGCGTTTGCAGGTCACGCATGCGCGTTCCGTCGCGCAGGGTTTCAGGATCGCTCATTGAGGTACTGATGGCCAGTTGCTCCTGTTCCAGGGCCTCGATACGCGTCGGCAGGGTCTCCAGTTCGCGGGCATCCTTGTAGGAGCGTTTGCGCGGCGCAGCCGCGGGCGTGGCGGCTGCCGCCGGTACGGCCGGCTTCGGGTCGGGCTTTTTCGGCATCGCCCCCGGCGTCGCTGCCTGACTGCCGGCCCCTTCCAGCAGGCGTTGGGTGACACGCTCCGGCAGGTCCGACCAGCCGCCGACAAATTCCTCCACCGAGCCGTCGCCGGGCAGGATCAGGGTGGAGGTGGCGACGTTGTCCAGGAACGAACGGTCGTGGCTGACCACGATGACGGTGCCCGTGTATTCGATCAGCAACTGCTCCAGCAGTTCCAGGGTCTCCACGTCGAGGTCATTGGTGGGTTCGTCCAGTACCAGCAGGTTGGCCGGGCGCAGGAACAGCTTGGCCAGCAGCAGGCGGTTGCGTTCACCGCCCGACAGCGCCGATACCGGCTGGCGCGCGCGTGCCGGCGGAAACAGGAAGTCTTCCAGGTAGGAGAGGATGTGGCGGCTTTCGCCATTCACCGTCACCCGGTCGCGCCCCTCACCCACGGCATCCTGCACCGTGGTGGCTTCGTCGAGCCGGGCCCGCGCCTGGTCGAAGTAGGCGATCTCAAGCTGGGTCCCGAGTTTGACCGTGCCGGTCAGCGGAGCCATCTGGCCGAGCAGCCCGCGCAGCAGGGTGGTCTTGCCGGCCCCGTTGGGCCCGACGATGCCCAGCGCATCGCCGCGCTGCAGCAGCAGGTTCACGTCGCGCACGATCGGATGGTCGTAGCCGAAGTCTGCGTGCTCGGCCTCGATCACCAGACGTCCGGAGCGTTGTTCCGGGCTCAGCTTCATCTTGACCTGGCCGCCACGTTCACGCCGCTCGGCGCGTTTCTTGCGCAGGGCCTGCAGGGCACGCACCCGGCCCTCGTTACGGGTGCGGCGGGCCTTGATGCCCTGACGGATCCAGGCCTCTTCCTGGGCGAGCTTGCGGTCGAATTCCGCGCGTTGGCTGGCCTCGGTCTCCAGGCGCTCGGCCTGGCGCTGGCGAAACGTCTCGATCGACGGCGGGTGTTCGTACAGGTGGCCCCGGTCCAGCTCGAGGATGCGGGTGGCCACGCTCTCCATGAACTGACGGTCATGGCTGATAAAGACCACGGTCAGGCCGCTGTCAATCAGGAACGCCTCCAGCCAGCGGATCGCCGCCACATCCAGGTGGTTGGTGGGTTCGTCCAGCAGCAGCAACTGCGGGCGTTGCACCAGTTCGCGGGCCAGCCAGACCCGGCGCTTGAGCCCGCCGGACAGCGCCGCGAATGCTGCCTCCGGGTCCAGCGTCAGGCGCGAGATGGTGGTCTCGACCCGGTTCTGCAGGCTCCAGCCGTCCAGCGCATCCAGCTGTGACTGTACCGGCCCCATCTTTTCCAGCGCCTGCATGTCACCGGCTGCGGCGGCCTGACTCAGGTGATGGAAGCGTTCCAGCAGGCGGCCGACCTCGCCCAGACCCTCCGCCACGACATCGAACACCGTGCCCTCGATCCCCGGTGGCAGTTCCTGAGTCAGGTAGGCCGTGGTCAGACCGTCCTGACGGGTGATCTCGCCCGAATCTGCCTGGGCATCGCCATTGAGCACCTTGAGCAGGGTGGATTTGCCCTCGCCGTTGCGTCCGGCGATGGCGACCCGTTCGCCGGGTTCCAGGCTCAGGCTGACGCCGTCGAGCAGGGCGGCCATGCCGTAGGCCAGGTGGATGTTGCGCAGGGTTAGAACAGCCATGGGTTCCGTGTCTGGCTCGGGCAGGTTGCAGGAGGGTGGCGCCGGTACCGTGCGCGGCGGGTGGCAGACACCGGGGCGACCACTGGAGCCGGGTGTCCTCCGCACGACGTTTGCACGGCTGCGGGGAGTATAGCGGATGCTGGCGCGGTCGCGCGCCGGCTGCCCGGGAGCCTGTCGGATCTGGGACGGATCGGCTGCGCGTGTGGGACAGCGGTCCCTTGTTCCGCGCTCTCTCGTTACATCGTCCCCACCATGCGCCTCGAGAGGCCGAAAAAAGGGTCTCGCCTCCCTTCATGCTCGCAACGATCGTCCAAACCCGACCGGCTCCCGGGGAGACCTGACATCTCCCCGGGTCGCGGGGTGTCGTCGATCGCGACATCGGGCTGCAGCCGGGCGTCGGGGCGCCGTCAGTCTCTGTCTTCGCGGGCGTCGCTTTCTTCGGCCGCCAGGCGGTTTTCGATCTCCGTGAGCTGGCGCCGAATGACCTGAGCCTCCGGCGCGTCCTCCGGGAATTGCGGCAGCAGGCGTTGCCAGCGTTCGCGCGCGGTTTCGAAATCGGCACGCTGGAAGGCCGCAAGCCCGGAGAACCAGAGCGCGTCCGTGTGTTCGGGTTCGACTTCCAGTGCTTGATGGACGTAGGGCAGGGCACGCTGATTGAGATCGTTGTCGTCCTCCGCAGCGAGCATGTCCGCATAGGTGACCAGTACGTTCGGGTCCTGATCGGCCCCGTACCGGATCGCCTGCTCGTAGGCGTGCATCGAGTCCGTATCCTCGCCCATGAGGGTGTAGGAACGAGCCAGCGTCAGCCAGCCCTCGGGGTCCTGTGGATTCTGCTCGAGGCGCGCGCGCAGGCTCATCACCTCCGCTTCGAACTGGGCCTCCGAATCTCCGGGCTGGGCCCTTGCCGGTTCGGGGTCAATAGCGGCGGCCCCGGCGCCGAAGCCGTCATAGATCAGGAAGGCCAGCAGCGGGATCATGATCAGCACGGAGACGCCCGCCGGCAGCCGCCAGGAGACGCCGGGGTGTCGCTGTTGCCGGGAGCCGGCCTGATCGCCGGCCTCGAGCAGGCTGCGCTGCAGATCCAGACGTGCCTTGTCGAATTGCTCGCGCGAGAGGGTCCCGTTGTCGAGATCCGTTTCCAGCTCCGCAAGCTGGGAGCGGTAGATGTCAACGCTGGTCCGAAGTTGGTCGTCCTGCGGGTCGGCATTCTCCGTACCGGGCCCGGAGGCGGTACGGGTGTCCTCGTCCTGCGGGCGTTGCAGGTGTTTGCCGGAGCGCAGCAGGGGTACGAAGACGAACAGCAGGGCAACCAGGGTCAGGGTCGCCGCGATGGCCCAGAAGACAGTCATTGCTTCTCCTTGTCCTTGGTGCGGTTGAGCAGCTTCTGCAGCCGCGCTTCTTCCTCGGGGGAGAGTGCGTCAGGGCGGACCTGCCGACGGCGCCGCCAGAGAGCGATGCCGAGGGCGGAAAAACCGCCGGCGAGCAGGAGGCCCGGACCGAACCACAGCAGATAGGTCGAGGCGTTCATCGGCGGCTGGAAGCGGACGAAATCCCCGTAACGCGAGACCATGTAATCGATGACCTCTTCCTTCTCGGCCCCGTCCCGGACCATCAGGGAAATCTGCCGACGCAGGTCCGCTGCCAGTGGCGCGTTGGATTCGATGAGGTTCTGGTGCTGGCACACCGTGCAACGCAGCTCGCGCACCAGCACCTGGTAGCGCTGGGCCTGCGCCTCGGTCTCGAACTCGATGGGAGCGGATGCCGGTGCGGTCGGCGTATTCGCGCCCACCGCCGCCGGGCCTGCCAGCAGGATGCCGCCAAGGGTCAGTGCGACGGCCAGGCGACTTCGCATTGCATTCATGATTCCGCCTCCAGCTGCCGGTATTTCGGCAGGATCTCGTTCGCGACGATCTCGGGCGTGATCAGCCCGATGTGCTTGTAGCGGATGGTGCCGTTGCGATCGACCAGAAAGGTCTCCGGTGTCGCATAAACCCCCCAGTCGATCCCGACAAGGCCGCTTTCGTCAAAGCCGATCGCGTCGTAGGGGTCGCCAAACTGGGCGAGAAAACGCAGCGCATCCTCGCGCCGGTCCTTGTAGTTGAGACCGTAGACCGGAACCCCTGCCCGGCTCAGTCGGGCCAGCATCGGATGCTCCTGTCGACAGGTGACGCACCACGAGGCCCAGACGTTGACAAGGACCGGTTTGCCTTTCAGATCGGCAGAGGTGAAACGGGCCTCCGGGTCGCGCAGCTCGGGCAGATCGAATTCCGGTGCCGGTTTGTCGATCAGCGGTGACGGTAACTCGGACGGCTCCAGGCTCAGCCCCACCCAGAGCAGCGCCACGAGCGCCAGGAAGGCGACCAGGGGTAGCGTAAAACGCAGTTTCATGGCGTCGAATCCTCCGCCGGCAGGCACAAACTCTCAGCGTGGCCGTGGTTGAGCGGTGTGGTGCCGGACCGCAGCGGCGCTAGCCCGAACCGTAGCGCGGGGTGGCAGGACCCGCGCCGGTGACCGGGTCGAATAATGTCCCATTCGTATATCAATCGCACGAATCTCATTTGAACCGGTTGATGATCGAGGCGGTCAGCCTGCACCCGTCGGCCGCGGTTGCTCGCGATCTCCCGGTACATCGGGTCCGGCTGTGCCGGCGTCATCGGCCGCCAACAATCCCTGGTCGTCATGTTGTGCCCGCCGCCGGTAACGGCGGTCGGAGGCCGCCAGGAAGCCGCCAATCCCCATCAGGACGACACCCGTCCACACCCAGTTCATGTACGGCTTGTAGTAGACGCGCATCACCCAGGCGTCCGCACTGAGCTGTTCGCCCATATTGACGTACAGGTCACGGAACAGCCCGCGGTGCAGCGAGGTGTGGGCCATCGGTTGTTCCTGACTGAAGTACTCGCGCATCTGCGGGTACAGGGTGGTCAGCGGCTGGCCATCGTCGAATACCGAGACCGTTGCCTGGTCGGCCACGAAGTTGGGCCCGTCGACTCGGTCCAGCGAATCGAGGCGGAACTGGTAGCCGCCGACTTCGATAACCTCGCCATGGGCCATGCGCACGTCGCGTTCGTCGTCATACCCGATCACGAAGGTGATACCAATTACGGCCAGGGCAACGCCGACGTGTGCAATCTGCATCCCGGCGTAACTGCGACCGAGACGGCGCAGACGCGTTGTCAGGGGCTGGCGCGATTCGCTGCGGGGGCGAACCCGATAGGCCAGATCGTGCAGCGACGTCCCGATGATCCAGACGCCCAGGAATGCCCCGAGCCCGGCCAGGAACGACCATTGCCCCACGAATACGGGCCAGATCATGCCGACGACGAAACTGAAGGCGAAGATCCAGCGCAGGCGCCAGAGCAGTTCGGTGGCATTGTCCTGTTTCCAGCGCAGACGGGGACCAAAGCCGAGCAGGAGCAGCAATGGCAGCATCAGCGGCATGAATACGGCCTCGAAATAGGGCGGACCCACCGAGATCTTGCCGAGGTTGAACGCATCCAGCAGCAGCGGGTAGATCGTGCCGAGGAGAACCGCGGCCCCGGCCACCGCCAGCAGTACGTTGTTCGACAACAGCGCGGACTCCCGCGATACGAGACTGAAACGCCCGCCCAGACCGACGCTGCCGGCGCGCCAGGCGAAGAGCAGCAGCGACGCCGTAACCACTACCCCGAGGAAGGCCAGCAGATAGAGACCCCGATCCGGGTCTACCGCGAAGGCATGTACCGAGGTCAGCACGCCGGAGCGCACCAGGAACGCCGCCAGGATCACCAGCGAGAAGGTGAGGATGGCGAGCATGACGGTCCAGTTCTTGAAGCTGCCGCGTTTCTCGGTGACCGCCAGCGAGTGCAGCAGGGCAGTGCCGAGCAGCCACGGCATGAAGGACGCATTCTCGACCGGATCCCAGAACCACCATCCGCCCCAGCCGAGCACGTAGTAGGCCCACCAGCTGCCCAGGCCGATCCCGAGCGTCAGGAAGGCCCAGGCGACTGCGGTCCAGGGGCGTGACCAGCGTGCCCAGGCGGCGTCCAGCCGTCCGCCGATCAGCGCAGCGATGGCAAAGGAAAAGGCCACCGCAAAGCCGACATAGCCCATGTACAGCATCGGAGGGTGAAAGATCAGCCCCGGATCCTGCAGCATCGGATTGAGGTCCCGGCCTTCGATGGCGGCCGGCAGCAGGCGTTCGAACGGGCTGGAGGTGAATACGGTGAAGCTGAGGAAGCCGACAGCGACCAGGCCCATCACGCCCAGTACGCGCGCGAGCACCTCCCGCGGCAGACTACGGCTGAAGGTTGCCACGGCCGCACTCCAGAAGCCGAGGATCAGGACCCACAGCAGCAGTGACCCTTCGTGTCCGCCCCAGACTCCGGAAATTTTGTACTGTAACGGCAGCAGGGAATTGGAGTGGCTGGCCACGTAGGCGACCGAGAAGTCGTCGGTGACGAAGGCCCAGGTGAGTGCGGCGTACGCGACCGTGAGAAAGGCGAGCTGTCCGTAGGCGGCACTCCGCCCCACCGACATCAGGGCGACATCCCCGCGTGCCGCCCCCAGCAGGGGCAGGGTGCCCTGCACCAGCGCGAGAATCAGGGCCAGAATCAGGGCGAAGAAGCCAACTTCAGCAATCATGTTCAGAGCCCTTCCGGGCGTTCAACGGTGCGGGCACGCTCGCGCTGGGCCTGCTTGATGGCCTCCGCGGCCTCGGGCGGCATGTATTCTTCGTCATGGCGCGCCATGACCTGCGTGGCGCGAAACACGCCATCCTCCTGAAGCTGACCGACGGTCACTACACCCTGTCCTTCCCGGAACAGGTTCGGCAGGACGCCACTGTAGATGACGGGCACCGCCTTCGCGGTGTCGGTCACCTTGAAGTGCACGGTCACCCCGTCTTCGCCGCGCCGGACGCTGTTGTCTTCGACCAGCCCGCCCAGTCTGAAGGTGCGTTCGAGGGGTACGCTGTTGGAGGCGATCTCCGACGGTGTGTGAAAGAAGACGAGATTGTCGCTGAAGGCGTTCAGCACCAGGGCGGTGATGGCGAGCAGCGCCGCAAGCCCGAATCCGACCAGCATCAGGCGTTTTTGACGTGTTTTCATCGTTCCTCCTGTCTCGACAAGCGCGCCATGCGCTGCAGCCATTGCCACAGACGGCGGCGACGGAAACGTAGCTGGGCGATCTCGACGGCGGTCACACCCGCCATCATGGCGTAGGATCCCCAGACCCAGGGCCAGTACCCGCCCATGGCGAGAAATTCAGTCATGGCTTTTCACTCTCCAGCCGTTCTTGCACCCACCGGGCTCGTCGCTCGCGCTCGAGAATTTCCGTGCGGGCACGGGCCAGGACGACGGCGATCGAATACATCCAGCAGGCCAGAAACATGATGAGGATGGTGACCCACATGATCGTCGCCATGGTGGGTGCCTGCGTCACCGTTATGGATGCCCCCTGGTGCAGTGTGTTCCACCACTGCACGGAAAAATAAATGATCGGGACATTCACGACGCCGACCAGGGCCAGAACCGCGCTGGCATTCGCTGCTCGCTGGCGATCCTCGATCGCGGCATGCAGGGCCATGTAGCCCAGAAACAGGAACAGCAGGATCAGCTCCGAGGTGAGCCGCGCATCCCAGACCCAGTAGACCCCCCAGGTGGGCCGCCCCCACAGGGCTCCGGTCCAGAGGGCGAGGAATGTAAACAGGGCGCCCGTGGGGGCAATGGATTTGGCCATGACCTCGGCCATCTTGATGCGCCAGATCAGACCGATGCCCGCATAGATGGCCATCAGCACGTAAAGAAACATCGACATCCAGGCGACGGGGACGTGGATGTAGATGATCCGGTAGCTGTCGCCCTGCTGATAGTCGGGTGGGGCCACCCAGAGGCCGAGATACAGGCCCATCGCGAACAGGATCACGGAGAGCAGGGCGAAGGCGGGGATCAGCCGCCCGGCCAGATCATAGAAGTTTGCCGGGGCGGTGAAGTGAAACCATTGAATTCGGGTACGGGACACAGCGAACTCCGATCAGTCCAACATGATGCGCACCGCGGCGGCGGTGGCCCAGGGCGTGGTGACGAGTGCGAAGATCAGCAGCGCCCCCAGCAGCGAGAGATGGGCCTGTGCGCTGGAGCCGTGCATCACCGCGTCCACTGCACCTGATCCGAGGATCAGAGGGGGAACGTAGAGCGGAAGGATGAGCAATGCAATCAGCACGCCCCCGCCACGCACCCCGAGCGTAAGGGCGGCACCCACGGCACCGATCAGGCTCAGGATGGGCGTACCGAGCAGCAGGGCCAGCATCAGGACGCCGATCTCCCGCGCCTCCAGGCCAAGCTGGAGTCCCAGCAGGGGGGAGAGCAGGACCAGCGGCAGGCCGGCAACCAGCCAGTGTCCGAAGGTGCGGGTCAGCACCAGCAGGGCAAGCGGGAGAGGGACCAGCAGGAGCTGCTCCAGGCTCCCGTCACGATAGTCATCCGCGAACAGGCGTTCCAGCGACAGCATGACCGCCAGCAGCGCGGCCACCCACAGAACGCCCGCCGCCACGGTCCGGAGGACCTCGGGGTCGGGTCCGATGCCCAGCGGGAACAGCGCCACCACCACGACGAAGAAGCCGGCCACCGTAAGTGCATCCTGGGGACGGCGCAGCGTAAGGACCAGGTCGCGCTGCAACAGGGCGAACAGCGATGCCGTCATGCCGAGCGCTGCGACGGCGCCAGTTCCAGGGTTTGGCAGTCGCCGTCAATGTCGACGATCTGGTGTGTCGTAATGATCAACATGCCGCCTCTGTCAATGTGGTCCTGAAACGTGGTCCGCAGGACCTCGATGACGTGGACGTCGAGGGCCGCATACGGTTCGTCCAGGATCCATAACGGCCGCTTCTGCAGCAGCAGCCGCGCCAGCGCCACCCGCCGTTTCTGCCCCTGAGACAGGTACCGTGCCGGCACCTCTTCATAGCCGCCGAGGCCAAGCCGGTCAAGCATGACCAAGGCCTGGTCGGGGCTTCCCGCGCTGCCGTCCAGGCGTCCGGCATAGGTCAGGTTCTCCAGCGTGGTCAGATCATCCTTGAGGGCGTTCTGATGGCCCAGATATGCCAGACAGGTGCCGGGGCCTTCTTCGAGACGCTCCAGGGGCTGGCCGTCCCAGAAGATGGTGCCCTCAAGCGGTCGTGACAGGCCGGCCAGCATGCGCAGCAGAGTGGTCTTGCCACTGCCGTTGGGGCCGGCGACCTGCAGGAGCTGGCCCGGGTTCAGGGTGAGATCGAGAGCGCTGAACAGCAGGCGCACGCCGCGCTCGACGGCGAGCCCGCGGGCGCGGAATTCCCGAGGGGGATGAAGGAAACGCTCCTGGTTCACGGAAGTGGGTCCCGGTCGCATGGCGAGGGTGTATTGTGCCCGACGCGGCGTCCGCTGGGTACGGAGGTTCCGACCGGATCTGGCGCTGGGTGGCTGGACGCTTGCATCGAGCCTTCGTCTGGGTGTCAGTGGGGGCCCTGTGTGATCCATCCTCGGGGGCCGGAGCATCACCGCCTTCGGGATGCCGTCTCAGGATGAGGGGGGTGGATCCGGCCCGAATCCGGCCGAATTCGGCTTGAACCAATGTGAGCCTGGCTCGCGCAGCGAGCCGAGGATGATTGGGTTGTTCAGTGTTGCCTTGCTCGGGCGAGTGGTTGTGCCCGCCCGGGCGGGCCGTCGCGCGGTCCGCCCGGAGGGTAGTGCGCTGCGCTATTGCTGTACGCGTGCCTCGTGGAACGCCATGCTGCGTGGTGCCAGGTGTTCGGCAGTGGCCCCCAGTTCCATGATGCGGGGCTTCATGGGTTCGAAGACCAGGTTGTAGAGCATTTCGGCACGCACATACGCGGCTTCCGTCGGAATCTCATCGTAGGAGATGACCCGCTGTTCATGTGGTTCCAGGCGGGTGTCCTGACGGACCTGGGTCGCTACCGGCGGCATCGCCGGCTTACCCTCGTCATCGCCGAGCTGATAGAACATGTACGCTTCCGGTGCCTCGTGCTGTGGATGGTCGGTGTAGTTCTCCCAGACCACGTTGCCGGTGCTGTCCAGCGCGGTAACCCGAACCTTGACGTTTCGGAACGGTGCCCCGGTGGGCATCTTGTGCGGCAGCAGGTTGGTGATTTCGACATCCGCACGCACGTTTTCGCCGTTGCGGCGGGCCTTCACCTCCATGCGGACGGCGCGCGAGAGCATGTGCGGGTCGTGTCCGCCACCCATGCGGTGGCTGGCGTGGTCGCCGGTGGTTGGCATATGGCAGGACTGACAGGTGACCTGCGAGCCACTTTCGTCAATCTCGCTGCCCGTATCGCACAGAGGCACGCCCTGCGGGTTGGGGCGCTGTTCGTGACAACCCAGGCAGAGTTGCGAACTCTTCATCATCGACGGGTTGCTGTCCATTGGCAACGCAGCATCGACATGATTCCCGGATGCGTCCTGGCGCGGGATGTGCGGGTTGGTTACGTCGCTGTCGTGTTTGGCGACCTGATCGAAGGGGAAGCCGCGCGGCCCCTGCAGGCGGTTTTCGTCCATTTCGTAGGCAAGGATACCAAGGCGCAATCCACCCCCTTCACGCTCAACGCCCCGGTAGCCCGAGATCTGGTGACAGGTCACGCAGCTCACGCCCTCGGCGTAGGCATCCTTCGCGTCCAGCTTGGTGACCTGATCCCTGGCGGCGTTGGGTGCATGACAGTTCAGGCACACCGGGAACGTCCCCGAGCGGTTATGGACCTGGTCGTGTTTGCGCGGGTCCCCGACTTCTCCGCGGTACATCAGCTCGTGGATAGGGTCCTTCAGCGCCGTGCTGTTGCGGTGCATCGACTGCTTCCATTCATCGTAGATCTCCTGATGGCAGGATGCGCAGACCTCGGCGGACACGTGATGCAGGGGCCCTTCCACTTGAAATGCGGCCGGCTCCGCGGCGTCCAGGGATGCATAGAACGCAGCCAGCTGTTCGATTGCCTCGTCCGACAAGCCGGCGCTCAGGGCGCCCATGGTCCCGCTTTCGCGCTCGCCCGAGCGGAACTCATGCATCATCTGGACAAATTCGTTTTCCGGTATGCCGGCAATCGGCGGGTTGGGGCCCATTCCTTCGCCAGCAGCGCCGTGGCATGACGCACAGGACTGACCGGCCAGCGCCGCGCCGGCTTCGATATCGACCTCGGCAGCCGCCGGGATAGAAAGGAAAAGGGCCAGCCCGAGGGCCGATGCCCAGAGTCGCATCTTCATGTTGCCTCCCTTGATGGATCTTGTGTGGTGCTGCTCGGTGCCCCGGTGGAATGGCTGCGGGCCCTGGATGGATTAGATAGACGCCGCTGCGGGTTTTTTCATCAAGTGCATCAATATGTTCTTACCTTCGGGCTTGCGCAGATAGGTACCCGCGTCAGTGCCGGGCTGGATGGCCCGAGTCGGTGGTCGTGCCGTATATGCAAGTCCGAGAAGCCGATTGCCCGTGGGTTTCGGGCCGCCACGGGAGGGCATTTCTTGATGGGTGTCATGGCCGAAGTCGCGAGGGTGTCTGGCATTGGCACACAGCGATGAGGCTGCCTCGTCTGACGGCCTCGCTCGCGGTCGTCCTTGTGCAAGAAGCCAGTGTTTCCCCTGGGGCGCGAGTTTTACCCGGGTTGCCGGTAGACTCGGCAGCCGCTTGGCCATTGGATGATCGGAGAGGAACAGAGATGAGTGCAGAAGCAAACGGAGGCGCCCGGATGCCGGGGTGGGGCAAGGCCCTGATTACCATTGCCGTGCTGGTGGCGGCAGCGACCCTGATCTGGAGCCAGCTCCCGCGCGGTGCGTTCCCGACCGACCTGGACCGCATCGGTCAGGGCCAGCCGGTGGTGGTTGTGGTGCGGGATATCGCTTATGTGACCGGAGCCGAAGTCATGGACCGCCTGAATCAGGTGCGCCCGGACTATGCGGATCGGATCGAATTCATGGCCGCGCACCACGGACGACCTGAAGGCCAGGCATTTGCCCGTGACCACGGCGTACGCGACGGAGCCGTCGTGCTGTTCGATGCTCAGGGTCACCGCATCGGCGCCCTGGAGGCGCCGGAGACCGAGGCCGAGATCAGAGAGCTGCTGGACCGCGCTGCCCCGAGGTAGCCCAGTGCCCCTGCTTACGCCAGTCTGCGTGTGCCCGGTCTGTCAGGGCCGGATGGGTGTGGGCGCGGCCTGAGGGATAGCGGTCGGGCAGTTTGCCCGTGCGGCCGCGTCAGGCCTCGCGCATCAGCGCTGCGCTGACTGCACCGGAAAGGCTCATCAGTGCGAGTACGAAGATCGCGACTTCGGTGCCGGCGAGCTGCGCCAGCAACCCGAACAACCCGCCGACCAGCAGCAGTGCGCCGATCACTGTATTACTGACAGCGGTGAAGGCGGCGCGGGTCTCCTGAGTTGCCATGTCCACCAGATAGGTCTTGCGCCCCAGTCGCACCCCGGCATGGCTGACGCCGAGCAGGAAGAACAGCGCGGCGAAGACCCAGCCACCAGGCACCAGGGCATGATCGGTATCTGCCGGCGCGAACCATATGGCCAGCGCGACCGCGATCCCCAGTGCGGCGGCCAGCAGCCCGGACAGGATCAGGACCCCGCGCGCGGAACGATCGGACAACCGTCCCCAGACCGGTGCGGAGACCGCCGAGGCCAGTCCGCTGGCCAGGATCAGCAGGCCCAGGGTGCCCAGGTCGCCGCTGGTGGCATCCTCTGCCAGCAGCACGTAGAACGGCAGCGCCAGGGCGGTGCTCATCAGCAGGGCACGGGTGAAGACGAAGTGAGCAAATGCGCGGTCTGTCCACAGCAGGCGGATGGAGCGCAGGGCCTCGACCACGGCGTTGGCACCGCCCGCGGTGGCACCGGGGGTCTCGCGCAGCCGCGCGAAGGTAGCGCCGGCCACCCACCAGGCACCGGCGGAGGCCAGCAGCAGCGCAACGAAGACGCCGACGCCGGCCTCCTCGAGGTTGGCCAGGGTCAGGTAGACGCCCAGCCCGAGGGTAAAGAAGCCGGCGGCGGAGGCGGCATAGCCCATCACCGTGCCACGCTGGTGCTTGGCGATGGTCTTGCCCAATACATCCTTGGAGGCAACCGAATTGAGGCCGCGTGCCAGGGCGAACAGGGTCAGCAGACCGAGGATGGCCCAGCCGGCGGCGGCCCCCTCCAGGGTCACTGCGACAATGGCCATCCCGGCCACGGCCAGCCCGGACAGCACACTGCCCAGAATCCAGAAGCCCTTGCGGATGGCGCGGCGGCGGATCGAGGCGGCGACCACCAACTGCGGCAGCAGCGAGCCGGATTCGCGGATGGGCACCAGGAAGCCGGCGAACGCGGCCGGGGCTCCAAGGGCCCCGAGCAGCCAGGCAAGCACCAGCCGGGCAGAGGCCAGTTCATCGCCGATCTTGCTCAGGGTATTCGCGATCAGGTGGACGAAGAAGTTGGCCGGCTGTGCGCGGCAGGCCTCCTCGGGGATGTCCTTGCAGACCCGCGCGTCTTCGTCGCCGGCGATGGTCTCGTAGAGTGCGAGCATCGGGCGCGGCAGTGGGTCCCGGGTGTTTTCGGTCATCGGTGCAATCCGGTGTGAATGGGGTTCCGGTTCCTGTTCCGTCTGCGCCTGGCCTGGCGGCGAGGGTGCCGCGGTCGCTGCGTCACCCCGGAAACCGCGCGGCGGTTATCCGGGGGCTCCACGGGGTGGGATTGTACCCGTAGGCTGGGACTGAACCGGCGTGTGGAGACCCCGGCTCTGTGTTGCACTGCGGCCGGGATGACGAAGAGGGGCGGGCCATGCACGCTCCCGACCGGGCCCTGCCACTGGTGGACGCTCGTTGCCAATCACGCTGCGCAACGACGGCGGGGGGCGGAGCCTGCGGCGTGACGTCAGCGCCGGCCGGCGAGCGGATCGTTCGGGTCGACGCTGTCGCGGAACGGGTGGCGCCGGTCCAGGTTGGTGAGCTGATAGACGTTGCCCAGCCAGTTGTTCATGACCGCGAGCGCGGTGTCGTGCCAGGTATTGTCGAGGCGATCCAGCAGCAGCGCCTCGGGCAGGGCCGGGATCTCGGTGCAGTGTTCCAGCGCGGCCTCGACGTGTTCGCGGTGCTCGTCGAGGATCGCTGCTGCCTGCGGCAGCAGGTAGTTTTCCGGCAGCGGCGGATAGGCGTCGCGCTCGCCCTGTATGTAGCGCACCACCTCGCGCTTGTATTCCTTGAGCAGGCTGATCGAGTCGTATTCCGGGTGGCCCTGGAAGAAGACCATGCGAAAGCCGTCCGGGGATGCCCCCAGGTGGATGCCGGCGTCCTCGCTTTCGACCAGCACCCGCAGGCCGTGGCGTTCGAATTGCTGACGCGAGACATCGTTGTAGCGTGAGTGCGGCACGTCGAAACGCGTGTTCACGCCGATGACCAGCGGATGGCCGCGGTCCACCACGCGATGCGGGAATACCCCCCACAGCTTCTCGCCCATGTGCACGCGATGTTCGCCGTAGCGGGCCTGCAGCACGGCGTGGGTGGCGAGGCAGGAACACAAGGTGGAGGTCACGTTCTCCCAGGCCCAGTCGACCACCTCGGCCAGCGGTTCCCAGAATGGCTCCAGTGCCAGATCGGGCTGGGTCACGTTGGCGCCGGTAATGATCAGGGCGTCGAGGCCCTCCTTCTTCAGGTTCTCGAAGTCCTCGTAGTACTGCTGGACGTGATCGCGCCCCTTCGGCCCGCGCTTGAGCTGCGGCAGGGTGAACGGGTGGATGTAGAACTGTGCGATCTGGTTACTCTCGCCAATCAGGCGGAAGAACTGGCGCTCGGTGGCCGCCAGGGCGGCGTCCGGCATCATGTTCAGCAGCCCGATATGCAGCGCGCGGATCTCCTGCTGCTGGGCAAAGTCGTTGGGCAGTACGGTCTCGCCCTCGCTTCTCAGGCGGGCGAAGGTGGGCAGGCCGGAGTGGGCGACGAGTGGCATTAGAGTCGAGCCTTCCGTTCCAGGGCCATGCAGACCAGGTCATCGAAGTCCGCCGCGTTGCGCACACGGCCCAGTTCGGTGGTGCTGATGGTGTAGCCATGCGTCTCGGCGATTGCCTCGTAGCGCGGCAGGCGTGCACGAAACAGACGCGAGAACACCCAGCGCACAAAGGCGTTGGGATCGATCTGGGCGACATAGTCGAGCCCCTCGTCGCGCATGTATTCGGCCAGCTGCTGATCGAGGAAGGCCTCGCGGTAGTATAGCGGCTTCGGATCGCTTTCTGCGCGTTCGATCAGCTGGCGCTCGTCCTCGTCGGTCGCCTTGATGTAGAGGATCAACGTGTGCTCGGCGAGGGTCTCCAGCACGCCGGGGCTGTCCAGTTCGCAGACCGAGCCGCCGGCATCATTCACGAAATGCGGGTACCCGAACAGCGACTGTGCCTTGTGGATGAAGTCGGGCACGTCGAGCATGGCCTGCACCTCGGCCTCGTGGTGCAGGCTCTGGCGGCGCTTGAACTCGGTCAGTGGCAGGCCGCCCAGCTCCGGGTTGCCCAGCTTGCCCAGAAAGCTCGCCACCGGGTGCAGGTTGTCCACCGTGATGTTGTTGATGATCTGGATCGAATCCGAACGCAGCAGGTCGCGCAGAAACGGCACGGCCATCGCCTGCGCCTTGATGTTGTCCAGGATCGGTTCGCTCAGGTAGCGCGTGCCGATGCGGTAGTCACCCGAATAGTGAAACCACTCCTCGCGCCGCAGCATGTTGGACAGGCGCGTCTTGCCGACACCGGACATCCCCAGCAGGGTAATGCGGCGGTGGTCCTGATTGCGGTACTCGTCGGGGGTCAGGCGCATGGCGGAGGTTCTATCGACGCAGGATGAACAGGATACCGGCGATGACCGCCAGGCCGCTGATCACATAGTGGTCATACTGGAACTGCAGCCCCAGCAAGCCGCGCAGGCCGAACAGGATCAGCCACAAGCCCAGCAAAATGTTTCCAAGCATGCGCATTCGTGCGGATATCCCTGATTAGCGGATCAGCTGGCTCAGTTCGCGAAACTGCGGGTCGGCGGCGTCGCGCAGCCATTCGAACAGCACCGATTCGTGGTTGGTGATGATCGCGCCCGCCGCACGCAGGCGCTCCAGCCCGTTGTGCTTGCGCGTCGCGTCGCGCGAGCAGACGGCATCCTCGACCACGAACACGGTGATGCCGTCTTCCAGCAATTCCAGCGCGGTCTGGGTCACGCAGATGTGGGCCTCGGCACCGGTCAGGATGATCTGCTCGCCGGCGGTCAGGTGCGCCCGTAGCCCGGGTTCTGCGCAGCAGGAGAAGGCCGTCTTGTCGCTGACCCGGCCTTCTCCACCCAGTGCCTGCTGCAGGGTTTCGGTGACGTCGCCAAGGCCCCTGGGATACTGGCGCGAGATCTCGATCGGGATGCCGAGCTTGCGGGCCGCTTCGATCAGGCGTGCGGAATGGCGCTCGACCTCGCGGCGGGCGCCTTCCGGCATGGCAGCCAGAAGGCGCTCCTGGAGGTCGATCAGGACCAGGCGTGAATGGTGACGATCACAACGGGCCCGGAGGTGGTGCGCGGTGGCGGGCATCACTCCAGCAGCTGGTCGATCGCCTCGAGCTCGGATACGTCCAGGAGACCGGCGGCCCGCTGCAGACGCAGGGATTCGCCGAGGAAGCCGTAGCGAGCCTCGGCGTAGTCGCGTTCGGCGCGGAAGACCTCGCGCAGCGCCAGGAGTACGTCCACCTGGGTCCGGGTGCCGACATCAAAGCCGGCCTCGGCGGCCTCGAACGCCTCCTGGGTCGAGGCCAGGGCCTGTTCCAGGGCCCGCACACGGGAGCTGTTCGAGATCACTGACAGGTAGGCGCTGCGGGTGTCCTGAGTGGTACGGCGTTCCACCAGTGCCTGGCCTTCCTGGGCGGCCTGGAAGTCCTCGCGCGCCTGGCGGGTCAGGGCGCTGACGCGGCCACCGGTGTAAAGCGGCATCTCCACATTCAGCCCGATCTGGGCGTCGGTGCCCTCGAAGAACATCGGGCCGAAGGCATCGTTGTCCAGGCCGTGGTAACGGTTCTCGTTGATCGCGGCGTTGAGGCTGACGCGCGGCAGGCCTTCGGCGCGCTGGCGCTGGATCTGCTCACGCGCGATCTCGGTGGCCAGGCGCTGCGCGGCCAGTTCCAGGTTGTTGGACAGCGCGATGTCCACCCAGGACTGCGGGTCGGCGGGGTCCGGCGTGGTGAATTCGGCATCCGGATCGAGCGGATTGAGTTCGTCCCAGTAGCTGTTGGTGATCACCGCGAGCTGTTCCCGGCTCAGGTCCAGCTGGTTTTCGGCGCTGATACGTTCGGCCTCGGCGATGTCGCGCTGGGCCTGGGCCTCGGTGACGTCGGTACGGGCGACCAGGCCAACCTCAAAGCGGCGCTCGGTCTGTTCCCGCTGGCGCTCAATGGCCTCCAGCTCGGCTTCGCGGAAGGCCAGGGTTTCCTGTGCGATCAGGACATCGAAATAGGCCTGGGCCACGCGCAGGATCAGATCCTGGCGGGCGGCGTCCAGCTCGGCCGCGGCGCGGGCGATCTGAAGATCTGCCTGGGTCAGTTCGATGAGGTTGCGGCGGTCGTAGATGCTTTGCGACAGGTTAAGCCCGAAGCTGGTCTGGCGGCCGTCGATGCTGCCGGGCTGAGCGCGGTCGTTGCGATAGAACGCGCCGGCTTCGGCCTGTGCGGAGAGCTGCGGCAGCAGCGCGGAGCGCGCCAGTGGCCGGCTTTCCAGGACGCTGCGGTATTCCGCCTTGGCAGTGCGCAGTTCGGCGTCTTCCGCAGCCGCGCGCTCGTAGACCTCCATCAGACTGGAGGCGGCAGCTGGGGTCGAAACGACAAGTGCCAGCCCGGCGGCGGCGATAAACGACGGCAGACGGTTCATGGACACGACTCCGGAAGATGAATTAGGCAAACATGTATCGTAGCAGAGCGCGCACCGGCATGGGGCGTCCGAAACGCGTCTCATGCCGGTGCGCAAGTGACCCAGTTCAGAATTCGAACACAGGCTTCGGTTCAAAACCGACCAGCGGCTTTACACGGGTCTCGAACAGGCTCTCGCGATGGAAGCTGTCTTCGGTGGTGCGGGTGATCAGTTGCGCCTCCATGATCGGACCGTCACCGGTGATCACGAACAGGCGCCCACCCAGGGTCAGGTAGGGTTCGAGGAAATCGTCATATTCGGGCATGCCTCCGGTGACGATGATGGCGTCGTAGCGCGGGCGCGGCGGGGCCCAGTCCGGAGTGGTGACGGTGTCGGTGCGCAACTGGGCGTTCTCGATCCCGAGATCGGCCAGGCAATTGCGCGCGTTCAGGCGCAGTGTGTCAACGCGTTCGATGCTGTCCACGCGGGCGCACAGACGGGCCAGACAGGCGGTGACATAGCCGGAGCCGGTGCCGATTTCCAGCACGGTCTCCGTGGGCTGCGGGGATACCGCCTGCAGCAGGCGGCCGATCACGACCGGGGCCAGGGTGTTTTCGCCATGCCCCAGCGGGATCTCGGCATCGGCGTACGCCAGGGCCTGATAGGGTTCGGGCATGAAACGCTCGCGTGGCAGCGTCTCCATCACGTCCAGTACGCGTGTATCCAGCACGTCCCAGGGGCGGACCTGCTGTTCGACCATGTTGATCCGGGCCTTGGCGAAATCCATCGCGGTTTCCTCTGTACGCTAAAGAGCCGCGAAAGAGTACGTTCGCCGGCCGAAACAGGCAAGTAGGCGTTCAGCCCGTTGAGAGACTGGATGTCGGACAGGCCATTGCCCAGGTGGTGCACTCCTGCGCTCGCCGGGCCCCTACGTGTCGGGGTGATCCTCGAGGGCCTTGGCAATCGCCCGGGTGCGTTCGCGTTGCAGGGCCTCGCCCAGGGCCTTGCCCTTGAGGCCTTGCTGGATCAGCGCCTGTGGTTGCACCGACTGTGCGGCCGTTACCGCACGGCGCACGGCATCGGCCTGCGGGTAGGGCTTGTCCTCCCAGCCCGTGCGGCCGCGGTAGTCGGCCTCTACAGCCAGCAGGAAGGGTTCCACGTTTTCCGGACGACGCAGGACGTCCAGCCCGTCGACCAGCTTCATCACGGTCTTCGGGCGCAGTTCGAACACGCGATGAACCAGACCGTGATAGCGCGCCACGCGCACCGCCAGATCGCGGTAGCGGTTGGGGATACGCAGGCGATCGGCGAGGGCTCGGATCAGGTCCACACCGCGCTCTTCATGGCCGTGATGGCCGGGCAGGATCGCGGGATCGGTCGTGCCCTTGCCGAGGTCGTGCACCAGCGCGGCGAAGCGGACCTCGGGGGACTCGGACAGCGCAGTGGCCTGCTCCAGCACCATCAAGGTGTGGATGCCGGTATCGACCTCGGGGTGGTAGCGCGGTGGTTGCGGCACGCCGAACAGGCGTTCGATCTCGGGAAACAGGATGGCGAGTGCGCCGGCCGCACGCAGTTCCTCCAGGAAACGGCGCGGGGCGGGGCTGCGCAGCGCCTTCTCGCACTCCGCCCACACGCGCTCCGGCACCAGCGCATCCACCTCTCCGGAACGGACCAGCTCGCGCATCAGCTCCTGAGTGTCCGGCGCCACCCGGAAGCCCCAGGGGGCGAGCTGGGCCGCGAAGCGTGCCACACGCAGCAGCCGCACCGGGTCCTCCGCAAAGGCCGGGGAGACATGCCGCAGCTGGCGGGCCGCGAGGTCGGCCTGGCCGCCGTAGGGGTCGATCAGGGTGCCATCGGGGGCCTCGGCCATCGCGTTGATGGTGAGGTCGCGGCGTTCCAGATCTTCCTCCAGGGTGACCTCGGGCGCGGCATTGAACTGAAAGCCGTGGTAGCCACGCGCCGTCTTGCGCTCGGTACGCGCCAGGGCGTACTCCGCGTGAGTGTGCGGGTGCAGGAAGACGGGAAAGTCGCGCCCGACCGGGCGGAAGCCGGCGGCCTCCATGGCGGCGGGGGTGCTGCCGACCACAACGTAGTCACGTTCCGTGACCGGCCGGCCCAGCAGGCGGTCGCGCACGGCCCCGCCGACGAGATAGGTCTGCATGGTGGCTGCCGGTTCGTGTCCCGGCTCAGCCGCGGCTGGCTCCGCGGTTGAGGGTGCGCAGGCGCTGCATGCGCGCCTCGCGACCGGCGCCGCCACCACCCAGATAGGACGGGGCTATCGACTCCAGGCGGGTGGGACAGGGCAGGCGCTGCTCGCCGTCGCAGACGCTGTCGATGGTCAGCGAGGCGAAATTGTCGCGCGAGAGCGGTTTGCCCGGCACGAACTCGAGCACACTGGCCTGCAGCTTGCCGGCCCAGTCGGGCAGGCCGATCACCGGGCGCCGATGACCGGACACGCGACCGACATAACGCACCAGTTCCCCCAGCGTGTAGACCTTCGGACCGCACAGTTCAAAGCCCTGGCCAAAGCTCGCGGTATCTTCCAGGGCCTCGACGAAGTGCTCGGCAACATCGCCCACGTAGACCGGGGCAAAGCGGGCCCTGGCCCGCGCCAGTGGCATCACCGGGGTGAGGCGCAGCAGGTCCGCAAAGCGATTCAGGAAGGAGTCCTCGGGGCCGAAGATCACCGAGGGCCGAAAGACCGTAACGGCCAGGGATTGGCTGGCGAACACCGCCTGTTCGGCTGCCCCCTTGCTGCGCAGGTAATGGCTGGGGGCGTCGTCCATATCCGCCTTCAGGGCGCTCATCTGCAGGAAGCGGCGCACGCCCTGTGCCTCGGCGGCCGCCAGAGCCTTCTCGGTCAACTCGGTGTGGGCGGCGCGGAAGCCGGCGCCGCGGTGCCCGCGCTCGTTCAGGATGCCGATCAGATTGATGACGGCATCCTGGCCGGCAAATACGCGTTCCAGGGTGGCCGGGTCATGGGCGCTGCCCTCGACCAGATCCACCTCGGGGTTGACCAGCAGGTCACGGTGGCGATGGGGGCGGCGCGAGAGCACCCGCACCTTGAGGCCGCGCTCTACCAGCCGACGGATGATGTGGTGGCCGACAAAGCCCGTGCCGCCGAGCACGCAGACATTGCGAATCGAGTTGATCGACATGATGGCAAGGTCCTTCCAAAAGCGAATGCGGGAGGTCTTATACTCGGGTGATCTGCATTGTTCAAACAAGGCCTTTTTACAAGCGCCTGGCCGAGGCAACGAGTATGAGCGAACTGAATGCGATCAATCCCGCCACCGGCGAGACCCTGGCACGCTATCCGCGCATGACGGCGGATCAGCTGCAGGTGGCACTGGACCGAGCCGCCGCCACGGCGCCGGACTGGGCCGCCGGACCGGTGGCCGAACGCGCCGCGCGGCTGCGGGATCTCGCCGGTGTGCTGCGGGCCCAGCGCGAGGATCTCGCACGTACGGCCACGCAGGAGATGGGCAAGCGTCTGGCGGAGGCGCGTGCCGAGATCGACAAATGTGCGGCCGCCTGCGAGTACTACGCCGAGCATGGCCCGGATTATCTGCAGGACACCATGATCGCTTCGGATGCCAGCCGGTCCCTTATCGCCTGGCAGCCCCTGGGAACGGTGCTGCTGGTGATGCCGTGGAACTTCCCCTACTGGCAGGTCTTCCGCCAGGCGGTGCCGGCGACCCTGGCCGGCAACACCGTCTTGCTCAAGCATGCCTCCAATGTCCCCGGCTGCGCCGAGCACCTCGAGCGCGTGTTTGCCGAAGCGGGATTTCCCGCGGGCGTGTTCCAGAACCTTGCGGTGGGCTCGGAGGCGGTGGCCGACATCATCGCCGATGCCCGCATCCGCGGTGTGAGCCTGACCGGGTCCGAGGGGGCCGGGCGTGTGGTGGGTGCGGCCGCGGGCAAGGCGCTCAAGAGCTCGGTGCTGGAACTCGGCGGTTCGGATGCCTTTGTCGTGCTGGCGGATGCCGATCTGGATGACACCGTGGAACAGGCCGTGCGGGCGCGCTTCCAGAACAATGGCGAGACCTGCATCGCCGCCAAGCGCTTCATCGTCGAGGCGGCGGTGGCCGATGCCTTCATCGAGCGCTTCCGCGCGGCCATCGAGGCGCTGGTGATCGGCGACCCGATAGACGAGGCGACGAATATCGGTCCGCTGGCGCGCGCCGACCTGCGCGACGAACTGCACGATCAGGTCACCCGCAGCGTGGCCGCGGGCGCGCGCCTGGTCACCGGCGGCGAGCCCCGCGCCGGGGCGGGCTACTTCTATCCGCCCACGCTGCTGGATGCGGTTGAACCGGGGATGCCCGCCTTCGACGAGGAGACCTTCGGCCCGGTCGCGGCGGTCACCCGGGCGCGAGATGCCGATCATGCCATCGAACTCGCCAATCGCTCCCGCTTTGGTCTCGGCGGCAGCGTCTGGACCGCGGACCCGGCCCGGGGCGAGGCCCTGGCGCGGCGTCTGGAGTGTGGCTGCGCCTTCGTTAACGGCATCGTCAAGAGCGACCCGCGCCTGCCCTTCGGCGGCGTGAAGGACTCCGGCTACGGCCGCGAACTCTCCGAACTCGGCATCCGTGAATTCCAGAACGCCAAGACCATCTGGGTGGGCCAGGCGTGAACGCGCTCACCTGAGCGGATGCACCCGGGACGTTTTTGCTACCTTGCCCGGGCTCCTGGGTCATGGACTCAGGCTGCCGGTCTCGTCGCCATTCACGCATGAGTGAGAGTCATGGAGTTCACCCCGGGTCTGCTGCTCGATCGCTTTGATCCGCTGTTCCTGGAACGCGGGCTGGATTATTTCCATCAGGGGCGGGTGGAGGATGTCCAGAGGTTGGAGCAAGACGGCGGTTTCGTGCTCCTGGCATCGGTGCAGGGCAGCGGCCGCCGCCTGTACACCCAGGAGGTCCATGTCCGTCGGTACGGTTCGCGCGTGGAAATCGACGGGTACTGTTCCTGCCCGGTGGCATACCAGTGCAAACACGTGGCGGCGGTATGTCTGGCGTGGAGCGCAATGGCCGCTGAAGACCCGGCGCCTGACACACGCTTCGAGGCCTGGCTTGAGCGGGTTACGGATGCGGCGACGCCCGGTGCCGAGCGGGGCGGCACGGACAATCACCTGTTGTATCAACTGGCCCCTGCTCCCGGCCGCCCGCAAATGCTGGCCGTGCATTTCCGGGTCTCGCGGCGCAAGCGGGATGGCGACTGGGGCGCCGGGCGTGCGGTCAGTTTCAGCACGTTGGGCGATCCCTGGCGGCGGACGGACTACCTGAGTCCGGAAGACGTCGAAATCCTGTCCCTGCTGCGTGCCTCGGGCGGCGAGCCGTTTTTCCATGATGGCGCGCCTGTCCTGGAAGGGATCGCCGGCGGACTGGCCTTGCAGCTGATGCTGGAGACCGACCGCATATTCTGGGGCACGCCCCTTACGCAGCCCCTTCAGGTCGGAGCCGAACGCGCGGCCGCACTGGCCTGGACGAATGACGGCGAGAGCTATCGCCTGAGCTTCGCCGATCCAGAGCTGGAGGTTTACCCGCGCACCGATCCCCCGTTATATGTGGATACCCGGCGCCTCGAAGCGGGCCCGTTGCGTCTGCCCGAGGGGGTGGATGCACGCCTGCTCGCCGCGTTGCCGCAGGCCCCCTCGGTACCGGCGAGCGAGGCCGCGCGCATCAGTCGCACCCTGGCGCTACGCATGCCTGACCTGCCAACGCCCGAGCCGGTGGAGGTCGAGACCCTTGTAGCCGAGCCGGTGCCCTGTCTTCATCTGCTGTTCGATCGCAGCGAGCCGTTCGGAGCCCATTTGGCGTTGGGGTTTCGCTATGGCGAGGCCGTGCTGGAACCCGGCGAGACCCGGCCGGCCCCGCTGCGCGAGGCGGGCGAACGGCTGGTCCGCGTGCAGCGCGATCCCGAGACAGAGCAGTCGGCACGCGATGTCCTGCTTGGCATGGGGACGCGCCCCCTGTCCGAATCGCCGCATCGGTTCCAGCTGGATGTCGATCCAGCCGACGCCGCTGCCATCCTGTATCACTGGCTGCGGTTTGTGGAAACCGCCATCCCCGATCTGGAGGCGGGCGGCTGGGAGATCTACCCGGACGCCACCAATGCCCCGATCTTGAGCCGCGCGGAAGGGGTCGATGCCGAGGTCGAGTCTTCGGAACGCGACTGGTTTGATCTGCGTTTTGACCTGGAGGTCGAAGGCAGGCGCATCCCATTGCTGCCCCTGGTCGCGCAACTGATCGGCCGGGTGGACGTGGACGACCTGCCGGAGACGCTTTACCTGGATGCCGGGGACGGCCATTTCATCGCCGTGGCCGGCGAAATGCTGCGCCCGGTATTGAAGACCCTGCTCGACCTGTTCGACCGCGAGCCGGCCGCCGAGACCCTGCGCCTGTCGCGCCTGGATGCCCCGCGCCTGCTGGACTTCGACGCCGCGCGTCTGCGCGGAGCCGGGCGTCTGAAAAAGCTGGCCCGCCGCATGCGCGATTTCGAAGGGGTCCGGCCGGTCCCGCCGCCGAGTACCTTCAAGGGGGCCTTGCGGCCGTATCAGCAACAGGGGCTGGACTGGCTGCAGTTCCTGCGCGAATACGAGCTGGCCGGCATCCTCGCCGACGACATGGGGCTGGGCAAGACGGTTCAGACCCTGGCGCATCTGGCGGTGGAAAAGCGCGCCGGGCGCATGCGCCACCCCAGCCTGATCATCGCGCCCACCAGCCTGCTGGGGAACTGGCGTCGCGAGGCCGCACAGTTCACCCCGAAACTCCGGGTGCTGATATTGCAGGGGCCGGACCGGCGTGCCTGGTTCGACTCGATCGAGGATCACGACCTGGTGCTGACCACCTACCCATTGCTTACCCGCGACGACGAGGTGCTGCTGAACCACTGCTGGCACTACCTGATCCTCGACGAGGCCCAGCAGATCAAGAACCCGCGGGCCCGCTCCGCCCAAGTGGTGCGCACGCTGGAGGTCAACCACCGGCTGTGCCTGACCGGCACCCCGATGGAGAACCACCTGGGCGAGCTGTGGGCCCAGTTCGACTTCCTGCTGCCGGGCTTTCTCGGTGACCAGAAGACCTTCAACCAGCACTACCGCAAGCCGATCGAGCAGGGCGGTGAACGCGGCCCGCTGGAACGCCTGCGTCAGCGCACTGCGCCCTTCATTCTGCGCCGCACCAAGGACCGCGTGGCGCGCGAACTCCCGCCCAAGACGGAGCTGCTGCGCACCACCGCACTGGACACCCGGCAGGGTGCGCTGTACGAGAGCATCCGCCTGAGCATGGAAAAGAAGGTCCGCGAGGCGGTCGAACGCCAGGGACTGGCGCGCAGCCATATCACCATCCTGGATGCCCTGCTCAAGCTCCGGCAGGTCTGTTGTGACCCGCGCCTGGTCCGCACCTCGGAGTTCGATACCCACAACATCCGTTCCGCCAAGCTCGAAATGCTCATGGAGCTGGTCCCCGAGCTGCTGGAAGAGGGACGGCGCATCCTGCTGTTCTCGCAGTTCACCTCGATGCTGACCCTGATCGGCGAGCAACTCGACAAACGAGGGATTGCCTATACCAAGCTCACCGGCCAGACACGCAAGCGCGAAGCCGCTATCGAGCGCTTCCGCCGGGGCGAGGTCGATCTGTTCCTGATCAGCCTCAAGGCCGGTGGTGTCGGCCTTAACCTGACCGAAGCCGACACCGTCATCCACTACGACCCATGGTGGAACCCGGCAGTGGAGAGCCAGGCGACGGACCGCGCCCACCGCATCAATCAGCACAAGCCGGTGTTCGTCTACAAGCTGGTTACCGAAGGTACGGTGGAAGAAAAGATCCTCGCGCTACAGGCGCAGAAACAGCAGCTCGCTGACCAGGTCCATGGCCGGAACGACTCCGCCGCTGCCGACGAACTCCCCATCGACGCGGAAACCCTCCAGCGCCTGCTGACATCGGACTAGGAACCTGTCGGATTGGGGCGGGCGTCGCTCCGCAGGCAATCCGCCCCAAATCTGACCGGCTCCTGGTCAGCGCTGCCCTTTGGGGTCGTCGTCACCCAGCGCCTGTGCCAGTGTTTCGCTGACGATGCGCATGACCTCGATGCGGGCGTAACGTTTGTCGTTCGCCGGGATGATGTGCCAGGGCGCGTACTCGGTGCCGGTTCGGATGATCATCTCGTTGACCGCCGCCTTGTAGTCGTCCCACCGCTCGCGGTTGCGCCAGTCCTCGTCCGTAATCTTGTGTTTCTTGTACGGGGTCTCCTTGCGTGCCTCGAACCGTCGTAACTGCTCGTCGCGGTCGATGCTCAGCCAGAACTTCAGTACGGTCACACCGTGTTCCGCGAGCTGCGCCTCGAAATTGTTGATCTCGTGATAGGCGCGCCGCCATTCCGCCTCCGTGGCAAAGCCCTCGACCCGCTCGACCAGCACCCGTCCGTACCAGGAGCGGTCAAAAATGGTCCAGTAACCGTCACGCGGCATCTGACGCCAGAACCGCCACAGATAGTGATGCGACGCCTCTTCGTCATTTGGCGCCGCAACCGGGACGACCCGGTAGAGACGGGCATCCAGCGCCTCGGTCAGCCGCCGGATGGCACCCCCCTTGCCACCCGCATCCGAACCCTCGAACACCACAACCACGGCATGGCGCGCCTCGAAACCCCGCCAGCCCAACCGGTTGATGCGGGGGTCCAGCGCCTTGCGGGCCTGCTTGTACTCCGCCCGGTCGAGCTGCAGGCTCAGGTCCAGTTGGTCGAGGATGGTCACCTGCGCCGATGCGCTGTCGGGCAGGGCCGGGGCATGCGAGGTGCGGACCGTTTCTCGCGGTTCGGCCGAGCTCAGACGGGTCTCGATCGCGCGCAGCAGCGTCTTGCCCGCCGTCAGGTCGCGAAAACGCTGGTCGGTCGCCTCGATCAAATACCAGGGCGCATGGCCCGTGTCCGTCTCGCGGATGACTCGGGTCGCGATCGAAAGGAAAGAGCCGTAATGTTCCGCGGCCTGCGCCGTTTCCGGGGCCATGTGCCAGTGACTCTGCGGGTCCTTGCGGCGTTTCTCGACCCGGCGCGCCTGCTCGTCCCGGGGCAGATGCAGCCAGAACTTCACCAGCAGCGCTCCGCCGTCGATCAGCATCTGCTCCACCGCACGGATGCGTTCAAGCTCTGCACCGACGCCTTCGGCATCGACACCCTGCTGCAGAAACTCCTGGATCAGCCGGCTGTACCAGGCACCGAACATCACGCTGACGTTCCCCGCCGCGGGCATCTTGCGCCAGTACCGCCACCAGCGTGGGCGCTGCAGCTCTTCATCGGTCTCGTCCCAGAACACGTGGGTCTGCACCCCGCGCGAATCCAGCCACTCGAGCAACCGATTGACCATCGCACCCTTGCCGGCCCCGGCCACCCCGCAGACCAGCAGGATCACTGGCAGCCCCCGCTGACGGGCCAGCCGCTGAGCATGCAGCAACGCAAGCCGCAGATCGGGCTCGGCCTGCTTGAAGTCGGCCTTGCTGACCGAACGCCCCAACTCTGCAGCCTCGAACATCCGCAACCCCTCCACGCGTTCACGACAGGAACCCCCGAACAGCAAGCCAAACGCTAACACAGGGGGGCGCGCTGCCGCGGTCTTGCCTGTCCCCAACGCGACAGAGATTGGCGAGGCGGGTAGTACCAGGAGATATCCTGGTCCCGCCATGTGCCGAGCGTCGCGGATTTCAATGAGGCCGGAGCTAAAGGCTCCGGGTAGCACCTACCTGAACAACGGGCAGCGCGCCGTTGTTTCGCTGCTTCAATGAGGCCGGAGCTAAAGGCTCCGGGTAGCATCTCGCCATCATCAGTGACGGTCCAACCATACGCAGCTTCAATGAGGCCGGAGCTAAAGGCTCCGGGTAGCCGCCCCAGCGCGGGTAGACGGACCCCCACGTGTTCATCGGGCTTCAATGAGGCCGGAGCTAAAGGCTCCGGGTAGCACGAGTACAGCCGTCAGGCGGCTCGGTCCATGCAGCAGCTTCAATGAGGCCGGAGCTAAAGGCTCCGGGTAGCCAGTCGTGGTGGACCTACGAGGAAAACCCCGAGCCTGCTTCAATGAGGCCGGAGCTAAAGGCTCCGGGTAGCCCGGGTCCACCGGAAAGTAGCTGGACAGGGTGGGCTGCTTCAATGAGGCCGGAGCTAAAGGCTCCGGGTAGCGCGGTGTACAACCCCTCTCCGAATTTGGATATCAACTGGCTTCAATGAGGCCGGAGCTAAAGGCTCCGGGTAGCGCCCCGGGATGGTCTTCGACGACCTCGAGCCGGGCGCTTCAATGAGGCCGGAGCTAAAGGCTCCGGGTAGCCAGGTTTAGGTAAGTCCTTGAAATCCCACGAATCCCGGCTTCAATGAGGCCGGAGCTAAAGGCTCCGGGTAGCAAGGCACGCCTGGAAGAGGTGATGCCCTTGATTGGCGCGGCTTCAATGAGGCCGGAGCTAAAGGCTCCGGGTAGCGGCCGGAAAAGCTGGGGGCCAGCGTGTGGGGTGCTGCTTCAATGAGGCCGGAGCTAAAGGCTCCGGGTAGCGCAATCACCCGAGTTGCCACCGGCGTCTGCAATACGCTTCAATGAGGCCGGAGCTAAAGGCTCCGGGTAGCGAAGCGGGTATCGATACGAGTGGGGTGGTGTCCTACCTGGCTTCAATGAGGCCGGAGCTAAAGGCTCCGGGTAGCTAGCCCGTTGTGCTCGTGTTTCCTTTCTCAATCACGAGCTTCAATGAGGCCGGAGCTAAAGGCTCCGGGTAGCGGCCACACGACGTCCCGGCCACGCAGCCGCTCGCTGTGCTTCAATGAGGCCGGAGCTAAAGGCTCCGGGTAGCTTCGGGCTGGCGGATTAGAAAGAATGGCGCGGCGGAATTGCTTCAATGAGGCCGGAGCTAAAGGCTCCGGGTAGCTCTTCAGATGCGTCTCGCCCCGCCGCCGAATCACCCGCTTCAATGAGGCCGGAGCTAAAGGCTCCGGGTAGCACGTCGAAGCCATATCGAATAGAAGATATACAGTCTACGCTTCAATGAGGCCGGAGCTAAAGGCTCCGGGTAGCGTCCGCGAGGATGCCGACGTGGCACGGGGCCTTGCCGGGGCTTCAATGAGGCCGGAGCTAAAGGCTCCGGGTAGCGAGAGATATCAAGAACAAGTTTCTTCTTTGAAAGAAGCTTCAATGAGGCCGGAGCTAAAGGCTCCGGGTAGCAACCACTATATGACAATCAGATCGAAATTCTGACTGCTTCAATGAGGCCGGAGCTAAAGGCTCCGGGTAGCCCTGGTGGCTCAGGAAGCCGCGTGGACTCTCGATCTGGCTTCAATGAGGCCGGAGCTAAAGGCTCCGGGTAGCAAGCTAATTTCGGGGCGCGGCTTGTGCAATAAAATGGCTTCAATGAGGCCGGAGCTAAAGGCTCCGGGTAGCAGACCCAGATTCGAGGCGCTTGGCACTTGCATTGTAGAGGTGCTTTGCGAGTGGTGTCGCGGTCGGGTGTGGTGCGTTCCAGGGCGTGGTTGGAACGCGGCTATCAGGTGCGCAAAAAAGTCCGAATTGACAAGGAGTTGAGCAACCGCGAGTGCTGCCCGGGGATTTTTGCATCATTGGACCGCTCGCGTCATTCCGGCAGTTCTACACAATGATTGACTCTCGCTGAACCGCTTTGAAGGTCTTGCCCAGGCTGGTTACCCGGGGGTCTACGGCGTCGGCTGGGCCAAGGTCCATCAGGAGGACGTGGTCCTCGCGGTGGTGGATGATCTGATCAAGCGTGGCGGTTAGGTCTGCATGGCGCCGGCTGTTCATTCTGCACTGAAAAACGGAGAGTTGCAGCCACTCTCCGTAGCCTTTCATGACCTTGAAGACGGCCCGCCATCGCTTGGGGTCGCTGATGTCGTAGGTGACTAGATAGAGGTGTTCGTTCTTCATGCGTCCTCCAGTCTCAGCGGGTGGTGAAGCCAGGCAGTTGGTCGAGTTCGCCCTGTAGATGGCGCCCGAGTAGTCGGCTTTGCAGCTCCAGGATGCGACGGTAGCTGACGCGGTATCCGAAAATAGGGTGGGTGATCTCCTGGTTGAGACGTCGCTCGATGGTGCCGAGGAAGCGCTTGCGTCCGTCAGGGGTGAGGTTGCAGGCGTCTGCGGCGGTGATGAAGTCGGTCGGGCGGACCTCGCCATTGTTAATGGCGGAAAGAACGGCGGATTCGGCAATCAAGGGCCGAAAAGGCTCCATCATGTCGAGGGCCAGAGCGGGTCGGCCATAGCGGGGCTGGTGGTAGAAGCCGCGATAGGGATCGAAGCCAACGGCCGACAAAGCCACGGTGAAACTGCGGCTGAGCACGCTGTAGGCGTAGGACAGGAGGGCATTTACCGGGTCAGGGGGAGGCCTTCGGCGTCGCCGGGCGAAGTCGAAGGTGAAGCTCTTCTTGTCGGGGTCGGATTTGATGAGCTGGCCAAAGACCCGAAAATAGCGTGCGGCAGCCGCGCCCTCGATGCCGAGCAATTCCTGCAAGGAGCTGGCCTTGCGTACACTGCGGGCATCTTGGCGCAGTTGGGCGAGAAGTTCGAGAGGTTCTGTGTCGCCGCGCCAGTTCCTGCGTAGGAGGGTGCGGCTGTTCATGATCTTGCTCTCGACCAAGCTTTTGGCAATCTGCAGGCAGCGCCAGTTTTCGAAACTGGCTGCGTACTGCGCGGTGCGCAGTTCCACGTTTTTGTGCCCTACACCCTGGCTGTGGCCGATAAACCATCCCCCGTAGGAATGCCAGGAGATGGGAATCTCGCGGCGCATGAGTTCGGTCAGTGTGGGTGAGGTCACATAGACGTTGCCCATGAGCACCAGTTGTGAGATGTCCATGATGCGGGCCTTTTGTACTACCTCGTCTTTCACCGAGATCACGAGTTCTTCGCCCTTGCGGGTGACTTTTGCGCTATGCGATTGCACGTACAGGGGGAGTGCTTCGTCCTGTTGTACGGAGAGTGGACGGGGCGGGTTCTCGCCGCGTCGGAGGAAGTTGACTTCATCGGGCAGGCAAATGCCTACAAGGGAGCAGCGCGGACATTGGGGGCTGTCTTCGAGCGGCGGCGGGATCTGACCGGCGTCGGCCATGGAACGCAGGCCGGTGATGGCCCGGACTGTGGCTTCGCGCAGTTCGTCATCAAACTCGACATGCACGCGTTCGCGCGAACCGGCGAAGTAAAGCACCCCGCTGCTGCACCGGTATCCGTGGTCTTCGAGCAGCATGCCTTGCACGCAAAGCTGAATACGTTCCGGTTCGTATGCACCTTTGGCCACGTGGGGGCGTTTGCCGCGCTTGTAGTCCACGGGGGTGACGCCACCCTCACCGTCTTCTTCCAGCAGGTCGAGCTTGCCGATCAGACCCAGCCGGTTGGATGACAGCTCGACGGAGCGTGCGTGGAAAGGTTCGATCTCTTCATCGGGCGCAGGGGCCTTGCCCGATTGCCGGTCGACCCTGCGGTGAACGCGCCGACCGTCCACCGTGTCTCCGCTGTCCGCCCACTCGCCCTGCACCCACTCCAGGTAAGCCAGGCGCGGGCAATAGGCAAACTCGTTGATCATGCGCGCGGGCAGCAACGGCTGGTCGCCGGTCAACTCGGGAAACGGCAGCGGCAGCTCCGGCTGACGTTCCGGTCGCGGTTCTCCGGATTCGCTCATTGCCTCATCCCCTGAACACCCTCCCGTTTTCCATTTAGCAGGAAGCGCCCAGGTTTGCAGGCGATGGCACTGTTGGAGTCTCATGCCACCACACGTGTACTACAATACGTAATACACAGATGAGGGTGTGGTCGATGAGTATGCTGAACGTCCGCCTCCCGGATGATCTCGAGCGCCGCCTTGCGGAGGAAGCCGCACGGGCCGATATGCCCCGCTCCGAGCTGGTGCGCGCCGCCATCGACGAAATGCTGGAACGCAGGGCCACCGAGCGACGTGAACGCCAGCTTGAAGGAGCGGCACGGGTGATCGCGGAGGATCCAGAGCTCTACCAGGAGGCCCGCGACATGGCAGAGCAATTCCTGCCACTGGAAAGCGAGGCACCAGATCCAGACGGCGAAGCGGATGGCGGACCTTGGTGGCGATAAAGGAGGTTCCGGTACGGCGAGGCGAGGTATGGGTAGCGCGCCTGAACCCCAACCACGGACGGGAGATCGGCAAGACGCGGCCGGTACTCGTCCTTCAGGCCAACGCCCTGATTCGTGGCGGGCTCCCGACCATCCTGGTGGCCCCGTTCAGCACGCAGTTCCGCAAGGGGCTGGAGCCCCTCCGGGTGCCGATTTCGGCGCGCGATCGCCTGCTGATCGACTCCTGGGTCTGCGTGGAACAGCTCCGGGCACTTGATGCATCGCGCTTCGGCGAAGGCCCTCTGGCCAGCCTTTCCAGGACGGAACTACAAGCTGTCGAGGGCGCCCTGCTGGATGTTCTGGGGATTGCTCTGTATCAGTGAGCTGGCTTGAAGAGCCCATTGCCCCCATGACTGCCACGCCCCAACAGTAACGGACCAGCAATTGCCTGAGCGAACTCGAGCTGAAGCCAGGCCTTCGGTTGCCCTCCGTTTGGTCCATGGTGATAGTCCCGGACTCGTATCGCAGGAATGGGAAGTCCGCGACGTTGGCACTCCATCTGAACGTCCCGCTCGATCGCCGCCCTCTCTTTTCCGGGTTTGAGATGGCGCGTGCTCCAGTAAGGTGTCACCGTCTCCCATTTCCGGGCCGCCCGGAGTAGATGGTCTTCCGGATCCAAAGTCGATTCCCTCTCCAGGTGAAGTCTGCCGAGATGTCGCATATTGATCCATTCTAGGGAGCTGACGACGCGGTCGAAGAACACCAAGTCCGAGTACCGGATGGGTGTCGATCGATCGCACGCCCACGGTGCGAAGACGTATATCCGGTCGACAAGCCCGTCTCCGTCGGTATCATCCGCAGCCAGAAAGATATGGTTATGCCGCCCCCCGGCTGAAGCCGGCCTTCCATCCTGTTCGTGGCCCGAGAACAGTCGAGGAATGGATCGACCCCGTTGACCCTCATCGCGCGCACGCGCCATCAAGGCGCGGCGAACCGAAGATAGCAAGCTTCTATGATTACCGACGGAAACCTGGGCCTTCGGGGGAAGCTTGAAGGCGAAAGTATCACGGGATCGCCGCCGGTCTGGCGCGAAAAGCCCCAACCCCATGAAACGACCATCACCGATAAGCAAAGGACCCGTGCACGGCTCTGCAAAAGTGATCTCAACATGGTAACGGCGCCGCGGTTCAAATCGTTCAGGCGCTTCATAGCCATTGACGCACATTCCCTTCTTGTCGAAAGGCTCGCGTTGAACATGAATGGTCTCTACGGGTGTCCTCACTCCTGCGTGACGCAATGAGTTCAGAACAGTTCCAGCCACCCGGCTTTCATGATCCGCGCGTTCCGCGGCCGAGACACGACCTTTCGGCCGCTTCAGTGGGAGCACCATGGGGGTGACCGTTCGCCAAGTCCGAAATCCGCCTCCGTTTTCGCCCACTCCATAGTGGTCCAGCATCCCGGTCTCGCTAGCCCGCACTAACTGGGGCTGGTTCTCGTCGACGATCTCCCCCTCTTCAGTAACACCCAGATGAATGGCACCTGCCGCCCATTCGACCTCCCGAGCGGGGATGGGACAGTTGGGCGGGATCGTGAGCATGACTCGGCGCAGGGCGTGATCGGCAAACTCCGAGCCTATCGATGGCAACGGTGTAATCATCACCCGCTTGGCCTTGTCTTCAGCCGTTGCGCCTCGACCTATGATGATCCGCCCGACCAACTCCTTGCCGAAGGCATGGCCAAGGAGGTGAGCCAGCCGATCGCGAACCTGCCCGGTCAACCAAGTTGCGCGACGCTGCGGTATCGGATGAAAGCCTGAACCCTTCTCGGAACTCGAAATCAGGTCGAACAACAATCTGACCGGCTTGGCGTTGTAGGTCACCGTTCGGAAACGGGGCGGAGGGGCCTGGGTCAAGTGTCCGCCGATAAGGCGCTCCCTCTGCGCGGCAAACCGCTTTTGCAGTGACTCGAAGCTCCCGGGTGCCGGAGCCCTCAGGGAAACACCCCTTTCCCTGTTCTCTCCACAAGGGCGATAGAGGATCAGGCCGTTCTCCATCAACTGTGTCTCGGCATCCTCAGGAGTCGTCAGCTCAGTCTCGGCATATGCCATATCGATACCACGCCCCAACTGGTAGAGACGCTCGGCAACGGCGGCGATCTCCTGGCCCCGCTCTCTTTCTCCCAACGGGAGGTTCCAGAGATAACTAACCGGGGCCTCGGCCTCGAAAAATCGGGGCTGCACGTGTTTCTGCGCCCCTCGTATCTCGGGTACCTTGCGTGGGTCGCCGCCCTTCGTATCGAGGTCATTGTTCGGCATGAACATGTCCACAGCTCCGCCCCGCCGGGACGGAGGGACAGCGATCCAAGGCGGCGGAAGCTCGGCCAGCCAATCGAACAGAGAAGCCAGCTCGTCGGCACGACCATCAGGCTCGCCGACAAGTGCGCCCGCGACCAGCGCCTGGTAGAGCCGAAACGGAGAGGGCGGCCACTCGGGCAGACCATGATAGCGCTGCCCTGGCAACCGGACTTTCAGCAACAATGCGGATTCGGCCATCATCCGACTCCTTATTTGTCTTTCTTGGCCACGTCCTGCTTGGCAAGCTTCTTGTCGAACTCGTAGATCCCACCCTCACCCACACCGAACTCACGCGCAGCTTCCCGGGCATACCCCTCGGCAATTTCCAGGCTCAGGTCCAGATCGATCCGCTGGCCATTCCGGTTGATCTGCTGCCACGTGCCGGGTTCGTCGAAATCGGGAGTGATCAGGCAGCCCTGACGCAGGAAGCCATCCTGCGGGTCAGTGGCCGAAATCAGGGCGAGACCCAAAATGTAGCGTTGCAAGGCTTCGGCGTTGTCCCCCTTGAGGTGGCGGAGCGCCACCAGGTTCACAGTGACATCTCGGTAGATTCCTCCCCGAACGACAATCCCCCCAACACCATCGGCTGGGTTGTGGACAAAACCACGCTGCGCCAGGGGGCTCTTGGAGTTTCCCTCCGCCTTTTCCTTTTCCTTTTCATCAAAGACCTCGAGTTCGGCGTAATCCACCGGGGGGATATAGGTGGCCGCCCTGGAAATCTTGTCGACATCCCAGGCACGGATGACCGAGTTGACCAGGCGCGGCAACTTGGTCTGACTGTCTCGGGAATCCCAGGCACCGAATACCAGCGAGGTGGGGGCCAGTTTGGCCATGGGTTCGGCATCACCCTCCTTGTCGAACGCGGCAAAGGCCTTTCGCGCCTCGTCCGAAAGTTCGCGTGTCGAACGCACCAGTGCATCACCCAGCCGGTGGCCCGCATCAAGCATGGACACGGTGCGCCCGTTCTCGAGCTTGATGTCGACCTGCGGGACCAGATCCTTGTAGCGCTCCTTGAACAGTGGCTCCATGCGGTTGGCCTGTGAACCCACCGAATCCATCTGCGCTACTTTGGTGCCATCGGAGAGATCATCAATCACATACCCAATATTGGCGTACGTCGGCGGGAAGATGACACCTCCCTCACCCTCGACCGGCAACATCTTCTGCCGTAGATGCAAGGCCACAGGTCCGGAATCGCTCACAAACGAGTCCAGAAGTTCCTTGGTTACAGCTTGAGTCTCAGCCATCATGCTTTCTCCTCTTCCGCATATTGGACAATCTTGTTCTTCCCTGACATCTCGAGCGTGAACGTGAACAGTCGGCATTCAAATGCCCCAAAACCACCGGACAACATGGGCCGGGCCAGAACCGGAGAAAAGCTCTCTTTCCAGGTCCCGTACCGGTAACGCCTCTTGCCAAGCAGCCCCGGCCTCGCATTTTCCAGCCCCCAGGCGGCCATGATTTCAACAACGGGCGACCCCATAACCTTCTGGTCGTGTTCGTTCGGGGAATAGCCCGCATCGATTGCAGACCAGGCACATCGTGCATCCATGTTGAAGCTTCCCTTCATGGGTACAACCAAACCGAAGGGGTCTCGCACCAAGGCCTCACTGTCACGCTCCAGAAGTTGGGCGACGCCCGGAACGATCACCTTTCCATTGGCCTGAACTGTCCCGTGAATCTGGCTGGATGCAATCGAAAAGGCCGACCGATTCCCCGAATAGAGTTTGAACTCATCGCGAGTTGTGCCATCGGTCCAATGACCAAGCGGAATTGCGGTTCCTTGGTTGCTCAAAACGATGGGCAGTGAGGTCTGGTTGGGCTCGTCACCAGGGAAGCAATCGCCCGAGCGAACGACGTCGGTCATATCCCCTTTCTCGGGTGTCCACCCATCCGGTGCCGACTCGTGTATCTCTGAGCCGGCCAGAAATTCGAGTACCTGAGCAACGGGGTCTTCGCTCCGCGCATCAAGCACGAACGAGACTGCAGTGTCGTGATCACTTTCCCACTGAAATCCGCCTCTGGCATCGCCGAAAAGTTGGTCAGCCGCTTCCAGGAATCCCATGCAGGCAAGCACCTGGCCGGGGTTGAGCAGGTCTACTGGTATGCTGGAGGTGCCCATTATTTGCCTCCCCAGCTCAGCCGCGCGGAGGCCCGCTGGTCGGCCGCCCGTAGCAGTGACTCCCACCACGCCAATCCCCACGGTCCCCAGGTGGCTTGCAGACGAGCAAATCGCCTCGCGGCCTCTCGCGCTGTTTCGCTCCTTTCTTCGGGAGCCGCATCAGGATCAAAGGCTGAAATCACCGGTCTGGAAAAACCATGATGGGCTGCGACCAAGTGCTTGGCCAGGTCCTGTAAATGCGGCTCCAGGTTCGCGAACAACCCCTGTTTGTCACTGTCCCGAAGCGATCCGAACTCATGCCGATAGCCATTCAATCGTCTTCCATCACCACCGCCGAGCGTCTTGGCATAAGGTCCTCCGGCGAGAGGAGCGTTCATGGCCACCTGCCACAAGGTGCGTGCCTTGCCAAGGTCATGGGCTCGACCGGCCAACACCAGCATTTCGGCATAGGGACCCGGCAACCCGATCTCTTCGGCAATCCGGCGCGCTTCATCGGCCACCCAGGCCAGGTGCTCCGGCAAGGTCTGCGCGGCCGCCGCCACGGCCTGATCTCCCGCAGACGATGCCCCCTTTCCACGAGTTACAAACACGCGCAGTGCTTCCGCCGCTCCCTCGGCATTCGATTCAGGGGCGGCCACAGGTATCGTGGAAACCACCTTCCAATATTTGGTATCCGGGGCAACGTCTCCCGGCCCGACCGGAAAATAGCCGAGCCGGCTCCGCAACGCCTCGTCCCAATCACCGTCCAGGGTCGAATCGTGAGCGGGGGCTTTTGAATCCAGCATCCCGTCTCCACTCAAGCCGCCCAACCGCGCAGCAACGGCCAGCGTAGCGCCGCTCCAGGAGCTCAGTTCCCGTCGCTGCTCATCAGGTTTACGGCGACCAAGCTGTTCCAGATCGGTGATGGTCCATGCCCCCCTGAATTTCCCCGTGGGGCCCAGCGCGATCACCGCCGGCGCTCGTTCCGATTGGGGCAGCCGTTGCTCTTGTGGTGCCTCCGTGACCACCTCGCCGGCTCGTTTCAACAAGACTTCCATGACCAGCTGGGTCGTGGCCTCTAGCGTTTCCTCCAGATGGATGGGTGCGGCCTCGAAGTGGCTTTCCACATCCGCAGCCAGAGGCTCATCGGCATCCCGACGCCACGGCAAGGTGCGCCGCCACGCGACGGTGGTCTGCGGCTGCTCATCCACCCAACCACGCAACCAGGGGTCGATATCGGGCCGGCCCGCGTGCTCATCCAGGGAGGTCAAGGACCAGGCCTCCACCACGGGACGCGTCAGCGGCGGGCGGAGAGGTAGGGGCGTGGAAGCCTTCTGCATCATCTCGCGCAGCGGCGGATCATCAGCGGCCTCCTGCTTCACCTGTTCGATACCGGCCGGGCTGGCATCACGTGCTCCTTCCGTACCGACGGCGGGGAGTCTCTCCAGGCTGACGCGACGGGAAAGAAATATTTCGTGTTCTTCTTCACCCGCTTTCTTCTTCGGGGACAGGGCCAGCACGTCAATCCGGGCGCGTCGCTCTTCACCACCCCGGCGGTTGACCCGGCCAAAGCGTTGAACCATCCGCTCCCAGGCCACCAGATCGCAAACCAGGTGGTCCGCATCAAGGTCGACTCCCACTTCGCCCGCCGAGGTGGCAACCAGAAAGGTCGGCGTGTCGGGTACCGATGAGGGTTCACCCAAAAAGCCGTTCAGCTCGAGCCATGCCTGTAAGGCTTCGCGCTCGCGCACACGCCGAGCCCCGACAAGAAGCTCCGTGGCCTGTGGAAATTTTTCTTTTTTCAGGCGTTTGTCCAGGGCATCTTTCACTCGGGTTGCGTCGGTGCGCCGATCGCAAAAGACGAGCACTCGGGACGGGGCGCCATCAGTTCCCCGCTGCCACGCCTGCTCGACCAGGGCTTCCACCAGATTGGCGTCTTCGTCGAGCTGGTGCGCTATGAGGTGTTTCTCGGCCTTGAAGCGCTGGTGAGCCACAGGTTGAAGGGTTCGGTCAACCTCTTCAGGCTTCAGCTTGAAGACTTGATTGCTTTCCTTGCGCCCAGTGGCGGATAGCGGTAGCAAACGGAAAGGTGGAACAACCTCGCGGGCTTGTCCGGTTGCGTGTAACCCCTCATCGTTTGCCACGGTAGCCAGAAGGGCCTCGAATGGCGGGCAGAGGTGCGCCTCGTCGAGAACGACAAGGGTATCCGCCCCCAAAAGTCCGGCGTGAAAGGGCCGCATGCGAGAAGACACACCGTACCCGGAAAACAGGAGTCGGGATCCGATCATGTCGATGGTGCCAACCACAACGCTCGGGGCGGCCGGGTTCTGAAGCCACTCCCTGTTGTCGGCAAATTGTCCACGAAGTGTGGAGACCGTTAGGTCGGAAGTTCCGAGCGCCTCGGGGGCAGCCGTTTTCAGCCTCTCGGCAAATAGTGTGGCTTGGTCAACGACCGCGCGACGGTCGACAACATAAACCAGGCGGCGAGGAAGGGCGACGCCGGACGCTCTCGCAATAAGCCAGAGGGCAATGACCGTTGTCTTGCCGAGACCGGTAGGGACACCACAGGCGTCAGGGATGCGGCCTTGGGAGAACCAGTCCAGGAAAAGCCGGGTCTGCCACGCAAACGGCGCAAATCCGGTCAAGGCTTGGAAGCGAAGATTGAAATCCTCTTTCTCGGTCAAAACTCTCCCCTCCTTGTCATCAATCTAGCCCGTGCCGCTACAAGGGCATGGTGGGAGCTATCCGTGCCAAATCTGTCTTCCCGGGGATAGGTAAAAGCACTTCACTGATCCGGGCGCGGCAGCTTCCTGCTGCTCAAATGAGGCCGGGGCACCACCCCGGAAACACGCTCCTTGTTGGTTTCAAGCAGAATACTCTTACCTTTAATGAGGCCGTTTGGGACGGGCACTCCCTCTCTCGCAGTGTGTATACTAGACGCGGATGGATGCTTTTTCAAACCGAATATTCTTAAAACCATAAAATCGAACCGAGAGATCCGGTCCGAAATAACGGAATTGTCGTAACTACAATATGGAGCTACGCTTTGAGGAAGGGATTCCTGTGGGACGAGGCAAAGCGCCGAGCCAATCTGGACAAGCACGGCATCGATTTCGTGGATCTTCCGGCCGTCTTCGAGGGGGACACGCTGACCTACGAGGATGACCGCTACGATTACGGTGAGTGCCGATACATCACCATCGGACAGCTCGGCCCCATCGTCGTCCTCATCGCCCACACCGAGACGGCCGACACCATTCGGCTGATCCATGCACGCAAGGCGGGGAAGGCTCATGTCGACCAATACTTCAAAGAAATCGGAAACCGACTGGGACCGCCTGAATCGGATGGCGGACGAAGACATTGATACCTCGGACATCCCCGATCCGACTCCGGAGCAGTTCGCTCGCGCCGTGGCGCGGCGAGGGCTCGAACCCGCTCCACGCAAGCAGCAGGTAACGTTGCGCATCGACGCCGATGTTCTGCAGTGGTTCAAGGACGGTGGCAAGGGGTATCAATCCCGCATCAATGCCCTGCTCAGGGCGTATGTTGAGGCTCACCGGAACGATCAATGAGCGCGCACGTCCCGTTGTACTCCCTCAAGTGGCTCACAGAGTGAGCCCCCCCGGCTTGTCCGAGAAATTTCGGGCGCTGTTCACGAAAACCGCTTGAAGTGTGGATGGCGGCTGGTGTTCTGCTCGCGGGGGAGAACAACGCGCTGGGCCGGGTCAGACCGGTTGCTGGCCTGAGCCCCGGTGCCCCGGGACTCAGGTGGTGCCTTTGGGGCGGCGGCGGTACAGGCCGAGTTCGAGGCGGTTGTGGCGGTCGCCGTGGTCGCGTTTGTTGATGATGCGGGCGAGCAGGGGTTCGTCGCGGTCCAGGAGGTCGGCGGCGAGCTGGTTCTGTTCGCGCGGCAGGTAGCCGAGCTGGTGGTCGATCCAGTCGATAGCGACGGCCTTGTCATCGTGCGGGTTCAGCCGCTCGCGGCGCAGGGTCAGGGCCTGGCCGCGCTTGAGGGTGTGCCACAGTTTCGGGGCCTCGTGGTGGCGGTAGCCGGCCAGGGGGATGGTCTGTAGCAGTTCTTCGGTGGTGGCGGTGGCCTTGAAGGTGCTGCGGCGTGCGTAGTAGCCGCGCAATACGGGGATGCGGCGGGCTTGTCCGGTGCGGTGGGTCGGTCGCATGGTCGCGCTCCTGTTGGGGGTTGTGACCGTTTTACCACCGGGGGTGGCTCACAGAATGAGCCACCCCCCCTGTATGGCGTGGGCCGTGCCGCCATTGTCGATTTCGATATGCACCACGGCGATGGCACCGAGTCGCTGGTGGCGGGCGAGCCTTCCGATATGACCTCCCGAGCATCTTCCCTTGAATAGGGGGAGCAGATTCATGGGGTGGGTGCTATTAACGAAAACCGGCCAAAGTGATAATAGTGGCTGTCGTTATTCTCACGAGTGATTGCAGCCATGCAGCGAGGTCTTTCGGGACAGTACGAGATCGGCTCCGTGGTGGGGCAGGAAGAGGTGCGCGCATTTGTCCCGGCGCCTCTGCCCCCGGATCCGCTCCCGGATCTGGCCGGTGAGCGGGGGCGTCTGCATGAACAGGCCCTGCTCGCCTGCGGGCGGCTGGACGCGATTACCGCGCTCCTTCCGGAGCCGGATCTGTTCCTGTACGCCTATGTGCGCAAGGAGGCGCTGGTTTCCAGTCAGATCGAGGGGACCCAGTCCTCGCTGTCGGATCTGCTGCTCTTCGAACTGGAAGAGACGCCGGGCGTCCCTTTTGATGATGTGGTGGAGGTCTCCAACTACATCGCCGCGCTGGAACACGGACTCGGGCGTTTGCGGGAGGGATTCCCCTTGTCCAATCGCCTGCTGCGGGAGATCCACGAACGCTTGCTGGCCCGGGGGCGAGGGGCCGAGCGGCAGCCCGGCTCGTTGCGTCGTACCCAGAACTGGATTGGCGGAACCCGGCCCGGCAATGCGCATTTCGTCCCGCCGCCCCCACAGCGTGTGGAGTCGCAGATGGCCGATCTGGAGCGCTTCCTCCACGACGACCAACAGCCGTTTTCGGCCCTGATCAAGGCGGCGCTGGCCCACGTGCAGTTCGAGACCATCCACCCTTTCCTGGACGGTAATGGCCGTATGGGCCGGCTGCTGATTGCGTTGATCCTTCACGAAGACCGTGTGCTGCATCAGCCGCTGCTCTATCTGAGCCTCTATTTCAAGCAGAACCGGGAAGAGTATTACCGGTTGCTCGATGCAACGCGTCGCGAAGGTGACTGGGAGGCGTGGCTGGACTTCTTTCTGGAGGGAGTGCTGACGACGGCCAACGGGGCGGTGGAGACCGCCCACCGGCTTCTGGATGTCTTTCGGGAAGACCGGGAACAGGTGGAGGGGACGGGGCGCTCTGCTGCCAATGCCCTGCGCGTGTTCCATGCCCTGGGCACACGGCCGGTGGCCTCGATCAATGACCTTGCGGAGCGTTCCGGGGTGGCCTACCCCACGGCGTCTCGCGCGGTCGAGGCGCTCGAAGGGTTGGGGATTCTGCGGGAGATCACAGGGCGCCGCCGGGACCGCGTCTTTGCCTACTGGCGTTATATCGCGGTGCTCAACGAGGGTGCCGAGCCCTTGTAGAGAGGGGCGACAATCCCGATGCCCGGGATGTAATGGGGTTAACGAGCGGGTGCCCGAAGGCGACGTCGGGTGCAGCGCTATTCACGAAAAGAAGACGAAGTGTGAATTTGGAACGCTTGTCTCCAGACACTGGGACGCACCCACGCGGACGTGCGATTCAATCAGCGTCTCCCTTAGGGTCATCGTGGTAGCGGTGGCCGACGAGCGGTATGCGCTGCAGCAGTTCCTCGGTGGTGGCGATGCGGTTGTACTCGCCGTGCGGGGCGTGGTCGCTGCGCACGGCGGGAATGGAGCGGACCTGCCGGGGTTGCGCCATGGAGGGTCTCCTTCGGTGGACTTGGCTACCGTTCCATCACCGGGGGTGGCTCACAGAATGAGCCACCCCTCTGCCTTTTTTGCGCGTTTATTCGGGGCCGCCTGTTGGCGCTTCCGTCTCCCAGTGCACGCGATCGCCGCACTGAATGACACCGGTTTCCAGCGGTTGCAGGCAGATGCCGCTGTCCTGGCGCAGGGCTCTGGCGAAGTTGTAGCCCACCACCTGGTTGAGCCAGCCGCAGGGCGGGCGGGGGCGGGTGATGGCAAAGCGCACGGCACCGATGCGCAGGGTGCCCGTGCGCGGGCTGTGCCGGAGGCCGCTGACGACGAGGTTGCGGCGGTGTTCGCCGGGCGCGGGTGTGGCCGGCTCGCGCAGGCGTCGGGCGCGGCGGGTGGCGCGTTCCAGTTCGGTGACCGTGATGAGGGTGACGGGGCAGGATTCCACCGTGTGCCAGTGGCCCTGGCCGGTGGCGTAGCGGTCGCCGGACAGGCCCTGCGCGGTGACGGCGGCGGTGGCCTGTGCGTACATCGGGGCGCCGGCGCGGTCGGCGAGCCAGATCGTCTCCAGCTGGCCGCGGGCGCGGCCTGGCCGCAGGCTGCGTAACCAGCGGCGCAGCATCAGGCCGGGTCCGGGTATTGTGCGGCTGCAGCGTGCAGGGTCGCGGCCACACGCTGGCGCAGGGACGCCGGGCTGAGGACCTCGACGCCGGAGCCGTGGCGCAGGATTTCCTGGATCAGCTCGGTGGGATCGGCATAGGGCACCTGCAGGCGGTAGTGCTCGTCTTCGAAGTGGCCGGTCTGGTCCGGGTGCCAGCACTCGTCGGCGACCCAGCGTGCGTGCTCCGGGGTAAAGCGCAGATCGGCCCACTGCTCGGCCGGGCCGGTGAAGATACCGAAGGCGGCGCCGATGTGGGCGTCCAGGGCGGTGTCGTCCAGTGTGTAGTAGTGGCCAGCGGACGGGGTACTGGAACGGATGCGCTCCAGGGCAAAGGTGCGCAGGGCGCCGGCCTGTTCGCACCAGGCGATCAGGTACCAGTTGTCGCGGTAGTACAGCAGTCGCTGCGGGTGGACGCTGCGGTGGGTGGCGGTATTGCGTGCGCGGCCGTGATATTCGATGTGGACCGGCTGTTCGCTCAGGGTGGCTTCGGCGATGGCCTGGAAGGTGTCGCTTTGGCGGCCGCGCGCTGCCAGTGGCTGGATCTGGATGCGCCGGCGCAGGGTGTCCATGTGCTGGTTGCCGCTTGCCAGCAATGCGCGGATGCGGGTCTTCAGCGGCCCGATGGTCGGTGCCAGCAGGCCGGGTTGCACGTCTTCCAGGAGCTGCTCCATGGTCAGCAGGGCCAGCAGTTCGGATTCGTTGAACCACAGCCCCGGTAATTCGAAGGCCGGGGCATCCTGCGCATAGTGGTAGCCGTTGGCCTCCGGGTCGTAGGTGACCGGCGCCTGCATGAAGTCGCGCATGTATTCGAGGTCGCGCTTGACGGTCGCGCGCGATACCTCGAGCACCTCCATCAGGTGTGCCAGCGATGGTGGCTGGCGCGCCCGCAGCAGGCGGTCCAGGTGGAAGATGCGTTCGGCGCGGTTCACGGCATCAATGCGGCGGTGGGCATTTCCGGAACGCTACGTGGAGAACCTGCCCCTTGGCAATGTCACGGTGTTTTTGGGTCGGCTGTGCCGTTCCGGGCGCCCGGGTGCAGGTCAGGTGCCGTGAGCGGCGGCCAGCGGCGGTGGGCTCGCGGGTGTGCCCGTGCGCGGGGCGGTCGGGGTGGGTGTTTGCGGCGTGAGCGCTCACCGCGGGTGCGGAGGCGGGTTCTGACGGTCTGCGTTGCACGGTGATGCCCTCCAGGCAGGCCTCCAGGATGAGCTCGCGAATCGTTTCGTGGGCCGTTGCGCGGGATTGCGGGCCGCAGCAATCCGTGGGTGCGATGATGCCAGTATCCAGCAAATCCCGAAGTTCCTGGCCGCGCCATTCGGCCACGATTCGATGCGAGCGTTCGTCGATGATCCGGAGCGAGGGGTTCGGGTTTTCCAGCCATGCGTCGAGGGTGAACATTCTGCCTCCATATAAATGATAACCATTCGCATCCATGATCACGTAAGCGGGATGCGCGCGTCAAGCACTGAATGCCGGTCGCCATGCGGGGTTGTGGATGCAGTGGCGCGGTCGGTCTGATCGACTATTCCGGGACCGGAGGCGGGGGCGCATCAGGGGGTCGGGGTGTGCGCACGCCGGACGTCGCGGTTGGGTACTGCGGGCGGCGTCCGTCGTGGCCACCAGTCCGTGTTCGCGAACCGGGGCAATCGGGATGCAAGGCGCGATTTCATCCCGATGGTTACGGGCAGGGAGGGCGTCGCCTCTCGGCGCGCGCAGCGGTCCCGGGTCAGGGGTGGTCGAGTCGTACCAGCAGGCGTTGCGGGTCGCCTGTGACGGGCGGCGAGCGATGCACGGCTGCCAGCCCGCCGCAGGTGGGTGAGCGTTTGCCCTTCATCAGGATGACGGCGCCGCGGTCCAGCGCGATTGGCGGATGCCCGGCAAGAACGCCTTCGTTGTCGCCACAACCCAGGCGGTCGCGGTTTACGAAGCGGTCGTCTGCATACTCGGTTCCGGGGCCGGTGTAGCTGCAGACCATCCGCAGGATGTTGTGGTCCTCATGAAACAGGGGGCAGGGCTGGTGGGCCAGTACCTCAAGTTGCAGGCGGATACTGACTGCATGCGCCACAACTGCGAAGTTGTGCGCCAGCCGTTCAAGATCATATGCCAGACGATGAATCTTGAACGGTGGCAGGTCGGCGGATGCGTGCAGCCGTTCCCGGACCTGGTCCGGCCGGCAGCGGGCGTCCAGGATCATTCCGGGGCCTTGGGATACCAGAGCACGGGCCTGGTCCCTGAGCTGCGGATCCAGGCTTCGGCGCCAGATGAGGGCGTTCACATTGCTCCGGTGAATGCCCTTGAGCTCGGTGGCACGATCAATGAAGCGGTGCCGCGCCGGCGCCTTGCCGAGCGGCTGTGAGGTTTGTGAGGCCTTCATGCGGGTACGTCCGGGCGCGGTTCCGTGGTCTCCATTTCGGGCTCGGCGTCCTCGGCCCCGAGACGCCAGACCGGGAACGGATCGGTATAGCGGACCCAGCCTTCCGGGCCTTCCAGCATCTCGTCGTCGGTGAGGAGGCAGGCGTCGAGACGCTTGCGCATCGCATCCGCGTCCATGTGGATGCCGATCAGTACGATCTCCTGGCGTCGGTCCCCGAAGCGGTCATCCCAGACCGGGGCGATGGCCGTTTCCCACCAGTCCTCGTGGGTCGGGCGTTTCTCGGGGGCAACGGCTGCCCACCAGAACCCGGCGGCGTGGTGGGTCAGCGCCCCGCCGGCCTGAGACAGCGTGCCGGCCCAGTCCGGACGCGAAGCCAGCCAGAACCAGCCCTTGCTGCGGATGATGCCGGGCCATTCCTCGTGCAGCAGGTCGAAAAAGCGCTCCGGATGAAACGGCCGGTTGACGCGGTACACGATGCTGGAGATGCCGTATTCCTCGGTCTCCGGGGTGTGGCCACCCATCATCTCCTGGGCCCAGCCAGCGGCCTGGGAGGCGCGTTCGAAGTCGAAGCGTCCGGTACCCAGCAGGGACTCCGGTGCGACCTGGCCGTGGGTGGTTTCGATAATGCGGGCGTCACGGTTAAGGGCCCGCAGGACGCCACGTACCGTATCGAGCTGTTCCGCCGTCGGGCGATCCACCTTGTTCAGGACGATGACGTCGGCGAACTCGATCTGGTCCACCAGCAGGTCGACGACGGTGCGGTCGTCTTCCTCGCCGAGCGATTCGCCGCGGTCGCCCAGGAAATCGCTGGACGCGTAGTCCTGCAGCAGGGCCCCGGCATCCACCACCGTGACCATCGTGTCGAGGCGGGCGACATCGTCCAGGGACTGTCCGTCTTCGTCGCGGAAGGCAAAGGTGGCTGCGACCGGCATGGGCTCGGAGATGCCGGTGGATTCGATGACCAGGTAGTCGTACTGCCCGGATTCGGCAAGGCGACGCACCTCCACCAGCAGGTCGTCCCGCAGCGTGCAGCAGATGCAGCCGTTGGTCATCTCGACCGTGCGGGCATCGGTACGCGTGACGGCATCCTGCCCGCCGCGGATCAGGGCGCTGTCGATATTGACCTCGCTCATGTCGTTGACGATGACCGCGACGCGCAGCCCCGACTGGTTGTGCAGGATGTTGTTCAGCAGGGTGGTCTTGCCGGCGCCGAGAAAGCCGGAGAGGACAGTGACGGGAAGACGTTTCATGGTACCTCCTGGAGATCGGGATGCCCGGGCACCGGGTGCGCCCGGATCGAAAGGTGGTGGGCCTCAGCGCAGGAACACGTGCTCGGTCTTCTCCTGACGTTCCTTGACCTCGATGGAGAGGGTTGCCGTGGGGCGCGCCAGCAGCCGCGGCAGACCGATAGGCTCGCTGCTGACTTCGCAGTAGCCGTACTCGCCCGTCTGGATGCGGTCCAGGGCCTGGTCGATCTTGCGCAGCAGGCGGCCCTCGCGTTCCTGTACGCGCATCGAAAGGAGTCGGGATTCCTCGATGGCCGCGCGGTCCAGTTCGTCCGGGGTGCGCTCGTTTTCGAGCAGATCATCCCGGGCACCTTCAATGTCGGCCAGGATCTCGTCGCGCATTTCGAGCAGTCGCTTGCGGAAGAACGCGAGCTGGGCCTCGTTCATGTAGTCCTCGGCCGGCATGGCCAGGAGTTCTTCGCGGGTCATGGGGTTTCTGTCCATTACGCTCATGATGTTACAATATAACGTTTCGATTAATCCCCGACAACAAGGATCGGCTCCGCGTCTGGTAAAGGGGGCCGACTCTCATGAAAACAGGTGCCCTATGTCTTCTACCTGCGTGTCTCCCGCCTTGCCGGATTCGAAAACCGCCACGACCGATCCGCTGCCGGACATCGCCGCGTCGGCGCCCACGCATGCGTCCACACTCGACTGGGTGGGTATGGAGGACATCAGCCTTCCGCTGTATCTGGCGGGCCAGCCGGTGCTGGCCCGCGCCAGTGCGGGCGTGAGCCTCGACGCTGCCGGCGCGCGCGGGATTCATATGTCCCGGCTCTACGGGGCCCTGCGGGAGCTCGAGTCCCGCGAGCTGGATGCCGCGCGGCTGTCGGGTGTGCTCGAAGCCTTCCTGGCTTCGCACGAGGGGCTGTCCAGCGTGGCCGAGGTTCGTCTGGCCGGGGCGCTGCCGCTGGAGCGCCCGGCCCTGGTCAGTGAGGCAGCCGGGTGGAAGCGCTATCCGTTCCGGATCGCGGCACGCAGCGAGGCCGGAGCGGTTGCGCTGGAGCTGGAGATTGAGGTCGGCTATTCCTCCACCTGTCCCTGCTCCGCTGCCCTGGCACGGCAGGCGATTCAGGAGCAGTTCGACCGCGATTTCTCGCAATCGGCGGTGGATGCGGCCACGGTACGCGAATGGCTGGGGCGGGCCGAGGGCATTGTCGCGACACCCCACAGCCAGCGCAGCGAGGCAACCGTGACCGTCGGGCTGGACCCGCTCGTGCCGACGCTGCCGCTGCCCACCCTGATTGATCGCGTGGAACGGGCACTGGGCACGGCCCTGCAAACCGCGGTGAAGCGTGTCGACGAGAAGGCCTTCGCGCTCGCCAATGGCCGCAATCTGATGTTCTGCGAGGATGCCGTTCGGCGGCTGGATGACGCCCTGAATGCGGATTACGCCCCACAGGGCTATCGCGTCCACGTCCGCCACCGCGAGAGCCTGCACGCACACGACGCGGTGGCCCGTGTCGAACGCCGTGCACCCGACAATCGCTGAATCTGCGTCTTTCCAGGAGCCTGCCGGACCCGGGACGGATCGGCTGCGCGAGGGCAGGACCGCGGTCCCTTTTCCCGCGTTCCCTCGTGGCCATCGCTCCCACTACGGAAGCGCTGAGTAGAGCCATCCTGGCTTTCTCGGCGTTACCCTGCGCGCCCCGCGAGATCGAAAAAAGGGTCTCGCTCTCCTGCCCGACGCCCGCGACGTTCAGCCGACCCTGACCGGCTCGTGGGCCGGCCCCAGGAGGTGGATCTGCAAGGGTGCCCCCGCGGCACCTGGCGTGACTCGGGCGCGCACACCCCAGACGCGCTCCAGAATCGTGGCGTCCAGGATGTCCCGCGGGCGCCCTTGCGCTGCAACACGCCCATCGTGCAGTAACGTCAGGCGATCCGCATAACGGCCTGCCAGGTTCAGATCGTGGAGGATGACCAGGATGGCGCTGCCGGCCCGGGCCTCGTCGCGCATGCGTTCAAACAGCTCGAACTGGTGCCTCAGATCCAGCGCGGAGGAGGGTTCATCAAGCCGCAGCACCGGTGCTGCGGGGTCCGGCGCCGGTCGGGCAACCTGGGCCAGCACCCGGGCCATCTGTACGCGCTGACGTTCCCCTCCGGAGAGGTCGCTATAGCGTTGCGGGGCCAGATGAAGGACGTCCATGCGGTGCATGGCGCGACGCACGATCTCGGGGTCCTCCAGTGGTGTGGCGTGCGGGAGACGCCCCAGGGCGGCTACCTCCCACGCGGTGAGGGGAAAGCTGACGGTGGTCTCCTGCGGCAGAATGCCGCGACGGCGCGCCAGCATTCCGGGGCACCATGCCGGTAACGGGTGGCCGTCGAAGAGGATCTCGCCTGCGTCCGGTTCAAGGGTGCCGGACAGCACCGAAAGCAACGTGCTCTTGCCTGCGCCATTGGGGCCCATGACGGCATGGATCTCGCCGGGCATTACGCTCAGCGAAGCCTCCTGCAAACGCCAGCCACGTTGCCCCCGCACGGAGACCCCGGATACCTCCAGCACGCTGTCCCCGGGCGGGTCGATGGCTTGAGTGAGGGCGCTCATCCCAGGCGTCCCCGCATGCGCAGCAACAGCCAGAGGAAGAAGGGTCCGCCGACCAGCGCGGTCAGCAAACCGATGGGCAGTTCGGCCGGGGCGACCACCACCCGGGCGAAGGCATCGGCCATGACCAGCAACAGGGCGCCCCCCAGCGCAGATGCGGGGAGGAGGTAGCGATGGTCCGGGCCGATCGCCATGCGCAGGATATGCGGGACGACCAGCCCGACAAAGCCGATGATGCCCGAAAGAGCGACCGCCGAACCGACGGCCAGCGCGGCCATGACAATGACCAGCAGTTTCAGTCGGTGCACGGAAAACCCGAGATGCCGCGCCACGTTTTCGCCCAGCATCATTCCGTTCAGACCCCGCGCGGCCAGCGGCAGGACCAGAAACGCGAGGGCAATCAATCCCGCTCCCACGGCCAGGGAGGCCCACTCCGCCTGGGCGAGGGACCCCATGTTCCAGAAGGTCAGCGTACGCAGTTGCTGGTCATCGGCCATGTACACCAGCAACCCGGTGCCAGCGCCGGCGATCGCATTGATCGCGATGCCAGCCAGCAGCAGGGTCGCCACGGCCGTCTGCCCCTGGTGACTGGCCAGACGGTAGACCAGTAACGTGGTGACCAGCCCCCCGAGGAACGCCGCCACGGGCAGCGCCGCCATGCCCAGCCACCCTACCAGCGGCGCCAGCACCGTGCCCCCGAGCACAATCACCGCCACCGCTGCGAACGCGGCTCCCGCGGCGACCCCGATTAATCCGGGGTCGGCGAGCGGGTTCCGAAACAGCCCCTGCAGCGCTGCACCGCTGGCGCCCAGCGCCGCTCCCACGAGGGCACCCAGCACCACACGCGGCAGTCTCACTTCGAGCAGCACGTAGCGGGTCCACTCGTCGCCTCCGGCCCCCGGCAGCAGGACGAGAAGATCCCGCGGGGAGGTCGCCACGGCGCCGGTGAGCAGACCGATTATCATGACCAGCCCCAGCGCCGGGATCAGTGCCAGGGTCACATAGCGCGCGCGAGTCTGGCGTGATCCCGGGTGCTCGCTCCCGGTCGGCGCTTGACCTTCGACCGCGAGTCCCGCGCGTTCGAGGACGGCGCTCATGCGATCGGCGAGCGATGGCCGGTGTCGTGGGCCACCGCACGCTGCAGGAACGTCGCGACCTCGGACACGGCCTGGCCCAGACGCGGCCCGAAGCCCAGCCAGAACAAGGTATCGCCCTGCAGTGTCGGGACGCCCCGCAAGGCCGCGTCGGTCGCGGCGGCCCCGGTGGTGAGAACGGCATCGGGATGCTTCTGCATGAGTGCCTCCACCGATACGGGCCGATAGCCTTCAAACTCGGAAAACACGTTGCGGCCCCCGGCGAGCTGCAGCAGTGCATCTGCCTTGGTTGCACGCCCGGCCGCGACCGTTGCGCCTTCCCCGTGCGACATCAGAAACACCGCGCGAGGTGCCTCGGACGGGGTCTTGCGGCGGACCGCTTCCAGTTCGGTCGCGACTGAGTCGATGATCTTCTGCGCCTCGTCCCGGCGTCCGAACAGGTCGCCCAGGCTCAGGGTGCGGGCACGAAACCCCTCGAAGCCTGGCTCTCCGGGCAGTACGATCTCGTCGATGCCCATTCGCTCGAGTCTCCGCAGGGTGCGCTCCGGTCCGGCCGAGCCGTCATGCAGCAGGGCACTGGGCCGGAGCGCTGCAATCCCCTCCAGCGGCAACGTGTGCTGGTACCCGACGGTCGGTAGCGCGCGAGCGGTCTCCGGGTAGGTGCTGGTCGTGTCCACACCGACCAGGCGACCGCCTTCTCCGAGTGCAAAGATCGTCTCGGTTACGCCCCCGCCAATCGACACCAGGCGTTGATCCGGCGGTCCGGCCGTGGCACCGGTCGCCGGCAGGGCCAGCAGCGCGAGCAGGGAGCGCAGGATCTCACGACGCGACATGATGGCTTGCCTCGGCCGAGTTGCAGGGCTCAAGGACGCCCAGCAAGGCCCGCCAGCGCGGGTCCTGGGGGCGCCCCGGCTTGCGTTCGCCAAATACCTGCATCAGCAGCGTTCCCTGCTCGTCAAACAATTCCAGCGAGTGAACCGGCCCATCCACCGTCGGTTTCGCGACGACCCACGCGGAATGGATGGCGCTCACGCGCACATGCAGGTTGAACTGGGGATCGAGGACGTTGAACCAGTCCCCGGCAGGTACCAGTTTCGATACCGGTCCCGTGTGAATCTGAACCAGGCCACGGTTGCCCACAAACACCATGATGGGCAATGCGTCGTCGCGGGCGTACTCCAGGACGATACGGCCTGCATCCTGCTGTACCGGATAGGCGCGTTCCGAGCCCGCCAGACGGAGCGATTGCAGGCGACCGACTCCAAACTGCCGCAGCAGATCGACGAAGTCATGCGTGTCCTTCAGTGCATCCCAGCGCGCCCGCATGGCCCCCACATCCACGAACGAGTCGGGTGGATCCGCGGGAATCGCATGGGGCGCCGACACGCGAATGCCGGGTGACTGATCCGCTGCACGAAACCGGCCGACCAATCGTGACCACGCGGCATCATCCGTTTGCTGCGTGGCGTAGATCTTGTGTAACGCGAGGCCGTCATCACAAAACACCTGCAGGCTGTGACGCACTCCGCTGCGGGTCTCCTCGGTGACGGCGAATACATGATCCCACTGGCTCAGGAACAGGCGCAGATCGATGTCCGGGTTCACCAGCAAGCCCATGTTTCCGAATACCTTTGCCCCAAGGTACTTGCCGTGCTTTTCGTGTACGACATGCTCGTTGCGCGTGAGGGCCATCACCGATCCCAGGGACTCGAGTTCCGCCAACAGGTCCGCCCAGGCAGGGCGCAGACGCACGATCGTCAACCCGTCACAGCGGGCGGCCACCAGCTGCGCCTCGGATACCCCCAGGCGATCGGCCGCATCGCGCGCACGAATCTGAGGTTCGGCGTCCTTCAGGCTCTGCCAGCGTTGTACGATCTCGCGCGTGGATTCGGGGGTGGGTTCCTGCAGTGGAGACAAAAGGGTCATGGCGTTCATGGCAATCCTCCCGGGATCAGAAGCGGTATGTGGCCTGGAGACGCAGGTTGCGTCCCGGGCTGTTGAGAGCTGACAGATGATTGCGGTAGGTGCGGTCGGTCAGGTTGTCGACACCGAGATCAACCCGCAGCGCGTCGTCGAAATGCTGCGGGTGCCAGCTGAGGAAGAGATCGAACAGGGTGTAGCCCGGCGTGGCGGTGCCATCCTCCGGCACGCGATCCTGGTCGCGCACGGCCGTCATCCGACCGCCCAGGAGCCACGCTGGCGACAACGCCCGGGTGCCCGCCTCCAGGGACACCTGGTCGGCCGGCATGCCTCCCAGCGGGGTGCCCTGGGCGCGGTCCACCCCGCGCAGACGCGAGCCCGCGAGCTTCAGATAGCCGGAACGGGTCTGGTAGCCCACTTCCAGTTCCTGCCCGCGAATGCGCGCCTCCCGCACGTTTTCGTTCAGAGTTCGACCGGTCGGCACGGGAAAGAACGAATCAAACACCACGCGCTGTTCGATGAAGTCGCTCAGACGGTTCTCGTACGCGGAGACCCGCACGTTCAGACGATCCCCGTCGCGCAGGATGCCGTCTGTCTCGTACGTGGCGCCGACTTCGACGTTGCGCGCGGTTTCCGGGCGCAGGTTCGGGTTAGGCTCGAAAAGGTTGCCGGGAAAGTGCTGACCGCCGACATACAGCTCCGTCAGCGAAGGGGCGCGAAACGCCTCGGCATAGCTCGCGTAGGCATCGAGGTTCTGGCTGAGTGCGTAACGCGCCGCCAGTTGCCACGAGGTCTCGGACTCGCTGCGTGAAGGTTGCCCCGCAGCCTCCTGCCTGAACCGGTCCATGCGTACGCCGGGCGTGAGCTCGATGCGTTCGCCGAAAAACATCCTGTGGTGTGCGAACGCGGAGGCCACGGTTTGTTCGGCGTCGGGGAACTGCGGTCGATCCAGGCCATTGCGGGTGCCGGACTGATCATCCCGATACAGTTCACCGCCCAGGATCAGCAGATGATCGACCGATCCTGTCGCAAACCCCTGACGAAACGTCGTATCGAGGCCGAGTGTGGTCAGCGCGGTTTCGTCATGCCGACCGTCTTCGAGGCGGGTCTCGTCCAGATCGACGCGCGTGCGGTACACAACCACATCCAGCTCGCGCACGTTGGCCGTGTCCGGGCGCCATTCGTAGCCGAGCGTTTGGGTGTCGCTGCGGGTATTGCGGTCAACAATGTTGTCTGTGCTGGCGGTGTTCGCCGCCGAGGGGATCTCGTGGTCGTTGCGATAGGCGCTCAGGCCCAGTTCGAACCGGTGGTGTTCGTGCGGCTGAAAGGATGCGTTGACCAGCCCCGAGAGGACAGCGTCGGCGGTGTTCGGCACATCCTCGCCGCGGCCATCGGCGAAGTCGCTGGCGTTGCGCCGTGCCACGCTTCCGAGCAGGCCCCAGCGCTCGCCCCGGGTCGCTGCGGTACCCGCCAGCAGGGTTTCCTGCCCCTGGTCCCGGTAACCGCCCGTGACCCTCCCGCCCTGTGTTTCACCCGGGTGCAGAAAGTCATCTGCGCGCTGGGTCCGCAGGCTCATCACCCCGCCCAGCGCACCGCTACCGTGCTGGGTCGAGGCAGGGCCTCGTAGCACCTCGACCTGTTGCAGGATCTCGGGATCGAAGAATACCCGGCCGCGGTGCCCGGAACGAAAGTTCTGGCGCGCACCGTCCTGGCGTATGACCACGCGCTCGTCCCCCAGACCGCGGATGACCGGCTGCAGCGCCGTCGTGCGGGGGCCACCGCTGGTGGTGACACCGGGCATGTCTTGCAGAACGTCATCCAGAGAACGCGCCTGCTGTTGCTGCAGCGTCTCGCGGTTCTTGACCGAGGCCTGCGAGGGACCGTCCTGGCTCGTGGTTCCGAAACGGTCGGCATAGACGCGAACCGGCTCGAGTTGCAGCGGACCTTCCGGCGTGCCCCCGGTCGCAGGCGAGGCCAGGCCAAGGCCCAGCAGGGCGAGGCCCGCGGAACGGTACAGTGTGGTTTGCTTGCGATGCATCAGCCCTTACCTCTGAATCAAGGCGGTCTGGCTGGCATGCAGAAGCGGCTGGCTAGACAACAGTGCGAAAGTGGAGATACGTCGCCGCAGCGCCCGTGTCTCGTATTTATGCGAATAATACTGATTCGCATTTGCATGTCAAGCACGATCAGCGTGCGCATTCAGGAAACATTCGAGCCGAGAACATAAAAAAGCCGCCGGATGCGCAATCCGGCGGCAATGCTTACGGAGGTTGGAGAGACCAAAGGCAGGGAGTCGCCTTTCGTCCTGGCGACACACAGCTGTCCAGGCCGTGTATCTAAGTGAGAATGATACTCATCTCTGTTTTTGCGTCAAGCCCCGGAACGGGCTTTTTGGCCGGCCTCGGAATGGCGACTCCGCATCTCGCGCGCAGCATGGACCATCGCCTCCAGCGATGGACGGACCTCGTCCCAGTTGCGGGTCTTGAGTCCGCAGTCGGGGTTGACCCACAGCCGTTCGGCCGGGACTCCGCGTGCGGCCTTTTCCAGCAGCGCGACCATCTCCTCGACCTGCGGGATGCGCGGAGAGTGGATGTCATAGACGCCCGGTCCGATCTCGTTCGGGTAGGTGGAGCGCTCGAAGGCATCCAGCAGTTCCATATCCGAGCGTGCGGTCTCGATGGTGATGACGTCGGCATCCAGTGATGCGATGGCATCGATGATGTCGTTGAACTCCGAGTAGCACATGTGGGTATGGATCTGGGTGACATCGGACACACCGGAGGTCGCGACACGGAAGGAACGGGCGGCCCACTCCAGGTAGTCATTCCATTCGCCTCGACGCAGCGGCAGGCCCTCCCGGAACGCGGGTTCGTCGACCTGGATCACGCCGATCCCGGCGCTTTCGAGATCGGCGATCTCGTCGCGCAGCGCCAGCGCGATCTGCATGGCAATGGCCTCGCGCGGCAGGTCGTCGCGTTCGAAGGCCCATTGCAGCATGGTGACCGGGCCGGTCAGCATGGCCTTGGTCGGCTTGTCGGTCAGGGACTGGGCATAACGCATCCACTCGATGGTCATGGGTGTGCTGCGCTGCACATCGCCGTAGATGATCGGGGGTTTCACACAGCGGGAGCCGTAACTCTGTACCCAGCCATGCCGGGTGAAGGCATAACCGTCGAGTTGCTCGCCGAAATACTCCACCATGTCATTGCGTTCCGGTTCGCCGTGAACCAGCACGTCCATGCCGATCGTTTCCTGGAAGCGGATCACACGCGCGATCTCCTGGCGCATGGTGCGCTCGTAGTCTTCCCGGGATACTTCGCCGCGGCGGTAGTCTCGACGTACCCGCCGAATGGTCCGGGTCTGCGGGAAGGAGCCGATGCTGGTCGTCGGGAACAGCGGGAGGTTGAGTGCGCGTTGTTGCAGCGGTGCACGTTGTTCATAGGCCGAGCCGCGGCAGTCATCGTGCGGTGCCAGTGCCTCCACCCGTTTCCGCACCAGTGGCTGGTGTGTACGCGCGGCATTCTGGCGGCTGTTGCGCGCGCGGCGGCTGCGCTCCAGCTCTGCGGCGATGGCTGCACGGCCCGCGGTCAGGCCACGCTTGAGGGCCGCCAGCTCGGCGAGTTTCTGCCTTGCGAAGGCCATCCAGCCGTGCAGTTTCGTATCCAGCCCGGTCTCCTGTTCCAGGTCCACCGGCACATGCAGCAAGGGGCAGGAGGGTGCCAGCCACAGGCGGTCGGCACCCAGGCTGCTCGCGGCCGGCTCCAGGGTGTCCATGCAGGCCTCCAGGTCGGCAGCCCACACGTTGCGACCGTCGATGACGCCGAGCGACAGGATCTTGTCCTGCGGCACTCGCGCAATCAGGGTGGATACTTCGCTCGCGCCGCGCACGGCATCCACATGAAGCCCGGCGACCGGCAGTTCCATGGCGAGATCGCGCTGGCTGCCAAGGGTGCCGAAGTAGGTTGCGAGCAGGATGCGTGGCCCACCCCGATGGAGGCGGTCGTAAGCGGTCTGCAATGCCGATTGCCATTCGACCGGGAGATCCGTTGCGAGGATGGGTTCGTCCATCTGGACCCAGCCAGCCCCCTCGTCTCCGAGCCATTCAAGGAGCTCTTGATAGATCGGGACGAGCCGGTCCAGCAATTCGAGGGGCTCCCCGTCATCCTTCATTTTCGCCAGATACAGGAAGCTGACGGGGCCGAGCAGCACCGGCTTGGGTTGCAGCCCCATTGCGCGCGCCTCGCGGATCTCGGTCTGCAGGCGGCTCGGATCGGCCGCGAAGGTTTGCTGGAGCGTCAGTTCCGGGACCAGATAGTGGTAGTTCGTATCGAACCACTTGGTCATCTCGAGGGCCGGCACATCCGGCAGCCGGGCGTTTCGCGAACGCCCGCGGGCCATGTAGAAGGCCAGATCCAGCGGGTCTTCGCTCGCCGCCGCGTGGAAGCGCTGCGGCAGAACCCCCAGGGTGAGCATCATGTCCAGCACGTGATCGTAGAAACTGAAGTCGCCGACCGGGACTTGCTCGATGCCCGCCTCGCGCTGCCAGCTCCAGTGCCGTCGGCGCAGTTCGCGCCCCGTTGCTTCCAGTTCTTCGCGGTTGCTGTCGCCGCGCCAGTAATGCTCGAGCGCGGTCTTCAGCTCGCGTCGGGCACCGATACGGGGAAAGCCAAGGTTATGCGTGGTGATCATGGATGGGTCTCCGGGTTGAACACGCGGCCCAGTCTCCGCAAGCTGTAGGCATGAGTAAAACGATATTTCTTCATTGTTTTTATGAATATTGATCATGACCTGGCGATCACCCTGGACGTTCGCCACCTGCGGGCGATTCGGGAGATCGTGCGCCTGGGCAGCGTGACGGCCGCAGCCGAAAGCCTCTGCGTGACGCAGTCGGCGCTGTCGCATCAGTTGCGTCAGTTGGAGGAACGGTTGGGCGTTACCCTGTTTGAACGCCGTACGCGGCCTGTGCGGCTGTCGGGTGCGGGCGAGCGATTGTTACAGGCGGCCGACCGGGTGTTGCCCGAGATCACTGCCGCCCAGCGCGATGTGGTGCAGATCCGCGACGGGGGGCGTGGCCGTCTCTTCCTGGTGCTGGAGTGTCACAGTTGCTTTCAGTGGTTGATGCCCGCGGTCGGGGCCTTTCGGCGGCACTGGCCGGAGGTGGAACTGGATCTGACCCTCAGCCATGGTTTCACGGCCCTGGACGCCTTGCGCAACGGTGATGTGGATGCCGCCGTTGCAGTCGATCCGGTGGATGATCCCGACCTGGAATCGGTCCACCTGATGGACTACGAAAATCTCCTGGTGGTGCCGGCCGGACACCGGCTGGCCGAGCGGCCTTGCGCGGCGCCGGAGGATCTACATGGGGAGACGTTGATCACGTATCCGGTCAGCGAGGAGCGTCTGGATATTTATCGGCGCTTTCTGCATCCGGCGGGGCTTTCGGTCCCGCGGCGGACCACGGAGGTCAGCGCCATGCTCCTGCAACTCGTGGCCAGTCGCCGCGGGGTTGCGGTCCTGCCGGACTGGGCCCTTCCGGAGCTGGAGGCCGGGCTCGACGGCGGGGCCGCCGGACCGCCTGCGACCCGGCGTGTGCGGCTTGGCCCGGAGGGCCTTTGGAGCCAGCTGGCGATCACCGTTCGTCGTGCCGACCGGGAGCGTCCGTACATCCTGGATTTCGTCGCAACCGCGCGCGACATTCTGCGCGAGGCCAGGGGCCAGGGAGACGCTGATTGAATCGCGCGTCCGCGCTCGAGTCGCTTTTGCGTGCGTTTAATGCGCGGTGACGGCCGTGCAGTCACTCTGCTACAGGTGAACCGCAACGCTGTGCGTGCGCGACGATCGCGCAAACCCGGCCGGCTTCTGCCCCAGTTGATGGTTTCCAATACCCGGTATTACAGGGTCATGCGGCGTTTCCCCGGGAGCCGGCTGCGGAGGCCTGCGGGGGTTGTGCGGGATCGGGCAGGCCGCGATGGCGTTCGGCCATGGGTTCGGCGGTAATCAGGTAGTCCGCGCCGTGTTTTAGCCCTTCCTGGCTGCGGGCCAGTGGCAGGGCACGTTTGCGCAGGGCCTCGATCTGGTGATGCATGGCCTTGGCCAGGCCGGCGTCGCTGAAATGCGGCAGTTGCCGCAGGCACAGGTCGAGCTGGCCGTTGACGAAGCGTTCGCGGTACTGAATGGGGAAATAGCGCACATTCAGAACCCGAAATCCGGCGCTGCCGAGATGGCGCATGACCCAGGATGACGGGTATTCGCGATAGGGCCGGTTGCCGGCGATCAACAGGCAGGCGTCGCGCAGGCGCCCAATCTCGCGCACGATCGCGGCTGCCTCGTCTTTGGGTTCGATCAGCACATAGGGTTCGACCCCGACCAGATAGAGGCGCTCGCCCACATGGGGACGCACTCGGTGCAGCGCGCGGTCCTGCCAGTAGGGCGCGAACCCCTCGATCGCGCCGATGAAGTAGTCCAGCAGGACGGTGTCGAAGCGTTCACCGAACAGGAGCTGATCGGACATCCAGTTGCCGACCAGGATGCGGTCCTGTCGGCGCAGGCCGGGCCCGGAGGCCTTGCGTGTGGCTTGGGCCATCTCCTGCGTGGCGGTGACAGCTGTCCAGCGTTCGGTGTCCAGACTGCAGATCCACTCGATGGATTTGCGCCCGGTCCCGGCATCCAGAAAGCTGCCCCAGGGCAGGTCGCCCTGTGCCTTCTCGATGGCCTGAAAAATGGGCGACGTGCTGGTGGATGGTGAATTCGAGATTCTGGATGTCATGGTACGGCTCGTGGGTTGTGAGTGCGGTCGGGGTCAGCGCAGCATGGCGGCGATCCGGGCGCCGAGCGCCAGGACGACATTCACCAGCACCAGCACCGGAGCGAAGGGCTGATCCAGCGGCAGGCTGATGGCCCAGGCGGTCAGGAACCCGACCATGGCGATGCCCTGTGTCCAGAGGAGCAGACCGGTCAAGTTGCGCGCCAGCCAGGCCGCGCCCCATGCCGGGAGCAGCAGCGTGGCCAGGGCGGCCGGCAGGCCCAGCACCATGCTGCCCAGCACGATGGCCGCGACCAGCCAGACAATCTCGCCGAGCCGCTGCCACAGCACCGGGGTGCTTGCGGCGGCTACATCCGGTGCGATTTGGGCATGCAGCCAGATGCGGCGCAGCACCGGGATCATCAGCACGGTCAGCAGGGCCAGCCCCACTGCCGCCTGGAGCTCGCCGGGGCCGGCAAAGTAGAGCTGCCCTTCGGCCCATGCGGCCGCAGCCAGGCTGGCCTGCGCGAAATTGGCCGCCAGCAACGTGACCGCCGCCAGGCCGGCGAGAAATACGGCCAGTGGCAGGCGCTCGCGTTCGCGGCTGCGTTGCAGCAGCGCCATGACCCCGCCCCCCAGCAGCAGGGCAACCGGCAGTACCGGCCAGTGCAGGATGGAGGCGAACACGCCGCCGACGGCGGCCCATTGCCCCAGTGCGAGGGCTTGCCAGACCGATCCGCGCAGGAACAGACCGGCGCCGGCCAGTGCCAGGAGTATGGTGATCAGTACGCCGGCGAGGAACGGTATCAGCAGCAGATCACCGGGCATCGAGATACTCCGCGAGGGGATGGATTTCCAGCTCGAGCGCCCGCAGGAACGCATCATCGTGGCTGGTGATCAGCAACGTTGTCTGGGTCGGGACGGTCTTGATCAGTTCGATGGCGTCGGAGCGAACTTCGGCATCCAGGTGATTGGCGGGTTCGTCCAGCAGAATCAGTCGCTGCGATGATGCGTCGTCCGCGTGGCTGTTCAGCACGGCGGCCAGGCGCAGCAGTTGCCACTGACCGCCGCTGAGCCGGTCCAGGCGTCGATCCAGCAGGGCGCGAACGCCCGCATGTGCGGGTGTCGTGGCGCCCATTGCGCGAAACCAGTCATGCCCCGACAGGGGCCAGGGCTGCGGGCGGTGGTGGTCCTGTGCCAGCAGGCTGATACGGGCCGCAGGGGCGGGCTGGAAAAGCCCGCCATGGACCCGGGCCTGGCCGGTGATGGCCTTCAGCAACAGCGACTTGCCCGCTCCGTTGGGGCCGGTCAGCGCCCAGCGGGCGCCGGCGGGTATCTCCAGAGTCAGCGGGCCGATCACCGGCCGGTCAAATCCCAGCCGGGCCGAGCGTGCGCTCAAGATGGGGGGAAGGGCTTCGGGCGGCATGCAGGCTCGCAGAAAGAGGGGGATGCAAATGATAACGGACCCGGAAAGGGGCTTTCCGGGTCCGTGGATACGGCTGGCCTTGCCAACCGTTAGCGTTGCGGAAGGGTTTGCGCCCAGGTGCTCATCAGCTCCAGGTACCCGTCCAGGCCGGCGTCGGCCGGCGGGTCCAGCGGGACGGCATGCGTCGGCCAGCCCAGGTTGCGTTCAAGGAACTCGGCCCCGCGCGGCGGCTGGAACTCGGCATAGAGGACAGTGCCTTCGGTGCCTTCGAGATCACCGACCAGTCGGCGCAGGTGGCGGGCGGTGGGCGGGATACCCGGGGCCGGTTCCAGATAGCCGACGACCTCCACCGGCAGCCACTCTTCCAGATAGTCCAGATCCTCGTGGTAGACCACGATGCGCTGGTCCGGCGCGACTTGCTCGGCCAGTGCCTCGGCGTGCGCGCGCAGGCGTTCGGCGGTGTGCTCCGCGCGTTCCATGAAGGTATCGGCGTGCTCCGGGCGCAGTTCGCCCATGCGCTGGCCCAGGGCCAGGGCCAGCTCGGCCAGACGCAGCGGGTCGCTATTGAAGTGGGGGTTCCCCTCGGCATGCACGTGCCCCATGTTTGGGCCATCCATGGTGATGGAGCGGCGCAGCTCGACCTGATCCGCGCCGCGGAAGTGGCCCGGCTGGCCGGAGTTGATGGCGCGGTTGTTGGCGCCGCGCTGGGCGGCCGGCAGCCAGCCTTCTTCGAGGCCGGCGCCCAGTTCCAGCAGCATGTCGGCGCGACGCAGCGCGGCCATGAAGCTGGGGCGGGCATCCAGGTAGTGCGCGTCGCGGTCCGGCGGCGCGAGTACGCGCACTTCGGCCTGGTCAGCGCCGATTTCGCGGGCCAGCACGCCCAGGCTGGAGGTGGTGGCCACAATGTTCAGCCCGGCGGCGGCCTGTGCCGGCAGCAGGGCGAGGGTGAGCAGGGTGGCGGCGACAACGGCCGCGAATGTGCGGGTGAGGTGACGACGAGTCTTGCGTGGAAACATGCGGGACTCCTTGGCAATGTAGTGTGGAATCAGGGGGCCGATGCTGGCGGGAGTGGCGGACACAGGATCGGGGCGCGGGCCCGACCGGACCCGCGCGGGTGAAAATCAGAAGCGATGGGCGCCATGGGCACCGAGGGCGACGTTCAGCTGCAGCAGGAACTCCAGCCCGCGGTCGCGGTGGCCATGGTCATCGATGAAATCATTCTGCGACAGCTGGGCGCGCAGGAACACCGGCTCCACCGGACGGAAGGTGACCTGGGCGCTGTGGCGATACGAGGTGCCGAAGGACGGGACGGTCGTATCGAGGCCATCGCGCTCGATCCGGCCTCGATTGGTCAGGCCCAGCGCCTCGGCACGCAGGCCGGCCTCCCAGCGGGGGGCAAAGCCGTATACGCCCTGGATGTAGAGGCCGTCCTGTTTGGAGGTTCCGCTACCCGTGATGCCATGGCGTTCATGGTTGGTATCAAACTGCCGGCGCTGATAATCGAGGTCGACTTCGCGGTAGAAGTACTCGCCCTGCAGCCGCCAGTCGCCGTGGCCGTAGGCGCGGCCGGAGCTGTACTTATAGACGGCGTCGATGCCGGCGAACCAGGCATCACCATCCCATTCCTCGAGCCCCGAACCATGTTCGGTTTGCTGCTGCCAGGTATCGGCATAGCCGCCGGAAATGCCGAACTGAGCCGCATGATCCGGGCCCAGGTCCGGCCCGAATTTGGCAAAGGCGGTGATCAGGCGGGGCCCGGACACATCGGAGAATGACGAGTGGATCGTGTCCCCGTCGCGGGAGTGCGAACCGCCCGCGCCTTCGTAGGGGATGAAGCTGTTGTCGCCCTGCAGGAGCTCGATGCCCAGCTGGGTGTAGGTCTCGGTCGGGGCGACCCAGGTGGCCTGGACGCCGGTCTCCTGCAGACCGTGGTCACCGAACAGGAATTCGTTCACCAGCGGGCGATCGACGAAGTCCCAGTCGTGCACATGGCGGCTGTTGATGTAGCCGATGTCCGACAGGAACCGGCCGGCCTTGACCTGAAAGCCGGCGGGCAGCCCGCGGGTGACCAGGTAGGCCTCTTCGACCTCAAGGTGGTCTTCGTCGAAGCCGATCATCACCACGCCGTCGAACAGGTCACCCAGGTTGGCCTCGAATACCAGTTCGCTGTGGCCGAGGTTGAAACCGTCGTCGAAGCCATGGTCATGACCATGGTCGTGGCCATGGCTGTGGCCATGATCATGGCCGTCGTCGAAGCCCGCCGGGTCGCTGATGCCCTCGGACAATTCGTTGAAATAGACGCCTTCCAGGATCAGCGAGATATCCAGGTCCCAGGCTGAGTCGTCGCCAGGGGCGGCCCATTGCGCGGCAGCAGCTCCGGGGGCGGCGAGGGTGAGGGCGGTCAGTCCGGCGAGTACGGGCCGGGTGTAGTGGGTGCGCGGCATTTCGGGCTCCTGGTTGGGGGCAACCCTCTGCACGGGGCAGTGAGTGCCGGTCAACGTGGGGTGAATCGTTATAGCGTTACAATATGGTAATGAACGTTATACAATAACGTTCCGCTTTTCAACCCGCAAAATCGAGTCCGGGACGGGGATTAGTCGCGGGGCAGGCCCGCGCGGGCAAAGGCTTCGGCCCAGGCTTCCCGCTTGGCGGCCAGACTCGTGCGCGCATTGGCCGGGCTGGTGGAAGGCAGGCGCAGCGCCTCGACGCCCAGGGCGCGGCTCTCGCGGATACGGCGCGCGCTCTCGGCGCCGTTGTGGAGGATCATGCGCAGGCCCGGCGCTTCGCGGGTCAGGCGTGCGAGATCGTTGGGGACGGCGTTGCGGATGGCGCTATCCAGGCTCCCTTTGCGCGTACAGGCGCCGTAGACATCCCACAGCCCGACGCCGTGATCGAGCAGGCGCTCGCAACGGCCGGGGTAGTCCAGTTCGGTGAGGGGTTCGCCCAGGATCTGGCCGACAATGAGCCAGAACTGGTTGCGGGGATGGGCGTAGTAGCCCCGGGCCTGCAGTGACGCGATGCCGGGAAAGCTGCCCAGGACCACCAGCCGGGTGTCCTCACGCAACAGCGGCGGGAAGGACTCCAGGGGGGGCGTCATCAGGGATGGTCCTCAGGTCGAATCCCGTGGCTGGCGGCGGCATTCTCCGCACTGGCCGTGCAGTTCCACCGTGCGCGACTGGATAGCGAAATCCTGTTCTGCCGCTGCGCTGTCGAGGGCACGGCTGACCGGTTCCGGGATGTGGAATTCGGTGATGCGGCCGCAGCCATCGCAGATCATCAATGCCGATTCGTGGCGCTCGCCCGGATGCGAGCAGGCAACGAATCCGTTCAGGCTCTCGATGCGATGGATCAGGCCCTGCTCCAGCAGGAAGGCGAGTGTGCGGTAGACGGTGGGCGGTTTGATGCTGTGATCGTCGGAGGACAGGGCGCGAATGAGGTCGTAGGCCTTGATCACGCCTTCGGTCCGCAGGATCTGCTCCAGGATGCGTCGACGCTGTTCGGTCAGGCGTGCCCCATGGCGGGCACACACGCGCTCGGCGTTGGCCAGGGCTTGTTCGATGTCCAGTGTCGGGGCGGCGGCTGCAATCGTCATGCGCCTAGGATAGCCCAAACTGCGTGCGTGTCGCGGCCGCGGGATCGCCGCTTGCGGCGGGACGGGCGAAGGTCGTGCCGGACCAGCGGGCGCGTTCCGTCGCCGCTTCGGTCGTACCGGCTTCCAGATGGGCATCCACGGTGCGGATGCGGTGGTCCAGGCCTTCGCCGTTGGCGATCTGGATGGCCAGTCCCGGGCGCGCGTTCAGCTCCAGGATCAGCGGGCCCCGTTCGGCATCAATGACCACGTCCACCCCCAGATAACCCAGCTGACTCAGCTCGAAACAACCGGCGGCCAGCTCCATCAGCGCCTCCCAGCCGGGTATTTGCAGACCGACGAGGCTGTGCTCGCTGTCCGGGTGGTTGCGGCAGGGCTGATTGTGGTGGACCCCGCCAGTCGTGCGTCCCGAAGCGAGATCGATCCCGGTACCCACTGCACCCTGATGCAGGTTGGCCTTGCCATCGGACTCATGGGTAGGCAGTCGGATCATCGCCATGACCGGGTAGCCGCGGTAGACCACGGTGCGGATGTCCGGTACACCCTGGTGCGCCACGGCATCGAACACCGACGAAAAGCGCACCCGCTGCTCAATCATGGCGACATCCGGATGCCCGCCCAGACTGTACATCCCGGACAGGATGTTGGAGATGTGATCGTCCAGCTCGGAGAGTTCCAGGGTGCGGCTGCCGGCACGCCGCGGTCGGTCGCCGCGCCAGCCGTCGATCACCAGGATGCCGTCGCCTGCGGCCCCGTGGGCGGGCTTGATCACGAAGCCCTGCTCGTGCTGGCGCAGTTCGCGCCGGATCTCGCGGATCTGGCGGTGGGTGCGCACGACCCCGTAGAGCTCGGGGACCGACAGGCCGGCATCCAGTGCGAGCTGCTTGGTCTGCAGCTTGTTGTCCACGCGCGGGTAAAAGCGCCGCGCGTTCCAGGCGGCAATGTAGCGGGCGTTGCGCGCATTCATGCCCACGATGCCCTGTTCCTTCAGCACGCGCGGGCGGACAAACCGGGGCAGCCAGCCGGGCATCAGCTGTCCCTCCGCATCGCGTCCTGGATGCGGCCGAAGCGGAACAGTTCGGTCAGGCGGTAGCCGGTGTAGCGTCCGAGCAGCAGGGTCATGGCCAGCAGTACCAGCAGCAGTTCCGGGAACACGAACAGCAAGTGCTCCAGCTGGCGGTTTGCCATCAGCCCGTAGGCGGCGGCCGCGACCACGAGGCTGCCGATGCCCTGGGTGATCGCGTCCGACGGGCCGTGTTCCTCCCAGACCACCGACATGCGCTCGATGGTCATGGCCAGGATCACCATGGGGAACAGCGACAGCGCCAGGGCCCGTTCGAACCCGAGGTGATGCGACAGGATGCTGATGCCCAGCATCAGCATGATCACCACGCTGACGACGGCCGCCAGTCGCGGTACCAGCAGCAGGCGCAGGTGTTCCAGATAGAATCGTACGCCCAGCCCAAGTGCCACGATCAGCGTGAACAGGATAATTCCCGCCAGCAGCTGGGTCTCACGGAAGGACAGCGCGATCAGTACCGGCATGAAGGTCCCGAAGGTCTGGATGCCGATCACGTTGCGCAGGAAGACGATGATCATGGCCCCCAGCGGCACCATCAGCAGTACGCGGTAGGTGTTCTGAGTGCCCAGCGGCAGGGCCAGTGTGGAGAAGTCGAGGATGCGGGCGTTGACCGTCTCGCCAAAGCGTTCCGCGGTGGCGAGCGCATCCTGCACGCTGCGCGACACGGCGAAGCGGATCTCGGCCTCGCGACCATTGCTGACCTCGAGCACGGGGTCGGTCCCGTGCGCCCATACGACCACGTCCTGCGGGTATTCGATCTTGCCGCTGAGCGGATGGATCGGCACCCAGCGGCGAGTGTTGTGGACCTCCAGCCAGACCTCGGGGCTGATATCGCGGCGGCCGTCACGCAGTGGCAGGGTGGTGACGATGCGCGCCGGGATGCGCGCTGTGGCCAGGAGGTCGATCAGGGTCTCGGCGCGGGCGCGCGGGTCGCCATTGTCCGCGACAAAGACCGCGGCATTGGAGGCGCGGGGCGCCTCCGCCAGGTCGTTCACCAGCACCGAGGCAAAGGTCTGAATGTCCGAGGAACGGGCGCGCACGTCCTCGATCAGGGCCTCGGCCGCGGAGCGGTGGGGTTCCGTCCATTCGGGCACGGATACCGGCCCCGGGTATTCGGCCTCGGAGCCGTCATCGCCCATCCGATAAAGCGTGGCGCGGTAGTACAGCACCTGCTCGCCGCGCGGCTGGCGGGTGGTCCACTGGGCAATGCGGTCATCACCGGCGCCGAGCGTGTTCAGGCCGTAGCCGCGCGAGACGAAGCCCTCGTCCAGCAGGGCGAAGTTGGGCAGGCGTTCGGGGATGCGCAGCTGGACATTGGTGGCGCCGCCGCTGGGCTGGTAGCGCACCCGTGCCTCGACCAGCCAGGTCTCGGCTGCCGCGCCCGGCGCGAGCGGCATGTTCAGCGCAAGCACCTTGTAGGCGAAGACTCCGAGCCCGATCGTGCTCAGCAGCACGATCAGGATCGGCAGGTGGAAGCGCTTCACTGTGTATTCGCCGGGCAGTCGGGCGCCAGCAGATGCTCGGCGCCGGAGTCCACCAGGATGTGGCCCGCCATGTGGCTGCGCCCGATCAGGGCCTGGTAGGTCAGGGCGGTACGGTCGATCAGGCTGGTATCCGCGGCCAGGCGCAGGCCGCCCATGCAGAACTCCATGCGCACGACGGGACGCTCCTGTGATTCCCCGCTGTGGCGGCGGATGCGTACGATACGTTCGATCGGTCGCTCCAGGGTAATGCGTGCGGTCTCATCGTCCGGGTCGATGATCTCGAAGCGGATCCAGTCCTCGCCATCCTTTTTGAAGCGCTCCTTGTTCAGCGCGTTCAGAGAGGAAGAGGTCGCGCCGGTATCCATGCGCGCCTCCAGCACGACATCTTCCTGGACGATACGGACGTTCTCCACCGCGCCCAGGATGCTCATGGAGGCCGCGGCCGCGTGGGCCGCGGCCGCTTGCGTCAGTAACGCAATGCCCAGCAGCATGGTGGACAGAAGCGGACGGAACAGGCTGAAACGAGGGGGAGCAGCGGTGGTCACACAATCTCTCTAGTATGCAAGTTGGGAAAGTTTAGCCGACCACGGTGGTTACCTCTTGTTAAGAGGGTCACAAAGCCGGTGGGCGGGGCCACATCCAAACAGGAGTTGCAATGCGCTGGGTAGTCGATCTTGCCGACCTGACCATGAACGATGTCGCGAAGGTGGGCGGCAAGAATGCGTCCCTGGGGGAGCTGCTCGGACAGATGGGCGCGGCCGGGGTGCGCGTGCCGGGCGGGTTCGCCACCACCGCGGATGCCTACCGCGCCCTGCTCGCCAGGGACGGGCTGGACGCGCGTATCAAGGCGCGCCTGGCGGATCTGGACATCGACGACATCGAGGCCCTGCGGGCTGCGGGGCACGAGGTCCGGGGATGGATCGAGCAGGCCGAGCTGCCGCCGGAACTGGAACAGGCCGTGCGCGAGCACTATGCGCAACTGGGCGCGGATGTCCCGGTTGCCGTGCGGTCCTCCGCGACCGCCGAGGATTTGCCCGAGGCCTCCTTCGCCGGGCAGCAGGAGACCTTTCTGAACGTGCGCGGTATCGACGCCCTGCTGCAGCGCCTGCGCGAGTGCTTCGCCAGCCTGTACAACGACCGCGCCATCGCCTATCGCGTGCACAACGGTTTCGCCCATGACGAGGTCGCGCTGTCCGCCGGTATCCAGCGCATGGTGCGCTCCGACGTCGGCGCCAGCGGCGTGATCTTTACGCTGGATACCGAAAGCGGGTTTCGCGATGCGGTGTTCATCACCGGGGCCTGGGGGCTGGGCGAGACGGTGGTGCAGGGCGCGGTGAACCCCGACGAGTATCAGGTCTACAAGCCGGCGCTGGCGGCGGGCAAGCGCGCCATCATTGGCCGCACCCTCGGCACCAAGGCGGTGCGCATGGTGTTGACCGGGGAGGGTACCCGCACCGAGGAGACCCCGGAGGACCTGCGCCAGCGCTTCTGCCTGTCGGATGCCGATGCCGAGCAGCTCGGGCGCTTTGCGGTGGCGATCGAGCAGCACTACGGGCGGCCCATGGATATCGAGTGGGCGCAGGACGGCGAGACCGGCGAGCTGTTCATCGTGCAGGCGCGCCCGGAGACCGTGGAGAGCCGCGTCGAGCTGGGCGCGGGCGAGCGCTACGAACTGGCGCCGCACGAGGCGGAGCCCCTGGTTACGGGCCGGGCGATCGGCGCGAAGATCGGGGCCGGTGTCGTGCGCGTGCTGGACTCCCCGGATGCCATGCACACCATGGAGGAGGGCGACATCCTGGTCGCGGATATGACCGACCCGGACTGGGAGCCGATCATGAAGCGCTCCGCCGCGATCGTGACCAACCGCGGCGGGCGTACCTGCCATGCGGCGATTATCGCCCGCGAAATGGGCATCCCGGCGGTGGTGGGCTGCGGCAATGCAACCGAGGTGTTGAGCGACGGGATGCAGGCGACCGTCTCCTGCGCCGAGGGCGACGACGGTCACGTGTATCCGGGCAAGCTGGAATATCAGGTCAGGAAGACCGACATCGGCGAACTGCCGGAGCTGCCGGTCAAGCTGATGCTCAATGTGGCCAACCCCGGCCGCGCCTACGCGTTCTCGCAACTGCCACACGCGGGCATCGGTCTGGCGCGGCTGGAGTTTATCATCAACGGCACCATCGGGGTGCACCCGCTGGCGCTGCTGGACTACGCCGAGGACCCAGGCCGGCTGGATGCCGAGGTACAGGAGCGCATTGCCGAGCGGCTGCATGGATTCGACGACGGCCCGCGCGAGTTCTTCGTGCGCAAGCTCGCCGAGGGCATCGCGACGCTGGCGGCGGCCTTCGCGCCAGAGCCGGTGATCGTGCGCCTGTCCGACTTCAAGTCCAACGAATACGCGCATTTGATCGGGGGCGCGGGCTACGAGCCGCAGGAAGAAAACCCCATGCTCGGCTTTCGCGGGGCCTCGCGCTACCGCTCGAAGACCTTCCGTCCCGCCTTCGCGATGGAGTGCGAGGCCCTGCGGCGGGTGCGCGACGAGATGGGCCTGGACAACGTGCAGATTATGGTGCCCTTCGTGCGCACGCTGGCCGAGGCCGCTGACGTGATCCATGTGCTGGGCGAGGAGGGCCTGCGCCGCGGCGAGAACGGCCTGAAGGTCGTGATGATGTGCGAAATCCCCTCCAATGCGCTGCTGGCGGCGCGGTTCCTCGAATATTTCGATGGCTTCTCCATCGGGTCCAATGACCTGACCCAGCTGACGCTGGGCGTGGATCGCGATTCGGGGCTGGTGGCCGATTCCTTCGACGAGCGCAACGATGCGGTCAAGGCGCTCCTGAGCATGGCCATCCGGGCTGCACGGCGAGCCGACAAGTATGTCGGGATCTGCGGCCAGGCCCCGTCGGATTACCCGGAGCTGGCTGCCTGGCTGATGGGCGAGGGCATCGATTCGCTGTCGTTGAACCCCGACTCTCTGCTGTCGACCTGGGAGCAGCTCGCGCGGGTGCATGATCCGGATGACGGGCTGCGGTGATGGTGAACTACACCGCCCAGTGTCCGCAGGTCTATCTGGTCTCGGACGGAACCGGGATTACCGCGGAGACCCTGGCGCGGTCGTTGTTGACCCAGTTCCCGGAGGTCGACCCCGCCTGGCACCGATTGCCTTTTGTGCAGACCCCGGGGCGTCTGGCCGGGGTCTTTGCGCGGGCGGAGGCCGGGCCGCAACCGGCGCTGCTGGTGGCCACACTGGCCAATGCCGATCTGCGCGCCGAATTGCGGCACTGCCCGGTGCCGGTCATCGACGTCTTTGGCGAGCAGATCGAGCGTCTGGAGGGAACGTTGGGGTTGTCGGCGCAGTCGGTTTCCGGGCGCGCCCACGGCATGGGCGATGTCAGCCTCTACGATCGCCGCATCGAGGCACTGAACTACAGCCTGGCCCATGACGACGGCCTGACAGTACAGGACCTGTCGGTGGCCGATGTGGTGCTGCTGGGGGCCTCGCGTTCGGGCAAGACGCCGACCAGCCTCTATCTCGCGATGACCTTCGGGATGTTCGCGGCGAATTACCCGCTGGTTCCGGAGGACCTGAATCAGGGGGATGTCCCGCACATGCCAGAGGGGCTGCGGGGGCTGGGCGGGCGCCTGGTCGGATTGACGATCGCCCCGCAGCGTCTGGCGCAGATCCGCGAAGGCCGCCGGCCCGACAGCCGTTACGCCAGTCTGGCCCAGTGCCGGGCCGAGTGTGGCGCCATCCAGGACTTCTTCGATAGCTGGCAGATCCCGCATCTGGACGTGACCGAGCTGTCGATCGAGGAGATCGCCACCCGGGTGCGCGACTGCATGGATGTCCGGCGCTGAGATGCCATCGTGCTTGGAATCCCGCCGGGCTTGCTCGAGAATACGCGGGCTGAGCGGTCGGACCGCACGGGGCGCCCGTCCCGGGAAGTCCGGCCCTTGATGAGGCCCGACCACCCCGGTGCCCCCAACCCGGGCGGCACCGGGGTGGTCGGGCGTTGAGACGTCCAACGTATTCAGTGTCACCCGAGGAGTTCGCATGCCCGCCGCAGGAACCGGTCAAGAGATCGCCATCTTTCTCGTCAGCGTTGTCTTCGGGATCTATATCATCCTGTTGATCCTGCGTACGATCTTCGGCCTGGTTCGGGCCGATTACTACAACCCGCTTTCGCAGACCATCGTGATGCTGACCGATCCGCCGCTGCGGCTGCTGCGGCCGCTGATCCCGTCGCTGGGTCGGGTCGATCTGGCGGCGATCGTGCTGATGATTGCGCTCAAATGCATCGAGATCTGGCTGCGTGTGCTGATCGTCGGTCTTGACGCGGGGTTTGGTGTCATCTTCGTGGTGGCGATTCGCGAACTGCTCACCAGCGTGATCTGGGTATTCATCATCGCGCTGATCGTGGAGGTGGTGATGAGCTGGATCCAGGCCGGTGGTGGCGGGGCCGCAAACAATCCGATCATGCGCCTCGCTGGCGCCGTGAACCGCCCGCTTCTGGGTCCGCTGCGCCGTGCCCTGCCCAATACCGGCGCCATTGATTTCTCGCCGATGATCGCCCTGGTCGGGCTCTATATCCTGCTGATTATCGTGCGCTCTTTCTGATCCTGTCAGGGTCGGGCGGGGTGGTGCCCCGGGTTCCCGGTTCCATCGGCCGCAAAAATGGCTAGACTCGCAGGAGGGGTTCCTGGACACGAGCCGTCGCAGGGCCCCGCTTTCCCAATCAGGCAAAGGAGTCATCCATGGCAAGAATGCATCGGGTCTTTACCGGCCTCCTCGTCGCTCTGGCGGCGGTTGCTTTCGGCAGCTCGATCGCATCCGCCAACGAGGCGGAGTTCGACAATTATGTTGTCCACTACAACGTGATCAACACGACCTTCCTGTCCCCCGAGGTGGCGCGGGCCTATGACGTGCGGCGCAGTTCCAATCGGGCGATGGTCAATATCAGCGTGATGGAGCGTGGCGAGGAAGGCATGCAGGCGGTCTCCGCCGACGTGAGCGGCACCACCACCAACATGAATGACCAGATGCGCAGCCTGCGTTTCCGCGAGGTGCGGGATGGCGATGCCATCTACTTCCTCTCCGAGGTCACGGTGCGCAGCGGTGAGACGCTCGACTTCGTGATCGATATCCTTCCGGCGGGCAGCGAGCGTGAACTGCCGGTGCGTTTCTCGCGCGACTTCTTCGCGGACTGACCCGCGTTCTTCACCCCCCCTGAACGCTGCCCCGCCCGGACGGGCGGGGTATCACATCCATACGCCCAGCAGCATCCACAGGCCGTACAGGGCCACCCCGCCGCCGGCAATCCGGCGGACCCAGGGGCGGCGTACGAAGGCCGCCAGACGTGCGGCAAAGACCCCCATCAACAGGAGATTGGGTAGTGTACCCAGGGCGAAGGCACCCATCAGGGCGGCGCCTTCCAGCGCCCCGCCGGCCCCCAGGGACCAGGCCAGCACGCTGTACACCAGCCCGCACGGCAGCCAGCCCCATAGCCCGCCGACGACCAGGGCCTGCCCCGCATGGCGTACCGGAAGGAAACGACGGCCCAGGGGCTCTATGCGCCGCCACAGCACCCCGCCGGCCTGTTCCAGACGCGCCAGGATCGGCCACCAGCCCGCGAGATAGAACCCGAGCAGGATCAGGAATATCGCGGCGAAGCCCTGCAGGATGGCCTGGCCGGCCGGCAGTCCGCCCAGCAGGCTGGCCCCCAGCCACCCGGCCAGGGCCCCGGCGGCGACATAGCTCGCCATGCGCCCCAGGTTGTAGGCCAGCAACAGGTCCAGCCCCGGCCCGCGCCGGCCGTGGCCCATGGAAATCGCCCCGACGATACCGCCGCACATCCCCAGGCAGTGCACACCGCCGAGGATGCCCACCGCCAGTGCTGCCAGCAGAGTGCCCGGGTCACCCATGGGCGCGGCCCCGCAGACTTGCGAACTCAGTGCGGTTCGGCGGCATTGTTCAGCACCTCGTGCTTGGTTCGGATAAAGGTGGCATGCGGGACATAGAGCAGGTCCGCAAGATGCCGGATGACGGCCTCCTGACGCTTGTGCAGCTCCCGGTTCGCCCAGGCGGCACGCCACAGGGCGCGCATGATCGCGGCCTTCTGATCGGCATCGAAGGCCGCGTTGACCTCTCGCACCATGGGGTGGATGGAGATCAGCTCGTCGCTTTCCTCACGGGCGATCTCCAGCATTGCATCGGCGGTCTCGGTATCCAGCCGGAACAGGTCAATGAGACTGGTGCGCAGGGACTCGAGCTCCTGCTCGTGTAGCTGGAAATCGGCCCGGCAGACCTCCATGATCAGCGCCGCGGCGGCGCGCTGCAGGCGTTCCTCGGGTGCGCCCTCGGCATGATCACTGCGTTCGGCGCCCAGCAGGCGTTGCCAGTGGCTGCGTAGTTGTTCGATCACGTCCCGGTCTCCGTGGTTTTGCGCGGCGCGGGGGATTGCGTATGGTGCCCGAATGGAAACCATCCGGTCCGAATCCCCCGATTTGCTCCTGCTCTCCGGTGGCATTGAGAGCAGTGCCCTGCTGGCGCAGCGTCATGCCGCCGGCCAGGTGCCGCGCGCCGTATGGGTAGATTATGGTCAGCGCAATGCGGCCCGCGAGTGGGCGGCGGTGGAGCAGCTGGCCGGGGTGTACGGCACGGCGCCCATTGCCCTGAACTTGCGGTCCCTGCGTTCGGCCTTCACCCGGCGCAACGACTGGGTCGGACATGTACCGCTGCCCCAGCGCAATCTGCTGGTGCTGGCGCTGGCGGTCAACCTTGCGCAACACCACGGCGCCGGGCGCATCCTGCTGGCGCTCAACCGCGAGGATCAGGGGCACGGCCCGGGTTCGCGCGCGGATTTCGTAGAGCAGGTTTCGGCGCTGGCGGCGACCCTGGTGCCGGGGCTGCGGGTGGCGGCCCCGCTGATCGGGCAGTCCAAGGCGGAGATCATCGCGGCCACGGACCCGTTGGGGATCGACTGGTGCCGCACCTGGAGCTGCCTTCTGGCACAATCCCGTCAGTGCGGGCGCTGCCCGCAGTGTCAGGCGCGGCGGGCGGCCTTCGCCAGCGCCGGCATTCCCGATCCTACCGACTACCGCGAAGCGCCCCGATGACCGATTCCGCCATTCCCCGTCATGTATCCGAGCGTCTGGAGATCGCCATTCTCACCGGCGAGACCCTGCAGTTGAACTGGGCCGAGCCGGACTCGAATCAGGCCTGGTGGGGCAAGGTCGTCCCGCATGCGCTGCGTGAGGCCGATGGCCATTCCTGGCTGGATGGCGAGTGCGAGGGGCGGCCGGTGCAGATTCGTCTGGACTGCATCCGCAATCTGCCGACGCCGGTCAAGTAGCGGTCGGGGCTGCGTCGGGCAGGCCGGGGAGCAGGTCGGCCAGCGACTCCAGCAGCACGAAGCGCTCCGAGGTCATCGCCGCGCCGCGTTCATCCGGGTAGCGCATGCCGCGCAGTTCGTTCAGTCCGGCCCGGGCCGCACTGGCCAGGGCCAGCAGATTGTCGTCGACCAGCAGAGTGCGAGCGCGGTCGTAAGGGGCGACGCGCTGCAACCGCTCCCAGAACGCCGCGTCCTCCTTGGCACAGTCCAGGTCATGGGCGGAGATGATGGTGTCCAGGTGATCGCCGATGCGGGTGATCCGGTGCTTGAAGGCGTAGACCTGCGGATGCGCGTTGGTGACCAGTACGCGCTGGCGTCCGGCGCGCTGTAGCCGATCCAGCAGGGTTACGGCGTGGGGCTTGATGGCGATGTGGTGTGCCAGTTCGCGTTTGAGACCGAGGATGTCGAGGCCGGTAAAGTGGGTCCAGTGATCCACGCAGTACCATTCCAGCTTGCCGCGTACCCGCTGCATCTCGTCCTCCAGCCGGCGCCGGGCGCATTCCGGGTCGTCCGGCTGACAGCGGATGTATTCTTCCGGGATCAGTTCGCGCCAGAAGCGGTTGTCGAAGTGCAGGTCCAGCAGCGTGCCGTCCATGTCGAACAGCACCGTGTCGATCCCGGCCCAGTCGACTGCGGGTGTGCCCGGACGGGCGGACGGATTTTTTTCGGAGTTTTGCAGGTCCACAGCAGAGCGCAACAGGAAAGAGGGTGAATACGATGGCGCCCATGATAACGCAACCACGGTTTCTTCCCTTGCCGCTGCTGCTGGCGCTGTGGGCCCTGCCGCTGGCGGCGCAGGGTCCGGAGCCGGGCGATCCCGACTACGACCCGCTCGAAGATGACCGGCTGTGGGGCGAGGCGGCGACCGTCTCTCCCGAGGATGCCCAGACGACCAGTCCGGAGCTGACCTTTCTGCTGCAGGAGCCCGAGCGTACCCCGCACCACCATCAGAATCAGATCCGGCTGTCGGCCTCCTCGCTGGAGGACGGCTGGGCCGACCTGCGCCAGTGCCATAATGATGTGGCCGCCATTCGTCGCATGGTCATTGTGTACAACGAACAGACCATTGATGATCTCGAGATCGAGTCCACCCGTAATATCGATTCCGCGCAGGTGCTGGACGGTGACCGCGTGGACCTGCGCGGGGTCACGCGGGATGCCGAGGTCTGCGTGACCGCCCGCATGCAGCTTGTCGAGTCCGAAGGCGATGGCGTCTATCGGCTGGATAATGGACCGTTTGTGCGCCGTTTCCTGGACGGGTACTTTCCGATGCGGGTCACCATGGCGGTGAACTGGGGCGATCTCGGCCTGCAGCTGGAGGCTACCGAACCGGCGGAGCAGGAAGGTTTTCGGGTGGTCAGCTCCGATCATGGCCTGATGTTCGATACCCTGTTCGAGGGTGAGTTGCGTACCCGGATTCGTCTGCGCAACAGTCCGTAGGAAGCGCTGATCCATGTTGACATTCCTGATGACCACTCCGGATGTACCGCGGCCCGGCGCGTTATGCGATGACATCGATGGGTGGAGTCCCGGGAGGCTACAGGCATGAGTCGTGACAAGCCGGATGTCCAGGGACGGCGTACGGTGGCCAGCAGTCGCCTGTTCGAGGTGGAAGAGCTGGATCTGGAGTTCAGTAACGGGGCGCGGACCTGTTACGAGCGTCTGGTCAGCCGTGGCAATGGTGCGGTCATCATTGCGCCGGTACAGACGGACCGCACCGTACTGCTGATCCGTGAATATGCCGCCGGCACCCATCGCTATGAGCTGGGCCTGCCCAAGGGGCGGATCGAGGCGGGCGAGGAGATTCTGGCCGCCGCCAATCGCGAGATCATGGAAGAGGTCGGCCATGGCGGCCAGCGCCTGACCCATCTCGGGGCGCTGACGGTGGCCCCGGGGTACATGGCGCACCAGACCCACCTGGTGCTGGCCGAGGAGCTCTACCCGCAGGTTGCCGAGGGCGACGAGCCCGAGGCGATCGAGGTGGTGCCGTGGTCGCTGGATCGCCTGACCGAGCTGGTGGCCCGCGATGACCTGACCGAGGCGCGCTCCATCGCCGCCCTGTACATGGTGCGCGACCACCTCGACGCCTGAGCCCAACCCTGCCAAGCTAAGGAAATGCTGCTTTAATCGTACGTCCGCGCGGGTGCCCCTGTGTTCCGGGACAAGGCGCGTTAGTGCAGTGGGTAGAGGTTCTACCCGCCCGTTTCTGATGGATTCGGGGCGCAAAGCAGGATCGGGAACAGCGGGCACCAACCCCGCGAGCGATTGAACACAGGGCCTGGCCGCCCGTTGTTGTCAAAATTGGGCATGCGCACGGCGTTGCGCTTCCTTTGTGCAGAATGACCGCACGGCAGTCACCGCGCCTTGTTCACACGCAAAAGCGACTCGAGCGCGGGCGTGCGATTAAGGCAGTGTCTCTCCAAACACCCGGGAAAACGGGAGTTCCCCATGCATGTTCCGCCGAAGGATGCGGCCCTCACCGCCCTGATGCACGAGGTATCCTCCCTGGCCGAGCAGGCGGGGCACGCGATTCTCGACATCTACGCGACGCGCTTTGCGGTGACCGAGAAGGCCGATCACTCCCCCGTCACCGAGGCCGATCTCGCCGCGCACCGCATCCTCAGCCAGGGCCTGGCGGATATCGACCCGGACTGGCCGGTGCTGTCCGAGGAGGGGCAGGGGGTGCCCTTCGAGCGTCGCATCCACTGGCGAACCTACTGGTTGATTGACCCCCTTGACGGTACCCGTGAATTCGTCAGGCGCAGTGGCGAATTCACCGTCAACGTGGCGCTGATCCACGATCACCAGCCGGTCCTCGGGGTGGTCTGGTGCCCGGTGCTCGGGCGCCTGTATGCCGGGCACCGAGACGGTGTGGCGCTGCGCCGGGATGCCGGTCAGGCTGCGCGGGAGATCGCGGTCGCGCGGGAGCGCATCGGGACGGCGCGCCCGCTGGTCGCAGGCAGCCGTTCATTCGGGGCCGGGCGGCTGCAGTCTGCGCTCGAGCGGCTGGGTCCGCACGAGCTGGTCAGCATGGGGAGCTCGCTGAAGCTGTGCCTGGTGGCCGAGGGGGCGGCCGATATCTACCCCCGTCTGGGGCCGACCAGTGAATGGGATACCGCCGCCGCACACGCGGTAGTGCGGGCCGCCGGCGGGCGGGTGACGGACCTGCACGGCTGCGAGCTGCGTTACAACACGCGTGAAGGCCTGCTCAACCCGGAGTTCCTGGTGTGCGCCGGCAGCCCGGATGGCTGGCTGCGCCGGCTGGGTCTGCCGGAGGCCTGAGCCCCCGGCAGGGGCGCCGCTCAGGCGGCGCCGTTGGTGTGCGATGGTGCCACCGGTTCCGGCGTAATGGCCCAGATATTGTCGGCGTAGTCACGCACCGTGCGGTCGATCGAGAAGTAGCCCATGCGGGCGACGTTCAGGATCGCGGCCTCGGCCCAGGCGCTGCGGTCCGCATACAGGCTGTCTGCGCGCGCGCAGGCCTCGGCGTAGGCCGCGTAGTCGGCGAGTACGAAGAACGGGTCTTCCTGGCGCAGGTAGCGACCAAGCTCGGCGTGTGTCCCCGGGTCGTTGCAGGTAAAGAAGCCGGATTCGATCATCTCGACCGCCGCTTTCAGGCCTGGCTGCCCGGCCAGGATGGCCTCGGGGCTCGGGCCGTGGCGGCGGTGTTCGACGACCTCGTCGGTGGTCATGCCGAAGATGAAGATCGCGTCCTCGCCCACGGCGTCGCGGATCTCGATGTTGGCGCCGTCCAGGGTGCCGATGGTCAGCGCCCCGTTCAGGGCCAGCTTCATGTTGCCGGTGCCGGAGGCCTCGAATCCAGCCGTGGAGATCTGCTCGGAGATGTCCGCAGCAGGGATGATGACGCTGGCGGAGCTGACCTCGTAGTTCGGGAAGAACACGCATTTCAGGCGGTCGCCAATGGTCGGGTCGTGGTTCACGATATCCGCCACTTCGTTGATGACCTGAATGATGCCCTTGGCACGCGCATAGCCCGGTGCGGCCTTGCCGCCGAACAGCACCACGCGCGGCGGGATGTCTTCGCCGGCGCGGATGCGGCGGTAGAGATCCACCACGTGCAGGAGCTTCAGCAGCTGACGCTTGTATTCGTGGATGCGCTTGATCTGGACGTCGAACAGGACATCCGGATTCAGTTCCACGCCGGTGCGCGCACGTACCAGCTCGGCCAGGCGCTTCTTGTTGGCGTGTTTCACGTCCATGAAGGCCTGCTGCAGTCCGGCATCCCGGGCGTGAGGTTCCAGCGCACGCAGGCCGTCCAGGTTGTACTGCCAGTCGTCGCCGATGTACTGGCCCAGCAGGGTGGTGAGGGCGGGGTTGGACTGGATCATCCACAGGCGCGGGGTCACGCCGTTGGTGACATTGATAAAGCGTTCCGGCCACAGGCTGTAGAAGTCCTCGAACAGGGTCTCCTGCAGCAGCTGGGTGTGCAGCGCCGCCACGCCATTGACGTGGTGCGATCCGACCACGGCCAGGTGGGCCATGCGTACACGGCGGCCGTTGGCCTCGTCGATGATCGACATGCGTGCCAGGCGGTCGTGGTCACCCGGGTAGCGGTGCCGGACCTCCTCGAGAAACAGGTGGTTGATCTGATAGATGATCCCCATATGGCGCGGCAGTACCTGCTCCATCAGTTCGACCGGCCAGGTCTCCAGTGCCTCGGGCATCAGGGTGTGATTGGTATAGGCAAAGGTGCGCAGGGTCAGGTCCCAGGCGTGGTCCCAGCTCAGCTCGTGGTGATCGACCAGCAGGCGCATCAGCTCGGCCACCGCGATCGCCGGGTGGGTGTCGTTCAGCTGAATAGCGACCTTGTCGGGCAGCGCATCGAGGTCGTAGCCCAGGGCCAGGTGCCGCTCCATGATGTCCTGCAGCGACGCGGATACGAAGAAGTACTCCTGCTTCAGGCGCAGTTCCTTGCCGATCGCCGTGGCATCGTTCGGGTACAGCACCATGGAGATCGTCTCGGACTCGGCCTTGTCCGCCACCGCCCGGATGTAGTCGCCCTCGTTGAAGTAGCGCAGGTCGAAGTCACGGGTGGCCTTGGCGGCCCACAGGCGCAGGTTGTTCACGTTGCGCCGCCCATACCCCGCCGTTGGGTAGTCGTAGGCCATGGCCAGGACTTCCTCGCCGTCCTCCCAGGTGTGGCGGATGGAGCCGTCGGGGTGGTGGTGTTCGACCACGTAGCCGTAGAAGTGGATGGGATAGCTGCGGTCCGAGCGCGGGAACTCCCAGGGATTGCCGAAGCGCAGCCAGTTATCCGGGTGTTCCACCTGGTGATAGGGCTCGAACTGCTGACGGAACATGCCGAATTCGTAGCGGATGCCGTAGCCGTACCCCGGGTAACCCTGGGTGGCCAGCGACTCCAGGATGCAGGCCGCCAGGCGCCCGAGGCCGCCATTGCCCAGTGACGCGTCGTCCTCGAGATCGAGGATGCTATTGAGGTCCTGGCCGAGATCGGACAGCGCCTGGCGGGCCGCGTCGAGGATGCCCATGTTGCGCAGGTTTGCCTCGAGCATGCGCCCGATCAGGTACTCCATGGACAGGTAGTAGACGCGCTTGACGTCTTCATCGGCGAACTGACGACGGGTCAGCAGGCGCCGCTCTACCACGCGTTCGCGGATCGCAAACGAGAGGGCCTCCAGCCAGTCGCGCTGGGTGGCCTCTTGTGGATCTTCGCCGACCACGCGGACCATGGCATCACGGATGGATTGCCGCAGGCCCTCGACGTCGTTCGGGAGGTTGGGCAGTTGCGTGACTTCGGGGGCGGCCATCAGGCGATCTCCAGGGGTTGGCAGGGGCCGCCGCCGAGAGGGTTATCTGTCCTCGCGGGCGACGGCGCGATAGCCGATATCGGACCTGCAGTATATATCCTCGAAGTGAATCGTTTGTACGGCCTCGTAGGCCTTTTTTTGCGCCGATTTCACGTCGTGGCCCAGGCCCACTACGCACAATACGCGGCCTCCGGCGGTGATCACCGCACCGTCTTCGCGGGTTGCGGTCCCGGCATGGAAGACATGCGCCTCGGCGTCGCGTTCGACCGTGTCCAGGCCGGTGATGACGTCGCCCTTGCGGTAGGCCTCCGGGTAGCCGCCGGCGGCCAGGACCACGCCCAGGGCCACGCGCGGGTCCCAGTGCGCCTCGATCCGGTCCAGGCGTCCGTCCAGTGCGGCCTCGACCAGGTCGGTCAGGTCCGACTCCAGACGGCTCAGGATCGGCTGCGTCTCCGGGTCGCCGAAGCGGCAGTTGAATTCCAGTACCTTTGGATTGCCCGCAGCGTCGATCATCACGCCGGCATAGAGAAAGCCGGTGTAGCGTTCGCCGTCGGCGGCCATGCCGCGCACGGTCGGTTCGATGACCTCGCGCAGGATGCGCGCGTGCAGCGCGTCGGTGACCACCGGGGCCGGCGAATAGGCACCCATGCCGCCGGTATTCGGGCCCTGGTCGCCGTCGTCGCGCGCCTTGTGGTCCTGCGAGGAGGCCAGTGGCAGCACATGCTCGCCGTCCACCATGCAGATGAAGCTCGCCTCCTCGCCGCGCAGGAATTCCTCGATCACCACGCGGTGTCCGGCCGCGCCGAAGGCATTGCCGGCCAGCATGTCGCGCACCGCGGCGCAGGCCTCGTCCTCGGTCTGCGCCAGGATCACGCCCTTGCCCGCGGCCAGACCGTCGGCCTTGACCACGATCGGGGCCCCGTGGGCACGGATGAAGTCGAGCGCGGCGGATTCATCCTCGAAACTGCCGTAGGCCGCGGTGGGGATGCCGTGACGTTGCATGAAGTCCTTGGCGAAGCTCTTGGAACCCTCGAGCTGCGCGGCCTGCGCCGTGGGGCCGAAGCAGCGGCGGCCGGCGGCGCGGAAGGCATCCACGATGCCCGCGACCAGCGGTGCCTCCGGGCCGACCACGGTGAACGTGATGTCTTCGCGTTCGGCCAGGGCCAGCAGGCCATCGATGTCGGTGGCGCCGATGTTGACGTTTTCGCACTTGGCGGTATGCGCGGTGCCGGCATTGCCGGGCGCGACCAGCACGCGCTGCACGCGCGGGGACCGGGCCAGTTTCCAGGCCAGGGCGTGTTCGCGGCCGCCGTTCCCGATAACGAGTACGTTCATCATGGACCTCAGTGGCGGAAGTGGCGCATGCCGGTGAACAGCATCGCGATCCCGTGTTCATCGGCGGCGGCGATCACCTCGTCGTCGCGCATTGAGCCCCCGGGCTGGATCACGGCGGTGATGCCGGCCTCGGCGGCTGCGTCGATGCCGTCGCGGAACGGGAAGAAGGCATCCGAGGCCATCACCGACCCGGCCACCTGCAGACCCTCGTCGGCCGCCTTGATGCCGGCGATGCGGGCGGAGTACACACGGCTCATCTGCCCGGCGCCGACGCCGATGGTCTGTTCGTCGCGGGCGTACACGATCGCGTTGGACTTCACATACTTGGCGACCTGCCAGGCGAACTGCAAGTCTTTCCGTTCCTGCTCCGAGGGCGTGCGTGTGGTCACGGTCTTGAGTTCCACGTCAGCCAGCGAGCCGCGGTCGGCATCCTGCACCAGCAGCCCGCCGCCGATGCGCTTGTAGTCGAGCCCCGGGGCGGTGGCGGCCGGCGGGATCTCCAGCACGCGAACGTTCTTCTTGGTGGCCAGGGCGCGCAGGGCGCCGGGAGTGATCTCGGGGGCGATCACGACTTCGACGAACTGGCGGCTGACGATCGCATGGGCGGTGTCACCGTCCAGTGGGTGGTTGAAGGCAATGATGCCGCCGAAGGCCGATGTCGGATCGGTCTGGAAGGCGCGTTCGTAGGCCATCAGCTGGGTTGGCGCGACGGCGACTCCGCAGGGATTGGCGTGTTTGACGATCACACAGGCCCCGGTCTCGAACTGGCGCACGCATTCCCAGGCGGCATCGGCGTCCGCCAGGTTGTTGTAGGACAGGGCCTTGCCCTGATGCTGGCGGTAGCTGGCCAGGCTCCCGGGCGCCGGTTGCGGGTCGCGATAGAACGCCGCGCGCTGGTGGGGATTCTCGCCGTAGCGCAGCGACTCGACGCGCTGGAAGGTCGCATTGAGCTGGCCGGGGAACGGCTCGGCTGCGCCATCTGCGGTCAGCGCCGACAGGTAATTGCTGATGGCGGCGTCGTAGCGCGCCACGTGGTCGAACGCCGCGACCGCCAGACGAAAGCGCAGGGACTGCGGCACCTCGCCGGCCGCGGCGATTGCGTCCAGCAATTCAGTGTACTGGTCGGGGCTGGTGGCCACGGCCACGTCGCGGTAGTTCTTGGCTGCGGCGCGCAGCATGGCCGGCCCGCCGATGTCGATGTTTTCGATGGCGTCCTCCAGGCTGCAGCCCGGGCGCGCGACCGTGGCCTCGAACGGGTAGAGGTTGACCACCAGCAGGTCGATCGGCGGGATGTCCTGCTCGGCCATGACGTCGGCGTCGATGTCACGTCGTCCCAGGAGCCCCCCGTGGATGCGCGGATGCAGGGTCTTGACCCGGCCGTCCATGATCTCGGGGAAGCCCGTGTGCGCGGAAACCTCGATCACCGGAAGGTTGTTTTCGGCCAGCAGGCGGGCAGTCCCGCCGGTGGACAGAAGCTCTACGCCGCGCTCGTGCAGGGCGCGGGCGAGCTCCACAACGCCGGTCTTCTCGGAGACCGACAAAAGGGCGCGCTGAAGGGGTCGGCTGGGGGTCATTCGGGGCCTCGGAATCGCATCAAAACGGACATTATATCGAACGTTCGGGGGCGGTGGCCCGGCCCGGGTCAGGGGCGCCGGGCATGGTCTCAGCTTGTAATTTTTGCGCAAAACCTTCAGGGTATAAAAACAAATTCGGACACAACGCCCGCGTTCAGATGCAGCGCGAGGCGCCGTAAACGATCCCCGAGCCAGGCGGGATGGGCCCGCCAAACCACGGCTTGGCATCCGGGTAACGATTGACCCCCCGGATGTTCAGGATAAACCGCCTACGCCGATGCCGGGCGCCACTGCGACGCGCCCGCTGCATTGCGACTCGGGCACCAGGCAGCGTCTGGACGGCCGGAGCCAATGGCGAGACCTCCGCAACATGAAGGGGGCGCGGTTGAGTGCGTTTGCGGGTGTTGTGCCGACAGGCCGCCGCGGGCGGTCGGGTCAAGCTAACAACAGCAGCAAAGCCAAGAGGAACCAGCATGGCAGCGAATATCAAGAATGATCAGGATTTCGGCGAGAAGCCGATCGAACGCCGCGATACCGAGAACTACCGCAACGAGTACACCACCGGTTTCGTGGACAAGTGGGACGACCTGATCGATTGGGACAGCCGTGCCAAGAGCGAGGGCACCTTCTTCATCGAGGAACTGAAGAAGCGTGGCGCCAAGCGCGTGCTGGACGTGGCCGCCGGTACCGGTTTCCATTCCGTGCAGCTGATCGAGGCCGGGTTTGACGTGGTCACCGCCGACGGCAGCCCGGAGATGCTGGCCAAGGCCTTCGAGAACGGTCGCAAGCGCGGCCACATCCTGCGCACCGTGCAGGCCGACTGGCGCATGCTGAACCGCGACATCTACGGCCGCTACGACGCCGTGGTCTGCCTGGGCAACTCGTTCACCCACCTGTTCAAGGAGCGTGATCGTCGCAAGGCCCTGGCCGAGTTCTACTCCGCGCTGAACCACGATGGCGTGCTGATCCTCGACCAGCGCAACTACGACACCATCATGGACCACGGTTACTCGTCCAAGCACACCTACTACTACTGCGGCGACAACGTCCAGGTGCAGCCGGCCCACGTCGATGAAGGCCTGGCCCGCTTCCAGTACCGTTTCCCGGACAACTCCGAGTACTTCCTGAACATGTTCCCGCTGCGCAAGGCCTATGTGCGTCGCCTGATGCGTGAAGTCGGTTTCCAGCAGATCGAGACCTACGGTGATTTCCAGGAAACCTACCGCGAGACCGATCCGGACTTCTTCATCCACGTTGCGGACAAGCGTTACATCGAGGACGAATCCTGATGAGCACTCAGTACTCCGACGTCGTCGAGACGGCGCGCGACTACTACAACAGTGAAGACGCCGACACCTTCTACAAGCTGGTGTGGGGGGGGGAAGACCTCCACATCGGCATGTACGAATACCAGGGCGAGCCGATCGCGGACGCCAGCCGCCGCACCGTGGCGCACATGTCCGACCTGCTGGGCGAGCCGCAGCCGGAATGGCGCGTGCTCGACATGGGCGCCGGTTATGGCGGCGTGGCCCGCTACCTGGTCGAGAACTACGGCTGCGAGGTCACTGCGCTCAATCTCTCCGAGAAGGAAAATGAGCGCGATCGCGAGATCAACAAGGCGCGCCACCTGGATCACAAGATCAACGTGGTCGACGGCTCCTTCGAAAAGGTCGACGAGCCGGATGCCTCCTACGATGTCGTCTGGTCGGAGGACTCGTTCCTGCACAGCGAGAACGCGAAGAAGAAAGAGGTGATCAAGGAGGCCGCGCGCCTGCTGAAGCCGGGTGGCTGGCTGATCTTCACCGACCCGATGCAGACCGACGACTGCCCGGAGGGGGTGCTGGATCCGATCCTGGCCCGCATCCATCTGAACTCGCTGGCCAGCCCCGCGCTGTATCGCGAGGCTGCGGAGGCCGCCGGTCTGTACGAGGTCTCCTTCGAGGAACACTCCGATCAGATCGCGACCCATTACGGCCGTGTGAAGCAGGAGCTGGAGTCGCGCGAAGAAGAGCTGCGCCCGCACATCTCGCAGGACTACATCGACCGCATGAAGCAGGGCCTGCAGCACTGGGTGGATGGCGGTCACTCCGGGTATCTGACCTGGGGAATCTTCCGCTTCCGCAAGCCGGCCGAATAAGCCGGTCGGGGATACGGCTGGCGGCCGGCTACCGGTTGGCCGCCAGTTGCTCCCAGGTCCCGTTCACGCGACCTTCGAGTAGCTGGAACCGGGTCTTGTATTCCATCTTCGGTGACTGGGCGATCCAGTAACCGAGGTAGACATAATGCAGACCCAGGCGGCGCGCATGCACGACCTGGGTCAGGATCGCGAGGGTGCCAAGGCCGCGCCGCGGCTGGTCGGGATCGAAGAAGCTGTATACCGCCGACAGCCCCTGTGGTGTGCGGTCGGTGACCGCCACCGCAATGAGCCGGTCGGCGTGACGGAATTCGATCAGATCGACCGGGCCGTTGCGATGGGTCAGCATCCCCGCGTAATCCTCGCGACCCATCTGTTCCATGCCGCCGCCAGTGTGGCGACTGGACAGGTAGCGCGAAAACAACGGCATGTGCTCGTCCAGATCTGCGGTCGGACCGGGCCCGGCCTGGTCGGGCGGTCGCGTCAGCGTGACCGTGACGTCGTGGTTGCGACTCAGGCAGCGGCGCTGACTGCGGTTCGGCCGAAAGGCCCGGACCGGGATGCGGACCGGTACGCAGGCGTTGCAGCACGCGCAATGATGCCGGTAGACAAACTGGCCACTGCGGCGGAAGCCTTCGGCCAGGAGCTGACCGAAACGGCGGCCGCCCAGGCTGACTGCGGGGTCGACCAGCAGGCTCTGCATCTCGCGGTCGTCCAGATAGGGACAGGCCTGCGGGGCAGTGATGAACCAGCGGATCGGGTGTTCCTGCATGGCGTTATCGTGACACGGCTCGCGAGCGACGCAAACCGGGTACCCGAACAGCATAATCCGGGACGCGCCCTGCGGGGCGGGTTCCCCGCCGGGCGCGGACGCCCGGCGATGACCATGAATCGATTCAACACAATGGTGTACCGCACATGACGGCAACGCGAAACGACATCGAGAACGCGCTGAAAGAGCGCATCCTGATCCTGGATGGCGGGATGGGCACGACCATCCAGCTGTACAAGCTGGAGGAGGCCGATTACCGCGGCGAGCGCTTCAAGGACTGGGAATCGGACCTGAAGGGTAACAACGATCTGCTGTCGCTGACCCGTCCGGACATCATCGAGCAGATCCACAACGACTATCTCGAGGCCGGCGCCGATATCATCGAGGCCAACACCTTCAACGGTACCCGCATCGCGATGGCGGACTACCACATGGAGGACCTGGTCCCCGAGCTGAACCGCGAATCCGCGAAGCTCGCGCGCAAGGCCGCCGACGCCTGGACCGAGAAGACCCCGGACAAGCCGCGCTACGTGGCCGGCATCCTCGGCCCGACCAACCGTACCGCGTCGATCTCGCCGGACGTGAACGACCCGGGCGCGCGCAACGTCGATTTCGACACCCTGGTCGAGTCCTACAAGGAGGCCGCCGCGGCCCTGGTCGAGGGCGGCGTGGACCTGCTGCTGATCGAGACGGTGTTCGACACCCTGAACGCCAAGGCCGCGATCTTCGCGGTGAAGACGCTGGAAGACGAGCTCGGGAAGGACCTCCCGATCATGATCTCCGGCACCATCACCGACGCCTCCGGCCGGACCCTGTCCGGCCAGACCACCGAGGCCTTCTGGAACTCGGTGCGTCACGCGAATCCGATCTCCATCGGCCTGAACTGTGCGCTGGGCGCGAAGGAGATGCGCCAGTACGTGGAAGAGCTGTCGCGCATCGCCGACACCCACGTCTCCGCGCACCCCAACGCCGGTCTTCCGAACGAGTTCGGCGACTACGACGAGACCCCGGAGCAGATGGCCGAGGATATCGGTCCCTGGGCCGAGCAGGGCATGCTGAACATCATCGGCGGTTGCTGCGGCACGCTGCCGGAGCACATCCGCGCAATGCGCGAGGCGGTGGAGAAGTTCCCGCCGCGCAAGGTGCCGGAGATCGCCCCGGCCTGCCGCCTGTCGGGCCTGGAGCCGTGCAACATCACCGACGACTCGCTGTTCGTGAACGTCGGCGAGCGCACCAACGTGACCGGCTCGCGCAAGTTCCTGCGACTGATCCAGAACGAGGAATACGACGTCGCGCTGGAGGTCGCCCTGAATCAGGTTGAAGGCGGCGCCCAGATCATCGACATCAACATGGACGAGGGCATGCTGGAGTCGCAGGATGCGATGGTCCGCTTCCTCAACCTGCTGGCCGGCGAGCCGGACATTGCCCGCGTGCCGGTGATGATCGACTCCTCCAAGTTCGAGATCATCGAGGCCGGCCTGAAGTGTGTGCAGGGCAAGCCGGTGGTCAACTCGATCTCCATGAAGGAGGGCGAGGAGAACTTCATCCGGCAGGCCGAGCTGTGCCGCCGCTACGGCGCCGCGATCGTGGTCATGGCCTTCGACGAGGACGGCCAGGCCGACAACGAGGAACGCCGTGTCGAGATCTGCACCCGTGCCTACAAGCTGCTGACCGAGAAGGTCGGCTTCCCGGCCGAGGACATCATCTTCGACCCGAACATCTTCGCGGTCGCGACCGGTATCGAAGAGCACAACAACTACGGCGTGGACTTCATCGAGGCCACCCGCCGCATCAAGAACGACCTGCCGCACGCGCTGGTCTCCGGCGGCGTGTCCAACGTGTCGTTCTCCTTCCGCGGCAACGAGCCGGTGCGCGAGGCGATCCACGCCGTGTTCCTGTACCACGCCATCAGGGCGGGCATGGACATGGGGATCGTCAACGCCGGTCAGCTGGCGGTCTATGACGACATCGACGAGAAGCTGAAGGAAGCGGTCGAGGACGTGGTCCTGAACCGTCGCGACGATGCGACCGAACGGCTGCTGGACCTGGCCGATGAGTACAAGGGCCAGGGCGGCGGCAAGAAGGAAGAGAACCTCGAGTGGCGCGAGTGGGAGGTCACCAAGCGCCTCGAGCACTCGCTGGTCAAGGGCATCGACACCTACGTGGTCGAGGACACCGAAGAGGCGCGCCAGCAGTACGACCGCCCGATCCAGGTGATCGAGGGCCCGCTGATGGACGGCATGAACGTGGTCGGCGACCTGTTTGGCGAGGGCAAGATGTTCCTGCCGCAGGTGGTCAAGTCCGCCCGCGTAATGAAGAAGGCCGTGGCGCACCTGATCCCGTACATCGAGGCCGAGAAGACCGGCACCGAGAACAACGGCAAGATCCTGATGGCCACGGTGAAGGGCGACGTCCACGACATCGGCAAGAACATCGTTGGCGTCGTGCTGCAGTGCAACAACTTCGAGGTGATCGACATCGGCGTGATGGTGCCGGGTGCGGACATCCTGAAGGCCGCGAAGGAGCATGACGTGGATGTGATTGGCCTGTCCGGCCTGATCACCCCGTCGCTGGAGGAGATGGCCAACTTCGCGGCTGACCTCGAACGCGAAGGCATGAACACGCCGCTGATGATCGGCGGCGCGACCACCTCGCGCGCCCATACCGCGGTCAAGATCGAGCCGAACTACTCCGGGCCGGTGGTCTGGGTGAAGGATGCCTCGCGTGCGGTGGGCGTGGCCCAGAGCCTGATCAGCCCCGAACTGCGCGAGAAGTACGCCGCCGAGATCCGCGAGGAGTACGAAAAGCTGCGCGTGCAGAACGCCGGACGCAAGAAGAAGACCCAGTGGGTCACCCTGGAGAAGGCGCGGTCCAACAAGCCGCAGATCGACTGGTCGAGCTATACCCCGACCAGGCCGAAGGCGCTGGAGACCGACAAGCTGCCGGGCGAGCCGACCGTGCTGCACCCGCATGGCGACGGCTCCGTGCTGCTGCGCTTCGATGACTTCGACCTGAACGAGGTCAAGAATTTCATCGACTGGACGCCGTTCTTCCACTCCTGGCAGCTGCACGCGGCCTACCCACGCATCCTCGAGGACGAGAAGGTGGGCGAAGAGGCGCGCAAGCTGTTCAAGGACGCCCAGGAGATGCTCGATCGCATGATCGAGGAGAAGTGGGTCACCCTGCGTGGTGTGGTCGGCTTCTTCCCGGCGAACACCGTCAATGACGACGACATCGAGGTCTACACCGACGAGAGCCGCTCCAAGGTCCTGAAGAAGCTGCACCACCTGCGACAGCAGACCGAGAAGCGCCGAGGTCAGCCGAGCCACTCGCTGGCCGACTTCCTGATGCCGAAGGAGGCGGGTGGCCCGGACTACCTGGGCGCATTCGCAGTCAGCGCCGGCGGTGATGTCGACGCCAAGGCCGAGGCATACGAGAAGGACAACGATGACTACCACGCGATCCTGGTGAAGAGCCTGGCGGATCGTCTGGCCGAGGCCTTTGCCGAGTGCATGCACCAGTACGTGCGCAAACACTACTGGGGCTACGTCCCGGATGAGGCGCTGGCGAACGAAGACCTGATCGACGAGAAGTACCAGGGCATCCGCCCGGCCCCGGGCTACCCGGCCTGCCCCGAGCACACCGAGAAGGGCACGCTCTGGGAGCTTTTGCAGGCCGACGAGCACGCGGACATGACGCTCACCGAGAGCTACGCGATGCTGCCGGTCTCGGCCGTGTCCGGCTGGTACTTCGCGCATCCCGAGTCGCGCTACTTCGGTCTTGGCAAGGTCAACCGCGATCAGGTCGAGGACTACGCGAAGCGCAAGGGCATGTCGTTCGAGGAGGCCGAGCGCTGGCTTGCGCCGAACATCGGTTACGACGACAGCGACGCGGCCAAGGAGGAAGCCCGCGCCGAGCGCGAGGCCCGCTCCGCCTGACCCGCGACCCCGGCCCCGGACGGAACGGCGCTGCGGTTCCGTCCGGCAAACTGCGAGCCCCGCCTGGTGCGGGGCTCGATTTGTTTGGGGTATCGCGCCACACTGGTCGGGACCGCTTTCATGGGAGCCCGTGCATGTCCAGTCCTGTTACCGCGATTGACGCCCGACCGGCGATGTTCCGCAATCACCCGATTGGTTTTATCCTGAGCCTGCTGCTGATCCCGGCCCTTGGCCTGGGGATTCTGATTTTGTTGTGGTGGTATCTGCAGACGCGCTCGGTGCGCCTGCGGATCGATGCCGACCAGGTGCATCTGGAGCGGGGGCTGTTGTCGAAATCGCATGTGGACCTCGATATCGCTCAGATCCGCACGGTGAAGGTGGAGCAGAGCTTTACTGACCGGATCTTCCGGGTCGGGCGCATTGCCGTGTACACCACCGGTGACAACCCGGAATTCCGGATTACCGGCATCCCCGACCCCAATCGTGTGCGCGAGTATGTGCGCGCGCGCCGCGAGGCCGTGGCATGAGCCAGGAGGACCGCCGCGACAGCCGCCTGGCGTTGCGACTCTTGTTCGGCATATCGGCGCTGACGGCCCTGCTGGTGGCGCTGCTGGTGCTCGCCGCAGCAGTCTCCCTGCCGGGGCTGTCCGACTGGGTGGCGGTCACCTTCGACGACGGCATGGGGCTGAAAAACGCGGCCCTGGTGGCGGCTATCGTCTCGGTCGTGCTGTCCATCGTCTTCGCCCTGGCCGCAGGCGAGGGCCTGATCGGGGAGCTGCAGTTCATGATCCCCGGTTTTTTCCTGTTCTTCGTGTTCTTCTGGCTGATGCTTGCCTGGATCTTTTGATCCGGCGGTGTTCGCCATGCGTCCTTCCTGTCCCCGACCCGACCCGGAGCCCCCAGCGTGACCACTGACGTCGATAACGAACCCGGTGCCGAGAAGCCCAATCCGTCGCACCTCCTGACCCTGCGCCAGACCCGGATGGAGGACTATGAAGACATCCGCGAGATCATGGAGCGGGTGTACCACGACCTCGATGGTGCCTGGAGCGAGGCCCAGTTCCGGTCGCAGGTCACGCGCTTCCCCGAGGGCCAGATCTGCATCGAGGATAACGGCAAGGTGGTGGCCGCGGCGATCAGCGTGATCGTCGAATACAAGCGCTTCGGCGATCACCACAATTACTGGCAGATCACCGGCAACGGTTTTCTGACCACGCATAATCCGGACGGGGATACCCTGTACGGCGTGGACATCTTCGTGCACCCGGATTACCGCGGTCTGCGCCTGGGGCGGCGGCTGTACGATGCCCGCAAGGAGCTGTGCGAGAAGTTGAACCTGCGGGCGATCGTGGCCGGCGGGCGCATCCCCGGTTACGAGGCCCACCGCGACGAGCTGACCCCGCAGCAATACGTGCGCAAGGTCAAGAATCACGAGATCACCGATCCGATTCTGACCTTCCAGCTTGCCAACGACTTCCACGTCCGCAAGATCATCACCAACTACCTGCCGGACGACGAGAAGTCGGGTGCCTATGCCACGCTTATCGAGTGGCTGAACATCTACTACGAGGAAAAGGAAAAGCTGATCGGTGGCCGGCGTTCGGACGTGCGTATCGGCGTGGTCCAGTGGCAGATGCGCCCGACAATCGACCTGGATGCCCTGTTCCAGCAGGTCGAGTACTTTGTCGATGCGGTGTCCGGCTACCGCTCCGATTGCGTGCTGTTCCCCGAGTTCTTCAACGGGCCACTGATGGGGGCCTTTAATCAGGATTACCCGGCCGAGGCCGTGCGCCGGCTGGCGGAATACACCGAGGCGATCCGTGACGAGATGGTACGCCTGGCGCTGGCCTACAACATCAATATCGTCGCGGGTTCGATGCCGGAGTACGACAACGAGGTCCTGCACAACGTGTCCTATCTGTGTCGCCGCGATGGCACCTGGGACCGCCAGTACAAGATCCACGTGACCCCCGACGAGGTCTCCTACTGGGGCCTGCAGGGCGGTGATGAAGTGCACGTGTTCGACACCGACTTCGGCAAGATCGGCATCCTGATCTGCTACGACGTGGAGTTCCCGGAGTTGCCCCGCGTGATGGCCGATCACGGCCTGCAGATCCTGTTCGTGCCGTTCTGGACCGACACCAAGAATGCCTACCTGCGGGTGCGGCGCTGCGCCCAGGCGCGCGCGATCGAGAACGAGTGCTATGTAGTGATGTCCGGTTCGGTCGGCAACCTGCCCAAGGTCGAGAACATGGACATGCAGTACTCCCAGGCTGCGGTGTTTACCCCGTCCGACTTCGCCTTCCCGCATGATGCGGTGGCCGCCGAGGCGACCCCGAACACCGAGATGACCCTGATCGTCGATCTCGATCTGGACAACCTGAAGGAACTGCGCAGCCACGGTTCTGTGCGCAACCTGCGCGATCGCCGCCGCGACCTCTACTCGGTCCAGTGGAAATCCAAACCGGTGTAGCGGCGGATTCGGACGCCACGACGATGTCAACCGCCGCCATCTGTCTCGCGTGTTGCTGGCATCCGTGCGTCAGGCCCCGTAGTCTTGACAGACTCAGGGCGAACGTTACGTGGTGGTCCGCGAAGTCCATGACCACCCGGTTGCCCGGGCATACGGGTGTCCGCCAGGGGGACGCATGAACACGCAGATACCGGACCCGCGCCGCAGCACCATCCTCGTGGTGGATGACTCCAAGGTCATCCGGGTTGCGTTGCAGCGCATCCTGCAGGGTCAGAACTCGGTCTACGAGGCCTCCGATGGCGAGCAGGCCCTGGAATTGCTGCAACAGCACCCCGACATCGGCCTGGTCCTGACCGATCTCTCCATGCCCGGCATCGACGGCCAGGATCTCCTGCTGCGCGTGCGCGACGGCCTCGACGGTGTACCCGCCGACCTCCCGGTGGTCATCGTGACCGGCCAGGAGGGTGACGAGGCTGCGTCCGACGAATGGCGCTCGCTGGGGGCCAATGCGGTCCTGATGAAGCCGTTTGTTCCCGCCCGCGTGCGCGAGGTCGTGGCCGAGCTGCTGCCGTCGCCCCCGCCCGAACCCCAACCCGATCCGGCCGCCGCCGAGATCGATAGCCCCGCCGTCCAGGCGTTGCGTGACGAGGTGGAGCGCCTGCGCCGCGAATTGATGCTGCGTCAGCAGTCCACCAACGAACGCGCGGCGCAGAAGGAGCTGGAGCGTTTGCGTATCGCCCTGGGCGTGGCCCGTGACGAGTCTACGGCTGCCTTCCAGCGCATTGACGAGCACGAACGCGAGGTCGAGCAGCTGCGGGCACGCCTGCAGGAGCTGGAAGCCGAGCCAACGCCGACGGACCCGGAGGCCGACGCGCTGCGCGCCCGTCTGCGTGAGCTTGAGGGCGAGAACGTGCGCCTGGACCACGACCTGGTGGACGTGGAACGCCAGCGCGAGGCGGTGCAGCAGGAGCTGGCGCAGGTGCGGGCCGAAGCCGAGCGCCTGCGCGGTGAGCGCAACCAGCAGTGCGATCGTGCGGCCGCCGCCGAGAAGGCCCTGACAGATACGGAAAGCCGTTACAACGAGAGTCAGGCGGCGGCCGCCGAGGCGAGCCAGCGTCTGGCAATGCGCGAACGCGAACTGGAGTCGGCGCAACAGCGTATCCAGGACTTGCGTGGGCGCGTCCGAGATCTCGAACAGGCGGTGAACGGACACCCTAACCAGGCTGCTGCAGCGTCTGCGCGTCCCTCGGTCGGCAGTGCGCCGGCTCGTGCGCGGCCGGCAGAGCATCCACCGGGCGTTCGTGGCCGGACGCCGCTGTTGCTATGGCGGCGGCGCTGGTTCCGGTTGCTGTTTGTTGCCGTGCTGGCCGTGATCGCGACGCTCGCGGTGGCACTCTATCAGCGCGGCTTCTGACTCCGCGGTTCCCCGGCGGTGCCCGGACGCCGTCGTCGGATTCACGGCGGGCCGGGTTACATCAACACGGTCAGCGGCTACAGTAGAGTCGCACGGGTGGAGGCGGTGCTCGATACCGGAGATCGCCGAGCCCCTCGGCCACATGCAGGCGGCGGGCGACCCGGATTCCGCCGCGTCCGTGTAACCTGTAGGTGTCGGGGGCAGTGCCACTGCCGACCCTGACGCAGCACCAATGAGGCGGCGCCATGCCGGCCTGCCTCGGGCAAGAGGATTGAGCAATGTCCGAAAACCCTGCCGCAGATTCCCTCGAGGCTCAGGTCCGGTCGGCCGACAAGCTCCTGGCCATGCCCCAGGTGGTGTTCGAGGTGGCGCGCCTGCTGGAAGACGACAATGCCAGCGCCGCGCAGATTGCTGCGAGTCTCAGTCAGGACCCGGGGCTGGTCGCTCTTGTGCTGCGAATCGCGAACAGTCCGGCTTATGCCCCGGCCCGGACCGTGGATTCGGTGGAGCGGGCAATCACCATGCTCGGCCGCGATGCCCTGCAGCGGCTGGTCGTGGCGAGTGCCATCACCCGTGCCACGGCCTCCGTTCCCGACCAGGAGCGCCTGCCGCTGGAGGTGTTCTGGCGGCATTCCGCCTACTGTGCGGTGATCGCGCGCCAGCTGGCCATACGGCTGTTGCCGCGGCAGGTCGGCGGGATCTTCCTCGCGGGGCTGCTGCACGACCTCGGCAAATTGCTCTTGTTCACGCAATCGCCGGAGTCCGCACACCGGGCCTTTCTCTCCAGTCTGGATGCCAGCGATGGCCTGAGTCCACACGCAGCGGAGCGTGCCCAGCTCGGTTTCGATCATGCGCAACTGGGGGGTGCGCTGGCCGAACACTGGGGGCTGCCGGAGCTCCTGGTCGACTGCCTGGCCGGCCACCATCAGCCGATGCAGGCCCCCGAGCGCAACCGTACCGCCGTGATGCTGGTCCACCTGGCCAATACCGGTGCCCATCTCGCCGAAATCGACTCGCGCGACTGGGCGGATGCCCCGCCGGTGGACCCGGCTGTCTGGGAGGCCTTGCACCTGGACCCGGGGGTTCTGCTGACGGCGGTCGAGGAGGCACAGCACGAGGTGCTGGCGGTCCAGGGTTTCTGTGACCCCACGCATGAGCCGGTGTCGTAGGGAAGGCCATGGTCAAGGAGACGCGGACCCATTCAATCCGTGTTTCCTCAGGGGCCTCGTAGCGAACCACGGGATGTTCCCGCGGTCTACTCACACATGAAAACGCACATGTTCACGATTGCCTTGCGCGGACTGCTGGCCGCCGGGGTGTTGTGGTTGCTGGCGGGCTGCGCCGGTTTGCCGGCCGACCTGGCCCCGCTGCCCGACGCGGCGCCGGACCGCGAACAGGTGCTGGCAGACCCCGCCGCAGTCCGAGGCGAGACCGTGGTATGGGGCGGGGTGATCGCGGACATCGAGAACACCTCCGGGGGGACTCGACTGGAGGTGGTCGCCCGCGAACTCGACCGTGAAGGTCGGCCACGGGAGTCGGACGGCTCACCCGGTCGTTTCCGGGCGTTCAGCACTGGTTTTCTCGATCCGCAGATCTACAGCCAGGGGCGCGAGATCACCGTGCGCGGCTCGATTCAGGGCACCGAGGAGGGCCACATCGGCGACTACGCCTACACCTTCGTCTCGCTGCAGGCCGATGCCGTACACCTCTGGCCGCGACGGCCGCCGTTGACGGATCGTCGCCTGCATGACCCGTTTTACGATCCATTCTATCGCCCGTGGGGACCGCGCTTTGGCCCGCCCGGACGGATTAACGCCTATTCGTGGTTCTGATGAAACGCTCCCGTGTCCTGATCCCCTGGTTGGCCATTTTCCTGCCGTTCGTGCTCGCGGCCTGTGCATCGGGGCCGCTGGAGGCTCCGGCGGATGCCGCTGCACAGATCGAGCCGCGTGCCGTGACCGCGGAGCGCCTGCCGGTTGACGAGCAGGTGTGGGGTGGCGTGATCGCGCGGGTGGATAATCGCGCCGAGGCGACCGTGATCGAGGTCGTGGGTTATCCGCTCAGCCGACAGGAGCCCCAGACCCGGCAGTCCACGACGGGCCGCTTCCGCCTGCGCGTGGAGGGGTTTGCCGATCCGGTCGACTACCGCAGCGGCCGCCGGGTGACTGCGGTGGGTACGGTCAGTGGTGTCGAGGCAGGGCAGATCGGCCAGTCCGACTACAGCTTCCCGGTGCTGGAGGCCCGCTCCGTGCATCTGTGGCCCGAGCGCGAGCCGTCACATCCCTCCGGTGGCGTGCGCTTCGGCATCGGTATCGGCATCGGGCTTTAAGGAGACGCTGATTGAATCGCACGTCCGCGTGGGTGCCCCCCAGTTTCTGGAGACAAGCGTTCCGAGACAAGGCGCCTCAAACAGCGGGTAGTGGTTCTACCCGACCGTTTCTAATGGATTCGGGGCGCAACGCAGGATCGGGCCATATTCATTCAGAATCGGGGGGAGGCACCAACCCCACAAGTCATGGAAAGGAGGGGCTCGGCCGCCCGTTGTTATCAAAAACGGGCGCGCGCACAGCGTTGCGGTTCACCTGTAGCAGAGTGACTGCATGGCAGTCACCGCGCATTAAACGCACGCAAAAGCGACTCGAGCGCGCACGTGCGATTCAATCAGCGTCTCCTTAAGGCGGGGCGGGACGTCGTTCCCCGGCGCGCCCGCCCGTTCTCCGCAACCCTGGAGTTGCCATGCGAGCAGTGGTGTTCGACCAACCCGGTGATCCCGATGTACTGCGCCTGGAGGATGTGCCCGAGCCGTCCCTGGTCGTCGCCGATCAGGTCCGTATCCGAATGCTGGCCGCGGGCGTCAATCCAGTGGACACCAAGGTGCGCACTGGCGGGATGATCGTCCCCGGCGCGCCGCGCAACACGCCCGGCTGCGATGGTGTAGGCGTGATCGAAGCCTGCGGCAGCGACGTGCATCATGTGCGGCCCGGCCAGCGGGTAGCGTTCTGCTTTGGCGGGGTCGGGGCCGACCCCGGCACCTATGCGGAACAGGTGGTTGTGCCCGAGGCGGCTGTGGTGCCGGTACCGGCCGCGGTGACGGACCTGCAGGCGGCAGCCCTTCCGTTGGCCTGGTTGACTGCCTGGGAGTCCCTGTTCGAGCGGGCTGATCTGCAGCGCGGCCAGAGCGTGCTGGTGCATGCCGCCGCCGGCGGGGTAGGGCAGATGGCCGTGCAGATCGCGCGCATGGCCGGGGCTCGGGTCCTGGGGCTGGTCCGACGCGAGGAGGCGCGGCGCCTGGTGACCGGTCTCGGCGGCGACGTGGTCGACCTGACCCAACCCGATGCCGAGGCGTTGATCCGGGCCTACACCGACGGTCGTGGTTTCGACATCGTGCTCGACACCGTCGGTGGCGATGTCTTCCGCGAGGGACTGTCCCGGTTGGCCTATGGCGGGGACCTGGTGACCCTGCTCGCGCCCCCGGCGGACACCGACTGGAATCCGGCACGCCTGCGCAACCCGAGTATCAGCCTGGAGCTGATGCTGACCCCGATGCTGGAAGGCGACCGCCGGCGCTCGAGGCATCAGGCCACGCTGGTGGCCGAAGGTCTTGCGCGGCTGGCCAGTGGGCGCCTGCAGGTCAACGTCGAGGACAGCCTGCCACTGGCCGCAGCAGCCGAGGCGCACCGCCGCATCGAGGCCGGCGGCCGCAGCGGCAAGCTCGTGCTGCGCATCCCCGAATAGCGTCAGGGTCGGGGAATATCCACAGGAAGACACGAAGGGCGGAAGGGGGCTGGGCGGGGCAGCGCTGTAACGTGACAGGCCGTAGAGTCAGCCCCGGCCTTCTTGCGTGTCCTCACCCGAAAAAGCTTCGAGTCTCCGATCCTTCCTGTGAAACCGCCCCTGCCCTGCTGCGTGGTGCGATTCACTCAGCGTCTCCCTAGCCGCCGAAGAGGTGGCTGAAGACGCGGGCGCCACCGATATAGGTGCCGGCCGCAGACCCGAGTGTGGTGAGGATAAACACGAGCAAAACGCGGGAGACTCGATTGCGCCACCAGCCTTGCGGGGTCGTGGTGTCCTGACGCAGGCGGGCAAAGTCGTCCACGCGCGGTTTGCGCAGGAACAGCTCGGCTGCGGCCGCGACAAAGCCCACGCCGATGGTCGGGTTCAGCGAGGTCAGCGGCGCGGCCAGTGCGGCGGTCAGCACGGTCAGCGGGTGCGCCAGAGCGATGATCGCGCCAATCGCGGCCAGGCCACCGTTGATCATTACCCAGTCCATGACCATCTGCAGGCCGATGTCCGGGTTGCGCAGGAAGCCGATGACGAAGCCGGTCAGGATCACGCCGACGATCACCCAGGGCAGGATCTTCGGCCAGCGGGCCTTCGGCGGCGGCTGATCGAGGGAGTCCAGGATGGCGTCGGGCGGAGTCAGCTCGTCTTCAGTCTGGGTTGCGATCCCGGGCAGGTGCCCGGCGCCCACCACGGCCAGGATGCGGCGATGCTGGCCGGATTCGGCCAGACGCCGCAGGTGAGCCGCCATGTACTGGTCGCGTTCGTGGATCAGGGTGCGGTAGAGATCCTCGGACTGTTCGGCAAACTCGCTGAAGGTGGACTCCAGCATGTCGCCTTCCTTCAGCCGTTCGATCTCGGACTCGTCGATCTTCTCGCGCGACAGGACCGAGCCAAACAGCCCGCCAACAAGACCCATGCGCTGCCACCAGGGGACGGCGCGATAGGTTCGGCGCAGCGTCAAACCGAGGTCGCGGTCGATCAGGGCCAGCGGCAGACCGCGATCCAGGGCTGCATCCATTGCCGCGCGCATCTCGGCCCCCGGCTCGATCCCGTACTGGTCGGCCAGCCGCTGTTGATAGGCGCCCAGCGCGAGGCTCGCAGCGATCATCGGGGCCTGGCCCTGGCGCATCACGCTGAACAGGTCCATGCGGCCGACCGCATCCGGGTCGAGCATTGCGCGCTGGCGGCTCTCGCACAGCTCGATGGCCACGGTATCGAACGCGCCGGTGTCCACCAGGGCGCGCACCTTCTCGGCGCTGGCGCGGGATACGTGGGCGGTGCCCAGCACCACGACCTCCGTATCGCCCAGTTGCAGGACGCGGTGGGGTTCGTTGGTGATCAGTTCCTGTACGGCTGGATTCATCTGTGGTGGCTCTTGCTCCGGAGCGGCGGCGCTATTCTACGGTGAATGGCCGGGCCTCGCAGCGCCGGCCCGGCCAGGGCGGGTCACGGGGCGTGCGGTTCGCCCCGGGGGGCATCCTCCGGCAGGCCGTCCGTCTGCAGCCGCGGTTCCGGCACGCGCAGGGTCTCCAGGCGTTCGATTACGCGCAGGGCGCGTTGGTGGGCGGCGATCAGGCCGGCGTGATCGGGTTTCAGTTCGAGCCCTTCTGCCCATTGCCCCAGGGCCTCTTCAATGCGCCCGGCGGAGTAGTGGTGCCGGCCTTCCTCCAGCAGACGCTCGACGCGGATGTCGCGTCGCTCGTGCCACTCCGCGCACAGCGCACGGTGGGTGCGTTGGGCCGCCTGGTCGGGTCCGGAGGCGTCGGCATCGGGGATAAGCTCGCTGTGGCACCAGCGTGCGGCTGCGGTCAGATCGTCGGCCTCCAGGGCCTCGCGCAGACGGGCATTCATGGTCGCGCGCGGGAGCTCGTCCGCGATCGCGGCGGGGGCCTCTGCTTGTTGTTCGCGTTCCAGTGCTGCGATCTGCTCTGCGCGCTCCGGGCCGGGGTTCAGGCCCTGGGCCAGTCGCAGCAGCTGCAGGCGCTCCTCGCCCTCGGCACGTTCGGCATAGGCATCCATGGTGGCGGCCAGAGGCTTGCTGCGGGCCGCGAGGCGGTCGGGGTCATCGGGGAGCTGTTCGCCATGGTGGACCAGCGGACGCATGACCTCCAGCAGCCGCAGTTGCTGGACCAGCGTCCGGGCCTCGAGGATATGGTGGCGTTGTCCCAGGGTGTGCAGTGCCACTTGTCGCTGGCGCTCGATCTGCTCCAGGAACTGGCGCCGTTCGTCGTCGGCCGGCAGCCGTTGTTCGGCCTGTTCCAGGATCTCCAGGGCCTGTGCGACTGCACCCTCGGCGGATGCGGCGCGAGCCTGGCGCATGGCGTCTGCCGCGGCCGTCTCCGCACGCGCTGTGATGGCCACGCGGCGTTCGTCCCACTCGGCCCGGGGGGCGGGGTCATGGAGGTCGATCAGTTCGAGTGCGTGCTGGTAGTCGCCGTCTGCGACCGCGCGTTCGATGCGCAGTTCCGGGGGTGCCAGTGGGTCGAGGATGGCGCAGCCCTGGACCAGTAGGGCCAGCATTAGCGCCGCCAGCAGGGCGCTTGGGCCGCGCCTGGCGCAGCGCAGCAGATGCGTTCCCGATCCGACAGGCTCCCGGGGAAACACGGATCAGTGTTTCCCGGCCACTCGGCTGACCGGCACGGCGGCGCTGACGCCGTGCAGTTCGTGGGTGCCCCAGTCTTCGGTGTGGAACTGCCCCTTCACCTGTTCGTGCTCCATGAATGCGCGGGTGGTGACCAGTCCGCCCGGTGGCGCGATCGTGACCAGGCGGGCGGCCAGGTTGACGGTGTCGCCCACCACGGTGAACTGCATGCGGTCCTCTGCCCCCATGTTGCCGGCCAGCATCTCGCCGGCATTCAGGCCGATGCGGAATTCCACCCGTGGTTCGCCGCGGCGCTCGCGTTCCGCGTTGATGGTGGCCACGGTCTCGAGCAGGGCGAGGCCTGTCTGCACGGCAGCGAGGCGGTGAGCACCCGGTTCGGTCCCGAGCCCGAAAACGGCCATGGTACAGTCGCCCATGTACTTGTCCACCATGCCGCCGTGGCGGGCGATGCACTCCGCCATCGGACCGAAGAATTCGTTGAGCATCTGCCCCAGCGCCTCCGGGGTACAGCGCTCGGACAGGGCGGTGTAGCCCTGGATGTCGGCGAACAGTACCGAGCCTTCCACCGCGCGGCCCCCCAGTTCCACTCGGTCCAGGTTCTCCAGGATGTCCTGGGCAATGGCGTCCGACACGTAGCGGCGCAGGGCGGCCTCGACCTGGTCCTTGCGCAGCAGGTCGCGCGCCATGTCGTTGAAGGCATCGGTGAGCTGGGCGATCTCGTCCTGGCGCACCATCGGCAATGGCTGACCCGGGTCAGCCGTCGGCTGGATACGGGCGCGCATGCTCTCCGCCAGGCGCTCCAGCGGACGCACCAGGCGCTTGCTGATGTCGATGGCGAGCACAAGGCTCAGCAGGAACACCCCGATGGCGGTGGCAATCCCGGCATTGAGCGTGTTGCGGATCAACTCCTGCATGGGCGAGGTGTCGATGTACGCCTCGATGTGGCCCACCTGCACATCCTGGAAGCGCACGTTGCGCCGATAGGGCTCGACGCTGGGGGCCAGTGGCCACACGCCCTCCGTGAGGGACTGATCCGGGGGGGTCCCGGCGCGGGCCACTTGCCCGCGGTCGATCGCGTAGGCGGCGATGGACTCGACCCGGCCCTCTTCCACCAGCGAGTTCAGCAGGGTCTCCAGGGTCAGGTAGTCCTCGGCCAGGATCAGTTCGGCCGATGTGCTCGCCACTGGCGCAATGGTGCTCTCGGCCTGGGCGCGGATCTGGTTGTCCAGCACGTTATTGACCTGATTCAGGACCACGGCGGACAGGGTTACGATCCCTGCCAGGGTCAGCCCGGCGATCGCGGCGACGATCTTCCACGCGATCGGGAGATAGCGGGGGGTGAAGTCGCTGCCGGTGAGGTGCAGGCGGGTGCCGCGCCCCGGCTGACGGCGGCCTGTCACGGGGCCGCACCCGCGGGGGCGAGCCAGGGGGCCAGCCACTGGCGCCAGTCCGCGAGCAGAGTGTCGGAGCGGGCTGCCACGGCGGAGCGCTTGGCCAGGGAGCGTGCGAACACCGGACCGCCATCAAGGCTGCACATCGCCCCCCCGGCTTGCGCCAGGAGCAGGCCGCCGGCGGCGCTGTCCCACGGGGCCTGGCCGCCATGCAGGTAGAGATCGGCCCGCCCGGCGGCCAGCCAGGCCCATTCCAGTGCGCAGGCCCCGAGGTTGCGTTGCGAGCGGAACGGGGCGGCGCTGGCGAGCTGTTGTGCCAGCGGTGTGCGCAGGCGCTTGTAGTCCACCAGTGCGATCGCGTGCCCGAGTTCCTCGACCGGCGGGCGGCGGCTCGCGGCAGGCGGGGCGCCGTTGAGTTCCAGTGCGGTCGTTGCGGTGGCGCTGAACAGCTCGTCGCGTACGGGGTCGTAGGTCGCCCCGTGGGTGACCCGGTTGCCCTCGATACGCGCGATGGAGATGGCGAAGAACGGCATGCCGCCGGCAAAGTTGGAGGTCCCGTCCAGCGGGTCTACCAGCCAGAACGCCGGGGCGGACTCCAGGACCCGTGTCTGCTCGCCCCGGGTCTGCTCCTCGCTCAGGATCGGTTCGTGCTGGCCGTGCGCGGGCAGCAGCTGGCGTACCCGTGCATCCACTGCATGGTCGGCCGGGGTGATTACGCTGCCATCGGCCTTGTAGTCCACCGCGATGTTGGCCTCGAAGCGGGGCAGCAATTCCTGCTGGCCGATCTCGCGCAGATCCTGGGCGAGATCGGAAAATGGGATGCGGGTGGCGGTCATGGGGGGGCCTGGGGGATAGGGTGGCGGGTTGACTGGATCGGTTCGGGGCGGAGCGGCGTTGGCGTCGGCGCACAGGCGAATTCGAGCCCGGATCGCCGTATCATACCGGGCCATGACGGGCTTGATGATAATCCTTTCCCTTGCGTTGGTGGCGTTTTACGTGAATGACACCTGGCGTGCCAATGAACGTGCCCGGCGGGTGGGGCGTCAGGCTTGTGAGCGCGCCGGCGTGCAGTTACTGGATGCGACCGTGGTGCGTATCGGACAGCGTCCGGTGTGGGGCGCGCGGGGGTTCGCGCTACAGCGGCGTTACCGCTTCGAGTTTTCTGCCGACGGCGCCGGGCGGCATCCCGGCGAGATCTCGCTGGAGGGACAACAGCTAAAACGGGTGACCCTGGACTGGCCGGACGGCGGGCGCGAGTTTCAGGGACCGGACCCGGACGATCGCAGGGGAGGGCCGGCAGGGTGACGCTCGCCGAGCTGCGCTATGTGGTGGCGGTGGCCGATGCCCGTCATTTTGGTCGGGCGGCGGAGGCCTGCAATGTCAGCCAGCCGTCGCTGTCGGTGGCGGTGCGCAAGTTCGAGGACGAGCTGGGGGTTACGCTGTTCGAGCGCGGCCGCGGGGAGGTGAGTGTGACGCCCGCAGGGGAGCAGATCATCGCGCAGGCGCGGCGGGTGCTGGCCGAGGTCGAGCAACTGCGCTCGGTGGCGGTGCAAAGCCAGGATCAGCTTTCCGGACCCCTGCGGTTGGGTGCGATCTACACCATCGGGCCGTACCTGTTGCCGGAGCTGATCCCGGCGTTGCGCGACCGGGCTCCGAACATGCCGCTGGTGATCGAGGAGAATTACACCGGTCGCTTGCGCGAACGGCTCAAGCAGGGTGAGCTGGATGCGATCATCATTTCGCTGCCGTTCGAGGAACCGGGTGTGGTCACCCTGCCGTTGTACGACGAGCCTTTCATGGCCGTGCTGCCCGCGGCGCACCCGCTCAAGGACAAGACGCCGCTGCGCCTGGAGGACATGGCCGATGCGACCCTGCTGATGCTGGGTGCCGGGCACTGCTTTCGCGACCAGGTGCTGGAGCGCTGCGCGGACTGTCAGCGTACCGTGACCGCCGATGGCAGTACGCCGCGCAATCTGGAGGGGTCTTCACTGGAGACTATCCGCCATATGGTGGCTTCCGGTATGGGGGTCACCATCCTGCCGTGCACGGCGGTGGGTGCAGACCGCTATGCGCAGCGTCTGCTGGCGGTGCGGCGGTTTAAGGACCCGGCCCCCAGCCGCCGTGTGGCGCTGGCCTGGCGTACCAGCTTCCCGCGTCCGGAGGCGATCGAGGCGCTGCGTCAGGCGGTGCTGTCCACCCCGCTGACCTGCGTGGACTTCGTGCAGCCCGGGGCGGGGTGACCCCGCCGCCCGGTGGCGGCCGTGCGATTCAAGCCGCGTCTCCACAGCCGTTTCCGGCCAGCACGCGGTTGCGACCGGTCTGCTTGGCGGCGTATAGGGCCTCGTCGGCGACCTGATAGGCCGCTTGCAGCGAGGAGCGGGGCCCGATAGCCGCCACGCCCACGCTGGCTGTTGCCCTGGCCACGCCGTCGCTCTCCAGTTCGGAATCACCACTGGCGGTCGCCGGAATGCGCAGTGCGCCGATCGCGAGGCGGATGCGCTCGGCGCAGTCCATCGCGTACGTCAGATCGGCTCCCGGCAGCAGGACAAGAAACTCCTCGCCGCCCATGCGGATGCAGAGGTCGGATTCGCGGGTGGTGGTGCGCAGCGTATGCGCCACCTGACGCAGGAATTCGTCGCCCACGGGGTGGCCGTACCGGTCATTGATGCGCTTGAAGTGATCGATATCAATGGCCAGCACCGATATCGGGCGATTCTGGCGCCGGGAATCGGCCAGCCACTGAGCACCCTGTTTCTCGAATGCGCGGCGGTTGCCCAGCCCGGTCAGTTCGTCGGTCTCCAGGCGGTCCGTCAGCTGCCGGAAGCGCAGCGCGTTGGCCAGTGCCGGCGCCGCGAGTCCCAGCAGGGCTTCGATCCGTTGCTGCTCGTGATCGCCGAAACGACGACCGCGCATCAGGACCAGGGAGCCCAGTGGGCTGCCATTGAAGCTCATGCCGTATTCGATGCGGTGGCGGTCTTCCTTGCCTCCGGACCAGGTCGCGTCACTTTCCTGCAGGGTGAACAACCAGCCGCTGAGCCCGATTTGCGCGTTCAGGTGTTCCTGCAGGCGTTCCAGCACCGTGTCCAGGTCCAGACTGGCCGCGAGCGATTGCACGAATTCGAGGGCATCGAAGGGGGCTTCGGGCTGACCGGTAGGGGCCTTGCCCTTGCTGGATACCAGTTGCAGATTGTGGGCGTTCCCGTCGCGGTTCATGGCCGTTGCGCTCGCAAAGATCGTTGGGAGCAGGATCAAGCGATAACTGTGCCAATTCGAAAAACAATAATCCGTTCAGTCTGTTGCAACAGGGTTTACGGCGCATTCCGCCGGAAAATCGGCATCTTTCGGCCGCAGGCGGCAGGTCCGGGCCGCCGCTGCCACCCCTCCCGGCAACTTTTTGACGCCGCCGGCTGCCCCGTCTTCGGCGGGCGACATGAGTCGGGTGGCCACGATGGCCTACACTGCGCGCCATGATTCGAATGCAAGACATCGAGCTGCGGCGTGGTCGCCAGATATTGCTGCAACACGCCAGCCTGACCGTCCATGCCGGCTGGCGGGTCGGCCTGACCGGCGCCAACGGGTCCGGCAAGTCCAGCCTCCTGGCGGCCTTGCAGGGTGAGCTCGCCCTGGACGCTGGCGAAATCGAGCAGCCGCCAGAATGGGTGGTCGCGCATCTGCCCCAGGAGGTCCCCGGTTCCGACCGGCGTGCAGTGGACTACGTCCTCGACGGTGATGCCGAGCTGCGTGATCTGCAGCGGCGCCTGGAACAGGCGAACGATGGCGCGGAGCAGGCGCGGCTGTACGCGGCGCTGGAGGCCATCGACGGCTGGTCCGCGGAAGCGCGCGCCCGCCGTCTGCTGGCGGGCCTCGGGTTCGCGCCCGCCGATGCGGAACGGCCGATGCGCGATTTCTCCGGGGGCTGGCGCATGCGCCTGGGTCTGGCGCGCACGCTGATGACCCGCTCCGATCTGTTGCTGCTGGACGAACCCACCAACCACCTGGACGTGGAGACCATCCTGTGGCTGGAGGACTGGCTGGCGCGGTATCCGGGCACGGTCATCGTGATCGCCCATGATCGCCGGTTCCTCGATTCGGTCTGTACCCATGTCGCGCATATCGAGCGCGGCACCATCGCGTTGTATGCCGGCAGTTACACCCATGCCGAGGCCAAACGTGCGGAGGCGATTGTCCAGAGCGAGGCCGCGGCGGCGCGGGTCGCGGCCGAGCGCGCGCATCTCGAGGATTTCGTGCGCCGCTTTCGTGCCAAGGCGAGCAAGGCGCGCCAGGCCCAGAGCCGACTGAAGCGCCTGGAACGGATGGACGAGGTCGCGGTGATCCGGGCTGCGCGGCCCATTCACCTCGAGATCCCGACACCGGGACGCCTGCCGGACCCGCTGCTGGCGCTGGACCATGCCGAGGTGTGCACGGGGGAGCGTGTGCGGCTGCAGCCGACGACTTTACGACTGCGGCCCGAGGACCGGATCGGGATTCTGGGGCCGAACGGTGCCGGAAAGTCGACACTCCTGACGCTGCTGGCGGGGGAACTGCTGCCGACGGCGGGCGAGCGTCGGGTCGATCCGGCCCTGCAGGTGGGCTATTTCGCCCAGCACCAGCGCGAGCAACTGGACCTCGAGGCTTCGCCGCTGGTGCATCTGCAGCGTCAGGACCCGCGTGCCGAGGAGCAGCGGCTGCGCAATTTCCTGGGGGGAATGGGCTTTCCCGGCGATAAGGCGGATGGTCCGGTGGGGCAGTGCTCGGGCGGCGAACGCGTGCGTCTGGTGCTGGCCCTGCTGATCTGGCAGGCGCCCTCCCTGTTGCTGCTGGACGAGCCCACCAACCACCTTGACCTCGACATGCGCGAGGCCCTCGCCGAAGCGCTGGAGAACTACGCCGGGGGGCTGGTGGTGGTGGCCCACGATCGCGAATTGCTGGCGCGGGTCTGTGACCGTTTCTGGACGGTGGAGGCAGGGCGGCTGAGCCCGTTCGATGGCGATCTCGACGACTATGCCCGCGCGTTGCAGGCGCGTCAGCGCGAGGCCGCACGCTCGGCTGCGGAGACACCGCCGCAGGCCGCTTCGGATGCACCGGTCCGGTCCCAGAAGGAACGGCGGCAACAGGCCGCGCAGAAGCGTGCGGCACTGCGGCCTCTGCAGCAGCGCGCAGACCGGGCCGAACGCGACTGCAGTCAGACGCAGGAGCGCCTGCAGACGCTGGAGTCCGAATTGGCCGATCCGGACCTGTATGCTGGCGATCACGCCGAGCGGCTGGCGGCCCTGACCCGCGAACAGGGCGAGCTGTGCGCGCGTCTGGAGGCCCTGGAGGCGGAATGGATGGAGGCATTGGAGGCCCTGGAGGCGGCGCGGGCGGATGCCACCGAACCGGACGCCGGCTAAAGCCCTACCCTTGCGCTCGGTTATTGTGGGGTCTATAGATTGCAGGTGAATGCACCGAAGAGGAGGTATTCACATGAACGCCCAGGAACTGAACCGCCGCTGTGTAGCGCTCTTCCAGCACCCGGATGCCAGGCTGCATTGCTGGCACCCGCGCATGTTCTGGGAGACCCACATGCTGGAAAATCCGAAACCGGAGGACCTGCAGGAGCCCAAGGTGGATCTGCGCGAGCTGGAGGTGATGCTGTCGGAGGCGGCGCACCAGCCGTCCCGTTGCGCCGATGAGCTGGAGCAGGAGGAGCCGGGTCGGGCCACCCTGATCCGTCACATGATGGAACGCGGTGAGATGCCGCTGCTGCATCGGCCCCACTGATGATCGCGCCCTGACCGGCTCCAGGTTCCGGGGCTCCTGACGCGGAGCCCCCTTGCGGGCCCCGGCGGTCACGGCTGCCGGGGTCTTTCCGTCCGGGGTGCTTGCAGCCTCTGCGGGGGGGCGCTGTCCGGTGCTGGGCGCTCGTGCCGGGGCCGTTTTGCCCCGCCCGGGGGCTACTGGCGGATGAAATCGGAGAAGTACAGCGCCATGATGCGCGGGGCGCCGGTGATCTCCGCCAGGAGTTCGTTGAGTTCGTCCGTCGCCTGGCTGCGCAGATCTTCGCGGGCGCTGCTGCCGCTCAGGCTGTCCGGGCTGCGGCCGCCAAGGATGTGGATCAGTCGGTCGCGCACCGCGGGGGTGTGCTCGCGGATCGCACGCGCGTCCTCCGGGTTGTTGCCTTCCAGCTGGATCGAGGCCTGCAGGTAGCGGCCACGGTCGCTGGATTCCATGTTCACGATGATCGGTTCCAGCGTTACGTAATGGCTGTCGAGGTCGTCCACTGCCGCCGCGATGGACGTGACGAACAGCAGGGTCAGGCCCAGCAGGGCGCCGCTCAGGGTGGGCTGGTGACAGAATCTCATGGCATGTGCTCCGGGGCTGGTTGCGTGCTGGAGGCGATCAGGCCGCCACGACGATGGGGCTCCTGGCCGAAGTATGCCACCAGCTGGGCATAGATTTTCGGCATGGCCGCGCGCAGCCGGGCGGGTTCGAAGAAGAAGGCCTCCACCGCGACCGCCAGGAATTCTTCCGGGGCGGTGGCGGCGTACGGGTCCAGCGGCAGCGCCTCCAGGTCTTCCTCGGCGGTCGCCTCTACCGCAGCCACGAATGCCTCGTAGGCCCGGGAGAAGTCGCGCGTCCACTCCCGGGCGGACAGGTTCCGGGGCAGGAGCGGGAAGCCATTGACCCCGCCGTTGCCGGCATCCAGCACATGGGTCATCTCGTGCACGACCACTGCACCGTCGCGTTCGACATCGTTCCACGACAGGATCACCGGTCCTCGCTCCCAGGCCTCGCCGGACTGCGGGATCGCACCCTGGTGCACGATGCCGGCCTCGTCGATCCACTCGTGCTCGGGCACAAAGGTGTCGGGGTACAGGATCAGCGTGCGCCAGTCCCGGTAAGGTTCCAGGCCCAGATCGAGGACTGGCAGGGCGGCATAGGCGGCGATGACCTGGCATTGCCAGGGTGCCGGCTCCGCCTCAATCCCGATGAACTCCCGGCTCGCGAGGATCTGGCCGATCAGTTCGCGCAGTCGTGAGCGTTCCTCCGGTGTCAGGGTCGCGATGAACGGCACTCGCTGGCGCAGGGTCTCCCATTCTGCGTTGTTCAGAGGCACGCTCTCGGGCTCAAGCCCGGCAAAGGGCCCCAGCAGGCGCCGGAACAGGCCGCGCAGAGGAAAATCGGGGGATGAATGCATGCGGCAATCGTCGCATGTTTTCCGCGTCCATGCCCGATCACGGGGGCTGTGCGGGACAGCAGAGGGGACGCTCTCCTGCGCCGTGCGCAGCAGATCCGTCCGCGACCCGTCTCCCTAGTCGGCGAGGTGGCGTTTCAGCCTGGCGATCGCGTCTTCCGACCACTCGGCGGCGGTCACCACCCGCCAGGCGTCTATGTAGTGCTCGGCGGCGTATACGTGCCCGTAGCCGCGCGGGGCGTCGTCGCCGATCGCCAGGTCCACCAGGAGCTGCAACATGGTGATGACCGGGTACCAGGTCAGGTCCGGCGAGACATCCGGTCCGCGTGGTGCCTGCATCCATTCCGGTTGGCGGTACAGCGCTTGCGGTTCGAAGAAGGTGATCGGGTCGCTTGCGTATTGCAGGTAGACGATGCGCATCGGGCCCCAGGCGGCGCCGGGGATGTCCAGTTGGTTTTCCTGGTTGGTAAAGCGCACCACCGAGCTGTCGCGAAAGCGTGGCAGCCAGGCCGGGGAGTCCGGCTGACGCTGGCGCACGATATCGCGCCAGGTCTCGCTCCGGAACGGGGGGCCTGCCCACAGTGCGCCGGTGAATGGATCCCCGATCACGTCGTACAGGTCGGCCGCGCGTTCGGAGTTCAGCGCGCCCAGGCTCAGGCCATAGAGATAAAGCTCTGGCCGCGCATCCGCGGGCAGCTGTTTCCAGTGGCCGTAGATCTCCGCAAACACGGCCTGGGCGGTTTCACGGCCGTATTCCGACTCCGCCATCAGCGACAGCCAGCTCGGCAGGTAGGAATACTGCACGGCCACGGTGGCGACATCCCCGCCGTGCAGGAACTCCACCGGCTGGATGGCGCGATTGTCCACCCAGCCGCGACCGGTGGGTGTGGCCAGCACCAGCACCGAGCGTTCGAAGGCCCCGACCCGCAGCATCTCCTGCAGCGCCAGGCGCGCGCGTTCCTCGATGGTCTCGGCGGCGTTCAGACCCACATACACGCGCAGCGGCGCCTGTGCCGTGTCGCCGACGAAATCGGCAACCGCCGCTCGGTCCGGCGCCTGCGCGACAAACCGTTGCCCCTGCCGCCCCAGCCCCTGGTCCCAGCTGACCAGAGAGGCCGGGCTGCCGGTGCGGAAGGCCTCGGTTGGCTGTTCCGCCCCGGGGTGCTCGCGCACGTCGAACTGCTGGAAGCTGCGATCCGCAGTGCGCAGGCCGTATTCCAGGATCACCCCGTCGATCACCGCCCAGAACACCCCGGCCGCGGCCAGCACGCCAATGACGTTGGACAGACGGCGGGGCACAAAACGGCGCAGCCGGAGCGCGAGAAACCGGACCAGCAGCTGAAACAGCCGCCCGACCGCAAGCGTCGCGGCAAACACCGCCGCCGCGATCAAGCCGAGCCGGATCGGGAAGCCGCCGTCCACCGGGTCCTGTTCCATCAGCTCGCGTATGTTGTTCTGCCACTCGGTGGCCTGCCACAGGAAGATCAGGACGATCAGCAAGGCCCCGCCGCCGGCAATCATCACCAGGGTGTTGTGCGTGCGTTCGCCAAACTCGGGCAGTTCAAGATACGACCACAGCCAGTGGAAGAGCACGCCCAGTCCGTAGCCAGCCGCCAGCGAGAGTCCGGACAGGATGCCCTGCACGTCGTCGGTGCGCGGGATCAGGCTGGGCGTCAGCGACGCGGCAAAGAACAGCGTGGCCAGGATCAGCCCCGGGATCGACAGGGTCCCGAGGACACGGGTGGCCCAGCCGGGCCAGATGAAGCGCCGCAGGCGGGTTTGCAGGCGGGCGACGATGGACATCGCGAAAGCACTTCCTTGATGAACAGAAGGGCTTATCCTGTTCGCCCGCTCGGGCGGGTTCAAGTCTCCACCGCGAGCGCCGGTCCGCTCTGGAGCCTACGGGGCGTTGTCGCCCGGGCCGGTAGCGTCGGTGTGGCGAAAGCGGAAGCAGCCCTCGACCATGCGCAGGGACACGCCGAACAGCGCGACCTGCAGCAGCAGTCCGCCGGTCGCTGCACCGACTGCGAGCCCGGTAGCCAGTCCCAGGGCCATCAGCAGCATCAGCAGGGTGGCGGCGACCCGGCTGCGCAGCCAGCCGCCGACCAGCGCCAGCAATGCCACGAGTGTGCCTTCGAGCATCGTGGGCATGTGCTGAACCAGCACGCCCAGCATCACCACGACGACCCCGGCGAAGATCAGGACCCAGCCGGCCACCCGCGCCAGGCGCCGGGCCTGTTCAGCGTTGTCCACGGATTGCAGCAGCAGGAGCAGGTCGGCCCCGGCCCAGTGGCGCGATCGCGATTCGTTCATGTGACCACGGTACTACAGGGTTATGACACCCGGGTGACAAGTGGGGCGCGCTGCTATCGCCGGGTCAGTATCGACTCGAGATCGAAGGCCTCGGCCGGGGTTGCTCCGGACTTGGCCTGTTGCACCGAGCCATGGTCCGACCAGTGCAGCAGGCTGAGGTGGCCCGAGCGATCTTCCACCAGGGCCGTGCAGTGCTCGACCCAGTCACCGTCGTTGCAGTAGAGGATGTCGCCGAACGCCTGGACGTTCGGCTTGTGGATATGGCCACAGATGCAGCCATCGAAGCCGCCCTTGCGCGCGGCGGTGACGGCGGCATGCTCGAAACGCCGGATGTATTCCCGCGCCGCCCCGCTCACGCGGGTCTTGAGCCAGGCCGACAGGGACCAGTACGGATGCCCGAGGCGGCGTCGGATCGTGTTCAGGTAGCGGCTGCCGCGCAGCAGCAGGTTGTAGCCAAGATCACCCAGGGCATGCACCAGGCGGCTGTGGCGTACGACCCCGTCGAACTCGTCGCCATGCGTTACGCGGAAGCGCCGGCCATCGGCGGTCCAGTGCACCAGTTCGCGTTCGATGCGCACGCCGCGGATCTCCGAACCGACAAAGCCGCGCACCAGTTCGTCGTGGTTGCCGGGGATGTAGATGACCTCGACCCCATGCAGGGCGAGCGACAGGACCTGCTCGACCACCGCCGCCTGGGTCGCGTCCCAGAAGATGCGCCGGCGCATGGCCCAGATGTCGAATACGTCGCCGACCAGTACCAGACGATCGCAATTGACCTGGCGCAGCAGATCCAGCAGGTAGTCCGCGCGGCACTCTCGGGTGCCCAGGTGCAGGTCGGAGAGGAACAGGCTGCGGCAATCCAGGGTGGCCATCGCGGGCTCCCGCTCGGGGTTTTGTCGAGCATCGCGCATCCGGGTGACGCCACCATGGCGCTACAGTGACCATTGCGTGATGACGGTGGCGGGTGGCTAAGGCCAGAGGATCAGGAGCCAGATCAGGGTGGCGTTGGCGAAGCCCAGTAGCACGGCGGCCGATCCCATGTCCTTGGCCCGCGCGGCCAGCTTGTGGCGTTCTGGCCCGAACCGATCCACGGTGGCCTCGATGCCCGAGTTCAGTACCTCGATGATCAGGATCAGGAACAGGCTGCCGAGCAGCAACGCGCGTTCCACTCCGGTGTTGCCAACCACCAGTGAGAGTGGCGCCAGGATGACCACCAGGATCAGTTCCTGACGAAAGGCCTCCTCGTGGCGAAAGGTGGCGCGCAGGCCTTTCCAGGAGTACCCAAAGGCCCGCAGGATGCGGGTGATGCCGGTGGCGCCGCCGTTGGCCATGGTCGCGTGGTCCGCTGGAGTGGGAAGGGCCGTCAGTGAGGACGGTCGGCCGCGGTATGCGGGGTGCCAGGCGCGTCGGTCTGGCTGAGCAGATCCTGATACACGGCCAGCAATTGTTCGGCCATAAGTCGCTCGCTCCATGCCCGCGCCCAAGCGGTGTGGGCTTCGCGCATGGCGCGCTGGCGTTCGGGGTCGTCCAGGACTCGGGCTACCCGCTCGGCAAAGACCGCGGGCTCTTCGGGAGCGACTTCGGCACCGGATGTGTCGGTGAGGATGTCGAGCGTGCCCAGACGCGCCGTGGAAACCACGGGTAGCCCGCAGGCCATGGCCTCCAGCAGGACCAGACCCTGCGTCTCCGTGGCGGAGGCAAACACGAAGGCATGCCCGGCGCGGTAGCAGTCGACAAGCGATGTCTCGCGGTCCAGGTATCCGCACCAGTGCAGGTTGTCCTCCAGACCCATTTGCGCGGCCTGGCGCTGAAGGGCAGCCCGGGCCGGTCCCTCGCCCGCGATCAGCAGCAGCACGCCGGGGCGACGCTCGCGCAGGTGCTGGAGCATCTGCAGCAAAAAGCCGATGTTTTTTTCGAAGGCGATGCGCGACACATGCACCAGCATCTCGCGGCCGGGTGCGATGCCCCGCTCCGCCCGGAACAGGTGGCCGTCGCCTCCAGCCCAGGCCTGTGGGTCGATCCCGGTGGGCAGGCGTACGATGGGCGCCTTGATCCCGTACTCCAGCAGCGCCCGGTGCAGGGCGGTCGACGGGGCGATCACCCGGTCGACCGCGTTGCACTGAGCGCGCGAGATGCGCCGCGCCAGCCCCCGCAACCATTTGGCGGGCAGCCACGGCAGGTAATGCTGCAGGTACTCTTCGAAGAAGGTGTGGTAGGTCTCGATGACCGGGACCTGCCAGTCGCGCGCTAGCTTGAGCCCGCCGTAGTGCGCTACGAAGGGGGTGTGGATATGGATCACGTCGGCCCGCTCGATCCCGGCTTCCCGCAGGGAATGGCGAATGAGGCGAGGCTTCAGGATGCGATCCTCCGGATCCACTACCAGGTAGCGCGACGAGATGCGGATCAGGTCCGGGTCCTGCGGGTCGGGGCCGGGGTGCGCGCCCAGTCCAGGATAGGCCGGTACCACCAGCGTGACGCGATGGCCCAGTTGTCGGAGCTGTGCACGAAAACTGGCCAGCGAGGTGGATACCCCGTTGATCCGGGGGAAGTACACGTCGCTCAGCATCAGAATGTGCACGGCTGCACCTTGGGACGAGACTCAGGTCCCGGAGTGTGGACCGGGCGTGTCACGATGTGATGACGACATTGCGACGCAATTGTTGCGTCCGCGGGTGAGTGACGGCGCCCCGTACACATTGCGGTAGACGCCGGGCGCCATGCCGAAGGCCTGGCGGAAGTGGTGGGCCAGTTGTTGCGGGGTGTAGCCGGTGGTGGTCGCGATCTCGCCGATACTCGCGTGCGAATCGGTCAGCAAGGCGCGCGCCCGCTCCAGACGCAGCTGCGTTAGGTAGCGGTGGGGTGGCTGGCCGTGGGTCTCACGGAAGGCGCGGGCGAAGTGCCAGGGGGAGAGGTCGCACAGCGCGGCGAGTTCGGCGAGACGGATCGGCGGGTCGAGGTGAGTCTGCATGTAGTCGATGACCTGTGCCGGGCGGGGCGAGGCCGCCCCGGCAATGGTCGGCCGGTGCCGTCTGCCAGGTTCAGCGGTAGACGCGAACCTCCTGGGCCCAGCCGTCCACGCCGCGGTTGGCGCAGAATTCCTGGACATGGCCGTCGGCGTAGCGGATCTCCACGTTGAAGCCGGCCCCGGGCGGGTGGTTCAGGGCCACGTGGCGGCGCTCGCCGGGCGCGATCTCGCCCTCGCGAATGCTGGATTCGGACAGGTCGTGCCCGAAATCGAAGTGCACCGCGCGGATGGCCGTGTCGCTGTCATTGTGCAGGGTGATCATCAAGACGCCTTCGGGAGGCTCCGGCTCGACACCCCAGTGCACCAGTGCGGCGCCCGCAGCCAGCCCGAGCAGGAACAGCCAGGCGGCGGGCGCACGCAAGGCGTCTACCACGATCTCGTCCCAGCTGCGCCCCTGGCGGTTCGGTTTCATTGGTCCGTTGCTCCGCTAAAAATAAGAAAACTCTAATGCATGGGTGGGGCGCATGCCAGAAGGGTCGTGCGGACAATCCTGTACCGGATGCGGCTGCATGTGACCGTGCGGGCGCATTCCGGTATGTTCGCCGGCTTTGTAATCAGGGCAGGACGCACGCTCCCGTGGGAATCGACGAACGCAATCTGCAAGGGCTGGTCGCGCAACTGGCGGAACGCCTGGCGGGTACGGGCCTGCACGGGCGCATCGGCCTGGAGAAGGAGACCCTGCGCGTCGGCCCGCAAGGGTCGCCGGCCCTGACCCCGCACCCGGCGGCACTGGGCTCGGCCCTGACGCATCCGAACATCACGACGGACTACTCCGAGGCCTTGCTGGAACTGGTCACCCCGCCGTTCGACGATGTGCGCGAGACGCTGGGCTTCCTGCACGACCTGCAGGCCTTCGCCGCCGCCAATGTCGGCGACGAGACCCTGTGGTCGACCTCCATGCCCTGCGTGACCGCCGACGACAACGCAATCCCGGTCGCGCAGTACGGCGCGTCCAACGCCGGACGCATGAAGACCGTCTATCGCGTCGGTCTCGGTTACCGCTACGGGCGCAAGATGCAGGTGATCGCCGGGGTGCATTTCAATTATTCCCCGCGTCCGGAGTTCTGGCCGGCGCTGGCGGAGGTGCTGGGCGAGCACGACGACCGCGCGTTCCGCGACGAGCGCATGATGGGCATGATCCGCAACCTGCTGCGCTTCGGCTGGCTGGTGCCGTATCTGTTCGGGGCCTCGCCGGCCGTTTGTAATTCCTTCCTCGAGGGCCACGGCGCGGTGCTGGAGGATTTCGACGACGACACCTCCTATCTCCCGCATGCCACCAGCCTGCGCATGGGCGACATCGGCTACACCAACCGCAAGGAGGCGGATACCGGCATCAAGGCGGATTACAACTCGCTGGCCGGCTATGTCGACTCGCTGCGCTGCGCGATCAACACGCCCAGCCCCGAGTGGGAGCGCATCGGCGTGAAGGTCGACGGCGATTACCGCCAGCTGAACGCCAACATCCTGCAGATCGAGAACGAGTACTACTCCACGGTGCGTCCGAAGCAGCCGCTGGAGCGTTTCGAGAAGCCGACCGATGCGCTGGAGGCGCGCGGGATCGAGTACGTCGAGCTGCGCTCGGTGGATATCAACGCGCAGCACCCGCTGGGGGTGGACGAGACCCAGCTGCGCTTTCTCGAGGTATTTGCCCTGACCTGCCTGCTGCAGCCCAGTCCTTTGCTGGCGGACGGCGAACTCGACGCGATCGACCGCAATCTGCTCGATGTGGCGCATTACGGTCGCCGCCCCGGCCTCGAGCTGCGCCGGCAGGACGAGCAGGTACTGCTGCAGGACTGGGCGCGCGAACTGCTGGCCCTGATGCGCCCGGTCGCCGCGATTCTCGACCAGGAACTGCCGGGCGACCCGTACCGCCGTGCGCTGAGCGAGCAGTGGGGCAAGGTCGAGCAGGCCGACCTGACCCCCTCGGCGCGCATGCTGGAGGACATGATGGCGCGCGAGGAGGGCTTCTACCGCTACGCCAGCCGCCTGTCCGCGCAGCACCGCGAGGCGTTTCGTTTCAACGGCCCGCTGCCGCGCGCCGAGACGCTGGAGGCTCTGGCGCGCCAGAGCCTGGCGGAGCAGGCCGCGATCGAGGCGGCTGATACCCTGGATTTTGACACCTTCCTTGCCCGCTACTTCGACGGCACCCTGCGCGCCTCCTGAGCCTCGCCACCGCCTTTTTCATTCGGTATTTTCGGATTATCGGGCGGAAATAACGCGATTTATTTTCGAATTTATCGACAGGATAATCGAGGCCATCATCCGTAACCGTGGCGGCTAAACCGCTGCAGAGGGAACCCCATGAGTCTCCTGATCAACGGCGAACTGCGCGAGGGCTGGCTGGAGGAGGAGTCCGACGAAAGCGGCGAGTTCTTGCGTCAGGACCAGCAGTACCGCAACTACGTCACCGCCGATGGCTCCGCAGGTCCGCTGGGCGAGGGCGGCTACCCGGCCGAGTCCGGGCGCTACCACCTGTACGTCTCCTATGCCTGTCCCTGGGCGCATCGCGCGTTGATCCTGCGCAAGCTCAAGGGCCTGGAACCGCACATCGGGCTGTCGGTGGTGCACCATTACATGGGCGACGCCGGCTGGTCCTTCGATGACTGCGACGGCTGCACCGGCGACCGCGTGCACGGCTCGGCCTACATGCACGAGCTGTATACCCGTACCGATCCGAAATACACGGGCATCGTGACCGTGCCGGTGCTGTTCGATACCCGGACCGACCGGATCGTGAACAACGAGTCGGAAGATCTGGTGCGCATGTTCAACAGCGCCTTCGACGGCATCACCGGCAACACGCTGGATTTCTACCCGGAGGACCTGCGCGAGGAGATCCACGCGGTCAACGAGCGCGTCTACGAGAACGTGAACAACGGCGTCTACCGCTCGGGTTTCGCAACCTCCCAGAAGGCCTACGATGCGGCCTGGGACCGCCTGTTCGAGACCCTGGACTGGCTGGAAGAGCGCTTGGCGCGCCAGCCATTCCTGGTCGGTGACCGCATTACCGAGGCCGACTGGCGGCTGTTCACCACGCTGGTGCGCTTTGATCCGGTCTACTACAGCCACTTCAAGTGCAACCGCCAGCGCATCATCGACTTTCCGGCACTGTCGGCCTACCTGCGCATGCTCTACCAGCGCCCCGGCGTGGCCGAAACCGTGCGCATGGATCACATCAAGGCGCACTATTACGGCAGCCATCCGATGTTGAACCCCAGCCGCATCGTGCCGAAGGGCCCGGTGATCGATTACCGGGCGCCGCACGGGCGGTCGCTGGGGGCGTTACCGGCCGCGCTGCGGAACGCCGATGAGGCCTGACGGTCGTTACAGGAACGGCCGCATGACGACTGCGGTTTTGTATGGCTGGCGCCTGGATCGGAACCCGGCGCCGGCTGGATCACGCAAGGGGTAGGTTCGGGTGAAGGCAATCGGATGGCTGCTGGGAGTGCTGGTCGTGGCGGCACTGGGGATCGTGGCGTGGTACACGCTGGGCCCTCTCGCGCCGGCTGGCGACGCGGGCGATGAGCCGGCGGCGGAAGCCGCGGCGGCGCGTGATGACCGCATCCCGGTGCGTACGGCCGAGGTGGCTCCGCGTACCTTCGAGACCCGGGTGGAATCCCTGGGAACGGTCGCGGCCAGCGAGTCGGTCACGGTCACCGCCAGCGTGACCGAACGGGTGGTCGAGGTCCTGTTCGACGATGGCGATGCGGTCACGGCCGGTCAGGTGCTGGTGCGCCAGGATGCCGACGAGGAACGCGCGGCGCTGCGCGAGGCGCAGGTGCAGGTGGACGAGGCCCGTCGCGAACTCGAGCGGATCCGTGGCCGGGTTCAGGATGGCGTGGTCACACGCCAGCAGGTCGACCAGCAGCAGTCGCGGCTGAACGAGGCCGAGGCGCGGCTGGAGGCCGCCCGCGCCCGGGTTGAATTGCGCAGCATCCGGGCGCCGTTCGCCGGACGCCTGGGGCTGCGCCAGGTCAGCCCCGGGGCGCTGGTCAGCCCCGGCACTGCGATCGTCGAGCTGGATGACATCGCCACGGTCAAGGTGGATTTCGCCGTGCCCGAGCGCCACGCCGCCGCCATCGAGCGGGGGCGCGAGGTACAGGGACGCAGCGCAGCCGGGACATTCGCGGGCGCGGTCACGGCCGTCTCCAACCGTCTGGATGTTGCCACCCGCACCCTGACCGTGCGGGCCGCGATCGATAACCCCGACCAGTTATTGCGCCCGGGCATGCTGCTGAACGTGCGTCTGGCCCTGGATCCGGTCGACCGCCTGGCGGTACCGGAGGGCGCCATCCAGCAGGTCGCGGATCAGCACTTCGTGTTCCGCCTGCGCGGCGACGACACGGTAGAGCGCACCCGAATCCGCATCGGCCGCCGTGATCCCGGTTTCGCCGAGCTGCTGGAGGGCCTGGAGCCGGGCGATACCGTGGTCTCCGAGGGTGTCTCGCGCGTGCGTGACGGCCGCGCCGTGCGGGTGCTGCCGCCGCGGGTCGCACCCGCCGCGGACGGAGACGGGGCCGGGCAATGATCATCTCGGATGTCGCCAATCGTCGGCCGGTACTGGCGATTGTCTTCAACCTGCTGCTGATTACCTTCGGGCTGATCGCCTACAACAGCCTGCCGTTGCGCGAATACCCGGACGTGGACCCGCCAGTGGTCACGGTCAGTACCCACTACCCCGGGGCCAGTGGCGAGATCATCGAGCGCGAAGTCACCCAGCGCCTGGAGGATCGCATCGCCGGGATCGAGGGCATCCGCTTCGTCGAGTCCTCCAGCCAGGACGGGCGTTCGAGCATCACCATCGAATTCAATCTGAACCGGGATCTGGATGCGGCCGCCAACGACGTGCGCGAGGCGGTCAGTCGGGTGCTTGGGAATCTGCCGGACGAGGTGGACCCGCCGGAGGTCAGCAAGGCGGATGCCGACGCCAACCCGATCCTGTGGCTGAACCTCTCCAGCACCACGATGGATCAACTGGCGCTGGCCGACTACGCCGAGCGCAACCTGATCGACCGCATCTCGGTGGTCGATGGCGTGGCGCTGGTTCGGCGCGGGGGTGCGCGCAGTTACGCGATGCGCATCTGGGTGGACCGCGAGGCCCTGGCCGCACGCGATCTCACCGTGCTGGATATCGCCAGCGCCCTGGAGCAGGAGAACGTCGAACTCCCGGCCGGGCGTCTGGACTCGCTGGAACGCGAGTTCACGGTACGCGTGGACCGTCAGTACCGCACCCCGGAGGACTTCTCCAGCCTGGTGCTGCGGCGTGGCGAGGCCGGCCAGCTGGTACGTCTGGGCGACGTGGCCGAGGTGAACATCGGCGCGGATACCGAGCGCAGCGAGTTCCGCGGCAATGGCGAGGACATGATCGGCCTGGGCATCATCCGGCAGTCCAACGCCAATGTGCTGAACGTGGCCAACGGGGTGAAGGCGCTGGTGGCCGATCTGCAGGACAGTCTGCCGGAGGGGACCTCGCTGACTACCACCTACGACGAGTCGGTGTTCATCGAGGGCGCGATCCGCGAGGTCTACATCACCCTGGCGGTCGCCACCGCCGCGGTGGTGATCGTGATCTGGCTATTCCTCGGCAGCTGGCGGGCGACGCTGGTGCCGGCGGTGACCGTGCCGGTGGCGATCACCGCTGCCTTTATCGGCATTGCCCTGTTCGGGTTCTCGATCAATCTGCTGACATTGCTGGCGCTGGTGCTCGCGGTCGGGCTGGTGGTGGACGACTCGATCGTGATGCTGGAGAACGTCCACCGGCGCATCGAGCGCGGCGAGCCCGGGCTGCTGGCGGCCTGGCGCGGCGCCGGTCAGGTCGGTTTCGCGATCGTCGCAACCACCTCGGTGCTGATTGCGGTGTTCGTGCCACTGGCGTTCCTGGAGGGTACGGTCGGGCGCCTGTTCACCGAATTCGCGATCGCGATGGCGATCGCCGTGTTCTTCTCCAGCATCGTGGCGCTGACCCTCGCCCCGGTCCTCTCCGGGCGCCTGATGCACCAGGGCGACGACGATACCGGTGCGGCGCGGTTCATCAGCCGTGGCTTCGCGGTGCTGGAGCGTGGCTATGGCCGCGCCCTGCAGACCGGGCTCAAGGGCGCATGGCTGATCGTGCCGATCCTCGTGGCGGTACTGGCGGCGGCCTGGTACCTGTTCGACACCCTGCCCGAGGAATTCGCGCCGCAGGAGGATCGGGGTTCGTTCTTCGTATTGGTGGACGGCCCCGAAGGGGCCAACTTCGACTACATGAGCCGGCAGATGGCCGAGGTCGAGGCCCGCATCATGCCGCTGGTCGAGGACGGCCCGATCCGCCGCGCCCTGGTGCGCACGCCACGCGGGTTTGGTGGCTCCGAACAGGTCAATAACGGCTTCGTCATCGCCATCCTCGACCACTGGGACGATCGCGACCGCTCCGGTCAGCAGGTGATCGGCGAAATCCGCAGCATCATCGACGAGATGCCGGGGGTGGAGGCGCGGGTGGTGATGCGCCAGGGGCTGTCCCGGGGCCGTGTCGGACCGCCGGTCCAGTTCGTGATCTCCGGGCCGGACTACGAACAGCTCGAGGAATGGGGCGAGACCATGCGCGAGGCGGCCGAGGGTATCGACGGCCTCACCCGCGTGAACCTCGATTACGAACCCACCCAGCCACAGATCAACGTGCGTCTGGACCGGGACCGTGCCGGCGACCTCGGCGTGTCGCTGCGCGATATCGGGCGCACCCTGGATATCGCCCTGGGCGGGCGTGCCGTCACCACCTTTGTGGATCGTGGCGAGGAATACGACGTGATCGTCGAGGGGCTCACCGATCAGCGTCGCACCCCGGCCGATATCGACAACCTCTACGTGCGTTCCGGTAGCGGCAGCATGGTCCCGCTGTCGAGTCTGGTCACCTACGAGGAACAGGCCGGCCCGTCCTCGCTGGCACGCTATAACCGGTCCCGGGCCGTGACCCTGACCGCCGGCCTCGCCGACGGCATGACCCTGGGCGAGGCGCTGGATGCACTGGATGCGCTGGCCGCCGATCTGCTGCCGGCAGAGGCCGGGATCGACTACAAGGGCGAGTCGCTGGATCTGCGCTCCGGTTCCGAGGCGATCCTGTTCGTGTTCGCCCTCGCGCTGCTGGTCGTGTTCCTGGTGCTGGCCGCCCAGTTCGAGAGCTTCGTGCACCCGTTCGTGATCATGCTGACCGTGCCGCTCGCGGTGGTGGGTGCCCTGATCGGGCTGCACCTGACCGGCCAGACCCTGAACATCTACAGTCAGATCGGGATGGTCATGCTGATTGGGCTGGCGGCGAAGAACGGCATCCTGATCGTCGAGTTCGCCAACCAGCTGCGCGATCGCGGGCGTGACTTCGACACCGCCGTGGTCGAGGCGGCGCGCATGCGCCTGCGTCCGGTGCTGATGACGGCGCTGACTACCGTGGCGGGGTCGATTCCGCTGATCCTGGCCTCCGGGCCGGGCGAGGAGACGCGCTTCGTGATCGGGGTGGCGGTGTTCTCCGGGGTGCTGTTCGCCACGCTGTTCACGCTGTTCGTGATACCGGCGGCCTACAGTCTGGTCGCGCGCGGCACCACCTCGCCGCAGGCGACCACCCGGCGCCTGCACGAGCTCGACGCCGAGATCGACGATGTCGACGGCGAGCGTCGCGGCGCCCGCGCCCCGCGCTGAACCTTGCCTCTCCGTCCCTCCGGCCGCCTGCGTTGTTGAGGCAGGCCCCGGTTCATCATCCGGTGTTTACGGTGCCTCCGGTCCACAACCTGCCCGGCGCTGACTCGCCAGCGCGCCGCGAGGTACTTCTTTGCTCGTGCAAAGAAGTACCCAAGAAACACGCCCGACTGCCGCGACCCCGGCCCGCTGTGCGGGCCGGGGTTTCCCTCGCTCCGAGGGTTTTCGCGGGCGGCGCTGAACTCGCTGCGCCTTCGGCTCCGCTCAGACATCCAGCGCCTTTTCTCCCGCGAAAACCCTCTCCGCTCGGCGCGACGACAACGGGGGGTCAAGGTCAAGACAACGGCGGTCCCGACGGTCTTGCCAGTGGAAGATGGCGAAATCTTCCGGCATCTCGGGCACGCTCGGCCTTTGGCCGTTGCGTGCCGCGCCCGCGGCGCGGGCGCCGGGGGCTTTCGGATGGCAATACCTAATTGTGGTGTCGTGGGGCTGGAATACCTTCTGTCTTGACCTTCCTCGCCCGTATGGAGCCCCTCGCGGAGGGCGTGATGGGCCGGCCCGTTTTCTACAAATTCGGGGCGCTGGATGTCTGAGCGGAGCCGAAGGCGCAGCGAGTTCAGCGCCGCCGGCCCAGCGCGTCCGGAGCGAGGTTCCCGGGCGAAATCCGGGTGCGCCTCGACGGGTCCTTTCTTGGGCAAGCAAGAAAGCCAGTTGTTGATCAAAAACGGGCGCGGCGCGCTGGCGAGTCAGCGCACGGCAGTATGTGGACCGAAGGCACGTAAACACCGGAGGACGAACCAGGACCAGCCACCACGAGGCAGGCGCCGGACCGGAGGCACCGTAAACACCGGGAGACGAACCGGGACCAGCCAATCAGCGATAGCGAAGCCTTCCGCGTTCGTGGCTGGCGTGTGGCGAGGTCAGGTGCGCGCCGGGGCGCGGGCGTCGTCGAACCAGAGCCAGGCGATGGCGATGGTCAGCAGCGCGATCACCGGCAGCATCGCCAGGTTCAGGCCATCCCATCCCAGCGGCCGCAGCAGCGCCCCCGCCAGCAGGGACCCGGCCGTGACCAGCGTGAAGATGGTCAGGTCGTTCACGCCCTGGACCTTGCCCTTTTCGGTGGCCGTATGCGTGGTCGTCAGCAGCGTACTGCCGCCAATGAACAGGAAATTCCAGCCCACCCCCAGCAGGAACAGCGCCAGCCAGAAATGCCCCAGCGTCTCCCCGTGCGCGGCCACCGCCACGCTGAACAGCACCAGTGCGTTGCCAAGTGCCAGGATGCGCGTGATCCCGAGGCGGGTGATCAGGTGGCCAGTCACGAACGAGGGCGCGAACATCCCGAGCACATGCCACTGCATTACCAGGGCGATCTGGCTCATGTCGAAGCCCGCCTGGCGCATGGCCAGCGGGGTCGCCGTCATCAGCAGCACCATGACCGCATAGCCCAGAGCGGCGGCGGTCAGCGCCACGAGGAAGCGCCCCTGTGGAAGGATCTCGCGCATCGGTCGGGCCGGACCGCGTTCCTCCGGCGGTGGCGCCGGTACGCGAAGCCAGGCCAGGAGCGTCATCGCCAGCAGCGCCAGGGCGCCGAGGACCAGGTAGGGGCCGGCCTCCGGCGTGCCCGGCAGCAGGGCCTGGGCGTGGTGGGCGTTCCACGGACCGAGGAAGGCGGCCACGACGCCGCCGGCCATCACCAGCGAGATCGCGCGCGGGCGGAACGCGGGGCTGGCCACGTCGGCTGCAGCAAAGCGGTAGTACATCGCGAAGGCTTGGTAGGCCCCCAGCAGCAGGTTGCCCAGCACGAACAGCCAGAAGGCCTCCGCGAAGACGCCGGCCGCGGCCAGCGCGGCACCGCCGGCCCCGCCCACACTGGTGCCGAGCAGGAAGCCGGTGCGCCGCCCGAAGCGCTTCATGAACAGCGAGGCGGGCAGGGTGGTAACCAGGGTGCCGACCATCATCGCGGCGACCGGCAGGGTGGCCAGGGCCGGATCGGCCGCGAGACGCTCCCCGACTACGCCGCTCAGCGTCATCACGGTGACCGCGGCGATCAGGAACAGGGCCTGCCCGAGGGCAAGGATCAGGACATTCGCGCGTTCGCGCGGGGTGGTCTGGCCGGGCATGGGATTCCCTTCGGGGTGTGCCCGGGCCGTCATGGCCCGGGCGGATGGAGGCGCTCAGTCGCGTGGATGAAAGTCGAGGACCGCCGAATTGATGCAGTAGCGCAGACCGGTCGGGGGCGGGCCGTCGGGGAAGACGTGTCCGAGGTGCGAATCACAACGTCCGCAGCGGACCTCGGTTCGCTCCATGCCGAGCGTCCGGTCGCGGTGTTCGCTGACGGCGTCGGGTGCGGCCGGGGCCGTGTAGCTGGGCCAGCCGGAGCCGGAATCGAACTTGTCCGCGGCGTCGAACAGGGGTGCCCCGCAGGCTACGCAGTGATAGACGCCGTCCGCCTTGTGGTCGTTGTAGGCCCCGGTGAACGGGCGCTCGGTACCGCCTTCGCGGGCGATGCGGTATTGTTCTAGCGTGAGGCGGGCGCGTATCTCCGCGTCCGTTGGTCGGTGGGACTGGCTCATATAACCTCCGGGCCGGTGCGATGGATTGTCGATGATGCCGGCTGCATCGGTAGACTGACGCAATGATCGCCGGTTCTCGGCGGGTTACCAAGGTCAGGACCGCTGGAGGTGTGGTGATGGGGTGCCCCGATTGCGAACGTGTCCATCTGTTGCCGGAAGCCTCCGGCACGCTTTATCTGGCGCCGGTTCTGGCGCACACCCGGGCGGCCCTGCGTCAGCGCATGGTGGACGAGCAGCTGCCCTGTGCGGAGCCGACTTCCGGCATCCTGGCGCTGCCGGTTAAGGGCGCCGGCGGGCTGGGCGAGATGCTGGTGCGGCTGCAGCAGGCACTCAGTAGCTCGGAACAGGTGGGGTGCCGCGCCACTTTCGTCGCGGAGGGCGATGATTTCGGACTGGGTCATCTGCAGGACACCCATCTGTTGTCGACGCTGATTGCGCGCCACAACGCCCGCGACCTGTCCGCGATCCTGGCGGGTGATGCGCTGGATTTTCACTTCCAGCCCATCGTGCACGCGGCCGAGCCCGCCGAGGTCTTCGCCTACGAGGCCCTGGTGCGGGCCTCCTCGCCGGCCGGCGATCCGATCGCGCCGCCGGAACTGTTCCGGACCGCGCGTGATGCCGAGCTGCTGTTCCATCTGGATCGGTCTGCGCGTATCAATGCGATTCGGCGTGCCACCGAGCGTGGTATCACCAACCGCCTGTTCATCAATTTCAATCCGACCGCGATCTATGATCCCGCCTTCTGCCTGGAGACGACGGTGCGCGAAATCATGTCGCGTCCGGCCGATCGCGCAGGCCCCGGCGGCTTCGTGTTCGAGGTGATCGAGAGCGATCAGGTCAACGATATCGAACACCTGTCGCGGATTGTGGAGCGTTATCGCCGCGCCGGGTTCCAGGTGGCCCTGGACGATCTGGGCGCGGGCTATGCGTCGTTGAACATGCTGTCCCAGCTGCACCCGGATTTTGTGAAGATCGACCGCGAGCTGGTCAGCGGGATCGACCGCGACGTCTACCAGCAGAAGATCCTCGACAAGATCGTCGAACTGGCGCGCGACCTGAATATCGAGGTAGTGGCCGAAGGCATCGAGCGGGTGGAGGAATGGCGCTGGCTGAAGGACCGGGTCGATTACTGTCAGGGCTACTTGTTCGCCCGGCCCGCCGCCGTCCCCCAGTTGCCGGAGCACCCCGAGCCGGCTTGACCGCGCTGGCGGTGCGGGACGTGCACATTGGCTGCGCTTTCCATAGACTCGAAGCCTATGAATCAGCTTCCGCCCGACGCCCGTAATCCGACGCTGGAATCCGCCATGCAACTGTTGCGCGATGCCGAGGTGCGCTATCGCGAGCGCACCGTTGGCACCGTGGCCAGTCTGGACGAGCGGGCCCCGGCGGAGAACTATGCCGATTGTTTCATCCGCGACTTCGTACCCTCCGGGTTCGTGTACCTGCTGGAGGACGAACCCGAGGTTGTGCGCGACTTCCTCTCGCTGATCCTGCAGATCCGCGATACCCAGGAGGAGATCGAGGGCCACCGGCGTCTGCCGCGGGTAATGCCGGCGAGTTTCCGGGTGTTCATCGATGAGAACGGGCGCGAGTCCCTGGCGGCGGACTTCGGTGATCGCGCCATCGGGCGCGTGGCCCCGGTGGATTCGATGATGTGGTGGGTGCTGCTGCTGCGGGCCTACCAGAATCGGACGGGCGATCACGCATTCATCAAGAGCGCGGATGTCCAGCGCGGCATCCGTCTGATCCTCAGTATCTGCCTGCAGGACCGCTTCGAGGTCTTCCCGACCCTGCTGGTGCCGGATGGCAGCTTCATGATCGACCGGCGCATGGGGGTGTTCGGTCATCCGCTGGAGATTCAGGCGCTGTTCTACGGCATGCTGAAGGCCTCGCTGGCGATGCTGGAGCCCTGTGATCAGGATTCCGAACTCCTGTGCGAGCAGTCCGCGATCCGTACCCGGCAGCTGTCCGACTATATCCGTCACTACTACTGGCTGGATCTGGAGCGGCTGAATGACATCCACCGCTATCGCACCGAGCACTTCGGCCACGAATCCGAGAATGCCCTGAATATCTACCCCGAGAGCATCCCCGACTGGCTGGTGGACTGGATCCCCTCGGAAAGTGGCTATCTGGTCGGCAACCTCGGGCCGGGGCGGATGGATTTCCGCTTCTTCAGCTTCGGCAACCTGCTTGCGGTGCTCTTCGGGCTCGCCGATGAGCGGCAGTCGCATTCCATCATGCAGACCTTCGAGCAGCGCTTCGAAGACCTGATTGGCACCATGCCGGTGAAGATCTGCTACCCGGCCATGGTCGGTGAGGAATGGCGCCTGCTGACGGGCTCCGATCCCAAGAACACGCCCTGGTCCTACCACAATGGCGGCAACTGGCCGGCCCTGCTGTGGGCGTTCACCGGCGCGGCCCTGCGCGTGGGCCGGCCGGACCTGGCACGCAGCGTGCACGCGGTCGCCGCCGAACGCCTGCATCGTGACAACTGGCCCGAATACTACGATGGGCGCCACGGGCGTCTGGTCGGGCGCCGCGCCAATTACCGCCAGACCTGGTCGGCCACGGCCGTACTGGTATCCCAGGGCCTGATTGACAACCCCGAGACGCTCAGCCTGTTCGACAGCCCCGAACCCGAGGTGCCATGAAAAAGACCCAGAGCAAGTCCCGCGCCGGCGAGGGTCTCTACCTCGTACTGATCAGTGTTCATGGTCTGATCCGAGGACAGGATCTGGAACTCGGGCGCGATGCCGATACCGGCGGACAGACGCTCTACGCGGTCGAACTGGCGCGGGCCCTGGCGCGGCATCCACAGGTCGGGCGAGTGGATCTGCTCACCCGGCGCGTGGTCGACAGCAAGGTGTCCGCCGCCTATGCGGAACGGGAAGAGGATCTGGGGGGCGGCGCCCATATCGTGCGACTGGACTGCGGCCCGCGGCGCTACCTGCGCAAGGAAAAGCTCTGGCCCTATCTCGACTGTTTCGCGGACAACGCCCTGGTGCACATCCGCCAGGTCGGTCTGCGCCCGGATGTGATCCACGGCCACTATGCCGATGCCGGACATGTCGCGGTGCAGTTATCCAATCTCCTCGGCGCGCCCATGCTGCAGACTGGCCATTCCCTGGGCCGGGTCAAGCGCGAACGCCTGCGCGAAAGCGGGATGTCGGATGCCGACATCGAGGCCCGCTACAACATCTCCACCCGGATCCATGCGGAAGAAGAAGCCCTGGCGCATGCGCATCGGGTGATCGCGAGCACCCGCCAGGAGGTCGGCGAGCAGTACGCGACCTACGACAACTACCAGCCGGAGCGCATGGAGGTGATTCCGCCAGGGACGGATCTGGCGCGCTTCCATCCGCCGCGGCGCGGGGAGCGCAAGCCGGCGATCTGGCCGCAGATCCGCCGCTTCCTGCGCCACCCGGAGCGTCCGTTGATCATGGCCCTGTCGCGCGCCGACGAGCGCAAGAATATCCGCGCCCTGGTCACGGCCTACGCCGGGAATGACTGGCTGCGCGAGAACGCCAACTTGTTGATCGTGGCCGGCAACCGTGACGACATTGGCGACCTGGACAAGGGCGCGCGTGATGTGCTGACGGACCTGCTGCTGCGAATTGACCGGCACGACCTCTACGGACTGGTGGCCTATCCCAAACATCATGATTCCGAGGACGTGCCCGATCTCTACCGCCTGGTTGCATCCAGCAGGGGTGTGTTCGTGAACCCGGCGCTGACCGAGCCCTTTGGCCTGACCCTGATCGAGGCGGCGGCCAGCGGGGCCCCGATCGTGGCGACCAACGATGGTGGCCCGGAAGAGATCATTTCGCGCTGCCATAACGGCACCCTGATCGATCCCCTGGACCCGGAGGCGATCGCCGATGCGATCCAGGGCATCCTGGCCGACCGGCCGCGCTGGCAGCGCTACTCCCGTGCCGGGCTCAGGGGTGTGCGCCAGCACTATTCCTGGGAGGGTCATGCCGAAAAATACGTAAAACTGGTGAAGTCACTGACCCGCGAGGTGCGCCAGGAAAAGCACCACGAACGTCGCGTTTCCGGACACCTGGCGCAGATGGATCGCGCCGTGATCACCGACATCGACAACACCCTGCTGGGGGACGACAAGGCGACCCGCGCCTTTGTCACCTGGCTGAAGCGCAACCGCAAGCGGGTTGCCTTCGGGGTGGCTACCGGGAGGCGCATCGATTCTGCCGCGGCGATCCTGGAGGCGCATGGCGTGCCGACGCCGGATGTCTGGATCACCTCGGTGGGGAGCGAGATCCATTACGGGACCAAGCAGACCGAGGATCGTGGCTGGGCGCGGCATATCAGCCATCGCTGGGAACCGGAACGCCTGCGCGAATGCCTGGAACAGGAAGGCAACCTGGTGTTGCAGCCCGATGCGGACCAGCGCGCGTTCAAGGTGAGCTTCTTCGTGGAACCCTCGGGCAGCCTGGAGGCGGAGACGGTCGAGACCCGGCTGTACCGCGAAGACCTGCACGCCCGCGTGATCTACTCGCACGACCGCTACCTCGACCTGTTGCCCGTGCGTGCATCCAAGGGGCTCGCCGTGCGCTACCTCGCGGACAAGTGGGGCATCCCTCTGGAGCACGTGCTGGTCGCCGGTGACTCCGGCAATGACGAGGACATGCTGCGCGGGCGATTGCTCGGGGTCGTGGTCGGCAACCACCAGCCGGAGCTCGACAGCTTGCGCGGGTTCAAGCGCATCTTCTTCGCCAGGGCCACGCATGCCCGCGGCATCCTCGAAGGGATCGAGCACTTCGATCTGCTGAACCGCTGCGAGAGTCCCGGTACCGTCGGTTCTGACACATAGCCGGTCCTCTCCCCCGCAAGGCCTGCGAGGGCTGGGGCTGCGGGGCAAAAGCCTTGCGCGGGAAGGTCGGAAGGAACGACGGGAACAAACGATGGGGCCGCCGTATCACTGCCGGAAGCAGGGAGCCGTCCCGTCATTGCTTCCAGTCTTCCCTTCTTCCTGTTCCGCTCTTTCCTGTCGGGTCAGGGGGCGGGCAGGAGCAGGGCGATGCCGGTCAGCACGGTAACGACCTCGAAGGCGCGTTTCACCAGGCGATTGCCGTAGCGCTGGGCGGCCCAGGCGCCGAGGTAACCGCCGATGAAGCTGCCGACCAGCAGGGCCGGCAGCCAGTCCCACTGTACCGTGCCCAGCGTGCCCAGCATCAGCGCCCCGGCGCCGTTCCAGACCAGTCCGACCAGTACCATGGTATAAGCCACAGCCTGGACGTAGTTCATGCCGTACCAGCGCACCAGCCACAGGGTGACCATCAGGCCGGTGCCGGAGGCCAGTGACCCGTTGAGGATCCCGATCAGGAACAGGCCGGCGGCCCCGATGATCGCGTGGCGCCAGGAAAAGCCGATCTCGCGTGTGTTCTGACCGAGCTGGGGCCGGCGCCAGGAGTACCAGCCCAGCGCAATGGTCAGCAGCCCCAGCGCGATTTCGCCGACGCGTGGAGGGATGCCGAGTACCAGCCAGGCACCGATCAGCACCCCGGGCAAACCGGCCAGCAGGATAATGCCTAGGCGCGCGGGCTCGAATGTGCTTTTCTTGAGGTGGCGCAACCCGGCTCCGGCGCCCAGAGCCACCGAGGCGATCTTGTGGGTGGCCAGAGCCACCGGGTACGGTAGACCCAGAAAGATCAGGGCTGGTAGCTGGAGCAGGCCGGCCCCGCCCCCGGCCAGGGCGGAGAAGCCATTGGCCACAATGGCGATGAAGGCGAGACCGAGGTGTTCGAGAATGGTCATGAAGGGCAGATGGAACGGTAAGCGGTTGAGGCTGGTGCAGGCCGGGGTGGCCGGTGGCTTGCTGCTGGCCCTGGTGAACCCGGCACCGGCCGACATCTATCGCTGGGTGGATGATGACGGGACAGTACACTATTCCAGCACTCCTGAGCCGGAGACCAGTCAGCGCGAACGCCGCGTGTACGACTCCGAGGGTCGCCTGCGGACGGTGCTTCCGGCCCCGATGTCCCCCGAGGAGCGGGCACGCGCCGCAGCCGAACGCGAGCAGGCCGAACGTGACCTGGAGGCCACCCAGCGCGCGCGTCAGGACCGCGCCGTGCGTGTGACTCAGTTGCGCCAGGCCTATGCTTCGCTGGAGGAGATCGAGCAACTGCGCGAGCGTCGCGAGCGTTCGATCGATGCCAATATCCATCGCAGCGAGGTCCAGGAACGCACGCTGCTGCGCGAGCGCGAACGCATCCGGCGTCAAATGCGCCGGGCCGATGAGGGCTCGGCGCTGATACGGCGCTATCAGGCCGAGATAGCAGAGCTGAATGCCCGCATTGCCCGCGAGCGCCAGTATCGCCGGGGGCAGCAGGAACGCCTGTCGGCGATCCACGAACGCCTGGACCTGGACCGCCGCGACTTTCAGCGTCTGGTGATGAACGGCGTTGAATGACGCGCGCCGCGCCTGTGCAGAAGATCTGCGCCCTGACCGACACGTGACTGGAAACGACGTTCAGTCCGTCTCGGGGATTGTTTGCACCCGGGTCGGCAACCCTCCACCACCGTGGCAGGGTGCGGTTGAACGTAGCGAAACGCACCACACCCCATTGGCGTCTCCCTAGCGGCTGATCAGCGTCCCCACGCCCTCGTCGGTCAAGAGCTCCAGCAGCACTGCGTGCTGTACGCGGCCATCGACGATGTGGGTGGCGTTCACGCCGCTGCGCACGGCATCCAGCGCGCAGCGGATCTTCGGGATCATCCCGCCGTGGATGGTGCCGTCGCGGATCATCTCGTCCACCCGCGGGGCCGCGAGTTTCGGCAGGAGTTCGCCGTTTCCATCCAGCACGCCCGGGGTGTTGGTCAGCAGGAAGAGCTTTTCCGCATCCAGAACCACAGCGAGTTTTTCGGCGGCGGTGTCGGCATTGATGTTGTACGCCTTGCCTTCGCGGTCAAATCCGATCGGCGCGATCACCGGGATGAAGTCGCTTTCGTCCAGGGTGTGCACGATGGTGGGGTCGACCCCTTCGACCTCGCCTACATGCCCCAGATCCACGGCGGGTTCACCTTCGGCGGTCCCGTGGTTGCGCAGGGCGCTGGCGCGGATCATCTGCCCGTCCTTGCCGGTCAGGCCGACGGCACGCCCCCCGAAGCGGTTGATCAGCGAGACGATCTCCTGATTCACGATCCCGCCAAGGACCATCTGGACAACATCCATGGTTTCGCGGTCGGTCACCCGCAGGCCGTTGACGAACTCGGTTTGCTTGCCGAGGCGCTGGAGCAGTTCGCCAATCTGCGGGCCGCCACCGTGCACGACCACGGGGTTCACACCGACCTGCTTGAGCAGGACGATATCGCGCGCGAACGAGGCCTTCAGGTGGTCCTCGGTCATGGCGTTGCCGCCGTACTTGATCACGATGGTCTTGCCCGCGAAGCGCTGGATGTAGGGCAGCGCCTCGATCAGGACATGGGCAACGGAATGGGCCGTCTGGGTATCCATGCTGGGTCCGGTTGTCGATTCTTGCAACGGCGCAGTTTAGCACTGTGCCCGCGAGTCGCGGAGGCGGCGGCTTCAAGATGCGCATGGTTGGGACGGTCGCCGGAGAGGGGCGGACGGTGATGTCGTGGTCGATCTGAAGCACCGGGGCTTGATGTCGTTCAGGCGCAGGCCCGTGGGGCCTCCGGGTTCAGCCCCGGCCCGAGGACCCGAAGCCGCCGCTGCCGCGATCGGTTTCCGCGAAGTCCGCGACCACGCGGAATTGCGGCCGGATGACCGGGACGATGACCAGTTGCGCCAGGCGTTCGCCGACCTCCAGGGTGTAGGGGTTCGCGCCGCGGTTCCAGCAGGAGACCATCAGCGGGCCCTGGTAGTCGGCGTCGATCAGCCCGACCAGATTGCCGAGTACCAGCCCGTGTTTGTGGCCGAGCCCGGAGCGCGGCAGGATCATCCCGGCGTAGCCCGGGTTGTCGATGTGGATCGCAAGCCCGGTCGGGATCAGTTCGGCGGCGCCCGGCTCCAGCGTCAGCGGTGCCTCGATCATCGCGCGCAGGTCGACGCCGGCCGAGCCGTCGGTGGCCGGGGCGGGCAGAGGGAAGTCCGCTCCCATGCGCGGGTCCAGGATCTTCAGGTCAATCTCGGGGACGGGCATCCGGTCTTCCTTTCCAGTCTCAATCAGTGTTTGTCCAGTCGCTCGACGACGAGCTCGATCAGCATCCGTGCCAGCGCCGCCTTGGGCTGGTGCGGCAGGCTGCGTTCGCCGCCCCCGGGCCACAGGCACAGCAGGGCGTTGTCATCGGTGCCGATGGCCCGGCCTGCGCTCACATCGTTGGCGGCGATCAGGTCCAGACCCTTGGTCTCGAGCTTGCTGCGGGCGTAATGGCGCAGCTGCGAGGTCTCGGCGGCGAAGCCGACCACCAGCGGCCGTGGCGATCGGTCGCGGACCCGTCGTGCGACGTCCGCGAGGATATCCTCGGTGCGCTCCAGTTCCAGTGCCCGTGTGTCCGCATCCTTTTTCATCTTCTGGGCACAGGGGCTGGCTGGCCGGTAGTCGGCGACTGCCGCGGCGCCGATGAAAACGTCGCAGTCGTCGAGGTGGCCCAGTACCGCGGCATGCATGGCCGCGGCGGTCTCGGCCGGGACCGCCCGCACGCCGGTCGGCAGCGGCAGGGCAACCGGGCCGTGCACCAGGGTGACCCGCGCGCCGGCTGCCTGTGCGGCGGCCGCCAGTGCCAGCCCCATGCGCCCCGAACTGCGGTTACCGATGTAGCGGACCGGGTCGATCGGTTCCTGCGTCGGGCCGGCGGTGATCACGACGTGGCGCCCGGACAGGGGGCCGGTCCCGGGGTGCAGCAGGGCGCGGGCAATCTCCACCGGTTCGCGCATGCGCCCCGGGCCTTGTTCGCCACAGGCCTGTGCGCCGGCGTCCGGTCCAAGCACGTTCACCCCGCGTTCCTGCAGCAGGGCCAGGTTGGCCCGAGTTGCGGGGTGTGCCCACATCTGGTGGTTCATGGCTGGCGCCAGGGTCACTGGCGCGGTGGTCGCCAGCAGCAGCGTGGTCAGCAGGTCATCGGCGTGGCCATGGGCCATGCGCGCCATCAGGTCGGCACTGGCGGGGGCCACGATCACCTGATCGGCCCAGCGTGCCAGCGCAATGTGATCCATGCCGGATTCGGCCTCGGCATCCAGCAGGCCGGTGCGCACCGGCTCGCCGGACAGGGCCTGGAAGGTGAGCGGCGTGACGAAGGCCTGGGCGGCGGATGTCATGACCACACGCACGGCGCAGCCGGCGCGCTTGAGTTCGCGTACCAGTTCGCAGGCCTTGTAGGCGGCGATGCCGCCACTGACCCCGACCAGGATCTGTGGTGGATGAATGTGCTGGGTCATGGGCCGGATTCTACCCGCTCACTGCGGTTCCTGGCGCGCGGATACGCCGGCGGTCAGTGCATAGCGCATGGCGTCTTCCAGCGGCAGGTCCAGGGGTTCGATGCGGTCCCGCGGCAGCATCAGGGTGTACCCGCCGATCTGATAGCTCATCGGCAGGTAGACGGCCACGGTCCGGGATCCGCCGAGGTTGTCGGGCAGGCCGTCGAAGTCTTCCCGGGTGACAAACCCCACCAGCTTGATATCGCTACCCGGAAACGGCACCAGGACTGCCTGGCCGAACTGGTTGTGGATGTCCCCGGATAGCAGTCGTGTGACATCGCGCACGGTCCCGTGGATGGTCTTGACCACTGGAATGCGCTGCATCAGGCCCTCCATCCAGCCGAACAGCCAGCGCACGACGTAGGCCTGCAGCAGGATGCCGAGCCCGAACAGCAGCCCGACCCCGGCAAGAATCCCCATGCCCGGTACGTAGAGCAGTTCCGGCAGCACCGTCTGCAGCAGGCCGCCAAGTACCTGCTCCGCGGTGCTGCCCAGCCACCACAGCAGGGCCAGCGTGATCGCGACGGGGAGGATGGCGGCAAGGCCGGTCAGGAAGGTGCGGGAGATTCGGCGCAGCACGGCAGCCTCCGGGCAGGGGGGATCCCGGAGATGCTACCGCATCCGCCTGGTGGTGTTGCTCTGCTCGTCCGGACGGGCCGGGGTGCCGCCGGGCCTGGCGCAGTCTCAGAACTGCCAGGTGGCATGGACCGAGCCGAATGCCGCCGCCCCCTTGGCCTGGCCGCTGAACTCGCGGGATCGCCAGACATGGGTATACCCCACGCGCAGGTCGCCGATGTGGGCGACTGCCCCGGCGGTGAATTCACCGACCAGTGGATGTTTGTCCACGGACGGGCCTTCGCGGAACAGCGGCCCGTCCAGGAACAGATCGTAGGCCATCAGGCGTGTATCTACCCCAACGAACAGATAGCCGCCGCTGGCTCGTGTGGGCTGGAAGGTATGCGAGCCGGAGAGCGCCGGTTTGATCCGGGGCGGGCCGTAGTCGCGCGGCAGGTTGCGCCCGGCGCGTACGATGGCCCCGGCGTTGGCAAAGGTAAACGGGCTGCCGACCGTTGCCCCCCAGTGCGGGGTCAGGTCCATGGCCCAGCCATCCTCGGCGCGATGGGAACGGCTGCGCAGCTGGCGTTCGTAGCCGACCATCAGGGTCGCCTCGTTGCCAATCTGGTGGTCCCAGCCGCGTGGATCCGGCGCCGAGGACCAGCTGTGCACTTCGCGCTGGGTGCGGTCGGCCAGCGAGCCCGGCCCGACCGTGCCCAGGGTTACCTGCAGGCGATCAAGGCGGTCGCCATACTCCTCGGCCAGACTGAAGTTCAGGTACAGCCAGCCGGCATAAGGACGGTCGTCCGGGTCCGGTATCTCGCGTTCGATGTCCTCCGGCGTGTACATGTTCTGCGCAAGGTGGATAGCCGATTTCAGGCGTCCGCGTTCCTCGCGTTCCACGAAAAACGGGAGGAAATCCGCGACGGTTTCCAGCCAGCCGGGTATGCGATCCTCGCTGCGGGTCCAGCCGATGCGTACGCCGTTGGTGTAGTAGCGATCCTCGCCTGCGAACAGGTCGTTTTCGAATTCGAGGTGTACGGCGTCCACGCCACGCTGGGCGGCCGCCGGCCCAGTCGCGAGCAGGAGCGCCAGGCCGCAGCCCATCGCAGCCGCTCCGGCAGCCTGTCGGATTGGGGGCGGATCTGCCCCACGCTCGCGACGATCGCCCGGATCCGACAGGCTCCTGGAGTGGTCACGAGTGGTCGGGGGCTTCCGGTATGATCGACGCATGGAGCTCTCCAACCAGATCATCTTCCTGGCCGCTATCGTGCTGCTGGGCAGCATTCTCTCGAGTGTGATCACCTCGCGTCTGGGCGTGCCCCTGCTGCTGGTGTTTCTGGTGATCGGGATGTTGCTCGGCCCCGAGGGGCCGGGCGGGCTGATGTTCGAGAATATCACCCTCGCCTACCTGATCGGGTCCGCGGCGCTGGCGATCATCCTGTTCGACGGGGGCATGCGCACCCCTGCGCGCAATTTCCGCATTGGTCTGAAACCGGCCCTCGGCCTGGCAACCGTTGGCGTGCTGGTTACGTCGGGGCTTACCGGTCTGTTTGCCGTCTGGTGGCTGGGCCTGTCGTGGCTGGAGGGGCTGCTGCTGGGGGCCATCGTCGGGTCCACCGATGCCGCCGCCGTGTTCTCCCTGCTGCGCTCGCGCGGGCTGGAGCTGAAAAGCCGCGTCGGTGCCACGCTGGAGATCGAGTCCGGCTCCAACGACCCGATGGCGATCTTCCTGACCATCGTGCTGATCGAACTGCTGCTGATGCCCGAGCGTGATTTCGGCCTGGTGGTGCTGGTCGAGTTCGTGCAGCAGATGGGCCTGGGCGCGTTGCTCGGGGCAGGGGGCGGCCTGGCGCTGCTGGCGCTGATCAACCGGGTGCCGATGGCTGCCGGCCTGTACCCCCTGTTCGCGATGGCGGGGGCGCTGGCGATCTTCGGACTGACCGGGCTGGTCGGGGGCTCGGGCTTCCTCGCGGTGTACCTGGCCGGGCTGCTGCTGGGCAACCGCCCGCTGGAGGCCTCGCAGAACATCAAGCGTTTTCATGATGGCATCGCCTCGCTGGCGCAGATCGGCATGTTCCTGATGCTGGGCATGATCGTGACGCCTTCGGAGCTGCCGCCGGTGGCGCTGGACGCGGGGCTCGTGGCGGCCGTTCTGATCCTGCTCGCGCGGCCACTGGCGGTCTGGGTCTGCCTGTATCCCTTCCGTTTTCCCTGGCGCGAACAGCTGTTTATCGCCTGGGTCGGGTTGCGCGGTGCGGTCCCGATTATCCTGGCACTGTTCCCGCTCCTGGCCGGTCTGGAGCTGGCGGAATACTTCTTCCATGTGGTGTTCTTCGTGGTGCTGATCTCGCTGCTGGTGCAGGGCTGGACGGTCGCGCCCTCGGCGCGCTGGCTGGGCCTGGAACTGCCACCCACCACAGCGCGGGTGCAGCGTACCGAGCTGGATATCCCCGGTCAGCAGGAGATGGAGCTGGTGGGTTACCGCCTGGCCGCGACCACGCCGGTGGTGCGCGAGGCGTGGTCGAGCTTTCGTCTGCCGGGGACCGCGCGGGTGGTGGCCCACCTGCGCGACGGCAAGCTGCTGGAGACCCTGGAGATGCTCGACCTGCACGCCGGCGACCACCTTTACATCATGGTCGCGCCGGCGGACCTGCCGGACCTCGACCGCCTGTTCGTGCCCAAGGACGAGGTGCCGGAGCGCCTGACCGAACGCAGCGTGTTCGGCGAGTTCGCGCTCAATGGTGATGCCCAGCTCGGCGCGGTGGGGATGGCCTACGGTGCCCCGGTCCCGCCCGAACGCCAGGGCGACACCCTCGAGGCCTATCTGCGCCGTGAACTCCAGACCGAGCCGGTCGTCGGCGACGCCGTCGATCTCGGCCCGATGCGTCTGGTCATCCGCGAAATGGACGGCCCCCGCATCACCCGCGTGGGTCTGAAACTCCTGCGCTAAAGAGACGCTGATTGACCCGTGCAGCAGGCTGCCAGGCAATCAACGTTTTCTAACTTTCCAGCATGGCCTTGAGGCCGGCCAGGTGGGCCTGGGCGGTGAGCTTCTGGGTCTCGGGGTCCGGCGGCCGGGCGTCCGGCCATTCGAGGTGTTCTGCCGGCAGTTCATCGAGGAAGCGTGAGGGCTCGCAGTCGATGGTCTCGCCGTAGCGGGCCCGGTTCTGGGCGTAGGTGATCAGCAGGGTCTGCTGGGCACGGGTCAGCCCGACATAGGCGAGACGGCGCTCCTCCTCGATGGAGTCGTCCTCCACGCTGACCCGGTGCGGCAGCAGTTCTTCCTCGAAGCCGACCAGACAGACATGCGGGAACTCCAGACCCTTGGCCGTGTGCAGGGTCAGGAGTTGCACGGACTCGCCGCTATCCTGGGCATCCCGGTTGCGGTCGAGGATGTCCATCAGGCTGATGCGGTTGACGATGTCGGCCAGGTCCATGGTCTGTTCGTCGTCTGACTGGTCGTCGCCGTATTCGGCGGTGGTGTTGCCCCCGCCCATGCGCCCGACCCAGTCGATGAACTCGCGCACGTTCTCCATGCGCCGGGTCGCGGCCCGCGGGTTGGGGCTGTTTTCCAGCAGCCAGGACTCGTAGTCGATATCCTCGATCAGGGCGCGCAGCAGGGCGTCCGGGGCCTCTTCCATGCCGCGCCGCTGGAAGCCGTCGACCCAGTCGGTAAAGCGTTCCAGGCGTGCCTGGGCGCGGGCATCCATGTATTCGGACAGGCCGACCCCGCGCGCGGCCTGCAGTAGCGAGGTGCCGCGCTGGTTGGCGTAGTGGCCCAGTTTCTCCAGGGTCGCCGGGCCGATCTCGCGGCGCGGCACGTTGACCACGCGCAGGAAGGCGGTGTTGTCGTCCGGGTTGGCCAGCAGGCGCAGATATGCGACCAGGTCCTTGATCTCGGCCTTCTCGAAGAACGACTGGCCGCCACTCAGGCGGTAGGGGATGCCCTGCTCGCGCAGGAGCTTCTCGAACAGCCTGGACTGGTGATTGCTGCGGTAGAGGATGGCGAAGTCGCCCCAGCCTGCATTCAGGCGAAAGCGCCGGCGCATCAGCTCCGAGACCACGCGCGCGGCTTCGGTGTCGGCGTCGGAGCAGCCGATGACCTCGATCTTTTCGCCCTCGCCCAGGGCACTCCACAGGCGTTTCTCGAACACGTGCGGGTTGTTGGCGATCAGCGCGTTCGCGGTGTGCAGGATGCGGTTGGTGGAGCGGTAGTTCTGCTCCAGCTTGATGACCTCGAGGCGCGGGAAGTCCTGTTGCAGGCGCGCGAGGTTTTCCGGGCGCGCGCCGCGCCAGGCGTAGATCGACTGGTCGTCGTCGCCGACCACGGTCAGGCCGTCGCTGACCCCGACCAGCAGGCGCACCAGCTGGTACTGCGCGGAGTTGGTGTCCTGGTATTCGTCCACCAGCAGGTGGCGGATGCGGTCCTGCCAGCGGTTGCGCAGCTCCGCATCCGCGCGCAGGCAGTCCACCGGGCGCTTGATCAGGTCGTCGAAATCTACCGCGTTGTAGGCGCGCAGGGCGTCCTCGTAGCGCGGGTAGAGGTTGGCCGCGGCGAGCGCCTCCGGGGCGTCGCTCATCTGGCTGGCCTCCTGTAGCGCCTCTTCCGGCGTCATCAGGTCGTTCTTCCAGCGGCTGATGTGGCCGATCAGGGCGTCGACCTCGGAGCCGGCATCGTCGCGGTAGGTGATCTCGCGCAGCAGCGAGCGGCAGTCGCCCGGATCGAGGATGGAGAAGCCCGCGCGCAGCCCGGCCGCGGCCAGTTCGCGGCGCAGGAAGTTCAGCCCGAAGGTATGGAAGGTGGAGACGCCGAGCCCGCGTGCCTGTTCCTTCGACAGGCGCCCCTGGACGCGCTCGCGCATCTCGCGCGCGGCCTTGTTGGTAAACGTAATCGCGACGATCCGCCGAGCCTCCAGCCCGCGCTGTTCGATCAGGTGGGCGATCTTCTCGGTGATCACGCGGGTCTTGCCGGAACCGGCCCCGGCCAGTACCAGCAGGGGGCGGTCCGTGGTGGTCACGGCAGCCTGTTGTTGCGGGTTGAGTTCGGACACCGGGGCGGTCGATTCCTTTGCAGCGGGGCGCGTAAACTAACCCACGCAACCCGATTCATAAAGACTGCAGCGGTGAGGGTAATCCATTGACCAATGTACCGCCGGCCGCAGCGGCGGCCGCGCACGGGGTCCCGCTTCCGAGCCTGACCCAGTTCGACTTTCACCAGCGCCTGATGGATCTCCCCGGGGCGGCGGTGATCCTGTTCACGCGTCAGGGCTGCGGCGCCTGCAAGGTGATGGGGCGGGTCCTGGCCGATTGGCGGGAGGAGGCGGATGCCCCCGCCCTGTTCGTGGTGGACGCCGAGACCGATACGGCACTGGTGCGGGAATTCGAGGTATTCCACCTGCCGGCGCTGTTCGTCTTCCGCGCCGGCGCCTATCACGGCCGCCTGGAGGCCCCGCCGCGCCTGCCGCTGCTGCGCGCGGCGCTGGCCGCCGTACTCGCGCGACCGCCGGAGGAGGCGCCGTGACCGCCCGCCCTGCCGCCACGGCCCTCGTGCAGCGGGACTGGTACCCGCCCGCACGGCGGGTCGAGAGCCCGAATCAGGACGCTCGTCCGCCCGGTCAGGAGCCGGAGCTGATTGTGGTCCACGCGATCAGCCTGCCGCCGGGCGAGTTCGGAGGCCCCTACATCAGCGAACTGTTCCGCAACCGCCTCGACCCTGCGGCCCATCCGTATTTTGCGGAGATCGCCGCACTGCGGGTCTCGGCCCATGTGCTGATCGACCGCGAGGGTCGTCTGGTCCAGTACGTGCCGTTTTCACGCCGGGCCTGGCATGCCGGGGTATCGCACTGGGACGGGCGGGAACGTTGCAACGACTTCTCCATCGGCATTGAACTGGAAGGCACGGATGACCACCCGTTCACCCCGGTGCAGTACACGGCGCTGGCGGGTTTGATTCGCTGGTTACGATCGTATTTCCCGGGGATTGGACCGCAGGCCCTGGCCGGGCACAGCGACATCGCCCCGGGGCGCAAGACGGACCCGGGCCCGTACTTTGACTGGCAAACGCTGGCGGCCCGCCTGCGGGAGGCCGAGGCATGATTGTGGATCTCCTGCGACACGGCGAACCGGAGGGCGGGCAGCGTTACCGTGGCCATGGCTGCGACGATCCGCTGAGTGCGCGCGGATGGGGCCAGATGGAGCGAGCGGTTCGTGGCGAGCCCGGATGGCAGTTCGTGGTCAGCTCGCCACTGCAGCGCTGCCGGGCCTTCGCCGAGCACTACGCCTCTACACAGGACCTGCCGCTGATTGTGGAGCCAGGCTTGCGCGAGATCGGCTTCGGCGACTGGGAGGGGCGTACCCGGGTTGAGCTGCAGCGGGACCGTCCGGAGGAATACCGCGCCTTTTACGCCGATCCGGTGCACGCGCGCCCGGCCGGGGCGGAGCCGCTGGCGGCCTTTCGCCGCCGGGTCGAGGCCGGTTTCGATACGGCCTTGCGGCCATTGCAGTCGGAACGGGTGCTGATGGTGGTGCACGCGGGGGTTATACGGGCGCTGGTCGGCTGGGTGCTGGGCATGCCGGACGACCGCCTCTACCAGCTCGAGTGCGACTACGCCAGTCGTACCCGCCTGCAGCGGCATCCGACCCGCGGCTGGCGGCTGCTTTACGCCAGCCGGGTCTGAGCCGGTCCAGCCCCCAGGGAGACGCTGATCTAATCGCACGTGCGCGCTCGAGTCGCTTTTGCGTGCGTTTAATGCGCGGTGACGGCCGCGTAGTCATTCGGCTACAGGTGAACCGCAACACTTTGCGCACACCCGTTTTTGATCAGCAACGGGCGGCCGAGCCCCTGCTTTCACTGGCTCGTGGGGTTGGTGCCCCCCGATTCTGAATGAATATGGCCCGATCCTGCGTTGCGCCCCGAATCCATCGAGAACGGGCGGGTAGAACCACTACCCGCTGCACGCCGCGTTTGGTCTCGGAACGCTTGTCTCCAAAAACTGGGGGAGCACCCACGCGGACGTGCGATTCAATCAGCGTCTCCCTAGCCGGCCTGCGTGTCGCGCCGGGGGACGGCCTTCACCGACAGGTAGTAGTCGTTGTTCAGCACCTCGAACAGGCGATCGATATTGGGGTGCTTGCCGGGGTTGGCGCGGGCGTCATCGGCATGGCTGCCGTACATCAGCAGCCCCGAGTTGGCGGCCTTCGGTCCGATGCCGCCGTAGTCCAGGGCCAGCTGGTAATAGATCTGCAGCGACAGGGTCTGGCCGTCCCGGTTCTCGATGGTGGCCGTGGGGTTGTAGTCCTCGCCAAACAGTTCCAGGCGTTCGATATTGCTGACGTCGGGCAGCTTCTTGGACATCGTCGGGCTCCTCGAAAGAATCGCGGCATTATCGGGGCATGGCCGCGGCGCGACAACCAACCCGCGTGGGCGGGAGGGGCAGGCCGGGATGACGCCCGTGGTAGGATAGCGGCTTTTGTCGAGGGGACACGAACATGCCGCAAACCGCGTTCATGGAGGCGGCCCAGGCCGCTGCCGATGCCGCCGAAAAGGTGATCCGCCACTATTACGAGGCGGGTGTCGACGTCGAAACCAAGGCCGATGATACCCCGGTGACCCGCGCTGACGTGGAGAGCGAACAGGCGATCCGCCAGGTGATCCGCGAGCGTTTTCCGGATCACGGATTTTACGGCGAGGAGACCGGCCAGTCGGACATGGACTCGGACTACGTCTGGTTGATTGACCCGATTGACGGCACCAAGAGTTTTGTGCGCCGCTATCCGTTCTTCTCCACCCAGATTGCGCTGATGTACAAGGGCGAGCTGATCCTGGGGCTGTCCAACGGCATCCAGTTCGGCGAGCGGGCCTGGGCGGAAAAGGGCCAGGGTGCGTTCCTCAACGGCGAGCCGATCGCGGTCGAGCAGACGGCCGAGCTCGCGCGCGCCTCTCTTTCCACTGGCAACCTCAAGACCCTGGCGCAGCATCCCGAGGGCTGGAAGGCGCTGGGCGGGATCACGGCCGAGGTCAATCGCACGCGCGGCTATGGCGACTTCTACCACTACCACCTGCTGGCGCGCGGCAGTATCGACCTGATCATCGAGTCGGACGTGAACATCCTCGATATCGCGGCGCTGGCGGTTATTGTGCGCGAGGCGGGCGGGACCTTCACCAACTTGTCCGGGGGCGAGCTGGACCTGGAGACGACCAGCGTCCTGGCCGCGGCTACCCCGGATCTGCACCGCACGGCCCTGAGCCGCCTCGGCTGGCACGGCTAGCGGCGGACTGACTGACTCCCTGAGGACACAGCGGACACAGAGAAGGGCGGCTTAGAGAAAGACGGGAAGATTGGGAGGGTGACGGCACGCGGTTGCGGGCGGGCCCAAAGATGCCCTGCCTTTTGGGCGGTCACCGGCTGGACTCTGGACCCGGAGCCAGCGGGTTCCCCAACGGGGCAGGGGGGGCCTGCCCGGGCGCAAACAACCCCTCAGACGGGCTGAGCGTCGTTTTTGATCAAGTCCTGTCTTCCTGTGCCGAACGTCAGCTCGCGGAGCCGTTACCGTTAGCCTCTACAAGCCCGTGGGCCCGCAGTTTCTTGCGCAGGGTGGCGCGATTGATCCCGAGCAGGGCGGCAGCGCGGCTTTGATTGCCGCTGCAGCGCTCCAGAACACTGGCCAGCAGCGGGCGTTCTACCTCGTTCATGACCAGCGCGTAGAGGTCATGGCTGCTCTGTCCGTCGAGGGTCTGGAAGTACTGCTCCAGGGCGAGACGGACGGACTCGGCCAGTACGCAATCTGAGGCCAGCGGGCCGACCTGCGCAGTCTTGCCCGCATCCGTGTTTCGTTGCAGGTCCGTGCTCATGCAGCCTCGCTTGCGATTCCCGTCAGGTTGGCGCGCAGGCGCCGCAGCTGTGCGCTGGCCGTAGTGGCGGCGAGAAGGTCGGCCCGTGCCGCCAGGGTACGGGCCTCGTCGAGACCCAGCCCAAGAAGATACCAGCCCAGGTGCTTCCGCGCGATACGCACGCCCTGCGGTTCGCCGTACTGGGCATGCAGCCCGCGGATGTGTTCCTCGATCAGGGCCAGCCGGGCCGCCAGGCTTGGTGCGGGCGGCATCGGCTGCCCGGCAAGGACTGCCCGGATCTGGCCCGGCAGCCAAGGCTGGCCCTGGGCCGCGCGGCCGATCATCACTCCGGCGGCGCCGGTGGTCTCGAGTACCCGACGGGCCCGTTCGGGGGAGGTGATATCTCCATTGGCCAGCACGGGGATCGAGACTGCACGCACGACGCGTGCAATGGCCGCGTAGTCGGCCTGGCCGCGGTAGCCATCGGCGCGGGTCCGGCCGTGAACGGTGAGCATCGCGATACCGCAGTCCTGCGCGATCGCCGCGATGGTCTCGGCGTTGATGTGTTCACGGTCCAGCCCCAGTCGCATCTTCAGGGTCACGGGCACATCCACCGCAGCGGTGAGGGCCTGCAGCAGCTCGCGGACCCGGCCCGGTTCACCGAGCAGCGCGGAACCGGCCGCCTTGCTGCAGACCTTTTTCGCCGGGCAGCCCAGATTCAGGTCGATCACGTCGGCGCCACGCAGCACGTTCTCGCGCGCGGCCGTGGCCAGTGCATCCGGCTCGTTACCCAGCAGTTGCACGATCCGAGGCCGCGGTTCCTGGCGGTGGTCGAGCCGGTGTCGGCTCTTGTCGCTGGCCCACAGCCGGGTGTCGGAGGTCACCATTTCCGAGACTGCCGCACTCGCCCCCAGGCGCCGCGCCAGCAATCGGAACGGGCGGTCGCTGATGCCGGCCATCGGAGCCAGGAACACGGCGGGATCCGGAAAATGGTGGGGACCAAGCTGCATCGGATTTGGAACGAAGGCGCGAAAAAAGGCCCGATAGTCTAGCAGTTCACAGATCGGGATGCCGGGATGTCAGCGGTCCTGCTCCGACGTGGGTGCGGCCGCCGGGCGGTGGCGGTAGCCGGAGCGGGTGACGCGTGCCATCGCGACGCCACGGCGTACATCGCGGCTGCGCGCATGTCGCAGTCGGCACCCCAGCCAGTGCAGGGGAGCGAGCAGGCGCGCCACGCCGCGCAATGCCTGCGTGTGCCGGGGGCTCCAGTGCAGTTGCTGGTAGGCATGCAGCAGCTCCAGTCCCAGGGCCTCGGCCTGGTCCTCGTGTTGTACCCAGGTCGTCGCATCGGCCAGGTGTTGTGCAAGGTCGTACACCTGCGCCAGTTCCAGCGACAGGACCTGTTCAAGGTCCTCCTCGAAATCCACCCGGTAGTAATGCTCGCCATCGAACAGGACATTGCGTAACTGGGCTCCGCCATGCCAGTAGCCGGCGCGGTGGAAGGCTGCCAGATTGCGGGTGACCGTGTGCAGGGTGGTCCGGCGCTCGGCCGGGTCCTGGTGGCGCAGGTGCTGTTCCACGCTCTTGCCGCAGTGGGTGTACATCACGGCGTCGGGCAGTGTGGCGACAACCCGCGGCACGTTCTGTCCGGCGTTCCGGAGCATGCGCACCCGTTCCAGCTCGCGCCAGCCGTTGCGGGGTGATGCATTGCCGGGTGCGGTCAGGCGCGGGAAGAACAGACGGCACAGCAGTCGAACTGCCCATTGCTGGTATCGGCTGCGGGCCTTTGCGCGTACGCGCTTGAGCACATAGTGCCGGCCGTCGAATTCGAGCTCCTGGATGCGCCCGCGGGTCCGGGCCAGCCGCGCCTCGGCGGCCTGGATCAGGCCCGGGTCCGGGGGCTCCTCGCGCATGAGTCAGCGGGCCAGGATGGTGATGCCGGCGCTCGGACCGGGTGGATCGGCCAGTACGACGCGTACGGCGGTGGCATGGTTCGCGGTCATCAGGGTATCGGGTGCGGCATAGTCGTTGGGGGCCAGGCGCAAATAGCCGAGTGCGGTCCCCAGGCGGTCGCTCAGGTGGATGTCCAGGACCGGCCAGGCCTGCTGCACCGGACTCTCGAGCGAGAACTGCAGCTGCAGGCCGCCATCGGTGGCGGCAGAGAGATCCGGTGTCGAGATTCGCACCTGTTCCGGTGCCCGCAGCGGGTGCCAGGCGGGGCAGGGGACTTGCGTACACAGTGCGTCGCGGGTCTGATCCAGAATCTCATATTGGCCCGGTGCGACCGGGGGGACGAGCAGCCATTGCAGGCTCAGCAGTCCGAACAGCACCGACGCCAGGAGGACAGCGGGCCAGCGGCGGCTGGCCGTGGGGGTGGTGTGCGTCCCGGCATCGGGCTCGATGTTCAATTTGACGGTCGCGTTGCGAGGCGTATCGACGCGAATGGTGACTGTGCGCAGGACGGGTGTGAAGCCACGCCCGAGGGCCCCGGCCCCGCCGAACTCGAGGCTGGGGAGCAAATCGAACTCGGCGCCACAATTGTGGCACCGAACCCGCAGCAGACGCAGGGTGTCCCCGTGCGTAACCGCGTGGGTGACCTGGCATGCGGGGCAGCGGGCGAGCATGGCGTGGGGCCGGTTTGTGGCAGCCGCGCTCGGGAGATCCTTTAACGTCGGCGTCCGCCGAGCAGGGCCCAGCCCTCGCGGCAGTCCTCGACCCCGATGTCGAAGGCCTCGGAATAGGCGGCGATTACCTCGTCGGCCTGACGTTCCAGCAGGCCCGCGAGCAAAATTCGTGCACCCGGTTTGGCGGCTCGTGCCAGTTCCGGAGCGAGATCGATTAGCGGTTTGGCGAGGATGTTGGCCAGCACCAGGTCGTAGGCGGCATCCGCCACCGGGTGATCGGTCAGCCCGATGTCCAGCTGTTCCGGGGGGATGGCGTTGACGTCGGCATTGCTGCGCGTGGCCTGCACGGCCTGGGCATCGATGTCGATCCCCAGCGCATGCCGGGCCCCCAGCTTGAGTGCGGCGATGGCGAGGATGCCGGAGCCACAGCCATAGTCGAGCACGTCCTGATCGAGCGGGGGCTGCCGGGCCAGCGCGGCCAGGCACATGGCGGTGGTCGGGTGATTGCCGGTCCCGAAGGCGAGCCCGGGGTCCAGGCGCACGAAGGTGCCCTCCTCGATGGCCGGCTCGTCCTCCCAGGACGGGACGATCCACAGCGATTCCCCGCAATGGAGGGCCCCCAGCCCGTCAAGCCCGGCCCGTACCCAGTCCTGGTCCTCGATAGCCTGGACCAGAATCGAGTCGGGGGCCTCGGACTGACGTTCCAGAGCGGCGGCTGCGAGACCGGCCTGGGTGGAGTCCGAAAATACCGCCTTCAGGCGCACGGTGGACCACAGCGGGTGCGTGCCCAGTGGCGGCTCGAACAGTGGTTCGTCGGCTGCGTCGAAGAGCTCGACGCTGACCGCACCCAGTTCGAACAAGGTGTCTCCCAGCGGCTCGGCCTGTTCCGGGCTGATCTGGCATTCGAGTTCGGCAAGGCTCATGGCGTCAGTGTTCCCTGGTGATTATGGAAAGGGCTCAGGCCTGTGCCTTCAGCTTCTTCTCGAGGTAGTGGATGTCGGTCTCGCCGCGCTGGAAGTTGGCGTCAAGCATCAGGTCGCGGTGCAGGGCGACGTTGGTCTGGATGCCGTCCACCACGATCTCGCCGAGGGCCCCGCACATGCGCCCGAGCGCGATCCGGCGGCTGTTGCCGTGGGCGACCAGCTTGCCGATCATCGAGTCGTAATAGGGCGGTACCGCGTAGCCGTTGTAGATGTGGGTATCCATGCGAATGCCTGGCCCGCCGGGGGCGTGATACTGCTGGATGGTGCCGGGGCTGGGCATGAAGGTGCTGGGGTCTTCGGCGTTGATGCGACACTCGATCGCGTGGCCGTTGATGTGGATGTCGTCCTGGGTATAGCCCAGCGGCTCGCCGGCGGCGATGCGGATCTGCTCGCGTACCAGATCGATACCGGTCACCTGTTCGGTAACCGTGTGTTCGACCTGCAGGCGGGTGTTCATCTCGATGAAGTAGAACGCGCCGTTTTCGTACAGGAATTCGAAGGTCCCGGCGCCGCGGTAGCCGATGTCCTGGCAGGCGCGGATCAGGCGGTCGGCCATGGTGCGGCGCTGTTCGTCGCTGATGCCCGGGGCCGGGGCCTCTTCGATCACCTTCTGGTGGCGGCGCTGCATGGAGCAGTCGCGTTCGCCCAGGCATACGGCGTTGCCGTGGGTATCGGCGAGGATCTGAAACTCCACGTGGCGCGGATGTTCCAGATATTTCTCCATGTACAGGGTGTCGTTGCCGAAGCCCTGCTGGGCCTCGTTGCGGGTCAGCGCGATCGCGTTCAGTAGTGCGCCCTCGGTATGCACCACGCGCATGCCACGGCCACCACCACCGGCGGCGGCCTTGATGATCACCGGATAGCCGATGTCCCGCGCCAGGGCGAGGTTGGTGTCCGCATCGTCGCCCAGTGCCCCCCCGGAGCCGGGTACGCAGGGCACGTTGGCCTCCAGCATGGCCTGCTTGGCAGAGACCTTGTCGCCCATCAGGCGGATGGTCTCGGCACGCGGACCGATGAAGGCAAAGCCGCTGGATTCCACGCGCTCGGCGAAATCCGCGCTCTCCGAAAGAAAGCCGTAGCCGGGGTGGATCGCGCCGGCGTCGGTGACCTCGGCCGCGGCGATCAGAGCGGGGATGTTCAGGTAGCTCTCGCCTGACGCGGCGGGGCCGATGCAGACGGATTCGTCGGCCAGGCGCACGTGTTTCAGGTCGCGGTCCGCGCTGGAGTGTGCGGCGACGGTGGCAATCCCCATCTCGCGGCAGGCGCGCAGGACTCGCAGGGCAATCTCGCCGCGATTGGCGATCAGAATTTTTTCAAACATGCTCGAACCTGTTTCCAGCGAAGCCGGGCGTGCCGCCCGGCGGATGGGTTCATCCGATGATGAACAGCGGCTGCCCGTATTCCACCGGGTTGCCGTTCTCGACCAGGATGTCGCGGACGGTGCCGGCCTGGTCGGCCTCGATCGGGTTGAGCATCTTCATCGCTTCGATGATGCACAGGGTCTCGCCGACCTCGACCGTCTGCCCGACCTCGACAAACGGCTTGGAGCCGGGGCTGGGTGCGCGATAGAAGGTGCCGACCATTGGCGCGGTCACACGGTGGCCGTCCATCTCCGCCGCCGCAGGTGCGGGCTCGGCGGCGGGTGTCGCCACGGTGGCAGCGGGCGCCGCCGGGGCCGCGACCGGTTGCGGGGCGGGGGCAGGCGCGGCCAGCGCGGCCCCGCTGGCGGCACGCGTAATCCGGACCGATTCCTCGCCTTCGTGGATCTCGATCTCGTGGATGCCGCTCTCGTCGAGCAGGTCGATCAGTTTCTTGACCTTGCGAATGTCCATGGAAGCCTCTTATTCCGTGATGGCTGCAAGCGCCGCGTCCAGGGCCAGCCGGTAGCCAATGGTTCCAAAGCCACTGACCAGGCCGGCGGCCACATCGCTCAGGCGTGACGTCTGGCGGAAGGGCTCGCGGGCGTGAATGTTGCTGATGTGAATCTCGTAGAACGGGATGGCGACGCCCAGAAGGGCATCGCGCAGGCTGACACTGGTGTGGGTCAGGCCGCCCGGGTTGATCAGTATGCGCTGTACGCCTGCGCCGGGGGCGGCGTGGATGCGGTCGATCAGGTCCCCTTCGTGGTTGCTTTGAAGACAGTCAAAGGTGGCCCCGGCCTGTTCCGCCCGGGTCCGCAGTTCGGTTTCGATGTCCGCCAGGGTCTGCGTGCCGTAGCGCTCCGGCTCCCGCTGTCCGAGCAGGTTCAGGTTGGGGCCGTTGAGCAGCAGTATGGTCGCCATGGCTGGGGAATAGGTAGCGATCCTGTCGAGAATGGACGCGAATGCACTGAAAAATGACAGTGCAGCTAATGTCCGGATTCTGCCGCAGGAGGGGCGGGGGTGTCCAGTGCGGCCCGCTCGCGGCCCGGGGCCTGCTGTACGCTGTGATCAAACATGGCGGCGCAGCGTCCCTGTGATGCGCTTCGAGGGGCCGGGGAAAGCCTCGCGCCCCTGCTGCCCTGGTTCGCGACGATCGCCCAACCCGACAGACGCCTAGCCGGACGTCAGCGGGAATAGGGTCAGTTCCACGCGGCGGTTCTGTTCGCGACCCGCAGAGGTGTCGTTGGAGGCCACCGGCTGATGCGGCCCCAGGCCGAGCGTGTGGATGCGGATGGACTGAACGCCGCGTCGGGTCAGGGCCTGGGCCACGGTGTCGGCGCGGCGCTGGGACAGATCCATGTTGTATTCCTCCCGCCCGGTGCTGTCGGTGTGTCCGGCAACCTCGATGCCGGTCTGGTCGAACTCCTCAAGGACCAGTGCAACCGAGTCGAGGACATCATGGAACTCCGGTTTGATGTCGGTGCGGTCGAAACCGAAGGTGATGTTGCTCGGCATGTTGAGGATGATGTTGTCGCCGTCGCGTGTCACGCTGACCCCGGTCCCACGGAGTTGTTCGCGCAGTGCATCCTCCTGGCTGTCCATGTAGTTGCCGATGCTGCCGCCGGCCAGGGCGCCGATGCCGGCCCCGATCATCGCGCGCTGGGTGCGATTGCGGCTGCTGGTCGCACTGCCGAGTATCGCACCTGCGGCCGCGCCGATACCCGCGCCGATGGTCGCGCGCGAGACGCGTTCTTCGCCGGTGTACGGATCGGTGGTGGTGCAACCCATTACCAGGATCAGGGTGCTGGTGGCGGCCAGGGCCAGGATGCGCTGCATGGTACTTCTCCCGTATTGGTGTTGCCTGCCGAGTGGCGGCTAGGATGCCCGCCAGCTTGCAACGGGACGGGTGAACCGTCGATGAACCCGGTATCGTGCCGTGCTACTGGCGAGCGATTTCGTGACGCAGTTGGCGCAAGACGGGGGCGGTGTCGGGGGGAACGCCGCGCCAGATCGCGAAGGCCTCGGCGGCCTGTTCGACCAGCATGCCCAGGCCGTCCGCCGTCTGTCGGCAGCCGGCATCACTGGCCCAGTCGAGGAACCGGGCGGCACCCGATCCGTAGACCAGGTCGTAGGCCAGGCTGCCTGGATGCACCAGGGACGCGGGCAGGCTCAGACCCGCGTCGGACAGGCCGGCGGCGGTGGCGTTGATGAGCAGGTCGAACGGGCCGGCGGGCAGGGTATCCAGGCCGCAGGCGAAGAGCTCGGTCTCGATCGTCAGGTCGGCGAAGTCCTCGGCCAGCGCCTCGGCCCGCGCCGCGGTGCGGTTGGCGATCACCAGCTGTGCGGGGCGGCGCTCCAGCAGGGGCTGCAGGAGCCCGCGGGTTGCGCCGCCGGCCCCGAGGATCAGGATGCGCCGGCCGGGCACCTCGCCACTCAGGCGGTCGAGGTCGCGGCAGAAGCCGATGCCGTCGGTGTTGTCGCCGTGGAGCTGGCGCTCGTCGTCGCGCCAGAGGGTGTTTACGGCACCGGCGCGCCGGGCACGGTCGGTCAGGACCCGGGCCAGGGCAAACGCCTCTTCCTTGAACGGGACGGTCACGTTCAGGCCCCGGAGCCCGGAGGAAAACCACGCCCAGGCCTCCTCGGCGAACTGCCCCGGGGTGCCCAGGAGGGCCTCGTAGGTCAGATGCTGCCCGGTTTGTTCGGCGAACAGGGCATGGATGCGCGGCGACAGCGAATGGCGGATCGGGTTGCCGACCACGCCATAACGATCCGGGCGCGACTCGCTCATCGGGCCGCGTCCTCCGCCAGCCATTCGGCCACGCTGCGGGCGTAGTAGGTGAGGATGCCGTCGGCCCCGGCGCGCTTCATGCCGGTCAGGGCCTCCAGCACGCAGGCGCGCTCGTCCAGCCAGCCGCGTTCGGCGGCGGCCTTGAGCATCGCGTACTCGCCGGAGACGTGATAGACGAAGGTCGGGCGCTGGAACGCGTCGCGGATACGGCGGACCACATCCAGATACGGCATCCCCGGCTTGACCATCACCATGTCGGCGCCTTCGGCCAGGTCGAGCGCGACCTCGTGCAGGGCCTCGTCGCCGTTGGCCGGGTCCATCTGGTAGGTCTCCTTGCCGCCCTTGCCCAGATTGCCGGCCGAGCCCACCGCATCGCGGAACGGGCCGTAGAAGGCCGAGGCGTACTTGGCGGAGTAGGCGAGGATGCGCGTGTGCACGTGCCTGCCGTCCTCCAGTGCGCTGCGGATCGCGCCGATGCGCCCGTCCATCATGTCGGAGGGGGCGACCACGTCGGCCCCGGCCGCGGCATGCGACAGGGCCTGCTTCACCAGGGCCTCGACGGTGATGTCGTTCACAACAAAGCCGTCGTCGTCGGTGATGCCGTCCTGGCCGTGGGTGGTGAACGGGTCCAGGGCGACGTCAGTGATCACGCCCAGCTCGGGGTGGGCCTGCTTCAGGGCGCGTACCGCGCGCTGGGCCAGGCCGTCGGGGTTCCAGGCCTCGGCGGCATCCAGGCTCTTCTTTTCGCCCGGGACGACCGGGAACACGGCCAGGGCCGGGATGCCGAGGCGCACGGCCGCGGCCGCCTCCTCCAGCAGCTGGTCGATGGAGACGCGCTCCACGCCGGGCATCGACGGCACGGCCTCGCGCACGCCCTCGCCCTCGGTGACGAACACCGGCAGGATCAGGTCGTCCGCGCGCAGGTGATGCTCGCGCATCAGGCGGCGGGAGAAGGCGTCGCGACGCATGCGGCGCGGGCGGCCGGCGGGATAGGGGGCGATCGGTGCGGTCATACCAGATCCTTGCGTGGGTCTTGTTGCGGGCCTTGTTACTGGTCGGCCTCGGCCAGCCAGTCGCGCGGTTTCAGGTAGCGTTCGTAGAGTTCGGCCTCGGGCGTGCCGGCCTCCGGCTGGTAGTTGTATTCCCAGCGCACCAGCGGCGGCAGCGACATCAGGATCGACTCGGTACGCCCGCCCGACTGCAGGCCGAACAGGGTACCGCGGTCGTAGACCAGGTTGAACTCGACATAGCGCCCGCGCCGATAGAGCTGGAACTGGCGCTCGCGCTCGCCGTATTCGGTTGCGTGGCGACGCTCGACGATCGGGCCATACGCATCCAGATAGGCATTGCCGACGCTCTGCATGTAGCCGAAGGCGTGCTCGAAGCCGCCCTCGCTGAAGTCGTCGAAGAACAGCCCGCCGACACCGCGCGGCTCGTCGCGGTGCTTGAGGTGGAAGTACTCGTCGCACCACTTCTTGTGCGCCGGGTAGAGGTGCTTGCCGAACGGGCGGCAGGCGGCCTCGGCCGTGCGATGCCAGTGGATGCAGTCCGCGTCGAAGCCGTAGTAGGGCGTCAGGTCGAAGCCGCCGCCGAACCACCAGATCGGTTCCTCGCCGGGCTTCTCCGCGATGAAGAAGCGTACGTTCGCGTGCGAGGTCGGCACATACGGGTTGTGCGGGTGGATCACCAGCGACACCCCGGTGGCCTGGAACGAACGCCCCGCCATCTCCGGGCGGTGTGCGGTGGCCGAGGCCGGGAGGTTGTCGCCCATCACATGGGAGAAGTTGACCCCGGCCTGCTCGAAGACCCGCCCCTCGCGCAGCACGCGGGTGCGGCCGCCGCCGCCGGCCGGGCGTTCCCAGGCGTCCTCCTGGAAGCGGGCCTGGCCGTCGAGGCCCTCCAGGCCCTGGCAGATGCGGTCCTGCAGGCCCTGCAGATATTCGATGACACGGTCGATGGAGACGTGGTCCTGGCTCATGCTGCGTCCCGGTTGGTTATTCGTGGGTGTCCGGCGCGCCCCGGAGCCAGGCCCCGGTGCGAGCGTCGCGGATCGCGCTGGGTGCGGTGCGCCCGCCACATTCTGCCTGCAGGATCGCATCGATGCCCGCGCCGAGTTGTGAGGCAACGCAGTCCCAGGTTCGGCAGGGGGCTGCGCCCGTGTGGTTGGCGCTGGTGGAGACCAGGGCGCTGCCTGCGGCCGCGCACAGCGCGCGCGTCTCCGGGTGGGCGGTGACGCGTACCGCGAGGCTGTCGTGTTCTCCGCGCAGCAGGGGCGGACAGGCATCGGTGACGGGCAGCAGCCAGGTGGTCGGCCCCGGCCAGCTGGCGTCGATCTCGGCCCGGTGCTCGGCCGGCAGTGGCGCCAGCCAGGGTGCAAGGCGCTGCAGTCGGTCAGTGACCACGATCAGCCCCTTGGCGGCCGGGCGGCCCTTGACCGCGAGGATGCGCCGGATGGCTTCGGGCTCATCCGGGCGGCAGCCAAGGCCGAAGACGGCCTCGGTGGGATAGGCAATCACGCCACCGTCGCGCATGCACTGCGCGACGGGTTCGATCTCGGGGGTCAGCAGCAGGTCAGTCCGATCCACGGTCGCCGGAGGGCCGGGCACTCAGGCGGCTGTCGCCGTCGTCGGATTTCGCGGCGCCGGGTTTGGTAGTCGAAGCCTTCTTCGCCGGGGCCTTCTTCGATGTGCCTGTCTTCGACGTGTTTTTCTTCGGGGTGGTCTTTTTCGTGCTCGTCTTGCTGGCGGCCTTCTTGGTGGTGGTCGCCTTCTTCGCGGTCGACGACTTGGAGGCCGATTTGGAGGCGGTCTTGCCGGAGGACTTGGCGGTCGACTTCGTCGCCCCCTTGCGCCCACGGCCCTTGCGCTCCGGGGCAGCGGCGATCAGTTCCTGACACTGTTCCAGCGTCAGGGACTTGGGATCGGTCTCCTTGGGGATCTTGGCGTTCTTGTTGCCATCGGTGACGTAGGGCCCGTAGCGCCCGTTCAGCACCTGGATGCCTTCCTCGTCGAAGCTCTTGATGAAGCGCTCGGCGTCCTTTTTCTTCTTCTCGGCGACGATCTCCAGCGCGCGTGGCAGCTCGATGGTCCAGACGTCGTCATCCGGGCTGAGGGAGGCGTACTTGGCGCCGTACTTCACGTACGGTCCGAAGCGGCCAATATTGACCAGCACCGGCTCGCCTTCGGGGGTCTCGCCGAGGTCACGCGGCAGCTTGAACAGCTCCAGCGCCTCGTCGAGGGTGATCTTGTCCATCTTCTGTCCGGGCAGCAGGCCGGCGAAGCGCGGTTTCTCCTCGTCGTCCTTGGTGCCGATCTGCACGATCGGGCCGAAACGACCCAGGCGGACGCTGACCGGGCGTCCGCTCTTGGGATCGGTGCCGAGCTCGCGCGACTGCACGGCCTCGGCGCGGGTGACGTTCTCTTCCTTCTCCTTCACCCGGTCGCGGAAGTCGCCCCAGAAGGCGTCCAGCACCGGGACCCAGTCCTTCTCGCCGCGCGAGATCGCGTCCAGCTCGTCTTCGAGCTTCGCGGTGAAGTCGTAGTCCACGTAGCGGTCGAAGTGCTGGGTCAGGAAGCTGTTCACGATCCGGCCGGTATCGGTCGGGATGAAGCGCTTGCCGTCCATCTCCACGTACTCGCGCGACTGCAGCGTGGAGATGATGCTGGCGTAGGTGGACGGACGGCCGATACCGTATTCCTCCAGCGTCTTCACCAGGCTGGCCTCGGTGTAGCGCGGCGGCGGCTCGGTGAAGTGCTGGTCGGCGGTGACCTCTTCGAGCTGGACCGTGTCGCCCTCGGCCATCTCCGGCAGGCGCTTGTCCTCGTCGTCATCCGCGGAATCGTCGCGACCTTCCTGGTATACGGCGATGAAGCCGGGGTCGACCAGAGTGGAGCCGGTGGCGCGGAACTGGTGCTGGCTGTCGCCCGGGACCAGGTCGGCGGCGACGGTGTCGAAGGTCGCGTGGATCATCTGGCAGGCGACGGTGCGCTTCCAGATCAGGTCGTATAGCCGGGCCTGGTCGCTGCTCAGGCGTTCACGGACCTCGTTCGGCACGCGGCGCACGGAGGTCGGGCGGATGGCCTCGTGGGCCTCCTGTGCGTTCTTCGACTTGGTCTTGTACTGGCGCGGGCTGTCGGGGACGTTGTTGGCGCCGTAGCGTTCCTCGATCAGGCCGCGGATCTCGCCGATTGCCTCTCCGGCCAGGGCCACCGAGTCGGTACGCATGTAGGTTATCAGGCCGATCGCGCCGGAGCCGAGGTCGATGCCTTCATACAGCTGCTGCGCGGTGCGCATGGTGCGCGATGCGGTGAAGCCGAGCTTGCGCGAAGCCTCCTGCTGCAGGGTCGAGGTCGTGAACGGCGCGGCCGGGTTGCGGCGGCGTTGCTTCTTCTCGACCTTCGCGACGCGCAATTCACCTATCGCGCTCGGGCTCACCGACTCAAGGTCGGTTCGGGCCGCCTCGGTCAGGCGCTTCTGGGCGTCGTGCGCGAGCTCGGCATTGTTCAGGTCGAACTGGTCCAGCTTGTTGCCGTCAAGGTGCGTCAGGCGCGCGGTGAACGGCTGACTCTGGCGCTCGACCTTCGCATCCAGCGTCCAGTATTCGCGCGCGACGAAGGCCTCGATCTCGTTCTCGCGCTCGCAGATCATGCGCAGCGCCGGGCTCTGCACGCGGCCGGCGGACAGGCCGCGCTTGATCTTGCGCCACAGCAGCGGGGAGAGGTTGAAGCCGACCAGGTAGTCCAGTGCGCGACGCGCCTGCTGGGCGTCGATCAGCGGCCTGGCCAGATCGCGTGGCTCGTCGATCGCCTGCTGGATTGCCTTCTTGGTGATCTCGTGGAACACGACCCGGTGCACGTCACGATCGTCCAGTAGACCGCGTTCGCGCAACACCTCGTAGAGATGCCAGGAGATCGCCTCGCCTTCACGGTCGGGGTCAGTCGCGAGGATCAGGTCGTCGGATTTCTTCAGCGCCCTGGCGATCGCCTCGATCTGCTTTTCGCTGCGCTCGATGATGTCGTACTTCATGCGGAACCCGTCTTCCGGGTCCACGGCGCCCTCCTTGGGCACCAGGTCGCGTACATGGCCGTAGGAGGCCATGACCTGGTAGTCCGGGCCGAGGTACTTCTCGATGGTCTTGCCCTTGGCGGGCGACTCTACGATGACGAGGTGTTTGCTCATGTCGCTCGGGACCGTCTCCGTGGCAGCGGGTTCCGTATGGGGCGGTGGCGGTTGCCCGGAGGCAACCGGGGTCACGGGCGCTAAAGACTAGATGAGGAAAACGCCCGTGGCTACCGTGTGACCCCTCGGGACGCGCTGAATCAAGCCATCCCGACCGGTTCAGCGTGCTCGGCGCTGCATCGTCCCGTACCCCTTTGCACTGGCAAAGGGATATTTGGTCTGCTTCGGAATCAACCAGTTACAGCGGTCGGTTCCGGCGGCGCATCCCTGTATCGCAGGCAGGCGTCGAGCGAACGGTGTGTCCCTCAAAAGAAGGGGCGTTATCAGTGCAGGTAATCCACGGCTGCGGGGCCTGCATCGTCACGCATGACCTCCTCCAGACGGGAGTAGGCGATTGCGTCGTCCGGCTGGTTGAACAGCACCATCAGGACTACCCAGCGCAGCTGGTCGAGGTCAATCTCTTCGGCATCCAGTTCCATTACGCGGTCCAGCACCAGTTCGCGGGTGCCGGCGGTCAGCAGGCCGTTCTGCTCCAGATGCAGCAGGAAACCGTGCGCCTCGACGTCCAGGCGTTTGCGTTCCTCGGGGGCGTAGACGCGGTGTGCGGCACCGTCTCCGCCGCGGCCCGCAAGGGGGGATTCGCTCATCAGGCGATCCAGCCACCCCAGTGCGCGGTCGATCTCGCCACGGGCAAAGCCGGCCTCCACCAGGTGGCGTTCCAGTTCCGAGCGGTCCGGCTCCTCGTCGGATTCCTCGTCGAGGGTGTGCTCGAACAGGTACATGAGCACATCCAGCACGCTTTCGTTCATGATTCGGGGGATCCTGCGTCGAGGCGCTGGTAGCGCCCGTGGTCGAGGGCGGCCACACGGCCGTTGAGTTCCAGCAAAACCAGCATGGATGAAAGCTGTTCGATGGTCAATTTGGTGCGTTCGCGCAGGGTTTCCAGTGCGACCGGGTCGAATCCCATCGCCTGCAGGACCCGTTCCTGTTCGGGGTCCAGCGGGTCGGGGGCGGATTCTGTCGCCGCCCGGGGAGCGTCTGGCGCGATGCCCAGCCAGTCGGCCAGGTCATCCAGTATCTCTTCGGCCGACTCCACCAGTTGGGCGCCGTCTCGAATCAGGCGATGACACCCGCGGCTGGCCGGGCTCAGGACGGAGCCGGGGACTGCATAGACCTGGCGGCCCTGTTCCGCAGCGAGCCGGGCCGTGATCAGGGACCCGCTCTTGAGGGCGGCCTCCACGACCAGGGTGGCCAGGGACAGGCCGCTGATGACGCGATTGCGCTGCGGGAAGTTGCGGGCCAGTGGCCGGGTGCCGGTCGGCCATAGCGACACCACCAGGCCGTGGTCGGCGATGCGATGCGCCAGGCGGCGATGCTGAGCCGGGTAGATGCGGTCCGGCCCGGTCGCGACCACGGCGATGGTGCGTCCACGCGGGGCGGCGAGGGCGCCCGCGTGAGCGGCACCGTCGATGCCGCGCGCCAGGCCGCTGGTGATCGTCAGTCCGGCGCCGGCCAGTTCGCGTGCGAATTCGCTGGCGAGGCGCTCGCCCTGCGGGGTGGCCTCGCGGCTGCCGACGACCCCGACCTGGGGGGTACGCAGCAACCCGGGGTCGCCGTTCAGGTACAGCACCGGGGGCGGATCAGGGAGTTCCGCCAGCAGGGGCGGATAGTCCGGATCATCCAGGCACAGCAGCTGGTGTCCCGGGTCGGCATCCAGCCAGACCTGGTCGGCCTGCACCCCGGCCGCGCGAGCCTGGCGGGCGGCGGCGTCCACCTGGAGGTCGATGCCCGCGCGCCGCCATTCAGCCGCAGGAGCGGCCAGGGCGTTGCCCGGAGAGCCGAAGGCCGCGATCAGTTGCAGCATGCGCCGCGGTCCGAGGCCGGGGGTGTTGATCAGTTGCAGCCAGTCCTCATGCGGGGCGGCTGCTGCGTCGGCATCAGGCATGCGGTCCGGTCGCAGTCCTGGTCAGGGGGTGCGAACCTTGTCGCCCTCGCGCAGGGTGCGCTCGGCCTCCGTGACCAGTACATAGGACACCTTTTCGAAGGTCTGGAAGACCATCACGGTGCCGACTTCTTCTTCCGGCAGGGTGACCACGTCGTTGGCGCGATCGCTGATCGGGTCGCGGACCTCGCGCCCGGCGGTGAAGGCCGCGAAGACCTGGCCGTTCTCGATGCCGTCGCGTGCACCGCGGTTGATGATCGCGGCCTGGAGCTGGCCGATCTGGCTGATGGCGTCGAACAGCGAGATGATTGTGCCTTCGGTCCCCGCGGGCGGGCGGCCGATGTCGAACAGCATGTCCTGTTCTTCGATGTAGGGCACCAGGCGGTCACCGCGGATGGCCTCGCGTTCGCCCTCGCGGATGTCGGCGCGGGCCACATTGCCCGGCTCGATGATTTCGGCTTCACCGATGGGCAGGGTGGCGATTCCCAGAGCCTCGCCCGTATCCGGGTCGGTCAGCGCCCCGTCGTCGCGGACGATGTGATAGAGCTCGTAGCGCGCGGTGTCCTCGGCGTTGCGCACGTAGATGCGATCCCCCGGCCCGAAGATCACGCGCTCGTCCTGCGAGGCGAGGATGTACGGCGCGTTCTCCAGGGTTTCCTCGTCCAGCACCTGCGGGCGGAACATGAACGCTTGCAGGGTGGAGATCGGGGAGACATCCCGGTCGCGCTCCACCACCCGTACCTCGGGCGACAGGCGATGGGTGGGGCGCACGCGCGGCCCGCCATCGACCGTGATGCGCGGCCGGCCGTCCACGTAATAGATGCTGAGGACGTCACCCGGGTAAATCAGGTGCGGGTTTTCGATTTCGGGGTTGACCAGCCAGATCTCCGGCCAGTACCAGGGGTCTTCCAGGAACATGGCCGAGATGTCCCAGAGCGTATCGCCCCTGCGCACGACATAGCGTTCCGGGGCGGAATCACGGATCTCCGGTTCGGCCTCGACGGCCAGACGTTCCCGGGTCGCCTCGTTGGTGGAGCGGGGCGCGGGAGGGGCGTTGGCGCTGGCGGTGGTTTCGGCACCGCCGTTTTCCGGGGTTGCTGCGCAGGCGCCCAGCAACAGCGTTACACTGAACAGAATGCTCGGAAGGACGAAGGTCGTGGTGGCCCTGGTCTTGTACATCGAATGCCCCCTGTCAGGTCCGCGTGCTCCCCGGGCCTTCCTGTGGCCCGGCCCCGGCCGAATGGCGCAACGCCGCGGATATCGCGGTTCAACGTTAGCAGAATTGTGATACCTGCACAGTACAAAGTTTGAGGTTTTTCATGGCCAAGCGCGAAATCTTGCACTTCCCCGATCCCCGGCTGCGGCTGAAGGCCGAACCGGTCACCGAGGTGGATGACGAGATCCGCACCCTGGTGGATGACATGCTCGAGACCATGTATGCCGCTCCCGGTATCGGTCTGGCGGCGACCCAGATCAACGTGCAAAAGCGCGTGCTGGTGGCGGACGTCTCCGAGGACCAGAGCGAGCCGTACGCCCTGATTAATCCCGAGATCCTCGAGACCCGGGGCGAGGAGGCAATGGACGAAGGCTGTCTGTCGGTGCCGGGTTTTTACGAGAAGGTGCAGCGTGCGGACAGCATCCGCGTGCGTGCGCTGGGTCGGGATGGCGAGCCGTTCGAACTGGACGTCGATGGCCTGCTGGCCGTGTGTATCCAGCACGAGATCGACCACCTCGACGGCAAGCTGTTCGTCGATTACCTGTCCAGCCTGAAGCGCAACCGCATCCGCAAGAAACTGGAGAAGCAGGGCGCCCGCTCCGGCGACAAGGCCGCGGTACCCGCGGTCTGATGGGGGTGACGGACACGGACGGCGAGCCCCTGCGTATCGTCTACGCGGGGACGCCGGACTTTGCCGTTCCGGCGCTGGAGGCGCTGATCGCCGCGGGTCACGCGCCGGCGGCGGTGTACACCCAGCCCGATCGCCCGGCCGGTCGCGGGCGCAAGCTGCGCCCCGGCCCGGTCAAGAAGATCGCGGAGGCCGCGGGGTTGCCGGTGATGCAGCCGGAATCGCTGAAGTCGCCCGAGGCCCGGGCGGAACTCGCGGCCTGGCGACCGGATGTGCTGATTGTGGCGGCTTACGGCCTGATCCTGCCCCGAAGCGTGCTGGAGCTGCCCCCGCTGGGCGGGCTCAATATCCATGCCTCCCTGTTGCCGCGCTGGCGCGGGGCCGCGCCGATCCATCGTGCCTTGCTCGCCGGTGACCAGGAGACCGGGGTCTGCCTGATGCAGATGGCGCCGGGGCTGGACACCGGCCCGGTGCATGCCTGCCGCAGGGTCGCGATCACCCCGCAGACGACGACCGGCTCGCTCCACGATGCCCTCGCCCGAGAGGGTGCTGCGCTTCTGCTGGAGCAGCTCCCGGCGATCGCCAAGGGGGTGTCCGTGCCGCAGCCACAGGATGACGCGCAGGCGACCTATGCGCACAAGCTGGACAAGCAGGAGGCCTGGATCGACTGGTCGCGTGCGGCCGAGGAGCTGGATCGCCAGGTACGCGCATTCAATCCGTGGCCGGTGGCCCAGACGGCCTGGCAAGGCCAGGTGGTGCGGGTCCATGCCGCGGTTCCGGTAACGGGTCCGAGTGTGGCGGCGCCGGGGACCATCCTCGCGACCGGCGCGGATGGCGTGGATGTGGCGACGGGGGAGGGGCTTCTGCGCCTGACGACGGTGCAGCTGCCCGGACGGCGGCCGGTGGCGGCGGCCGACTGGGCCCGCAATGCGGACCTGGTCGGGCAGGTCCTGACGGGGAGCGCTTGATGGGCACCCGTGCCAGGCGTGTGGTGCCGTCCCGCGTGGACTCGCGGTCGCCGCGCCAGCGGGCGCTGGAGGCGGCCGAGCGGGTCGTCCTGCAGGGCCAGTCGCTGACTCAGGCCGTGGAGCTGGTGACCGCGGGCCTGGAGGGGCGCGACGCAGCCTGGGTGCAGGCCCTGGCCTACACGACGTTACGCTGGTATCCGCAGCTCGAGGGCCTGGTGGCCGGTTTTCTCGACCGTCCGCTGCGCAAGAAGGATGCGGTGATCGGGGTATTGCTGGCGCAGGGGCTTGCCGAGTTGTTGCATTTTGGCACCCGCGACCACGCGGCCGTGCGCGAAACCGCGGAACTGGCACGGGCGATCCATCGCCCCGGGGCGGTGGGCATGATCAATGCGATTCTGCGGCGCGCGCAGCGCGAGCAGGGGGACCTGACGCATCGCATTGCGGCCGACCCGGTGTTGCGCTATGCCGTCCCGACCTGGTTGGTGGACGCGATTCGCGCCTCCTGGCCGGAAGACTGGGAGGCACTGCTGGAGGCCTCGACGCGGCCGGCTCCGATGACACTGCGGGTGAATCTGCACCGCGGCAGCCGCGAGGCGGCCCTGGCGGCCCTGGCCGAGGCGGGATGCCCGGCCCGGCCTCATCCCGTTCTGGCCAGTGCACTGACCCTGGAACAGCCGGTCGATGTCGGGGCCCTGCCGGGGTTTTTCGACGGGCGGCTGTCGGTCCAGGACGCCTCGGCGCAGTGGGCGGCGGCGCTGCTCGCGCCGCGCGCGGGCGAGCGGGTACTGGATGCCTGCGCGGCACCCGGAGGCAAGACCGGCCACCTGCTGGAACAGGCCGGGGGAGAGCTGGATCTCACCGCGCTGGACAACGACGCGGAACGCCTGGGGCAGGTGCGCGAGAATCTTGAGCGCCTGGGTTATCGGGCGCAGCTGGTGACGGCGGACCTGGAGGCGACGGACGCCTGGTGGGACGGCCAGGGCTTCGATGCGATCCTGCTGGATGTGCCCTGTTCGGCTACCGGTGTCCTGCGTCGCCACCCGGATATCAAGACCCTGCGCCGGCCCGAGGACATCCCGCGCCTGGCGGCCGAACAGGCCCGCCTGCTGGCCGCAGCCTGGCCCTTGCTGCGCCCCGGTGGCCGGCTGTTGTACGCCACCTGCTCGTTGCTGTCGGCGGAGAACGATGCCGTCGTGGCCCCGTTTGTGGCCGCCACCCCGGACGCCCGGGTCCTGCTTGTGCACGGTCCGGACGGCATCCCCGGCGGCATGGCGCGCAGTGTGGGCGTATCCCTGCCCCTGGGCCTCGAGGGAGGCGACGGCTTTTATTACGCGCTGCTGAGGAAACAGGCCCTTTGATGGTGGCCCGTGCGACCGCAAGGGCCTGGTCGTGCGCGGCGTTCTGCTTGCTGCTGGCCTGGGCTGTGCCGGCCACGGCGGTGGAGGTGCGTGATGCCAACCACCTCTGGCTGGACGAGGACACACTGCTGGTGCGGCTGGATATCGACATGCGTCTGCCCGCGGTACTGGAGGATGCCCTTGCCAACGGGGTGACCCTGGAGTTCGAGGCGGATGCGCGACTGGAGCGCAGCCGCCGGGTCGGGCGCGATACCCTGGCGGCCGAGACACGCCGCGTGCAGCTGCAATACTTTGCACTGAACCGGTATTACGTGGTGAACACGGTGACCGACGAGCGTATGGACCTGAAGCCGACCCTGGGGGATGCCCTGGACCTGGTCGCCCGTCGGCTCGGGCGCCTGCGCCTGGCCGATCTGCCACCGGCGGTGCATGCGCAGTCCGAGGAGCTGGAACTGGCCGCGCGCCTGGTGCTGGTGTACTCCGCGCTGCCGCTGCCTTTGCAGCTCGACGCCGGGCTGCGCGGGGACCTGACCACGCGGCAGGAATGGTTGCGATGGCCGCTGGGGAAATACTGAGTCATGTACACACTTGCGTTGGTAACCCGGATTCTCCGAGACGAGGCGCATTGTGCAGCGGGTCGTGGTTCTACCCGCCCGTTGTTGATGGGCCCGTTATTGATGGGGTCCGGGCGTAACGCAGAATCGGCGAACCCGGGGTGCCAGCCCCGCAGGGGGCCGGCCGCCTGTGGTGATCCGCCACGGGCGCGTGCGCGGCGTTGCGGCTCCCTTGTGCGGCGTGACTGCACGGCAGTCACCGCGTCTTGTTCGCAGGCAAAGGCGACGCAGCAGCGAGTGTCTACATGACGCAGTATGTTTCTGGGCTAAGGGGCTTCCCCTGGGGGCTGCTGGGGATCGGCCTGCTGTTCGTGCTGCTGCTGACCTCGCTGGTGGTCATGGGCAATGCCGCACAGGACCAGGCACGTTTCGAGCAGTTGTTCCTGTGGCTGCTGGTGTTCCATGCCGCCGTCCTGGTGGTGCTGGGTGGCCTGATCGTGTTTCAGCTGGTGCGCATGGCGATCCAGTACCGCCGTGGTGTGCCGGGCAGCCGATTGACGCTGCGGCTGGTCGCGGTGTTCATGCTGGTCGCCGTGCTGCCGGTCTCGGTGGTGTATTACTTCTCTTTCAAGTTTCTGAATGAAGGGGTCGATTCCTGGTTCGATGTGCGTGTGGAGTCGGCCCTGGAGGATGCCCTGGAGCTGTCGCGTTCCTCGCTGGATCTGCGCGTGCGCCAGCTGGCGACCGAGACGCAGGAGCTGATGGCCGAGCTGGAGGGGATTCCCGAGGGGCTGGTGCCGCTGGCGCTGAACGATTATCGGCGTCAGGTCGGGGCCCAGGAGCTGACGCTGGTGGGCTCCAATAACCGCATTATTGCCTCCAGTACTGACAGCCCGATCCGGCGCCTGCCGACCCCGCCCGATTCCGACGTGCTGATGCGGGTGCGCCCGGAGCAGCCGTACTCGCGCCTGGAGCCGCGCGCCGACGGATCCCTGATCATCCGGGTCGTGGCGACCACCAGCAGCCGCCGGCCGGGCTCGGAGAACCGTATCCTGCAGGGCATCTACCCGGTGGACCCGCGCATGAGTGCGCTGTCCCTGCGGGTCCAGGACGCCTTCGCCGATTACCGTGAATTCGCCTACCTGCGTGGACCGATGATCCAGGGCTTCGTGTTCACCCTGTCGCTGGCGCTGGCAATCTCGCTGATGGCCGCGCTGTGGGCCGGACTGCTGGTGGCGCGGCGCATGGTGCGCCCGATCTCCGACCTGGTGCAGGGTACGCGCATGGTGGCCCAGGGTGACTACAGCACCCGCCTCGCGGTGCAGCGCGCCGACGAGCTGGGTTTCCTGGTGCAGTCGTTCAACACCATGACGCGCACCCTGAACGAGGCGCGCGACGAGGCCGAGCGCAACCGCCGTCTGCTGGATGCCGAGCGCGCCTATCTGGAAAGCGTGCTGCAGCACCTGCGTTCCGGGGTGCTGGCACTGGACGGCAGCCTGCGTCTGCGCACCGCCAACGCGGCGGCCAGCGAGATCCTGGAGTGCGATCTCCAGGGCGGGCGTACCCGGGTGATGTCGGAGCTGGGGGCCGATTGCCCGCTGGTGGCGCAGTTCTTCGAGGCCATCAGCGATGCCCTGGTGCGTCAGGAGGAGGAGTGGTCGCGCCAGGTGGTGGTGTTCACCCGCACCGGGCGCAAGGTGCTGATGACGCGAGCGGTCTGGCTGCCGACGTCCGGGTCCGGGCGCGGCCTGCACGCGATCGTGTTCGACGACATGACCGAGTTCCTGAAGGCGCAGCGCGATGCCGCCTGGGGCGAGGTCGCGCGGCGCCTGGCGCACGAGATCAAGAACCCGCTGACCCCGATCCAGCTCTCTGCCGAGCGCCTTTCGAGGCGTCTGGGCAAGGTCCTGGAAGGTGCTGATCGCGAGGTGCTGGACCGTGCCACCGGCACGATCGTGCAGCAGGTGGAGGCGATGAAGACCCTGGTCAACGCCTTCCGCGACTATGCCCAGGCCCCGCAGCTCGAGCGCGCCGCAGTGAATCTGAATCAGCTGATCCGCGATGTCTGCGAGCTGTACCGGGACCAGGACGGGCGTTCGCGGGTGGATGTGACACTGGACCCGGCGTTGCCCCCCATCCATGGGGATGCCGGGCGGCTGCGGCAGTTGTTGCACAATCTCATCAAGAACGCCCTGGAGGCCGGGGCGGATACCGACGGCATGGAGGTGCACGTGGTGACCGCCTATCTCGATGATCCCGCCGGCCCGCATATCGAGCTGCGAGTGACCGATACCGGCCCGGGTATCAAGCCGGAGTTTCTGGAACGCATCTTCGAGCCGTATACCACGGACAAGCCACGCGGCACCGGGCTCGGCCTGGCCGTCGCCCAGAAGATCGTGGAGGAGCATGGCGGGTTGATTGAGTGCCATAATGCGGAACCCGGTCGCGGCGGGGCGGTATTCCGTATCCGCATCCCGGTTGAGCATGGTCCGGTGGTTCACGAGGAATCCGCATGAGCGAAGCCTACATTCTCGTTGTCGATGACGAGCCGGACATCCGCATGCTGCTGCAGGATGTGCTGGAGGACGAGGGCTATCAGGTGGCGCTGGCCGGATCGGTCGCCGAGGCCAAGGCACAGCGCCGGAGCCGGCGTCCCGACCTGATCCTGCTGGACGTCTGGATGCCGGATGGCGACGGCATCTCGCTGCTCAAGGAATGGAGCGACGACGAGGGCCTGCCATGCCCGGTGGTGATGGTCTCCGGCCATGGCAATGTCGAGACCGCCGTGGATGCCACGCGGCTCGGGGCCTACGACTTCATCGAGAAGCCGCTGTCCATCGACAAGCTGCTGATCACCCTGCACAACGCCCTGGAGGCCGCGCGCCTGCAACGGGAGAACGTCGGACTCAAGCGGCATGCGGGCACGGTCCACGAGCCGGTTGGCAGCAGCGTGACCATTGGCAACCTCCGCGATCAGGTGCAGCGCATGGCGCAGCACGATACCTGGGTCCTGATCAGCGGCGAGCCGGGGGTCGGCAAGCAGACCTTTGCACGTCTTCTGCATGCCCGCAGTGCCCGCCGCGAGAGTCCGTTCATCGTGGTCTCGGTCGGGTCGCTGTCCGGTGAGGAGGCAATTGCCGAGCTGTTCGGCAGCGAGCAGGGCGAGCACGTGCGCTACGGTCTTCTGGAACAGGCGGCCGGGGGGGTGCTGTTCCTGGACGAGGTCGCGGAGATGGACCTGCAGACACAGGGCCGGCTGCTGCATGCACTGGAGACCCAGCGCATTACCCGCATCGGTGGCAACCAGCCAATCAGCGTGAACGTGCGTGTGGTCGCCGCCACCCAGTACGATCTGGCGGAGGCGGTGGCGCAGGGCCACTTCCGCGAGGATCTGTTCTACCGCCTCAATGTGCTGCCGCTGGCCATCCCGCCGTTGCGCGAGCACCCCGAGGATATCCCGGAATTGCTGGAATGCCACATGCGCCACCTGCACCAGCAGGAGGGCCTGCCGATGCGTGCCTTCCTGCGCCCGGCCCTGGAGCGGCTGCAGCAGTATCACTGGCCGGGCAACGTGCGCGAACTGCGCAACCTGGTGCAGCGCCTGATGATCCTCGGCTCCGGTGACGAGATCACCCGCGACGAGGTGGAACGCACCCTGACGGGTCAGCCGCAGCGCGGCGAGGAGGCCGGGGAGGGCATGGTGGCGATCCCCGACCTGCCGTTGCGCGAGGCCCGCGAGCAGTTCGAGCGAGAATACCTGCAGCAGCAGCTGGAGCGGTCCGAAGGCAACATGACGCGTCTGGCGGAACGGGTGGGGCTGGAGCGCACCCATCTGTACCGCAAGTTCAAGGCGCTGGGGATCGACCCCAAGCGTGTGAAAACCGATAGCTGAATCCGCCCCGGGACGGGAGACGCATGAAGCACATCATCATCCTGGGGGCCGGTCAGGTCGGACAGTCGCTGGCCGAGGCGCTGAGCGCCGACGGGATCGACATCACCGTGGTCGACTATCGCGCCGAGATGCTGGCCGAGCTGGAAGACCGCTTTGACATCAAGACCATCCAGGGTTTTGCGGCCCACCCCTCGGTACTGGAGACGGCGGGGGCGCAGGATGCGTCCATGCTGATTGCGGTGACCAACTCCGACGAGACCAACATGGTCGCCTGCCAGGTGGCCTCCACCCTGTTCAATATCGAGACCAGGATCGCCCGTGTCCGCGCGCGGGACTATCACGAGACCCCGGCGCTGTTCGCGCAGGACGCGATGCCGGTGGATATGCTGATCTCGCCCGAGGCGATCGTGACCAGCCACATCCGGCGTCTGATCGAGCACCCCGGCTCGCTGCAGGTGCTGGAGTTCGCCGAGGGCCGCGTTTCGCTGGTGGGCGTGCGCGCCTACTATGGCGGGCCGCTGGTGGGGCACGAACTGAAGAACCTGCGCAGCGACATGCCCGGAATCCAGACCCGCGTCGCCGCGATCTTCCGCAAGGATCGCCCGATCCAGCCTGACGGCTCGACGGTGATCGAGGCGGATGACGAGGTGTTCTTCGTGGCTGCGAAGAAGAATATCCGTGCGGTCACCTCGGAGCTGCGCAAGCTGGAAAAGCCCTACAAGCGCATCCTGATCGCGGGTGGGGGCAATATCGGCGAGCGCCTGGCCGAGACCCTGAGCAAGCGCTACCGGGTCAAGGTGGTCGAACGCGACCCCGAGCGCGCCGACCAGCTGGCCCGGACCCTGCCCAGCAACGTCCTGGTGCTGCACGGGGACAGCTCGGACGACCGCTTCCTCGAGTCCATCAATGTCGAGCACAGTGACGTCTTCTGTGCCGTGACCAACGACGATCAGGCCAACATCTTTGCCGGCATGCTGGCCAAGCGCTGGGGGGTGCGCAAGGTGATGTCGCTGATCAACCGCCCAAGCTATGTGGACCTGCTGCAAAGCGGCACGATCGATATTGCGATCTCGCCCCAACAGGCGACCATCGGGGCCCTGCTGGCGCGGGTGCGCGAGGGGGGCACGGCGACTGTGCATACCCTGCGTCGTGGTGCAGCCGAGGCCATCGAGACCGTGGTCAACGGCGATGCCCGCACCTCGCAGATTGTCAGCCGCCGGATCGACGAAATCGACTTCCCCGAGGGCACCAGTGTCGGTGCCGTGGTGCGCGGCGAGGAGGTCATCATCCCGCATCGTGATACGGTCATCGAGGCCGGTGACCACGTCATCCTGTTCGTCACGGATCGGCGTAAGGTGAAGCAGGTCCAGCGCTTGTTCCAGCCGACGGCGCTGTTCTTCTAGACGGCGGCGCCAATGCTGCATCTCGCATCCACCGCCCGGTTGCTCGGGATTCTGCTGACCCTGTTCAGCCTGTCCATGCTGCCGCCGGCGGCGATCGGCCTCCTGTATGGCGAGGCAACCGCCCTGGTGTTTTTGCGGGCGTTCGTATTGTTGTTGCTGATCGGTGGCCTGCTGTGGGGGCCGCTGTACTGGGCACGGCGCGAACTGCAGGCGCGCGATGGTTTCATCCTGGTGGTGATGTTCTGGCTGGGGCTGGGGATTGCCGGGGCGACCCCGCTGTACCTGGACCCGAACCTGCAGGTCTCGTTTACCGACGCCGCGTTCGAGTCCATGTCCGGGTTGACCACGACCGGGGCCACAGTGCTGACCGGTCTCGACGACCTGCCGCGTGCCTTGCTGTGGTATCGCCAGCAACTGCAGTGGATGGGGGGCATGGGGATCATCGTGCTGGCCGTGGCCATCCTGCCGCTGCTGGGCGTGGGCGGGATGCAGCTGTTCAAGGCCGAGACCCCGGGGCCGATCCGCGACAACAAGCTGACCCCACGCATTGCCGAGACGGCGCGTAATCTCTGGTACATCTACCTGGGCCTGACCGTGGCCTGTGCGCTGGCCTACTGGGTCGCCGGTATGGATGCCTTCGACGCGGTGGCACATTCGTTTACCACGGTCGCCATTGGTGGATTCTCGACCTATGACGCCAGCATCGGTCACTTCGATTCGGTGGCCATCGAGATCGTCGCCATCGCCTTCATGGTGCTGGCCGGGATGAACTTCGCTCTGCATTTCCTGGTACTGCATCGTGCGACCTGGCGGCCCTACCGGCGCGACGAGGAGCTGCGCGCCTATCTGCTGGTGCTGGGTTCTGCAACGGTGCTGGTGGTGGTCTTCATGCTCTGGAGCGGGTTTACCGATCAGCTCGGGGATGCGCTGCGGCGCGGGATTTTCCACGTCGTGTCCATCGCGACCACCACGGGCTACGCCACCGACGCCTTCTATCTATGGCCCGGTTTCCTCCCGGTGCTGCTGATCTTCCTGTCCTTCATCGGTGGCTGTACCGGGTCCACCGGAGGCGGCATGAAGGTAGTGCGCGTGCTGTTGCTGGCCAAGCAGGGTCTGCGCGAGATCAAGCGGCTGATCCACCCGCACGCGCGGATCGCGGTGAAGGTCAATGGCAAGGAGGCGCCGGATCGAGTGGTACAGGCGGTGTGGGGCTTCCTGGCCGCCTACGTGATGGTGTTCGTGGTGATGATGCTTGCACTGATGGCGTCAGGGCTGGACCAGATCACCGCGTTCTCGGCGGTGGCGGCCACCCTGAACAACCTCGGCCCGGGGCTGGGCGAGGTCGGTCCCAATTTCCAGTCGATCAACGACTTCAGCAAGTGGGTGCTGGTGTTCGCGATGCTGATGGGGCGGCTGGAAATCTTTACGGTGCTGGTGCTTCTGTCGCCCGCGTTCTGGCGGCGTTAGCCTGAGACAATCCGGATCTTGCGTGGCGCGGGAGGTGCTCGATGAGCGACATGATTGAACGTTTCCAGAACATGCTGGATGGTGGCCAGGATTCCGCGATGCTGCGTTTCTCGCTGGGCAATGCGCTGGCGACCGACGGGCAGCTGGAGGCGGCGGTCCCGCATCTGGAACGCGCGCTGGCGCTGGATGGCGGCTATTCCGCGGCCTGGAAGCTGCTGGCCAGGACCCTGGTGGAGCTGGAACGGCCGGAGGCGGCACTCTCCGCCTGCGAGCAGGGGATTCGCGTCGCTACCGAGCGGGGTGATCTGCAGGCGGCCAAGGAGATGGAGGTCTTTGCCAGGCGTGCGCGCAAGCTGCAGACCGCTGCGGACGGGGCCGAGGGCGCATGAGCCCCACCGGCGAGCCGTCCTCGCGCGGCGCGGACGCCGGGGCCTATCAGGCCCCGCTGACGGCCGCGCATTTTGCGCCGCGTTACTGGGGCAGCTGGCTGCTGCTGGGGTTGGTGTGGGTGCTCCAGGAACTGCCGCGTCCTGCCGTGCGTGGGCTGGCGCGGGGGCTGGGGCGTTTGATCCGGCGCTTCGCCGGGCGCAGCCGCGCGGTTGCCGAGCGTAATCTTGAGCTGTGTTTCCCGCAGCTGAGCCCTGCCGAGCGCGCGCAGCGCCTGGAGGCCTACTACCGTTACCAGGCGCAGGCCGCGCTGGATTACGGGCTGCTGTGGTTCGGCAAGCCCGGGCAGCATGCCGCGCGGATTCGCATTGAGGGCCTGGAACACTACGAGCGTCTGCGCGCTGCGGGTACGCCGGTGATCATCCTCGCGCCGCACTCGCTGGCGCTGGATTATGGTGGCGTGCGCATGAGCCAGATGCACGATGGCGTTTCGTTCGCCAAGCCGATGAAGAATCCGGTACTGGAATGGATCAATCATCGCAGTCGTACGCGTTATTCCGGCGACATCTTTGCCCGCGAGCAGGGCCTGCGCCCGGCCATTCGCCAGTTGCGGCGCGGTCGTTTCTTCTACTATTTGCCGGATGAGGACCTCGGTGCCGAGGGCGCGGTCTTCGTAGACTTTTTTGGCGTGAAAAAGGCCACGCTGACGGCCCTGGCGCGGCTGGCGCGGATGTCGAAGGCGGCAGTATTGCCGAGCTTCGCCTGGTATGACGCCGCAGCGGATCAGTACGTGATGCGCCTGTGGCCGCCCATGGAGGATTATCCGGGTGGTGACGACGCAGAGGATGCCCGCAAGATGAACGCCGCCGTGGAGCGCGCCATTGAACAGGCGCCGGCACAGTACCTGTGGGGCATGCGCCTGTTCCGCACCCGCCCCGCCGGCGAGGCCCCGCTTTATTCCGGCCGCAAGCGCTGACCGATCCTTCGCGATGCCCGAGGGCGATACCATCCACAAGCTGGCGCGGGCACTCGCTCCGCTACTGGACGCCGCTGCGCTGGAGGCCGTGGCAACGCGACCCCGGCGCGGTGCGGCACTGGTGGAGCATGGCGCCATGGCTGCGCGGGGCGTGAGCGCGCGCGGCAAGCACCTGTTGCTCGCGCTGGAGGACGCCGCCGGTCGTGGCTGGCAACTGCGCACGCATCTGGGGATGTACGGAACCTGGCATCAATACGCCTCCGGGGCGGTCTGGCACAAGCCCGTACAGCAGGCCTGGGCCGTGTTGCGGCTGGCGGATCGGGTGCTGGTCTGCTTCCATCCGCGCGAACTGGCCTGGCAGCCCCGGTCGGGGGCGTCCATGGACCCGGAACGTCTGGATGCGCGCGTGGGGCCGGATCTGCTGGACCCGGAGCTGGACCTGGCCGCGGTAGTCCGGCGCGTGCGTGCCTGCACCCCCGCCACGCGTCCGCTCCTGGATGTACTGCTGGATCAGTCGCTGGCGGCCGGCATCGGGAACATCTACAAATCGGAGCTCCTGTTCCTGCACGGGCGGCATCCTCTCGAACCGGTCGCGGCGATTGCGGATGACGCCCTGCTGGAGCTGTATCGAGATGCGGCGCGTCTGCTGCGGCGCAATCTGAAGCCGGGGCCGCGCATCACGCGCGAGCGGGCCGAAACCGACGAGTACCTGTATGTGTACGGGCGTCGCGGTCAGCCCTGTCGGGTCTGCGGCACGCCGGTGGCACGGTCACTGGCGGGCGAACACCTGCGTTCCACTTACTGGTGCCCGTCGTGTCAGCCGAGGCAGCCCGGATGAAGGTACACGACTCGCGTCCGCATCCCGGGGCTTCCGGGACCGGAGGCGCGGTAGCTGGCCCGCTGTTGCTCGGAAACGGGCATGCGGGGCATTGCGGCTCACCCGTAGCCGCATGGGTGCGCGGCGGTCACCGCGCCTTGTGCATACGCAAAAGCGGAGGAAACCCTGAGCGTGTGGGTCGTTCGGTGTTCCCCCCGGGGAACCTGGCACCGGGTGCGGGGCACCAACGGATACGGACAAGAGACGGGGAGGCGCGCAGATGAACAAGCGGTATTCGGGGCGGTTCCTGGCTGCCCCCTTGCTGGGAGGGTTCCTGGTGGCCTGCGGGGGTACGGTCGGTGTTGCCGCCGACGAATTCGCCACCGCAAACGGTGAGCTGCGGGGCGAGGTCCTGCACTCGGGTCTCAATCACCCGTGGGCGATCGCCTTCCTGCCGGAGGGCGGGGTGCTGATCAGCGAGCGACCGGGGCAACTGCGTTACTTCCCCGATGGAGAATCCTTCGACGGCCGCGGCCAGATGGTGTCGGGTCTGCCGGTGGATCTGGTCGCGCACAATCAGGGCGGACTGCTGGATCTGGCCCTGCACCCGGACTACGCGGATAACGGCTGGCTGTACTTTACCTACTCCGCGCAGGAGAGGGGCGGCCAGACCACGCGTCTGGCCCGCGGGCAGTTTGCGGACGGGGCGCTGGAGGCGGTCGAGGTGCTGTTCTCGGCCGCGCCGGCGGCCCGGGGCGGGCGCCACTTCGGTTCGCGTATCGCGTTCGACGATGCAGGCTATGTGTACGTGAGTGTTGGTGATCGCGGCGACCAGGATCGCGCCCAGCGCAAGGACGACCATGCCGGCAGCATTGTGCGCCTGCATGATGACGGTACAGTGCCGGACGACAACCCGTTTGTCGGCGTGGATGGCGCGCACCCCGAGCTGTGGGTGATCGGCGTGCGCAACCCGCAGGGCATGGTGATCGACCCGGATACCGGCACCTTCTGGCAGAACGAACACGGCCCTCGCGGGGGGGATGAGGTCAACATCATCGAGCCCGGGCTGAATTACGGCTGGCCGGTGATTTCGCATGGCGAGGCCTACTCTGGCGGCCCGATCGGTACCGGCAAGTCGGAAAAGGAGGGCATGGAGTCCGCGCTGCACTACTGGACACCGGCCATTGCCCCGTCCGGCATGGCGATCCTGCGCGATCCGGCCTTTGCCGACTGGGACGGCGATCTGCTGGTGGGCGGACTGCGAGGCCAGACCCTGCGCAAACTGACCTTTGACGGTCGCGAGTGGGTCAACGAGGAAGACCTGCTGCCCGATCTCGGCCGCCGCATCCGCGACGTGCGGGTACATGACGGCGCGATCTGGGTGCTGACGGACCATAACCCGGGTGAACTGATCCGGCTGACCCCGGCTGACCCCGGCTGAGGCATCCACGTTTTCGGAAGGAGTTCTGGTGATGTTTGCGTTTCTTGAGCCGCGCATGCCTGCGCCCGAGGAGGCCCTGCCCGGGCGTGATGATCCACTTCCCGTCCCGCCACGGCACCGGGTGCTGGGTACGCCGCTGGCGCCGCCCTATCCGGCTGGCATGCAGGTGCTGCATGTGGGCATGGGCTGCTTCTGGGGTGCGGAACGACTGTTCTGGCAGACCGAGGGGGTGTATTCGACCAGCGTGGGTTACGGCGGAGGTTACACTCGCAACCCGACCTACCAGGAGGTCTGCTCCGGACAGACCGGCCACACGGAGCTGGTGCGGGTGGTGTTCGACCCGGTCCGGGTGTCGCTGGATGCGCTGTTGCGCGTGTTCTGGGAAGGGCACGACCCTACCCAGGGCATGCGTCAGGGCAATGATGTCGGCACGCAGTACCGCTCCGCGATCTATGTCGAATCGGCCGCGCAGCGGGCCGCCGCCGAGGAAAGCCGCGCGTGCTACCAGACTGCACTGGATGCTGCAGGTCGTGGCGCCATCACCACGGAGATCCGGCTACTGGACGCCTGGTACTTTGCCGAGGACTACCATCAGCAGTACCTCGCCCGAGTGCCGGACGGCTACTGTGGCCTTGGCGGCCTGTCCGTACCTTTTCCCGCCTGAGAACCCTTCAACCGGCGGTTGTTCCACCAGACCCGTAAAGCAAGGCGGTCCACAGGAACTCTGGAAGAAGACCAGGTTTCCGGGTGAAGGGTCGGCTGCTTGATCGGTTCTCACGGTACACATCAATGTGTCGCCTGCGGCTGTCGCATCCGCCTTCTTCCGATCTTCGCAACTGCCTGTGAATCGGCTTGCCTTGCGGGCCTCGTGGTGAATACGGGCCTTAAGGAGACGCTGATTGAATCGCACGTCCGCGCTCGAGTCGCTTTTGCGTGCGTTTAATGCGCGGTGACGGCCGTGCTGTCATTCTGCTACAGGTGAACCGCAACGCCGTTCCCGCGCCCGTTGTTGATCAAAAACGGGCGGCTGAGCCCCTGCTTTCACTGGCTTGTGGGGTTGGTGCCCCCCGATTCTGAATGAATATGGCCCGATCCTGCGTTGCGCCCCGAATCCATCGAAAACGGGCGGGTAGAACTACTACCCGCTGTTTGAGGCGCCTTGTATCGGAACGCTTGTCTCCAGAAACTGAGGGGCACCCACGCGGACGTGCGATTCAATCAGCGTCTCCTTAAGAGTGGGCGGCGGCGCGCACGAGCGCGCGGAACAGGTGCTGGTGGCGGCGTTTCTGTGGCAGGTACTCGGGGTGCCACTGCACGCCCACGCACCAGCCGCGCTCGGCCTCGATCGCCTGCACCACGCCTGCTCCGTCATGAGCGGCCACCTGCAGCCCGTGGCCGAGCGCGTCCACGGCCTGGTCATGCAGAGCGTTCACGTACAACGGCGTATCACCGAGGATGTCCGCCAGATGACTGCGTGGTTCCAGGGTGACCGGTTTTACTGGCAGCAGGCCGCGGGCCCGGGGTGTCTCCACGTAGAAGTCGGTCAGGTCCCGCTGCAGCGTGCCGCCATGGACCACGTTCACCAGTTGCATCCCGCGGCAAATGCCGAGCATGGGGCGGTGATCGTCCAGGGCACGGTGGATCAAGGCCTTTTCCAGGCGATCGCGGTTGCGATCGAGTACGCCCCCGTGGGACTGAAACAGCCGGCGCAGCAGCCACAGCGCCGGGTAGAACAGGTAACCGATCAGGCGCTGGGAGAGATGGCGTTCGGCCGCGCGGATGGCCTCGGTATCCGGCCCCTCGGGCGGGGTCTCGCCGTAAAGCTCGGGGTCGACGTCGGCACCGCCACCGATAATCAACCCGTCGAAATGGCAATGACTGCAGGGTTTCCCGGGGCGCAGTCGCACAGGCCGCCCGCCGGCACGCCAGACGGCCAGGGCCGTAAACAGCCAGGCCGGTCCGCCACCCTGGTCCGGTCCGGTAATGGCGATCACCGGGCGCCGGTGGGGCGCTGTCAGAGGGTCGCCGGCGCCATGATCAGAACCATTCACGGATGCGCTGGCTCCAGTCATCCGTCCAGCGCCCCAGCGCCTGTCCGGGACGTTCAAGATACTCGCGGGAAAGTTGTTCAAGCCGTTCCGGGCTGGCCGCAAGCCGCTCGACCTCCACCCAGCCGTTGAACGGGCGGGCCAGACTCCAGTCGGGATCGTCGATCTCGCAGTTGGGCAGGCGGTAATGAAACGCCGGGCGGGGCTTGATCAGTTCGTGCTCCACTGGCGCTGCGGCGACCCGGTCCGGGTCGAGATGGGCGAAGAGCGGCAACAGATCCAGCGGGCGGTTGCGGGTCGGGCTGTGTTCCAGGTAGGTGTCGATCAGCGTTGCCTGGTCGGGCTGAAAATTCGGGTCCAGCATGGCGCGTACGAAGGCGCCGGGGAAGGCCCGGATGTAGGGCGACAGCCGTCGCGCCAGATTGATGGTGCCCGCGGCCGTCAGGGCCTCGTACAACAGCAGGAAGGCCCGTAGTACGGCGAGGATCCATCCGCTTTCGGCGCGGTGGATCTCGATATTCAGCTGCAGCCCGAAGGCATAGAGCAGGGAGGTCTCGGTGCCCTGGGCCCCGGCTTGCTGGAGCTGCGCGCGCACCCGGTCCAGTCGTGGCAGCATGGCTGCGGGGACGGGCGGGGCAACGATCTCGTGCGGGACCAGGTGGCCGGCTGCATCGGCCAGCCAGCGTTCCAGCGCGGCTTCGTCGGAATCGTCCAGTTCGATCCCCAGCCGTCGCAGGTGTTCGCGATAGGCGCGGTCCTTCAGTACCCGTGCGTCCAGTTCCAGCTGGAAGTCTCCCAGCTCGGAATCCCGGACCTGTGCCACGAAGGCATTGTCGTACTGAATATGCCCGCCGAACTCGTCCTGCACTGCAGCGGCCATCGCCTCCAGCGAGACCCCGGCCATCTCGATTTCGACGCCGATGCGTCGGGGCTTTCCATCCGGACCCTCATTCCAGGGCAGTTCGTGAAAGGACTTGCTCATGCGGCTGCCTGACGGGAAGTGGGTATTCATGATAGCGGCTCGGTATCGCGGCTGCGGCTGCGGCTGCGGCTCGGGCAGGGCTCAGGTAGCATTGGCGCGCCTTCACTTGTTGTGGAAGAACGGATCATGGATCGAGTCTATCTCAAGGATTTGCGCGTGGATGCCGTGGTCGGCGTCTATGACTGGGAACAGCGCTTGCAGCGCCCGCTGCGCTTCGATATCGAGCTGGCCACCGATACGCGGGTCGCGGCGTACTCCGGAGAGATCGGCGACACCGTGGATTATGAGGCCGTGGCCAACAAGGTACGCGCGATTGTGACCCGCGAACCCCATACGCTGCTGGAATCGCTGGCCGAGGAGATTGCCGAGACCCTGATGGCCGAGTTCCGCACCCCCTGGGTGTGCATCGAGCTGGGCAAGCCAGGGGCGGTCGCAGGTGTGGCCGAGGTCGGTATCCGGATTGAACGCGGGGTACAGCCGACCGGCTGAGACGCCACCGGACCCTGATACTTCCTTCTGGCCGGCGCCGGCGTTCGCCGGCTTTTTTATGTCGTGCTGGCACCGCCTTGGTGCGTGTGCACTTTTAGTGCGCACTGTGTTGGTGCGCGCCGCCCGTTGTTTTCCCGCAACAGGTGTTGCAAACGCTCGTTTTCTCCCCTTTTTTGTACTTGGCACGTCCCATGCAAGGCATTGGGTGTCGATTACGCGACACTCGATTGAACCATTGGGAGAAGACCAACATGAAGAAATTTACTCGCTCTGCACTGGCGGCTGCTGTCCTTACCGTGGGGTCCACGGGTGGCGTTGCCTTTACTTCCACTGCCGCCGCGGAACTTTCCGTGAACATTGGTGCGGTTTCCAACTACTACTTCCGTGGTCTTTCCGAAACGGATAATGCGGCCGCCATTCAGGGTGGTATCGACTTCGAGCATGAGTCCGGTTTTTACGTAGGGACCTGGGCCTCCAATGTCGATTTCGGTGATGACACCACTTATGAGCTCGACCTGTACCTGGGGTTCGCCGATGAGCTCGCCAGCGGTTTCGGTTATGACGTCGGCTACATCCAGTACCTGTATCCGGATGCCGATGATGACCTGGACTTCGGCGAAATTTATGGTGAGCTGAGCTACGACATGTTCTACGGGGGGCTTGCCTACACTGCCTACGTCGAGGATTCCGATGCCAGTACCGGAGACGTGTACTACTACCTCGGTCTCGATGTTCCCTTTATGGACGTATATAGCGCAGGTTTCCTGGTTGGGTACACCGACTTTGAGGAGTCCGGCGTCAATGGGTACACCCATTACATGGCAAGCCTCGCGCGGGATGCTGGTGATTTCGGCGAGTTCAGCTTCAACCTCGAATACGCCACTGGAACGAGCGAGTTCGACGAAGAAAATGATGCGGGCGATGTGAAGGCGTGGGTCGGCTGGTCCACTACGTTCTAAGTCCTGCGTTACCTCTTAACACTATGGCGGGCCCGCATGCTCGTGGGTCCGCACACAGGAGTCTGAAATGAAGATGATTACCGCCGTAATCAAGCCGTTCAAGCTTGATGATGTTCGCGAGGCCATCTCGGAGATCGGTGTGCAGGGCATGACCATGACCGAAGTAAAGGGTTTTGGTCGTCAGCGTGGTCATACCGAGCTCTATCGCGGAGCCGAATATGTGGTTGACTTTCTGCCGAAGGTAAAGCTGGAAGTGGCTGTAGACGAAAACCTGGTCGATCAGGTTGTCGAGGCTATTTCCAAGTCTGCCAGCACGGGCAAGATTGGTGACGGCAAGATCTTTATTACACCGGTGGAGCAGGTCGTGCGCATTCGCACGGGCGAGACCGGCCCGGAAGCCCTTTAAGGCTCCGTCATTCCATCGAATGAGGAATTTCAATCATGGAAATTGAACAGCAAGTAGTCGAACTCGCCTACGCAATGGACACCTTTTACTTTCTGGTGGCCGGCGCGCTGGTAATGTGGATGGCAGCGGGCTTTACCATGCTCGAGGCCGGGATGGTGCGCACCAAGAGTGTGGCCGAAATCGCAACCAAGAATATCGCCCTGTATTCGATCGCCAGCATCATGTACATGCTGATCGGCTACAACATCATGTACAGCGACGGCCTGAGCTCCATCATTCCGGGCCTGGGCTTCCTGATCTCGGGCGACAACGCGGTCGCGGACGTACTGGGTAGCGGTGGCGACATCTACTACTCCGATCGTGCCGACTTCTTCTTCCAGGTCGTGTTCGTGGCCACCGCGATGTCCATCGTCTCGGGCGCCGTGGCCGAACGCATGAAGCTGTGGGCCTTCCTGGCCTTCGCGGTCGTCCTGACCGGCTTCATCTACCCGATCCAGGGCTTCTGGAGCTGGGGTGGCGGAATCCTCGACCAGATCGGTTACCTAGACTATGCCGGCTCGGGCATCGTCCACTTCACGGGCGCCGCTGCCGCGTTGGCCGGTGTGCTGCTCCTCGGGGCGCGCAAGGGCAAGTACGGCAAGGATGGCCAGATCAACGCGATCCCGGGCTCCAGCATGCCGCTGGCCACCCTGGGTGTGCTGATCCTGTGGCTGGGCTGGTTTGGCTTCAACGGTGGTTCCGAACTGAAGGTCTCGGATGTCGAATCCGCCAACGCGGTCGCCGCCGTGTTCGCCAATACCAACCTGGCTGCGGCCGGGGGTGTGGTGGCCGCCCTGATCACCACGCGTCTGGTGTTCGGCAAGGCTGATCTGACCATGGCGCTGAACGGTGCGGTTGCGGGCCTGGTGTCCATCACCGCCGAGCCGCTGATGCCCAGCCCGTTCCTGGCGATGATCATCGGTGCCATCGGTGGTGTGATCGTGGTCTTTTCGATCGTCGCGCTGGACAAGCTGAAGATCGACGACCCGGTCGGCGCGATCTCCGCGCATGGTACCGCCGGTATCTGGGGTGTGATGGCGGTCCTGCTGTCCAACCCCGATGCCACGTTCTTCGGTCAGATCGCGGGCCTGCTCGCCATCTTCGCCTTCGTCTTCACGGCTTCCCTGATCGTCTGGGCCATCCTGAAGGTCGTCATGGGCATCCGCCTGAGCGAAGAGGACGAGCATATCGGTGCCGATATCGCCGAGTGTGGCCTCGAGGCCTATCCGGAGTTCACCGGGAAGCAATAATTCCTGGTTAACCTGGCAGGGGTTCGGTCCGGTGTGACCGGATCGAACCCCGAATCTGTCTCCTCCGACGCCGACAATATGTCTCCCAGGACTTGAGGAAGTCGGCCTTTGGGCGCCCCCCCCGGCGCCCTTTTTTTATTTCCAGAGCTGTGGGAGCGGGATTGCCCGCGAAGCCCCTGCCGGAGCCCGATAGTGCGATCGACATCCGCAGAGGCAACCCGTCACGATGGATCGTTCTTCTCGCAGCAAGCAGCGCCTGCCCGTCCGGCCATTCATCCCGCCGCCCCGGCTTCGGTTACGATCGCCGTTTCGCCAGACTGGAAGCCTGTCGTATGGATCGTCTGCTGGACGTTCGCCAACTGAAAACCGCCCATCTAGGCCCGCTGGATCTGGCGCTTCAGCCCGGGGAGCTGGTGCAGGTCACGGGCGCCTCCGGTGCCGGAAAATCCCTGCTGCTGCGGGCCCTTGCCGACCTTGATCCCAATACGGGGGAGGTGAAACTGAACGGCGACCCGCGGGACACCATGGCGCCGGTCGAGTGGCGCAGGCGCGTGGCGTACGTACCGGCGGAGACGGCCTGGTGGGGCGAGCGAGTGGACGAGCACCTGCCAATAGATTTCTCGCGCCCGGCGGCCTTACACCTGCTGGAACAGGTCGCCTTGCCGGAAGCCTGTCTAGGCTGGGAGGTCGAACGTCTCTCCAGCGGTGAGAAGCAGCGCCTGGGGCTGGTGCGTGCGCTCCTGAACCAGCCGCGTGTCCTGTTGCTGGACGAGCCCACTGCCAACCTGGACCTGGAAAACACCAAGCGTATCGAACGCGCGGTACGAGGGTATCTCGCCGAGGAAGACGTAGCGGCGCTGTGGGTCAGCCACGACACCCTGCAGCGTCAGCGCCTGGGCGGACGCATCCTGACCATCAGCGATGGCCAACTGGAGGCGTCGGCATGGACCTGATCACGCTCTCGCCCGTCGACCTCGCGCTCGCCGCGCTGCTGGTTCTCGCCCTGGCCGGGGTCACAGTCTGGGCGCGCATGGGTCTGGGGCGCAGCCTGGTGATCGCGGGGGTGCGAACCGTGGTCCAGTTGCTGCTGGTCGGACTGATCCTCCAGACGCTGTTCGACCACGCCCAGCTCGGCTGGGTCGCGTTGATGGCTGTGGTCATGCTCGCAGTGGCCGGGTACGAGGTGATGGCACGCCAGCAGCGCCGTTTTACCGGGCTGTGGGGCTACGGCATCGGCACCGCCACCATGTTCATCTCGGCGTTTGCGGTCACGGTGCTGGCGCTGACCACCATGGTTGGACCGACCCCCTGGTGGGAGCCGCAGTACGCGATCCCCCTGCTGGGCATGCTGCTCGGCAACACCATGACCGGGATTGCACTGGGGCTGGACCGCCTGACTCAGACCGTCTGGCGCGAGCGGCGCACCATTGAGGGCCGGCTGGCGCTGGGCGCCTCCTGGAGCGAGGCGGTGGCGACCATGCGCCGCGAGGCTGCGCGTTCCGGGCTGATGCCGACCATCAACGCCATGGCTGCCGCCGGCATCGTCAGCCTGCCGGGCATGATGACCGGCCAGATCCTGGCCGGCGCCCCGCCAGTGGAGGCCGTGAAGTACCAGATCCTGATCATGTTCCTGATTGCTGCCGGCACCGGCTTTGGCACTCTGGGCGCCGTCTGGTTCGCCTCCCGCCGCCTGTTCGACACCCGCGAACGCCTGCGCCTCGACCGCCTCAGGGCCGGCCGCCACGCCTAGCCCGATCCCGCTCACGGTGAATTCGCATGTGCTCATTGCACCTTACGGGGCTCTGCAGCCCCGTGGGATGCGCTGAGCGAAGCGAACCGCATCAAGCCGCGGCTGGCGGAGCCCTCTTGCGTTCGGCGGCGAAGTGGCCGCCCGCCTCAGGCGAATAGTTTGCGGCGGAAGAACTCCGGGGTAGCGCCGGCGGCGCGGTGGATCGCGGCGTTGTAGTAGTGGGTGACAAAAGGCAGCTCCTCGGCCGCCTCTTCGCGCAGGAAGGACACCGGGCAGTCCTTCGCGGCGATGGTGCACGTCCACCAGCCGGAGGGGTAGGTGGCCTGCGGGAAGTGCAGGGTCAGGGCGTCGATGAAGCCGGCCGCGCGCAGGCTGTCGTGCATCGGGCGGATGATGCTGTCGGTGTGCAACAGCGGCGATTCGCTTTGCTGCACCAGCAGGCCGTCTGCGCCCAGGGCCTTCACGCAGTCCTTGTAGAACGCGGTGGAGAACAGGCCTTCGGCCGGGCCGACCGGGTCGGTGGAGTCGACGATGATCACGTCGAGGGAGCCGGGCGTGGCGTCTTTCAGGTACTGCACGCCGTCGTCGAACAGCAGCTCGGCGCGCGGGTCGTCGTTGGCGTCGCACAGCTCCGGGAAGTACTGCTCGGCAAGGCGGGTGACGCGCTCGTCGATATCCACCTGTACGGCGCGCTCGACCTCGTCGTGCTTGAGCACCTCGCGCAGGGTGCCGCAGTCGCCGCCGCCGATGATTACTACGTTCTTCGGGGCGCTGTGCGAGTACAGCACCGGGTGCGACATCATCTCGTGGTAGATGAAGTTGTCGCGGCCGGTGAGCATCACGCAGTCGTCGATCACCATCAGGTTGCCGAAGGCCTCGGTCTCGTAGATCTCGATCTTCTGGTACGGGGTCTGTTCCTCGTGCAGCTTCTGCTTGATGCGCAGGGACAGCGCCATGTCTTCGTGCGGTTCGCTGAACCAGTTGTTGTCGAGTGCCATGGGTGGCTCCCCTTGCCGGTGCGGTGGACGGTATGATGCGCCGCTATGATAGTGCCCCGTACGCTGCGGGCAACTGGTCACACTCATGCGCAACCCCGGGATCGCCATGTCTGTCACGCCCTGGAATCTGGATGAGGCCCGCGCCACCTACGGGATTGATCACTGGAACGGTGGCTTCTTCGAGGTGAACGCCGCGGGCCACGTGGCGATGCGCCGCGCGGACTGGCCGGAGCACCCCGGCGTGGACCTGTACGAGCTGGCGGGGCGCCTGCGCGAGGAGCATGTGGGTCCGCCGGTACTGGTGCGGTTTCAGGATGTGCTGGACGGCCGGGTGCGGCGCCTGGTGCGGGCCTTCGACATCGCCGCGCGCGAGCTGGAGTACGAAGGCGCGTTCACCGCGATCTACCCGATCAAGGTCAACCAGCAGCGCAGCGTGGTGGATCAGATCCTGGCGGCTGGCGATCAGCCGGATGCCGAGGGGCTGACCCCGCGCGTGGGGCTGGAGGCCGGATCCAAGCCGGAGCTGATGGCCGTACTGGCGCAGTCGCGCCCGGGTGCGGCGATCATCTGCAATGGCTACAAGGACCGCGAATATGTGCGCCTGGCGCTGATCGGGCGCCAGCTCGGGCACCGCGTGTACATCGTGATCGAGAAGCCCTCCGAGCTGGAGGAGGTGATCCGCCAGGCCGAGGCCATGCAGGTCGAGCCGTTGCTGGGCCTGCGCGTGCGTCTGGCCTCGATCGGCAAGGGGAAGTGGCAGAACACCGGCGGCGAGAAGGCCAAGTTCGGCCTGTCCGCGGCGGACGTGCTGGGCATCCTCGAGCGCCTGCGTGGGCTGGGCTGGCTGGACCGGCTGCAACTCCTGCACTTCCACATGGGCTCGCAGATCGCGAACATCCGCGACATCCAGAATGGCATGGGCGAGGCGGCCAGCTACTTCGCCGCGCTGACCGAGGCCGGGGCGGCCCTGCGGGTGGTGGATGTCGGCGGCGGGCTGGGCATCGACTACGAGGGCTCGCGCTCGCGCAACGAGTGCTCCATCAACTATTCGGTGGAGGAGTACGCGCTGAACATCCTGCGCCCGCTCAAGCGCATCTGCGAGGAGCAGGGCCTGGCCATGCCCGAGGTATTCAGCGAGTCCGGCCGCGCGCTGACTGCGCACCACGCCGTGCTGATCACCAACGTGATTGACTGCGAGCCGGCCCCGGGGGATGGCGACCTGCCGCCCGCGGAGGAGGGTGAACTGCCCGAGATCGCCGCCATGCGCGCGCTGCTGGAGGACGCCGAGCGCCCGGCCTCCGAGATCTACCACGATGCCGCCTATGGCCTGTCCGAGGTACAGGCGCGCTTCGCCCGCGGGATGCTGTCGCTGGCCGACCGCGCCCGTGCCGAGGCAATCTACTTTGCTCTGTGCCAGCGCCTGCTGGCGCGGCCGGAGGCCCTGCCGGCGGAGATCCACGCGGAACTGACCGACAAGCTGGCGGACAAGGTCTTCTGCAACTTCTCCGTGTTCCAGTCGATCCCGGACACCTGGGCGATCAACCAGATCTTCCCGATCATGCCGCTGCACCGGCTGGACGAGCGGCCCACCCGGCGCGCGGTGCTGCAGGACCTGACCTGTGACTCCGATGGCCACATCGAGCACTATGTGGAGCGCGAAGGCACGCATACCACGCTCGCCCTGCACCCGTGGAACGACCGCGAGCCGTACTACCTCGGCATCTTCCTGGTCGGCGCCTACCAGGAGATCCTGGGCGACCTGCACAACCTGTTCGGGGATACGGATACCGTGAACGTGGAACTGCTGCCGGAGGGTGGCTACCGTCTGGTCGATCCGGAGCGAGGCGATACCGTCGACGAGCTGCTGTCATACGTGCACTTTGCCCCGGGTGACCTGCGCCGCGCCTTCCGCGCCAAGATCGACGCCGCCGGCCTGCGTGGCGAGGCCGCGGGCCGACTGCTGGCGGAACTGGAACAAGGCCTGACCGGCTACACCTATCTCGAGGACTGAACCCATGCAGTGCTATGTCTACCGTGCGTCCCGGCGCGCCGATACCTATGTCTACCTGCCCGAGAAGGACGATTTCTCCGACCTGCCCGAAGGCGTGATGCGGGCTCTCGGTAACCTGGAGTTCGCACTGGAGTTCGAACTGACGCCCGAGCGCACCCTGGCCCGGGAAGACCCGCAAAAGGTCCTCGCTAACCTCAAGGAGCAGGGCTTTCACCTCCAGTTCCCGCCCCCGGAAGACGAACGTCAACCCTGATCCATCCGGACGGAGGCCGGCGAACGTCGTCGCCTTGGGCTTCCCTTTCGGTCATCCCGGAAACCGCGCAGCGGTTATCCGGGATCTCATGCGGTGAGTTCTGCCCGGGCTTCGGGGGCTGTCCAGCGCCGGAGATCCCGGCTCTTCGCTGCGCTGCGGCCGGGATGACCGGGGCCAGGTGGCTGTGACAACGAGTGGCAAGGGAAAGCGGTCGCGGCCGAGGGGTGCACGGTTGCCGGAGCGGGCCAGAGCCGTAATGCGTTGCGTCGGCGGCGCTTGGCGGTGAGGGAGCCTGCGCATAAAACGCGGGAGTCGCAGCGCGGTCACGCATAAGTCTGTATAGTGTCGGCCCTTTTGCCAGTATCCAGAGTTTGTATTCCATGACCGAGAAGCTTCGCAACATCGCCATCATCGCCCACGTTGATCATGGCAAGACCACGCTGGTCGACCAGCTCCTGCGCCAGTCCGGCACCCTCGACAAGCGTGGCGATCACGGCGAGCGGATCATGGACTCCAACGCCATCGAGAAGGAACGCGGGATCACCATCCTGGCCAAGAACACGGCCATCGAGTGGCAGGACTACCGCATCAACATCGTCGACACGCCCGGACACGCCGACTTTGGTGGCGAGGTCGAGCGCGTGCTGTCGATGGTCGACTCCGTGCTACTGCTGGTGGACGCGGTGGACGGCCCGATGCCGCAGACACGCTTCGTAACGCAGAAGGCCTTCGCGATGGGCTTCAAGCCGATTGTGGTGGTCAACAAGGTTGACCGCCCCGGCGCGCGCCCCGACTGGGCCGTGGATCAGGTGTTCGACCTGTTCGACCGCCTGGGCGCCACCGACGAGCAGCTCGACTTCCCCATCGTGTTCGCCTCCGCGCTGAACGGCTTTGCCGGTATGGACTCGAGCGTGACCGAGGGCGACATGACCTGCCTGCTGGAGACCATCGTCGAGCATGTCGCGCCCCCGAATGTGGACGCGGACGGCCCGTTCCAGATGCAGGTCTCCTCGCTGGACTACAACTCCTACCAGGGCCTGATCGGTATCGGCCGCGTGAAGCGCGGGCGCATCAAGCCGAACACCCCGGTCAAGGTGGTGGACCGCGAAGGCGGCGTGCGCAACGGCCGCATGCTGCAGATTATGGGCTTCCACGGTCTGGAGCGCGTGGAGGTCGAAGAGGCCCGCGCCGGCGACATCATCACCTTCACCGGGATGGACAAGCTGTTCATCTCCGACACGCTGTGCGATCCGAACCACGTGGAGGCGATGGAGCCGCTGACCGTCGACGAGCCGACCGTCAGCATGACCTTCCAGGTGAATACCTCGCCGTTCGCCGGGCGCGAGGGCAAGTACGTCACCTCGCGCGTGCTGCGTGACCGCCTGCAGGAAGAACTCAAGCACAACGTCGCCCTGCGCGTGGAAGAGGGCGAGGACCCGGACAAGTTCAAGGTCTCCGGCCGTGGCGAGCTGCACCTGGGCATCCTGATCGAAAACATGCGCCGCGAGGGCTACGAGCTGGCCGTCGCGCGCCCCGAGGTGGTCATCAAGGAAGTCGACGGGGTGAAGCAGGAGCCCTACGAGGCCGTCACCGTGGACGTCGAAGAGCAGCACCAGGGCACGATCATGGAGAAGCTCGGCGAACGCCGCGGCGACATGACCAACATGGTCCCGGACGGCAAGGGCCGCGTGCGCCTGGACTTCATCATCCCGTCGCGCGGGCTGATCGGCTTCCAGACCGAGTTCATGACCGCGACCTCCGGTACCGGCATCCTGCACCATATCTTCGACCACTACGGCCCGTACCAGCCAGGTGCGGTGGCCTCGCGCCAGAATGGCGTGTTGATCGCCAACGCGGCCGGCAAGGCCCTGGGCTTTGCCCTGTTCAACCTGCAGGACCGTGGCAAGCTGTTCATCGGCCCGGGTGAAGAAGTCTACGAAGGCATGGTGATCGGCCTGCACTCGCGCGAGAACGACCTGGTCGTCAACGCGCTCAAGGCCAAGCAGCTCACCAACATCCGCGCCGCCGGGACCGACGAGAACATCCAGCTCACCCCGCCGATCCGCATGACGCTGGAGCAGGCCATCGAGTTCATCGACGACGACGAACTGGTCGAGGTCACCCCGGAAAACCTGCGCATCCGCAAGAAGTTCCTGCTCGAGCACGAACGCAAAAAGGCCTCCCGCGCCGCCTCGGCATAAGACCGACGCCAACGCCCCGCCAGTGGGCAAGGCACAAAGAAGCGCCCGGACGGATCATCCGCCGGGCGCTTTTTTGTGTCGAGGGCCCCTGGGGCCAGGATCTTCGTCTTCCCGGAAATCGTATGGCGCTTATCGGGGATCTGCGGGATGCGTGACTGTGGACTCAGCCATGCACGATGTGCCAGTTGGGAATGGTGGGATCGCTCGTTACCAGATGCAGCGTATTGGAAAGTCGTGGAAGGCCGGATCGGTAGTCAGTAAAGGGGCCTGCTCGAGTTCCGCCTGGGTAGCCTGGATGCGGTCGAACGGGTCGCGATGGTCGACAGAATATGTCCCGGCGTGGATCGCTTGCGAGGAGTTCACGGCAAGATGCGTAAAGCCATCTGCGGCGACCGGTTCATCAAAGCGCTGGATGACCACACCGCCAATCTGCAGTTTGCCCGGGCGGTGCTTGGTCGCAATCTCCCATGCGCTGGCGGCGCTTACCAGGACAGTGTTCTCCAGGTCCTCGATAATTTCCCGAGCGCGTGACGATAGCCGCGTATCGTCTGTGAACCACCAGAGCAGGGCATGCGTATCGAGCAGGATCCGCACCCTATTGCTCCCAAGCGTCGAGTTCGTCCTCCGGCAAGGATTCAAAGAATGCGTCTTCGACCCGGCCCGTTACGCGCCCGGGTTGGCGCCGTGCTGGGGTGGACTCCAGTGGCACCAGACGCGCATATGGCCGGCCGGACTTCGCGAGAATGATCTCCTCGCCATCATGCGCGCGTTTCAACAAGCGGGACAGATGCGTCTTTTCTTCGTGAACGTTGGCCGTTGTGCTCAAGGGCTCGCCCCGCCTGACTGAGTATTAAGACTTAGCTTATGGTTGTTGGGTCTTGCATCAATCGAATGTATCCAGTGGTCATTCTGTCGAGCGGGTCTTGGCCACGTCTGTCGCAAAGGGCAAGGTTCTGACTAGAAAATAAATCTGTCCCCGTTTCTGCGTTTCTGGGCGCGACGTGCCTTGTTGCTGTCCCGTTTCTAAAAAAACGCCCGCCAGCGGGTGACTGGCGGGCGTGGAGATCGGGCGAAGGCCCGAGTCGGGCCTGGATGGGGTGTTACACCGTGTGCTTGCGGCGAATGCCCACCATCGCCGCCAGGCCCGTCAGGAAGAGCGCGAGTGTGGCAGGCAGCGGGATCTCACCCGGCGCGTCATCGCCGATGTCCCGGCCGGCGATGGTTGCGCCGTCGAAGGCAAGCCCGGACTGAAATGCCTCGTCGTTCCAGTTCACCACGCCAAACTGGAGGGCAAAGGTGCCGTCCTCGTCAAAACTGAAGACGCTCTCGATCCAGTCCGTGTAACCACAGCCATCGCCAAAACAGCTACCGGAGCTGTTACCGAGGGGGGACCATTCCGGGGCGCCTGCGATGATGGGCGTTTCGGAGGGATCGAGAGCTACGTCCGCGTCCGGCTCCGGGAGCTCGAACCCTGGCACCGTGTTACCCCCGGGGTTGGTGCGGGCGGTAAACAATTGGGCTGCCGGCTCCAGGTTCTCGTCCAGCAGCAGGGCCCAGGCATAGTCGCTGAACCCGCCGCCGTCCGAGGTGACGTAGTTGAAGTTGAAGCTCAGCTCGTCACCCTGATTCGCGTCAAACAGGGGGGAGGTGATGGTTGAACCGGTGGTTTCGTTTCCGATCCCAAGGCCTTCAGTGTCGACGCCGTTGGCGGTGGAGATCCAGCCGTATTCGGAACTGCCGAAGGGGGAGAGCGAGATATCCCCATCGGCGGCAGCCGTGCCGCAGTTCCCTTCGCAGTTCCAGTCGGAGATGTCGAACGGGGAGCTTTGAGCGGTATGGGCCCAGCCCAAAAGGGTCAGCGCTCCGGCGATCGCCAGGAATTTCCTTGTGTTCTGCATTAGACCGTCCTCTATTTGCTGTGGCTGCTGGTGGTCTGACATGGCATCCATGTCGTTGTCCGGAACTCAGCAAATATTGGGCCAATGATCTTAAGTGTCTGAATTATCTAGATCGCATTTGCTTTCTATCCGGTGAGGCGGGGCTGGCTGTAAAAAAAACGGACAACCACGGCGCCTCGGGCCTGGGGTTGCTCGCGCGAAGTAGCGAGGCAACCCGTGGCGGTGAGGAAACACGGACGAGTCCGTCCTGGCGTTTGTTGCATGCAAGGCGCTGAACGCGCCGTTGCCGGAAGGGTTTGCTGTTTATTCGGCATCAGCGTCTCCTTAAAGGTGGCCGCTTTTGGGGCGGTGCTCTCGTCGCCACGGGAGGGCGGCCCATAACGCAGCGTGGCTTGATAGGGGCGAGTGTCGTGATGCGTGGCGTTCGCTTGCGGAGTACGCAGCTTCACACCTGGTTTGCGGTTCAGTGCGTCCGCAAACACATGGCGGGCTGGAGGTGGTTATGTATTCAGCGCCGCCCGTGCGGAGGCTGCGGGTGTGCATGTTTTGGCTCCACAAAAGTGCAATGTGATGCCGATTGCCAGCATTCACTGGCCCCGCAGGCACGACGATCACGGGTTTTTTGAACGCCCTTGGGAGATGCGGTCAACGTGCGGAAAATAAATCTGTCCCCGTTTCCGCGGGTCACCAGCAGTCACTGACGTCGGCCTCAGGAGCACCCTTTTGGCCGCGTTCATTGAGCGTGAGGTCGCCGCAACCGCGCCGGTCGTTTTGTTGGGCGCCCCGGGGGGACGCGGTCAACGTGAAGGTCTGCGCATCCGGTATTGGGTCGGGGGAAAAGTTGTACCGGTTGTTCATGTCCCCTTCGTTCATGCAGCCGCGATCGGGCAATGCACCGGCGTAGCTCATGGTGCTTGTGTACCGCCGTTCGAGTGCCTGCGCGAGCTCGGTCAGACAGGCGCCGGCGGTCGCACGATAGGAGTTGATGACGTATTGCTGATAGGCGGGATAGGCGATCGCCGCGAGTATGGCGATGATCGCCACCACGATCATCAACTCGATCAGGGTGAAGCCGGCACTGTGCTGTGGACGGGGCATTTTGCTGCACTCCTGTCGGTTGTGGGTTCTGCACCGGCCGTGCGGGTGCAATCACCATTTTCGGTCGCCGATGGTGCGTTAGCGTGAGCCGGGCGTCTGGTTTGCCCGGCTCACGAGCTCAATCAACGTAGTTGAATCCAGGTGCGTGGGAGCTGGAAGGCTCTAGGTGGTCCGGGTTCACCCCTGGGAGCGGACGATTCAGTCCCGCTGATGATTCGAGTGATGCCTTCCGAGCTCCGGACGATGGTTGGGGCTGACATAATGCCGATCCCGGGGTCAATGGAACTCACCGGCACCCGTTCGTCACCGACGATGATCATATCGTCTTCGCCAAATTCCCCGTCGCCAGTCAGATCGAAAACAGGCTCGGCAGGCCGACTTCCCGTGGCTGCATTCAGCGCAACAATGGACGACGTGCCTCCGCCGTCGCAGGGGTCATCTGAGGGCGTAAGCGTGACGAATTCCACTCGTCCATCGACGATTTGTGCAGGCTCCACAACGCGCTCCCCCCGTGGGCTGGGGTAATCGAGGTCGATGTACCACCCGTCGTGGATGCTGCCATCGAAATTATCCCCGGCCGTAGTGGCGCGTACGGAGAAGTCACCGACGACGCCGGAGCCGATAAATTCGTGCTGCAGCAGCTTGCCTCGGCTAACGGGTGCCTGGATGGCTTCATGCTGGCGGATGCCGTAAAAGCTCTGGACGGGTGCCGGGTCAGGAACCTGGATGTCGGCATTCTCCAGATACTTGCCGGTCCCGAACATCACGATTGATCCACCATTCGGGTGGCTGCCCACTGCGGGTCTGGCGGTGATGGGTTGTGTCTCGCCATTGGGGCCCGTTGCCTGAAAATGCAGGTGGGCACTCCACAGAGAGCTTGCATCCCCAAGTAGATTCAGCCTCCAGAGGTTGCCCTGCAGGTCGCCCGCGAAGCCGTCTGTGATCACGCCGGCTGCGTTCTGGCGGAAAAGGGCCTCGGAGAGGCCATTGTCACCGGTGGCGTCGGTTTCGATCGTGATGACGTTGCCCGATTCCAGGTTGGCGATCATCAGCACGGCCGACTCGTCATTGCTGCCGTAGCCGTTCGGAAAGAGGACCGACCACTCACCATTGGCCGTCTGGGCGATCTCCGGTGCCCCGAAGGTATACCCCAGTGCATCCAGATCGTCACCGGATAGCTCCCAGAGGATGTTGTCGGCCGAGAAGCTCGTGGGGTCGGTGACGTCCAGGGCATAGATGCCGCGCCCACCAGCGCCGAGCGTTCCGACCAGCACTGTGCTCCACTCGCCGTCGACCTTGGCGTGGGTGATGGTTTGCTGACCATCCACGAAGAACTGGTGGCTGTAGTCCGGGTCGGCCAGATCCGGCAGTTTGTCGAATACAGCATTGGGTACGTAGGCGAACAGTTCTTCGCCGCTTTCCCCATCAAAGGCATGGAGCATACCGGCGTTGCCACCCACGTAGACGACTTCGGGTACATCCTGATTGTCTTCCCGAAACTTCGAGTAGCCGTCGATGTGGAAGTACCCGAAATTCATGCTCGGTGTCTGGACAGCCGGGTTCGAGTTGATGAAGTCGCCCAGAGGGGTCGGGCGGTTGCGCCACTCGCCTCCGTTTCGGGTTTCGTGGACAGCGGAACCACGCAGGAAGGCCAGCAGGTCTTCTCCGCTTCGATCCGTGGCCCCGGTCACGACGGGGGCGCTGGACAGAATGTCTTGTTGTTCTGAGCTTAACCCCGGGGCGCCGGGGCTGCTGTCCCATTGGAACAGGATTCCTTCGCTACCGTCATGGGAGAAGATGTTGCGTTCCTGGTGGGGTGGCAGGTTTTCCGATGCACGCCATTCTTCGGAGAAGCTCAAGTCGTCGAGCAGGAAGTCGTAGGCTACAAGGTCACCGGACCAGTCGGCGGAGTTGAACAAGGCCTGGTAGACGAAATTCGCGTCTTCCTCCTGATAGGTGGTTGCGGCTGCCGCCACCGAGGAGGCACTGCCTGTGGCCTCCGCAATAATGGCCTCGAAGATCTGCGTCATCGCAGCGTCCAGGCTTGCCTCATCCGTTGCATCGAACGCAGTGCCAGTGCCGCCGGCCTCGGCGAGCAGGTTCAACGGGTTTTCCGGCATGCCAGAGATGCCGGATACCCCGGCCGGCATGGCAAAGCCTACGATGTAGGTGTCGACCTGAGTGTCGTTGTGGAAATCGGCAACGGCCTGTTGGGCTTCTTCCAGTGCTTGTGGCAGGTCTGCACCAAGAGCTGTTCCATCGCTGGCAACGGAAGGCAGCCCATCCGTGACCCAGATGGCGGCGTTTACACCACAGCTTCGTGGTATCGGGTCCGCGTTGTTGCGCCCCTGGTTGTTCCCGAAGCTGGACCCCGCGGTTCCAGTCATGTCGCCACTCTCTTCCGGGTGCACGAAATCCAGGAAATAGTCCCGCGCAGTCTGCATAGTGCCTTCAAGTGGCGTCAGGCCGGATGCGATCAGTGGCCATGACGCATCAGTCATGGGGTTGCCCGTTCCATTCCAGTCATGGCGTTGAGGTTGCAGCTTGGTGCGAATGGCATCCCAGTGGTCGCTGTCGATGCTTCCGTCCTGATTCAGGCCGCCAATGGGGACGTGCAGATAACCCAGTCCGGGCGACTCCGTGTTTCGCCATTCCAGCTGGTTCATTGGGAGTGAAACCATGACTTCCCCCCAGCTGTCGATATTACGCTGCCGTTGGCTATCTACTAAGAAAACGTTAAAACTACCGATGCTTGTCCGAAACACAATGGATTGTTGACCCCACCAGCTTGTCTGAAGCTCAACTCTCTCGTAAGCATCCATGCTGTCGAAATCCGCCCCGCCCGTGTCGTGGCGGTCAAAGAAGACCTCTTGGTCGATTGTCGGGACTGCTCTCCAAGATTCACCCGTATCCCACCAGTAACCGGGAACCCCATCATTGAAGAAGAGCCAAAGTCCGTCCGCGCCCGGGGCTGCCACCCTGAATCGCTTGGTACCCGAGTCCCAGGCGCCTTCGAAGTCCTCGTCGTAGAAGTCGGGTGATTCCTCGGTACTGATACGAACGTCGATTGCGCGTTCCGCCAATCGCCAGCGTACGGTTCCCCCGGAATTGAACGCGTTGCGGGTATTACTGGCGGGCATCTGCTGGTATGACATCAGGCCCAGGTTGACCTGGCCTTCATACTGATCCAGCAGATCGAGCCCTACACGTTTGACGATACTACCCTTGCTGTTAGGGTGCCGAGCACCTGCGGGGCATATATCGTCTGCCGGGTCGCGGTCGTAGTCGATGTCCGGATCGAGATCCGGGCCTGGCTGGCAGAGAGGGTTGTCCTGATCCATGGCCAGGCGTCCGTCGGGGCTCTCCTGCATGCTTTCGGAGGTATCCGGGATGAACAGGATGTTCGGCGGTAGTCCGGAGTCGAGCAGGAACAGGGGGGTGCTCGCCAGGTTGATGCCATGTGCGGTGCCGGAGAACGCCATGGTGGCCGCCGCCACCGCAATAGCGATCCGGCTGCGCGAGAGCCGCGGGGGGCGGGCCGTTGGAGTGTTGTCTCGATGTGAAGCCATGGCAATGCTCCCTGTTAGAGCGGATTACGCTTGAACGACGGACGGGTCAGTTTGGCCGCACGATGGCCTGCAAAATGACGACGGCATGTTCGGTACCGCCGACCCCCTTGGAGGTCACCCGATAGACGGGAACAATGGGCCGTTCTCGGAGTGGGGGGCATACCTCCTCCGGGTCACAAGGCTCCCTGACTTCCAGCCGCTCGACAAAGTGCGCAAACTCGTTGGGTGGGGTGTCCCGCAGGGCCGGATGTTTGTCCCACTCCTCGGCATTTGTGGGCGAGAAGCTGACCGGGGCGTTGGCATCGTTGGCGATGTTCGGGTCGTTTGCTGCGTCCCGCAGGCCGCGTTCCGCGTTCTGGAAGGCGATGTTGCGGTCGTGCATGTTGCCCGCCATCCGCTCCTGGAGGACGGTGTTCTGCATTCCGGCAACGGCCAGGATGGTGATGACCAGCAGCAGGATCAGCGCGATGATCAGGGCGGAGCCGGATTGCCGCGTGCGGGCTGCCGAGGGGGCGTGAACGAGGCTGGAATTCATCGTGTTCATCCTCTGGATCACTCGAGCCGGTTGCGTGCGGCGATGGTGGTGGTAAAGGTCTGGTACAGGCGGCGGTCCGGTGCGTTGAACAGGTCGTCAACGAAGTAGAGATTGGTTCGGGGTTGATCGACTACGTTATCTTCTTCGCCGTTGTGCACCAGCAGGTGAACACGGACGGCCGCAGTCCTCTCCCAGTCTGCGCTGCTCATGGCGTCCGTAGGTTGGTATCGGTTCACGTGCCCGTCCCCGTTGTCGTCCAGGCCGTATTCGAGTCGCATGTCGTAGATACCGCTTGCGATTTCCCGGGTGGACTGAACGTCCGCCCCGCCAGTTGCATTCGTGAAGGAGGTACGGCGGAAAAGGCCCGGGATTGTGCCCCCCGTGGTCGTCCCGATGAAGTAGGTTCGTTGCTTCAGAACCCGAATATCGACCTGGCCACTGAACGGGCTGTAACCGACATGCGCTTCGGGTTCGAAATTACCGGGCAACATATCCCGGTCGATGCCCCGGACAAGGCCGGGAGAGTCTGTTGCCGCGGCATTCTGAAACACCTCGCATGCACCGGATTCAGAGTCAGCTACTCGCAATATCCATCCCCGGTTAAAGCTGGCAGGGTCGCCTTCTTCGAGAGTCAGATCCGGGGCGCTGGAGCCATCCATTTCAAAAGTGTCCGCGTCGTTGAGCGAGCGCATGGAAGAGATGGTCAGGATGTCGCCACGCACGTGTTCCGAGGGGGCGTCTCCGTCCACAAAGGCCCGATTAACATCATGCAGGTTGGGGTTGTAGCTGGGGTTTTCAGCCCGGATCCAGTTTTCTGGCGTGCCGGGGCATCCAAGGTACCCGGCCTCGCGGGCGTCGCGTGCAATGCGCTCGATCGCGAAGCGGCCGGACTCCTGCACGCGCGACATGGCTTCCTGAGTGCGGTAGGTCTGCTGAGTGCTGATGAAGATACTGATGGTGCCCCCGATCAGGAGCAGCCCGATCAGCATGGCGACCATCAGCTCGACGAGCGTGAGGCCGCGGACCGCGCAGGAAAAGGAGGTTGTCGGGGTTCGGCGGGCACTCATATCTCGGTCCTGGTGATAAATTCTTCGACTTCTTCGCTGTCGTCATCGACCAGACGGTCGTTGTCCCAGCGGATGCGGATGGTGAATTCATCGCCGTCGCGGGTGATGCGGGCGCGGCCGTTGGGCATCCCGCAGGCCAGTGCCACACGCCACTCCGCCACGTCACGCTGGGCCAGGTTGCCTGCAGGGCTGGGCAGGTTGTCCGGGTCGCTGGGACAATTGATCGCGCTGTAGTCGCCGACGTAATCATTATCAGTACTGAGGGCAGCCTGGCGGTTTGCCCGCATCCGGTCGGCGATGTCGTAGGCGAGATTGGTCGCCTGTGATCGCATCTGGGAACCATGGTTGGCCTGCAGGGCGTTGGCCTGCAGGGCGGCCACGCCGATTAGCCCGATGGACAGTACGAGCAGTGCCACCAGCACCTCGATCAGGGTGACGCCGGAACTGTAGCGGGAGCGCATCGGTTGGTTATTTGATCGGTCCATCAAGAAGGCCCTGGTTGAAGCTCGGTGTCTGTAGCGCTATTCGCAGTCGATGCGTTGTACGGATGCCCGGCCGCCGGGGCCGACCTGGATTTCCCGGGCGCGTTCGCCCCCCGTACAGTCTTTGGGTTGAATCGTGAAGGTGAAATCGTCGTCGTTAGCGGCTGTGTCCATCCTGCCCCCAAGGGCATCGAATGCGAGGTAACTATCGGTACCAGAAGCGGTGATCGTTACCCGTGTGGGGAGTTCGGTCCATTCTCGGAGCAGATCGCCGCCGCAGCCTTCGCTGCGGACCACCTGCCAGCCATCCGCCCATGCGCCGTCCAACGGGCATACGGATACCGGCAGGCCTCTCCGGACGGCTTCGCTGCGCGCATAGTTGAAAGCGGTGGTCAGTTCGTTGGCGGCGGTGGTAACGCGATTGTTCTCGATGATGAACCGGAAGCTCGGCACGGCGATCGAGGCCAGCACCGCGAACACCGCGATGGTGACCATCAGTTCGACGAGCGTGAATCCTTGGGGTCGGGTCATGGGGCGCAGCCGTTCCGGTTTTCCGTAACTCCAGTGATAAGCAGGCGGCTGCCGCATCGCAAGGCTCGGATCGGTGAGTGGTCAAATCGTACCCATCGGCGGTGGCTGCTGCCGTGGCAGAGGCCTGGTCGGCTGCGGGCCGCCGTCAGGTCGCGGCCGGGCTCAGGTGCAGTTGGTGGTGGTGACGCGGGGGCGGCCGGCGCTGCTGATGATGATGGCGCGGCCTTCGCTCGATTGGGCGCAGATCGAGAGGGTGCCCATGAGAAGCGCACCCGACAGGCGTTCGGTCTGGCCGAGGGCGTTGTAGGAGATGTGCTGACTGACGGGCTGGTTGCCGGCCACCGCTATGGTGGAATCGGTCCAGGCGTGGCCCACGCGCAGGATGCTGTCCGGCCCGTTAGGCTGGTGGGCACGCCCCGGATTGGCGTAAAGAATCCAGCCCGCGTCCCAGGTCGAACCGCTGGTGCAGGTGGTGCCGTCGGTGGAGGTGCACAGGCTGACCAGGTGGCCGCGACGAATGGCCTCGCTGCGTGTCATGTGCAGGGTGGTCAGGAACTGGTTGGTGGTTGTGGTCAGTCGGGTGTTTTCGACCAGGCTGGCGAAGGCCGGTATACCCACGCCCAGCAGGATCGAGGCCACCAGCAGGGTGATCATCAGCTCCACGAGCGTGAAGCCGCGCAAGTGCTCCATGTTCGACTCCTCCCTGAGTCCAAACAACAACCCGAGCGTAAAATGGCCTTGCGGGGTGTGCAACCCGCGCCGTGTGGCCGCGAACCTTCGGTGCTGATGTTTGCCTACAGGGGGTGACCCGGGCGCTGGCACGTAAGTGCCCGGGGCCGCGGCATCAGCCATGGGGTTATGGTCGGGACTGGCGGCTGCGGAGAAGCGCCACAAAGTCCCGGGGTTGGTCGGGGCAAGGTTTTGTTTCGTTCAAAATGGCGGCCCGCCTCGCTGGTGGCAGGGTGGGGCGAACACGGGCGGTTGATGCAAGTAACGGAGGTGTGCAGGCCCATGGTGAAGGACGTGCAGCGGATGGATCAGGCAGATTTGCTGGATCTGCAGCAGCGGGCAGCGCGCCAGGCTCGGGTGGCGGTGGGCTTTCGGGATACCGCGCGTTCCGGAGCGCTTACCCCGGAGCTACAGGTGATCCCGGCCGGAGAGTTCGAGCTGGGCTCGGATGCCTCGGAATATGGGCACCAGCCGCACGAGGCCCCGCGGCGGTTCGTGGCGCTGGAACGGCCCTTTGCGCTGGGACGCTACACCATCACGCGCGAGGAATGGGAGGCGTTTCAGGCGGCCACCGGCTGGACGCCCTGGGACTGGCTGGTCTGGCCCAGTACCCCGCGTATGCCGATCTTCAACGTCAAGCCGGGCAGCATCCAGCAATATCTCGACTGGCTGAGCGAGGAGACCGGTAAGCGCTACCGCCTGCCCACCGAGGCGGAGTGGGAATACGCCTGCCGGGCCGGCACCCGCACGCCATTCGCCTTTGGCGAGGTGGTGGGCTGTCGCGACGTACACTTCAACTCCCTGTTTCCCTACGAGGAGCGGCGTCAGCGGCGCAAGTGGTATATCCCCGCCTGTTTCCCGCTTTCGCGTCCGCTGGATGTCGGCAGTTTCCAGCCTAACCTGTGGGGGCTGTATGACATGCACGGGAACGTGCAGGAGTTCACCTCCACGCCATGGCATGACAGCCATGCCAGCCTGCCGCGCGATGGCGTCTACCGTCGCGATCCGGACAACGAATGGGTGGTCGCCAAGGGCGGTTCCTGGTTCGATCCAGCGGTGAACACCCGCAGCGCTGCCCGGCGCCGCCGCAATATCGACGAGATGGATACCAACCTGGGCTTCCGCGTGCTGCGCGAGCTGGACGATTAATCGCTGGCGCCCTCGGCACGACGAGTTCGCTGCGCTCAACAGCATCCTACGGTTGGATTCATGCGCGCGGGCGCACTAAGTCTCGTGAGCTGAGCCATCCGTTTGCCGTTTGCCGGTTACCGTTAAGCGTTATATTCTGTATCCATGATCAGAAGCTTTCGGTGTAGGGAAACCCGGGCGCTGTTCGAAACCGGAAGGAGTCGGCGTTGGTCCGGTATCCGAGCGATTGTGGAGCGCAAGTTGGTTCAGCTTCAAGCGGCGGAGACGCTGCAGGATTTGCGTTCGCCGCCGGGTAATCGGCTGGAGGTCCTGTCTGGAGATCGCGAGGGACAGCACAGCATTCGCATCAACGCCTTGGGAAACACTGATCAATGTACGCGCTCGCGTTGGTGCCCCCTGTTTTCCGAGACAAGGCGCGGCGCGTAGAGTCGTAGCATTCTACGGCCAAGCGGCGCAACGCAGGATCGGGGAACAGGGGGCACCAACCCCGCAGAGGCTCGGCCGCTTTTGCGCGTGTACGGCGTTGCGGTTCCCTTGTGCAGAATGACTGCACGGCAGTCGCCGCGCCTTGTTCACACGCAAAAGCGACTCGAGCGCGAGTGCGTACATTGATCAGTGTTTCCCTGGTGGCGTATCTGTTTCCGGTGGACTGACGAAGGTCCCGAGGATGTGGAGATCGTCGATTACCACTGAAAGGTTTTGGAAGGAGGTTAAACCATGAGCACAAGCGGTATGCGACCCATCCATCCAGGCGAGGTCCTGCGCGAGGAGTTTCTTGCCCCGCTTGGGCTCAGTGTGAACGCGCTTGCCGGGGCGTTGCATGTGCCGACGACGCGAATGAACGACATTGTGCGCGAGCGTCGTGGCATTTCGGCTGACACGGCCATGAGGCTGGCGCGTTATTTCGGCACTTCCGAGCGTTTCTGGCTGAACCTGCAGGTTGAATACGAACTGAGGCGCGCCCAGATCGAACTCGCTGACCGCGTGCGCAGCGAGATCGAACCTCGCGCTGCGTGACGCGCGTTTTCGCCGCACCTTGCTGTTCTGGTCAGTAGTGGTAGCGGAGCTGCGCAATCAGCAGGGTCCCGTCGTCCACCTTGTAGACGATGCGGTGTTCGCTATCGATCCGTCGGGACCAGTAGCCGGCAAGGTTGTGCTTGAGGGGTTCGGGCTTCCCGATGCCCGTAAACGGGTCGCGCAGGATGGCCTTGATGAGCTCGTTCACGCGGCGAAGGGTTTTCTTGTCGTGTCGTTGCCAGTAGAGATAGTCCTCCCAGGCAAGTTCAGCAAAGAGTAGCCTCACTCCTCTAGGGGAACACTAATCAGTGTTCCCCTAGCCTCCGTTCCTTGCCTCCCCCTTGCTCCAGTTCGGCGACCGAGGCAAGCAGGCGCCGAGCATTCTCTGGTGCCCGAAGCAGGTAGGCCGTTTCCTGTAGCGCCTCAAAGTCTTCCAGTGACATCATGACCACGGAGGGGGCTTTGTTGCGGGTAATGATAATCGTGGAATGGTCTTCGCAGACCTGTTCCATCGTCTTGGCCAGATTGCTCCGCGCTGCGGTGTAGCTAATGGCGTCCATGGAGTACCCCCTTGGGTTCGGATCTGTACATGTACGGGATAATGTACGATTGGGCGTGAGCCATAGCAAGCGAACGGACAATCGTTGTTGGACGCTTATGGGAGCTGCTCGGTACCAGCCGGGGGAGCACGTTGGGGGGGTAATGCGTGTCGCTCCGTTCAACCGCATCCTACGATTGGATTGCGGTGCGCAGGATGCACTGAGCGCAGCGAACTGCACCGTTTGCTGGAGGCTGTTACAGCCAGCGGGCGAGCCAGAGGCGCAGGCGCAGTTCCAGGGGGGGGGCGTAGCCCTGCTTGCGGAAGACGATCTCGCCGTCCGAGTTGATGATGAACGTGGCCGGTACACCGCGGACGTTGTAGCGCGCGGCCAGGGCGCCCTGCGGGTCGTTGACCACGGGCAGTTCGCGCTCGCGCTCGTTCATGTGCTCCAGCACCTCCGCCGGCGCGCCGGACTGCATGGCGACCGTGAGCACCGGGTGGCCTTGCGCCAGGCGCACGATCTCGCCTTCTTCCAGGCGGCAGATCGGGCACCAGGTGGCCCAGAAGTGCAGCAGCATGGGTTCGTCGGCATAGTCCGCAAGGGCCACGGGCGTGCCGTCCAGCAACTGGGCCTCGAACTCGGGGGCCGGGCCTTCGGCCATGTCGCGGGCCATCCAGGCGCGCACGGCCAGAAAGATCACCAGCGCCAGACCGATCTGGATGCCCCAGCTCAGCGCGCGGCGACGCCGGGACGGTTTCGGGGCTTGCGGTTTTTCGGGGCGGGTCTCGGTCAACGGATCATCTCGGCTTGTCCGGGGCGGGCGCGGGTCCCGCGTTTTTTCGGGCCCTTGCGTACCGCAATGCGCACCAGTTCGTCTTCGTCATGCATCAGATGTTCCCGCTGGGCGTCTGTCAGCAGCGGGTTGCGCGCGACGAAATAGCGCAGGTTTGGGTCACGGTCGTGTACGCAGGCCTCAACCTGATCCGGCGTCAGGTCGGGACGCTTGGCGCAGTTCAGGCGCACGGTCTGGTTGGGATCAGCCAGCAGCAGCGCGACCTCCTCGGGGGTCAGGTCCATGCGGCGGGAGAAATAGGCCTTTACCTGGGCATGCTGGTCGCGCACCAGCAGAGGGCGCCAGTGCGCCTCGAGGTCCGCGGACAGAGCCAGGTCCATGCGCGCTTCAAAGGAGAGCGCCTTGTATTGGCGAGTGAGTTCATCCATCGGGTGGGCATTATAGGGAGATCGCCGCCCCCGGGTCCTGCGCCCCCACAATCTGCAGGAACGACAGCGCGCGCAAGGCTGTCGTACCATAAGCGGCCCATTATTCTCCTCCGACCCTCTCGGAGAACGAGGCATCCATGAATGCACCGGTAGCCGACAAGCCGATCTTCCAGGTGCCGACCACGGCTCACGTGACGGCTTCGCTGCATGCGCTGAACGACGCCCAGCGCGACGAGCTGGTACGCCGTATCAAGCGCCTGCTGATCGAACGCAACGCGGTGCTGGTGGCCCACTATTATGTGGACGAGTCCCTGCAGCGACTGGCGGACGACACCGGCGGTTGTGTGGCCGACTCGCTGGAGATGGCGCGCTTTGGCAAGGAGCACCCCGCCGAGACGCTGGTCGTGGCCGGGGTGCGTTTCATGGGCGAGACTGCCAAGATCCTGAGCCCTGAGAAGCGCGTGCTGATGCCGACGCTGGAGGCCGAGTGTTCGCTGGACCTGGGCTGCCCGGCCGACGAGTTTGCGAAGTTCCGCGCCCGGTATCCGGACCACACCGTGGTGGTGTACTCCAATACCTCGGTGGACGTGAAGGCGCAGGCCGACTATGTCGTCACCTCCAGCATTGCCGTGCCGCTGGTCGAGCACCTGCGCGATCAAGGTAAAAAGGTCCTGTGGGCCCCGGACAAGCACCTGGGCGACTACATCCGCCGTACGACCGGCGCCGACATGGTGCTTTGGGATGGCTCCTGCGTGGTGCACGACGAGTTCCGCGCCTGGGCGCTGGAGGACCTGCGCGGCCGCCATCCGGGTGCCGCGGTATTGGTGCACCCGGAGTCCCCGCGCGAGGTGATCCATCAGGCCGATGTGGTCGGCTCCACCAGCCAGCTGATCGCGGCGGTGAAGGGTCGCCCGGAACAGGAATTCATTGTTGCCACCGACAAGGGCATCTTCTACAAGATGCAGCAGGCGGCCCCGGGCAAGACCCTGATCGAGGCCCCCACCGGCGGCCACAGCGCCACCTGCACCAGCTGCGCCCACTGCCCGTGGATGGCCATGAACGACCTGGTTGCGCTGGCCGCGACGCTGGAAGACACGGCGGACCCCGCGCAGAACGAAATCTTTGTCGACGAGGCCGCGCGCCAGAAGGCCCTGGTAGCAACCCAGCGCATGCTCGACTTCGCCGCCGATCACCGCAAGGCCAGCGCCGGCGACGCCTGACGATGTGTCTTGTAGGAGCCTGCTTGCAGGCGAAGCCCCGCCCGCGCCCGACTCTGGCGAACATGACATTCGCGGACCCGTTTGCTCCAGCATTGGTCCGATAGCGATACACTCCATCGATACATTCTCTGGTCGTCTGCGCAGGAGGCCATCATGAGCGAGTTGAAACGTATCACCTTTGATCCGGAAATCTGCGGGGGGCGCCCCTGCATCCGGGGTACCCGGATGCGAGTGATGGATGTCCTGGACCTTCTTGCTGCAGGGGCCTCGCGGGAGGAAATTCTGGAGGATTACCCCTATCTGACGGGCGAAGACATTACCGAGGCACTGCGGTTTGCCGCGCGGCAAACGGACCATCCTGTCCTTCACGTTGCCTGAATGCGCTTCCTGGTGGATGCACAGCTCCCGCCGGCCCTTGCGCGCTGGCTGGTTGACCAGGGTGTTGAGGCCGAGCATGTTGCAGATGTCGGGATGCTTGAGGCTTCAGACCGGGAGATCTGGGCGGAAGCACTCCGGACGCGGGCCGTCATCGTGACCCCGGGAGACGCTGATTTAATCGCACGTCCGCGCTCGAGTCGCTTTTGCGTGCGAACAAGGCGCGGTGACTGCCGTGCAGTCACTCTGCACAAGAGAACCGCAACGCCGTGCGTGCGCAAAAGCGGCCGAGCCCCTGCTTTCTATGGCTTGTCGGGTTGGTGCCCCTTGTTCCCCGATCCTGCGTTGCGCCGCTTGCGGGTAGAACCACTACCCGCTGCACGACGCGCCTGGTCTCGGAAAACAGGGGGCACCAACGCGGACGTGCCATTAAGTCAGCGTCTCCCGAGGATGAGGATTTTGCTGTCTGGCGCTCCGCGGCTTCGGGGGCCTATCCAGCCGTCGTCTGGCTTCGAGTTGGCAATACTCGAAAGGCGGCCTTGCTCGAATGGTTCAAGCCGCTTTTACCTCGCGTGCTCCAGGCTTCGGAGCACGGTGAATCGCTGATCGAAGTCGACTGACCGAGATACCCCTTGCTGAGCTTCGCCTGCAAGCAGGCTCCTGCGGTGGGGTGGGGTTACCGGTCGTTCAGCCAGGCGGCCCACTGGGAATGGGTGGAGACGTCCACGCCGTCGGCCTTCGCGGCCTGTTGCAGGTGGGTCTGCAGGTCTGCCATCAGTTCGGAATCCATCAGTTCCGGCGCCAGTGCCAACTGTGCGTGCAGTGTGCTGTAGACGAGTTTGAGTTCATTCACGGGATAATGTGACCAGTCGAGGTGGGCCATGCCTTCCGTTCTCCATTGTGATCCGTTGCGTTATAGCTTGCCGCTGGTTGCGGGTGGCATTCAAAAGCACCTGCCGGGGAAGCACTGATTCATGTACACACACGCGCTGGCACCCCGGGTGTTCCGAGACCAGGCGCGGTGCGCAGCGGGTAGTGGTTCTACCGCGCAAGCGGCGCAAAGCAGGATTGGGGAACTTGGGGGGCAACCCCGCAACGTCCATCAACGCGGGGGCTCGGCCTCTGGTTGTGATCAAAAACGGGCGCGGGAACGGCGTTGCGGCTCCCTTGTGCAGAATGACTGCGCGGCGGTCACCGTGCCTTGTTCGCACGCAAAAGCGACGCAGCAGCGAGCGTGTACATTGATCAGTGTTTCCCCGGGGGATAGAGATGTATAAGCGTCGAGCGCGGTTGTTGGTCGCGGCCGCAGGCCCGGACGGGCGAGCCGCACGCGTGGCGGAACTGGCCGCGGCGGGCGAGTTCAGGGACTGGATCGAGGTACGCCCGGCGCCGGCGATGGCGGCGGTGACGGAGGCCGACCTGGCCTGGGGTGATCTGCTGGTGGCCGTGGATACGGCCGCGGCCCGCGCCATGCCCGCACAGCGCCCTGCGACCTGTCGGCCGAAGTACTGGCAGCTGCCCGCCGATACGGGAATGGCGTTTGATCGCCAGGCCCAGGAGGCGCTGCGCTGCATGGTCGGCGGGATGCGCATGCTGGCGCGGGTGGATGTCGCAGATGATGCCTGACCGGCAGCCTGTCCGGGCGCGTCTGTGTCCTCTCCTCATCCGCCTCGAGTCCGTCCTCGCCCGGGCCTTGGTGTGCCTGCCCGAGCATCCTGATCCTGCGGCTGGAGCACGCCCTGGTTCCGGTCCACCCGGTGAAATGAGCCCCGGCCTCGTCCTCCCTGCTCAAGCGAAACCGAGAGTGCAGAATCTCCAGCGCTGGTTGTACCTCGAGGCCCGCGACCCCGGATAAGCGCTGCGCGGTTTCCAGGGTGATGTCGGGCAGGTGGGGGCCGGTTTGCTGCGGATGATGGCCATGTTGTTGCGCTGGCGGGTGTTTGCCGGCTTGTCATTGCAGGGTGTCCGGTGAGCGCGGGTGCTCTCCGGCGGTTGTCCGGTTGCCGGGGTGGTGCGGGGGATGTCGGGGGCTATTCGGGGTGGTACGGCACGGGGGCGCGGGCGTGCAATTGGGCCAGGTGGGATTCGTAGAGGGTCCAGATACGTGGAGCGATGGCGCCGCGTGAGCCGGGGTAGGTGAGGCGGTCGGGGTTGAAGGTGGCGAGGCGTTCGATCTCGGTGCAGCGCAGTTCTTCGTTGATTACGTTGAAGATCAGGATCTGCGTGCCCTGATCGGCGATCGGCAGCAGGGCCCCGATGATGCCGGTGTCGTTAAGTCCGGGTTCACCGCGGGCATCGCCCAGCTCGGCCGGTGGTCGCACCAGGGTGCCCAGCAGTTCCTGATAGGCCTGATCGCAGGCGTAGCAGATCTCCGGCGCCCGCAAACCCTGTACGCGTTCGCAGGCCAGGCGGATTGTCTCGTTTGGCAGCGCCATGCGTTCCGGTGACAGGCCGATGCGGTTGCGCTCGCCATTGGGCAGCAGGCGCGGGACCTTCTCCTGACAGGATGGGCAACGCCAGTTGGCGATCTGAGGACCTTCAACAATGTTGCTGGGCGGCATGGGTGGCGATCCCGTGAGGTTGCGTGGCGGTATACGACCGGGACCGGCGGGGTGGCCCTTGCCTTGCCCCGCGGGCCCGCGGCCGCCGCGGGGTCAGCCGTAGTAGGCCGGTTCGTTGCCCGGGCGCCACTTGATGTTGCAGCCGAGGCTCGGGTGCTGCGGTTCGGGGGCGGGCTGACCGGCGAGCAGGGCATCGCTGGCGGCGCGCAGGTCGCGGCCGGTCACCGGGGTGTCGGCGCCGGGTCGAGTCTCGTCGAACTGGCCGCGGTAGTACAGCTTGCGCTCGGCATCGAACAGGTACAGGTCGGGGGTGCAGGCGGCGTGATAGGCCTTGGCGACGGATTGGTCCTCGTCCAGGCAGTACGGGAATTTGTAGCCGAAGCGACGGGCGTCGTCCTTCATCTTGTCCGGGGCGTCGTCCGGCACCGCCTGGATGTCGTTGGAGTTGATTGCGATCACTGCGATGCCCTTTTCCGAGTATTCGCGACCGTAGCGCGCAAATTCGTGGCGGATCAGCTGTACGAACGGGCAGTGATTGCAGATGAAGGCGATCATGTAGCCTTTCGCATCGGGAAAGCTGTCCAGGCTGATGGTGTCGCCGGAGACGACGTCCGGAAGGGAAAAGTTCGGTGCCTCGGTGCCGAGTTCGATCATCTGCGAGGGGGTACGGGCCATGACTGCTCCATTGGTCGAATTTGGGTGAATTATACGGTGCCGGCCGGGGGTGCTTGAAACCTTCCGGCCGCGCCAGCACTCTTGCGCATAATACCCGAGTAACGGAGTAAGGAATAACATGGGCTGGGTAACCGGTGTCGTACAGGAGCGCAAGCAGTGGACGGAACGTTTGTTCTCGCTGCGCGTGGATGCGGAGGTCGAGCCGTTCAAGGCGGGACAGTTCAATCGCCTGCGCCTGGAGATCGACGGCGAGATGGTGGGGCGGCCGTATTCCTACGTGAATGCGCCGGACGAGCGACCGCTGGATTTTTACCTGATCACGGTGCCGGACGGGCCGCTTTCCAATCGCCTGGCCGCGCTGGAGCCAGGCGACACGGTGGAGGTGATGCCGCGCGCCACGGGCTTCTTCACGCTGGACGAATTACCGGACAGCCGCGATCTCTGGCTGCTCTCCACCGGGACGGCACTGGGGCCGTTTCTGTCGATACTGAAGACGGATGCCCCCTGGGAGCGGTTCCAGAACATCCGTCTGATCCATGCGGTCCGCCAGGCGGAGGAGCTGACCTACCAGGACACGCTCCGGCAGTTTCAGGAGCGTGCCCCGCAGCAGTTCCAGTACATCCCGTTTGTCAGTCGGGAGCCGTTCGCCGGGGGGCTGGAAGGCCGGGTCCCGGCGGCCATCGCGGAGGGGCGCCTGGAACATCACGCGGGCCTGAAGATCACGCCCGAGCACTCGCAGGTGATGCTGTGCGGCAACCCCGCGATGGTGCAGGACACCACTGCGATCCTGAAGGAACGCGGGCTCGCGAAGAACCGCAGGCGCAAGCCCGGTCATATCACCACCGAAAACTACTGGTAGGGCCCGGCTCCGGCTTTGGGCAGGAGCTGCCCCTGCGAGCAGGCCCCCGCGGGGGCTTTGGCGTCAGGCTTCTAGTCCAGCAGGTTTGCGGACCAGGCGCGGATCAGGCCGCCGACGTAGCGGGTGTGTTCCGGGCGCGAGAGCAGGTGGTCGGTCTGATGCAGGGCGACGAAGCTTTTCGGGTGCCGGGCCTGCTGAAAGATCTTGCGGGCGTGATCGACGCTCACCACGGTATCCCCGGGCGCGTGCAACAGCAGCAGGGGGCGTTCCAGCGTCTCCAGTGCCGTATCCAGCGTGGGTTCCGCGATGGATTCGATGAAGGCGCGGCCGATTTCGACCGGGCGCCCTCCGATATGGATACGGGCGGAGCCTTCGTTGCGGATTGTGTCCGCGGCATCCCCGAACAGGTGTGCCACGTGCCCGGGCCGGCTCGGGGCGGCGATGGTGACGATGCCGTCGAGGGATTTTCGTTGTGCCCCTACGTAGATGGCCATGGCGCCGCCGAAGCTGTGGCCGATCAGCAGGTTGGTGTGGCGTCCGGTGTACGTCTCCAGGGCCTCGAGGGCGGAGTGCAGGTCCTCGCAATAGGTGTCCAGGGTGCTGTCACGGAATTCACCGTCCGAGTCGCCCAGTCCCATGAAGTCGAAGCGCAGGGTGGCGATGCCTTCTGCGGCCAGTGCGCGCGCCAGCCGGACCGTTGCGGGGAAGTCCTTGGAACAGGCGAAGCAATGGGCGATACAGGCCTGGCCGCGGATGGCATCGACCGTGTCGGGCGCAACCAGGATGCCGCCGAGGCGTACCCCGCGCGGGGTCTTGATGTTCAGCGCTGTGGTCTGGGTGGACATCGGCCAGGCTCCGGGTTGGGTTTCCTATGGTCCCGCGGGGGACGGTCTGCGATCATACGGGTTTGCGCATCCAGATGGCCAAGTGAGTCGCCTCGCGAGATCACAACCATATGGTCACGGCAGAGCAGAGGGGGCGACTTGGAAACCGACAGTCAGATTCGTGCGCGCCTGGCCGAGCTGGAGGCCGAACATCGGGCCCTGGATGCGGCCATTGGTGCGATGCATGAACAGTCCTCCCCGGATCTGTTCGCCATCCAGCGTCTGAAAAAGCGCAAGTTGCAACTGAAGGACGCCATCCAGCGTTTGCGCAGCCGGCTGATCCCTGACCTCAACGCCTGATCGCAGGCGTCCACCACGCAGCGGACGGGGAGACGCATGAGAGCAAAGCGCCTGATAGCAGGCGTGGAAGACACGAAGAAAGGCAGGGCCACCTGACAGAAACAGCGGTTGTTCTTCCCGCTTTCCCAGCCTTCCTGTCAATCGCTCTTGACCTGGACCTTCTTCGCGCCTTCGTGTGACTCGTCGCGAGCAAAAAAAAACGGCGCCCGGAGGCGCCGTTCAAGTGTGTTCCGTAATGGAACTTCTGGGCGTTAGCCCCAGATGTCGTGGGTGATGCCGTCGTACCAGGCGCGGGTGTACCCTGCCTCACGGCGACGAACGCTGGAGCTCGCACCCATCGGGCTGACGCCCCCTGCACCGTCGACACCGCTCATGGCGCCATCCTGGTACTGGTACACCGCGGCCACGCTGATGGCGTATTCCGGTGTGACCAGGCTGTAGCAGGTGTTGGCGGAGGAGGGGTTGATGGGCTCCTGACCGGAGAGCTCGCGCACGATCGCGGCGGCGACGATCTTGCCCTGGTTGTTGGCCGAATGGCCGGACTTGGGCATGGCCCCGGCCACGCTGGCATCCCCGAGGACGTAGATGTTGTCGTCCATCTCCGACTTGAAGGTGAGCTGATCCACCGGGACCCAGCCTGCGTCGTTGGTCAGCCCCACGTCGTGGGCGATTTGACCGGCGCGCTGGGCGGGGATGAAGTTCAGCACGTCGGCGCGGACGCGTTCGAAGCCGCTGTCGGCCATGACGGTCATGTTGTCGACGTCGATTTCTTCGGCGCGGCCGCCTTCGGAACCGGCACGCCATTCGATCATGTCGCCGTAGTGCTCGGCCCAGCCTTCCTCGAACAGGCCCTGCTTGGAGAAGGCATCCTTCGGGTCCAGGATGATGATCTTGGAGCGCGGCTTCTCCTGCTTGAAGTAGTGCGCAACCAGCGACACCCGCTCATACGGCCCCGGCGGGCAGCGGAACGGGTTCGGCGGGGCGACCATCACGAATACGCCGCCGTTCGGCATGTCGCGCAGTTGCGAGCGCAGCAGTTCGGTCTGTGCACCGGCCTTCCAGGCGTGCGGGATGCGATCGGCGTCGGCTTCCGAGATGCCGGGCATGGCGTCGTAGCGGAAATCGATGCCCGGGGACATCACCAGCTTGTCGTAACTCATGCTGTCGCCGCCGGCCAGGCGCACACTGCGGGCAGCGGCATCCACTGCTGTCACGCGGTCCTGAACGATCTCGATGCCGTGGTCGTCACGCAGGGTGTCGTAACCCTGGGCGATATCACCCATGCTGGCAAAGCCGCCGATCACCCAGTTACTGCCGTAGCAGGTGTGGTAGGTGGCGTTCGGCTCAATCAGCGTCACGCGAGTGGCGGGCGAGAACTGCTTGATGTATTTGGCTGCGGTGGCCCCGCCGGATCCGCCGCCAACCACCACGATGTGAGCCTTGTCGGCCCCCTGTACGCCGTTGGCTGCACAGCCAATGCCGGTGAAGGCCGCGGCACCGGTGATACCGGCGACCTTGAGAAAATTACGTCGCGAAAAATCATGCATGTTGTCGTTCCCCCCAGATTCAGAAGCGGCCGAAGTAGGCGGCCATGGCGTCGATTTCTTCGTCGGTGTAGCCCTTGGCGTGACGATCCATGATCGTCGCAGCACGGTCACCGTCGCGGAATGCCCTCATCTGACTGGCGATGATCTCAGCGGGGAAATGACTCAGTTCGGTTACGCCCTGCTGGGCCCCGGCTGCGTTATGGCAGGCCTTGCAGGAAGAGGCCATCAGCTGGCCACGCGTGATTTCGTCGTCGGCGACGGCTTGCGTGGCAGTGCCTGCCATCGCGAGCGAGGCCACGAGTCCCGCCAGGTACAAATACGATTTCTTCATTGAATCGGACTCCTCCGTTCGAAGTGACTTTGAAAAGTGACAGCTGTGGAGTACTGCCTTCATCCTCTGGCCCGGTGTGAAATACCGGGTTGTCGTTGCGCCACCGGGTTCGAGCCCGGTAGTTGCGCCTGATCGTCTAAAGGATCGATCATGGCACTCGTATAGCACATACAAGCGGTCTTTTCGATGCATCTAAAAGGCATTTGTGATCAGGAGGGGGCATGAACGGGGAGCGGCGGCGGCATCCACGGGTTCCGATGGCCGTCGAGGTCGTGTGCGAAATGGAGGACGGAGACCAGGTCACCCTGACCACTAACGACATCTCCGGTGGTGGTGCCTTCCTGCAATGGGACGATCCGGACGACGCCTGTGTCGGGCGCCTGATGAAGCTTGCTTCGGACGACGAGCTGATGCTGCAGGTCTTCGGGATGCTCGGGGATGGCGGTGCAGCGCCGCGGGTCAAGGCCCGGGTCGTGCGGGTGATGGAGGGCGGTATCGCCGTGCGTTTTGACCCCGAAGAACTGGAATAAACCGGTGTCCAATCGCGCGTCGGCATCCTGCGAGCACGCAGGGTACCGATGCGGAGATGCGCCTCAATCCGCGTGGTCCTCGCGTTCCATCAGTTCCAGCCCCGCTGCCCATTCGTCGGCGATCATCGGATTGGTGAGCAAGCCGTGCACGGTGTCCTCGCTCCAGTCCTCGCGCGCCTCCTGCAGTGCTGCGTCCCAGTTGTCCTGGGTGTAGTCACCGCGGCCGATCGCGCTCAGCGCCTGCAGTTCCGCCTGGTGTTCGGGGGCGAGGTTGCGCAGGGTGGCTTCCAGCTCCTGCAGGGTCAGGTCGCTGGCGTGGTCGGCCAGGATCTGCATCGCCCAGTCATCGTCATTGCCCTCGGCGCTTGTGTCCGGGAAGACCACGTCTTCCTTGGCGTGGAACTCGCGCGCGGCCTGGAGCAGCCGCTCCATGGTGTTGGCGTTAATGCCGAGGGAGGCCGACATCGTCGCGGCGACTAGTGAGAGCGGGTGCGTTCCTGGGCGAGGACCCAGGGCGCGGCCACGATGGCGGTGAAGACCGGATCGTTCGCGGCCCAGCGTCGGGCGTCGTCATCCGAGGCCCGGGCCACCTGGTCGTTCGCCAGCCATTCGCTGACCTGGTGGGTCGCATCGTCGCGAAAGGCGCGGGCCACTTCGATCAAGTCCAGCTCCGGTGCCACGCGGATCACCACGCCGCGGGCAAAATGCGGCATCAGTTCCTTCCAGGGCAGCGGGCCGGCTTCTTCCTCCAGCGGGATGGCGGGTTGTTCGGCAGAGGCGTCGTGCATGATGGTTTCCTTCGGTTTCATATACGGTTCAGGCTAGGCGGATACCCTTGCATCTGCAAGATTTTTTCAGCCACGATTCCCGGAGACGAACCGATATGCGACCGACACCGGACCAGCAGTTCGGATGCGGCAGGCGGGCCCTTGCCCGGCCCCTGGTCGTGCGCTCGCTGCTGGTGCTGGTGGTGTTGCTGGGCCTGGTGCTGCCGGCCCGGGGTCAGGTCATGACCGATGACTCGGACGCCGCGGTCTGGGATCTCGACGAGGCCGTCGCCCAGGTCGAGGCGCGCTACTCCGGGCGGGTGCTCCAGGCGCGCGAGGACGTCAACCCGTACGGCGCGCGCCTGTTCGTCATCCGCATCCTGACTACCGACCAGCAGGTGCGTACCCTTCGCATCAAGGAAGGTACTGCGGTGGAGCTGCCGCAATGAACCTGCGCGTGATCTTGATCGAGGACGACGTCGCCCTGCGTAACCAGATCGCCGAGGAACTGGAGCGCAGTGGCTGTCGCGTGGACACGGCATCGGATGGCGAGACCGGCCTGTACCTGCTGACCGAGTACCATTGCGATATCGCGGTGGTGGATCTCGGGTTGCCCGGCATGGACGGGCTGGACGTGATCCGCAAGGCCCGCGAGTCCCGGCCACGGTTGCCGATCCTGATCCTGACCGCGCGCGATCGCTGGCAGGACAAGGTCGAGGGTCTGGAGGCCGGGGGCGACGACTATCTGGCCAAGCCGTTCCATATCCAGGAGCTGGTGGCACGTCTGCGTGCCCTGGTGCGGCGCAGCCTGCAGTCGGGCCAGGAGCGCTTGCAGTTCGGGCCCCTGGTCATCGATACCGCTGGCGATGATGTCTGGCTGCATGGCGAGCCGGTAAGCCTGACCACCTTCGAGTATCGCCTGTTATTGACACTGGTGCGTCAGCAGGGCCGCGTGCTCAGCAAGGAGGTGCTGGCGGACTCCCTCTACGAGCATGACGAGGACCGCGAATCCAATGTCATCGAGGTCCTGATTGGCCGCTTGCGGCGCAAGCTGGATGCCGATGGCAGCCTGGGGCTGATCGAGACCTTGCGTGGTCGTGGCTACCGTTTCGCGCGTGCACCTGACGCCGCGCCGGATGGCGGGGGGACGGCATCCGGATGATTCGCCGCGTGGCCGCGCGGTGGCCATGAACGCCTGGCTGCGCAAGCTGCGGGGTGGCCTGATCCTGCGCCTGGCCGCGGTCACCGCGGTCACCGTACTGATCTTTTCGTTCCTGACGGCCTGGATGCTGGAGGCCGCCTTCCGCGACAACGCCGCGGATGCCGTGGAAACCCGCCTGGAGGCGCAGGTCCTGTTGCTGATGGGGCTGGCCGAGGTGATCGGACCGGCGGACGTGCGCGTTCCCGAGATGCTGCCGGAAAGTCGGCTGCAACTGCCGGTCAGTGGGCTGTACGCGCGCATCCTGGGGGCCGACGGGCAGACCCTCTGGCGGTCGCCCTCGGCGGTCGGGGTGTCGCTGAGCAGCTGGTCGGAGGACGAGTACTTCAGTTTCAGCCTGCCCGTGCAATGGGAGCTGGAGGGCACGCAGGTGGGGCTGACCTTCCAGATGCTGGAGGACCGCGCGGCCTTTACCGAGCAGGTGGAACAGTATCGCATCAGTCTGTGGCAGGGGCTGATGACTATGTCCGTTTCGATGATCCTGGTATTGTCCCTGGCGCTGTGGTTCTGGGGGCTGCGGCCCTTGCGCCAGGTGCGGCGCGATCTGGATGCCCTGCGCCATGGTGATCACGCGCGGCTGGAGGGCAATTATCCCACGGAGGTTCGCTCGCTGACGGGCAGCATCAACGACCTGGTCGAATTCGAGCGCGCGCGGCTCACGCGTCAGCAGAACGCCCTGGCGGATCTGGCTCACAGTCTGAAGACACCCATCGCCGCGCTGCGCCTGAACCTCGAGAGTGCGCACCCGGACAGCGACGACATGCAGCGCCAGGTGGACCGGTTGCAGGGGATCGTCCAGCACCAGCTGAACCAGGCGCAGCGGCTGGGGCCGGCGCCGTTTCAGGCGCGCGAACTGCTGGCACCGATCATCGAGCGCACGGGGCAGGCCCTGGGGCGACTGGCGGCGCAGGAGGGTGTGACATTGGAGACCGACCTGGCCGCGGACTGCAGCCTGCGCATGGACAGCGGTGCCATCTTCGAGTTGCTGGGTAATACCCTGGATAATGCGATTCGACATGCGACCACCCGGGTGCGGATTACCACCCGTTGTCAGTCGGGGGAGGTGAGGCTGATCATCGACGACGACGGCCCGGGCATCCCTCCGGCCGATCGAGCCCGGGTACTGGAACGTGGTCAGCGTGCGGATACCCGTACCGGGTCCGCTGGCGAAGGCGGGAACGGGCAGGGGCTCGGGCTCAGTATTATTCACACCCTGGTGACCGACCACGGCGGCAGGCTGTTCATCGAGCAGGCGCCAGAGCTGTACGGCGCCCGCATCCGCATGGTCTTCCCGGCGTCGTAAACGGAGCGGGCCCGCACGGCCTTGAGCCTGGCTGATGCTTGTTGCGAATCAGGCGATGCGTTGAGCGCAGTGCATCGCTCCAGAAGCCTGTCGGGTTTGGGCGGTCGTCGCGAGCGTCGTGGGAGCGAGCGGAAAAAGGGGCCACTCTCCTGCGTGCGGCATATCAGTCCCAAGCCCGACAGGCTTCAGGGCGGATCAGAGCCTCAGGCCTTCCATGGGCAGAGACGGCGATTCGCCCAGTACCCCCGTGCAGACCAGTGCCGCTGCCCCGCAGGCAAAGGTCCACCCGAGGTGCCCGGCCCCGGTGTTCAGATGCAGGCCCGCGACGTCGGTGGGACCGAGGATGGGCGTACCGCGGGCGCTCATCGGGCGCAGTCCGGTCCAGGGCGCCATCGTCTCCGGGTTGAACCTCGCGGGCAGGCCCGTCAGGGTGCGCCGGCACTGGTCGAGCACATTGCCCGCGCGCTCGGCATTCAGATGCCGGTCGCGGCCGGCGAACTCGGCGGTGCCGGCCAGGCGCAGGCGCTCTCCCAGCGGGGTCATCACCACCTTGTTGGCGTCATCGATCAGCGGCAGATTCAGCCGGCAGTCGGCGTCCATCGGCAAGGTCAGCGAGTAGCCCTTTACCGGGGCGACGGGCAGGTGCAGCCCCAGCGGGCGCAGCAGGTCCGGGGCATGGTAGCCGTTGGCCACCACACAGGCCTGCGCTGCGATCGGCCCTTCGGAGGTCTCCACCGCGTCGATCCGGTCGCGGTGGGTGCGCAGGTGTCGAACCGCGACATTCGGGTAATACCGGATGCCCCGGCGCTGGCCGATTGCGAGCAGCTGCTCGGTGAAGCGGGCGGCGTCACCGATCGCATCCCCGGGGAAGAACAGCCCGCCGCACAGGCGGTCGCGCACCGGCGCCAGGGCCGGCTCCTCCGCGATGATCCGCTCCACGTCCCAGTCCTCGAAGCGCACGTCCTCATTACGCATCGCCTCGCTGGCGGCGCGATTGTGGGCCTGGCTGGCCGGGTCCTGGAACAGCTTCAGGATGCCGCAGCGGCGAAAGTCGAAGTCCAGCCCCGCGCTTGCCAGTTCCCGCTGCAGGCGGTCGATCTCCCGGAGCGAGAACGCGGCCAGGCGGGCATTCAGGCGGGTGTGCTGCTCGAACAGCGAACGGCGGCTGTTCCAGAGAAAACGCAGGCCCCACCCGGCCAGCCCCGGCAGGGCGCGCGGGCGCAGCAGCAGCGGCGACTCCGTGCGGCCGAGAAAGCGCAGCAGGTCCAGCCCGACGCCGGGGGTGTTCCAGGGTTCGGCGTGGCTCGCATGCAGCATCCCGCCGTTGGCGTGGCTGGAGCCGGTGGCGGGGGCGGGGCCGGCATCCACCAGCACGACCTCGGCCCCGGCCTCCTGCAGGTACCAGGCGGTGGTCACGCCGATCACACCGGCCCCGATCACGACTACGCGCATCCGTTGCTTCCCTTATCAAGAACGCTCATGTACCGCTTGCCAGTCGTTGGATCACGTCCGCGTATTCGCGTTCCAGCCGCTTCGGCGACACCTTCTCGCGGGTGCCCAGTTCCTGGGCGAACTGCGAGACGCGAAACTCCTCGATGCGGTAGCGAAAGGCGAGCACATCCGGGTGGTCCGGCGCGCGCGCGATCAGCTCCTGTGCCTGCTGCCACAGCGGTTCCACGGCCACGCGCCGGGCGCGGTCCTTGTCCGGTGCCTGGGTCAGGCGTTCCAGGCGCTTGTCGATCGCCTGCAGGTAGCGTGGCAGCTCGGGCAGCGTGTCGTGCGGGGTGCGCAGCAGGAAATCCGCCGGGACCAGGGCCTCGAGTTGTCCGCGGATGTCGCGCGCAGCTTCGATCCAGGACAGCGGCAGATCCCCCTGCAGCCGGGTGCGCAGGTCGTGCCAGTGGCGCAGGATCTCGGCGGCCAGGCGCGAAAGCTCCATCACCGTGGGCGAGAATTCGGGCAGGCGGGCCTCCAGGCGCTCTCCAAAGGCCTCGGCGTCGCGTGGCCACGGCTCGGCCAGGAACACGCGGTCGGCCGCGGCTTCCAGGATCTGGTCGCGCAGGACCTCGCAGCTGCCCAGCGTCGAGTAGTTCAGGCAGGCGCGTTCGATCTCCGGGAGCTGGCGGCGCAGGTCGCGCGCGGTCTTGCGCGCGCCCAGCAGGAACAGCCGGCGCAGGCCCGCGCGGTGGGCGCGCGCGGCCCGCGCCGGGTCCGGTTCCAGCTCCAGCGAGACGGCGTCGCCGCGATCGACCAGGATCGGGAAGGCGCGCAGCTGCGCCCCCTGGTGGTCGAACTCGACACTCTCCGGCAGCGCGCCGAAGTCCCACTCGGTGATGCCCTCGCGGGTGATCTCGTCCGGGCGGCTGGCGTCGAAGTGGGCCTCGGCGCTGTCGCCCAGCCGGCGTTTCAGCGCGGCCAGGTCGCGGCCGCTGGCCTGCTCGTTGCCTTCCGGGTCGAGGATGCGGAAGCGCATCACCAGGTGCGGCTCCAGGTTCTCCGGCCGCCAGGCCTCCAGCGGAGTCTCGGTGCCGGTCATCGCGCGCAGGGCCTCGGCCAGCGCCGGAATCAGCGGGCCCTGACGGTGCTCGATGCGTGCCAGTGCCGCCTGCGCGAAGTCCGGTGCGGGCACGAACTGGCGGCGCAGACTCTTGGGCAGGCTCTTCAACAGGGCCGTCACGCGCTCCTCCAGCAGCCCCGGCACCAGCCAGTCGCCCAGCCAGTCGGGCACCGCGTTCAGCGCGGCGATCGGGATGGTCACGGTCACGCCGTCGTCCGGCTGGCCGGGCTCGAAGCGGTAGGCCAGCGGCAGGCGCAGGCCCTCGAGCTCCAGGTGGTCGGGATAGGCCCCTTGCGGGAGTGTGGTGTCCGGCTCGTTCAGCAGTTCCGCACGGTCGATCCGCAGGGCGTCCGGGTCCCGCTTCTCGGTCTTGCGCGCCCAGGTCTCGAAGCTCGTGCCGTCGGTGGTCTCTGTGGGCAGGCGGGCGTCATAGAAGTCGAACAGGCGATCCTCTTCTACCAGCAGGTCGCGCCGGCGTCCGCGCGCCTCTTGCTCGGCGATCTCGGCCACCGCCTCGCGGTTGGCCTGCACCCCCTTCGAGCGGGTGCGCAGCTCGCCGCCGACGAGGCCCTCGCGGATCAGGATGCGCCGGGCCTCGGCGGGGTCGTGTCTGGCGAAGTCCACTGGTTTTTTCGGGGCGACGACCAGGCCGTACAGGGTGATGCGGTCGAAGGCCCCGACGCGCCCGCTGCGACGCTGGAAGTGCGGCTCGAAGATATGGTGCTTGAGCAGATGCGGCGCCACGGCCAGGATCCAGTCGGGCTCGATGCGGGCGTTGTCGCGGGCGTAGACGCGGGTGGTCTCGGCGATCTCCGCGCTCATCACCCAGGCCGGCTTCTTCTTCGCCAGGGTCGATCCGGGATGGATCTGGAAGCGGCGGTTGCGCGCGCCGAGGTAGTCGCCGCGCTCAGTCTTCTGCCCGATCTGGCTGACCAGCCCGGTCAGCAGCGCGCGGTGCACGGGCTCGGCGTCGGCGGGCTGGTGGTTCGGCTTCAGGTCCATCTCGCGGGCCTGGCGCAGCAGCTGCACGCGCAGCTCCTGCCACTCGCGCATGCGCAGGAAATTCAGGAAGTGCTCGCGGCACCAGCGCTTCAGCGCATTCGATCCCAGGTCCTCGCGCGCGGTGTGCCAGGCCTCCCACAGCCGCAGCATGCCCATGAAGTCGGAGCCCTCGACCTGAAACTCCCGATGGGCCTGATCCGCCGCCTGGGTGGCCTCGGCCGGGCGTTCGCGCGGGTCCTGCAGCGACAGGAAGGCGGCGATGGTCGCGGTCTCGGTCACGCAGCCGTGGTCGGCCCCGGCCAGCAGCATCGCGCCGTGGCGCGGGTCGATGGGCATGCGCGCCAGCTGGCGGCCGCGCGGGGTGATGCGGCCGCGGGCATCCACCGCACCCAGCTCCTCCAGCAGGCGGTAGCCGTCCTTGACCAGGCGCGGGTCGGGCGGGTCCACGAACGGGAACTGGCGCGGCTGGCCGAGCTTCAGCGCGGCCATTTGCAGGATTACCGAGGCGAGGTTGGAGCGCTGGATCTCCGGGTCGGTGAAGGGCGGGCGCAGGTGGTAGTCGTCCTCCGCGAACAGCCGGATGCAGATGCCGGGGCCGAGCCGTCCGCAGCGCCCGGCACGCTGGTTGCAGGCGGCCTGCGATATCGGCTCCAGGCTCAGGCGCTGCACCCGCGAGCGCCAGGAATAGCGCGAGACGCGGGCCAGCCCCGAGTCGATCACGAAGCGGATGCCGGGGACGGTCAGCGCGGTCTCGGCGACGTTGGTGGCCAGCACGATGCGCCGGCCGGCGTGCGACTGGAATACCCGCGACTGCTCGCGCGCGGACAGGCGCGCGTACAGCGCCAGGACCTCGGTGTCCGCGCGCACCTGGCCGCGCAGGGCCTTGTGGGCGTCGCGGATCTCGCGCTCGCCGGGCAGGAACACCAGGATGTCGCCGAGGCCGGCGCGCTCGCATTCGGCGACGGCGTCGCGGATGCCGTCGAACAGGTCGCGTTCGCCGCGGCCTGCGTTCTCGTCGTCGGCCGCGTCTTCCGGCTCGATCGGGCGGTAGCGCAGCTCCACCGGGTAGGTGCGCCCGGCCACGGTCAGGATCGGGGCGTCGTCGAAGAACGCCGACAGCCGCTCCGGGTCCAGCGTCGCGGAGGTGATGATGATGCGCAGTTCCGGGCGTTTCTTCGACAGGCGCTTGAGCACGCCCATCAGGAAGTCGATGTTCAGGCTGCGCTCGTGGGCCTCGTCCACGATGATGGTGTCGTAGGCGCGCAGTTCCGGGTCATGGGCCAGCTCCGCCAGCAGCATGCCGTCGGTCATCAGCCGGATCCAGTTGTTGGGCCCGGTCTGGTCGGAGAAGCGCACCTTGAAGCCCACGGTGGAGGTCTTGTCACCCCCCAGCGAGGTGCCGAGCTCCTCGGCGATGCGGCTGGCGACCGAGCGCGCGGCGATGCGGCGCGGCTGGGTGTGGCCGATCAGCCCGGTCTCGCCGCGCCCGGCCTCCAGGCACAGCTTGGGCAGCTGGGTGGTCTTGCCGGAGCCAGTCTCGCCGCAAAGTATCAGCACCGGATGTTCGCGGATCGCAGTGACGATCCGCTCGCGCTCGGCGTGGATCGGCAGGTCGCCGGCGTAGATGGGCTGCGGACGCAGGCGGGTGCGCTCTTCAAGGCCCCCTTCGGCGCGGTCCAGACGTTTGGACAGGTTGCGCGCGATGCGGTCGCAGGGCTGCCCGCGCTTCTGGCGCTGGCGGGCGCGGCGCAGCAGATCCGCGAGGTCCTTGCGTTCGGGGCCGGCGGGCAGCGCCTCGATGCGGGCGGCGAGGGCGTCGAGATCCGGTGCGGCGGCCGGTTCCACGGTCAGCCCTGGTGGCGCAGACGCAGGGCCTCGATGTTCTCCGTACGCAGGCGCTCCAGCGCCTGGCGCACGCGGTCCTCATCGCGGAACGGCCCAAGATAGACGCGATACCAGGTGTCGCCCTGGAGCTCGACCTCGCGCACGTTCGGGGACAGGCCCAGCAGGGTCAGGCGGGCCCGCATCTCGTCGGCCTGTTCGAAGCGGCGGAACGAGCCGGTCTGGAGGACGACCGGCTCGCCCGCGTCGGGTGACGTGGCCGGTGGCACGGTGGGGGCGGGGGCCGCGCGCTCGGATTCCGGCACGCGGATCTCGTCCTGGGGCAGCAACTCGTAGTAGCGAAAGCGCGGTTCGTCATCGGATGGCACCCGCTCGCGTTCTACCGGGACCGGGGCGGGGGCCGTCGTCTCGGTCGTGGGGTCGTCGAACAGGGCGGCGAGATCGGGTGAGCGGTCGGTCCCCTGCAGGTACAGGACGGCGGCAACCCCCAGCCCGAGCAACAGGCCAATCAGCATCCATACCCAGCCGGGGATCGGACGCGAGGCGCTGTCCGAGGTGGACTTGCGACGGGTCTTGCGCGCCTGGGCCATGGTTTACATCCGTTCCGGGGCGGTTACGCCCAGCAGGCGCAGGCCGTTATGCAGGACCTGCCTGGCGCCGGTCAGCAGCGCCAGGCGGGCACTGATCACGGCGGTGTCTTCCGCGTTCAGGAACGGCACGGCGTTGTAATAGGTATGAAAGCCGGCGGCCAGCTCGCGCAGGTATTGGGCGATCTGATGCGGTTCGCAGGTCTCGGCGGCGGCTGCAATCACCTCGGGGAAGCGGTCGAGCCGGTCCAGCAGGTCGTCTTCCTGCGGCTCGGTCAGGCGTGCGGACAGCCCGGCGTCGTCCAGCGCAGCGGCGGTATGGCCGCGCTCGGCGGCGGTGCGCAGCACGCTGGCGATACGCGCATGGGCGTACTGGATGTAGTACATCGGGTTGTCGTTGGACTGCGACTTGGCCAGGTCCAGGTCGAAGTCCAGGTGCTGATCGCAGCGGCGCTGCACATAGAAGAAGCGTGCGGCATCCGAGCCGACCTCGTCGCGCAGCTCGCGCAGGGTAACGAACTGCCCGGCACGGGTGGACATCGGCAGGCGCTCGCCCCCGCGGTAGAGGATCGCGAACTGCACCAGCAGCACGTCGAGGCGGTCGGCCGCAAGGCCCAGGGCCTGTAGCGCGGCGCGCACGCGCGGGACATAGCCGTGATGGTCGGCGCCCCAGATGTTGATCACGCGCTCGAAGCCGCGCTGGAATTTTTCGCGGTGGTAGGCGATGTCGGAGGCGAAGTAGGTGTAGTCGCCGTTCTCGCGGCGCACCACACGGTCCTTGTCGTCGCCGTAGTCGGTGGAGCGGAACCACAGCGCCCCGTCCTGCTCGTACAGTGCGCCGCGGGTCTCGAGGTCCTGCACCGCGGCGTCGATTGCGCCAGCGTCGGCCAGGCTGCGCTCGGAGAACCAGCACTGGTACTCGACCCCGAATTCGCTCAGGTCGTCGCGGATGTCTTCGAGGATCGCGTTGAGGCCGCCGTCGAATACCGTGCGGTAAAGCTCCGGACCCAGCAGCTCGCGGGCGCGGGCGATCACCGCGTCGATGTAGACCTCCTTGTCGCCACCGGCCGGTTCGTCCGGCGGGAGGTCGCGGGTGACGGCCTCGGCCGGGTGCACGGCCTGTTCGCCGATCTGCGCGGTCAGGGCCTCGGCGACCGGGTAGATGTAGTCGCCCTGATAGCCGTTGGCCGGGAACGGGACCTGCACGCCGTGCTGTTCCAGATAACGCAGCCAGACGCTGGCGGCGAGGATGTTCATCTGCCGCCCGGCGTCGTTTACGTAATACTCGCGGGTGACGTCGAAGCCGCAGAAATCCAGCAAGTCGGCGACGGTGGCGCCGAAGGCCGCGCCGCGGCCGTGGCCGACATGCAGCGGGCCGGTGGGGTTGGCGGAGACGAACTCCACCTGCAGCGGGCGGCCGTTTCCGACACTGGAGCGGCCAAAGTCGGCGCCCTGGGTGGCAATGCGGCCCAGTACCCGGGTGCGGGCATCCGCAGCCAGGCGGAAGTTGATGAAGCCGGGGCCGGCGATCTCGGTGGCGGCCAGGCCGGGCACTGCGGGCATCGCGGCGCTGAGGGCCTCGGCCAGGTCGCGCGGTTTCGTCTTCGCCGGGCGCGCCAGCTGCATCGCCAGGTTGCTGGCGAAGTCACCGTGCTCGCGGTCGCGGGCACGCGTGACCTGCACCTCCACACCATGATCGGCGGGTACGCGGCCATCGGCCACCAGGGTCTCCAGAGCGGCCGCGAGGGCCTCGGTGAGGGTCTCTTTCAAGGGGGTCCGGTCCATCGTGTAAAAAGGGGCGCATTCTAACCCGTCAGGCCTGGGTGTGCCGCCTCGGTTTGTCCCTTGGCGTTTTCTCAGGCGAGGGATACGGGGTCGATGTCGATGGCGATGCGGACGGTGCGCGGCCGCTCGTCCGCCTGCCAGTCTTGACGTGCGCGGGCAAGGGCGGTGTGCAAGGGTCCGCGGTGGGCGGATTGCAGCAGGATCTGTTCGCGGAAACGCCGGTTCACGCGGTGTCGGGGGGCGGGGGCCGGACCCAGTACGCGCAGGTCAGCCGTGGCGGCGGCCAGCAGGTGGGCGGCCACACGTTCGGCGTGGTGACGGGCGTGCTCGGCGGTGTCCGCGTCCACCCGGACCAGGGCCAGGTATCCATGCGGCGGCATTCCGGCGGCGGCGCGCTCTTCCAGCAGGGGGGCGACCATCGCCGGGTAGTGCTCGGCGTCAAGGCTGCGGATCAGGGGGTGGTCCGGATGGCCGGTCTGCAACAGCACGCGGCCGCCTCCAGCGCCGCGCCCGGCACGCCCCGCCGCCTGTACGATCAGCTGCAGGGTGTTCTCGGTCGCGCGCAGGTCGACCGAAAACAGGCCCTGATCTACGTCGATGACTCCCACCAGCCCGACCTGCGGGAAGTCGTGGCCCTTGGCCAGCATCTGGGTGCCGACCACGATGGCCGCGCCCAGTTGCCGGATGCGTTCCAGGGCCTCCTCCAGCGCGCCCTTGTGGCGGATGCTGTCGCGGTCCAGCCGGATCAGCGGGGTGGTCGGGAAATGCCGCGCCAGGGCCTGTTCCAGACGCTGGGTGCCGAGCCCGCGCTGGGCCAGGGCCTCGCCGCATTCGGGGCAGCGCCGGGGGCGTGCCTCCTGATGCCCGCAGAGATGGCACACGGCGCGCGGGTTGTGGGCATGGATGGTCAGCCGCGCATCACAGGAGGGGCACTCGGCGATCCAGCCGCAGGCATCGCAGGACAGGACTCGGGCAAAGCCGCGACGGTTCAGCAGCAGGAAGCACTGCTGGTCGGCGTCAAGGGTCTGCTGCATGGCGTCCAGGAGCGGCGCGGTCAGGCCTTCGTCGGCTGGATGGACGCGGGTGTCGATGGCCTCCACGGGGGGTGGGCGGCTGCCATCGGGACGGTTCTTCAGGCGCGCCAGGGCGTAGCGCCCGCTGGTCGCGGCATGCAGGGTCTCCAGGGTGGGGGTGGCCGACCCGAGCACGACGGCGGCCCCCTCGATGTGGCCGCGCTTGATCGCGAGATCGCGGGCGTTGTAGCGGAACCCGTCCTGTTGTTTAAAGGCGGCGTCGTGTTCCTCGTCGACGATGATCAGGCCGAGATCGGGTAATGGTGTGAACAGGGCCGAGCGGGTCCCGACCACGATGCGGCGCAGGCCGCGGCGGGCGGCCTCCCAGGCGCGCAGGCGTTCGCCCTCGGCCAGGCCCGAGTGGAGCAGGGCGACCTGTCCGGGAAAGCGTTGCTGGATGCGGGCGCTGAGCTGCGGCGTCAGGGCGATTTCGGGGATCAGGAACAGGACCTGGCGCTGGCGTGCCAGTACGCGTTCCGCCATCTGCAGATAGACCTCGGTCTTGCCGCTTCCGGTGACGCCCTGAAGCAGCAGGGGCGTCGGGTGGGTCGGGTCCAGTGCGGCCACGGCGGCTTGTTGCTCCGGGGTCAGTGCATGCTCGCCAGGGGTCGGTGCGACAGGGTGGTCCGCGTCGGGCGCGGTTGTCTCCAGCCAGCCCCGTTCCTTCAGGCCCCGCAGTTCCCGCGGGGCGAGTCGCAGCCCGGTCGCCGCGGCGAGGGTGGCGCGATCCAGGGCCGCGTCCGGGCCGGCCTGTTCCAGTGCGCGCAGGGTCGCCCGCTGGCGCCGTCCGCGGACTCGGTGGTCGTTGAGGGCATCGCGCCCGGTGGGGCTGAGCCGCCACAGGGTCTCGGGGGCCAGGGCAGGCAGGGGATTGCCGTGACGCAGGGCCGGCGGCAGGGCCCCCAGCAGGGCCTCCCCGAGGGGGTGATGGTAGTAGCGGGCACCGAACTGGAGCAGTTCCAGCAGACTCGCATCGAGCAGGGGTTCGGCGTCCAGTACCGCCTGAAGGGCGCGCAGCCGCCCGGGAGGGACCTCGCTGGAGGCCGCCAGTTCGACCACGACGCCGATGGCTGTGCCGCGTCCGAAGGGGGCGCGGATGCGCTGGCCCGGCTGTGGGGTGGCCGCCTCGGGCAGGCGATAGTCGAACAGCCGATCGAGGGGACGGTCCAGGGCGATGCGGGCGATACGGGGCGAGGCAGCCATGTCCACAGTCTACTGGTTCGGGCTGAATACAGGGTCCGGTTAGGGGGCTGTTGGTTATCCACAAAAGCTGTGGATAAGTCTGTGGGTGAATCGCCCCAACAGGCCCTAACTGTTTGTAACTGCGGGGAGTGCCGGGATTGGTCAAAAAACGACCATGTTCTTTTGTGGCTTTAAAAAACAGTAAGTTACGGTTCTTTCGTGAAACGGTGGAAGCGTTGTTGCTGCTAACCCCGACCCGGTTGCGCTTCTTGTGGGTAGTCTGTATGGAATGCGTGCAAAGCGTGCCGGGCCGGCGCGGGCAGCGGGGTCGCGCGCGCACAAAAAAAGACCCGGGCCGCGCTGAGCGGAACCGGGTCTTGCAGGCGTGGCCGGCCAGCGGCCACGCAGGTCGAGCTAGCCGAGGGCCTTGACCGAGGCCACCAGTTCGGCGGCGACCTTCTGGCCGTCTCCGTACAGCATCTGGTTGTTGTCGGCATAGAACAGGTGGTTCTCGATACCCGAGAAACCCGCGCCCTTGCCGCGCTTCACGCAGATGACGTTCTGGGCCTGGTCGGCGTTCAGGATTGGCATGCCGTAGATCGGCGATTCCGGATTGGTCCGGGCCACCGGGTTCACGACGTCGTTCGCGCCGATCACCATCGCGACATCCGCGGTCTTGAACTCCTCGTTGATCTCGTCGAGATCGAAGATGATGTCGTAGGGCACGCCGGCCTCGGCCAGCAGCACGTTCATGTGCCCGGGCATGCGGCCCGCGACCGGGTGGATCGCGAACTTCACGTCCACGCCGCGCTTCTGCAGCAGCTGGGTGAATTCCCAGATCTTGTGCTGCGCCTGTGCGACGGCCATGCCGTAGCCCGGCACGATAATGACCTTCTCGGCGTAGGCCATCATGATCCCGGCGTCGTTGGCCTGGATCTCCTTCATGGTGCCTTCGATCTCTTCCTCGCCGCCGCCGGCGGAGCCGCCGAACTGGCTGAACAGGATGTTCTTGATCGGGCGGTTCATTGCCTTGGCCATCAGCTGCGTCAGCAGCGTACCGGCCGCGCCGACCACGATACCGGCGATCATCAGCGCCGGGTTGTCCAGCACGATGCCCTTCAGACCGACCGCCAGGCCGGTCAGGGCGTTGTACAGCGAGATCACCACCGGCATGTCAGCGCCGCCGATCGGCAGCGTCATCAGGATGCCGAAGGCCAGCGCCAGGATGAAGAACAGCAGCAGGGTGGCCGAACCGATCTCGCCGCCGCCGGTGGCCAGCATCAGGCCCAGGATCACGGTGATGGCGAAGATCGCGATGTTCACGATCTGCTGGCCGCCGAAGGTGAAGGTCTTCTTCATCAGACCTTCCAGCTTGGCGTAGGCCACCAGCGAGCCGGAGAAGGCCACCGAGCCGATCAGCGAGCCGGTCACGGCGATCGCCAGGCCGGTGTTGCTCACGGTTTCCGGGGTGGCCTGCAGCAGGTAGATCGCACCGATACCGGCCGCGGCGCCACCACCCATACCGTTGTACAGCGCGATCATTTGCGGCATGTCGGTCATCGCGACCTTCTTGCCGCTCCACCAGGCCAGCGCGCCGCCGATGGCGATACCCAGGATGATCAGGGTGTAGTTCACGCCGCCGGAGATCTCCGGATGCACGAACGTGACCAGCGTGGCGATCACCATGCCCACGCCGGCCCAGATGATGCCCGGCCGCGCGGTGGTCGGCGAGGACATCTGCTTGAGGCCGACGATGAACAGTACCGCCGCCGCAAAATAGGCGAGGTTGATGATCAGGCTCATGCGTTATCTCCCTTCTTGTCGTCCTTCTTGCTGGTCTTGAACATCTCCAGCATGCGTTCGGTGACGACGTAGCCACCCACGGCGTTGCCCGCGGCCAGGATCACGGCGACAAAGCCGATGGCCTGTTCCAGCGGGGTCGTGGCGTGGCCCAGCGCAACCATGGTCCCGACCAGCACGATGCCGTGGACGAAGTTGGAACCGGACATCAGCGGGGTGTGCAGGATGACCGGCACCTTGGAGATGATCTCGTAGCCGGTGAAGGCCGCGAGCATGAAAATGTACAGCGCGATAAAGCCTTCAATGATCATGAGTTCGCTCCCTTCAGGGCCTCGCGGGTGGCCTCGTGCACGATCTCGCCGTCGCGGGTCAGCACGCTCTTGGCGATGACTTCGTCATCCCAGTCGGGCTTGAACTCGCCGCCCTCGGCGATCATCGGCGTGAGGAAATTGAGCAGGTTCTTGGCATACATCTCGGAGGCATGCAGCGGGACCTGCGAGGGAACGTTCAGCGGCGCATGGACCACCACGCCCTGATGTTCGCGGGTCGCGCCGGGTTCGGACAGCTCGCAGTTGCCGCCGCCCTCGGCCGCCAGGTCGATGATGACCGCGCCCGGTTTCATGCCCTCGACCATATCCTTCGGGACCAGTTTCGGCGCGTCGCGACCGGGGATCGCGGCGGTGGTGATCAGCACGTCGGCCTTGGCGATGAACGCGCCCAGCGCCTCTTGCTGCTGCTTCTTTTCTTCCGCCGTCAGTTCGCGGGCATAGCCGCCTTCGCCCTCGGCGGAGACCCCCAGATCGAGGAACTTCGCCCCCAGCGACTCGACCTGCTCCTTGGTCGCAGAGCGCACGTCGTAGGCCTCGACCATCGCGCCCAGGCGCTTGGCCGTGGCGATCGCCTGCAGCCCGGCCACGCCGGCGCCGATCACGACAACCTTGGCCGGGCGGATGGTGCCGGCCGCGGTCGTCAGCATCGGGAAGAAGCGGCAGGACAGATCCGAACCCATGATCGCGCCCTTGTAGCCGACCACGGCCGCCTGCGAGGACAGCACGTCCATGCTCTGGGCGCGCGAGATGCGCGGGATCAGCTCCATTGCGAAGCTCAGAATCTTGCGCTCCTGCATTGCCTTGACTACGTCCGGATTGCGGTGGGCGTGGAACAGGCTGACCACGGTCGAGCCCTCCGGCAGCTGGTTCACTTCTTCTACCGTCGGCGGGGCCACGCGGACCATCAGGTCCGACTGGCCGTAAGCGGTGTCGGTGTCGACCACGGTCGCCTTTTCGTAGGCGGCGTCCGGGAAATGGGCTGCGGAACCGGCACCCTTCTCCAGTTGCACGGTAACGCCCATGTCACTGAACTTGGCCGCAACCGTCGGATCCAGGGCCACGCGACGTTCGCCGCTGGCGGACTCCTTGGGAACGGATAATTTGATTGCCATGCACTCTCTCCCCGGGCCGAGCGTGCCCGTATTCGTGGCGGGACGATCAGCCGCGCTCGCGGGTGGTGAAATCGGATACGGCACACGTGATCCGGCTGTGCCGCACAAAAAACGACCCGCGAGTTTAGCGGAATCGGCCTCGTGCTTAAACCGTGTCCGGCGTGCCGGACGGTGTTCGCAAACCCGCGCAGCTTACGACACCACGTGTCATGGCGTTGTAATTGCGTTGTTCTCGAAGGCTGTTTATTGTTTTTTCTTGCAGTGTCTCCCTGAGGGGGCATGGATTTGTTCATTCGCGGTCCGTGTGAGCAAATCCGTGTTTCCTTGAGACGGGACGAGGTCATGATACCGACCGAGCATCAAGTCCTGCGCACGGATGCCGCGGGTATGCCGCTGGAGTGGATCGGCCCGGAGCAGGCCGTTCGCCTCTACTACACCGGGCAGGTGGCCTACACCTGTGGCAGCCCGCTTTATCGCATGCGCGGCGGCATCAACGCCCGCACCGGGCAGCAGTCCCGGGTTGAGGTCAACTCGATCATCGCAACCTTCGGCACTCGCCAGTCCCACCGCAGCGACTATATCCCCCCGCTGAACAACGCCACCCTGTTTCGCCGCGATGCCCACCTTTGTCTCTACTGTGGCCACCGTTTTCCCGAACATGAGCTGTCCCGCGATCATGTGACGCCGATCAGCCAGAATGGCTCCGACACCTGGACCAACGTCGTCACCGCCTGCAAGCGCTGCAACAACCACAAGGCCGGATTCACGCCGGAAGAGGCCGGGATGCAGCTGCTCGCGATCCCGTTCACGCCAACCCACGCCGAATACATCTTCCTCAAGGGCAAACGCGTGCTGGCCGACCAGATGGAGTTCCTGCAGGCGCACTTCCCGCGCACCAGCCCCCTGCGCGGCCGTCTGGGCTGAACCGGCGCTGGCTGCCCCCGGGCCGCCGCCGCGCTATCCTTGACCGCTGAACCAAATGGCGCTGCGCTACTCCGACAGGGAGTCAGCGTCCCCTCGTGTCGGCAAGGAGCACCATGAAGTACTTCGGAGAAGCGGATTATCGTCACGGCCAGGCGCGCGGCGTCGGCGTATTGCTGACCAACCTCGGCACGCCGGACGAACCCACCGCGCCCGCCCTGCGCCGCTACCTGAAGGAGTTTCTCTGGGATCCGCGCGTGGTCGAGGTCCCGCGCCCGATCTGGTGGCTGATCCTCAACGGCATCATCCTCAACATCCGTCCGAAGCGCTCGGCCGCCAAGTACGCCACCGTCTGGACCGACGAAGGTTCGCCGCTGCTGGCGATCTCGAAGCGCCAGGCCGAGGGTGTGCGCCAGCGCCTGGCCGAACAGGTCGGTGAGGTCCCGGTCGCGCTGGGTATGCGCTACGGCAACCCGTCGATCGCCGCGGGGCTGGACGAGCTGCGCCGCCAGGGCGTGCGCCGCGTGGTGGTGCTGCCGCTTTATCCGCAGTACTCGGCCAGCACCAACGGCTCCACCTTCGATGCCGTGGCCGACGTGCTCAAGGGCTGGCGCTGGGTGCCGGATCTGCAGTTCATTGCCGCCTACGATGCCCAGCCCGGCTACATCGAGGCGCTGGCCAGCAGCGTGCGCGAGCACTGGCAGGAACACGGCCAGGCCGAGCGCCTGGTGATGTCCTTCCACGGTATCCCCAGGCGCTACCTGCTGCAGGGTGACCCCTACCACTGCCTGTGCCACGCTACCGGGCACAAGCTGGCGCAGGCCCTGGGGCTGAACGAAGACCAGTGGCAGGTCACCTTCCAGTCGCGCTTCGGGCGCGAGGAGTGGCTGCAGCCCTACACCGACAAGACCATGGAGGCCCTGCCGGGGCAGGGCGTGCGCTCGGTGGACGTGATCTGCCCCGGCTTCTCCGCCGACTGCCTTGAGACCATCGAGGAGATCGGCGACGAGAATCGCGAAATCTTCCAGGAAGCCGGTGGCGAACGCTTCCACTACATCCCGGCCCTGAACGACCGCGCGGATCACCTCGATTTCCTGGCCGGGCTGCTGCGCCAGCACCTGACGCCGTGGCTCAACGATCCGGACAATGCCCCCGAGGCGCGCGCCGCCGCCCGCGAGCGCGCGCTCGCGCTGGGCGCCAAACAGTAACGTGGCGCAGACCGGGGCGATGGACGGACCCGTGATGGTCGAACGGGATGCGGATGCGGTGGAGATCGGCGCCGTGATCATTGGCGACGAACTCCTGAGCGGCAAGCGCCGCGACCGCCATCAAGCCCATCTGACCGAGGCGCTTGCCGAGAAGGGCCTCGAACTCGCCTGGGTCCGCATCGTCGGGGACCACGCCGGGCGCCTGACGCAGACCTTCCGCGAGACCCTGGTAAGCGGCGCCGAGGTGTTCAGCTTTGGTGGCATCGGCGCGACGCCCGACGACCGCACTCGCGCCTGCCTGGCCGAGGCCCTGGGGCGCCCGCTGGCGCCGCATCCTGACTTCATGGCCCTGCTCGAGGAGCGCTTCGGCGCCGATGCGTGGCCGCACCGCGTGCGCATGGCCGAGCTCCCGGAGAGCGCGAGCCTGATCCCGAACCCGGTCAACGGCATCCCCGGGTTCAGCTGCGAACGCCACCACTGTGTGCCCGGCTTCCCGGTGATGGCCGAGCCGATGGCCCGCTGGGTCCTGGAGCAGCGTTTTCCCGACCGCGACGCCGCCGCCGGCGCCGTCGAGGAAACCCTGCGCCTGGAGAACGTCACCGAAAGCCGCCTGGTCCCCATCCTCGAGGCGATGGAGGCGGCCTTCCCCGATCTGCGCATCTCCTGCCTGCCGCGCATGGACCGCAACGCCCCGCAGGTCGAGCTGGGCCTGCGCGGGCCCCGCGCCCGCGTGACCGAGGGGCAGGCGGCCCTGCGCCAGCACCTGATCGCGGGCGGTTTTCTGAGCCACTGACGCGGTTCGAGCAGATCCCGTCGAAAGTGCTTGCGCGCCGGCCCGGGCGAGGTATATTGCTGCCTTGCAGGCACCCGCCTGTGTGCCGCTTCGGCGGCCCGAATGGAAGACCCCGCCCGTGAATCTGCCCGTTCCCGGCCCCGAATGGCCGGACTTTTCCGATACGCTTCCGCCCCGCGCACCGGCGGTCCTTGACCCCCCGGTTCCCGAGGCCCGCGAGCCGGAGGGCTGGCTGGATGCGCTGGCGCGTGATCAGCGGTGCGTATGGCCCGACTTCATACCGGCGGATACGGTCGATGCGCTGCACGACGAGGTCTACGCTCTGCGCGATGCCGCGCAGCTGGCGCAGGCGCGCATTGGCCGGGGTGGCGACCGCCACCGGGACGGGGCTACCCGCGGCGACTGGATCCACTGGCTGGATGGCGCCAGTCCGGCCCAGCAGGCGTTCATGGCTCGCCTGGAAGAAATTCGGCTGCAGGTGAGCCGCACGCTGATCCCGGGCCTGTTCGAGACCGAATCGCACTTTGCCCTGTACCCGCCCGGCACCCATTACGCCCGGCATGTGGATGCCTTCCAGGCCGGCAACTGCCGCCGGCTGTCGCTGGTGTTCTACCTGAACCGCGACTGGCGCGAGCAGGATGGCGGCCAGCTCGCGATCCATGACACTGCGGACCGCGAATGCCAGCGCATCCAGCCCACGGCCGGCACGCTGGTGATGTTCCTCAGCCAGAGCGTGCCGCACGCGGTACTGCCCACCCGTCGCTGGCGCGCCAGCATCGCCTCCTGGATGCGCGTGCGCGATCTCTCGGGCCCGCTCGCCAGCCTCGACCGCTTCTGAACGTCCGGGCCTGTTTGCTGCCGCTGGGCATGGCGTGTATCGCGTGCTGTCGGGCCCTGCGTGCTTAGAGGTCGCGTGCCTCGATGATGCCGACCGCCCACTCCTGGGCAGCGAGGATGGAGGCCTGGCTGGCGGCGATGTTCATGTTCATCGCCTGCTGGGTATCCAGGATTAGGTCCGCCTGTGTGCCGATATTGTCCGCCATCGCCAGGATCTGTCCTGACATCTCGAGGATGCGGTTGGCCATCAGACCGATATCGGCCGATAGCTCCAATATGCTGTCCATGGACCGGGCCAGCGTCGGGTCGGAGGTCATCGGCGCGAGTCCGTTGATGGCGATGACGTAGCCGTCCAGGGCGGTGGTCAGCGATTGCATCATCAGCGACAGGCTGCCCAGCTCCATGAATACCCTGGGGCCGAGGTGGACCTGGTTGTCCTTCGCGGCCGCGTTGATCGCGTGGCGGAGGCTGATCACGTCGGCCTGGAAGTCCTGTACGTCATCAACGATCGACCGGAGCTGGCGGTCCATGCGCCACGGGCGGAACATCACGGCCCGCATGCGCACGGAGAGGCGGCCACCCTCCATTACCAGCTGACTCAACTCCGCCGCGTAGCTGGCGTCCTCCATCACCGAGACCACGGCCAGGATGTTGTTCCGGGTCTGCAGGATGGAGTCCATGGTCAGGGCGACGTTCCGCGATTGCAGATCCTGGGTCACCAGGATCCGGTCCGCCATTTCGCCGATATTGTCGGCCATCACCAGGATGTTGTCCGCCATTTCGCCGATGCGGTCGGCCATGGTGCCGATGTCGTTCGAAAGCTGCAGCATCGCCGCGATACTGATGACAAGGGTGATGTCGTCGCCAACCGCGCCGAGGTGGTCGAGGCGCAGGGACAGGAGCAGGGCCTCGTTGGCGAGCGCAAGACCGTTATCGAACAGGTCGTCGAGGGCCTCCATGGTGGCGGCGTCCACGCTCAGTGGTGCGGCCAGGCCCGCGTTGATGGCCGTGATGCCGTTGACCAGGTCGCGTGCGGACTGGTTGGCCTCCAGCAGGGCCGGGCAGGTGACGCCGGCGGCGAGGTTGACCATCGCCAGCTGATTGTTCAGGGCGATGGCCCCGCCGTTGAGTGCTTGCAGGTCGGCGGCGAGGTCGGCGCGCGCCGGGCCGTGGGCCAGCCCGACGCTGACCAGGAGCAGGAACGCCAGGATACGGTGCAGGCGGAGTGCGGACATGGCTTGTTCTCCGGGAGACGGATCGATCAGAGGCCGCTGTCGCGCATGGCCGCAAGGGTCAGGGACTGGGCGGTCAGCAGCGATTCACGGGTCATGATGAGATTGGACTGTTGCAGGTTCTGGGTCTCGACGATGCGATCGGCCATCAGCCCGATGTTGTCGGCCATCACAATGATCCGGTCGCTCATCTGCAGGATGCGGTTGGACATCCGCCCGATGTCGCGGGTCAGGCGCAGCATGCTGGCGGTGGCGTCGCCGAGTACTGCGTTGTCCGTTACCGGGGCCAGGCGGTCGACCTGTGTCGCGTGCTCCTCTAGGGCGTCGCCCAGCGCACGGTGGATCCAGGAAAGATCGCCGAGCCAAGTCAGCGTATCGCCATCGATGTAGTGGCTTGCGGCCTGGCTGTCTTCGTTGACCGCACTGATCAGGTCCGCGGCGTGGTGGGCGACCGCAGCGGTCATTCCTTCAAGAGCGGCCAGTTCATCCGCCATGTTGTGTTCGGTCAGGGTTACCGCGTCCATCGCATCGGCCAGCACCTGGCTGTCGTCCACCATGGTCCCGAGGGTGGTGTTGTAGGCGATGGTCGACACACTGGTCTGCAGGGCGATCAGACCCTCCTGCGTGGACAGCATGGCCTGCTGGGTGAGCGCGATGTTGGTGTTCTGCAGGCGCTGGGTCGCGAGGATGCGATCGGCCATCAGCCCGATGTTGTCCGCCATGACCAGAATGCGGTCGGCCATCTCGATGATGCGATCGGCCATGGTGCCGATGTCGTCCGACAGCTGGAGCATCGCGGTGAGGGCGGTGCGGTACCGGAGCAGGTCCTGGACGTCTTCGATGTCCTGCAGTTCCGTGGCCAGGCGCAGGGTCTCGCTCGCCGAATCCGTGGCCAGGGTCGCGAGCTCGTCCAGGGACGCCAGATCGTCCGGCCGCAGGGCAAACGGCGTGCGCAGCTGGGCGTGGATCCGCTCCAGACTGTTGATGTAATCCGCGACTGAGGTATTCAGGGTGCCCAGTTGCGTACAGTCCCGGGTCGCACTGATTGAGAAAGATCCGAGGTCTTCGTTGAAGCTGCGGAGGTCCGCGACCAGTGCCTGCAGGTCGTCGCCGACATCGGCGTGGACATGGAAGGAAGCGAGACTCAGGACCAGGGCCAGCAGGGCCACGAAAGAACGCGAGCTGGGCATGGGAACAGGGCTCCGGTAACAGGTGATCGCGCCGGGTGAAGGCCGCGGGGCGGCGCGATCGTAATGCATCCATCAGGATGTGCTTATTAACCCCTTCTATTTTTGTTGAAGTGCCTGTCCAGCGCGTGGTCGTTGTACAGAGATCCGTGCAGCGAGCGCCGGCATGCGTCCGGGAGGCGTCAGTGGATGGCGGTGCCTTGCAGGCAGTCGGCGGCTTTGCGGGGTTCTATCCCATTTCTGCGGACGGTGCCTGGCCGTTGGTGATGTCCCAGGCGTGCGGCAGGTGGATGGCGTCGTGGAACCATTGCTGGTGCCAGTGGGGATCGTTCGGCATGAGCAGTGGCTTGAGCCGGTAATTGGACGAGGCGGAAATTGGGTTAAGGAGACGCTGATTGAATCGCACGTCCGCGCTCGAGTCGCTTTTGCGTGCGTTTAATGCGCGGTGACGGCCGTGCAGTCACTCTGCTACAGGAGAACCGCAACGCCGTTCCCGCGCCCGTTGTTGATCAAAAAACGGCCGCCAAACCCCCTACTTCAAAAACCTGGGGGGGTGGGGGCCCCCCGATTCTGAATGAATATGGCCCGATCCTGCGTTGCGCCCCGAATCCATCAGAAACGGGCGGGTAGAACCACTACCCGCTGTACGATGCGTCTTGTCTCGGAACGCTTGTCTCCAAAAACTGGGGGGCACCCACGCGGACGTGCGATTCAATCAGCGTCTCCTTAACGGTCAGTCCCTGCATCCCCCTGCAGGCGGTCGGCGGCTTTGCGGGCGGCGGAGGTACCGGGGTAGTAGTCGCGGACGTATTCGGCGCGTGCGCGGGCCTCTTCCTGATGGCCGGCTGCGGCGGCCTGGTCGGCGATCTGGAGTTCGATGTCGGCCAGGTTCTCGCGCAGGCGAGCGAGGCGCGGGGCGAGGGACTCCGTGTATTCCGACATGGGGTAGTCGTTCAGGAAGGCGGCGAGTCGCAGGAAGACCTGACGGCCCTGTTCGCTGCGCTGTTGCGGCGGCATGGCGGTGGCGCGGTTCCAGGTGCCCAGTTGCGCCAGGGCGCCCAAATAGGCGGCGTAGTCGGTATCCGGGTGGTTCGGGTGGTCCTCGAGAATGGCATCAGCGAGGTTGCGGGTGCGCGTAAACTCCCCGCGCTGCAGACACACACGCGCGACGGACAGGCGGACGTCGACCGCGCTCGGCGCATCGGCGGTATCGAGTGCGTCGTAGGCCACGCGGCAGTCCCCGCGGTCCAGCGCATGTCGGACGTCCGCTGGCGGGGAGTCGGCCCCCTGTGGTGGCGTCGTGGCGCACCCGGTCAGGGCCAGGCCGATCAGCACGCAGGTCGCGAGCGAAACGGGCGCAAGGGAACGACGGTGGCTGTTGGGCGCGAACATGGATTGCTCAAGTGTCACGGGGCTGATCCTGCGGTCCATAGATACCGTCCCTGCTCATTACGACGGAGGTTGTTTTCGAGTAGGCGCTTGATGCTGTCATCGGCGTGGGCGCGCGGGTCCAGCCGCACTTGAGCGTCCAGGCCCGGCGGGTTCGTTCGCAGGTCCAGGCGGAGGGTGCCGGTGATCCCCAGTTCGGCCTCCGGTGAGGCATCCAGCTCGATCCCCAGGAGCTCATCCCCGTCGCGCAGAGTGGCGCGTTGTTCGCCCAGAGGCAAGGGACGCGGGAGGCCCGCTGCCGCTTGCTGCCAGTTGACCCGTCCCGAGGCCTGCTCCACTGACCCGTTCCGCCGGACTCGAAGTTGGAGGTCGCTCGCCAGCAGGTGGCCGTCCAGCACGAGCGGGATGCCGGTATCCCACTGATGCAGCGCAGTTGCGGGCAGGGTGCCTTCGAGCCCCGATAGTTGCAGGCTGCCAGGCCCGACCCGGAGGGCACCGCGGAGCTCGCCTCCGCCTGGCGGGAGCCAGTAGAGGTCGGCGGCCACGCCGCCACGAAGCCATTCGCCAGGCTGGAGTTCCCACTGCAGATACCCCATGGGCCCCACCTGGGACTGGAGCCCATCGACGCTGCCCCGCCAGACCGACCCGTGCACCTGCTCCCAGGCGATGCTGTCCGGCAAACCGGCCCACCGTTCGGCCGCCGCCAGCGCAACGGAGGCCGGCAGGCGCGCAACCAGCGCGACCAGCAGGGCGAGCACGAAAAAGGTCCCCAGCGAGAACCACGGCGCGCGATACGCCTGCCGTTGGGCGGCCGGGTTGTCCTGGTCCGTATTCATGCTAGGGCTCGCGGGTGAGAAAGAGTTCGGCATTGACCCGCCCCGGGTCGACGACGCGTTCCAGCAGGATGCGTCCCGGAACAACGCCGTCTTCCTGCTCCAGTTCGCCGAGCCAGCGCATCAGGGCGCTGTAGGGCACGGCTTCGAGGTGTACGTTCACGCCGGTCTCGCTCGGCCGCGCCCGCGCCAGGTGCTCGCCCAGGCCGGAGGCCCGGGCGGAGGCATCCACGTGGGCGATCAGCGAGCGGCCTTCGAGGCGCGGGCGTTGATCGGCCTGGGCCGAGCCGCGATCACGGGAGGCGGCAGCCGCGGCCGCAGAGGCATTGGCTTGCATCCAGGCGAGTTCCGAGCGGGCCTCGGCCAGCCGTTCGCGGGCCTGTTCGCGGCTGTCCAGCAGGGGCTCGATCACACCGAGGAACCCGGCCGCGATCAGAAGGATCAGTCCGCCCGCTAGTAGCAGGCGTTGCTCGCGGCTTTGCAGGTTGTTCCAGAAGGCCTTCATGGTTCTTGCTCGATGGTCATGCGTGCCCGGACGCCCCGTTCCCCGGTCTCTGCCGAGACGATCCGGACACGCGCGGTCAGGGCTTCGCGCAGGTCCTCGCGCAGGCGTTCCAGTTCCGCGATTCCACTGCCCTCCAGTTCCAGCTCCAGGCGCCCCGGCTCGCCGCGCAGCCGCTGCAGGGCCAAGTCGCGCGGGGCGAGGCTCGCCATGATGCTGGCCATGGATGCGCCGAGCGGGCCGGGCGAGGTGGCCGTCGTCGCTTCCGCTTCGCCGGGTTCCAGCAGGGCCTCGAACTGGGCGACGGGATCAACCATGCGCGACTGTGGCAGGGTGGCCTCGAACAGGCTGGCAATCTCGCGCTCCGTTACCCGGTATTCCTGTTCCAGCTGGGCCACTTCCAGCCACAGGGCCCCCATCCAGAGGGCGCCCAGCGCAAGCGCCAGGGCGGCGGGTACGCGCCAGGACGGCGGCAGCAGCGAGGATGCGGGCGAACCCGTGGCGGGGGAGGCAAAGTCGAAGGCGAGCGCGCTCCGCAGGGTCTGCTGCAGTGCGGGTGTCAGGGTGTCGCCTGATTGCAGCCCGTGCAGAAGGAGCTCGAGCACCCCCCCCGACCAGCCGGGCGGGGGGTGGAGGGGGGTGCGCGGGTCTGGATTGGCGCCGGGTTCGATCACCCGGGGCGTGTCCGGAGCGGTCTGGCCCTCGCCACGGGCGTTTTCGGGAGATGATGTGACGGAGTGCTGTTGCAACCACCAGGCGGCGACCTCGCCGGGCATCGCCAGGGGTTCGGCGTCCGGGGAGAGCAGGATACTGCGTTGGGTCCCCGCGAGCAGGATGGCCCGGTCATCCGTTTTCAGGCCGCGCAGGAGCGAGAGGTCCGGAATCAGATGCGCGACATGGATGCCCTGATCGTGCAGCCAGGCTTCCCAGTGTTTCAGGTCGCGGCGGGCGGCCACGCTGGCCGTGGTCTCGGCCCCGTGACGCGGGCCGGCGACGATGCGGAGCTGTTCCAGGTCTTCGCTGAGGCGGTCTTCCAGGGCGAACGGCAGCGCGCGATGCCGGATTCGTTTCGACTTGCCGGGTACAAAGACACGATGCAGGGGCGCGCGTTCTCCCGGCAGCAGCGCGATGGTCCGGTCGTCCGGCGTCATCAGGGTACGCAGTTCTTCCGGCGTCGCCTCGCCCTGCCCGGAGAAGGCCCCGTTCCGGCGTAGCCGCAGCCAGCGCAGCCGCCCCGGCGTGTCTGCGGCCAGCATCTCGGGTTCCGGCAACTGGAACAGCAGCCAGTTCACCTGAGTTGCAGCCAGTGGGTGGCGTGTATCGGCATCCGGTTTTTCCTCAAGGTTCGCAGGGCGTGTGTTCGCGGATGATGGTACGCCCGTTGGGCCCGTCCAGGATCGCGCAGTGAAAATAATCGCGGCCGGCGATGCGGACAACCAGTTGCAGCCGGAAGTACCGAATCTCCGGGGCCTCCTCGGTGGCCTGATTCTGCCCGGCGGCCTGGACCGGGTCCGGGGCCTGGTCCAGATCGATTGCGTTGTCCGTGCCTGGTCGGGCCACCACATAGGGCGCCAGGGCCCACCAGAGGTCCTGACTGAAACCGTGGACCTGAAGCAGTTCCGATGCCAGCCACATGGGCCGGTTGCCACTCAGCCGTGGCGGTTCCAGCCCCCGGTAGATCGGGTCGTCCGTCTCCGGATTCAGCCAGTCGTGCACGGCGACGGCCAGGCGCCGGGCGTTGCCCGTCGCTGCCTCGCTCTCACGGATGGCATGCTCGATCAGGCCGGCGAAGGCCTCCAGCGGGGGATCGTCAGGCCGCGCGAGGCTGTTGATGTTGAAGCGGCAATGCAGGTTCTCCAGGCGAGCCTGGACGCCAACACCTTCAACTTCCAGCGGGATCGTGGGCGAGCTGCAACCCTCCCATGGCAGATTGTCGTAGCTGTCCAGGTTTTCCAGCATGTGGAGCGCGACGGTTTCGCCGGCCCGGGTCAGGCGTCTGGCCTGGTCCTGGTCCTGAATGGTCGCCGCGCGGAACACCTGCTGGTGGTCGCGCATGGCCATGGTGACGGCCGTCACGCTGGCGATTGCAACCACCAGCAGTGCCGTGATCAGGGCGGCACCCGATGCGTCGCGCCTCACTGGCCCCCCGTCAGCGCGATACGCCGTTCGACGGGGCCCAGCCCCGGGATAATCAGGTGCACAACGACCTGGGCCGGACGTCGTTCGCCGGCGTCCAGTGGCGGCCAGCTATCCGTGATCTCCCGGGTGCGACCGTCGACAAAATCGAAGCGGATTTGCAGCGCCTGAGCCTCATCCCGGGCGTCCGGGTCACCTGGCAGAAACAGCCGCACCTGCTCGGATTCCGCCAGCGCGCCGTCCAGCACTGGCCAGGTGACCCGTTCCAGCCCACGTTCCGAGACCCGCCAGGCGACCCGTGCGAGGCGGTCATGTTCTCCGTGTCCCGCCCGCACCAGCTCCAGTTGTTCCGGGTCCGTGACGGGGCTGTAACGCAGGGCTGGCAGACGGTCCCCGAATCCATCCCGGGGGCGTAGCGCGATGCTGTGGCGCAGGTCGCGTTCCAGTACGGCCAGGGCAACCTGGAGCTCCGTCAGGCGCTGGCTTTGTGCCTGTGTGGCGTGGTCGGCGACCAGCACCGCGCGCAGCCCACCAATGGCCAGCACCCCCACGGTGGCGAATACCGCCACCGCGACCAGCAGCTCCAGCAGGGTAAAACCGCGGGCCGGGCGGATCGCGAGCACGTCATGGATCGGGCGCTCAGGGCAGCGCATAGCCGACCGCCTGGGCGAGGGGGTGGTCGGGGTCACCGTCCAGTGGCCAGACCCGGACCTCGATGCGGCGCACGGCCGGCAGCGGGAGCGGGGCGTCGATGACGGTATCAGTGATCTCGACGCGGGCATCCCACTCCCGGTTGGCGAGGTGCGAACGAATGCGCTCGGTACCGGGCTCGACCTGGCGCAGCCCGGCCTCGTAGTCCGCGATCAGGTTGCTGGCCACCCAGCCGGCCAGCGTGCGTTCCTGCAGGTACGCAGTATTGCGGGCGTGCTCACTGCCCGCCTTGATGAGGGCGCCGAGGGCGACCCCCAGCACGACCAGGGCAATCAGCACCTCAAGCAGGGTGAATCCGCGTGCAGCGGCAGGCGTTGTCATGGCGTGTCGGGGTGTCCCGGACGTTGCGCCAGCAGGTGGCGCGGCTCGCCGTCGGACGGGGACGGGTGCTCGAAGGCCTGGATGGGCTGGTCGCGTTCGCTGCGGAGTACGAAGCCGCTGCGGCCGTCGGGGTATTCCAGGATCAACTCGAAGGGCTCGATCCGGCCGCTGCCGTTAATGGCGATGCGGTTGTGCTCCGGAGACTCGCGAAGACCGTTCCGGCGGCCGTCCACATAGAGCCGGGGTTGCAGCCCGTGTTGCCGGAAGTCGTAGGGTCCCAGCGGGCCGCTCTCAATGGGGATCCAGGTGACCCGGGTATCGTCGATCCACTGGCGTTCCAGAATGACCAGCCCCTCGGTGCCGATACCAATGGACAGTGCCTGGCCAGTCAGGAGGGTCTGTTCCCGGGCCAGTTCGATCTGGGATGCGAGCTGGCGCGCGTTTTGTTCGAGGCTGCGGCTGCCCAGCTGGCTCACCGACAGCACGCCGACGCTGGCGACGACGCCGATCACGAACATCACGACCAGCAGCTCGATCAGGGTGAAACCGGGAGCGCGGCGGGGTCGGATCGCCATGGGCGTTGTCAGAATTCGTCCATGTTCCAGTTGCCGATCTCGCCTTCGATGCCCTCGCCACCACGGCGGCCATTGGCACCGAAGCTGAAGACGTCGATATCGCCATGGCGCCCGGGGTTCAGGTACTGGTAGGGGTTGCCCCAGGGGTCGCTGGGCAGGCGGTCCATATAGCCCCCCTGGCGATACTGAGGGGCCTCGGGCCCGCTGCGCGGTCGCTCCACCAGTGCATCCAGCCCCTGGTCGGTCGTCGGGTAGCGGAAGTTGTCCAGGCGGTAGAGGTTCAGGGCGCTTTCAAGGGTGCGTATATCCTGCTTGACCTTGGTGATGCGGGCGTCGTCCGGACGGTCCATGACGCGCGGGACCACGATGGCCGCGAGGATGCCGAGGATGACCACCACCACCATGATCTCGATCAGGGTAAAGCCGCGGGCGCCACGAGACAGGGGACGCCCGGGAAAGGCAGAGCGGGGAGCTTGCATGTTCAATTCACCAGCTGGTTGAGTTCAAAGATCGGCAGCAGGATGGCGAGCACGATGGTCAGGACGATGCCGCCCATGGTCAGAATCAGCAAGGGTTCGAACAGGCCCATGCTGACGCTGATACGCGCTTCGACCTCTTGTTCCTGCGTCTCGGCGGCCCGTTCCAGCATCTCGGTCAGGCGCCCGCTGGATTCGCCGCTGCGGATCAAGTGTACGGTGATCGGCGGGAAGTATCCCGTCTCCTCCAGGGCCTGGCCAATGCTGCTGCCCTCGCGAATCTTGGCCGCGGCGTCCTCCACCGCAGCGCGCATGGGCCGGCTGGCAATGACCTCGGCCCCGGTACGCAGTGCCTCCAGCAGCGACACGCCGCTGGCGGCCAGGATGTTCAGGGTGCGGGCAAAACGGGCGGTATTGAGTCCCCGGACCAGGCGGCCCAGGAGGGGAAGACGCAGGACCAGCCGGTCGAACTGCATGCGCGGGCCAGGCCGCCGCAGCCAGCGGGTGAGTAAGATCAACAAGACAACCAGAATGCTCAGCGCGTACAGGCCGTAGGCGCGCAGGAGATCGCTGGTGCTGATCAGCACTCGGGTCAGGGCAGGCAACTGCTGGTCCAGCCCCTCGAAGACCTGGACCACTTCGGGGACGACATAGACCACCAGCCCAACGGTCACGCCCAGCGCCACCAGGGTCAGGATGACCGGGTAGATCAGGGCGAGCATGACTTTTTGCCGCAGCGCGTGACGATTTTCGAGGTATTCGGCGAGGCGTTCCAGTACCAGGTGCAGATGCCCGGAGGCCTCGCCGGCCGCGACGGTGCTGCGGTAGATATCGGGGAACACGCGGGGGAATGCGCCCAGCGCTTGTGCAAGGGAGTGCCCCTCCATGACCCTCGTGCGCACGGCGCTCAGGATGTTGCGAACCTTCTGCTTTTCGGACTGGCGGGCGACGGTCGCCAGCCATTCCTCGACGGGCAACCCGGCGCGCGCGAGTGTGGCCATCTGGCGGGTTGCCAGCGCCAGGTCGAGCGCGCTGACACTGCCCGTCATGCGCCCCGCGGGGCGGCGACTGCTGCGGGAGCTCGGCGTGGATGCGCCGATTTCGTGCAGGGCAAGCGGGGTCAGGCCTTCGCTGCGCAACTGCGCTCGCACGCCCCGAGCGGTATCCCCTTCGGTTACGCCCTTGCGGGTCCGGCCGGCGGCGTCCAGCGCCTGGTATTCGAAAGCGGGCATGTCCCTATGCCGAACGTTTCATGGATTCGCGTGCGGATCGCGCAGGATGCTGGCCGCATCGGGGCTCTTCCGGGGAGGGGCCGTACCGGGTCGTACGGTCGGACGAGGCCCATCCCCGGTGCGGGCAAGAGACAAGCAAGAACGTGCGCCGTGCATGCAACATCCGGCTTAGCCCGCCTCGGTGACGCGCAGCATTTCTTCGAGGCTGGTCGTGCCGTCCAGCACGCGGCGGCAGGCATCGGCGCGCAGGCTGACGCCGTGCTCGCGCGCTGTACGGATCATGGCCTGTTCACTGGCGTTGTCGTGAATGAGCGCGCGCAACGGCTCGGTGATCTCTACCAGCTCGTAGATGCCGGTACGTCCCCGGTAACCCAGCTGGTTGCAGGTCGTGCAGCCGCGTGGGCGGTACAGGGTGGGCGGGGAGTCGGGGGCGACCCCCAGCAGCTCGCATTCGCGGGTGGAGGCCGTATACGGTTCCCGGCAGTCCTTGCAGAGGACCCTTACCAGCCGCTGGGCGAGAACCCCGGTCAAGGTCGAGGCCAGCAGAAACGGTTCCACGCCCATATCCCGCAGACGCGTAATCGCGCCAATCGCGGAGTTGGTATGCAGCGTCGAGAAGACCAGGTGCCCGGTCAGGCTCGCCTGCACCGCGATCTGGACGGTGTCGACATCGCGGATCTCGCCGACCATCACGACATCCGGGTCCTGGCGCAGGATGGCTCGCAACCCGCGGGCAAAGGTCATGTCGATACGGCTGTTGATCTGGGTTTGCCCGATGCCGTCGAGGTAATACTCGATCGGGTCTTCGACGGTAAGGATGTTGCGGCTACGGTCGTTCAGTCGGGTCAGCGCGGCGTACAGCGTGGTGGTCTTGCCGGACCCGGTCGGGCCGGTCACCAGCACGATGCCGTGCGGTCGGGATACCACGCGTTCCAAGGTGGCATGGGTATCCGCATCCATGCCGAGATGGGTCAGATCCAGGCGTCCGGCCTGTTTGTCCAGCAGCCGCATCACCACGCGCTCCCCATGGCCAGAGGGCAGGGTGGAGACGCGCACATCCACCGCCCGTCCCGCGACCTTCAGGGAAATGCGGCCATCCTGCGGTAGTCGCTTTTCGGCGATGTCCAGGCGTGCCATCACCTTGATGCGCGAGACGATCAGCGGCGCGAGGCCGGCCGGGGGCGTCAGGACTTCGCGCAGCACGCCGTCCACACGCAGGCGGACAGCGAGCCGGTTTTCGAAGGGTTCGATGTGGATGTCCGATGCGTTTTCGCGTACCGCCTCGGTGAGCAGCGCATTGATGAGCCGGATGATCGGGGCATCATCCTCGGCCTCGAGAAGATCCTGCGGCTCGGCGAGTGACTCCGCGACACTGGACAGATCGAGGTGGTCATCCAGCCCCTCCATCGACTCCATCGCCCGCGAACTGGACGCCTCATAGCGTTCGTGCAGGCGCTGTTCGAAGATCTTTTCATCGACGGTCTCCAGCGCGAGCGGTTCGGGGCTGCGGCGGCGCAGCTCCAGCAGACCTTGCGGGTCGGCATCCTGGCGCAGGAAGACCTGGCGCTTGCCGGCGACCACATCGCCCGGTACCGCCCCGAAGCGGCGGGCGAACGAATAGCTCACCGAAAACGCGCCGGCCGCCGATGGTTCGGGCGCATCTGCTTCTGCCTGCATGGGTTCCCGAGGGCTCTGCGCGTTCATGACTGCTGTTGCGTCAGGAGGTCAGTCACGATTGCCATAGATATCGTCGAAGCTCGGCGGGAGCTGGGTCAGGCGCTCCCATTCGGGCAGCGTCGGGCTGCTCCGGCGCTGGGTCCGTGCCTGCTCGCGCAATTGTTCGCCACGGATGAAGCTGTACTTCTCGCTGGTCAGCTCGGCCCCTCGCGCGTGGTCCCGCACGATACGCGGATGCAGGAACACCATCAGGTTGCGTTTTTCCGTCTGGTTGCGATCCGCCCGGAAGAGCTGTCCCACCGCCGGGATGCTCCCCAGTCCGGGAACGCGGGCCTGGCTGTCCGTTTGTTGTTCTTCGATCAGGCCGCCGAGCACCAGCATGTCGCCGTCATCCACCAGGACGTGGGTCTTCAGTGTCCGGGTGTTGGTGATCAGATCGGCGGCGCCGAATGTGCCCGGTGCCAGCTGCGATACCTCTTGTTCGATCTCCAGGCGGACCGCATTGCCCTGATTGATCTGCGGACGCACGCGCAGCTTCACCCCGACATCTTCGCGCCGAATGGTGTCGAAGGCCTGCCCGGAGTCCTCGATCGATCGGCCAACCACGAAGGGGACGTTCTGGCCCACCACAATCTCGGCCTCTTCGTTGTCCAGGGTCAGAAGGCTGGGGGTCGACAGGATGTTGCTGGAACTGTCGCGTTGCAGCAGGTTGATCAGAGCGGCAATCCGACTGCTTCCGGTTGAGCCTATCCCCCCTGCGGTCAGGCCATCCCCGACGCCCGGCGGGGCGGAAACACGCCCGTCGAGGAATGCCTCCACGCCGGCCGCGAGTTCCAGGATGCCGCCTGAGCCGGCCCCGGAAAAGTTGAGGATGCCGGCGCCGCTGTTGCCGAGCGCTCCCCACTGGACGCCCAGATCCTGCACCCGGTCCGAGGAGACCTCGGCGATCACCGCTTCCACCAGGACCTGTGCGCGCCGGATGTCGAGCTGGTCCACGATGATGTCGAAGTCCCGCAGGAACGCGCCCGGTCCGTAGGTCACCACCGCATTGGTAGGCTCGTGGGCCTCGATATGGATGCTGCCCCCGCCTGGGATGTCGCCGTTCACTTCGGGGCTTTTTTCGGCGATGTTGCGCAGCAGTTCTGCAACTTCGCCGGCGCGTGCATACTTCAGGTAATGCACCCGCGCGTTCACTTCTTCCGTCTCGCGGTCGAGCTGGGCAACCAGCCCGCGCAGGCGCAGGCGGGATTCGTCGCGTCCGGACAGGATAATGGCGTTGCTGCGGTGATCGGCGAGGACCTGTGGGGGGCCGAGTCCCCCGGCGTCGCCCTGCGCCAGCACCTGCAGTTGCTCGGCGATTTCCCCTGCGCGCGCATGGCGGAGCTCGATGACCTCAAAGTCATCCGCCATCGGCAGGTCCATGCGTTCGACCAGATTGCGGATGCGTTGCACGTTGCGGCGCGTATCGGCAATCAACAGCGTATTGGATCCGGCCGTTGCGGCCAGGTGTCCACCCTGCGGGATGAGCGGGCGCAGAATCGGCACGAGCTGGGCAGCGGCGACATGGCGCAGTGCCATGACGTGGGTCACGAGGCTGCCGCTGCGCAAGTCCGGGTCGGCCTCCACCTCGAGGTCAAGGATCGAGGGGGCGTCCAGCCTGCCCTGGGTGTCGGGCACGATGCGGGTGGATGACTCGCCCGGGATGGCGGCGAAACCCTGGATCTTGAGGATGTCGTGGAACAGTTCCATGAGCTCATCCCGGGGCACCGGGCGGCTGGAAACTACCGTGATGTTGCCGCGCACCCGCGAATCTACAATGAAATTGGTTCCGGTTTCCTCGGACACGAGATCGATCAGATCGCTGATGTCCGTGTCGCGGAGATTGAGGGTCAGCTCGTCCGCCGCGGCGGGCCCCGCTGCGCATAACAGGGACAGGGCGAGGGTGAGCAGGCGCAGTCGGAAACTCATTCGGTCAACTCGATGGTAAGTGGCAGGGTTTGCCCGTCACGTTCAACGGTGAGCTGGACCCGGTCGGCATGCTCGAGTCCGGCGAGGATTTGCCCAGGGTCGCCAATATCGCGGATTTGCTGCCCCTGAACCGATGTGATGATGTCGCCCCGCTGCAGGCCCGCGCGTCGGAACTCGCGCAGGTTGCGTGTCGGGGTAATCTGAACCCCTGCCAGTGTGCCATCACGCATTACGGGTTGTGCGCGAAAAGAGTTCAAGGCTCGTTCCGGAGACTCCAGCCAGCGGGCACGGCTCACGCGGCCGGCGGGCTCCGAGGTTTGCCGGGGCGGGGTAGCCCTGGTCTCGCGGACGCGCACGTCCTCGCCGCGGGGGAGTCGCAGGGTTTCCAGTCGGCCTTCGCGTTCCAGAATGACCCGGTCCGGATGCACTTGATGCAGCGTTGCCAGCTCATCCCCGATCGTGTCGCCGGCATGGTAGAGCGCGACATTCGACCTGCCGGCGGAGATGATGGCACTACCGCCGCCATCCCCGGTCGCCAGCACCCCGACAAGCTCGAGGCTCAGGCGCGTATCGGGGGCGTGTTCAATCGCCCCCGACGGGGTCTCCCGGAGGCTCCCGAACGGAGCGAACTCCGCACTTCTTGCAAAGCCGGATGGTGCCGGCTCGTCGGTTTCCGCAGCCCGGTGTGTGTGTTCGGTACGGGTCTGATCCATGCGCTCCACGCTGTATGGCGCGTGGTTGTGCCCCGGAGCGACGATGGTCCACACCAGCCCGGCGATTACCCATGCGCTGGCCGCAAGCAGGCCGACACTGAGCAGCCAGGGCAGATGAGTGGGCGCGAATCGGGGCAACAGGTTCATGGTCAGCAGGGCGTGCGCGTTGTTCGTGTGCAGGGTTCCCGCTCGGGTTGGCGGGTCAAGGCGCCACGGATGAATCTGCACACTGGCGTTGGTATTCCGAGGCAAGCTGCGTAGTGCAGCGGGTAACGGTGCTGCCCGTATATGGTGGATCACGAACGGCCGCGGGAATCGTGCCCCGAGCCATCTGTAGCAAAATGCCTGTGCGACAGTCACCGCGCATCAAATGCACGCAAATGCGACCGGAGCGCGACTGCGTGCATCCATCCATCTTTCTTTAACCGGTTCCTGGCCAGGAAGCAGGCTATTGTCTCCCGGTGGTTCCACTCAGCATGAGCCGCCGTACGGGGCGCGCCCTTTCGCTGGGTACGGGCCCGGATGGAACCTTATGGCATCAGCGGCTCTACTTGCCCTGCCATCGGTACAATCCCGGCAAACTCGAAATTTACCACAGACCGTGCCGCCTCGGTCGTATGGGCCGCAGCGCTTGTGCGCCATCCCATCAGGGATACGCCCCGCGCCCGGTGCCGTGGAAATCTCGCAGGCCGTCTCGTAGGCTCACCAGCCTGTACATCCCTTTCTGGAGACACCGTGGCTCACATCCTGAACCCGTATGCCGACGATCAGCCCGAGTCGAAGCACATCGTGCTGCGTGCCCGCAGTGGCCAGCAGGTCCAAGCCGACTTCACCTTGCAGGACCGACGCGGTCGCGAGAGTGCGGCGGAATACCTGTTTCACCTCTACTCCACCATCAAGCAGAAGCTGGACGAACCGGTCCTGGATACCGCCGCGCCAGCGCCGGATGATCAGGCCGCCATGCAGCGGCTGATCCTGTACTCGGCCGGCGCCCACGACACCATGTTCGGCACCTTTGATGCATCCAGCACTTCCTCGGAGATGCCGGAGGACGAGCGCAACGAATTCGTGGAGATCTTCCTTCTGGCCTGCGCCACGGTCATTGAGGGCCAACGGATCACCGTCGACCTCCAGCGCGGCCTCGTCACCGCCGAGACGGCCTGAACGCAACGGCCCACTGGCCTGTGAAATTCGAAGGTAGACCCACTGCTGTCCCACTTAATTCAACGAGATAGCCCGATTCCTGGGCCGTTTTCGATACAATGGTTTCACCACAAAACGTTGAATCGAAACGAGGAATCGGGCTATGGCCTACCATGCTACTGTACTTCGTCAGCTTCTCCAATCCGTGCCACGACTTGAATTCGAGCGCCTGGCGACGAAGCTGGATGGACCGCGCCGGAGCGATGCTCTTTCCCGCTGGAGCCAGTTCCTGGCGCTGGTGGTCGGGCATGTGGGGCAGCGGCACAGCCTGCGTGATAT